>JBBRBB010000001.1:0-287885 GCA_038206235.1 Chitinophagales bacterium
AGGAATTGCTTGCCACAAGCAGCGCATTTATATCGCTGTACTCCATTTATTTGACCATTTTTCTTTGTGATTTTACTGAAACAGTAAAAGCAATTTTTTTATTCATAAGCTTTGATTCAACTCAAAGCTAATATCAATAAGGCTTTTAGCGATTTTGAGCATCAAAAATGTCCATTAAGCCTAAATTGAAAAGCCTCTTTGTTTTTAGTGTGTAATAATATTTTATCGCTCTATATATTGGTATCAGCAATTTTATGCTGTTGCCAGTTAGCATCATATTTTACAAAGCAGCTTAGCCACATGCTTCTCGATAAGCGCATAAATAGCGGTTGCATCACTACAAGTAAAAAAGTATTTATTCCAAGCCAGTAAAAAATTCTGTTATCATTTGCAGAAATTCCAATTAACACCCACCAGGCAACAAAAGTAGAAACAGAAAATGCAACGGTTAGTGCATAGCTCACGTACCCTGTGCCATAATAAAAGCCTATTTCTATTTCAGTGGGCTGACCGCACACCGGGCAATGCGCATTCATTTTCATATACCGGCTGTTCCTTAATGAATAAGCATTAGTGGTTTCAAAAATATGTCCCTGCCGGCAGCGGGGACATTTATTTGCGAATACGCTTAAAATATAAGAAGGTTTATTAACTGTTGGTGTGCTCATGCAGTTCTTGCGGCGAAGATAATTTATTCAAGAACCTTTTCCATTTGTATATTTCTCGAACCCTTTATTAGAAAATAAGTATTTGCAAAATGTTGTTGCTGCAGCCAGTTTCCGGCTTGTGCAGCGGTATCGAAATATATGTATGAATGATGTGTGTTTTTAAAATCGCCGCCCACCAGCACTACATTCTCCCATTTGTAAGTATTAATAATTTGTATGATGTTTTCATGCTCATGCAGGCTTGCATCTCCTAATTCCATCATGCCGCCAAGCATCAATATTTTTTGAGCTGATTTAATGGCTGCAAAATTTTCTATCGCAGCCTTCATGCTTGATGGGTTAGCATTATACGCATCCAGAATTACTTTATTGTTTCTCCAATCTATCAACTGAGAGCGGCTGTTTGATGGAGTATAACCTTCAATCGCTTGTTTTATTTTTTCATCCGGCACAGAAAAATGTTTGCCAACAGCAACGGCGCATAAAATATTCGGCAGATTGTAGTTGCCCACCAATTGTGTTTGCAGTGTATTAATTTCAAATACTTTTTTTATCGCCACTTTTAAAAATGGTTCGCTTGTTTCAACACTTCCTGTTATGCTTCCATTTTTAGTACCGTACCAAATTATTTTTTCAATGCCTTTACTCATGCTATGCAAATATTCATAATCATTGTATGCGAATATTGTTCCTTTATTCGCTCTTATATAATCATACAATTCACCTTTCGCTTTGCATACTCCTTCCACATTTCCGAAGCCTTCTAAATGCGCTTTTCCGCAATTTGTAATAATGCTATGCGTGGGCTGTGCATATACACAATAGCTTTCAATTTCTTTTTGATGATTGGCGCCCATTTCAATTATTGCAAGCTCTGCATCATTTTTTATACGCAGTATGGTAACGGGTATGCCGATATGATTGTTAAGATTCCCCTGTGTAGTATAGGTTTTAAAATGAGACGACAGCACCGCATGAATTAATTCTTTCGTTGTAGTTTTTCCATTACTGCCGGTAATACCAATGAAAGAGATAGAGAATTGTTCTCGGTGATATTTTGCAAGATTTTGCAGCGTAGTAAGAACATCATCTGCTCTTATTATTCTGTTGTTAATGTCATCAATATCTTCATCAACTATTGCATAAGCAGCGCCGGCCTCTAAAGCCTGTAATGCAAAACTATTCCCATTAAAATTTGGGCCTTTTAATGCAAAGAAAATATCTCCATGCTTAAGTTTCCTTGTATCGGTTTCTATGCTGCTATGCTGAAGATAGAGGTTGTATAATTCTTCTGTGCTCACAATTGGTTTAAACAAAAAAGCCATTTCATACGAATATGAAAAAGCTTTTAAAATATTTGAGTTGTGTAAATTTTATTTTTGTGCAAGAAACTCTTTCACTTTGTCTTTATGCACTATTGATTCTTTAAAAGTATAAGCCCCTGATTTTGGGCTGCGCACAGCTCTTATAACTTTGCTCCAGTTCTTTGCTTCTGCTATTGCTTTTTGGTCTTTTGTTTTTATCGCTGTTTTTGCTGTCTTTGCCATGATTAAAAGTCATTTAGTCAATAAGTCATTATCAAGTTACTTAATTTCTTTGTGAAGTGTAACTTTTTTCAGTATAGGATTAAACTTTTTTAACTCCAGCCGCTCAGGAGTATTTTTTTTATTTTTTTTTGTGATATAACGGCTTGTGCCAGGCTGCCCGCTGTTTTTATGTTCGGTGCATTCTAAAATAACCTGTACCCTGTTTCCTTTCTTTGCCATTGTATTAAAAATTAAAATAATTATATGTGAGCGCCTTCTGTCCGCATCTTTTTTACTACGGAAGCCAGTCCGTTTTTATTGATTGTACGAAGGCCATTGGTAGAAACCTTCAAAGTTATCCAACGGTCTTCTTCTTCAAAATAAAATCGCTTGGTTTGCAAATTCGGTAAAAACCTGCGATTGGTCTTTATGTTTGAATGGGATACCTTATGACCCTTCAGTGGTTTTTTACCTGTTACCTGACACACTCTTGCCATCTCAAAATAATTTTTTTCGGAGGGCAAAAGTAGGGAACTATATCTAAAAAACACAAGAAACTTTCTTATAATTCTCCGGTAAAAGTTATCTTTGCCGCCGATATGGTAATTCACTTCCTCGATATGAATCTTGATTTTCTAGACCACACTTCTTTTTAAAAGCAGTTAACGGGAATTCCGTTATGCACTTATTTGCTCTCAGTAAGCATTATTTCTTATTTATTATTGTTTATTTACTATTCACTATTCATTATTAAAATTATTTTATGATTGCTACAAATACCTTATCAGAAAAAACACAATATTATCTTCAGCTTGAAGAAGAATTTGGTGCTCATAATTATCATCCCATTCCTGTGGTTCTGGAAAAAGGCAAAGGCGTTTTTGTTTGGGATGTTGACGGAAAAAAATATTATGATTTTTTAAGTGGCTATTCAGCCGTAAACCAAGGACACTGTCATCCCCGCATTGTGCAAACTTTGATTGAGCAATCTCAAAAGCTTACGCTTACTTCCCGTGCTTTTTACAATAACCTTTTGGGCGAGTACGCAAAATTTATTACCAACTATTTTGGCTATGATAAAGTATTGCCGATGAATACCGGCGTGGAAGCCGTTGAAACAGCGATTAAGCTTTGCCGTCGCTGGGGTTATACAAATAAAGAAATTCCCGATGCAAAAGCTAAGATTGTTGTGTGCGAACAAAATTTTCACGGACGCACAAGCACCGTGATTTCTTTCAGCAGCGACCCGCTCTCTTATCAAAGGTTTGGACCATACATGCCCGGTTTTATCCGTATTCCCTATAATGATTTGGAGACTTTGCAAAAATCTTTGGAAGATAAAAATGTTGCCGGTTTTTTAGTTGAGCCGATACAGGGAGAAGCAGGAGTTGTAGTACCTGATGAAGGCTATCTTTCCAAAGCGAAACAACTTTGCGAAGCATATAATGTTTTATTTATTGCTGATGAAATACAAACAGGACTTGCCCGCACAGGAAAGATGCTTTGCTGTGAGTATGAAAATGTACGCCCTGATATTTTGCTCTTAGGAAAGGCATTGAGCGGCGGAACAGTTCCTGTTTCTGCTGTATTAGCTGATGATGAAATTATGCTCAATATAAAAGCGGGCGAACATGGCTCTACCTATGGCGGTAATCCTTTAGCATGTGCTGTTGCAATAGAAGCGCTGAAAGTATTGAAAGAAGAAAACATGGCAGAGAATGCTGATGCCATGGGTGAAATTTTGCGTTCAGAATTGTTTAAAATAAATTCTCCGCTTATTGCTACAGTGAGAGGAAAGGGTTTACTGAATGCAATTGTAATAAATCATACAAACCCTGAGGCAGCATGGGAACTTTGTCTTGAACTGAAAGAAAATGGATTGCTTGCCAAACCAACGCATGGTGATAAAATTCGCTTATCTCCTCCGCTTACGATTAATAAAAAACAAATAATAGAATGCGTGGATATTATTGAATCTTCCCTAAAAATATTTCAATAAGCAATAAATAATTTATGATTGAAAGTCTTGAATGCTTTTACTCATCACTTCGTAAATTATTTTCAATTGAGGATAGGCATCTAATACTTGCAGATGTTTTTGAATAGTCTGTTCATCCTTTCGTGCAGCCGGGCCAGTTTGCATTTCGGCAGGATTGTATAAAGCTACTCTTGCAGCCACTTCCTGTATCATGTGAATAAGTAAATTAAAATCTACTTTTTCTTTATCACAAAATTCTTTTGTTAGTGCAAACAAATGATTGGTGAAATTAGAAACAACAACAGCCGCTGCATGAAGTTTTAATCTGCTTTCATCATCTGCTTCATAAACTAATTCACTCATTGTTGAAGCGAAGGTTTTTAATTGCTGCTTTACGGCATTGCTATTTGCATCAATCAATAGAGGAATAATAGGATTGTGTGTGGCGTCTTTTCTCAAACTTTGTAATGGATACAGCACACCATAAAAAGAAGAAACATGTTGCAATACATCTTTGCTTATAGCGCCGGATGTATGTACTGCGATTTTGTCGTTTAATATAATCTGTTTGCAAACTTCTTCGATTGCATTATCTGAAACAGCAATTAAATAAATATCTGCATGCTTTGAAAGGCAGGAAATATTATCATTTGCTTTTGCATTTAATTCTTTTGCCAGCGCTTGTGCATGAGCGATATTCTTACTTGTTACTTCAGTAATCGTATGTCCTGCCTTTATGATTAATTTGCCAAGCACGGTTGCAACATTTCCAGAACCAATAATGGATACATCCATTTCTTTTGATTATTTTGAAATGAAGTTATGCAAAGAATCATCACACTAAAAAAGTGCTCCTGAAACAGGAACACTTTTATCACTCTCAAAAAAACCTAAACCTAAAATCTTGCATTAATAGAGACATGCACACCCGGAGCACAATAAGGAGCCGGCTGATAAACCACAACTCTTGGCGGCGGAGGTGCGTAAGCTCTGTATAATCTTACATGCTGATAATTGTATCTCCACACATCATTGCCATAATTGTAAACTGCAAACCTTGGAGAATTTACAACCACCAATTCACGTGGCAATACACGAACCCTTACCCATCCGTTCCTGCGCGGATAAATATATTCTCTTGTGTACGCATCATAGTACACATTAGCACGGGGGTAATAATAAAACGTTTGTTTGTGCCGCACATTATAGGCTCTGCTATATGGTTGTGCGGTTGCATCGGGAACCACAATTGTGGCTGCTAATAATAAAATCAATGCGGGTAAAATCTTTTTCATAGACTATAATTTTTTTATACATAATGAGATACAGCAATTTTATTTTAGTTTAATAAAACAAACCTGCATACGTTTCATTTAACATTTTTTGCGTTTTCACTGATTAAATTAATATTGCACCCGTTTAGTAAAGGAAAGTTCTGAATTATCGAGTGCTATGAAAGTGAAATCGTTGAGTAAAGTTCAGAACCTTGAAGAGTGCGACGCAACAGGAGCTTAATAGTTGTTCTGCTGCCGGGTCAATAAAAAATAAAAACTAAAAATGGCTAAGAATTTATTGATAGTAGAATCTCCTGCAAAAGCAAAAACAATAGAAAAAATTTTAGGCAGCGACTTTGAAGTGAAAAGTTGCTATGGTCATATTCGTGATTTGGAAAAGGAAGAAATGGGCATCGATGTAAAAAATAATTATGCGCCGAGATACATTGTGCCTGAAGATAAACAAAAAGTAGTTAAAGAATTAAAACAGTTCCAAAAGAAATCAGATGAAGTATGGCTGGCAACAGATGAGGACCGTGAAGGCGAAGCAATCAGTTGGCATTTATGTGAAGTGCTGGGCTTAAATCCAAGCAATACCAAGCGCATTGTGTTTCATGAAATAACCAAGCCGGCGATTAAGCAGGCAGTTGAAAACCCAAGAACAGTTGACATGAATTTAGTAAATGCGCAGCAGGCCCGCCGCATTCTTGACAGGATTGTTGGCTTTGAGCTCAGCCCGGTGCTTTGGCGTAAAATGAGCATGGGCAATACATTAAGCGCCGGTCGTGTGCAAAGTGTTGCCGTGCGTCTCATCACAGAAAGAGAGAGGGAGATAAATGCTTTTACATCTGTAAGCAGCTTTAAGATTGAGGCCTTCTTTATCCAAAATGATATTAATAATAAGCCTGTAACTTTTAAAGCGGAAGGTGCAAAACAAAGCAATGCAGAGAGTGCAGAACAATTTCTCAATAGTTGCAAGGGCGCTGTGTACACGGTAAAAGATGTACAGATAAAGCCCGCAAAAAAATCACCGGCGGCGCCTTTTATCACTTCAACATTACAACAGGAGGCAAGCCGGAAGCTTGGCTACAGTGTTGCTAAAACAATGCTGATAGCTCAAAAGCTTTATGAAAGCGGATACATTACCTACATGCGAACAGACAGTGTGAATCTTAGCGATACTGCGCTTAGTGATATTCAATCTCGAATACAAAATCAATATGGAAACAGATATTTGCAAATAAGAAAATATAAAAATAAAAGCGCAACAGCTCAGGAGGCGCATGAAGCAATTCGCCCAACTTATATGCAGAACGCTTCTGCAGAAGATGCCGATGGAAAACGTTTGTATGAACTAATCTGGAAAAGAACAATTGCCAGCCAGATGGCAGATGCAGAGATTGAAAAAACAATTGCAAAAATTAATATTTCAACAAACCATGCTGAATTAACTGCGCAGGGTGAAGTAATAAAGTTTGATGGATTTTTAAAAGCGTACACCGAAGATACCGATGAAGAAAATATAAATGATGATGATACAGCAGAGGGCGCATTACCTCCATTGCAAACCGATCAGCAGCTTGATTTCAAAGAAATGAAAGCGGTCGAAAGATTTACACGTCCTGCTCCAAGATATACCGAAGCATCTCTTGTAAAAAAATTAGAAGAGCTTGGCATTGGCCGCCCTTCCACTTATGCACCAACTATTTCAACCATTTTAAAACGTGGTTATGTAGAGAAACGCGATAAGGAAGGAACAAAAAGAAATATAAGAGTGTTTATTTTGAAGGAAAATCATCTTACAAGAAAAACAGAACACGAAACAACAGGAACTGAAAAAGCAAAATTATTTCCTACCGATTTAGGATTAGTGGTTACCGATTTTCTTAACCAGTATTTTGATGATATAATGGATTATAAATTCACAGCAAAAATTGAAGAAGAGTTTGATGAAATAGCGAATGGCAAAAAGCAGTGGACAAAAATGGTGGATGGTTTTTATAAGCCATTTAAAAAAGATGTTGAAAATACAATGGAAACTGCTGAAAGAATAAAAGGAGAACGTGAACTGGGAATTGAACCGGCGAGTGGTAAACGAGTGGTAGCGAGAATGGGACGCTACGGCCCCATGATACAAATTGGCGAATCAAATGAGGAGGAGAAACCGCGTTTCGCCAAGCTAAAATCTACTCAAAGCATTGAAACCATTAACCTCGAAGAAGGTTTAGAGCTTTTTAAACTTCCCCGCAACTTAGGTAAGTTTGAAGACGAAGATGTGCTGGTAAATATTGGCCGCTTTGGCCCCTATGCATCGCACAGCAAAATGTTTTATTCATTAAATAAAAACATGGACCCGTATAACGTAGCGGCTGAAGATATTATTCCGCTTATAGAAGAAAAACGAAAAGCAAAAAATGAGCGCACCATAAAAGTTTTTGAAAAAGAAAAAATACAAATACTTAACGGCCCTTATGGAGCATATATTAAGCAGGGCTTGCGCAATTACAAGCTTACAAAGGAGCAGCAGAAAAATGCAGCTAATCTTAGCATTAATGAAGTAAATAAAATTATTGAAGAAGGCAAAGCAAATCCTCTTAAAAAATCTTCGCGAAGGAAAAAATAAATAAGTGTGTTATAGGCTATTTTGTGGACACTGACTAAAATTTTAGAACTATGACTACAATAGACAATTCTAAAAATTATTGCACCTTGATAAATGTTTTCTTAGTTAACCCTGAAAAACATTTAGAGCTTCTTGAACTTTTAAGAGAAGCTACTGAAACTGTAATGTGTAAGTTGCCCGGATACGTTTCGGCCAATCTTCACATAAGTGACGACAAAAAGACTGTAACTAATTATGCGCAATGGAAATCCATTCAAGATTTTCAAACTATGCTTAAAGATCAAAAAGCCCAAAAACACATGAAAAAAGCGGCAGAGTTAGCAATTGAATTTCGACCTGTTACTTACAACCAAATTTGGACCGATAGTGTAAAATATAAGGCGAGCCACGAAGCTGAAATTCGTTCTTAATTTACTACTTAACATTTATAAACAACAAAAAAAAGTGGGGCTTTTATCTTATAAGTGGTTTTAGGGAAATTAGCAAAGAAGACTTTCAGGTTATAAAAACTGCAATGACATGAGAGCACAACAAAAGTATTTCAGCAAGTGGGGCGGGTTGTTAGCTTCGGCTGCAAATCATTATCAGCAGCGGGTTTGGGCTCAACGAATAAAACCAAGCAAAAAATGTTAATTTAAAGCCCGGCAGCTGTTCCGGTGTTATAAGTGTTCCCAACCATGGGTATACTTGTTCGTTATATCTTTCTCATTATGCGGTATTTCATATTCGTTTTTATATTGCTTATTTATGCGGTCTGCAGCACAGCACAACTCCGTACAGACACCCTGTTGAAAAATATACTGGCCGCCGAAAATGATAGTTTGTTTCAGCAGGTATTAAATCATCCCGAAACGTACTGTTACCAGATTATCTATACTCAGATTAACCGTGATAAAAAAAATGAACCTCACTTCACCAATTATTATTATCAGTATGATTCACTGCAATATTTCAACCCCGCATCCACCGTAAAATTGCCACTAGCTTTTTTGTCACTGGAAAAAATTAATGAACTGAAACAGCATGGTATAAATAAGTTTACGCCTATGCAGTTTGACAGCGCTTATTCAAAACAAACCGTTCTCTATAAAGACAGCACTGCTGAAACCGGACTGCCTTCAATTGCACAGTTTATACGTAAAGCATTTTTGGTAAGCGATAATGATGCCTATACCCGCATGTATGAATTTGTGGGGCAACAATCTATTAACCGGCGCCTGCATGCAATGGGATATGCTGACCTGCGCATCACCCGCCGCTTTATTCGCATGAATTCCGACGAAAACAGGCATACGAATCCCCTCCGTTTTATAAAGCCTGATGGTTCGCTTATCTATGCACAGCCCATGGCATACAATACCGATTCATTTGATTTTAGCCATATCAATAAAATGGGCACAGCCTACTATAACCAGCAGGATAGTCTTATCAATGAACCGATGGATTTTACCACGCATAATAATGTTACACTGCAAGATCTGCAGCAACTGCTGCAATCTGTTTTGTTTCCCAATTCTGTTTCTTCCCGGCAGCGTTTTAATTTACAAAAAGATGATTATGATTTTTTATACCGCTACCTTTCGCAGTATCCATCAGAGACTGATTACCCGAAATATGATACGGGCCTTTATTACGACAGTTACGTAAAATTTTTTTTTCAGAAAGACCATTACATACCAGATTCTATAAGGGTGTTTAATAAAGCCGGCTGGTCTTATGGTTGCATTACCGATGTATCATATATAATAGATTTAAAAAACAAAGTGGAATTCATGCTCACCGCAACGGTGTATGTAAACAGCGATGGTGTGCTTAATGATGATAAGTATGAATATGAAAGCATTGGTCATCCCTTTCTTTACCAACTGGGGCAGTGCATTTACTGGTACGAATTAAACCGCCACAGAAAATACATCCTCGATCTTTTACGCTTCAATATGCACTATGAAAAAAGGAAAGAAGATAACCGCCCCGCGGTAAAAGAAATTGATAACTGAAAGATTTATTTTTCCTTCCTCATTTTCAATTAATTTATCACATAGAAAATTCAGTTTTGCACGGTATTAAAAAAACTTTTTTTGGTAAGCAAGAAAAAGTGTAATTTAATACGGCAAAAACTCCCGAAAATGAATCAACACATCATTTCCAGAATCGCCATCATTCTGTTATCAATCGTAATGATTGTATTTGGCATTTACCATTTTATGTATCCAAAAAACCTTATAGGGTTTCTGCCTTCTTTTTTGCCTAGGGGTAATATCTGGGTATATATTGTGGGTGGAGCGTTTATTCTTGCAGCTATTGCTTTTATAACCAACAGGCAGGTAAAGCTGGCAGGGTATCTTCTTGCAATATTGCTGTTCATATTTGTGCTCACTATTCATTTGCCAAATGCCCTGCAATCGAGTAATGACGAAGACCGCCAATTGGCATTAATAAATTTACTTAAAGACACAGCGATTGCAGCCTTTGCCCTGCACATAGCAGCCAATGCAAAAACGTAACAGAATTTTCACTAACTATTGCTTTGAGAATTTTTTCCATTTACAAAAAATGGGGATAAGTTTTTATTGTGGCCAAACTGTAGTTTTTATTTCGGTAATAATATTTTTCAATGGTCTTAATGAAACGAAGTTCGGGATACCTATAAAAAATAAATATTCTTATCATCACATCTTCCCGAAAGAGACGGCAATCTTCTCCGGATAGCTATTGGTTCAGAAATTTAATCAGCAAACTCTGCATATACAACAAATTTGTTTTAAAGCAAAGCGAAGCCTCAACATTTTCACAAAAAGAAATTAACACCATTGAATAATTTCATATTATTAAAATTCAAAAAAATTATTTTAGTTTGTACTGAAATTATTTTGGATGAATGAAAACAAAGAAATAACGGCCCTGTTTACTTTGATTGATGACCCTGATGCCGAGGTATTCAATACAGTAAGTGATAAAATTGTTGGCTATGGAAAAGGCATTATTCCAAACCTTGAAAATCTTTGGGAAAACACCATCAGTGAACAAGTGCAGGAGCGTATTGAAATGCTTATTCATCGTCTTCATTTTTACGATTTGGTGGCTGATTTTACAGAATGGCGCAACACTGCATACCAGGATTTGCTTTTTGGTGCATTACTCGTTGCAAGATTTCAATATCCTGAATTGCACACAGCGCCTGTGATACAGGAAATTGAAAAGATACGCCGCAATGTATGGATTGAGCTTAACAGTTTTCTTACACCGATTGAGCAGGCAAATGTTATCTCAAGCATTGTATATAATTATTATAATTTAAAAGGCGTTGAAGTATCTTACACAAACCCTGATGAATTTTTGCTGCACAAAGTATTGCAATCAAAAAAAGGAAATACCATTGCCAATGGCATTTTGTATTTGGTGCTGGCAGAATTACTGGCCATACCGGTGAAAGCCATTAATATTCCAAAACAATTTGTGCTGGCATTTTTCGGAAATATTAATGATGCCTCTGAACAATCTGCCGACCCAAGAGAAAAAATCAGCTTTTACGTTGATGCTACTACGGGGCAGATATTCAGCCAAAGAGATGTAGATAATTATTTCAAGCGTATTTCCATTCTTCCCTCGCCTTTATACTTTAAGCCATTAAATCATACCAAAATAATTTCAATGCTTCTGAACGAATTATCCCGCTGCTTCGAAAGCCCTGACAAACAATATAAAAAAAATGAATTGCAGCAACTCGCTAATCTGCTTGATAAATAAAAATGCCGCAAAATATTTCTGCGGCATTAGCATTTAAAATAATCAAATTTTATATTTTACTCATGTTCTACCGGCGGCTGTGGAGGACTTTTAGATTTGTTTTCTGCGGGCATATTTTTTACATCAAGAATTTCTATATCAAACACAAGATTAGAATAGGCAGGCATTTCTGGCCCGCGACCCTGCGGTCCATAAGCAAGGACGGCAGGCACTAAAATTTTTCCCTTTGAGCCTTTTGAAAAATAAGGCAATGACTCATTCCATCCTTGCATAACATCGTGCCTGCCATCATGTATGCCCACATATACTTCAATCGGCTCGGTGTGACCTTTTGTAGTATCCATATTTGTATCAAAAACTTTTCCATCCTTCATAAAATATCCTTTATATTTTATCACTGCAATTTTGCCGGAATCGGCTTTTAATAAAGGGTCTCCGGCAACTTCAATGGCAGCGAAAGCGCCATTTTTTGTTTTCACGCCTTTGATATTTTTCTGCGCCATATATTTTTCAACAGCTTGTATCTCCCTGTCTTTTTCAAGCCCCGATTCTTTTTGATAATCCACCATCATAGCGCTGTCTGATTTATAAATTTCAAGAAGCTTAAGGCTGCATTTAATAGTGCCGCCTTTTGTAAAGATAGAATCATACTCGGGTATATATTTCCGGCTCTTGAGCGTATCAATGCTCATAACTATTTCCGCACTGTCGCCTGCACTGAGCTTGGGGATTATTTCCATAAAAGTGTACTCAGAGCGTTTGCCTGTATCTAAGGGAGAAAACCCGGGAATTTTACCATAAGATGAAGGCAGAACGGAATCGTTGTTTCCAATAACATACCGGAGATGAAATTTTACAAACTCTCCTGCCTTTGGTTTTTCTCCGCCTTTACCGGGAAAAACCTTATACACCAGGCCACTGGGTGTTTTTTCGTAATTTACATTACATGCCAGCAGCCATACTGCTGTAATCGCTGTGATTGTTGTTTTCATTTTATTGTAATTGATTTTCATAATTTTTTAAAACTTCTTTAAATTTTTTTACATTTTCTTCCAGCGTTTCTGAACTTCTGCCACCGGCGGCATTCAAATGGCCGCCACCCTCAAAATAGGTACGTGCCATCTGGTTTACATCAAACCCTTCCTTGCTTCTGAAGCTCCATTTTCTTTCCTCTGTTCTGTCAATAAGTAATGCCCCTAACTTTATTCCTTCCATAGTAAGAAGGTAATTTACGAGACCTTCTGTATCACCGGTTTTCATTTCATATTTAATAAGATCCCATTTTGGAATAGCCATTAATGCTGTATTATACTCATACAGCACTTCAAGCCTGTTGAGCAAAGCATTACCGATAAATCGTAAACGGCTTTCAGAAAAGTTATCATAAATTTTATCGTGAATCAGGGAATGATTTAATCCCATGTCTTTAAAATGCGCAACTATTCTGTGTACATGGGCTGAAGTGATAGCGAATCTGAATGAGCCGGTATCAGTCATGATTCCTGTGTACAGGCAGGTTGCCATATCCAGATTTAATTTATCAGAGTATGGTGAGCTACAAATAAAATCGTACACCATTTCGCAGGCAGAGCTTTTATCAATATCACTCCATTGAAAATTAAAAAAATTTTCAAGTGGCTGCCTGTGATGATCTATCAGCACTTTAATGCAGGCTGCATCAATGAGCGTCTGTTCCATTTTTTTTGTGCGGTGCATTACATTAAAATCAACACAAAATAAAATTTCCGCCTCGCTGATTACCTGCGTATTTTTTTCTATATCTATTTCAAAATTTACTAACTTATCACAGCCCGGCATCCAGTTAAGAAAACCTGCCCAGTTAGTTGGCGAAATAACGGTAACAGTATGTTTTAAAGCAGTAAGAAAATGATACAGTGCCAATGCAGCGCCCATTGCATCTCCATCCGGTTTTTGGTGCGTTGTTATTACAATTCTTTTTTTATCGCCCAGCAATGGGTAAACATTTTCGAGTGCCTGCATATAACGGCGGCAAAATTGCGGTTTTCAAACCATTCCTTCAAAACAATTTTATTTGTTTTTAATTTATTGAATATAAAATCTTTAAACATAGGCGTTTGAACCCCTACTTTTGCGCCCAAATTCAAGCATTACCATGAGCAATATTACATTTACAATGATTAAGCCCGATGCTGTAAGTAAAAATCATACCGGAGCTATTCTTGACCGCGTAACAAAAGCCGGATTTAAAATCAGAGCGATGAAATTTACAAAACTCACCACAGAGCAAGCGGCAGCCTTCTACGCTGTACATAAAGAAAGGGCTTTTTATAAAGACCTGATAAATTTTATGAGCAGCGGACCTATTGTAGCTGCTCTATTGGAGAAGGAAAATGCAGTAGGTGATTTTAGAAATTTAATTGGCGCAACAGACCCTGCAAAAGCAGATGCAGCAACAATAAGAAAAGATTTTGCAACTTCAGTTCAGGAGAATGCAGTGCATGGCAGCGACAGCAATGAAAATGCTGTAATAGAAAGTAATTTCTTTTTTTCTTCATTGGAAAGATTCTGATAAAATGCTGAAGACGAAAAGTAATTGATGTCTTCTCCTTACATTTACCTTATACTAAAAGCTTGCCCGCTAATGCAATTATCTTCTTTGCTAAAACGCTTCAATGAACCCGAAACACTTAAAATGGCCAAGCTGGGCCGTGAATTAAGAGCCAAAGGTGTTGATGTAATTGATTTGAGTTTAGGAGAACCCGATTTCGATACACCACAACACATTAAGGATGCAGCCATACAGGCAATTAAGGAGAACTGGAGCCACTATCCGCCCGTTGCCGGTTTTTTAGATTTGCGTCAAGCTGTATGCACCAAATTTAAAAGAGATAATGCTCTTGAATATAAACCCGAAAATATTATTGTATCAACAGGTGCTAAACAGAGTTTGGCAAATACCATTCTTGCACTTATTGATGAAGGGGATGAAGTAATAATTCCCATTCCCTATTGGGTTACTTATTCTGAAGTGGTAAAAATGGCAAGAGGGAAAGTGATTGAAATAAAAAGTTCTATAGAAAGCAATTTTAAAATTTCACCCGAACAATTAGAAGAAGCTATTACACTAAAGACAAAAGCCTTTCTTTTTTCATCTCCCTGCAATCCCTCAGGTGCTGTTTATAATAAAGAAGAATTAAAATTATTGGCCGAAGTTTTTAAAAGGCATTCTGATATTTATATTATCTCCGATGAAATTTATGAATACATCAACTTTGTGGGCAGCCATGAAAGCATTGCACAGTTTGATGAATTAAAAGAAAGAGTAATTGTAATAAACGGATTAAGCAAAGGTTTTGCAATGACGGGCTGGCGCTTAGGATACCTTGCTGCAAACAAAGAAATAGCCTCAGCTTGTGAAAAATTACAGGGACAATTTACAAGCGGTGCAAATTCCATAACGCAAAAAGCAGCAGTGGCGGCGCTTACAGGAAGCCTTTCGCCATCCTTTGAAATGGTAAAAGAGTTTACAAACAGAAAAGCAAAAGTGATGCAATTAGTGCAGGAAATTCCGGGATTAAAATGCTTTAATCCTGAAGGAGCATTTTATATTTTCCCAGATGTGTCTTTTTATTTTGGTAAAACAAACGGCGATACAACCATTCAAAATGCAAATGAGCTTTGCATGTATTTGCTTCATACAGCAAATATATCATCTGTAATGGGCGATGCATTTGGGGAACCGAATTGCATACGTTTTTCATTTGCCAACAACATGCAGAATATTGAAAGAGGATGGGCGAGAATTAAAGAAGCACTATCAGCATTAAAGTAAATGAATTAAATTTTTTGTATTTTACTTAAGGTAAATAATTTTTTATTGAATAGTTGCTTCACCGGCGCCGGTTATTTCCATTAAGTTTTTATTCTGTACGAAAGCAATAATTTTAAAATCACTTTTAGAAAGGTTTCCCGGGATTTCAAAATTCACTGAACCTTTATTTGAATCAGAAAGATTTTGAGTAACGAAATCTCTTACAACATTCACATGATGTAATTGCCTGCCTCCATTTTCTCCTCTCTTTACGCTGGTGGTTGCCTGTAACTGCACAAGCGCAATATTCAATACGCTGTTTGCTTTATTATCAAGGCTATAATTAACGGTAATATTTTTTCCGTCTTTTGAATTAGCCTCTAATTGAATATTTAAAGAACCTGTTTGCTGCAATTCACTCTGCACCGTTTTGTGAAGCAATGATTCATTGGAGCCAACAAATTCAGTTTTGCCATTTACAATTACCTGCGGCGTGTATATACTGCCTAATTTAAAAGCAGATGCATACTTCCTTTGCCGGTTTGAATTATCGGCGTTGCTGAAGGCATCTTTCCAACCAAGATTATTCCAGTAATCAACGTGAAAGCCTAACACATAAACATGAGCGGGAAATTCCTGCGAAATTTTTTCAACTGCTTTATCTGCAGGCGGACAACTGCTGCAGCCCTCTGAAGTAAATAATTCTACTACAGCAAATCCTTTTGCAGTTACAGATTTTTTCTCATCTTCTTTCGGATGCTTTAAAAAAAATGGAAATGATAAAGCGCCAATGATTCCGATTGCTATAGCTGATTTTAGAAAATGAAGTGTCATAAATAATTATTTTAGATTACCTATGACGTTGATGGATGGGTTAGCTTTCCAAAAGCGTGTTAAAATATTTTAGTATGAGAAGGTTTAAGCCGGGATTACTGAACTCCCACCAAAGTTTTTAATATTCTATTTATCAAATTGCAGTAATCGAAATGGTCTGCTATTCTATTCCCTAATAGAAATGCTTCAGCCCGGCAGGCGCCCCAAGATATTTTCAAATCGCATTTACTATACTCAAATATAGCTTCCATTTCTCATGTACATTTTGTTAGCACATTTTATATTCCTAAACGATAAGAAATAAGCAAGGAGGGGATTTTATAGTTATGGGCAAGTTTGAATAACAGCACGTAGAGATACACGGTGACAAAGGTTAACTTTGGAGCAATATATCTTTAACCTAGGGTGATAATTCTATTGCCGCCAAATCGCAGACACAAAAATCGTAATGGAAAAATATAATCATTAATCTTGGAGGCGATGGCATGGATAAATGGTGCGATTAGCTGCTCGAAAAAAATGAATGAGAAACAGGAAAAGAAAATTACAGTCCCTGTATAGAATATCAACTATTGATAAAGCTTTTTCAAATATGCGCTAATCTCTTTGACGCACTGGCGACTTTCTGGAAGAGTAAAAAAGGAAATCAATTCTTCAGTAATCTGCTGGTAGTATCTTTTATGGCCGTATTATTGATAGCGGTAACAAATTATTTCGGGTTATTGCATGGTTTTCCATTTTTAACTAATATCACATTTTTCACTCCCATTCATTTTTCATTTACTATTTTATTGCTGATTGAAATGGCCGGATTGCTCTTTGTAATTCCTCAATCACTTGCCAATTCAATTGCCAAGCAATTTGAGATTCTATGCCTGATATTATTACGTTCTGCTTTAAAAGAATTTTCCCTACTTGAGTTATCAGGGTCAATGGACATAGTGCGGAATTCAGTTTTGAAAATGCTGGCTGATAGTTTCAGCGCTCTCATCGTTTTTCTCTTATTAGGATATTACTATAACGTGCAAAAGCATCGGCCTATCGTCATAGATGCCGGTGACAGGGAGCGGTTTGTTTTATTTAAAAAGTTTATAGGGTTGTGCATGTTGCTATCCATGATTGTGTTTGGGGTTGCGGATTTATATCATTTCTGGCATACCGGAATTTTCACTCAATCATTCAGTAATTTTTATTTAGTCCTTATTATTGGCGATTTATTTCTTATGCTGATTGCTTACAGATATGTAATACATTTTCCGGATGTATTCCGGTATTCTGCCTTTATCTTAGCCACGATCTTCATTCGTTTATCATTAACAGCTCCGGTTTATTTCAATGGATTACTCGCTATTGTTAGCGCCCTTTATGCCATTGGTGTAGTGTATTTTCATAACTTGTTTTTAGAAGGAAGGCAAGAGCACTTGATAAAAAAACAAAATCAGTTGAGTCAATTTGACTTTTCACTTATGAAAGATTTAAATCACCAATGCGGTAAAGGATTTGGCAGGCGGAATGTTTTGGATATGCGGCATTTTATCTGGCGTATTAAAAATGGCAGACAGTTTTTGCCAAATTGAGTGGGAGCTTTTTAATATCCATTTTGGAAAAAATTACCTGATAATGCCTTCTTAGTGGAAAGTATTTTCTATCTTGCTAAGATATGCTCTGATAATGGAAAATATTTTACCAATACACCTTCAGGAAATAATCTTTGGCTCTTCCGAATCAAAGATTTCAAAACACATTTCCAAACTGCAAAAAGAAGGCAAAATAAGAAAGATTGGCCCCCGTATCTATTCCTCAAATCTCACAAAACCGGTTAAAGAAATTGTAAGGAGAAACCTTTTTCAAATACTTGGCAAGCTTTACCCCGGAGCATTGCTGAGCCACCGTTCAGCTTTGGAATTTCAACCCACAAAAGCAGGACATATTTTTTTGACTTACACCTACACTAAAAAAGTAACTCTTCCGGGCATCACAATTCGTTTTCTTAAAGGTCATAAACCCATTAAAGGCGACAACGCAATATCAGGTGAATTATATGCCTCACAAAAGCCAAGAGCCTTTTTAGAAAATCTGCAATCATCAAAGAACACAGGTCACGCTTCAAAATGTTTGACTTTGTCTGAACTCGAAGAGAAGCTGGAACAAATCATCAGGATAAATGGAGAAGATGAAATAAACAAACTAAGAAACAGGGCAAAGGCGATTGCATCAACACTCAAAATGAAAAGAGAATTTGATCGGCTGAACAAAATAATAAGTGCATTGCTCCAAACACATCCATCAAAAATACTTTCCTCACCCCTTGCTATTGCAAGAGCCTTTGGCTCTCCTTTTGATCCGGGCAGAATGAAATTATTCGAAGAGCTTTTTCGTGAATTACAAAAGGGCGAATTTAAAAACCGACCGGACAGAAACACCACTGCAAAGTCTTTTCGGAACTTTGCCTTCTTTGAAAGTTACTTTTCTAACTACATCGAAGGAATCGTTTTTGCAATAGATGAAGCAAAACAAATCATTGAAACAAATAGACCCTTACCCGCACGGAATGAAGACAGCCATGATGTATTAGGAACTTATCAGTTTGTTTCCAACAGAAAGGAAATGTTAATCACACCACAATCTCCGGAGGAGTTTCTGAAAATAATTTCTTACCGGCATAAAATATTACTCAGTGCAAGACTGAATAAAAATCCGGGTCAATTCAAAGACAAAAACAATTTTGCAGGCAATACATCATTTGTAGATTTTAATCTGGTAAAAGGAACATTGATACAAAGTTTCGATTTCTATAAAGCATTGGGGCATCCGTTTTCAAAAGCCGCTTACATAATGTTTGTTTTAAGTGAAGTACATCCGTTTCTTGATGGCAACGGAAGAATTGCAAGAGTTATGATGAATGCAGAATTGGTAAATGGAGGTCAGTCAAAAATTATCATCCCTGCTGTTTTCAGAGATGATTACATGGGAGCATTAAAGAAATTGACAAGGCAAGGAAATACGGGCCCATACATTAGAATGTTACAGAGAGCACATGAGTTTAGTGAAAACATTTTTGGAGAAGGCATGAATGAAATGCAGAATTACTTAAAGCAATGCAACGCATTTTTAGAACCTACGGAAGGCAAGCTCAAAATCATCCCCAGATAAAGAAGTGGTATTCGTAAGCGATAAATATTTTGCGAATTGCGAGCACACAAAATATTTGCCGCAAGGCCAACTTACGAAAGAGCCAAAATTATCCACAGCAAGATTAAAAATGTTGTTGAAATCTTTTGCATCATAATTTCCAGACACTTTATTTCTAAACAAAATTGTTAAGCAAAAAGTTTCAAGATTAAAAAAAACCTTTTCTTGCCGACTATTTTTTTTCAATTAACCCTTCTGCAAGCATTTGCCATTGTATTTTGGAAAAGCTGGCAATGGCGCTCATGCCTGCAGCGGTATCACGAATTTTATCCATCAACGATTCTGCATCCTCATTGGGTTTTATATTACGGTCAATAATCCATGCACTGATTCTTGTTTTTTCACGTGTTACTATAAAATTACTTGTAGATTCATCTGAATAGAAGTGAGCTGTTTCGTTTTTATTTCCAAAAGGATTTTGAGTTGGCCTTACACGAAATCCCGTGCTTTGCATATCTCCCTCCGCCACTTCTCTTACATCTTCAATGCAAACCCAATCGTAACCACCACCTTCTTTACTGCCGGGTCCGGGTATATCAATTTTTAAATAATCACCCTTTGCGGCGTTCCTGTTAACTTCTTCGCCGTTTGCATCAATGAGCTGAAAGCGGGCACTGATAATTCCCGCAATCCGGTGCCAGTTGTTCACACGCAGCAACCGCTCCTTTACCGCATCAAAAAAAATCTTTGCTGCATTGTCATCTTTCAATTCAACAGAAGCTTCTGCTTCAATTTCTTTACCTGTATATTGTGCAGGAACGATGCCTGTAAAATCTTTTTGCTTCATAATTATTTTTTTTTGCGGTTCGTAACAGTTGAGTAATGAACAAACCCTATTTTATCAGGAATTTCATTAAAAATATTTCGTCCTGAGCTTATATCAAATCAGCGGGAAATTTGTTTTGCAGTACAGCCATCAAAACATTTCTTCTTAACCCGGGATTAATAGGGTGCATCCGGAAACCTTATCTGTGGCTGCTTCCCGGCGTCATTTGCCTGCCGGTGCAATAGCAACATTCCCACGCCTGCGGCGCCCTGCATATAACCAGTCTGTGCTTTTAAATTGCCTGGCTGCGTTCTGTTTTCTGCCTGAATCCATTTTACAGTTGCGGTAGCAGATGTGCTGCGCTGCAATATATCGTTGATCATTTTATCGGCAAAGCTTACGTATTTTTTATCGCCAAAAATTTTATACATGCTCAAATAAAATTCTGCAATGCCGGCAATGCCGCAACACTGGCTTATGTTATTCCAGTAACCGGGAGTTCTTTTTTCGGGTATGCCAATTTCCATTAAAGAGGAAGCCATTTTTAAAATAGCATTCTTCCATTTCTCATCTTTTGTAAGCTGCCATAATTGATAATATAAACGGGCTGTACCCGGAGGACCATGACACCAGCTTACATAAAATAAATCCTTACCGCTGCTCCCTGTGTTGTGACAAATCATTTCATTTTCTGCTTTTATACTTTGCAAATAATGGCCGCCTGCCAATGCAGCATCAAGAAATTTTTTTTCTTTTGTTGTTTCAAATAATTTAGAAAGAAAATAGCTGACACCGGCAGTGCCATGTGAAAAATTGGGAAGCTCAATTTTCATATCATCATTAATTTTCTATGCGAAACCGGCACTGTCTGCGATGGCTTTTGCAATAAGCCAGTTATCTGTTTGGGCGGCTGTTTGCTTCAGCTTATCATCGCCTGTTTCGTTATAAGCATACAACCAAAATAATCCTATGCCTGCATTACCAGAAATAATATCTGTGCTGCTGCCATAGTGTATTTTATCTCCTTCTGCTGTAAGTGCATTTTGCAGCAGTCTTATACATTGTAAAAAAGCGATTCTGTATTTTTCTTCTTTAATAATCTTGTATGTTTCTGATAACGCAAATCCAATACCTGCGATGCCGGTATACAAACCACCACTTTCATCGTTGGTTGTATCCAAATTATCGGGCAAAGTATTTGCTAAAAAATCGGCTGCTTCTGTGGCAAGCTGCAATTGCTTTTTATCGCCGGAGCTGTGATAAGCTTCTAAGCAAAATAAAACCACACCCGCCGAACCCGCATACAGCGCTGCGTTTATGGTATTAATGTACCCATCCTCCGCTGCCCACACATAACCTTTTTGTGTTTTCAGCGCCGTAGCATCGAGCCAGTTACCAATTTTTGAAATGGTAACAGCAGCATCACTCTGTTGCGCAATGCTATGCAGCGCAACCGTAAAAAATAAAAACAGTAAAGCTAATTTTTGAAACGAAGCATTCATGCTGATCATTTTGTAAAATGTGTTAGCTGTTTTGAAATAAGCCAAGAGCTAATGGTGCTGCCAATAGCATTAAGAAAATGAATCATGTATTATCGAAATTTGTTCAAGTTTTTAAAATCTCTACTTCTTCAGGAATCATAAACAACAGAACACAACCATTTTCTGATTTCACGGAATGTTTAAAGTTTGGCGGTGTGTATAAATAATCTCCGGCTGATAAAGTTTCGCCTTCAAGAATTACATCACCTTCTAATACATACAGTTCTTCACCACCCGGATGGTTGTGATACGGATATGAAGCGCCTGCTTCAAATTTTAAAAGTATAGCTGGCGCTCTTTTAGTTTGTTCATCATACCGAAGCACTTTTACAAATATTCCTTTTGTGTCTATCCCTGCTTCATTTAGTGGGGTCCATTCTGCTTGATTGGTTCTTGTAATATAATTGCGAATGTCTGTATTCATTTTTGAATTGTTTTAATTTATGTTTCATTTAAAATAATGGAGAAAATGATTGCTGAGCATTCATATTTTTAATGAGCGTTTCCAAATGATTGTAATGCGCTTTAAATAAAAAGCTTCCCATACTAATCCTGCGCACCCCGCATTCCGCTAAGGTTTCAAAGGAAGGAAGGTGAGGTGTACACAGCACATTTACCGGCAGGGCTGTGGCCGCAGTAATTTTTTTTATTGCATCTTTCTCTGTAACAAAAGGCACAAAAATTCCGTCTGCACCTGCATCTTCATATCGTTTTATTCTTTCTAATGTTATTTCAAGGGCAGAGGGCAAGTTCAATAAAAAACTATCTGTTCTTGCATTTAGAAATAGCTGCATATTGTTTTTTATTAAATGGTTTTTGATGCTGCTAAGCTTTTCACTAAACAAGTCAACCGGTGTTAACTCTTTTCCCCGCGAATCTTCAATATTTATTCCGACTACTCCGATGCCAACAAGCTTTTCAATATTGCTGATTACTTCGCTGATGTTATTACTGTAACCTGTTTCCATATCTACCGACAAGGGAATATTTATAGAAGCAGCTATTCTTTGCACCACAAAAAATAGTTCACTGAAAGAAATTTTTTCCCCATCTTCATAACCTAATGAATTAGCAATAGCAGCGCTTGATGTGGCAATGGCTTTGAATCCATTCTTTTCTAAAAGCTGTGCGCTTTTTACATTCCATGCATTGGCTACTATCAACGGTTTATTTTGCTGATGGAGCTGATAAAAAATTTCATAATTATTCATGCTGTTAGATTTTATTTTTTAAAAATTATTTCCTTCCAATCTTCATTGTGTAAAATCATATTGAATGCTGTCCATGTCTGTCCTTTTATTTTTTGTTCAAGTTTTTTGTCAGGATTGATTTTAAAACCAACTTTTTCATACGACTTAATTGCAGCAACATTCCAGTCAAAAACATTCAATTCAATTTTACTTCTGTCAAAATTATTAAACACAAATTCAACAAGTGCATTTACAATTTGTTTTCCAACGATTCATTTACATATTTGTCCAATGCATCCATTGCATCATAGGCGGTTGGCTGAACATCGTTAAAGTCAATTCTTTTTTTCATTATTATTTTTCATTAATTGTTTTGCTGTAATAATATTTTTATAAAAAATATCTTTTGAACGACTCATCTAAAATCTCTTTTAGATTTTCTTCAAGATTTTGAATTTTTTGATACCCGTAAAAGGAATCAAATGATATGCTGTCAAACCTTTTCTTAACCCGTTCCATTTCATGCAGCGGTAGAGGCATACGGTTAGGCGAACTGAAAACTACTGAAAAATGTTTTTTACTTGGTGAAAGAAATAAAGTATCGCCGCAAATAATAGTTCCTTCTTCAGACAGAAAGGGTACATGCAGAATGCTGCTGCCCGCAAAATGTCCTCCAATACAAATGATGCTGATGCCATCCCACAATTCCATTGCATTGCCCTGCCAAAGCCGGATATGTTCACCTTTTACCATGATATGCTGTTCATCATTTTGATGAATGTATATCGGGCAATTGAAAGTTTCTGCCCAGTCGTTCATGTTGCTGTAAAAATGCGGATGTGAAAAACCAATGGCTTTTAATCCACCTTTCGATTTGATGAATTCAATCGTTAGTTCATCCAATAAGGGGATACAATCCCACAATACATTTCCTTTTCCCGAAAGAACCAGCAAAGCCCTTTGTCCAATTGCAAACATGGGATTGATTTCTATTTCATATAGTTTTTTTTTCAGCCCGTTGAGTTTTACACTGTGTGTGCGATGCAGGTTTTCCGGCATTGTCCAACTTTGCCCTGTAACGGGGAGGTACTGCCGCTCGTCCATACATATAGTGCAAAGTTCCGGGACATTTTCGATTGGATAATAAGTGCCGCAGGTGCTGCATATAATTTGCTCTTTCATTTTATTTCTGTTTAAAATCTTTTATGGTTTAATTTTTATTTTTTAAAAACCATTCATCCACACTCCATTTATATTCGGGAATTGTTGCCAATAAAAAACTTGCAGCACTTACTGTAAAAACAGAATAGCCCAATGGTGATTCTATTCCAAATGATATTGCCATTGATACGGCAAATAGGAAACTAAGTATCCCACTTCCGATTGCAGCCATTCGTGTAAAGCATCCAATGAGTAATAACAATCCAAACAATAATTCGCAAACAGTTGCTGCTGTTGCAAAAAATGGAATTGCTGAAACAGGTAAAAAACTCATTGTTTGTTTTGCATATTCCATAAAGTGATGCCAGTCGCCCCAACCCACATGCGGTTGTCCGTTAGCGCCCAACAAACCCAACCTGTCAGAAACAAACCAGAGATAAGGAATAGCCAGAGCAACTCTCAGGAATATGGAAGGGATTTTGAAATTATTTTTAAACTGCATCTTTATTTTTTTATTGATGCAAAAGTAGAACATAGGATAACTTCAAAGAATAGACAATGCAGGGAAAAGCATGTAAGATTTACAGGTTGAGTTGTTTAAAGGATTGCCGCAAATTTCAAAATTGATCTTATGATTATCGCAGTTCAAGTTCAGCTTTCATAAAATCTTTTGTTCCATTTTCGCCAGTGAGCGCCAACCATATTTCACTTTTGTCGCCACTTATGGAAAGAGTAAAAGTAAAAAAGTTACAACATTCTCTTTCTGTTTTAATAAACTCTGTAAGTTCGTCAAACATTTTGTCGGTGCCGGAAAATTTGAAAGAGTAACCGTTTGCTAATTCTTTGGTTTGGATAACTTGTTGTCTCAAGCTTTCAATAACGGTGGACTTGCGTTGTTGCAATTCGGGTGTTGTTAGTTTGCAGGTAAGTTCAGTTGTTTTGTTTTTTGGTTCACATGTATCAGAACAAATGGAATTTGTTTTGTTATCTGTTGTCATTTTAGTAGATTTATTTTGGCAGCATAAAAGAGCCAAAGTTGTTAGTAGTAATAGTGAATTGCTTTTCATTTTGCGATTATTTTTGTAAAGATAAACGGTGGAGTATAGTCCACTGTCAAGTAAAAAATGAAATAAATTTTTAAACAAGATGTTAATAGGCGAATTATCCACTAAAACAGGGCTGTCGAGAGATACCATCCGTTTTTATGAAAAGCAAGGGCTTATTTTGGTAGCACGGAATGAGAGGCGTTTCAATAACTACAAAGAATATTCAGAAGAAACCTTTCAGCGCCTGATGTCGGTTAAACTGATAAAAAGTTTTGGCTTTACATTAAATGAAGCGGCTGACTTGTTAGATATGATTGAAATGAATGAAGCCACTTGTAATAATGTGGCGGATAAGATTGAAAAGAAAGTAAAGTTGCTTGATGAAAAAATAAAAGAGTTAAGGAAAATTAAAATGTTGCTTTTGAATGGTATGAAAAACTGCCGCGGTGTTTGTAACCCATCAAAGCCGGAAAAAAATTGCCCGATACTAATTGCTGATGTGAACCCTCCAAGAATAGACAATGTTGGGAAAAGTCTGAGATTTGGAAAGCATTGATAATTTATTTTGTTCCCATAGTCAGCAAGCCAAATGCTGCGCAATAATAATTTTCTCTGTTCAAAATATAGTCGGCAGAATTTTCATCAGAAATATTTTTCCAGAGTTCCATAAGTTTTTTATCCACGGAAAATGCGTCATTCTTAAAATGAATTGCTTTATCATAAATATTTTTAAAATGCCAGGAAATATAATTTTTTATGTTGTTATCTAATGGCGATTTATAAACTGCATCGTGAAAGGAAACATCACAATTTTTGAACTTGTTTTTCATCAACCACTGCAAAGCATTTTCGGGATGCAATTCATATTCCCACTTTTGTTCCAGTGATTTTCTTAGTTCGTTGGCGATTGAAATAGTATGTTCCAGTTCGCTATATCCGGAGAGCAATTGCAAACGCAACCAGTTACCATAAAAGATTGCCAAAGTTCCGCCGGGCTTTAAAATATTTTTAAGATTAGAAATAATTTTTTCCGTTTTATTTCCCGTGTCGTCAGGAAAAAAAACATCTGACAGCCAGATAATATCAAAGTGATTTTCAGCAAAAGGCAGTGGCTTAAACAAATCGCCCTGCAGCAAAGTAACTTTATCCTCAATGTTATATTTCTGAATCAACTCTTTCGCAACATCTAAATGTGGTTGAGAAGCATCCAGCGCATAAACACGTCCCGTAAAATTTGTTGCTTCTAATAAAGGGTGAATTACTGCACCCGGCCCGCAACCTGCATCAAGGATTTGAAAATTGTTTTTGATATTTAATTTTTGAATTGCCTGCTCTATTGAGGGTTTAAGAAATTCCTTGTAGTCCAATTCAGATTGTGCATAGTTGTGTAAAGTATATTTCATCCTTTGTAAGATTTAATGAAAAAAGTAACAAGTACTGTTGATATACTTTTTCATTTTTTAATTTTTTTAAGTTGTTAAATGATTTTTGCCTTTAGATACGGGACTTGGAAAAATGTTACAGAAGATAAAGAAATATTTTCAGAATGTCATCCTGGAGCAACTCTCTATTACTATAACTAAGGAAAGGCAAGGAGTCAATAAAATAAATTTAGTGATGCTTTTTTGATAATGAAATGATGGTTAAAAGAAATGATAGTATAACTGCATAAGTTCTTATGTGATGCAATGTGTTCCAACTGTTTTCAAATTTTTGTCGCATGGCTGCAATAGCTTCTGCTGATGAAGTTGATATATCAAACCGTTCTAAAAAATTATTCAAGGGAACATTACCAAAAACAGTAATTCCAAAAACACCAATCAAATTAATAATCGTTGCTGCTAATAAAAAGTAAAAAGAAATTGGTGATACACCTTTGTAACTTAACCATGCAGCAACAGGTAACACAACTAAGCATCCCATAAAACTTATAAAAAAATACGGATTGAGGATTGATTTGTTGATGGACTGAAAGGCTTTGAGATATTCTTTGTCTGATAAATTTCCCAAGCCATTGATTACAGAACAATCGTAACCATAAAATAATCCTGCAAGTAAACCCGTAAGCAGAACCGCAATAACAACAATCATTTTTTTTGTTTTGAGCATAAATTGTTAGTATGAAATTCCCACAACTTTATTGTAGAAATTTTGATTAGTTAAAGTCGTAATTAAATAATCGGCAACATCAGCCCTTGCTATTTTCACTTTCAAAGAGCTGTCGGTGTATTCAAATCCTTGTTTATAATTGCCTGTGCTTTTGCCATTTGTCAAAGTTCCAGGTCTTACAATTGTCCAGTTCAGGTTGCTTTGTTTGATAAATGTTTCCTGCAACAGATGGTCTTCAAAAGTTTTTTTAAGTAAGTAAGGGGCGATAACTTTTCTAAAAATGAATGACGTAAAATCTAAAACAATTTTGCTATCGTCATAACCCAAAGAGGTTTGGCAAATAAATCTTGAAACACCAAACTTTGTCATTGAGTTAATGATGTTCTTTGTTCCATCCGACCGCAATCGTCCTGCTTTTGTGGCTGGTGCACCAATGCAACAAATTACTGCATCATGTCCCTGCATAGTTTTGTCAATGCTGTTTTGTTGCAGCACATCACCCTGCACAATTTTCAGATTGACATTTTTAATTTTCAGTTTTTCAGGATTGCGAACAAAAGCTGTTACATCAAATCCTTTTTCTAATGCCTGTTGAACAACCAATCTTCCGGTTCCACCTGTTGCACCAAATACTAAAATTTTATTGCTCATAATTTTTGATCTAAAAATGATAAGCAAAAGTAGAACGGTGGCTTGCCGATAAATAGAACAAACCCGACAATCAACTATTTCAGTTTCTTAAATTGCGAAGGTTTTTTTCCTGTAAATTTTTTAAAGCTTCTGATGAAGTGCGACTGGTCGGCAAAACCATTGTCATAAACTATATCTGATAATTTAGAAAACATCTCGTCCGATATTTGATTTAAAGAAAATTGAAACTGAATGATTTTGGAAAATTGTTTTGGAGAAATGCCAACATATTCTATAAACTGTCTTTGCAGTGTTCGTTCTGTTGTATGCAGGTTTTCGGTCAATGCTTTAACGATTATTTTCCCCTTGCTGTTTAAAATAAGATTGATGGCAATTTGAATTCTTTGTTCCTTGTAATTGATAGTTTTTTTAACTAATCGTGAAAGAAAGGCTGCAATGATTTCAACTTGTGCAGTAGTTTCAGTTGCATTAAAAACTTTTTTTACAGTTTGTTTAATCCCTTTGCCACCTGTTGAAATTATATCATAACAATCATCGTTTAATTCTTTCGGGTTTACTCCAAACAAAGTTTTGGCGGCAAAAGGATAGAGTTGAAATACAATTAATCTATACACTCCTGCAATAGAGAGTTCAATGGGATGTATAGTTTGACCGTATAAAAAAAAGTTAGAAAGTTTTTTATTTTGGGGATGACGAAATACACCGTTGCAGGATTGTTGAAACACTATGCCCGGATACCCGTCAGCAAAAAAGGGCAAACGGTTTTTCTTAGTTTCATCGTTGCTTTCCAAAACAATGATGTCTTTTACATAGAGTTCTAATTTGTTGTCTTTAAGAATTTGTTTTGCATTCATTTTAAGTCAGTAAAAATTGTTTGTCGTTTTACAAAGACGGTTTGCTTTTGTAAAGTTTGGGAGACTGCTTTGTATGCTTCTTAAAAAAATTTGAAAAATAAAACGGGTCATTAAAACCTAATTCAGCAGCCACTTCTTTTATCGAAATGTTTTGATAAGTAAGCAGGCGTTTGGCTTCAGAAATAATTAAACTGTAAATAACATTTTGAGCTGTTCTTCCTGTGTGCAGTTTTGATTGCTCATTTAATTTCGCTTCGGTAGTTCGCAAAAGTTTTGCAAAATGATTTAACGAAAAATTGTTTTTGAAATTTGCCCGCACCAATTCCAGAAATTTAAGAAACAACGCATCGGGTTTATAAATTTCATCTCCACGGTTTACTTTGGTCCGGTTTATTTCTACCAGTATCAATTCAATCCGCGAATGAATGGCTGTAAGATATTGATAAGGTTGCTGTAAAAGTTCTTCACTGATAAGTTTGAGTTGCATTTCAATGGTTTTATAATTCTTAACAGCAATTACTTCATTCAAATCAAAATGACAAAACAAACCATTGTGAAAAATCAACTCAATGTCTTTATCGTCTTTGCAAAAAAAGCCAAGCGTAAATTCAAGAACAAATCCTTTTGCAGCATTTAGTTTTTTAAAATGATGTATTTGCCCTGATGTGATTGTTACAACTTCATTTTTATTCAGCGTTAATTCTTTATCATCAATTACAACAGATACATTTCCTTTTGAACACCAGATGAGCACATATTTAATGAGCCGTTTTGGTTTCTCTAAATCCGGGTACTCATCAAAAGATTTTAGTTCAATCATTGGCTAAATTTCCTGTGTTTAATTTTTTAATTATTAAGTTGGCATAGAAAGGCTGCAGCGCAAATATTTTAATAGAAAACTTTCTCGCCAATAATTTTTATTTCATCATCAGCATACATCCATTTCCCTGTTTCTGTTGCAGGGATGTGGCAGTTTACAGTTAAATGATAATAATGCCCGTATTCAGGTAGTGTTGAAAATTCGGGCAAGGCTGCGGCACGATGCCTGGCGAAGGATTTTGGAAAAGCATGAATAACTTCTCCTGTTTCAGGGTTGCGTGAGGGAACAACGCATCTTGCACGAGGACTCATTCCAAATAATGTTACGTCGCCAATTCTAAATTCAATTGAAGCGCCTTCTTTTGAAAAGAGATGGTCTTCCCAAAAGGCTGGCACCCCTTTAATTTCAAGTGTTGCTCTAAAGCGTTTTCTTGTTTCTTTTAAGTTCATGTTATCAAACCATTCCGAAACGGATTGCAGGCTTGCAGTTGACAGAACGGTTACGCCACTAATGTCAGGGATGTCCATAAATCGTCCTGTTTTATTTTGATGAAACAGTGCAGGAATACCAAAAAATTTTGTAAGATAAGATTGTATTGCTGATTTTTCTTTTTGTAAATGAAATTGATTCCATGTGGCTTCTTGTTGGTGGCGAAATGAAATGACTTCGTTCTTAAAATCAATAGTTGAGCGTAAGGAGTGAACAAGCGGATTTGATTTTCCAATAATAAAATTTCCCGCTTCATCGGTGATTGCATATTCTCTATCGTGCAAAAGACAACCGCCTTCTGTTATCATTGCTTTTTGCAGTGCAACACCGTCAAGGGACTTTACAGGAAAAATCGTAACACTGCTAAGTGTTGGATTAGCTCCAAAATTATTTTCATTGTTTAATAACACAACTTATTTTTTATTCTATTTTTATTACACATCTGCTCTTGCAAACCCAACTGTATCACGATAAGGTTGTGGCGAAACATCTGCTTTGGTTTTGAAGAACGGCAAAATAATATTTATCGTTAAAACCTAATTCATATCCAATCTCTTTACTGATTTTGATGTGAGATATAATTCTCTTTTGGCGTCTATAAATACTTTCGTTGTAAGCCGTAGTTCTCTGTCAACATAAGGTAGTCAAAAAGTTATACGCTAAGCTTAAAATATTCATACATCTTTTTTTGTCCGTTGGCAGTGATAATAATTGCTCTTGAATTTTTAGCTCTTCTTATCCAGTGAGACAATAACATTTTATCAAGCAATGAGGCTGCCAGTGAACCGGATATATGATGTCTCCTTTCACTCCAGTCAAGACATGGTCTTAAAAAAGAACGCCTCTGTTGCTTTAATTCGTTAATATCAATGCCTAAATCAAAAAACCATTTTTGCCCCTTCCTGCTAACTTCAAAAATATTCTTACTGTCAATAATTATCTTTTGCTGTAATAAACTATCTGTTATTGCCACACCTACTTTACCGGCTAAATGGTCGTAACAAGTTCTGCAATGTTTAATTGCCTGATTATTTTCGTTAATATGGTTGTGTCTTGCAGGAGAATGCGGCAGGAGATTTGCCATTGCCTCAATTGCATAAGCAATTTCTTTCCTGGAAAATTTAAAATATCTGTGCCGTCCCTGGCTTTCCACGCAAAGCAAATCGGCTTGCACCAGCTTGGTTAAATGCATGCTTATATTTTGTGGTGATGTGTCCGCGGTAATGGCTAACTCCGTTGCTGTAAATGCTTTACCGTCTAATAATGCCCACATAATTGTCGCTCTTGTGGGGTCGCCAATGAGGGCCGCGATTTGTTTAAATTGATTTTCCATTTTATGCAATCACATTTCAGTATAGAATGAAGTGTTTGTGTGTAAAGCTACTTTATTTTGCAAAATAATTTAAATTATGCCAGCGACTTTGTTTCTGCAGTCTGAAATACAAGACCCATATAAATTATATGAAACGATGCTTTGTGAAAATCCCGTTTATTGGGATGATACAAACCAGCTTTGGGCAATCTATTCATATAAAAGCTGTAAAGAAATTTTAAATAAGGACTCTGCCCATATCCTGCAATTAATCCGAATAATAAGGACGGGCTAAATGAATATGCTTTGTTAATTGCAGATCAATTTGCAAGACTAAGCAATGATGTTCAGCATGAAATAGCAAGACAGACAGCTATGCTTTTATTTGACAGTATGAATGCAATTGTAATAAATGATATAGCAGAAAAGCTTCTTGATAATAGAGATGATAAAGATAAAATAGATTGGGTGAATTTAATTTGTAAGAAACTACCTCTCAGTGTGGTTTTAAAAAGTTTTGATTTTAATGATGAAGATTGTGATTTTATTTCTGGTAAAACAGAACAGCTTGTAAAAATAATGTTGCCAAATAAAACGCATGAACAGGTAAGGGCTATAAATGAATTTTCAAAAGAGCTATACGTGATCACTGAAGAGCATTTACTTAAAACAAGTATTTATAAATCCATAATTAGAACGCTCTTTGAAAAATATAAAATTGAGATAGATAAAATAATTTCTTTGTGTGTAAGCAACCTTATAGGATTATTCATTCAGGGTTATGATGCCTGCAGGGGTGTATTAAGTAATTCATTGCTGCAAGTATTAAACAAAAAAAATTTGTTCAATAATAATTTTGCCGATAAAGAATATTTGAAGAAACTGGTAATCGAAACCCTAAGGTTTGACCCGCCTGTTCATAATACAAGAAGAATAGCAGTTGATGATATTGTTTTGAAAAATGATGTGATTAAAAAGGGTGAGGCAATATTTGTAGTGCTTGCATCAGCAAACCGTGACCCACAGCAATTTGCCAATCCAACCATTTTTGATATTAACAGAGCTAACAATAGCGAACACTTAACTTTTGGTATAGGACCACATGAATGCCTCGCTAATTATTTTTCAGTAAGCCTGGCAACAGAAACTTTATCATACTTTTTGGGGCGGTACAAAAAAATCAGGCTGCTTGAAAAAAATATAGTGTATGAGCCAATGATTAATGCAAGGCTTCCAAAAAATATTTGGATTTCTCTTTCATAATTTAAACTGTAAGAAAATGATAGCAGTTATTTTTGAAGTGATTCCTGCCGATAGTATTCGCAAACAACAATATTTAGATATTGCAGCAGGCCTGAAACCTGAGTTAGAAAAAATTAAAGGCTTTATTTCTATTGAAAGATTTCAAAGTTTAACCGACCCGGAAAAGATTTTGTCATTGTCATTTTTCAAAGATGAAGAAGCAATTCAACAATGGAGAAATTTAGAAGTACACCGTACTGCACAAGCAAAGGGCAGGGAAAGTGTGTTTAAAGATTATCATTTAAGAATTGCAGATGTTAACCGCGACTATGGAATGTTTGACAGAAAAGAAGCGCCTGCAGATAGTAAGGCATTTCATGATAAGCAAGGGTGACTGAGTGTTTGCTATGGCTTGCAACACATTTTTTCCGCGAATGATTAACATATTCTCGGCAACTGTTCACCGGCTAACATATTTACTACCCTGCGTCCTCCGATATTACTGTTTAAAATAACCTGTCTGGGATGTGCAGTAACCATTTCACCAATGATAGAAGCCATTGAGCCATATTGCCATTTTTTTAATTGCGATAAAAATGCATTGGCAACTGCAGCATCAACAACTGAAACAAATAATCCTTCATTTGCAACATATAGCGGATCAAGTCCCAGCATTTCACAGGCGCCATATACTTCTTCTTCTATTGAAATATTTTTTTGTGAAATGTCAACGCCGAGTTTTGCATCTTTTGCAATTTCATTCAGCACGGTTGCCAGTCCGCCTCTTGTTGGGTCACGCAATAAATGAATGTGCTCGCCAAACTCATCAAGCAGTTCAGAAACAATTTTATTTAATGGTCTTGTATCGCTTGTAATAGTTGTTTCGAATTCAAGCCCCTGTCTGTGACTCATGATAGTAATTCCATGTGTTGCCAATGGTCCGCTCAAAATAATTTTATCACCTGCTTTTATATTGTCAATATCAATATTTGCTTTTGCATGCACTATACCAATGCCTGTAGTGTTGATGAAAATTTTATCTCCCTTTCCTCTTTCAACCACTTTGGTATCGCCGGTTATTATTTGCACATCTGCTTCTTCACAGGCTGATTTTATACTCAATAATATTTCCCAAAATTCTGTCATCTTTAAGCCTTCTTCCAGCACAAAACCAAGTGATAAATATTTAGCAGCAGCGCCGCACATAGCAAGGTCATTCACTGTTCCGTTTATTGCCAGGTCGCCAATATTACCGCCCGCAAAAAAAAGGGGAGATACCACATAGCTATCGGTGCTCATAGCTACTTTGCCATGCAGATCGAATATAGCGCCATCATGCTTTTTATTCAGCAGATCATTTCCCAATAATTTAAAAACACCTGTTTCTAAGAGTTGACTGGTTAATGTGCCGCCACTTCCATGACCCAATGTGATGATGTCAAAATCAAGCTTGGGCAGGGGGCATTGTAACTGCATTTCTTTTAGTTGATTTGATTTAGTTTTTGTTGGATATTATTTACGCTTCATAAAAGAATTTCTCGTATTTTCTTCTCCGGTATATTTTCTTCGTTTTGTTGCATCTCTTGCTGCACAAAAGCATCATGTGTATTCAATCGCCTGGGTTCAAAAAACTGAAAACTGAAAACTGAAAACAATAAACGATAAACGATAAACTGCAAACGATAAACTGATTTAATGATTCACCAGCTTCATGGCGCCTTCACTGTAACGCTGCCCGATATTGGGATACTTTGCAAGAATATCTTCTATGTTTTGCAGATCGGCTTCGGTTAAAGTAATATCAACTGCGGCTGCATTTTCTTCAAGATATTTTCTTTTCTTGGTGCCGGGAATCGGAATAATATTATCACCCTTTGCAAGCACCCATGCAAGCGCAAGTTGTGCAGGCGTGCAATTTTTTGATTGCGCAAATGCTGCAAAGTCATCCACAAGCTGTTTGTTGTTTTGCCAGTGAGCATCATCAAATCGCGGCAGAGTTCTGCGAAAATCATCTTTCGCCAATTCATCTTTATTGCTCACGGTTGCAGTAACCAAACCGCGGGCAAGCGGAGAATACGGAACGAATGTGATACCAAGCTCACGAACCGTATCCAATATTTCTCCTTCCGCATCTCTTGTAAGCAATGAGTATTCGCTTTGCAATGCAGCAACAGGATGCACTTTGTGTGCACGGCGAATAGATTTTGCAGATGCTTCAGATAAACCAAGATAGCGAATTTTGCCTTGCTTAACAAGATCTGCCATTGCACCAACCATTTCTTCAACAGGAATATTTGGATCAATGCGGTGTGCATAATAGAGATCAATGGTTTCAATCTTTAATCGCTTTAAACTTTTTTCCACTGCTTGTTTTATGTATGCTGGCGAGCCGTCGAAATAAGTGCCCGGTGTGCCTGAGAATCCTGTGCGCTCTTCTTTAGATCTGAAACCAAATTTTGTTGCGATAAAAATTTTATCTCTGTTTGGCGCCAGCACATTTGAGATCAGTTCTTCGTTGTGTCCCTGACCATACATGTCGGCAGTGTCCCAAAAATTAATGCCAAGCTCAAGTGCGTGGTTAAGTGTTGCAATAGATTCCTCATCATTGCGCGGACCATACGCGAAGCTCATTCCCATGCAGCCGAGCCCGATTGCTGATAATTTTTCTCCAGTGTTTCCAAGTTGTCTGTATTTCATAAATAAAATTTTTGAGCAGCAAAGTTATGGCTATACGGGACGATTTGCATCCATAACAATATCTCTGTTACAAGATAACCGGAAGCAGAAATATAATAAATCCTAAAACAAATAAAACGGTAAGTATGTGAACAAATAATTTGTTTACACGTAAAAGAATAAGCTGTTCAATTGCTCTTGCAAGCCAAAATAATGAAATACCACATAAAAATACTTTTCCAAAATTTGAAGCATACAATTCTTTTGTAAAGAAGAAACAAAAAAAGGCGACAAACAAAAAAAAATAAATGAGGCAAAGATTTAAAATCTGCATGATTGCCCTGTTAGCTAAATTCATTTTTTTCAATTCTGTTTTCCACTTAAAAACTTTCCAAAATGCAATATGAAAAATGGCAAAAAATAAACTGTGTATACCGCAAATAAATATGATTACATCTTTACTCATCTGTTGCCATTAAGCAGTTTACGCTTCATAAAACATCTTCTCATAAACATTCTTTCAAAATTATTTAAATATTTGTAGGTTTTTGTGCAACTAATACTGTTATTAGCAAAGCAATGCCTCCTAAAATTGAACAAATAACAAAGCCCCATTGTAAGCCTAATGCCTGTGAAATTGCACCCATCAGTAAAGGACCTACCATGTCGCCTAATTCTTTAAAAGAACCAGCTACACCCATTGTAGCACCCATTGCATTCTCTGCTGCCAGCTTACTAACCAATGCATCAGAATTTGTCCAGACAGTGCCAATGCCAATACCGGCAACTATGCAAACAATAATTAAATAAGTGCCGGTAACAAATGGTATAGAAGCTGTAGTGAGACATGATAAAAGCATTCCTATTCTTAACGTAACAACGGGATTAAATTTATCTGCCAGCCAGCCCGCAAGTGGTTGAATAAGCAAATAAGATATTGTAGTTACAGAAACCAATAACCCAGTATGAAAAGCATCATATCCCAAATCATGAATGCGAACGGGTAAAAATCCAAAAAGAATACCAACAAAGAACATATTAATTACAATGATTAAGAACCAGGGCATCAAAGTTTTGTTTTTAAAAACACTGAACAAAGTTTTGAATGAAAAATCATCATCGTCATCAAAGGCTTTTATGCTTTTTTGTTTATCATTTGGTAAGGTAAAGACAAGTAATAAAGCGATTACCCCAACACCTGCTGAAGCATAAAAGATACCGCTGAAGTTTGTCTTCATTACAATTGCCCCGCCAATAACCGGGCTTACCACATAGCCAGCGCCTTTAATAGCATTGTAAATGCCAAAAGCTTTGCCTTTATTTTCTTTATAAAAGTTACCTACCATTGCCAGCGAAACAGCCGATAAGGCTGCTGCGCCTAAGCCTTGCAGGAAACGCACAAGTATTAATAGCTTTGGAGAAATGAAAGGATACATTAAAGATGCAAGAATAAAAAGGATGATGCCTGCAAGCATGGCCCGCTTCATTCCTTTCTTATCCGCCAATCCGCCGAATACAGGCTTTGCAATTATTTCCGCAAAATCATAAACGGCTATCAGTACTCCGATCATGGTTAATCCAATTCTTACTTTTTCTGCATAAAAGGGAAGATTAACAGCAACAATGTGAGCGCCAAAAGAAGTTACGAAACCAACAAAGCCAAGGATGAATGCAAATTTGAGTGAGGCTCTCATGTTAGCTTATTGAATTTCAATTTTAGTAATTGGGTGTATCTCTGCCCATCCATTATTTGTATCAAGAACATAACTTCCTGTAACTTTTACATGGTCGCCCACTTTTGGAAGTTGAATGTGATTAATATATCCATTGCAGGTATTACCCACTTTTGCTAATGTCGTTTTATTTGCACAAACTGCTTCAATAACAAGGTTGCCTTGTTTTTTCTTTATATTTTTTTTAGTGAGTAAATCTCCCTGTCCGCTATCCAATTTTAAAAGCATGTGCTGGTCTCCATCTTCATCTGCATTGCTTTCTTCAATAACACCTGTAACAGTTTTGCATGTATCAATAACCTGCAGCCTTTCGGGATTGTAAACATACTCCCAAAGTGAGGTGTCACAATCGATAGCAGTGTTGCTGTCTTTTACATTTAGAGAAACATCTAAAGCGCTGGTTTTTTTCTCTTTGCCATCTTTCTTATGTTTCTTCTCTTTTTTTTGTGCACATGCTGAATCGACTAACAATAGAAGTAATAGCATGGCATGGATAAAATAGTTGCCTTTATATTTCATACAATAAAAATTATAACTACGCAATCTTAATAATCGTTTGAGAAAATTGCGCCCCGATAGCTATCGCGACGGCACGCAAGAAATCGGGTAACTTCTTTTTTCTACCAATATTAAGTTCATACAGGGCTTTCCGGGACATCAATAAAAATTAACTTAACTCCTATGTGCAAATGCGGGACTTAATTCTAATTCATAAGCCAGGAACATAGGTAGACAATTTTTTGAAATATAAATTGTATTACGCCTCATAAAACAATTTCTCATATTTTCTTCTTCGCCATATTTTTCTCCGCTCACTGAAGAGGTCTTTATCATCAACTCCATTTATTTTTTCTTCTGAATTTATTTTATGTACAAAGCAATACCGTTTGTAATCATAACCGCAATCGTCCTCAAAAAAGTTTTTATGCATCTTTTCCAATTCTTCTTCCCTATATTGTTGTAAAGGTTTATAGCTTTCATCCCTGTTGCGCTTGAATTTTTTTGCAGTTAATAATTGCGGGAAATAAGAAAGCCGGGCGACTTCTTCAGCAGTGCATTTTACTTTTTGACGAAATGCTTCAGTCGTATCTTCAGTTAAGCAGGCATCAATCAATTTTACTTCAAGCGCAATATCAGTTCCCCAGGGAAGACATTCTTCTGTAAATAGAACCGCTCTTTGAGTACCAATCCTTTTTGGTAATAAATAGGTCCAGTATTCTGAGCCGTATAAACCCATATTTCGTGTATGAGGATTAAAGACAATACCTTTTCTTGCAACCACTTTGTCGGCAGCCAATGCTAACGAAACGCCTCCTGCGCCTGCATTTCCCTGCAATGCACTAATAACATAGTGCGTATCCGTACAAATAATTTCCTTTATCAAATCATTCATAGCGTTAATATTTTCCCAGGATGCTTGCGCAGGATTTTCAGCAGCTTCAATCAGGTTAAGATGAATGCCATTGCTCCAAATATCTTCTCCGCCCATGAGCACAATTACTTGGGTGTTGCGTTGTTTTGCCTCAACAAAAGCTTGTAGCAAACGGTGACATTGTTCTGTGCTCATAGCACCATTGTAGAAATCAAAATGCAGGTAACCCACATCATTGGCTTCTTCATATCTTATTTCACGAAATGTTTTTATGGAATGATCATCTTTAAAAATATGTAAGGTTGAATCCTGAATATTATTTGCTTTATTGCCTAAAGCAATTGCTGCAGGTAATTTGATACTTCCTTCTTCCTTCTTTTTCAAACATTGGATCCATATAGCTGCGTCTTTTGTTGCGATGCAAACAGCATGATGACGTTGTGCTAATATTTCTCCGGGCTCTCCTTTGAGTATTTCCTCTTCTGCAGCGCCATAACAATAATATTCATCATCAAAAATATTGCATACTGCACCGGGATAACTATCCGCCGCATTTATTTTCCGGATGATAGTATCTGTTTCATCTTTCCATGAAAATTTAAAATCATTTTCATTGGTACTACGGTTCCATTTACCTTTTTTATTTATATTAATTTCATGTAATGATTTTGGAATAAATCCTTTTTCTTCAAACCGCAGAACTGCCTGCAGCAAGGCTTGCAGAGCAGCCTGTGTAACTTCATGCCGGTATAAAAATGATTTAGAAACATTTCTCATGGGGAATATTGCCGTTGCCCAAACAGGGCCTGCATCCATTTTTTCTACTGCCTGCAAAATAGTTACACCCCATTCTTTTTCGTTGTTGAGGATGGCCCAGTCCAATGAGCAGGAACCACGGTCGCCGATGATGCCGGGATGCACAATCAAACAAACAAATTTTTTCCAGATGATTTCAGGGATTGCTGTTTTCAAATAAGGGGCAATGATTAAATCAGGTTCATAATTATTCACCGCATCAATCATGTTTTCAGGAGTAGAAGTTATATGCACTTTCACCTGGTGATTCAATCTGTCCAGCTCAACCCAGGCCCGCTGGCTCATGCCATTAAACGATGTAGTAACAAATAAAATTTTCATCAGGAAGCTAGTTGAATTTTATTTTGAAAACTGCTTATGATACTAAAGATGGTCATTGATATGCTGATGAAGTGATTGCGTCCACCGCCTTTGGCGGGGCAGGCGCAACGAAGATGCTATGAAAATTTATGCTGGTATCAAAAAAAATTGCTTAATTTCTAAGCTTCTGCTTCTTCTATCACACCCGAATAATGATAATACGCCGCACAGGCGCCTTCATTGGAAACCATTGGCGCTCCAAGAGGGTTAGTGGGCTTGCATTTTTTACCAAAGTGCTGGCACTCGAAAGGCTTCTTAATTCCTTTCATAATATCGCCTGCAATACATTCAGGATTTTCCGGCGTCTCCTCTATATGTATATTGAATTTTTTTTCCGCATCATACTCACGATATTTTTCTTTCACTTTGTAACCGCTCATCGGGATAACTTCCATTCCGCGCCATAAACGGTCGGTTACTTCAAACACTTCATAAATTATTTGCTGCGCCTGAATGTTGCCTTCTTCCTTTACAATTCTTGCATATTGATTTTCCACTTTTGCTTCACCTGCTTCCAGCTGTTTTACCACCATGTAAATTCCTTCAAGCAAATCAACAGGCTCAAAGCCTGTAACAACAATTGGAACTTTATATTTTTCTACCAGCGGATAATATTCATAAATACCCATGATAGCACATACATGCCCTGCGCCAAGGAAACCATTTACGCTGCTGAGCTCATCATTCATTACTTCTTCAATTGCCGGCGGCACCAATACATGCGATGCAAGAATGGAATAATTTTTTATCTGCTCTCTGCTTGCATGAATTACAGAGAGTGCATTGGCAGGTGCAGTGGTTTCAAAACCTACGGCAAAAAAAACAACTTCTCTGCCGGGATCTTCTTTTGCAATTTTTACAGCCTCTAATGGTGAATATAAAATTCGCACATCGGCACCTCTTGCTTTTGCTTCGAGCAAACTCATTACCGAACCAGGCACACGAATCATATCGCCATAAGAGCAAAGAATAACATCATGCTCCATGGCAAGATGAACGGCTTTATCAATTAAACTCACCGGCGTTACACATACCGGGCATCCCGGACCGTGTATCATTTGTATGTTTGAAGGCAACATATTCAAAAGCCCATTCTTAACAAGCGAATGTGTTTGTCCCCCGCACACTTCCATGATGTTCCAGTTTCCTTTTACGGTTTGTTTAATTTCTTTGAGTAAAGCATCTACCAATTCGGGTGAACGAAATTCAGAGAGGTATTTCATTTCAGGTTTTAATTAAAAATGAAAAATTTGTCGTTTTAAAATCACCACAACATTACGCATCAATTTTACCACATAGATACATAAAACACATAGGAAAAAACACATAGAAGACTATATGAAATCTATGTTTTTATGTTTTGATAATGCATCAGTTGTCCGAAGGCAATACACTCATCGGTCGGAGGCATTTGCTGATGAAAATAAAGCATGAAAATTTTTTCTAATTGTAAATGTACCAAATCTATCAACACAGCATTCTGAAAAACACCACCGCTAAAAGCTAATTTTCTAACTCCCAGTTTGTGCGCCACTTTTCCAATGATAGCTGCTAAACTGTTGTGGAATAGCGCAGCTATTTCTGTTTTATCTTTCCCTGCATTGATATCTTTTACTATATTCCTGATGACGTTTTTCATAGTTATCTGAGGCTGATCAATTTCTTCCTGAAAGTAATGATGAGAAATTTTAAAATTTTGCTTGCTGAGATATTCATAAGCATGCTGCTCAAGCATCAGTGCAGCTTCGCCTTCATACGTATTTATGTTTACAATATTCAGCAAAGCGGCAACGCCATCAAAATACCTGCCTGCACTGGTGTTTTGTTGTAAACCCTGTTGATTAATTGCTTTTTGATAATAGTTCCATTCCTGTTTAGGGTACCTTGATTGCAAAATGGAAAAGGCTTCTTCTATACTATTCGATATTGCAAATGCGGCGAGCCGCGGTTCTTTTGCCATCTTATCTGATGCAAGATTTGAAAAAGGTTCGAGCCAATGTACCCGCTGCATCTTTCCTTTTTCATAGAGAAAAAATTCTCCACCCCAAATATTTCCATCGCTTCCCAAGCCTGTGCCATCCCAAATTATGCCGAGTATTTTTTCATCACTGTTAAATAAATCGTGTTCACCAAGAATGGCAGCAAAATGCGCTTCATGATGTTGTATTTTTTTTAACGACGCATTAAATCGGTGTGCAAATTCTTCTGCAATTTGTGTGGAAGGATAATCAGGATGAAGGTCTGCCAGGATTATTTGCGGCAGTGCGTTTAATAATTTTTTAAAATGATTGAATGTATGCTGATAGTTTTGCTGCGTATCATAACTTTCGAGGTTGCCTAAAAATTGTGATAAATAAATTTGATTGTTATGCTGAATTGCAAAAGCACTTTTCAGCATGGCGCCTGCGGCAAAAATTGTTTCATTGGTTTTTAGTGCTGTCCGTAGGGACTCTCCGAAGGAGTCCTTTGTGACCTTCGGAGAAGAAAGAATAATTGCAGGAGCAAATCCTCTTGAGCGGCGAAGCATAATCTGTTGTTTACTCACTTCGCAGAATCGCACTACGCTATCATCCTGCGGTATTACAATATCGCGGTTGTGATCAAGAATATAATCTGCATATTGAAACAGATCTTCTTTTTTTTCTGATTGAAAAACAATACACGAGCCGCTTAGATTTCCACTGGTTGCAATTAGAGGATATTTCCATGCAGAGACAATCCACTCAAGCAAAGGCGCAAAAGGCAACATTACGCCAATGGATGATAAACCCGGCGCAATACCCTGCATATCTAATTGTTTAAAGCATTCATCTTTCGCCTGCAGTAATACAATGGGTGATGCTTCGCCGGAGAGAGACAGAATTTCCAATGCACTTGCTTGCGCAAATTGCTGCACCATTTCCACATCAGGAAATAAAACTGCGAATGGTTTTTTGGTGCGATGTTTTCGTTGCCGGAGTGTTTGAATAGCGTTACTGTTTTTTGCCTGCCCGACTGTGTTATTCTGGCGGGCATCACACATCAACAGAAAACCGCCAATACCTTTTACTGCCACAATCTTTCCTTCACGAAATGCATCTAATAATTCAGGAAGAATTTGCTTTGCATCATTTAATACATCACTGCTTTGTTTGGAATGCCATGATAGTTGCACTCCACATGCAGCGCAGGAATTTGTTTGCGAGAAATATCTTCTGTCATTCACATCATCATATTCCTTTTTACATTGCGGACATTGTTGAAACTTTTTCATTGAGGTCAAATGCCTTTCATAAGGCAATTGCTCTATGATTGAATAACGTGGACCGCATAATGTACAAGTGATAAAAGGATATTGATATCGCCGGTTATCCCGTGCATGAAATTCTTCTTTGCACTGAGAGCACATCGCAAAGTCGGGAGAGATTAAAAGATCGGGTTGGGCATTGCTTTGCTGAACACGAATAGAAAATTCATGAAAGTTTTGTTCATGAATTTCCTTTACATACCAGCCTTGAATGATTGCCTTGGAAGGAGCATTTTGAATTATTAATGCTGCATAAGCATCAGCATCTTTTTTTGATGTGTGATTAAAAATCACATGCACGCCATCCGCATCATTACTTACATAGCCGCGAACATTCTTTTCCAGAGCGCATTTGTAAACATGCGGGCGAAATCCTACGCCCTGTACTCTGCCTTTGATATGAAGGTGAAAAGTCAAAATTGAATCAACTGATTGTGTTTTTTTATCAAGTGCTTTTGCCATCCTTCGGGAAACAAATTATAAAAATACACTACAGCAGGGGGAACTATTAGAGACTTTAAAAAGATTCGAAGTGCTTCCAATGCAGTACTAGTTATCTTTCTTTCACTTTATAAAATGTAAACAAAAAGGAAATGATAGTCGGGATGACTGGATTCGAACCAGCGGCCCCCACGTCCCGAACGTGATGCGCTACCGGGCTGCGCTACATCCCGAAAAAAAATCTTCGAACAAAGATAAATCAGATTCGATACAGTAAATCCTTAGATAATTCCTTTCCAAATCAAAACAAGCAATACACATCCTGCAATTATCCTGTACCATCCAAAAATTTTAAAGCCACGTTCCTGCAAAAAAGAAATTAAAAATTTAATGGCAAGCATAGCAACAATGAAAGCAACTACATTCCCAATTGCAAGCTTTAGTAAGTTATCTGTATTGGTGAGCATTTCAGGAGTTTCAGTGTATGCTTTAAATAATTTATAGGCTGTTGCAGCAGCCATAGTGGGCACAGCAAGAAAAAAAGAAAACTCAGCAGCCAGCTCTCTGGTAAGCTTTTGCTGCATGCCGCCAATAATGCTTGCAGCGCTTCTGCTTACACCGGGAACCATGGCAAGGCATTGCCAAATGCCGATTACGAAACCCTTGCCATAAGTTATTTGTTCTTCGTGCCGAATTGTGTGCTTGCTGAAAATTGTATCAACAAATAATAGAATGAAACCTCCAACCAGTAATGAGACTGCAACAGTAAGGGGGCTTTCGAGCAGTTCATCAATCTTATCTGAAAATAAAGCGCCCAATATAATAGCGGGAATCACAGCAATCATTAATTTGAAATAGAAATTCCATTTATTTAAAGGGAAAAACTTTTTCCGGTACAATACAATTACAGAAAGAATAGCGCCAAGTTGTATGGCAATTTCAAACAACTTAGTGAAAGGATCTGAGGCAATATTCATCAATGAGCTTGTAATTATCATGTGCCCCGTGGAAGAGACAGGAAGAAACTCAGTAATCCCCTCTACTATAGCAAGAATAATAGCCTGAATAATTGACATAAGCTGTTAGCTTTTTTAAAAACGAATGTAAGGGTAAAAAAATCAAAACAAAAAAATGGCGTCTCGTCATTAAGAAACTCTTTAGCACTTTATTCGCTATGCAACCTTCATTTGCGGTTCTCATCATTAAATGCATCAGCAAGTTTGCTTATGAAAAGTTTTTCTTTTTCTTTAACCAATGATGCAGCGTTTGTTTTTCTTTCTTTTAGTTACTGGTTTATTTTTTGCTTATGTAAATAACTTTGTTGTAAAGCAGCAATGCTGCTTAGCAGTATGTTTGTAACAAAATAAATTTTTTACAGGGAGTATTTAATAAGTAAGAATAACACATGCTAAGAGAAATTGTTTTATATCTCGTCTTCGGTATTGTATTAATATTAGCGCTGATATTTGATTTAGGATTATTAAGTAAAAAGAATAAAAAGATTACCATAAAGCAGGCTTTACTGCAAACCCTTTTCTGGGTAAGCCTTGCAATGGCTTTTTTTGTTTTTATGTGGACAGAGAATGGACAAAAATCTGCCCTCGAATACCTTAGCGCTTATCTTATGGAATGGAGCCTTAGCATTGACAATATTTTTGTGTTTATAATTATATTTTCATCTTTCCGGGTTAAAGAACAGTATTATTCAAGGGTTTTATTAGCAGGGATTCTCATAGCTATCGTATTGAGAATAATTTTTATTACTGTGGGAGTAGTTATTGTTCAGGAGTTTGAATGGGTGCTGCTTTTATTCGGCGCTTTTCTTGTTTTTACGGGATATAAAATGTTTACTGCCACCGGAAATGAAGAATACGACCCCCACCAGAGTAAAGTATATTTGGTTTTAAAAAAATATCTTCCCATACTTCCCGATGATGGCGGAGGAAAATATTTTGTAAAGAAGAATGGTAAACATTATTACAGTTCTTTATTTGTTGTAGTAGTATTATTGGCAACCATTGACCTTGTATTTGCGTTAGACTCAATTCCCGCAGTAATTGGCATTTCAAGAGAAAAGCTGGTGATATATACTTCTAATATTTTTGCGGTATTAGGACTTCGTTCTCTCTTCTTTTTGTTGCGCGGAGCCGTAAGTAAATTCGATTATTTGCAGCAGGGAATTGCAATCGTTCTTATTTTTATTGGCCTTAAAATGCTGAGCGAGCACTGGCTAAATAACTGGATTGCTCAGAATACACAAGTATTAATCTCACTCTCAGTAATTCTTCTCTGCATTGCATGCTCTATATTGTATTCCGTCTTTATGAAGAAAAAAGAAACAACGCAAAATATGCATGATGATACAAGCATTCAATAGACATAATCCTTGCAATACACTCTTCAACATATAGCTGATGCTTTAGGCTTTGAAGCGGTCATTAATCTGGATGATGCACCGGTTAATTTTTTGCTTACCGATAGCCGGCGCATTTCTTTTCCGGCTTCCTCTTTATTTTTTGCTTTACAAACAGAAAGAAGAGATGCTCATATTTTCATTAAAGAATTGTATGAAAGAGGAGTAAAAAATTTTGTTGTAAGAAAAGATTTTGATATCAGCCCTTATACTGATGCGAATTTTTTGTTTGCAGAAAATACGTTGCAGGCATTACAACGGCTTGCTGCCTATCATCGCTCACAATTCAATTACCCGGTAATAGCAATTACGGGCAGTAATGGAAAAACGGTAGTTAAAGAATGGCTGCATCAATTACTCTCTCCCGATTATAATATTGTGAGAAGCCCAAGAAGCTATAATTCGCAAACAGGCGTTGCACTGAGTCTCTGGCAAATGAATGAAGCGAATAATCTCGCCATATTCGAAGCCGGCATTTCACAAACAGGTGAAATGGAAAAGATAGAAAGAATGATACAGCCAAACATCGGTTTGTTTACAAATATTGGTGAAGCGCATAATGATGGGTTTAAAAATTTGGAAGAAAAAATAAAAGAAAAGCTTCAGCTTTTTAAAAATGTAAATGTGATTATATGCAATACGGATGACTGTTTAATTCTAAATGAGCTGCAAAATTTCAAAGGAAAAATATATAGCTGGTCAATGCAAAATAAGGCATCTCTTACAATAACATCTGTAAAAAAATCTGAAGCATCAACAACCATCTCAACTTTATACAAGGAGCAGCCATTAGAAGTTGTGATTGATTTTACAGATGATGGATCCATACAAAATGCAATATCCTGTATTTGCGTGATGCTTTATTTCAGCGTGCCTGTAAGCACTATTACAAACCGGATGAAAGAATTGCATAGTGTGGATATGCGTATGCAGTTGTTGCCCGGCATAAATAATTGTTCTGTTATTAACGACAGTTACAGCTTCGACTTAAATTCATTTTCTGTTGCGCTTGATTTTTTAATGCAGCAACATCAGCATGAACAAAAAACAGTGATACTATCAGACATTCCTGCTGCAAGCGATAAAAAATTCTATACACAGGCCGCTGATATGCTTCAGGCCAAAAATATTCAGCGTGTTATTACAATAGGGGAGAGGTGGAATATTTACCAGGATGAATTAAACAATAAAATTCCGGTTACCGGGCATTATCTTTCTACGGATGCTTTCATAAAAAAATTTTCTGATAATCATTTTAGAGGCGAAGCCATACTATTAAAAGGTGCAAGGGTATTTATGTTTGAAAAAATTGCTGTGCTGCTTGAGAGAAAAGTTCATCAAACAGTAATGGAAATTAATTTGAATGCTCTTGCCCATAACCTGAAACAATTTCAGCAACTATTAAAACCCGGCGTAAAATTAATGGCAATGGTGAAAGCCTTTGGTTATGGAAGTGGTGCTGGTGTGGCCAACCTGCTGCAGTTTCATAAAGCAGATTATCTCGCTGTTGCTTACGCTGATGAGGGTGTCGAGTTAAGAAAAGCGAATATCAGCCTGCCTATATTGGTTTTGAATATTGATGAGGCCGCATTTGAAACGCTGGTGCAGTATCACCTGGAACCTGAATTATTCTCTATAAATATTTTCAAATCACTTGATGATTTTTTAAGCAGGCAGGGATTGCACCAATATCCTGTTCATATAAAATTAGATACAGGTATGCATCGTTTAGGTTTTGAAGAAGATGATTTGGAGCAACTGATTTCATTATTAGAAAATAACAACAGGATGACGGTAAGGTCTGTATTCACTCATCTTGCTGCTAGTGAAAATGCTGATGAAGATGCCTTTACTCAAACGCAGGCAAAAAAACTTTTAGCATGGAGCAATCGCCTGCAGCAAAGCCTCAATTATATATTCCTGCGACATATCGCAAATTCTGCTGCCATTTTTCGCAATGCTGATTTGCAGTTTGATATGGTGCGTCCGGGTATTGGCTTATATGGCGTGCATAGTGATGCTCAAAACAAGCTTAACCTGCAAACCGTTGCCACATTAAAAACAACAATAGCACAAATACGAAATGTAGAAGCCGGTGATACGGTGGGCTATAACCGTAGTGAAAAATTATCCCGTAATTCTTTAATAGCAACACTGCGCATTGGATATGCAGATGGTTTTCGAAGGCAATTAAGTAACGGTGTTGGTAAAGTTTTTATTAAAGGAAAAATTGCCCCGGTAATAGGAACTGTAGCAATGGATATGACTATGATTGATATTACTGATATACCCGGCGTAAAAGAAAATGATGAAGTGGAAATTTTTGGAAAACATATTCCTGTCTCGCAAGTGGCCAAAGCCTGCGGCACTATCGCTTACGAAATTCTCACAGGTATAAATCAGCGGGTAAAGAGAGTGTATGTGGAAGAGTAAATTGCATTATTGATTTTAAATATCGCATAAACCTTTCACATTTTTATCGTTTTTATTTCATCTATATTTGCCGCCTAAAAAATTTTTTGTGAAAGGAAGACAGGTTGCTTTATTTATCATCATTTTATTGCTGGCAGACCAGGCTCTGAAAATTTATATTAAAACACATTACCGGCTTGGTGAAGAGCATAACGTGATTGGCAACTGGTTCAGGTTACATTTTGTAGAGAATGAGGGGATGGCGTGGGGCTGGAAATTTGGTGGCAATTTTGGTAAAATTGCACTTACACTTTTCAGGCTTGTTGCTGTTATTTTCGGCACGTTTTACCTGCGTGAAATTGTTAGAAAAAAATATCATAATGGTTTTATAATATGTGCTGCACTTATTTATGCTGGGGCTTTTGGGAATTTGATTGACAGCATGTTTTATGGATTAATATTCAACAGCAGCAACCCTTTCACAGTTTCCACTCTGTTCCCTTCCGAAGGCGGCTATACAACATTTTTGCATGGCAAAGTGGTTGATATGCTTTACTTCCCTATCATCACAGGAAAAAAATATCCTGACTGGTTCCCCTTGTGGCATGGGCAGGATTTTGAATTTTTCAGCCCCGTTTTTAATTTGGCCGATGCTTCTATTTCTACAGGTGTTATTGCATTGCTCTTATGGCAAAAGAAATTCTTTCCCCAAAAGAAACATGAGCTTAACCGTGTAGTTGAAACAGAAACTGTTGTTAGTGACAGTACACAGGTTCTATAGATTTTTTATTTTGCAAACTTTATAACATTCTTTCAACTTTCGTTGTGCTGCTACGCACATCCGCCCGACTAACTGTAGGTCGCCGGGCTTCAGGTCTCTTCATTTTGTGCAACATTTTAGACGAATTGTTATTATCTACTCTGAGAATTTTTTTAAAAAATATTTTGTCAAATTGAAAATTATCATTTTACTTTGCGTTTCAAAGTGCTTTTTATGATTGAAGAAAAACAGCTTTCCAACACTTTAGAAAACATAAAGCAAATGATGGAGCGCAGCAGCCGCTTCATCAGTCTTAGCGGCTTAAGTGGAATTTCCGCTGGTATATGTGCTTTAACAGGCGCCTGGTTTGCAAAAAGTGTAATTGAAAAAAATAATTATTCCATAAGTGATCTGCGGAGTATTAAACGGGGAGATATGTATTCAGTAAAAACTGATATTGTTGATTATTTGCAAAACCCGCTTTTTCAAATTGCAATTATAACTTTTATTGCCGCATTTGTTTCTGCATTTGCTTTTACTTACCTGCGGAGCAAAAAAAATAATATCCCTATTTGGGGAACTACGGCCCGCCGTTTAATGCTCAACGTGATAATGCCAATGATTGCAGGAGGGATTTTTTTATTAAAACTTATTGATGCAGGAGTTTATGGTTTTATTGCGCCGGGATGTTTAATTTTTTATGGGCTTGCTGTGTTGAATGCAAGCAAATATACTTTGCTTGAAACAAAATATCTTGGATATAGTATAATGCTTACCGGGCTTGTGAACTTGTGGTTTATGGGTTATGGGCTTTATTTCTGGGCGATAGGCTTTGGAGTATTTCATATTATTTATGGGGCAGCCATGTGGTGGAAATATGAAAAAAGTCATTGAGTCATTTTGAAAAAGTCATTGAGTTATTGTGAAAAAGTTATTGAGTCATTGGGGAAAAGTCATTGAGTCATTTTGAAAAAGTCATGAGTCATTGTGAAAAAAAAGTCATTGAGTCATTGAGTTATTGTGAAGCGTATTACGTTTATGAAAAATCCGATTGAAAATCTTAATAAAATTTTTGACAGCAGAATACGGCTTGGTATTATGAGCGCGGTGTTAGTAAATGCTGCGGTAAGCTATAATGAATTAAAAGAGCTGATACAGGTTACGGATGGAAACCTGGCAAGCCATCTTAAAACATTAGAAGAAAGCGGTTACGTAAAAGTGCAGAAGGGATTTATAGGAAGAAAAACCAATACCACTTATGCGGTTACAAAAGCGGGCGACAAGGCATTTAAAACGCATTTGGATGCTTTGGGAGAAATGATAAAAAAGACGAAATAATTTTTTTTGATTATATACTTTGAAATACAAAGTGCTTTTTAAATAATTTGCTCATGAAAATCAAAATGATATTACCGGCGCTTACTGAAGCGAAGAGCCAGTATTGGCGCCCTATTAAATATTCGTTGTTTCCTCCTTTAGGATTAGCGACGCTGGCTGCTTATTGTTCTCCGCATGATGAGATCAATTTGCAGGATGAACATGTGGAGCAATTACAAATTGATGATAATCCGGATTTGGTTATTATTCAGGTTTATATCACAAACGCTTTTCGTTCTTACGCATTAGCTGATCATTATCGCAGAAATGGAGCCTATGTTTGTTTAGGGGGCTTGCATGTTTCCTCATTACCAGATGAAGCAATGATGCACGCCGATAGTATTTTTATTGGCCCTGGTGAAGATACTTTCCCCCTATTCCTTTCTGATTTTCGAAATGGATTTGCTAAGAAAATTTATACTAATTCAAAACGAAATATTGAAAATATTCCTCCCGTTCGCCGAGATCTAATCAAACGCAATCTTTATTTAGTTCCTAATTCCATTGTAGTTTCAAGGGGTTGTCCGCATCATTGCGATTTTTGTTATAAGGATGCTTTTTATGAAGGCGGTAAATCTTTCTATACTCAGCGCGTTGACGCAGCTTTATCAGAAATTGACAAACTGCCTGGCCGGCATTTATATTTTCTCGATGATCATTTATTAGGAAATCAAAAATTTGCATCCGCATTGTTTACTGGAATGAAAGGAATGAATCGTTTATTCCAGGGAGCTTCAACTATAGATGCTATTCTTCGGGGAGATTTAATTGAAAAAGCTGCAGAAGCGGGATTGCGCAGCATATTTGTAGGTTTTGAAACACTAAGTGCGGCTAATCTTCATCAAAGTAATAAAAGGCAAAACCTTAATAAGGATTATGAAGCAGCTATTAATCGTTTGCATTCTTTGGGCGTAATGATAAACGGCAGTTTCGTATTCGGATTAGATGATGATGGTAAAGATGTATTTAAGCGTACTGTAAATTGGTCGGTACAAAATGGACTTACTACTTGCACCTTTCATATTCTTACACCTTATCCGGGAACACGCTTGTATCAAACAATGGCAAGTGAGAAAAGACTTTTGCACAGCAACTGGGATTTATATGATACGAGGCAAGTAGTATATAAAACAATGGGACTATCTGCGGAGGAATTAAAGAAAGGGTATGACTGGTCTTATAGAGCATTTTATTCATGGGGAAATATTTTGAAAGCATCATGGCAACATGATAATATCAAACATGTCGTCAAACATTTTACCTATGCGGGAGGATGGAAAAAATTTGAGCCTTTATGGAATTTTATGATTAAGACAAAGGGTTTAAATAAGATGCTTCCATTATTAGAGAAAGTCCTTTCTAAAGTTAGTTCCAGAAAAAAAGAAGTTGGTAATTTTTCTCCGTTTCCAGCTATTGCATAAACTTAAAACATAAAATCATGAAACATTCATCAATCATTACTGCTCATTTTGTTGCAGCTACTCTTGTAACTATTATTATTGGGCTGGTCTATGCAACGGTGCAGCAGGGGCATCGCTCAGTCGCCAATGATCCTCAACTGCAAATAGCCCGTGATATGGCTCATCGCCTTAGTGAGAACAAATCAGCAGCGTATTTATTTCCGAAAGATAGTATTGACCTCTCACGAAGCTTGGGCTTATTTGCTACTCTGTATGATCATAATGGCAACCCTGTTTATTCGTCTGCATTGCTCGATGGAAAGCTTCCGCGGGTTCCCAAAGGTGTATTGGAATTTGTAAAAGAAAATGGTGAAGACGCTGTAACCTGGCAACCGAATGGCTGTGTACGAATGGCAATGGTAGTTGAAAGGGTAAACTCTCCGCAAGTTGCTGCAGTTGCTGTTGGCAGGTCGTTACAGGAGGTAGAAGTGAGAGAAAGTAATCTTGTTAAAATGATATTCCTTGCTCTTGTTGCCTCTATGGGAGTGATATTTATTCATTGTGCCATTCAATTATTCCTCTTACTAAAGCACACTCAAAACAACCCTTAACAAAGGCGTAATAAAGTTTTGGTAAAAGAGCAAAAGTTATATGCAAACCTCTTACTGAATCGTCTAACATCTTAGCCATAGAAAAATAAATACATTTCTATCGCAGATAAAATAAAAAAATTATGAATCAGATAAAATTAAATGCAATTGTTAATGCAATTACTCATTTAAAAAATGCAGTTACAGCACCACATTCAATAGCAGCCATTATTGTAGTCTATATTGCGGTTGTTGTTTTTACTCTTAAGGTATTTCATTTTATGAAAGACAGGAATGGAAACTAAAATGCTTCTATGGTCTGACCGTCCCGGGTCTGACCCCCTGCTTTACGGAACATGCTGTCCGGGGTAGAATCACAGAATTTAAAAGGCTATAATTTTTTTACACGCACCCGCACTTCCGAAAGTTCACTTTCATCTTTAAAAGAAATTCTATTTTTAACTTTCTTTACATATTTGGTCTTACTTCCGCCTTGCGGAACAGGCTGTCCCGGGGTTGACCCCTAAAATTTACGCACTTATAAATTTCTCTTTACACACACCTGCTCTGCAGAAGTTCACTTTCATCTTTAAAAAGAAATTTTATTTTTACTTTCTTTACAGATTAGATGCACACAACAGAAAAAATAAACGAGGTATTTATTCAGTTCAAAAATAAAGATGCGAAACGCATAGAAAAGCTTCAGCAAAGCGGAAGCGACAGACAATATTTTAGAATTTTTTGCAATGAGGCAACTCATATTGCTACTTATAATCCCCATGTAAAAGAGAATCAAACTTTCATTTATTTCAGCAAACATTTTAAAAAGGCGAAGCTGCCCGTTCCGCAGATTTATGCAATCAGTAATGATGAAACAGTTTATATACAGCAAGATCTCGGAACCCTATCTCTGCTCGATAAATTGGAAGAGTATGGAGAGAATCATCACATGTATAATTTATTTAAGAAAAGTTTGCAGCAATTAGCACGCATACAAATTATCGGCCACAGGGGAATAGATTATTCCAAATGTCTTACCGCAAAAAAATTTGGCAGGCAGGCAATTCTCAGCGACCTGTTGTATTTTAAATATTATTTTCTCGATACACTCAAATTGCCTTACGATAAACAAGCTTTGCTCGATGATTTTGAAGCGCTTGCAACTTATCTTACTAAAACGGAATATAAATTTTTTATGTTTCGCGATTTTCAAAGCAGGAACATTATAGTAAACAATGATGAGGTATCATTTATAGATTACCAGGGCGGCATGCAGGGCGCATTGCAATATGATGTGGCTTCATTGCTATGGCAGGCCAAAGCGCATTTAAGCGATGAATGGAAAAACAGTTTGCTGGAATATTATATTGATGAAGCAGATAAGCTTTTAGAAAAACCGGTTGACAGAAATCTTTTTACCACTCAATATTATGGATATGTTTTAATAAGATTATTGCAGGTGCTTGGCGCTTATGGTTTCCGGGGATTGTTTGAAAGAAAGGCGCATTTTCTATCAAGCATACCACTGGCTCTGGAAAACTTAAAATGGTTTGTTGAAAGCAAACGCTCAGGAATAACATTACCCGCATTTGATAAAATTTTGCAATGGATTGTGCAGGATAAAATCATAAATCAATTTACTTCTATACAGGCAAATGAGCAAACTCCCCTTGTTATTACCCTAAAAAGTTTTTCATACAAATGCGGAATTCCGGAGGATGAAAGTGATAACCGGGGTGGTTTTGTTTTTGATTGCCGCGGTATTTTAAATCCGGGAAGGTTTGCAGAGTACAAAAATCTATCGGGAAAAGATAAAGCCGTAGAGGATTTTTTGGAGCAGCAAACAAAAATGACTGAATTTTTAAACAGTGTTTATGATTTGATTGATATTTCTGTTGAAAATTATATTGAAAGAAATTTCAGCAGTCTGCTCATTTGTTTTGGATGCACCGGCGGGCAGCATCGCAGCGTATATGCTGTGGAGCAAACAGCTAGGCATTTAAAAAATAAGTATAAAGTGAAGATTGAAGTTTCTCATGAAAACGAAAGTAATTGGATAAGCTCCGCCATAAATTCTGCAATGACATGAAAGCAATGATACTTGCTGCCGGTTTCGGAACACGTCTGAAACCCTTTACCGATATACATCCCAAAGCATTAGCATTAGTAAACGGGAAAAGTTTGCTCCAGCGAAACATTGAATACCTCGCTGCCTTTGGAATAAAAAATATAATTGTTAACGTGCACCATTTTGCAGATCAGATACAGGAGACTATTGAAATAAATAATGGATGGGGAAGTAATATTACTATCTCCGATGAAGCAGATGCAATCTTAGAAACAGGCGGCGGAATGAAAAGAGCGGTATGGTTTTTTAAAAAAGAAGAAACTTTTATTTTGATTAATGTTGACGTTCTTACAGACATGCCACTGAATGAAATGATTGCATATCATAATATCAATAATCCTCTTGCAACTTTAGCAACATTAAACAGAAAAACTCTACGCTATTTTTTGTTTGATGATAAAGATGAACTATGTGGCTGGCGAAATGTAAAAACAGGCGAAGAAAAAATTTGCAAAACATCAAATGTTTATTATCAAAAAGCTTTTAGCGGAATTCATATCATTAACCATGAAATTTTTTCATTGATGAAACAACAAGGAAAGTTTTCTATCATAGATGTTTATTTAAGCCTGTGTGATAATTACATTATAAAATCATTCGACCACAGCAACCGCAAGTTTATTGATGTGGGAAAACCGGAAAGTATCGCAATAGCAGAAAGTATGTTTGAATAATTGCTGAAGAGTAAAGAATTCTAAAAAATTAATCTTTATAATTTGGAGGTAAGCCAATTCCAAGCCTAACACATATTCTTTCAATCGTCTCAGGCCATAAAACATCATATTAGTATTTAAGAAATGAGTTTTTCCATTCTTTAAATTGATAATTTCTAAAGTTGAACACCTATTCCATTCTGGCATAGGAATTAACTCGCAATGGTTTTCCTTTAACCAAAAAATAAAATTTGATAAGCTCATACCTCGACTAAATTAATAGTCCGTGTATTTTGTTCTGTTGCTTTAGAAAGAAAATAATCCTGTCCTCTTCTGAATTCTAAAATATCATTTAAAGACTGAAACAGGTTTTGGATTACTTCATCTTTATTTTTACCCTGTGCCGTTAAATCTGGAAATTCTTTTAAGTAGCCCGTAAACCCTCTCCCATTTTGGTCTTTAATGAATACAGGATTAAAAGAAAGTGAAATGTTTGTTTTAGAAATCATAGTGTAATATATTTTCTTACGAAGGCAAATGTAGAATACAATAATAAGAAAAAAAGGTATTACTACATTAGAATTGTTCTGTAAACTTTATCAAAGAAAATTATCCTAAAAGTAAAAAGGCTAAAAGGCTTTATCCCTGAATATTAAAAATTAGATTCAGCACTCTTACCTTTTAAATCTTCTCTATCAGGCAACATAAAATTTATATATTTGCAGGCAATTATTTGTATTGTAAAAATACACTGAGTTATCACTTAAATAATTTTCAATATTAAGAGTATCAGTAATGAATAGCTGATACTTTTTTTTAGGATGTGATTCAGGGAGCGAAGCTGTGTATGAATGCAGCGCTTTCATTAACAAACAAGTTTGCACATGGTTCTTTTAATTACCTATTTTCATTTTACTTTTTTATAGCCAATACATGAAAAAATTTGCTTTTATTTTTCTTCTTATCATTTCATCCTCGCTTTACGCTCAGCAATTACTGCAGGCAGACCTGCGGCAAGTTGATGTGGATAAATTAGGCGACAATGAAATAATTTATTACTACAATCGTATGCGGCAGGCAGGCGTAACACTCGACCAGGCAATACAAATAGCAGCATCACGCGGTATGCCGCAGGAGCAAATTACAAAGTTGCAGGAGAGGCTGCAGCTAATACTTTCAGGACAATCAACAACACCAATAGGGAACAATAATAACAATGCTGCCGCTACAAATATCTTCTCTGATTCTCTCAACGCGCTGCGCAATCAGAATACATTTCTTCTGCCTTTAAGAGAAGAAAAATATGATACAAGAATTTATGGTTCCGAACTTTTTAGCACATCCTCTCTTTCATTTGAACCCAACCTGCGCATTGCTACTCCTGCAAATTATGTATTAGGTCCGGATGATGAATTAAATGTTGATGTATTTGGTTTATCAGAGCAGCATTATAAATTAAAAGTAAATCCTGAAGGCAATATTTATATCCCGAATGTAGGCCCCATCTTTGTTTCAGGACTTACCGTAGAACAGGCATCCGGTAAAATAAAAAACAAGCTTGCATCTACTATTTACCGCGCAATAAACAGCGGAGCAACAGGCGTGCAGGTGAGCTTGGGAAATATTCGCAGCATTCGCGTTACCATCATCGGCGAAGCAAAAAAACCGGGAACATACACTGTATCTTCTCTCTCAACAGTATTCAATGCACTATCTCTTTGTGGCGGCCCAAATGACAGAGGGAGTTACCGCACCATAGAATTGGTAAGAAATAACCAAGTGCTAAAAAAAATTGACCTGTACAATTTTTTATTGAAAGGAAGCCTGGAAGATAATGTATTGCTGATGGACCAGGATGTGATAAGAATTCCTTACTACTATTCAAGAGTGATGTTAGCAGGTGAAGTGAAAAGACCCGGAATTTTTGAAACGCTTTCCGATGATAAAGTGAACGATGTTGTGGAAGCAGCAGGAGGCTTTAGTGATTCTGCTTATCGCTCATCAGTAAAAATAACAAGACTCACAGACAAAGAAAGACAGGTAATTGATGTTTCTTCCAAAGAACTAAACACAGTTGAAGTAAGCGGCGGCGATTCTATTCATGTAGGAAAATTATTAAACCGTTATGTAAACAGAGTGGAAATAGAAGGCGCTGTAATGCGTCCCGGCGAATTCGCATTATCAGATGGAATGACGCTGAAACAACTGATTCTAAATGCAGACGGATTAAGGGAAGATGCATTTTTGAACAGGGGAATTATTACAAGATTAAAAGATGATTTAACCATTGAAGTTGTTTCATTCGATGTGGCAGGAATTGTAAATGACTCAAGCCCGGATATTTCTTTGAAAAGAGAAGATGTAGTAACCATATCATCTATATCAGACCTTAGAGACAAATTTACTTTTACTATTCAGGGAGAAGTGAGAAAGCCCGGTGTATATGAATTTAAAGAGAGCACATCTATTAAAGACTTAATATTCGAAGCAGGCGGATTTACACAGTCAGCAACTGCTAAACGAATTGAAGTAGCAAGACGTGTAACCAATGCAGACCCTGCAAGCAACTCAACTGAGATTGCAAAAATTGTACAGGCAGATGCAGAAAAAGATCTCGAGGTAAATTCAGGAAACTTTTTTTTGCAGCCATTCGACGTGGTGATTGTTCGTAATAACCCCGGTTATTTTACGCAGAAAACAGTTTATATACAGGGCGAGGTATTGTATCCCGGTCCTTATGTAATTAATTCAACAGAAGAAAAACTAAGCAGTATTGTGGAGCGTGCCGGCGGATTTAAAAACACTGCAGACCCTTCTGCTGCATCTTTAAAAAGAGTAAACCGCATTACTGAGCAGGCAGAAATAAAAACAAAAAAAGTAGAAAAGCTTGCCGTGTCTTCCATTGCAAAAGATAGCGCTGCTGTGGATTCCCTTGCAAAAGAAGCAGTGCAGCCTTATGACCTTATCGGTATAAATTTGAATGAAGTAATGCAAAAGCCAGGCATTACAAATGATTTGATTTTAGAAGACGGAGACATAATTTTTGTTCCCAAAAAAAACCAGGCAGTAAAAGTAAGAGGCGAGGTTTTGTTTCCTACGCAATTTGCTTTTCAGCAACAAAAGAAAATGAAATATTATATAAATAAGGCCGGAGGTTTTTCAAGCAATGCGGTGAAGAAAAAATCTTTTGTGCTCGGTGCAAATGGCAGTGCAAGAAAAGTGCATTCGTTTTTATTTTTTATAAACTATCCTGAAATTGTTGCAGGCGATGAAATATATGTTCCAAAGAAACCAGATTACAGCGGGCACAGATTAAGCACCGCAGAAGCTATTGGCATTACTTCGGCAGTTGCTTCGCTGGCAGGTGTGGTAATTGCGATATTGCAGATTACAAAGTAAAGTTGTATCTTTTTAATAGCTATTCAATTTCAATTATTTCTTATTTTTATATAAATGATTTATTATGAATTTTACAGACAAGCATATTGTGGAAACATATTCTGAACTGTTAGAAGGACTTAGTTTTGACAACAAAATTGAGTTGATAGAAAATTTGTCAAAATCTTTGAGCGCCAAAGAAAAAGATAAAGAGAAAGATTTCTATAAATCGTTTGGTGCATTTGCTTCATCCATGTCGCCGGAAGAAATTATTAAAGAAATCCGGTCAGGCAGAAAATTCAGACAAAAATATATTCGCTTTTAATGCAGTACTTACTTGACACAAATATTTGTGTTTTTTTCTTACGGGGGAAACTAAATTTTGACGATGTAATACGAGAAAAGGGCAGAGAAATTGTTTTATTTCAGAAATCACAGTTTTTGAACTTCGCTTTGGAGGTGAGAACAGCGACAATCCTGCAAAATCTCATAAAGCAGTTGATAATTTTATATCAGGACTTTCTATTATTCCAATCTACGGCTGCATACGGCAATACGCAAAAGAGAAAGTAAGGCTTAAGAAAATAGGTAAAATGATTCAGGATGAGTTTGATTTATTAATTAGTGTAACATCTGTTGTAAACAAACTTACGCTGGTAACTGATAACATAAAAGATATGGCGAGAATCGAAGGAATTAAAATTGAAAATTGGTTTGTGAGAAATATCAAAAAATAATTTACTTTTTCATTATTGTTTATATTTCTCAATTAACTACTGCCGAAGCTATTGGCATTACTTCGGCAGTTGCTTCGCTGGCGGGTGTGGTAATTGCGATACTCCAGATTAAAAAATAAAATACCCTTTGACCGCATAGAAATGGAAGTGCAAAAAGGGTAACATATTTTCTTTTTATAAAAAGTCACCATTCAATAAATTCGGATGATGAAATTTTTGTATACAGGTTGGACCACAACAAAAAAAGGTTTATCAATGATGATTAATCGAAATAGTACAGTAGTAGTTTTTGAATCTGTAGTGATAGAACTTATTTAATAATTTTAAATGGGCAAAAAAGTAACTCCTTTTATTTTTCTAAATGAAGCTGACCAGCGTTTATTAAAAGCAATCTGGTACCTGAAATTGAAGAAATGGATAATCATTTTTGCGATGATATTAGGTTGTGCATTTGGTATATTCTATTCATCCATAAAAAAGCCTTTATATACAGCCAATCTCACTTTTACAACAGAGGATGACAATAATATTGGAGGAAACAATTTACTGGGCCTGGCTTCGCAATTTGGATTTAATCTTGGAGGAAGTGGATTAACAGGAGCTTTTGCCGGAGATAATATTATTGAGCTTTTTAAATCAAGGCGCATTATTGAGCAAACACTGATGCTGCCTTATAATGGTACCAGGCAAAGTTTTGCAGACAAATATTTAGATGTTACAGGGTGGAGAAGCAGAGAAGATTATCCTGCTGTTATGTTTTCAATCAATGCAGGCACTTCCTTTACCCGCTTGCAGGACAGCCTTATGGGCGCCATGCATAAATTTATAGCAGAAGCAGTGCTGAATGTAGAACGAAAGGATAGTAAATTAAGCATTTATTCAATAAGCTTCAAAAGCAATGATGAGACATTCTCAAAGCTTTTTACTGAAGAACTTGCTGAAGAAGTAAAAACATTTTACATAGATACAAAAACAAAAAAGGCAAAAGAAACGGTAGATATCTTACAGAGTAAAGTTGATTCCATATATAAATCGTATGCCAATGCTCTTTATGGAAGAGCAGCATTGGCCGATGCAAACCTGAACCCTGCATTTCAAATACCTTTAGTAGGCACACAAAAAAAGCAAACCGATATTACTGTTTTAGGAACTGCTTATGGTGAATTGCTGAAAAACCTTGAGCTGGCAAAATTTACTTTACTGAAATCAACGCCGCTCATGCAGATTATTGATGTTCCGCATTACCCATTAGAAAAAAAAACCTATCCTTATGTGCTGTATGTTCCATTGGGAATTATCGGGTTTATGTTTTTAGCGATAGGATGGATTATTGCATATAAAATTATCTCAGAAATTTACAAACGGTATCTCTCTGCTTCAGTATAACCTTGTCCCCGTTTCCCCAGTATTTATCTCAGATTGATAATATGCAGCTTGGTGTAAATATTTTTGAGGTGAGAACGAAATGCGATAAACGGTCAGACGGCTCTAAGCCGTAAGACCGATCCCGTACCCATGTGTTTTGCAGCAATGCAGAATGCTCCTTATAATATATAAATGAACTCATTAATTGATGATATTGCCGGTTATAGCGTTTATTACACCCTTTTTTTCCTGCTTTTACTTTTTTTACTGGCACGCATTCTCAATTGGGTAGAGGATAAATGGATTTTAGTTTCTGCCGGTTTTATATTAATATTTATTGCTGCATTCCGTGCACCTGGTATAGACAATGATTATTTAAATTATATAGATTATTTCGGGGCTATAGGAAAGCCTGCCAATTATTTTGCACATTATAGTGATTGGTTTATGTACGAGCCTGTGTATTACCTGTTACCGTCTATTCTAAAACTTTTTCTTTTAAAACAGGTTTACTTACTTTTTATCTTTTTATTTTATGCAACGTTGTCCATTACATTACAGTTTACCCTCATAAAAAAAATATCCGCTTCGCCGTCAATAAGTATTTTGTATTTTTTTTCTTACTATTTTCTGCTGCATGAGATGACACAGATACGTGTGGCAGTGGCTTGTGGCTGTATGTTGTGGGCCGCTTATTTTCATTATCATAAAAAATACAGGCAGTTTGTTCTGGTTTGGCTCACGGCATGTTTATTTCACTATGTGGCGCTTATCATCCCATTATTATTGTTTATCCACACTAAAAAGTTTTCTTCAAAAAAATGCTATATCCTGCTGGCATTATCGTTTCTCTTTACAGCCATTAAACTCCAAAATATAATTCCTTTCTTTTCAAGCATTGACGCACCTTTTATTCAGAAAATGAATTTAGGCATACAGGGACTTGCAGGTGTCAGTAAGGAAATAAATGTATGGGGCATTTCTCATCTTTTAAATATGCTCATGGCGTTCTGGCTGGTACACAACCATAAAGCAATCTATCGGCAAAATGAATATGCACATCTCTTTATAAAATTACAAGTTCTCAGTCTTTTCTTTTTCGGGTTTTTTTCTTTTGTTCCGTACCTGGCGTTAAGAGTGTCTGAATTTTTTGGCATCGCAAATATTATTACGGCCTCCTTTGTTGTGTATTCTTTCAGGTCAAGAATAGCCGGATATGCGGCAATTACGCTGTATTCTTTAATAACGTTAATAGCGACGCTGCATGTATTTGAGCTTTTGCAGCCATATAGTTTTGTTTTCGCAAAAAAATAAACCGATGCCTGCCGCCATGCAGTTGCATGTATATACGGCTGAATAAAAAATTGCTGAATCTTTTTCAATCATTAACAGAAGCAAATGGTGTTCTTATTAACAGGCCAAAGTTTTGCCACTATGCAATTGATAATCGAAAAATTTGTTCCGTAATTTAAAATTTCCTTTTCACCAGAAATTTTTGCTTATAAAAGTTCGGGAAGATTATATAAACCTCTTACAAATAATCATGGCAAATAAGTGATCACTTATATTAAGCAATTAAGAAAGAATATTCTTGTAAAAAATTTTGTTTCTCTGGGATTAGTTCAGGCGGTTAATCTATTTGTTCCTTTAATAGTAACTCCTTATCTTATCGCTACAATTGGGTTAAGCAATTTTGGCAAAGTTACTTTTGCCTTTGGCATCATGGCTTTCTTTACTGTTATTGTTGAGTATGGGTTTAATTTATCGGCAACCCAAAAAGTTTCACTCAACAGAGCTTCAGTTGAAAACTTACAGTCCATTTTTTCAAAAACAATCCTCGCAAAGCTCATTTTATTGTTCATGGTATTTGCCCTGTTGCTTTGCTTATTTTTCTTTTCAAAATTTTCTGATGACAAGGTTTTGTTTCTCACCTCTTTTTTTATAGTAATCGGACAGGCTTTTTTACCTATCTGGATGTTTCAGGGACTTGAAAATATGCGTCCTCTTGCGGTTATTAATATTTCCGGCAGAGTGATATATATGTTGCTTATCTTTTTGTTTGTGAGGTCTCCTTTCCAATACATTTTGGTAAATTTATTTTGGGGGCTAAACCTTTTATTCTCTGCCGTTATTTGTATTGCCTATTTGAATGCACGTTACAGGCTGAGGCTCGTCTTTGCTTCAATAAACACTTTAACCGAATCACTTAAAGGAAGTTTTTACCTTTTTATCACAAATTTTTCCGTGAATATTTATATTTATTCCAATGCCATTATCCTTGGTTTTTTCACGGATTATAAAACAGTGGGCTTGTTTGGAATTGCTGAAAAAGTGCTTCAGCTTTTGCGGCAAATATTAATCATTTATTCCCAGGTTATTTATCCGTCTCTGTGCAAAAAAGCCAGTGAAGGCATTGAATTATACCGCAAATATCTTAGTAAAATATATATCCTATTTTTTACCGCATTTCTCATACTGTGTTTTATATTTTTTTTATTCAGCGTTGAAATTGCACACTATTTCCAAAGTACAAATAATGATACGCTCGTTTACATTATAAAAATTTTTATTGCTTCCGTTGTATTTACCTGTTTAAATATCCCTGCAACTCAAACCTTACTTGCATTTAATTTTCAAAGGTCTTGTAGTATTGTTTGGGTGCTCAGTTGCCTTATAAGTATTTTTTTAAATCTATTTCTTACCGCACGTTTTTCAATATACGGCACTGCGTATACTATTTTATTCACTGAAGTATTAGTGATGGCGGGCTTGCATTTAACTCTTTTATTATATCACAGGGGTTATTATTTTCTGAAGACAAAGAAGATAGCCGGTTAAAGCTTGATGCATTAAAATATTACCGCGAAATACTTGTAGAAAAAACAGCAATGCTGCGGACAATTACTGAAAAAGATTTATTGGTATGCATTGTTCTTTATGAACAAAGCCTTAATAAAATCACAACGTTTAAATCTTTACAATCTGCGGCATATACATCAAATCTTTTTTTGGATACATTCATTTATGATAACAGTAAAAATGCCCAGCCGCAGCATATTATTGAAGAAGTATCAAAAACCTGCCGCACATTACATTATATACACGATGAAACTAACCCGGGTGTTTCAAGGGCATATAATAAAGCGGCAGAATTAGCGCAAACATTAAATAAAGAATGGTTAGTTCTGTATGACCAGGACACCACTATACAATCAAGCTATTTTAATGAATTACTGATCAATATTAATCTTAACAGCAGCATAAAGCTTTTTTGCCCTGTTGTTAATTCTTCAGATAAAATAATTTCACCAGCTATCTTTTTGTTTGGCCGTTCTTTTATGAAACGGTATGTAAAACCCGGCCAGAAAAAACTGAAATATTATTCACTAATAAACAGCGGGCTCGCCATCCGGCTCGATGCCCTGAAATCTGTTGGTGGGTACGATGAAGAATTTAAACTGGACTTCAGCGACCATTATTTTGTTTATAAATTCAGGAAAAAATTCCATTTTTTTTTTGTGTTGAACAACACCATTTTGCAGCAACTGTCTTCATATGAACGGGGCGATGATGAAAAAGTATATAACAGGTTCTTTGTTTATTTGAAATCTGCAATTTTATTTAAACAAAAAACACATCACTTTATGCCTGTTTTCTGGGCATTTGTCAGGGCGGTAAAACTTTCTATTCAATATCAAACTTTTTCTTTTATAAAAAATACTTTTAATCTATTCAAAAAATAAGTTTTCACTCCTGTCCATTTTCTTGGTAAACAAGTGCAGATGAAGCAAAGCTATAATGCATTCACTTTTTTGAAAACTCATCTTGATATTAAGCTTTACGTAATTGATAATTCTCCATCTGACCAACTATAATTTGATTGCATGTGCATGATATCCGTAGTAATAGCTACATATAATGGTGAAAGATTCATTGAGCAGTAATTACAATCTATCATAACGCAACTTTACCCGAATAGTGAGGTAATAATTTCTGATGATGGCTGCAGATAAAACTATTGAAATTGTTATGTGCAGCAATGATAAGATAGTTTATTCTAAAAATGGGTTATCATCAAGATGAAAACATCAATATCAAGTTCTAAATTTCCAGGATGAGCAGGAAATTTTTTAAAAAATTCTTTTTTATGAGTTATTCCGATTACACTTACAATAGTAAAAATCCTTTGGTGCGTTTTGCACACAGGCAGCGATTCAAAATCAGCCTTGATTTCTCAAACCCAAAAGATGGAGATAAGATTTTAGATTATGGTTGTGGTGACGGTAAATTTTTAAATTCCATTAAGGCAAACTGCATATTGGTTGGCTATGAACCGTATATGGAACCTGTGTTAGATAACAAGATACAAATTTTTAAAATGATCGGAGAAGTAAATGACTTCGCAGACAAACATGGGAAATTTGATGTAATAACTTGTTTTGAAGTATTGGAGCATTTTAATCAAACAAATCAGAGAAGAATGCTGAAAGAAATGAAAAATTTGTTATCTGAGTCAGGGCATTTAATAATTTCTGTTCCTATCGAAATTGGATTTCCTCCGTTAATTAAAAATCTTAGAAGAAAGATGTTAAGTACTGATCCCTTATACACTTATAAGAATATAATTAAGAGTGCGCTTGGATACGACTTTAATGAATATCGTGCAGGTGAAGGATATTTATTTGAGCATTTGGGCTTTCACTATAAAAAACTTGAGAAAATTTTTGACCAGGATTTTGTAATTCGTAAAAGGCGTTATTCACCTTTTAGGCGGATGGGATATAATTTCAATTCGCAAGTGTTTTATAAATTAAAGTCAAAAGTTTAATCTTTTTAATTAAATATTCTTATTTAATTGAATGCTTATCTTTAATCGCAAAACTTATTAATATGAAACATATACTACTTTCTTTTGTTACACTTTTTCTAACTGTTAATGCTGTTCTTTCGCAGCAGTGGGCAACCAATGGTACAAATATTTATAATACCAACACAGGGAACGTGGGGATAGGAACAAGTACGCCGTCTGCACCACTTCATAATGCTGGAAGATTGTCGGGAGGTGCTTCATTTAAAATTGGTTTACCTAACACATCAGGTAATATAACTGTTCCAATAGGATCTTCTACAGGAGCTTATGACATTGATTTTTATGGTTGGCGTGATATTCAACCGACTCAAATAGGAGCTCGAATAAGAGCAGACCGGATAAATAATTACCAGGATAATAATGCTCTTCTCCAATCAATGGATCTTGCATTTTTTACTTCAACAGGTATTGTAGGTGATTTGGCTGAAAAACTTAGAATAAAATCAGATGGTAAAGTTGGCATTGGCACAAACACTCCTGGGGGATTAGTTGAAATAGCTGACGGTGCAGCAGACCCAGCTAATTATGGAAGTTTACAGATAGTTAGACCAGCTTCACCTGGAAATAATCTTTTTCATCTTTCATTTATAAGAGCTGCAAATGCTGTATTTGGTATGGGTTTCGTTAATACGGTTACGCCGCCAAATCAAACAGTAGGTGTATGGATGGCCAACAATACTTCTGTAACGCCGCTTATGAGTTTTAATCAAAATCAGACAGTAGGGATTAATACTATTGATACAAAGGGTTATCAATTTGCAGTTAATGGTTCAGCTATTTTTACTAAGGCAGTCGTACAACTTTATGCAAATTGGGCAGATTATGTTTTTAATAACGATTATAAACTGATGTCTATTAAATCCCTTGAACAATATATATATGAAAACAAACATCTACCCGATATGCCATCTGCTGAAGAAATGCAAAAAAAAGATGGAATTGATTTAGGTGAAATGAACACAAAACTGTTACAAAAAGTAGAAGAGCTTACCTTATATGTAATCGAACTAAACAAAAAAATTGAGACTTTGCAAAACAAGATTTCTGTTGAAAAATAATTTACTTGTAGGCTCAAAAATAATTTTATGAAAAAAACAATTTTATTAGTCATTTTACTTATAACATATTTATTGCCGCATGCTCAAAATGACTTACTTAATGAAATTTCGTTGACTAAAATCAAAATGTCTGATAAAGAATTCAAATTATATAACAGGTTTCAAAAAGATAGCTTTGTTAGGGAAGTAAGAATTATACGAATCAATTTTGAACAGTTTACAGAGAGCAAACTTGTAATTTCTATTTCAGGTGAAAAAACAATTGTAACGAGAATAAAATTAGATGCAAGATCTAATTCTGATTTTTCTTGGTTTGGCACGCTGACTGATGAAACTGGTATATTTTTTAGTGTGCTCAATAATCAAGTTACCTCTAAATTTTACTTGAATAACATTCCTTACACTATTTTACCGTTAAACGATAGCTATCATCTCTTAATTGCGTATAAAAGTTCGATTGATAATTTTAAATGTGGGAATGGTTTGAATTTGAAAAACATTGATGGTAAACAAATTTTTACTCCTCGAACTAACAACTTTTTTTTAAAACCTTTAAAAACAACAAACGATGATAATTGCCGGATGAGAGTTCTTTTGGTAGTTACTAATCAAGCGAAAGCTGAGATTGGAATAGATTTGAATTTGGCTGCAAGAATGATGGAAGATGAAACTAATTTGGCATATATGCAAAGCCAAATTATCTATAGAATGGAGATAGCAAGAGTAGAAATTACAAGTTATGTTGAAACAACTTCGTGGAGTTATTCAACTGAGTACGGTTATTCTACATATTATCCTAACGATTTACTTAATTTGCGTAACGGGTCTGGATTTTTAAGTAACGTTCCTATCTTAAGAGAAAATTATGATGCTGATGTTGTTGTTATGGTAGAGAGTGAAGCAACAATGTCATCAGAGGGCCTTTTTGGTTATGCACTTGGCATTCCTCGCGGATCTTATGTTCCAGATGAGAATAATGCATACGTACTGATTAGTACAGAGCACGCTATAGGGGGCAGATTTAATATTGCTCATGAAATTGGTCACATACAGGGCGCTCGCCATGATGATGACAATGATATTCCTACTTACGCACGGGGTTATATTTTTAGGAATGCTCCTACAAATAATAGAACTATCATGGCTCAAAGTTGTAATCAAAATAACGGATGTATAGTGCAATTTTTTTCAAACCCTAATATATCTTATGCTGGCTCTCCTCTTGGAATAGTAGATGTAAGGGATAATCATAGAAGAATCAATGAAACATCTACTTATGTTCTTAATTTTAGAACCACCCCTGATGATCTTTTATTGCAAACCGAAACATTTGCAGATGAAATTTTGGCAAGGTATGTCGCAAATATCACAATTTCCACGAATTCCAATGTTGTGAATGCTCAATCTGGTAGCGTAGTTTCTTTAAGAGCAGTGAATCAAATAACGCTTTTGCCAGGATTTGAAGCAAGCTCTGGAAGCGACTTCATAGCATACATTGACAATTGTTCAAATGAGCCTTTGCTCAAACCGAATAACATTTTAGATCAATATATATCAAAAAATCAAGAGGGCGATAATTATCAAAATAAAATTCGCTACGATGTTCATTTATACCCCAATCCTGCACACCATAAGGTATATTTATCTTTACCATTAAATGCAGGAGAAACTGAGGTTAAGATTTTAAATGCTATAGGTGTTTTACAAAAGACTTTGCATCAAAAAGCAAATAATAAGAATCAGAATATCGAAATTGATATAGAAGATTTTCCACAAGGAATTTATTTTATTCAATTAACAAACAACTCTGGTGTAATTACGACTCAAAAGTTTATTAAAGATTAAGTAATAGTCTGTATAGTTTCGTGTTCTATCTCAAAGTTTGTTGTGGAGAAAGCTGACTAACTTGGATTTGCTTGCCTATTCCATTATTCATCAACTTACCTTTAGAAAAGTCGCGGGCCCACTCCTTGATAATAAAATTAATTTTAATATAATTTGATTCATGTGCTTGATATCTGTAGTACTGGCTACTTATAATGGACAAAAATTTATTGAGCAACAATTACAATCTATAATAACTCAGCTTCCTCTGGATAGTGAAATAATAATTTCTGATGATAAGTCTGTAGACAGAACTATTGAAATTATTGAACAATTTAATGACACAAGAATTAAAATAATCGAAAATCATAAAAGAAAAGGAACCATTTCAAATTTTGAAAATGGATTAAAACACGCATCCGGGAATATAATTTTCTTATCAGACCAGGATGATGTGTGGCTTCCCAATAAGGTTGAAACCGTAAAAAAATATTTGCAAGAATATGATTTGGTTATGAGCGATTGCAAAATTGTTGATGAAAATTTGGAAGTGCTTCAGGATTCATTGTTTGCATCTTTACAATCAGGAAAAGGATTTTTTAAAAATCTCATTTCGAATACATACATAGGATGCTGCATAGCATTTAAAAAAAACCTGTTAAAGCTGGCATTACCCTTCCCTAAAAATATTCCTATGCATGATATTTGGTTAGGCATGGTTGCTGAACTTTTTTTTTCGCCCCAATTTATAAATGACAAGCTTGTTTTGTACAGAAGACATGAACTTAACAAATCAAGCACATCTACGAAATCAGTTTATGCATTATTTGAAAAATTGAAATTCAGGTATAACACCATTCGATATATTCCCCTATTGTTAAAAAGAAAATTTCTAAAAAACTAAGGATGAAAGGGATTAATATTTGGCTTCTATTTTCATTTATCTTGTTTGGTCTCAAAACAGAAGCTCAGATTATTCCCGTAAGTCTCAATCTAAACACAAGTTATCATCTTGAAATAAGCAGCGGTAGTGCAGGCAGCAGTTATAATATTGAAACTACCGGCACAGATCCTAACATTACTTCCGGCGATATATTATTAAACTATAATCCGGATTCTGTTTATTTTATCTCCTTAGATTATTTGGCGCCGCAAGGATTAGATGATTTGCAAATCTACTTTGGCCCTCCTTTTTCTGAGAGCAACTCTTTAAGAATTGGAAAACTGGCACCCGCATCTTCTTATAAAAAGTTTAATATTAATATCCAGGAATTCACGGGTGAATGGACCAAATCGCATACGCAACTAAGATTTGATTTTAGTAATGGGGCTAATCAAAAAATCAGCATAAAGGATATTCAACTGCGAAAGCCAACGCCCTCAGAAATAGATTATCCGGCTATTCACAAAAACAGGCAACTGATTGAATATTTGAACAGCAGGTTTTCCAGCAAAATAAATACGGTATGTGTGAATAAAGATGAAATAATAATTACAGGTACTATAGCAAAAAATCAACCTGAACTTTATTTATGTGAATTGCGGATGTTTGATGAAACCAGCATAACAAGCGATTCTTTTGCATATATGATGCCTATTGAGGTAAAAAAATCTTCTTTTGAAATTACAGCAGATAGATTTATAAGCATTAATGATACCGGCTACGATAGAATTTACTCCCGGTGGGTTATTGCATCTAAAAATAGCGAAGGCTACCAAATACAATCTTTTGCACATTATCCCGATGATCTAACTGAAGCCGCATATCACTATTTAAGCGAAGAAAAGCCTGCAACTAAAAAAGGACTTGCAGCATTTGTTGCTTTTGAAAATACCACCCCCGAACTGACAGACCTTGGTATAAAAAATATAACGGTGAATATTTCTTTACCTGAATTAATAAGTTTTACTTCTACAAACTACACTTATAACTTTAGCGGCGAAACATACTACTTCAATTCTTCGGTGGTGAGTAACTATGATAAAACACTTAAAACATGCAGCGACCATAATGCTCTTGTTTCTGCCATTTTACTTATTCCCCGGGACATTCACGGTTCTCTAAAGTCAATTTTTATTCACCCGAAAGCTAATGCCGGAATTTACAGCATGGCAAATCTTACTTCGCTTACAGGATTAAATTATTATGCAGCGACAATAGGGTTTTTGGCTGAGAGATACAGCAGACCCAACAAAGAATTCGGTCGCATTGTAAACTGGATTGTTCATAACGAAGTTGATAACGGAAATTACTGGACAAATGCCGGAACAACTCAAATGGAGACATACACAGAGCTCTATGACCGCTCCCTGCGAACGGTGTATTACACGATAAGGCAATATAATCCCGCATCGAAAGTTTTTTTATCTCTAACCAATCATTGGGCAAGCGCTGAGAAAGCAATATATTTTCAGCCAAAAAAAATGCTTGAAGCATTTAATGTTATGAGCAAAGAACAGGGAGATTATGAATGGGGCATCGCTTATCACCCTTATCCTCGAAATGCTTTCGATGCCCATGCATGGAATGATAAAGATGCAACACTTGATTTAAATACTTCACCCTACATTACTCCAAAAAATATTGAATTGATTGATGAGTGGATGCGTATGAAATCTCATTTATATAATGGTCTTAAAGTTCGTTCGCTTCTCTTTTCGGAACAGGGCGTTCATTCAGCATCATACAAACCGGACGATCTTATTCTTCAGGCGGCTGGGTTGGCCTATATGTGGAAAAAGTTTAAAAGATTACCCAGTCTTGAGGCATTTGATTACCACAGACAAGTTGATAACCTAAACGAAGGCGGATTATTACTTGGATTATGGACTGTAAAAGAAGGTACTAAAGGAACTCCTGACTATAAAAAACCTGCGTGGTATGTTTATCAAAAAGCGGGAACACCTGCTGAGGATAGTGCATTTGCTTTTGCATTGCCAATGATTGGGGTAACTCATTGGGAAGAAATTTTCAACCCTTTGAAGGGAGAAGTAATGCCATTACAAATAAGTTTTTTTGTTACAGAGAATGACAGACCCGTAAACGATATTTTAATTTCTTTTAATGGAGAAACGCATAAAACAGATGAAAATGGAAAAGCGATATTTTATAATGTTGCTTCAATGCCCGAAAAAAGAAGTATTGTTTTGTGCAGGGATGGCAAAATAGTTTATCGTTCAAAAGGAATTGTGATTACTAAGGAGGAAAATATAAATATCAAGATTTAATTTTCAATGTTTTAAAGCCTATGCATCAACTCACCTGTTCAATAGTTCTTTACAAAACAAATGAAGATGATTTAAGGCAAACTCTCAACTCAGTTTTGCAAACTAATCTGGGCATTAAGCTTTATCTTATTGATAATTCCCCGTTTGATGAGCTTAAAAAACTGTGCTGCGATAATTCAATAGAATATATTTTCAACAACAATAACTTAGGCTTTGGCAAAGCGCATAACATATCATTGCAAAAAATTATTAATAATTCAAAATATCATCTTATACTTAATCCTGATATAAAATTTTCGAAAGGTGTGCTCGAAGAAATTTATCGGTTTATGGAAGCACATAATGAAGTCGGTCAGCTTATGCCCAAGGTTTACTATGAGGATGGAAGTCTTCAAACCTTATGTCATCTTTTACCAAAACCAATTGATTTAATTGCCCGCCGGTTTTTTGAAAATAACGAATGGGCAAAAAAACTAAATGATAAATATGAGCTGAAAAATTTTAATTATAACGAATGCATAAATATTCCAAATCTCTCGGGCTGTTTTATGTTTTTACGTGCACAAGCATTAAAAAAAATGGGCGTATTTGATGAACGCTTTTTCATGTACATGGAAGATGTTGACCTTACAAGAAGAATACACAGATTTTATAAAACTCTTTTCTATCCGTTCGCAGCTATCACTCATGGTTATGAAAAAGAATCTTATTCAAATTCACGGTTGCTGAAGCATCACATAATATCTGCAGTTAAATATTTTAATAAATGGGGCTGGCTATTTGACAAGGAGAGAGACAGAATAAATGACAATATTCTTAAAACCCTATATACCTATGACCAAAAACCGTCTGCCATACCTAATGTTCCGCAATAGAATTGAAGCAATTATTTAAAGAAATGTTTGTTTTATTTCAATAAAATGTATTCTCCTAAAAAAAGTTAATCATCATTCTTAATCGTCTCGTTGTGGGTGGTCAAACCGTTGATAGCAAAACCTGCGTAGGTTTTCTTTACTAAATGAAACCAAAGCTCATCATCATTCTCAACCGTCTCGTTGTTGGCGGTCAAACCATTGATACGCTGCCTTTATTAAATGAGCTTAGCGATGAGTTTGATATTCTTGTTTTGCACGGGTGTAAAGAAAAAGATGAAAAAGACGCTTCCAATTTATTATCTCAATATCCTTCATTAAAGTCGAAATATATTCCGTCGTTAAGGCGAAGCATTAATCCGTTTAATGATGCGGCTGCTTTTTTTGCAATTTATAATATCATAAAAAAAAATAAGCCAAACATTGTGCATACGCATGGCTCCAAATCAGGGTTTGTTGGTCGCCTTGCTGCTTATGCAAGCCATGTGCCTGTTATCATTCACACTTTTCATGGGCATTTATTTCACTCTTATTACAATAGCTTTTTCACAGCAATGCTCAAAAGCCTTGAAAGAATGTTAGGCAAAATAACCAGCACAGCAATTGCTTTGAGCCACTGGCAAAAAAAGGAGCTGTGCGAAGTGTATAAAATTTTGCCTCCCGAAAAAGTAAAAGTTATACATCTCGGTATTGAGTTAGATAAAATAAACGTGCAGCAAAATATTCTCCGTTCCTCTTTCCGGAAAAAGTATAACGTATGTGATGAAACAATTGTAATTGGTTTAATAGGCCGCATTGTGCCCATAAAAAATGTTGAGATGTTTGTAAAAGTTGCAAAAGCTTTAATTGGAAATACTATATCTCCTCTTTGTTTTTTTATTATTGGCGATGGATATTTAAAAAAAAGAATTCCACACAAGTGTTCGCAACTGCAGCTTTCATGGAGCGAAAAACAAAGAACCCATAAAAACATTTCAGTTGTTTTTACTTCATGGATTGAAGAGGTTTTGCCCGCCTTTCATGCGCTGGATGTTCTTGCACTTACTTCGCACAATGAGGGAACACCCATGAGTGTGATTGAGGCGCAGTGCTGTGGAAAACCAGTGGTAGCAACGAATGTAGGAGGCGTGAGAGATACATTGCTCGATGGTGAAACCGGTTTTCTTGTGCAACCAAACGATATAAATGCAATGGCAGAAAAACTCAAGCTTCTTGCAAATAATTCACAATTGCGAAATGAAATGGGCTCTAAGGCGAAAACATTTGCTGCGGCAAATTTTTCCAAACAAAAAGAAGTAAGAAATTTCAGAGCGCTGTACAGAGATATTAAAACCTAACGGGTTTCAAAAACCTGTTAGGTTTGATTAAAGAAACCACCGAAATAACAAACAAATGAACATTCTTGTTACAGGCACTGCAGGTTTTATTGGCTTTCATGTTGCAAACCGTTTGCTTAATGACGGGCACACGGTTATAGGTATTGACAGCATCAATGAATATTACGATGTTCAATTAAAATACAAAAGACTTCAATATGCAGGCATCAAACAAAGCAGCATTGAATATAATAAGCCTGTTGTTAGTCTCAACAATCCTGCGTATACTTTTTATCAACTACAATTAGAAGATAAAGACAAGCTCAACTCCATTGTGCAAAAACACGAAATTGAAATCATCATTCATCTTGCTGCACAGGCTGGTGTACGCTATAGTCTTATTAATCCTGATGCCTACATACACAGCAACATCAACGCATTTATTAATATTCTTGAAACCAGCAGACACAACAAGATAAAACATTTGGTATATGCAAGTACCTCCAGCGTGTATGGACTGAATGATAAAATGCCTTTTGCAACTTCGCAAAATGTTGACCATCCGGTTTCGTTATATGCAGCCAGCAAAAAAAGTAATGAGTTAATGGCGCATGCATACAGTCATCTTTTTCAGTTGCCCGCAACAGGGCTTCGTTTTTTCACCGTGTATGGTCCCTGGGGCAGGCCAGATATGGCACTCTTCATTTTTACTAAAGCAATGCTCGAAGGCCGGCCCATACAAATTTTCAACAATGGAAACATGCAGCGTGATTTCACTTACGTTGATGACATAGTTGAAGGCGTTATAAAAGTGATGCACAAAATTCCGCAGCCAGATAACAATTGGTCTGTAAGTAAGTCAGATGCTTCTGCTTCAAGCGCACCTTATAAAATTTACAATATAGGCAACAATGCACCGGTATCGCTAATGCATTTTATTGAAGCCATAGAAAGCGCGTTAGGAATTCAGGCGAAGAAAGAATTGCTTCCGCTGCAGCCCGGCGATGTTCCCGCTACCTTTGCAGATGTAAGTGACCTTGTTAGAGATGTTGGTTATAAGCCGGACACCCCCATTGAGGAAGGAGTAAAAAAATTCATTCAGTGGTATAAGGAATATTACATGGTCTAACTTCCGCCTTGCGGAACAGGCTGTCCCGGGTCTGACCATGAATTCTTTATAAATTTTATTTTTGAACCTAATTTTATTTATTAAGTATGGTTCTTTCCCGCAACGGAGAACGCTTGCACTGCAAGCTTTGCGAAGCAGTTATGCCGCATATCATTTCAACAATTCAGCAATTCAGCAATATAACAATGTAACTGTTAAACCCTGAACATTCAAACTCTACCATGCAAAAAAAAATTCTCATAACAGGCGGCGCTGGTTTCATCGGCTCTCATACAGTAAGATTATTTGTAAACAAATATCCTGAATACAAAATAGTCAATCTTGATGCGTTAACCTACGCAGGCAATTTTGAAAATTTAAAAGATGTTGAAACAAAATCGAATTACATATTTAAAAAAGGAAATATTTTGCAGGTTGAGGAACTCAAACAAATTTTTGAAAAACATGCCATCACAGATGTTATACATCTTGCAGCAGAAAGCCATGTTGACCGTTCCATTCTTTCACCCATGGATTTTATTTATACTAATATCATCGGCACAGTTAATTTATTAAACACTGCAAAAGATTTTTGGAAAGATGATTTGCAGGCACATCGTTTCTATCACATCTCAACAGATGAAGTGTATGGCAGCTTAGGTGCAGAAGGTTTTTTTTCAGAACAAACCGCTTACTCACCCAATTCACCATATTCAGCAAGCAAAGCATCATCAGACCATTTTGTAAGAGCTTATGGTGAAACATATCATTTGCCTTATGTCATCAGCAATTGCTCAAACAATTACGGACCCAATCATTTTCCTGAAAAATTAATTCCTCTTCTTATCAACAATATCATACAAAAAAAACCATTACCCGTTTATGGTAAAGGAGAAAATACAAGAGACTGGCTGTTTGTAATTGACCATGCAAGAGCTATTGATATTGTTTTTCATAAAGGAAAAAATAAAGAGACTTACAACATCGGGGGATTTAATGAGTGGAAAAATATTGATTTGGTAAAGCTTCTTTGCAGACTGATGGATGAAAAATTAAACAGACAGCCGGGAGAAAGTGAACGGCTCATAACTTATGTAAAAGACAGACCTGGTCATGATTTACGCTACGCCATTGATGCAACAAAAATTAATAAGGAGCTTGGATGGAAACCTTCTGTAACATTCGAAGAAGGGCTAAGCAAAACGATAGATTGGTATTTACAAAATAAGGATTGGCTGCAGCATGTAACAAGTGGTGCTTATCAGAAATATTACGAGAACCAATATGAATTGCGTTGATGTTCTGCTTCAAAACATTCTTTTTATTTTGTAATTATATGGCTCAAACGTCTGGGATGTCAGATATTCCCTTCAAAACTGAATTAGCTGCAGCAGAACTTAAATTAATGGAAAAGCTATCTCAATTAGAAGGAAGGATTTTGAAGATGGAAAGAAAGCTTATTCTTTGGATGTTTGTTTTTTGGGCAACTCAATTAGCTGCCATGTTTGCCTTTTTAAAGTTTTTTATTCATTAAGAATTTACTTCTTAATTACCTTTTAAATTTATCAGTAATAATATCCTTTAAAACCATCTTCAAGTCTGTTATTATTCTCAACAGAAATAAATTATTGATATTTATTAAATTTTACTTACTAAAATTAAACATGAATTCAATTTTTGAATCTCGGATTTACTTTTACAACAGCTTTTAATATCGCAAATGAAGATTGAAAAAACACCTTTAAAAGAATGTTTCATAATTCACGATACTGTTTTTAAAGATGAGCGTGGATATTTTTTTGAAAGCTTCAACAAAAAAAAATTTGAAGAACTAACCGGCATCGCAGCAGATTTTGTACAGGACAATCAATCTTCTTCAACAAGGGGCGTACTAAGAGGTTTGCATTTTCAAGCAAGTGAGTATGCGCAGGCAAAACTCGTAAGGGTTTTAAAGGGAACTGTGTTGGATATTGCTGTTGACATAAGAAAAGATTCAGAAACCTTTGGGATGCATTTCGCCATAGAATTATCCGCAGAATCGAATACGCAACTCTATATACCACGCGGCTTTGCGCATGGCTTTGTTGTGTTAAGTGAATCAGCAGATTTTTTTTACAAATGCGATAACTATTATAATAAAGATGCAGAGCGTGGTATTCTGTATAACGACCCTGCCCTTAATATTAACTGGCAATTGAATGAAAACGAATTAATCTTATCAGAGAAAGACAAACAGTTCCCCTCACTTCACCAAATCATTCATACACTATAACCATGAAAGGAATTATTTTAGCAGGAGGCTCCGGCACCAGGCTTTATCCAATTACAAAAGGTATAAGCAAGCAGTTGATGCCCGTGTATGATAAACCCATGATTTATTATCCGCTTTCTGTTCTTATGCTCGCAGGCATACACGAAATTCTTATTATAACAACGCCGGACGATAATCTGCAATTTCAACGCCTGCTGGGTAATGGAAATGAATTGGGCTGCATGTTTTCTTATGCTGTTCAGCATACACCTAATGGTCTGGCTCAGGCTTTTGTAATAGGAGAAAATTTTATAGAAGAAGATAAGGTTGCTTTAATCTTAGGTGATAATATTTTTTACGGTGCAGGATTTAGCAAGCTGGTGCAAACATTTAAAAACGTAGAAGGCGCCATCATATTTGCTTACGAAGTAAGCGACCCTGAAAGGTATGGTGTAGTTGAATTTGATGAAAATTACAAAGCCATCTCTATTGAAGAAAAACCAAAAAATCCAAAATCCAATTATGCAGTGCCGGGATTATATTTTTATGATAATGACGTGGTAGCGATTGCAAAAAATATTAAACCTTCTGCACGCGGTGAATACGAAATTACCGATGTAAATAAAGTTTATCTTGATAAAGGTAAATTAAAAGTTGGGGTAATGAATCGCGGTCTTGCATGGTTAGATACCGGAACCTTCGACTCTTTACATGATGCCAGTGAATTCGTACGTGTAATTGAAAAAAGACAGGGGCAAAAAATTGGCTGTATTGAAGAAATAGCTTTTAGAATGGGTTTTATTAAGCACACCCAATTATTAAAACTTGCAGATGAGTATAATAAAAGCGGCTACGGAGAATATTTAAAAAAGATAAAATGATAGTTGTTTACAGTAACTCGTATCATCTTCTTTCACTCACAAATATATATGTGCATTTCTTGTGGAAATTTATTTTAAACTATTTTGATAATTGAAAAACTATTGTATATTGTTTTAAAACCTGCATGGCATCTGCATTTCACACTATTATAGTATCAAATACAGGCCACCATTGAGTTTCAACGTTTCTGTCTTGAATGGCAAAGAACGTATATCCATCGCTCAAAACGCTGTAATCCACATCCCATGCGGCATTCAGCCTGCAAATGATGCATTCAAAAAAAGTAAATTTGCTTGTTTGTTTAAAATAAAAGATACATTTGTTATTACTAATCAAAAACAAAATAAATTACCATGAACAAAGCTGAATTGATTGCTAAACTTGCAGACGATGCGGGTATCACCAAGATACAGGCCAATGACGCATTAAATTCTTTTACTGAAACGGTTGCCAAAACTTTAAAAGGAGGCGGTAAAATTACGCTTGTTGGTTTTGGCACATTCAGCGTATCTAAGCGTGCTGCCCGCACGGGTCGTAACCCCCAAACAGGTGAGGCAATTAAAATCAAAGCAAGAAAAGTTGCCCGCTTTAAAGCCGGTAAAGAACTGTCTGGAAGAATGTAAGCAAGCAACTTACAAAATCACGAGGCTGCACCATTTTAATATTGCAGCCTTTTTTATTCATAGCTTGCAATGTATTTGCGGCTTACTTTAATTTTTAAATAAAAAAATTGTATGGGCAAAGGAGATAAAAAAACAAAAAAGGGTAAAATATTTAAAGGCTCATTTGGAAAAAGCCGTAAGGCAAAGGTTGCTAAAGCTAAAAATAAGAATGAAGAAGTTTTAAAAAAAGCGTCTCCCGATTTGGGTTGAATGAGCTGAATAAGTTGAAAAGTAAGCCAAAGCAATTTTTGTGTAGTCAACCAATCAACCCATCAACCAATCAACTCAACTACGGGGCCAGTCTTTCTATCTTCCATCTTTTACCTTCTCTTGTATAAAGAATTCTATCGTGCAGGCGGTTGCTTCTGCCCTGCCAAAATTCAATTGTAAAAGGAATAACTCTGTACCCTCCCCAATGCGGCGGACGTGGAATATCGTTCCAAAATTTTTTTGAATACATCTCAACATTCTCTTCTAAAATTTTTCTGCTCTCGATTACTTTGCTCTGCGGAGATGCCCATGCGCTTATTCTGCTTGCTTGTGGTCTTGAAGCAAAATACACATCACTTTCGTTCTCATCAATCATCGAAGCTTCTCCTTCAATTCGTATTTGCCGTTCTAATTCTTTCCAGAAAAAAATTAACGCAGCCTGCGGATTCGCTGCCATTTCTTCTCCTTTATTGCTTTTATAATTTGTGAAAAAAACAAATCCTCTTTCATCATAATCTTTCAACAAAACAATTCTTGCCCGTGGCTTTCCTTCTTTCGTTGCAGTAGCAAGTGTAATTGCATTCACTTCTTCAATGTTGCTGTTCAGCGCTTCGGTCCACCATTTTGTAAATTGTTCAATTGCATTGGGTGCAACATCAGACTCACTTAATGATTGCAGCTTGTAATCTTTTCTTATATCAGCAATGGCTTTGTTCATAAACCCCTAACCCCCTAAAGGGGAATATACAAAATGATTGCAATGCGTATTTCTTTAATGTCATGAAAGAGGGAAGCCGGGTTCATAAAAAAATTTAATTCAACTGCGAAGAGGTCAACACAATTGTATATGTGATATAAAAAACTTTCCAATAAAACACAAATACTAATTTACCAATGTACCTACATTCATGCCCTGAACAACTTTTAATAAATTGCCCGGTTTATTCATGTCAAAAACAATGATTGGCAATTTATTTTCCATGCAAAGCGTAAACGCTGTCATATCCATAACCTCAAGGTTTTTTGATATACATTCCCGGTAAGTAATAGTCTCGTAACGCGTAGCAGATTTATCTTTTTCAGGGTCTGCTGAATAGATGCCATCAACTCTTGTACCTTTTAAAATTACCTCTGCCTTTATTTCAATAGCACGTAATGAACCTGCAGTGTCTGTTGTAAAATAAGGATTGCCGGTGCCTGCGCCAAAAATAATTACCCTCCCCTTTTCCATGTGGTGCATGGCACGGCGGCGAATATATGGCTCTGCTATTTGCTCCATTTTTATAGCACTTTGCAGGCGGGTGTAAACGCCAATTTTTTCAAGCATCGCCTGCATAGCCATTCCGTTTATTACCGTGGCGAGCATGCCCATATAATCGCCATGCGCTCTTTCAATTCCGGTTTCACTTTCATTTAATCCGCGATAGATATTTCCACCACCGATTACAATTGCCACCTGCACTCCCAGGTCAGTAACCATTTTTACATCGTTGGCATATTGCTGCATGATTGCAGGACTAAAGGGATCAAACCCCTCACTCTGGCTGCCCATTAAAGATTCACCTGATATTTTTAAGAGTATGCGTTTATATTTTGGAAGCATGCAGGATTTTTTTTGATTTGTAAAGAAACTTGCCGGGTGCAAATAACCTGTTTTTTTCTTCAAGCGCCAAGTTTCAATTTTCAAAGTGATATGATTATTGTTTAAATGAAATGCAATAGGTTTGCCCCAAGTTATAAATCAAAACATGTCATTAGTAATTGTTGGCAGCATGGCCTTCGATGCCATTGAAACACCTTTTGGGAAAAGCGAAAAAATAATTGGCGGCACTGCAACTTATGCTTCTTATGCGGCGAGTAATTTTGTAAGCCCTGTTTATCTCGTTTCTATTGTAGGCTCAGATTTTCCGCAGCAGGAAATGCAAAACCTTAGAAGCAGGAATATAATTCTGGATGGAGTTGAGGTAGTTGCTGATAAAAAATCTTTCTTTTGGAGCGGAAGATATCACATGGATATGAACACCCGGGATACGCTTGTTACGGAATTAAATGTTCTCGAAGATTTTAATCCGGTATTGCCTGAAAGCTATAGAAATGCTGAATTTGTAATGCTTGGCAACCTGACGCCGAAGGTGCAAAAAAAGGTAATTGATCAAATGGAAAAAAGACCGCGGCTGATTATAATGGATACAATGAATTTTTGGATGGAAACCGCTCTGGATGATTTGTTGGAATTGCTGACCATGGTAGATGTTTTGCTTGTGAATGATGGTGAGGCAAGGCAATTATCAGGAGAATATTCAATGGTTAAGGCAGCAAGAAAAATCCTTGCTATGGGTCCTCAATATCTCATTATAAAAAAGGGCGAGCATGGTTCTCTGTTGTTTAATGACAGCAATGTTTTCTTTGCACCCGCACTTCCCCTTGAAGATGTGTTTGACCCTACGGGTGCAGGCGATGCTTTTGCCGGAGGCTTTATTGGTCATCTCGCAAAAACGCGGGATGCTTCTTTTGAAAATATGAAAACAGGAATTATTGTAGGCAGTGCCATGGCAAGTTTTTGTGTTGAGAAATTTGGAACAGAAAGATTAAAAGAAATTACAAAGCAAGATATTGATATAAGACTGGAGCAGTTTGTACAATTGGTAAATTTTGATATTGCATTAGGATAAAGTTTTATGTAATCTCCTGCACTGCTGTATAATAACCTTCAGGCTCCGCAACAATATCTGCCTTTACAACCTGCGTGTAGGCACACATGGATTTTGATGAATGTATTTCAGCTTACTGCTTCACCATTTTTTGATAAATATTATAATGCTCATCCTTTATTCGTATAAAATAAACACTTGCTGCAAGAGATGATATATATCAAAATCAATTTTATTGCTGTTGCCTTTTATTTGTATAAGTGCTTTACCCGAACCGTCATAAATTTATAGCATCTTTTAAAGCCTCGGTAAATGTTATTTAGCGAACGAATGACAAAATTAAAACGGCAAAAGATTGATAGCTCAATTCATTGCTGATATAATCTGAGAGTATAGCCTAGTAATCATTTTTTTTGTAAACAATATTTTTTTTCTGCAGCAAACAAATTTGAAGAAAGCTTCTCTTTATATAATGTGTGTGCTGTATGTATTAGCCGGCATTAATCATTTTGTGCATCCACAGATTTATGAAGAGATAATGCCGTCATGGCTGCCCTGCCATTCTTCTCTTATTTATATAAGCGGCGCTTGTGAAATTGTTTTGGGAACATTGCTGGTTCCTTTTATTACCAGGCGGTTTGCAGCATTAGGAATTATTGCACTGCTGATAGTGGTTTTTCCCGCAAATGTTCAAATGATGCTCAATTATTTGCACAGCCACAATGCTTATCTGTGGCTTGCCATTCTCAGATTGCCTCTGCAAGCTATGCTAATTTGGTGGGCATCGCTGTTTACAAAAAAAAAAGTAATCCCTGTATAGAGTAGGGGGGTCAGACCGGGACGGTCAGACCCTGTAGTCAGACCTTGTGCTACTTCATCTCATATACATTGTTGCTTATATCTGCATCTGCATCGTGCACATCACCTAACACTATTTTTTGTATTGGCTTATCTGCATTCACACTTAATGATGTTGTGTTACTGTTTTCCCAAACCGAAATGCTTTGATGCAATTTTTTTGTATTGCCATCTTGATAAAACACCGTGATGTCAATGGGTACAGGCTTATTGCCCTTTGATTGCACCGTTATTGAGATTTGATTTCCATTTTTCTTTGCAGAGCTTATTGCCAAATCGGGAGTGCCTGAATCGAAGAACCATCTTTTCCAAAACCAATTCAAATTTTTTCCACTACCCGTATTCATGCAATTAAAAAAATCAAGAGGCATAGGATGTTTGTCATGCCATTGCTCAATATAAAAATGCAGCGCTTTTGTAAAGAGCGCATCACCCAGCATATCCCTTACATACAAATATCCCATTGCAGGTTTTGGATATGAATTGAGATAATAATTTGCACCTCTTTCCTGTGTGCTGAGCGTCGTGATGGGCATATCAAAATCATAGCCTGCATTTGAATTGTATGGCTTCATTCCATAATCATCGGTGATGGTGCTGTCAATTATGGGAGATATAATCCATTCACCGATTGTTGCCCAGCCTTCATCCATCCATGCATATTTTGTTTCATTGATGCCCATATAAAATGGAAACATGGTATGAAATATTTCATGGTCTGTAAGCTCTATTGCATCTGTTCTGTCTTCTAAGGGGTTATCGTTTACCATCATTGGATATTCCATTTGGTCAAGGCCATCGAATACAGTTTCATGCGGATAAGGATAAGGCCATGCGGGAAAAGTATAGCTCATAGACTCCACTGTTTTTCTTGCAAAATCTGCCACTTCAAAATAATCTTTATGCTTAGGATTAAAGATTGCATCCACTCTTGTTCTTCTTTTTATTGATGGGTCAACCACAAGGCTGCTTGCATACCAGGTGTAATGATTGCTTGTTGCAAAAACAAAATCTGTTACATTCTGCGCTTTAAATTTCCATGTGTTGATTACATTTTGCGCAGTGATATTTCCGTTTTGTAAATCTTTTGTATCAATAATTTTTGTAACAGCATCACTTTTTTCAGCAGCCGCAATGCGCTGCACAATTTGAGCCGCATATACTTCATCAGCATTTTCCAAATCGCCTGTTGCACAAACGATATAATTTTTTGGAACTGTAACCGCTGCATTAAAGTCGCAGAAGTCATTATAAAATTCCTGGCTGCCGGTGTAAGGAAATTTATTCCATCCATCAATATCATCATACACTGCAATGCGTGGAAAAAAATAAGCGATGAAGGCAGCGCTGTCATCAACCATTCCTGTGCGTGTGTGCGAAGTTTTATTAAGAATGTATGAAAAAGAAATGGCAAATTTTATTTGCTTGCCCGGCAGCAAGGGCGAAATGTTTATAATCATGTTAGTGGCTGAAATATCTAACTCATCGGTGTTTTGAGTGTTATCATCAATGAGCATTTTCTCAATGCGCATACCTTCACCAACATCAACTGCATCTAAATCTAAATCACGCTGCGAACCTTGTTTGTATAAATTAGGATACAGCTTAAACCAGATTTCTTTTAACGTATCAACGCTGTTATTAGTGTAAGTAATATCTTCTGTTCCTGCAACCATTCTGCTTTGCGGTGAAAAGTTTACATCAATATTATACTGCGCTTTGTTTTGCCAATAGCTTGGGCCGGGCTTTCCATCCATTGAACGTGTGTGCTTGTCATAAGCATGTTGATAATTTCCTGCAACAGGCAAAGCTGTTTGTGCATTTACTTTCAGAAAGAAAGATAAAAGCAATAAGCTGAAGAAAAGATATTTCATAAAAAAAATTATCGGCTAAAGTAATAAACATGCAGTATAAAACATTGCTGACAATTACAGATGGTTTTGGCAACAATCCATATTTGCAAACAAGGAATGAATGTTACTGAATTTACTTCATCTAAAATGCAATCCATAGCTTTCTGAAACCAATACATGCTGCCACTGCTCGATAATTTTTTTATATGCTTTGATTACGGGCATTATTTTTCGGTCAAGATCGTATAAGCTCAATTCATTTACATGCCATGCATCTTCAGAACCTGCGCCTGTTACAATGCAAACTTTATTTTTAAATCTCATGGAAAGAAGTTTGGGTAAGTATCTTAAAATCGTATGCCCTTACTATTTTTGAATAAACTAAGATTTTAATTGTTTCCTTTCTTACTCACAATCACATGGCCATTCCCTGTTTAAATCAATTACAGTTACTACTGTTACTTCAGAATTGCAGAGTGCAAAAATAATGCGGAGATGCTGGCTATCGTGGCTATACCCTTCCACAGCATATTTTTTATGACAGTTGTCTGTTTTCAATTCACTCTTTAAATAATTTATTTTCCCTTCGTGCAAAAGTTCTGTTACTTCAGTTTCATCAACATGCCTGCAGCCCATGCGGCAGCGTGCATGGTTTGAATAGTTGATGTGTGAAGGATTTCGATTTAACTCATCTGTACTATTTGTTGCGGAAGAGTTTCTAAAATTTGATGTTTGATTGCATTGCTTAAGTGTAAGAGCAATCATGGCTATGGCAATTAAAATTGCAGCTAATGTTTTTTTGTTCATGATAAAAAATATCCTGGAGGAAATGATACTCAAAAATCAGTAACTTTCATCAGGCGCAGAAAAAGAATTTTTCTGGTATATTTTATTACTGATAAATCTGCAGCAGTAAACAAACTTTGAACATTAAACTTTAAACTCAAATAACATGAAACGTATTGCAATGCTAGGCTCCGGCTTTATCGCAAGATTTTATGCTGATTCTATTCAGGGCTACAGAAGCGCCGATAAAATTGTAAGCGTTTATTCACGCAGGAAAGAAGCTGCAAAAAAATTTGCTGATGATTATAATTGTGAACATTTTACAACAAATATGGAAGAGGCAGTTGCACATACTGATGTTGATGTAGTATGTATTTCATTACCCAATCATTTACATGAAGAAGCTGTTATGCTTTGCTGCAAACACAAGAAAGCAGTTATTACAACAAAACCTCTTGGGCGAAATGCGGCAGAAGCTAAACGCATGTTGCTTGCTGTGGAAGAAGCGGGAATTTTTAATGGCTATCTCGAAGACCTTGTTTATACTCCTAAATTTTTAAAGGCGTATGAAAGTGTAAAGAGTGGAGCGTTGGGCAGAATACTGTGGGCAAAGAGCAGGGAAACGCATCCCGGTCCGCACAGCGATTGGTTTTGGAATATTGAATTAGCAGGCGGCGGTTGCATTCTTGATTTGGGTTGTCATTGTGCAGAGATAACAAGAAGTTATATTGGAAAAGATATAAAACCTGTGGAAGTAATGTGCTGGGCAGATACGCAGGTAAAACCTATTGATGCAGAAGACCACGCCATTGGATTGATAAAATATGAAAATGGCGCTATTGCGCAATTTGAAGTAAGCTGGACGTTTCGCGGAGGACTTGATTTACGGGATGAAGTAATGGGAACTGAAGGAACAATTTGGATAAATAGTTTTTTACGCACCGGCTTTGAAATGTTTACAACAGGCAAAGGAGCAGATTATGTTGCAGAGAAAGCTGAAAGCAATACAGGCTGGTTGTTTCCGGTGGGTGATGAATTGAACGAGCTTGGATACAATCACATGTTTGCAGATATGTTTAACAGCATGGAACAAAACACGCAACCCAAAGAAACTTTTTATGATGGATATATTGTAAATGCCATACTTGATGCGGCTTACAAATCTGCAAAGAGCAAACATTGGGAACCTGTTATTCTTGATATTTGGAGAGGGAAAACAGGATTGAGTAAAGAAAGTCATTTAACTGAATACGATGCTGATAATTATTTTGTGAAAGAAGAAGTAACACATTACGGCGCTAAGAAAGTAATATTGAAAAATAAGAAAACAGGGAAGATTGAGGAGCGGGTAATAAAATAGTTTCAAAAGCAAACAACTTATTTTTTAAGATGTACGGGCTTCAAAAATTATATAAGTATATATGAAAAAACACTTCTTTAAATGTTGACAAAACTTACACTGAGCATTAACGAACAGGTTATTAAAAAAGCTAAACTCGTAAGCCGGAATAGGGGTAAAAGCCTAAGCCGGATAGTTGAAGATTATTTACAATCACTTAGCTCAGATACGGAAAAAAATTCATCATTTAAAAAACTTAGCGGGGTATTAAAAAATAAAATCCCCCCTGATGTTGATTTAAAAAAAGAGAAAGGAAAATATATAAATAAGAAATATGGCTTATAAGCTTTTCCTTGATACTAATGTATATCTTGACTTTCTGCTTCAGAGAGGAAATTATTGACAAGATGCAGAAAAGGTTCTTGAACTGGCAGAAAAGAATATTGCAGCAATATTCACTTCAGCTTCTAATCTGCTCAACTTAATGTATGCAATGAATAACCATAAAATACAAAGAGTGAAAATAGTTGATTATGTGAGCACCATTTTGAAACATTCTGTACTAACAAATCCAAACAATCAAATTTTTACATCGGCCCTTGCCTCCCATTTTACTGATTTAGAAGACGCTGTTCAAGATTATACTGCGCTTCAAATTAAAGGCATTGATTATTTTATTACTTCAAACATCAGGGATTTTAAGAAAGCATCTGTTCAGCTTCCGGTGATTACACCTTCACAATTCATGAATAATATAGCTGATAAAACATCTATAAATTAATTGCTATTCTGCTAAACCATTTTTCACCGCAAACATTACAAGCCCTGCAGTATTGCGCACACCGATTTTTTCAATCAATCTTTGCCGTATTCCTTCTACGGAACGTGGGCTTAGAAAAATTTGCTTGCCTATTTCTGTTGCCGTTTTTTCCTCGCATATTAATTTCAGCACTTCAAGCTCACGTTCGGTTAATTCAATATTTTGATTGAAGGAAGGTTTAATATTATTTTTCAGCACAAGCTTTTTCAGCAGCGCTTTATTTACAAGATCGTTGAAGTAATATCCATTTTCATAAACAGTATAAACCGCTTTGATAATTTCTTTTGGTTCTGCATTTTTAAGTAAGTATCCATTTGCTCCGTTCTCCATTAGATGAATGATGAACTTGTTATCATCGTACATAGTAACAACAAGCACTTTTATGTTTTCATATTTTTTGCGGATAAGCTTGGTTGCTTCCATACCATCCATTAACGGCATGTTCAAATCCATAATAATAACATCGGGTTGCTCTGTTTTTAGCGATTCCATTAGCTCTTCACCATTATCACATTCAAATAAAACTTTCAGGTTATCGTCAGAAGAGAAGCACAATTTCAGTCCCTCTCTGAATATTTTATAATCATCTGCTATGGCAATGGTAACAGGCATCAGTAATTAAGATTTTAATGGTACAGATAAATGAATAGTGTTATGATTTGGCTCTGATTCAAAATTAATATTTCCCTTCAGCAGCATAATTCTGTTTTGAATATTTTTTAATCCAAGTCCGCTTGATGAAAACCTTAGTTTTTCAAATTGTTCCTGGCTAATTCCGTTTCCATCGTGTTGTATGCTGAATGTAATGGAATCATCCTTTACTAAAGATTTAATTGATAATCTCTTGGCATTGCTATGCTTTAAAATATTATTGCAAAGTTCCTGGAGTATGCGGTAGATAGTCATATCATTTTCAGTATTGCTTGCAGGATAATTATCATCCAGTTCAATTATTGTTTGCAGTGGTGTACCGGAAGAAATCTTTTGAAGGAATGTTTTGATGGCTTCATTTAAACCAAGCTCTTTTAAAATAGCGGAGTGAAGGTTGTGTGAAATGCTTCTTACTTTAATGATTGATTCATCAAGCAGTTCAAGCGTTTTTTGGTGCAATTGCTTATCCCCGTTTTTTAAATTTTCAGGCTGAATATTTCCGAGGTATAATTTAGATGCAGATAATATTGCACCAACTTCATCATGCAGTTGTTCTGCTATGTGGTGGCGCTCACCCTCTTCACTTCTTACTGCTGCTTCTATTAATTGATTTTGTTGTTGCTCATGTAGTTGCTGCATTTGCCGTTGATATTGAAATTTTCTTTGCTGGCTTAGATTAAATGCAAGCAGAAAGCTGATGATGAGGAGAAACATCACTGAGATACCAATGATAATTAGATATTCCATGATTATACAATAGTAGAAATAGTATATTTAAATCTTCCATAAAATGCTCTGGTTATAAACAAACAAAATACAAAAAAAATAATATTTGGCACCTCCCATAAGTCAGATACAAACCTTTCTCGATTATGATTCATCAGATAATTAAAAAATAAGAAAATAAAAAAATTTACAGATTCATAAATAGCGAGACCAGAAACAATAATAAAATAAGGATCAAATGTTAAAAAAATCTCTTCTGATTTGATCAATTGAATGAAGTAAATGATGCACAATATTAATAAACTTATAGATTCAATACTGTGTAGAAATGAACTTAAACTAAAAAAATCTCCCAAAAAAATAAAATAGAAAACGAACCAAAATACATATAGAAAAAGAAAAAAGTGAACACATTTTTTTAGATTCAGCTTAATTGCATTTTTAAAAAATAAAACAAAAACAAATACTCTGCAAATGGAATTAATGTTATAAAGAAAATTATTATTCTTTAAGATTGACGGCATGCAACTATTAAATAACCAACTTACATCAATTATTCCATTAATAAAAAGAGCAGTAAGTAAGTAGGCACTGATAATTTCAAAGTATTTTTCTTTTGGTCTTTTTAATATAAAAACATAAAGTGGCAAGAGTGGTGCCCATACTTCTGACCAGTTGAAAATTAGGTTGAACATTAATGAATATTATTCAGTTATTCTCATTTACAAAACAGTTAAACGGATTGTATAGTTAATATTTACAAGGTGGACAAGGATTTGTTTTTAAGTCCGCTGTTGATTCAAGTGCTGCAGTATCGTATTTTCCTCTCATAGTAATTTCAACATACTTTCCAGTTCCATCTGTTCTACCAGATACATGAAAATATATTTTAAAAGGAGGGTCGGATGAACTAAAATCAAATCCCTCACTTTCTAAGTCTGAAATAAAATCTGCAACTTTTTCCCTTGATAGTATTGATGGTCTCAGGTTAGTGGATTTTATATTCATTTGGGGATTTGTATTGGTTAATGAAAGGGGATTCTCTACAGATCCGTTTATATAATATCCTGTCAATTTGTATAGATTTCCTGATGCTGGTTTTGGAAAAATAAAATACATAAAATCTGAATTATTGTAGCTGGCATTAAAATCCTTTGCTGTCATATACATTGTTGGTGACATTATATTCGCAAGAGGACCTAAATTGACAGTATATGTCGTATTGCATGAAGAATAAATACAATTTATTATGATTAAAAGAATAAATAAAATGCTTTCTTTTAAAGCTGGTAAAAATTTTAATTTCATATGAAGTTTTTTCGAATTTAAGCACTTTATATTTAAAATGGAAAATTAATACATCCATATTTCATTGTGAATATGATGTATAATTTTTGAAGATGAATCTCTATATTATTAGAAGCTGATGTTTTTAATTTTTATAATTCCGCTGACAATTTAAATTTCCCCCGTATTTCTACGCACTCTCTCCCAAAACGTATTTCCACGCACGGCAATTTATTAAACCAAAGTATTCTTACGCATCCTTGTTTTTCAGTATTTCCCACCTTGTTTCACCCCTATGCTGAAGGGCAATTTTGAGTTATCAAAAACAAAAAAATCATGAAAACTCAGCTCCTTCTCAGCATCCTTTTTTTAAGCGCAATGTTGCTTATTTCAACAAGAACTTCCAGCGTAAATATGCACAAAATGCCGGGCAATTATTCTCTTATTATCACTTCACCGAATGCAGAAAATTTGAATGGACAAATCAACCCTGAATTTACAATGAAGCAAACTTCAATTTCTTCAGATGATGTAGCTCAAAACATGACAGACTTTTCTGCAGAAGATGAAAATCATTTTCTTCATTTTCATTTCAGCCGTGTTAAAACAAGCAGAAGGTTTTATAAGCTGAAAATGATAGCCTATAAGCTGATGCTATCTTTTATGCATATAGTAATGCTTGTTGCCTCATTCAGTCATATAATATGGCATTAATTTTCAGCAAAAACCATTATTAATAAATTATTGGCGAAATTTCAATACACAAAATTCTTTACTTTGTTTTTCTCTGGCATTGATAAGAAAGTTATTTGAGACAGAAAAGAATAATGGCATTCAAAAAATATCCCGGATGGCACAAAATAAAAGAGCACGTTTACTAAAAGCAATTTCACTTGAAGTACTTTTAGTTGCGTGTCTGTTCTTAGCTTCCCTATTTGTTTTTGCATTTATTGCTGACGAGGTAGTGTATGAAAAAGAAAATGTATTCGACAATAAGGTTTTTGCTTTCCTCTCTTCATATACAAGCCCTGGACTTATTAAAACAATGCAAGTGATTACTTTTTTCGGTTCAAGTGAATTTCTGCTTCCGGCCTATATTGTTTTAGCAGGCTATTTTCTCTTCAGAAAAAAATATCGCAATTGTGTTGATATTTCAGTGATTGGGTTGAGCAGCACTGGAGTAATGTATGTATTAAAGCAGGTGTTTCATAGAAACAGACCCGATCTTCCCATCATCAAAAGTCTTACTACATATAGCTTTCCCAGCGGGCATACGCTTTCATCCTTTATTTTTTGCAGTGTTTTGGCTTATCTTATCTGGAATACGAACCTGCGGCAGATAACAAAACTGTTGTACTGCTTTTTGTTGCTTTGTTTTTCAGTTACTATTGGTATCAGCAGAATTGTTTTGAAAGTTCATTATGCAACAGATGTTATCGCATCGTTCTGCCTGGGAATTGCATGGGTAATTATGTCGTTCTGGTTATTGGAAAAGATAAATCAAAGATTTAATATCTGGAGAGCAAACCGGCTTAATAAAAATTTCTAACGGGAATTTCAGCTTCTTCACGGCGAAGCTTTGCTGCATATTATTTTACAGGATAATCTCTAAATGCAATTCCGTTTTCTCTTAGTTTGCCATCAGGATTGTGTAATGCAACTGCGCCATCTCCTTTCGCATCACCGCTATACCAAATTGTATATTTCAATTTTACAACATTACATGTATCAAGCATGGAAGTAACTAAATCAGGTTGCATGTTCAGTTGCCCCATTTCGGTACAGATCACTTTTTTTCCGGTGGTTTCAGTAAGATAATCGCATATTTCCCGCAAAGCTCCCGGGGTAGCCTTAGTAATATTTTCAGATAAAGCCGCTGCATTTATTTCTCCCCGATATTTTACAGGCTCATAAATATGAACATTTACATAGTCAATAGGAATATTTCTGTAAGCTGTAATAAGGCTATCCCATTGCTTTAACTTATCTTCTAAAACAGGGTTACTGCCGGGATGAGATATATTATATATAAATCTGTCTGGTATACATCTTTGTGCAAAATCATTTGCTTTAGCTATTTGTCCTTTGTTATAGTAATAGCGGTAAACTAAGTAGGTGATAGGCCGTGTGGAGAGACCACCGTTTGTTCCTTTTAATTCATGGCTATGCACTACTCCTATAGCGGCGGTTAATTCATTAATGTATTCTTGCATGGAACCCGTATGTTTTGTAACATCGGTTTCTTCATTTTCAATAATCACCATGACAGGAGAAAAATTATCTAAAACATCATTCAATGTTTTTTTATAAGATATTGTATCTTTTGGGTATGGCGAAGGGTTTCTTACGGTTGCTCTGCCATAACAAATATTGGCAAATACTTTATATCCGCTTTCATCAAACCGGGAAAATTCGTTCCACTTTCCGTCCCAGTTAGTCATTACCATTGAGCAGCGGGTGAAATTGGTATTTAATTTTTCCAGCACACTAATTTCAAAATCTGTGGTTAGGGTATCCGAGCCGGTAATAAGAGCTCCTGAGATGGTATAGGGAATAACCGTATCGCCAGAAGAGTTTCCAGACGATGATGATGATGTATCTTCTGTTGGTGGCGTTTTTGGTGAACGATGCTTAGGGGAAAGGGCCGGTTTTTGGCAAGATATAATAATAATAAAAAGAAGCCACGTAAATGCCAGCATGAATGAATACTTTGTTTGCATAGAGTCGTGTATTTAGAAAATAAACAAAAAATAAGCAATATTGAAATTTGCAAATTCCTTAAAGGGTACAGGTCTGATTCGTTAAGACGATTGGGGGGTTACTTAACAACAGAGTATAAAATTATAAAATACACTGCAAAATAAATATATTTTTTTAAAAAACAAATGGGCAGAAGCTACACTTAAAAATAATTCCGGTTTAATGCAATTATGCAACCATAAATTTTTAATTCGGTTCCGTAAAAAACAAGCTGTCTTTTTTTATCGCGGGCAAACCGTGAAAAATATATACTAACGTCTTTTAAGGGCTTTAAGCATAACTTACTTATACAAGGATGAATTAATTTGTATGCCCGGTCTCATTACAAGGCATTAAGGCAGAGGTTTGAATATAGCAAGAGAGCAAAGCATAACTATTCTTCTCAAAAATATAAGAGTTTTCTTTAGAATAGAATTTAAGGAATTAATTAAGGTGAAACCAAACCTATTATTTCAGGCATTCGGTTTGACATTATTAATAGCTAACTTTTTTCAAAATTAAAAACACCAATAATGCCTCACCTTAGCCAGAAGGCTTTCATAGCTTTCAGTATTTTCCTTTATTTATTATTGCAGCCCGCTTTTATTCTTTTTAAATTATTACAGGTTTTTAATCTAAGCTGGCTGTGGGTATTTTCTCCTTTATTAATAATTATTTCCATAATCTTATGCTGTTTAATTTTTTATATAGTAAGCTCTGAGGAAAAAAAATATCCATTTCTGGTGCAGCATAAACCCCTTTAATTAAGTGCTTTTTTGGCACATAAAAAAAATTAATTCTGTTGATATGAATTATTAATTACCTCCATATAATTTTTTTAGGAAAGTCGACAAAATAAAAGCCATCTCGCTTTGCGGGACGGCTTTCTTTTTTTCAGAGGTTAGATATTTACTTATGGGGCTTTTTTCTGTTGTTATTCTGTGCAATGCTTTGTCTGTTATTCTGCTGCCGCTGCTGTTGAATCTTATTGAATCTTTCATCATTGTTTCCACGCTGAGCGTAAACATTATTTCTTTGAATCATATTATTATTATCTTGCTGCTGTTGAAGCCTGCGCAATCTTTCGGCATTGTTTTGTTTTTGGCTAGCAATCTCTTTTTCATTCATTCCATTATTATTCTGGCGAAACCTGTTATCGTTGTTATTTCTATTTATCTCATTCTTACCGTTTGTCTTGTTCGATTTGTTTTGCATCTGCGAATTATCAGATTCATTACGCTGTATTCTGCTATCAGCATTTTGTCTCCATTTCTTTTCACGAACCTGGTTATTACCATTATTATTATTATTTTGCGGTAGTGATTGTTGACCATTCAATATTCTGTTATTATCATTTTGTGTTTGATTGGTAACTGAATTATTTTTTCTGCCCGAATTATTATTAGAGCTGTTGAATTGCCGGTTTATATTTTGATTAGAAGTTTGTTTATGCTTCAATGCATTCGGTCTGTACATTGCAATACTATTACCATTTACTTTTGTTTCTCCCGGTCTTGAAGCGTTGTTTATCTGTACAACATTAATGCGCTGATGTGTGTTTCTTTCAACATCAATTCTGCGTGGTCCTGCTATATACCTTCTGTGATTATAAGTATTATAATTATTAATCACCGTAGTATTATTAATGATGGTAACATTTCTTGTTCTGTTTACGCAATACCTGCCAATGTATGGGCTTGTGATATATCTCGTTGGAGTAAACATCCACAAGTTTGCAGAAATACCATAGCCAAATGAAACACCTACACCTATACCTCTTCTTGGTCCAAGAGGCGCCCATCCATAATAACCACCGCCGTTGCGCCATGCAACCCATGCAGGTCCCCAGGTGTAACCCGGAACCCACATCCATCCATAGAAAGGATCATATACCCAGCGTCCGTAGTGGAAAGTTGCCCAGCCCCAGCGGTAACTGGAAACCCATGTCCATCCATAAGGAGTGTATGCCCAATGACCTCTTGAATAATAAGGTCTGAAACCTGGTTCGCTGTAAACCCATGCACGTCCGTAAGAAGGTGAATATATCCATCGGCCATACGGGCTTAGCTCATTCTGAAACACGTTTATGTCAACTTCTGCATCGGACCTTCCTTCATCACCATAATATTCATCATTGCCATAATCTCCATTGTTATCATTATTATAACCATCGCTATTATTATCATTATAATTTTCATCACCGTTATTATCATAATTATTATCGTAACCCCTTTGGTCATCGTTGTTGTTATTGTTCCTGTTATCGTATTGAGGATAATTATTGTCATTCTGCGCAATTGCAGGGGGCAAACTAAATGAGGCTGCAATGAGCAGAATGAGCGAATAAGACAGGAAGCTAAATTTTGCTTTCATAATCTAATTTTTTTTAAACATTTTTTAAAGTGCAGATTGCAGTAGGCTTTCCAAACTTTAAATGCGCCTTTGTTTGTCAAGGGCATATTGACGTTGCCCTTACTCTCAGGTTTAATAAATTATACCTGCACTTTTGTTTTAACTTTTTGTATGATTTTAGATAGTAACCTGGCTACATTTCATGGGGGATTTGTATGATAATAAATTCTGCCTGTAAACCATCTTATCTTTACAGCAAAAACCTTTTATGCCATCATTCGATATTGCAAGCAGTGTTGACCTTCAAACCTTAGACAATGCAGTGAATACTGTGAAAAAAGAATTAAGCAATCGCTTTGATTTCAGGGATTCTCCTGTCTCAATTAACCTTAACAAAAAAGATTTTATTATAGATGCCGAAGTAGAGAGCGACATGAAGATGAAACAATTAATTGATGTGCTTATTAGTCGCAGCATAAAACAGGGAATAGATGCCAATGCTTTTGATTTTAGTAAAGACGCATACCCAAGCGGTAAGATTGTAAAAAAGCAAATACCTGTGCGCAACAGTTTAAAGCAAGAAGATGCAAAAAAAATTGTGAAGCTGATAAAAGATTCAGGATTAAAAGTACAGGCTCAAATTATGGATGATATTGTAAGAGTAACGGGGAAAAAAATTGATGACCTGCAGCAGGTGATTGCAAAATGCAACAGCGCTAACTTGGGTATTCCGCTTCAGTTTGTAAACATGAAATCGTAGAATGTTTTTTGCAGAAACCAGAATGTATTGCATCATTACATTAGCACATTAGCACATTAGCACATTAGCACATCATCACATCATCATATTAGCACATCAGCACATCATCACATCATCACATTAGCACATCATCACATTAGCACATTAGCCATTAGCACATCAGCACATCAGCACATTAACACATTAATCAGTATCCCCACTTAACCCATGTAGCTCCCCAGGTAAAACCACCACCAAAAGCGGCGAGAATTAAATTATCACCCTTTTGTAATTTATCTTCCCACTCCCACAAACAGAGTGGAATAGTTGCGGCAGTAGTGTTGCCATACTTTTCAATGTTTATCATCACCTTCTCTTTTGATAATCCCATGCGTTTTGCTGCAGCATCAATTATTCTAAGATTTGCCTGGTGCGGAACAAGCCATGCAATATCATCGCCGCTTAAATTGTTACGTTCCATTACTTCAGCGCTCACATCTGCCATGCCTACTACCGCAAATTTAAAAACGGTTTTACCCTCCTGGTATGCAAAATGCTCTCTTGCTGTAACCGTTACAATGCTTGGTGGCTTTAGTGAGCCGCCTGCTTTCATGTGCAAAAAATCTTTTCCGCTGCCATCTGTTTTTAATACACTATCTAATACACCATAACCCTCTTCATTAGGCTCTAATAAAACCGCACCGGCAGCATCACCAAATAATATGCAGGTGTTTCTGTCAGCATAATCGGTAATGGCGCTCATTTTATCAGCGCCCACAACAAGCACTTTTTTGTACCGCCCGCTTTCTATAAAGCTGGCGCCGGTTGTAAGAGCGAAAAGAAAACCGCTGCAGGCAGCATTCAAATCGAAGCTGAAAGAATTTTTCGCATTTATTTTATCTGCAATAATATTTGCTGTTGCGGGGAAAATCATATCGGGTGTTACAGTAGCGCAAATAATACAGTCTATTTCATCAGGGCTTAGATTTTTCTTTTGCAGCATTTGATTAATTGCAGGAGCTGCCAAATCGCTGGTGGCTTTACCCGGCTCTCTTAAAATTCTTCTTTCAACAATACCCGTTCTGGTTCGTATCCATTCATCAGTTGTATCTACCATTTGTTCCAATTCCTGGTTCGTTAAAACATAATCGGGAACATATCCGCCGACGGCAGTAATAGCCGCAGAGAGCTTTTGCATGCGATGGTTCTTTTAGGTTTTCAAAAGTATTGATTTATAAATTAGAATTTTTATTGCACAACCAAAAAATTAGTTATTCCGCAGAATTTGCAGCATTGCACAGAACTGTTGGATGAGCAAAAACTACGAATAGTGAGTGATACAATATGAGCTTTCTTTTTGTTTCCGAAAATATAATTACGGAGTTATGAAAGCTGTTCGCAACAGAAAAAAACCTGTCCTTAAAAAATTAATGCCCTCTTTTAATAAAATACTTTCATTATTTTTATAAGCTTAAAAAAAATTTCATCAAAAAAATTACCGCCATGAAAAAAATTGTACTGTTATTAGTCTGCTTTACATTATACAGCATTATAAATGCTCAGCCTCTAAAATATTACCGTGTTAAAATCTTTGCTGATGACAAAGGACTTATGCAGCTTGCTGCAAAAGGATTAGCCATTGACCATGGTGAATATAAAAAAGGAGCTTATTTTATTGGTGAATTTTCCGGGAGGGAATTGAACACTATAAAAAAGAGCAGCTATCATTATGAAATATTAATTAGCGATATGAGCGCTTACTATGTGGCAAGAAGTAAAAGAGAAACAGCACCTTTAGAAAATCCTGTTCTTACCTGCTCATATCCCACTCCTGTAAATTTTAAGCTTGGCAGTATGGGCGGCTTTTATACATATACTGAAATGCTGAATATACTGGACAGCATGAGAAAAAAATATCCGAATCTCATAAGCATAAAGAAACCTGTTTCCGCTATAACCACCGGCGGCGGCAACTTATTATATTATGTGCGTATTTCAAATAATCCAAATATCGAGCAGAACAAACCGAAGCTTTTATACACCGCACTTCATCATGCAAGGGAACCGGAATCTTTAACGCAGCTTATTTTTTTTATGTGGTATTTGCTTGAGAATTATGCAACCAATGCAGATGTGCAAACAATAATTAACAGCGACGAATTATATTTTATTCCCTGTGTAAACCCCGACGGATATTTATATAACCAACAAACGAATCCCAACGGCGGCGGGCTTTGGCGCAAGAACAGGCGTAATAATGGCGACGGAAATTATGGCGTTGACCTTAACCGCAACTACGGCTATAAATGGGGATACGATAATTATGGCTCTTCTCCTTATACGTTTGATGAAACCTATCGCGGACCTTCCGCTTTTTCAGAACTGGAAACCCAAATAGTAGCAGACTTCTGCACTGCGTATCATTTTATTGGCGCCCTTAATAACCACACGTACAGCAATGTATTTATTTACCCTTATGGCTACAAGCCGAATACTTATACAAAAGATTCTGCTCTCTACGCACGGGAGGCGCGGCGGCTTACACAATGCAATCATTTTTTTACCGGCACTGTTTATGAAGCATTAGGCTATCTTGCCAACGGCGATTCAGATGACTGGATGTATGGAGAGCAAACAACGAAGCCAAAAATATTTGCAGCTACACCAGAAACGGGTTCTTATTTAGATGGTTTTTGGCCTGCTCCCAATCGTATTATTCCGCTGTCAGCGGGAAATCTTCAAATGAATCTTGACGCAGCGAATGATATTGCCACACTTGCTTTCAATGAATTTTCAAAAATAAATTCTTCGGGCTACAGCGAGCAGGTAATAGCAAACAAAAATCCATTTTTTATTTATCCAAATCCTTCTAAAGGGAAATTCATTGTAACCATTAATGAGAATGCAAACATGCAGTCAGCAAAAATTTCTGACAGATTCGGTAAAATTATTTTCAATAATTCTTCACTGACAAAAGCAACCACTTTAGAAATAGATTTAAGCAAATATGCTCCCGGTATTTATTATATGGAAGTGTTTGATGGAAATAAAAAATATGCAAAGAAAATGGTGATAGAGAAGTAATTATTTTTTTTGAATGAAGCTATTTCATCCGGTTTTTTAAATTTTGTTTCCGCAATTTGTTGATTGATGATGTCAGCGTTTTTCATCTTCGGTTCTAAAAAAAGAAATAAAAAATTTTGCTTTAATTATTTTTGTGCAGAGAAATAGAAATAAGAATAAGAATAAGAATACTACTGATTTATTAGCGGATGTTGCAGCGCATCAGTAAAATCTGCCCATACAGTTTTTACTATTTCTGCAGCGGGTTTAATATCGTGTATAAGAATGCTTGACTCTCCAATTTCAAGTTCACCCTCATCCAAATCACCTTCAAACATTCCCTTTTTTGCTCGCCCTCTGCCAAGCAATTGTTTTAATTCATCTTCAGATGCACCTCTCATTTCAGCCTCCTTTATCTTTTCAAAAAAATTGTTTTTTAGTAAACGTACAGGAACAACTTTTTTTATGCTGAGCATGGTATTCATGAGAGAAGTTTACAATGTACGCATTCCACGAACTGCAATAGAGCAGTACAATCTTAGCAGGCATATAAAAAAAGATGAATTGCAGGAGGGCGACCTCGTTTTTTTTTCACACTGCTTCACGAAGCGTATCTCACGTTGGGCTTTATCTTGCCATGATAAATTTGTACATGTCTCCAGCAGCAACGGAGTTATAATAAGCGACATGAGTGATGATTATTGGCAAAGCCGTTACAGCGGTGCAGGACGTGTAAAGAACAATGATGAATCTGCAAACATTTCTTCAACCGAATAATCAAAAAAACAAAAGCAACCTGTCTCTAAAAAACTTTTTTTTGTACACTTAGTAGCGCTGTTTGTGCATCTCTATTTTTCAAAAAAAGTTGCAAAATTCGCACAGTAAAAACGAAGAAAAATTTTTTTGTTCGGGGGGGGGGGCTATTAGCTTTGCCCTGTTTTATTCAAAATTTATTCACCTAAAAAATTGTATTTTATGAAAAAAAGTTTTAAGTTTATCAGCAAATTCATCATTGTGTCAGTTGCTATTTTGATTTATTCATTTATAAATAACAATAAATCAAATTCTACTGCCAAGAATTCTAACGTCTGCGATGATTGCTCGCAAGCTGCTTTGCTTCCTTATGATTGCAGTTATGATTTAACTGATAGTACTGCTTATAATTTTTCAACAGTTGACACTACAGACTGGCTTTATTATTACAAAACAGATAGAGATACTATTTTTGAATGGAAAGATGTTTCCTATAACGCAGAAGAAAGCTGCGACCCGGGCAACCGATGTCTTGATTCTGTTGAACAATTAAAGTACAAAGTAATTTATCCTGATTATCCTTACACTACATGCACAAAAAAACCACCGCTTGTTATTTTCTTTCATGCAGGTGGCTTTAGTGATTGCAACACTATCGAAGAAGCAAATCATATATTGCAAATTGCCACACACATGGCTCACCATGGATTTATTTGCGTTACGGTTGAATACAGAAGAGGAAGGGCAATAAGTGATTCTACAGCTGCAATTCAGAATAATAAAAAGGTTTATTTTACAACAGCACAACAAGTGCTTGCCTATTACCGTGCCTTCCAGGATGTTCGCGGAGCTATTCGAACAATTATAAAAAGAAACAGAGAAACAGCAACTCCCTATAAATTTGACTCTACTAATATTTTTCTTGCTGGTTTCAGTGCGGGTGCTATATGTGCCATCAATGCTGCTTATTATCCTACACAAGCTATGATTAATCAAATTGACCAGGGCGCTGATACGGTGCTTGGCTCAATAAATTCTGACTTTTATTATGGTGATACGTCCATTCCTTTCCATTCAAAAATACGTGGTGTCTTTGCAGGTTGGGGAAATGCGTTTATTCCACTCGCATATGGGGCGCACCCTGAAAATTTCTTCCCGCCAAGTGATACTATCCCATTAATATGCTTTCATGGTGAGTTGGATTGGGATGTGTGTCCCTATGACTATCAAAATGTATATTTTGATTTTAAAGGTGATAGTTCTTTTAAAGACCCGAATAATCACATTTTAACCAATCCTGAAAAAAGATGCCTTCCCGATAATCGGGTATTTAATATGCCATACGGTGGTAAGTTTGATATTGATGCATACCGTTTTGGTTCTTTCAAGATGTACTGTTTTCTTAGGTCTATAGATACTTATACTGAACTATACGCCGACCCGGATATGTACCATGGCATCCAATCTCTTCCCAATGATGATTTTGGTACTGACTTTACAAATGAAGACGATGTTTACTCTTATATAGGAGGACGAATGGCCACATTTTTTCAGGCTGCATTATATAATAAAACTCATCCGGGTTTCACATCATCTTTAAAAAGAAAACGAACTTACTTTGAGGAGTGTGTCAATCTTCGACATTCATGCGACACTCTTAATAGTAATAATTGCGGGTCATTAACAACTAATCCATGTAATTAATCAATTTAAAAATATTTGTTATGAAAACTCTGTTCTTTATTTTAAGCTTTATAGTTTGTCTTTCATTTTCGTTTGCTCAGCCTGGCACTTTAGATGAAAGTTTCGGCACTAAAGGAAAAGTATTATACCAGGATGGAATGACTAATTTGACGCTTGGTGTAAACTGTATACAAAAAGACGGAAAAATATTACAGGCTGGCAGCCGTGTTATTATTGCTCGTTACAACGAAGATGGCACATTAGACCTTTCTTTTGGAATAAATGGTATTGTGCATTCCGACTTTACAGACCGCGGGTATTTCTCAGGCTCTACAAGTGCCATTACAACTCAAAACGATGGTAAAATATTAGTAGCTGCCTATTTCAATAATTCTCAATTTATCTCTTATACTGGTATTATCCGTTACTTGCCGAATGGCACACTCGATTCTTCATTTGGAGTAAACGGTGTGACAACCACTGCCTTCATGAATACGGGTCACCGTACTGCGGCCTACACAAATGCAATAACAGCAGATGCTAATAATAATATTCTAATAACAGGGCAATATTCGCCTCAAGATGAGGATGGCGGAACGGTTGATGCGATAACCCTCCGCTACTTACCAGACGGGAAGTCCGATTTAACCTTTGGCGATAGTGGTTTAGTGAGAATACACTTGTACATAAACGGTAAGTATAACGTTACAGGTACTTATGATATCCAAACACAAGCAGATGGTAAAATAATATTAGGCGGAGGCAGTTCAACTGTTGGTCCTACAGAATCTAAATTTATGCTAATTAGATTATTTAAAAACGGGGGCATTGATTCCACTTTTGGCGACAATGGTTTTGTTTTTACCAAGTTTGCTAATAACGACAATAATACTATCAATTCGATTTTGCTGCAACCCGACGAAAAAATTTTAGCAGCAGGCAGTACAGATGTAAATGTGTTTTTAGGAAAAACGAATATTGCCCTTGCACGTTATAATAATGATGGAACTCTTGATAATAGTTTTGGCGACAAAGGATTGGTTCAAACAACAATAAAAGGTTATGGCGCTTGGGCAAATGACATGGTTTTGCAGCAAAACGGTAAAATCGTTGTAGGTGGTTTTTTATCTCAGGGTATTTCATATACTGTTCTCGACTTTCTTCTTTATCGTTACAATAGCAATGGAAGTACTGACAGCACTTTTGGAAACAATGGAATGGTTACAACAGATTTTAGTGATATAGCCGGTCAAAATTCTTATGATTATTTAAGGTCAATCAACTTAGATAAAGATGGTAATATAGTAGCAAGTGGCACAAACGAAACTCAGTTTCCAACACCGGACAACTTCGCTATCGCCCGCTACATCGGCGACCCTGTACACCAATCCTTAATCACTCGTATTAAAAGATGGATAATAAAACACATCCTCCACTTCCAGGACCCAAATGCTGAGAACACCGCTTACTACGTAATCGAAAAAAGCAGCAACAGCACAGCAAATTTTAAAGAAGTTGCAAGAGTGGAGAAATCAGCAATCAGCTCGCAGAGTCCTGTGGACAATCAGCAATCAGAAACATACAGCTTTGTTCTTCCTGCTTCCGATAACCGAGACCCGACTTCCGACAACTTCTATCGCATCAAAGCCGTTCACAACAATGGCAGTGTTACATACTCAGATGTTATTGCAGACAACGGATTAACTGATACACCAATAAACGGATTAACCATTTCCCCCAACCCTGTAAAAAATGTTTTGCATGTACAAGGCTTAAGTGCAGAGAACAAAACATCACTCTCCATTATAAATCCAGAAGGAAATGTAATTAAGAAAATAAGTGTTCGGGCAAACAGTTACGATTTTAATGTTAGTCAATTAAAACAAGGAACGTATTATTTAAAAGCAGAGAATAACAAAGGCAGTAAAACATTTCAATTTATAAAAGAATAACTTTTCCAATGTACAACTATATATGGTGCAGAGGGCAGCTACTTTTTTTCAGTCAATACTTACGAATACAGCCATAAACGGTCCTTCAAAATTCACAGAATGCGAAAATTACAGAAATAGCTGTCAAGGCTCCGGAACAAATAATAATAATTGCAGTAACAGTAATTCATGTCCACAGTAATTAAATTTTTATCAATAAAAAAATTTTTTATGAAGCACACTACTCTATTCTTAGTGTTTTTAAGTATTCTCACTTTGAATACTAAATCTCAACAAGGCACATTGGACCCGACATTTGGAAATAAAGGAATTGTTATGCAATCTTTCTCTACCTATTCAAGTTTAACAAAGCAAGCAATTCAAAATGATGATAAAATTGTAGTATTAGCATATTCTAACACTTTTGGAAATATTTTGCTTCGTTATCTTCCTGATGGAAATATAGATTCTGCTTTTGGAGAAAATGGAATCGTTAAAACATACAATTATTATTCTTTATCTGGTATTGCAATACAGAAAGACGGCAAAATAGTTACGACGGGAACAGCAGCAAATGCGTTTCCATCAAACGTAGTTCTATTGCGTTTTTTGGCGGACGGCAGAACTGATTCTTCATTTGGTGCTAATGGTATTGTTATAAGTACTTTCGGCTCTTATGGGCAAGGCGCAAATGATATTGCTATTCAGCAGGACGAAAAAATTGTAATAACAGGAACTTATCAAAGAAATGCACAATTTGAAATTGATGCTTTTGTAGCAAGGTATAATTCAGATGGAAGTCTTGATGTTACTTTTGGAGACGGAGGTACAGCATTCGTTTATAACATATGGATGCCTACCACAATCGCCTTACAGAAAGATGGAAAGATATTAATAGGAGGTAGCGATGAATTTGTTGGCGACTTCCATCAACATTTTTTCCTTGCACGCTTTAATTTAGATGGTGAATTGGATAGTTCTTTTAATAAAACAGGTATTGTAATCACCGCATTTGATAACGACGGTGCGTTTATACAGGAAATTGCTTTACAGCCTGATGGCAAAATTGTTGCTGCAGGCTCTGCAGGTCAGCCTGGCTGGAATGGAGTAATACCCTATATAGCTGTTGCTCGTTATAATACAGATGGCGTACTTGATCAAAGTTTCGGAAAGGCCGGAAAAACAGGAATAAAATTTACTGAATACTCACAGGCAAATGCAGTTGCGTTGCAACAAAATGGAAAAATAGTAGTTGCAGGTTTCGAGTCATATACAGATGGAAATTATGTTGTAGCCCGTTTTTTAGAGAGTGGAGTATTGGATTCTGCTTTTGGTACAAATGGTGTAACCGTAACAGATATAGGCACACTTAGCGACCAGGCAAAAGATGTAGTAATTCAAAAGAATGGAAGAATAATTGTTGGAGGCTCACCTGATATAACATTAGCAGGGTATATCGGCGACCCAGTGCATCAATCCTTAATCACTCGTATTAAAAGATGGATAATAAAACACATCCTCCACTTTCAGGACCTAAATGCTGATAATACCGCTTATTACGTAATTGAAAAAAGCCACAACAGCACAACAAACTTCAAAGAAGTTGCGAGAGTAGAGCAGTCAGCAATCAGCTCGCAGAGTCCTGTGGACAATCAGCAATCAGAAACATACAGCTATGTTCTTCCGGCATCCGATAACCGGCAATCGACTTCCGACAACTTCTATCGCATCAAAGCCGTTCACAACGATGGCAGTGTTACATACTCAGATGTTATTGCAGACAACGGATTAACAGATACACCAATTAACGGATTAACCATTTCTCCCAATCCTGTAAAAAATGTTTTGCATATACAAGGCTTAAGTGCAGAAAACAAAACATCACTCTTCATTATAAATCCAGAAGGAAATGTAATTAAGAAAACAAGTGTTCAGGCAAACAGTTACGACTTTAATGTTAGCAATTTAAAACAAGGAACGTATTATTTAAAAGCAGAGAATAACGAAGGCAGTAAAACATTTCAATTTATAAAAGAGTAGGTTATTTAACTGCGGATTAGGTGTCTGCACTTTTAAAGTGTCAGGCACCTAATCCCAACTTTTATTATCATTAATATTAAGAGTGTTTAGCGTTGAAATTTTTTGCTATTTTCGCAAGCGCCTGATTAAAATCCATCCATACGCTTTTTACTATTTCTGCCGCAGGTTTAATATCGTGTATAAGAATACTCGACTCTCCAATTTCAAGTTCACCTTCTTCCAAATCACCTTCAAACATTCCTCTTTTTGCACGCCCTCTGCCAAGAAGCTGTTTTAATTCTTCTTCAGATGCGCCTCTCATTTCAGCCTGTTTTATCTTTTCAAAAAAATTGTTTTTCAATAATCTAACAGGTACAACTTTTTTTATGCTGAGCATGGTATCACCTTCATTCGCTTTTATAACAGCTTCTTTGAATGCTATGTGAGAAGATGCTTCATCACTGCAAACAAACCGGCTGCCTATCTGCACGCCTTCTGCTCCCAATACCATTGCAGCAAGCATTTGACGACCGGTTGCAATACCCCCTGCAGCAATAACGGGAATTGTTACTGCTTCTTTTACTGCAGGAATAAGAACAAGTGTAGTAGTCTCTTCTCTTCCGTTATGTCCGCCTGCTTCAAAGCCTTCTGCTACTACTGCATCGCAGCCTGCATCCTGCGATTTTTTTGCAAACTTGCTGCTGCTAACAACATGCACAACCGTAATTCCTTTTTCTTTTAATGTTGATGTAAACGTATTCGGATTGCCTGCAGATGTGAACACAATTTTTACACCTTCAGCAATTATTATTTCAATGTGCTTATAAATATCAGCATAAAGCAATGGAACATTTACCCCAAAAGGTTTGCTTGTTGCTGCTTTGCATTTTTGAATATGCTGCCGCAATTCATCAGGGTACATGCTGCCACTGCCAATAACGCCAAGCGCACCTGCATTGCTTACAGCGCTTGCAAGCCGCCAGCCGCTTGCCCAAACCATGCCTGCCTGAATGATAGGATATTGAATGCGGAAGAGTTTGGTAATTCTGTTCTTTAATATCATAGCAGTAAAATTAGTATTTCAGAATTAAGCTGTAATTTTAAAAGAAAAAATATGAATAATATTATTGAAGCAGCAATGAAATTGCCAAAAGAAGAAAAGATAAAATTATATCATGCTCTGCAGGAAGAGCTGGAGATGGATGATGAATTGCATGAGGATGATTTAACGCCGGAGCAATGGGAAGAGTTAAAGCGAAGAGAGCAACTGATTAAGGAAGGTAAGGTGAAATGGCTTTCCAGAAAGGATTTGAATAACTTTTTAAGAGAAAGGAGAAATGCCTTACAAAATAATAACAGCTGATTTGTTCGCATCAGATATTCAGGAGGCGCTTGATTATTACGATCCCATTCTATCAGTCTGAGTATAAAATTTGAGAATGAATTGAATGAAGCATTAGATAAACTCGTAAAGAATCCGCATCATTATTTCAATCTTAGTAATGAGTACAGAAGAATAAATTTGAAAGTTTTCCCTATATACTAATTTATAATATTGATGAAAATATTAAAGAAGTGCGTGTAAAAGGATTATTTCATCACCACAGAATCCTAAAACCATAGCAAGAAGATTACAATAAATCTTATCCAAAATCCAGCTCTGTATTATCTCCAATATTCAATTGCCTGCTTACGCCTTTTACACTCGCATCGCTGCCTATAAGAGAATTATCGAGCACAACTTCAAACAAACTTGTGTAAGACCCTATAATGCTATCACGTATAATAGAGTTTTGAATTTTTGTCTCCGGCCCTATTGCTACGTGAGGCCCAACTATGGAATTCTTTAAAACACAACCCTGCCCTATACTAACAGGAGCAATAATGATAGAATTTTCCTGCTGAAGATTTTCGGGTATCTGTCCTCCGAATTTTTTCAAAAGTGTAGCATTGCTTTCTAACAGCGTTTCTTTTTTGCCGCAATCGAACCAGTTTTTTACTTTGAATGATTTGAATTCAGCGCCCCGTTTTATCATACATTCTAAAGCATCAGTAAGATTATATTCACCTGCATTCGTTATGTTGCCCGTAAATAAATGCTGAATACATTCAAATAAAATATCGGTATCTTTTATTTTATAAATGCCTACAAGCGCCATATTACTTTTGGGGATAGAGGGCTTCTCAACCACGTGCTCAATAATATTGTGGTCAGTAATTTCAGCTACTCCAAAACGCCGCGGGTCATCAACCTTTTTTATGCCAAGCATATTGTAAGGCATTCTTATTACTTCCTGCACATCATAATCACAAATGGTATCGCCGAGAGTTACAAAAATTTCTTCTGAGCCAACAATATTTTTTGTTAGCTCAATGGCATGTCCCGTTCCCTGCCTTTCATTCTGATATACAAAATGGCAGTTAAGATCTGGATAGGTTTGCTTTACATACTCCTGAATTTTTTCGCCTAAGTAGCCCACGATAAAAATGAATTCACCTATGCCTGCCTGCACTAACTGGTCTACAATAAAGCTTAAAATGGTTTTGCCTGCAATAGGGATTAAAGCTTTGGGCTGTGTATATGTGTGAGGGCGCAGCTTAGTGCCAGCACCGGCAACGGGTATTATCGCTTTCATGTAAATTTTCTTAGTTCATTTCTTACACAAATATCGAAAACGTGAAAATAGTAAAAACTCCTGTACCTGCATCAAATGTTGAAAGTCTTTCATGCAGGTGATCTTTTTTTAACCGCAAAGGCCTTCATGCATCTCAAATTTTTTTTAGATCATTATAGAAACAAAAAAGCCCGCAACAACTTTTTTAGCTTTATGAATATTTTTATTTTATGTGCTTGCCTGAAACATCAGCATGATGTACCTGACCACCGTTTAACAACGGCTTAATCTTCTATCTTTGCTTTAAACCTCAGTACATGCAAAGAGATAATCTTGTTTTTGATATTATTCAAAAAGAATTAGAACGGCAGCGCCATGGAATTGAATTAATTGCTTCAGAAAATTTTGCCAGCCTTCAGGTAATACAGGCAATGGGAAATGTGATGACAAATAAATATGCTGAAGGCTACCCGGGTCGCAGGTATTATGGCGGCTGCGAATTTGTTGATGAGAGTGAGCAATTAGCTATTGACAGATTAAAACAAATATTCAATGTTGAATATGCGAATGTTCAGCCCCACAGCGGCGCACAGGCAAATGCCGCATTAATGCTTGCCATTCTGCAACCGGGCGATAATATTTTGGGATTAGATTTAAGCATGGGTGGGCACTTAACACACGGCTCCCCTGTAAACTTCAGCGGTAAATTATATAAGCCGAATTTTTATGGTGTTGTAAGAGAAACCGGATTGATTGATTATGAAATGATGCACGCAAAAGCGAAAGAAATAAAACCCAAGCTCATTATTTGCGGAGCCAGCGCATATAGCAGAGATTGGGATTATAAACGCATAAGAGAAATTGCAGATGAAGCTGGCGCTTTTATAATGGCTGATATTGCACATCCCGCTGGATTAATTGCAAAAAATTTATTAAGCGACCCTTTGGATTATTGCCAGTTTGTAACATCAACCACACATAAAACTTTGCGTGGACCCCGTGGTGGAATAATTATGATGCGTAAAGATTTTGAAAATCCATTTGGCTTAAAAGATACCAAGGGAAAAATAAGAATGATGAGCAACCTGCTTGATATGGCTGTGTTTCCGGGCACACAGGGCGGGCCCTTAGAACATGTGATAGCTTCAAAAGCGATAGCCTTTGGTGAAATACTTACTCCTGAATTTACAGAATATGCTGCACAGGTAATTAAAAATGCACAGGCAATGGCAAAGCAGTTTGTAGAAAAAGATTATTATATCATCAGCAATGGAACAGATACTCATTTAATGCTGATTGACCTGCGAAATAAAAACATCAGCGGTAAAAAAGCAGAGCAGGTATTGGGCATGGCAGATATAACAGTGAATAAAAATATGGTTCCTTTCGATGATAAAAGTGCATTTGTAACAAGCGGCATTCGCATTGGTGTTCCTGCCATAACCACAAGGGGAATGAAAGAAACACACATGCAATTTGTAGTGGATGCAATTGATAAAGTTTTAATGAACGCCGGAGATGAAATTTTAATTTGTGATGTAAAAAAACAGGTGAATGAATTTATGCAGCAGTTTCCGTTGTATGCGGAACTGGGATAAACCTGTCAGGTTCGTACCCTCTGGACACCCAACACAAAAAAGCCGAAGTCTCCTCCGGCTTTAAATTAAAAATTTATAATTCAACATTTAATCTCATTCCTTCACAAACCTCAAACTCTCATTCATATCTCCATTTCCCGTTCTCAAATAATAAATTCCTTTTACAAGTTTGCTTACATTATCTGCATGTGCTGTTGTAGAACTTATTTTTTGCCTGAAAAATTAATTACAACGACTGTAATATTTGCATTTGCTTTTAAACCCTTAATGTGTAAAAGTGAATACAGGGGAGTGTGAGGATTATTGAGATTTATTTTTTATGTAAAGACCAATAATCATTAAACAAAATAAAATATTCCTGAAACTATGTTTCTAAGTTCTTAGTCAAATCAATAAACGGTTTATGGTTTTCTTCTTTCGGTATCAACGTCATCAGATTCCCATTCCCTCTCTCTGCCGCTTCAATAATAGAATAGTCTGAAAGTATCAGCGCTTTATTTTTCTTTATACAAACATCATGTTCAAAATGAACAGAGGGTTTGCCATCACGTGTTCTCACCGTCCAGCCATCATCTTCAGTATACACCTCTTTTTTTCCCATATTTATCATTGGCTCTATTGCAAGCACTGCATTCTCTTTTAATTTAGGTCCGTTGCCGCGTTTGCCGAAATTGGGAACCTGCGGCTCTTCATGCAAGTCTCTCCCTAATCCGTGCCCTACAAGCTCTCTCACTACTCCGTATCCATGTTCTCTTTCTGTATATTGCTGTATAGCATAAGAGATATCTCCCACACGATTGCCTGCTACTGCCTTTTCTATCCCTTTGTGCAAAGACGCTTTCGTTACTCTTACTAATTGCTTCACCTCATCATTTATTTCTCCAATCACAAAAGTATAAGCATGGTCGCCATGCCAGCCGTTTAATATAACACCCATGTCTATTGAAATAATGTCGCCCTCTTTCAAACTTTCATTATTGGGGAAACCATGCACTACAACATCATTTAATGAAGCGCAAATGGTATAGGGATAACCCCTGTAATTGAGAAATGATGGCATTGCTTTGTGGTCTTTGATAAATTCAAAACAAAGCTTATCAAGTTGCATGGTAGTAATTCCGGGCTTCAATATTTTCGCAACCTCGGTAAGTGTTTTACTTACCAGTGTTGCGCTTTCCTTCATCAAAATAATCTCTGCATCGGTTTTATATAATATCATACAATAATCTCCGGCTCAATTAAAAGCTTTCTAAAAAATTTTGTGCAAATGTGCTGAAATTTTGGTACTGTCGCACCTAAAGTTTGTAACCCTTGTGCCGCAAAGGGTTTAAACAAGTGCAAGCCGTCGTGTCAAAACAGTAAACGATGTGGCAACCGCAGTGAATCCCGCCTTGCGTACATAAATTGTCTGCAACAATTTTTAAAGAACTTTTGTTTTGGAGAAAGCCCGAGGACTTAGTATCGGAACGATTCGAGAAGCTTTTCCATGTTCAGATGCGTTGATCTTGTAGTAATCAAACCGCGTCTTGGACGGTCAAGGTCAAGAATAAGATAAATAGTCATTACGGTCATTAGTGAATAGGGGAAAATAACAATCCAAGTTATTTTTCCTGAGTTGGGATATGTGTTTGTAAAGAATGCTTTGATTCTTTACTGAGCCAATAGAATTATCTACTTCCTGAATTCATCCATCTCAATTTTTAGCATTCTTATTTTTCACAATCAACTTCTTTTAAAATCATATTGTTGCCGAAATTTAATGCGCCTGTGTTTTTAAATATCATCTTGCCATTATTTTCTTCTACATCTCCGTAACCTTCCGCAAAATCATTTCCCTTTTTTAAGAAAGCGACTTCTCTGGTTGATTCAGTTCCTTCTGACAAAAATTTATACTCTGCAATAAGTGTATCTCCTTTCATTGTGCCTTGTAGTGTGCCTTTGTTTTGATCTTTTTCAAAGAGACTGTATTTTAAATCGCCTGTTACAATGTTGCCAGAAATATTGATATGCAGAAACACACTGTCTTTGTTTACAAAGTATGCATAGCAATAATCAGTTTTGGTATCGCTGACAGCATTTGCAGTATCCTCAGCATTCGTAGCTTCTGTTGAATTGTTGTTGCATGATATGAAAATGCAACTAACAGCAACTAAAATTAAGTGAGTCTTTTTCATTTTGTTTTGATTTTATTTTTTTGTGATCGCATTACTGCAATATCCCTCATTATAAAGTAAGCGTATTGCCTTCAGTTATTAACCAGGTATTTGCTTTCTTCAACATTTTTCAAAAAAGCTCTTTCTCCTTCGCCATTACATATCTGTCCCTGTCTATAAAAAAGGTTGGTAAGAGAGATTCAATCATACTTTTTATTTCAATTATGTTTAATAGCAATTTTAGCAATGCAGCCATTTCACTATACTGCTATTCACATTTCATCAAATCCCGGCCTTATAAATTTCATTGCATCGGGAAACTCATCGTAGGCAAGGCTTTGAAGCTTTTGTAAAGAAGCAAGAATGGGCAGCGCATCATCTTCCATACCGGGCAGCAATTCATTTAACTGAAGCCATGCCTGCATGGTACGCTCTGTTGAAATTAAAGCAATCTTGGCCGAGCCATTACTGTCTTTCGGATAAGAATTTTCCTCTTTATATTTGTCTTCCTCCATTTTAGATGACAGAGCACGCATAAATTTTACACTAATAAAATAGAGATACCATTGAATTACTCCAAAGCAATCTTCTATGGTTGCTAATTCACTTATGCTTTCTTTTTCACTTCGAATTCCTATTTCAAAATGAAGAATTATCTCATCCTGCTTTTCATTTAATTGTTCATTTTTATCGAGCCATTTCTTTGCAAGATTTATATAAGCATTAGATTGCTTTATTAAGGAATGCGCCTTAATCTGCTTTCTTTCTAATTCTTCTTCTTCAAGATACGCTTTGTGCTCTTCTTCTGTAAGCCCGGGAATAGTGAAGCCAAATTTTTCAGCAGACTGATGCAATAAAGTAATCGTCTGTGCAAAGTTGACAGAAAGATGATCCCAAAATGCTTTATTATTAATATCCTGTTGCTCGGCTGAAAGCTTGCCTGTGCTTAGCGCCACGGCGCAACGACTTGTAAAGTAGCAGCGTTCGCACCACCTGTCGCAGTAGTTATGTATCAACGGAATATTTTTTTGTTTCTTTTTCATAAGTGAAAGTTAGAAATTTTTAGTTTGATTTTGCAAAGGAATGATATTAGAAAATATATTTAGCAGACAAAGTAATTGGGTGAAACTAAAACGTAGAAACTGTTCAAATGATCTTATAAATTTCGTATTGGCTGTGGGGACACAGACAACAACAACTGTGCCCCCACAAACGTCTATGGTACATTGCACGAACAGGGCGTAGCGTTTTTGGGTTATTTAAAAAAACGTCTTCCGGAACTGATACTAAATTAATAATAAAAAGTAATGATAAGAACTAAAATCCGGCTATGTTCGGTTGCTGGAACTGCTGCTGAAAGCTGACTACAGCCGAAGATTCAACTGCAAGCCTCAATAACGCCAAACCCAATGTTAGCGGTTGTTGTTTCTTGTCCAAATGTAAGCTCGCTTGCTTGGATGCTCAACTTCTTTGTATGGTTGTCGTTCAACAATGTCTATTATTTCAAATCCAATTTCTGTAAGCAAATCTGTTATTTTGTTTGTCTCAAAAAAATAGAAATCAATATTTACCTGGTGGTCAAGGAAATTGTCAAGATGAATTGTTTTGTCGCCAATGTGAAATGAAAAAAGGAACTGTCCATTTTCTGTCAACACTCTTTTGATTTCTTTAAATGCAGTTTGAGTTTGTTCATAGTCAAAGTGTACAATAGAATAAAACGCTATTGCTGAACTGAAAAATTTATCGGGATATTTCAAATTTAAAATGTCCGCAGTGTCAAAATGCAATTGCGGATTAATACTTTTTGCAACTGACACCATTTTCGAAGAAATGTCTACACCAAGAATATCTGTCAACCCACAGTCAGATAAATATTTTGTTGTCTGTCCCGGCCCACAACCTAAGTCTATAAGTTTTCCATTGTCCAAATTTTCTGAAGCGAATGATTTTAATAAAATTCTGTCGAAATGTTTTTTGTTTAGTTCGTCAATGAACTTGTCAGCATAATTTTTTGCTGTCTTATCGTAACATTCAATAATGTCTTTTTGTTCTTGCATGGATGTCGTTTACAATAACCGCTAACGCCTGCTTTTGTGTCCCCAAAAACGTCTTATGGTGATTGATTTTTTAAATTTTAAACAGCTTCTTACTATTGTCATAAACGTAACGGATTTTAAACCCGTCAGGTTCAATACACATTATTTCTATAATCGCTGTTGAGTTGTATTATATCTGGCTCCTGAACGTAATTATTGTTGTACTTAAAAGCGATGTTGATGCGTATACTTGCTTCGAATGATTTGCTTTGCTGTGCCTTGCGCGGAAAAAAAACAAACCGCAATTCAGTAGTGCCAAAAATCAGATTTTCATTACGCGTTCTTAAACCGCCACCCACTCCGTAATACGAGCCTGACTTTGAAAAAGGCTCGTGCTCGGGTGTAAGCACAGACACATCAAAAAAAGCAAAAGGCGAAAACTTAAACCCGAATGCTTTATAGTTTATGAAAGAAATGGTTTCGGTATGCAGGCTTATGCGCTGATCGCCAAGCGTTGAATCTGAATTGAAATAACGTACTCCAAAAGTGTTATTAATGTTTAAGGGGTCGAGCCCTAAGCGGTTAAACTGGTGTGTGTATGTTAAGCGCAGGTATTGCCGCAGCTTGAAATTTTTAAATAATAATAATCTGCTAAAGCCCGAACCGCCGAGCAGGATTTCTGCATCCTGCCACTCGCCTTTATTAAAAAAAGTTCCTGCCCTAAAAAAATATTGTATAATATCTGCCCTCGAAGTAACAATGTAACGGTTCGCATCAATGCCCGCATAAACTCTCTGCAAATAAGATTGTTTATATAAGCCTGCAGTAACCGCAACGTTGTAACCATAAGGAATATCTTCTGTGGTGCCGAAGTTGTATATATAATTGGTTTTATAAAATTGCTGCCTGAAAAAAGTGAATTGCCCAAGCACAGCCTGTTTATTGTTGAACCTAAAATTTAGTTTGTCTGCTACCTGCGAAGGTGTTTGCAAAAAATCGGTTGTAAAATATCGAAGGCTTATAAATTGTTTTGCTTTGCGGTCCCTGTCTTTTATAAATTTTTCCACGCTAAGATTATAGCCAAACCACGCATCGAAAGTATTATAGCTGTAGCTGAAGAAATAGGGTGCAGGTTTATTATACTCGTTGAAGGTTTGATAATGTCCTGTGCTTAATCCGCCGGCAGCATGAGAGTATTGTGATATTAACTGTCTCTGAAGAGAAAAATAATAAGCATGCTCATCATTTGTGGCATCGTACAAATTTGGGGCGATAGTTGTGATGCCCGCAGAGGCATCAATAAATGTTCCCGCAATATTATACTTGGTATAAAACAAACCAATTCCTGAAGCAGGGTTGCGGCTTTTTTCAATCAGTGTATTTACCTGAACCTTTTGAGCAATACCCATAACATTCGCATCACTTACTTTCAGTTTAAATTTTTCTGATGTTAGGCTGTTCAGCTCGCCGGTTAAGCTAAAAAGATCTTTGGTGATGATGTACACATCTACAGAATCAAATGCGGTTTTAGGATAGCTGATATTGGTAAGCTCATCGCTGTTACTATAGACGCCTGCTGAATCAGATTCTTTTAAAACAGGCTTTATAAGAATACGTGCATCCTGAATGTATTCCAGAGAGCGCAGGTAGCGTTCATTATCTGCAAGCCTATATGCCAGCAGCTTTGTATGCGGTTTTATAAAAAGATTATCGCGTATTGCCCATTCCCGTGTATCTGTGTGAAGCGAGTTTAAAATTCTTGTTCCAAAATAATTTATCTTTTTTGCAGTGTCAATAAAACTTCTTTCAAAGCTGTAGCGATTTATAATTATATGACTTATGACTTTGCCTTCGTAAGGCAAAAAGGCATCCTCACTTTTTGCAGTGAGTAACCCTTCTGCAGTAATAGTGTCGGCACTGTTTCTTTTTAAAAACCGCATAGCATAGTGAAAAATGTTGTTTTTTTTTGGAGCGTGAATCGTATCTTCTAATTTCTCCTGCGCAGATGCGCAGATACTAATTAATAAGAATAAGAAAACAGGTAAGCGCTTTCGAAATATTTTTTTAATTGCTGTTTTCAAAACGTTGCTGATTCAATTATATTAATTGGCTAAACTTAGTAAAATTTAGTGTAAGAATGTGTGAAGATTTTTTTGGTTACCGGCTTTGGTTTTCATGGCTTCGTTCCTTCCCGCCGTAGGCGGGACACTTCAGGGCCTTGTTCTTTAATGAACTGTGGCATTCGATGCAGCCAGCTTTTTTAATTAATAATAGCTTTCTTTCATTCACAAATTAAAGCTCAGCTTTTATGATGAAATTATTTTTATCATTTTAAAGTTTGTAAGTTTTACTCCTTTCATATCTGCATATTGTTCTGTTATTATTTTAAATCCATGCTTTAAAAAAAATGGGGTGGCAGTTATGCTTACCTCAGATGTTAACTCTGTAAGCGATAATTTTTTTGCAAGCATTTCTATTTTGGTTAATAGTCTTTTTGCAATTCCACTTCGCTGGTAATCTTTATCAACATACAGTAAATCGAGATAACCATTTTTTGTTAGTGACCCAAAGCCCGCTATTTTATTATCAATTTCGGCAACAAAAAAATGTTGTTCCTTTATTTTATTTCTCCAGCTATCAATATTGTTATAGCCCGCCGCCCATGCTGTTACCTGATCTTCAGTATAATCTTTGCTGTTAATGAATAGAATAGTGTTGTAGAAAAGTTGCCTTATTTTATCAAGGTTGTTAATTGTTGCAGGGCGTATCTTCATCGGGAATATTCAGAATAAATGAACGCGCTTACAGCTGGCTGTTTACTATTTACTGTTTACTGTTTACTGCCTACTATTTACTAATTACTGGTTACTCGCTACTGCTTACTGCTTACTGCTCCGCCGGTACCATCGTACTATTGGGTTTCATTATCATTTTATAATCCAAGCCCATGTTGAAAAGCAAGAATGCCCACTTGTCTGTTTGCTCTTCAATAATCTTTGAAGTAGGCTTGCCTGCTCCATGTCCTGCCTTCGTTTCAATTCTTATCAATACAGGATTACTGCAGCTTTGTGCAGCCTGGAATGTTGCAGCGAATTTGAATGAGTGTGCAGGTACTACACGGTCATCATGGTCTGCCGTAGTAACCATTGTGGCAGGATAGCATGTTCCTTTTTTTATTGCATGTACAGGAGAATATTTGTAGAGATACTGAAACATTTCTTTGCTGTCGTCTGCAGTGCCATAATCATAAGCCCAGCCTGCGCCTGCGGTAAACTTGTGATAACGCAGCATATCCATTACACCCACGGCAGGAAAGCAAACACGATAGAGGTCGGGGCGTTGAGTGATACAAGCTCCAATTAATAATCCGCCATTAGACCCGCCAGAAATAGCAAGATAATCCGTGGAAGTATATTTCTCTTTTATAAGATATTCTGCTGCCGCAATAAAATCATCAAACACATTTTGTTTTTTCATTTTAGTTCCTGCATTGTGCCATGCATCGCCATACTCACCTCCGCCGCGTATATTAGGCACAGCATACACACCGCCATTCTCCAAAAACACAAGATTGCTTATGCTAAATGCAGGCGTAATGCTAATGTTGAAGCCGCCATATCCATATAACATCAATGGGTTTTTACTGTTTTGCTGCATCCCTTTTTTGTAAGTGATTATCATTGGTATTTTAGTGCCATCTTTCGAATTATAAAATACTTGCGTGCTTTCATAATCTTCAGGATTAAATTTTACTGCAGGCTTTTTATAAAGAGAAGAGGCACTTGTTGTAACATCATACTTAAAAATTGTTGGTGGATAGATGTAAGATGTAAATGTATAATAGAGTTCTTTTTCTTCACGCTTGCCGCCTAAGCCATCAGCAGTGCCAAGCCCGGGCAAAGTGATATTTTTTTCTTTTTTGCCCTCCATCGAATACGCATCAATTTGAGACACTGCATCTTTAAGATAGTGTGCAAAGAATTTTCTTCCACCTGTTGAAACGGTGAGCGGAAATTTTGCTTCAGGAATAAAATCTTTCCAATGTTCGGGTGCTGGTGATGCTGCATCTGCAACAATTACTTTGCGGTTTGGCGCATGCATATTAGTGAATATATAAAGCTTGCCATTTTCTGCATATACCACATCCTGCTCGGTTTCAAAGCTGGTAACAATAGGTACGATTGAAGTATTTGGTTTTGATAAATCCTGTAAGTACAATTCATTTCCATAAGTAGCATTGGCTGCTGATATTACAAGATAGTTTTGGTCTTCAGTTACGTAAGCTCCAATATAGCGGCGGGGTGTTGCATCTCCCCCAAAAATTAATTTATCATCACTTTGTGGTGTGCCGAGCTTGTGATAAAATAATTTATGAATTTGCGTTTTGCCTGAAAGTTCGCTGCCTTCTTTCGGTTTATCATAGCTGCTGTAATAAAATCCTCCATTACCATGCCATGCAACACCGCTGAATTTTACATCACGCAAAGTATCATCACGCAAATTTTTTGTTTGTGTGTTTAAAATAATCACTTTACGCCAGTCGCTGCCGCCTTCTGAAATTTGATATGCAGCAAGTGAACCATCGTGTGTAAAATCTATTCCAGCAAGCGATGTGGTACCATCGGCAGAAAATTTATTCGGGTCAAGAAATACTTCAGGCTCGCCACTTTCTTTCTGGCGATATAAAACAGATTGATTTTGCAAGCCATCATTTTTATAATAATAAGTATAACCTCCTTCTTTAAATGGTGCGGAATATTTTTCGTAATTCCATAAGGCAGTTAATCTTTCTTTAATAGCATATCTGAAAGGAATTTGCGCAAGATATTGCTGCGTAACAGAATTCTCACTCTTCACCCACTCTTTAGTATCTACAGCTGTATCGTTTTCGAGCCAGCGGTAGGGGTCAGCTACCATAGTGCCGAAAAAATTATCTGTCTGCTCTGTGCTTTTGCTTTCAGGATATTTTCCTGAAAAGCTGCCTTGCTTTTGTGCGGTTGCTGAGAGGCATATCAGCGCTGTAATTATTGCAGAAAAAAAATATTTCATACTTATTATTTTTATTAATGGAATAATGAAGATGCAATTTACATGGAAGCGCTCAATCAGATAAAACAGAAAATTATAAGCGGCACTTCTAACAGATATTGGCATAAAATGTGAAGTATCTCAAAGAAATCAATTGAATTCTTAAACTTAAAATAACATTTATGAAACTTCTAAAAATCTTTTTTCTTGCAGCCATGGGAACCATTGGTGTTTGGGCTTGCAATAGCAACACAAACACAAGCAATAATGAAGATACCACCCAGGCAACAGATACAACTATTGTTACAACTACACCAGCACCGGTTGATAACACGGCAGTAAATATGAACCTGGATACTGCCGCAGTACCAGTGACTGTGCGCACATCTTTTGAAAAAAAATATCCCCAGGCAACTAATCCAAAATGGGCTAAGTATCAGCCGAGGGAAGACAGTTATAAAGATATGTATCCTGATATGGACCTTGACACATCAGACTATTGGGTAATTTACACATGGAATGATATAGATTACATGACATGGTATAATACCAGCGGACATTGGATAAGAACTACCAATACTATTACAAATGACAAATTACCTGCAGCCATTAATACAGCTATTCAAAAGGATTATGCAGGATACAACATTGTAAAAGTGGAGGAAGAAACGGATAAGGGTGAAAAGAAATACGAAGTAAAACTTGAAAAAGGTGATGAAAAAATTAAGCTTCATTTTAGACCTTCGGGAGAAATTATAAAAGCAAAAACAAAAAGCTGATACTACTTACAAATCATCAAAAAAAGAGGCTATCACAAGCGGATAGCCTCTTTTTGCATTTTTATTTTGAAGACAAAATTAATATCTGTATAGCTCACTTTTAAAAGGTCCATTCTTAGGTATGCCAAGATAAGCAACTTGCACTTCAGTTAGCTCATCTAATTGCACACCTATTTTTGCAAGATGCAGGCGTGCCACTTTTTCATCAAGATGTTTGGGCAATACATACACTTTGTTTTCGTACTTGCTGTGATTGTTCCATAATTCAATTTGGGCAAGCACCTGGTTGGTGAATGAGTTGCTCATTACAAATGAAGGATGTCCTGTTGCACAACCAAGATTTACTAAACGGCCTTCTGCAAGAATAATGATTTGTTTTTTATCAATAGTGTACAGATCAACCTGTGGTTTAATGTTGTCTTTGGTATGACCATAATTATTATTGAGCCACGCAATATCAATTTCAATATCAAAGTGACCGATGTTGCAAACAATTGCTTTATCTTTCATTGCACGGAAATGATTTTCCGTTATCAAATCACGGCAACCGCTTGCAGTAACAATAATGTCTGCTTCTTTTACTGCATCCATCATCTTCTTTACTTCATAACCATCCATTGCAGCCTGCAATGCACAGATAGGATCTATTTCTGTAACAATAACCCTGCAACCTGCGCCTCTCAATGATGCGGCAGAACCTTTACCCACATCACCATAACCACCAACCACTGCAACCTTGCCCGCCATCATTGTATCCGTTGCACGGCGAATGGCATCTACCAATGATTCTTTGCAACCATATTTATTATCGAATTTGCTTTTGGTAACAGAGTCGTTCACATTAATTGCAGGAACAGGTAATATTCCTTTTTCCATACGCTCATACAATCGATGAACACCGGTTGTTGTTTCTTCACTCAATCCTTTCAAATGCTGAATAAGCTCAGGATATTTATCAAATACCATATTGGTTAAATCGCCGCCATCATCCAATATCATATTTAAAGGACGATCTGTACCGCCAAAGAAAAGTGTTTGCTCAATGCACCAGTCTGCTTCTTCAAGCGTTTGTCCTTTCCATGCAAAAACACCAATGCCTTTTGCAGCGATTGCCGCAGCAGCATGGTCCTGTGTAGAAAAAATATTGCAGGAGCTCCAGCGAACTTCCGCCCCAAGCTCGAGCAGCGTTTCAATTAATACGGCGGTTTGAATGGTCATGTGCAAACAGCCGGCGATTCTTGCACCGTGTAAAGGTTTGGATGCGCCATACTCGGCACGCAATGCCATGAGACCGGGCATTTCAGCTTCGGCAAGCTGGATTTCTTTGCGCCCCCATGAGGCAAGCGAAATGTCTTTCACTTTGTAAGGAAGGCTTAAATCAATTTTTTGTGTTACAGTTGACATGATATTTCTTTTAGTGATGCAAAGATAATGTAGCAGGATAAACTAACAGTTATTTCATTAATTTTGGGATAGAATTAATTTTTTCTTGTATTAAAAAGAATAACCAGGAAGTTTATTATGGCAAAAGCTATCAAAAAAGATGAATCCACTATGCCGCCGCCAACGCTTGATGAAAAAGACATGGCTATCTTGCGTTTGTTGCAGCACAATGCCCGGATAACAGTGAAAGAAATTTCCGATAAAATTCATTTAAGCACAACACCCGTGCATGAACGCATTAAACGAATGGAGGAAGCTGGCGTTATAAAACAATATGCAACGCTGGTTGATTATGCCAAAGTGAAAAAAGGCTTGATGGTGATTTGTTATGTATCGTTAAAGCAACATAACAAAAGTGCAGGCACTAAATTCATAAAAATGATCCAGGAGATGAACGAGGTGGTTGAGTGTTACAACATTTCAGGCGAGTTTGATTTTATGTTGAAAGTAATGGCTGAGAACATGGATGCTTATTACGATTTTCATGTAAACAAGTTAAGCGAAGCAGAAAATATCGGTCATGTGCAAAGTGTTTTTGTAATGGGTATTATTAAACAAACCCATGTTTTAGTACATTGAATTTTTTTGATACTTTTTATCATATTCCATTTCTCATATCAATGCGCTTAATTTTTTTATGGACCCCGCTTTTGTTTTTCATGGTCCCCCTTCAGGCGGGATTGCGTCGCACAGCCCCGCTGTGCAGCCCCGCAAAAGGCGGGGCGGGATTCGGTTCTTTATGCAGCAAGAAGGTAACATCATTGCGAGCCGCGAGAAAGGGTTTTATGCGATGGGTATCGGGGTGTTACATTAAATGTATCGGTCAAGCGGTTTTAAACCGTCTGACCGTATGTGCAGCGCTGTGTTTCATCAGCATTTCAGTAAGTGCACAAGACAGTGTAACCGTTGATCATTTGCTCGATAGAATAGAAACACAACAACTAAAAAAGAGTTCGTTTTTTATGGATGAAATTTTCCCGTCGTATATCAGCAGCCGGAGAAAGTTCAAGACCCGCAAAGAAGACAATACTATTTTCTACAATGCTCTGATTGTTTACACGCTTAAAGAGAATCGCAATAAATTTTCCGCCGAACAAAAAATAACCTGCGACAGTATTATTGAAAAAAGTGTAAGAGCACTTCCAAAATTTAAAAACAAAAAAAGGAACACGTATAATTTCTGGAGAACAGATACTGCGTTCCGGTTTCCATACAGTTGGTGGCTGCCTTTATTTAGAGGCAAAACCACTTTGCCTGATGATATGGATGATACAGTGCTCGGTTTAATGATGTTAAGTGATGATGATTCTGCAGAGGCTGTACATGCTTTGATGCAATGGTACATCAATTCAAAGCCGCCATTGAAAACTACATACAGAATTTATGCTAATGACAGCGCCTACTCAACATGGTTTGGAAAAAAAGTTCCCGTAGTATTTGATGTAAGTGTTCTATGCAATGTGCTGAGTTTTGTGCAGAAAAATAATTTACAATGGACAAAAGCAGACAGTGCCAGCCTGCAGTTAATTGTAAAAACAATTCAACGTAATGATGAAGTAAAACATCCATCATTCGTTTCGCCGTATTATGGCAATACATCAATCATTTTATATCACCTCGCAAGATTGATGAGTATTAAACCCATTGCGGCATTGGAAGCATTGAAGCCTCGACTGATTGAGTTAGCACAACAGAGGTTGCAATCTGCAGATGATATGATGGAGAAAATTATTCTTTCATCTGCATTATTGAAATGGGGTGTGCAGCCGCCTGAATTAAATTTAAAGCTGGACGATATAAGCACTGAGATTGAAAAAAGCAATCTGCCTTTTTTTATCGGCAATATTCCATCATATTTCAAACAACCATGGAAAGAAAAATTCATCAGTTTTCGTTTATTAATGTACAATCATTATTGCCCGGCATATAATGATGCATTGTTAATTGAATATCTTATTTTGAAAAATAATTTTTAAAAGAATGCCCGTTAATAAAGAAGCATATCAATCATTAATAACTGAATTAAAATCGCGACATGTAAAATTAGTTGCGGTTAGCAAAACCAAGCCTGCGGAAGATATACTGGCTTTATATGAATCAGGGCAAAGAGATTTTGCTGAAAATTATGTACAGGAATTAGTTGAAAAACAAAAACAATTGCCTGATGATATTCGCTGGCATTTTATCGGGCATCTGCAAAGCAATAAAGTAAAACAGATTGCGTCTTTTGTGCATCTGATTCAAAGTGTGGATAGTTTAAAGCTGTTGAAAGAAATAAATAAGCAGGCAGAAAAAAATGGTCGTGTGATTGATTGTTTGCTGCAGATACATATTGCACAGGAAGAAACAAAGTTTGGATTAGATGAGCAAGAATTTGATGAGCTAATGAGCCAATATGCTAATTTGCTAATGAAGAATGTTAGGATAATCGGTATGATGGGAATGGCAAGCTTTACAGATGATATGGATAAAGTAAGAAATGAATTCAAATATTTGCAATCATTTTTTAATAAATTGAACCAACCTCTCTCTGAAAACGATAAACTACCAACTACCAACTACCAACTACCAACTCTCTCCATGGGCATGAGCAGTGATTATAAAATTGCGATTGAAGAAGGAAGCACGATGGTAAGAATTGGAAGTCTCGTGTTTGGTGAGAGAACCTGATTCTTACAAAATTCAAAAACAATTTATGCAATGCTTTTAATTAAAACCGAGGAACAAAACCAGTTAATAATTATTCACTTTTAATTATGGGACTGCCGGTGTGTAAGACAGGAAAGAGTTCTTTCATTTTGGTGAAAGAACTCTTTTTAAATAACTGGTTTAGTAAAATTTATTTTATAGGAAAATGTAATCCGGCTTCAAAGCTCAGATTATTCAAATTACTAAATCCATATTGCTTATAAGAAATATAATTATAGTTGGCGCCTATCTGAAATCCTGAAGCACTTGTTTTTGAAAATGGAATTTGCACGCCTGCACCAGCCTGCGCCATAAAGCTTCCATTGTTAGCAGTGCCGCCAAACTCTCCTAAATACTGAGTAAAATCAACTATACCTAAACCTGCACCGGCACTAATGTAAGGATGTACCATAGCCGGCTTATCACAAGGCATAAGCATGGCTTTAAATAATATTGGAGTTACCTGTACTGAATTGCTCAGCACTGCAGATGTTGTTTCATGGTCTCCAGTTTGGTACAAAGCCCGCGGATATTTTTGATAATAATCCTGAAAGCCTCCGGCTAATCCTAAAGACCATTTATTATTTACAAAATACATCAGTTCCCCGCTTACGCCTCTCGGCGAACCGTTGCTTACAATATCGTTTTTAAAACTTTCAAGCGGAAGGCTGTAACTATAATTCAGATTGAGTTTTAAAGTTCCTTTCTGTGCCTGCACACTCACAGTGGCAAGCATTATAGTTATAAAAATAAAAATAGAAAATTTCATTATCTTTTTCATGTAATAATTAATTAGTAGTTTCTAAATAAGGTGATTGGTCAAAGAGTGTCTTTACCTGTGCATCTGCATTTTCAGGTGCAAAGATGGCTTCTCCGCGAATTAATCCTGTCCATAACAAGTCTATAGTTCCTTTTACGGCTGCATTTTTTAAATCAAGCAAATCAATACTCATCGCACCCTCAGTAATTTGATAAACAGAATAGGAATATGGAACATAATAATCATAACCGGAATATCCCCAGTAATAAGGGTCGTAATATCCGCCATAATCATTCCAATAACCATTGTCAATAAAGCCTGTTGCAGTGCTGTAAATTCTGTTTATATTAATTCCTATATCAGGATTTTGTAAATTGGTCACCTGCACATAGCCGCGCTGCTGCATGTATTTATTCACCGCATCAATATATGCCTGGTCAGTTGCGGTTAATTCTTTTGTTGCAACGCCATTATCAATTACCGTTGCCGAATCAGATACATTATAGGTTTTGTAAGATGTAAAATCGGCGGCGGAATCATAGTCGGTAATGTAAATGCGTGACTCCTCAATAGATAAATTTTTTAATGGTTCTTTTGTGCAGCCGGTTACAATAACACATATTCCCAGGAAACAGGAAAGCACGGTGTTCATCGTTTTCATACTTGTAGTTTGATTTATTTTATGTAGAGATGGAGTCAAATTGCATACCTGACCATTAGAGAAACAGATAGTTAAATGAATACTGAGAGCTTTAAGAAAATTTTTAGAAACTATTCAAGTAAAGCAAAATTAGAGAGCCAGCGATGCCAACCCTTTATTGAAATTTCCGATATTCACAACATATTTTTCAAACAAATAATAGCGATTCACGAACACTTTTAAAAAAATTATAGAAAGGAGAGAAAAATTAATCTCAATATGAAAAACAAAAAAGTATGGATGTTTGCAAGCGCCCCGAAAATAAAAGGAAAACCTACAGAGGCAGAAAAAAGCAGCATACAAAATCAATGTAAGCCATTAGTGGAGGAGTTTAAGAAACAGTATGTGCAAAAAAATCCTGATAAGCAGTTTAATTATCTTACAGATGTTTACACAAAGTGGCATCAGCATTATTTTTATTTCTGCGAAAAATGGAAATCGGAACACCGCGACAGAATAAGGGATGAATTTGAAGAAAAATTTGTACGATTGGAATATACAAGCAAAGACCGATTCAAGTTTTCCTATTTCCGGCATACCGGGCAATGGTCTTTGGTTGCAACCGATACTACTTTAAACGATTGTCTGGAAATGATGAGAAGCAATCCTAACTTTCAACCAATTAGTTAATGAATCTGAAGTTGCCGCAAAAAAATAAATTGATAAAATGGTTTACAAACTTTATGAGTTAACGGAAGAAGAAATCGCCATCATTGAAAATAAAAGTAAATAGAAAAAATGGAAAACAATCAAACAATTGCTGTATTTGAAAGTAAACAAATTCGCAGGTATTATGATAGTACCAATGACGTATGGTATTTTTCATTGGTAGATATTGTAGCAGCCCTCACCGATTCGGCAAATGCAACAGACTACTTAAAAAAGTTGAGAAAAAGAGACGGAGAATTAAATTTCTACATAGGGACAAATTGTCCCCCGGTAGAAATGGAAACTGAATCGGGTAAAAAAAGAAAAACGCTTGCTGGTACTGTTCAGCATATCTTTCGTTTAGTTCAATCCATCCCATCATCCAAAGCAGAACCTCTTAAACAATGGCTTGCCAAAGTTGGCTACGAACGTATGCAGGAAATATCAGATCCTTAGCAAGGTTTAGAACGTGCAAGAGAGAATTGGCAAAAATTGGGACGAAGTGAAAAGTGGATTCAGCAACGAATGACCGGGCAGGAAACCAGAAACAAACTAACGGACTACTGGAAAGAAAGCATTGTACAAAAATCGGATGAGTTTGCTTTTCTTACCAATATCATTCACAAGGAATGGACAGGACTTACTGTAAAAAAGCACAAAGATTTGAAAGGATTGAAACAGCAAAACCTGAGAGACCCCATGAGTGAGGCCGAGTTGATTTTTACGGCACTTGCAGAATTATCAACAAGATAAATAGCCGAAGTTGAAAAGGCGAAAGGATTAAATGAAAATGCAAAAGCAGGCAAAAAGGCGGAGCCGTTGCCAAAATGCAAGAAAAGAACTAGAAGCAAAAACAGGTAAAAGTGTAGGTAACTGGCGAAAATTTTTTACCACCCAAAAAAGAAAATAAAAAATTGAAATAACTGAAATGGATACAAACTTTATGACTTAACGGAAAAGAAATCAAAATTATAGAACGTAAAAACTAAAAATGGATACAGACGAATTATCAGAAAAAACTTATCAAGCGATACTTGGTAAAGCAGAACGCTTCAATCATGATTTGACGCTGCAGTTCGGGTTATTGTCTTATGAATGCAATGATGAAAAAGAGTTTATTCAAAATCAATTCAATTGATACAGGAAATTAAAAAAATGAATACAGGAGAAATTGATGACATGTTTTTTGGTAATCCTCCAAGCCAAAAGGAATTGTTGAAAGCTTTAAACAAGATTATGGACAACATAAAAAACGGAGATAGAAAAAGTGAAAAATAATGAAGCGAAAAAAAATGGTTCTTTTCGGTTGTTGATATTATTGAGGTCTGCCTGAAAACACGTAACCCACACTGGATAATGGTTTGGCGATAACCAAGTATTAAAAAAGCCCCGCAATGGTGCCGCCTCAGGCGGGATGCAAAGCGGGACAGCATTAATATTTAGATGCATGACAAATTTACTATTTCCGCATTAAAATTTGCTGCATGAAAGATTTTTACAAACCGATTTAAGGGAGTTGTATTTATATAGAACACTTCAGCTTCGATGCTTTTAACGAAGGTACACGAGTACAAAAATGGATAGTGCTTCACCAACAAATGTTCGGCAGATGCAGCCACCACAGTGCCGATAAATATACGCTGCCAATGCCAGCAGAACTTATTGCAGCGGCAATAATATTGTTATCAATTTTGTCCCTAAGGGCAGGCAAAAAGAATATCTCATAGACAAAGCAAAGTAATGAGGGCTGTGCCGGATAAAGAAAGGGGAACAAGGTTAAGTGTTTCTTAATGATGGTAGTTACAGGGACACCTTTAAGGAGTATTTTAATAAAATAGGCCCGCTCTAGAAAGAGCTGGCCGTTGCTAACCTATGAAAAACACCTATTTAAATTAATTTTTATGACCTGGTTTTTTCTTATTGCCTTGTGGCTGCTGATTTCTTTGATTCTTATTGGGTACCGGCTGACCCTGGTTCTGTTTTCTAAGCTTTTGCCTGTTTTGCAATTCTCTTGTTAGCACGTCCCGGTAATTCCTGTCTGCCGTAAACATTTTATTTACTCTTGCATCAGAGCCAAGAACTTTTTGAAAGTTGCCTTTGTATTTCTTTTTTATTTCTACAACTTTCTCTTCATACCCCACTTCATCATCCTGGTATTTTGTGCCTGCCTGCTTAATCTCTTCCATATAGCCATTATATGCAGGCCAAAATTTTTGCGCTTCCTCAGAGCTTAAGTTAAGCTCCTTTGTTATATATGCAATCTTTATAGTCTCCAGCCGGTTTTGATTTTCACCTTGCGGGGGCTGAGCTTTGCAAAAATAACTATGAAGCAGCAAAAATAGCAGCGTAAAGTAGAATTTTTTTATCATTGTAAAAAATTAAATTCCTTTAAAAGTTTTTTCTCCCGGTTCCTTGTTTTGTTTCAGGTACTGTAAAATCTCCTCATCACTTGCATTGTTGAGGAAACTTTGTATATCAGAAACCTCAGGAACAGGCGATTCGCTAACATTAATAAATGCCATACGCTCAGTATCCAGATAAGCGTTTATTTCTTCATCACTAAGTGAGGCAAGTTCTTTTTCAACGTTTATATTTTTTAAACTATCGTAATAAGCTTTATTGATAACTGCTATATTATGATTAGTATTTTTATTATTCTTACTATAAAAAAACTGGTATCCTGCAAAGAGCATAATAGCTGCAACAGACGCTGCCGCTGCATAAGATACTGCCTTGCGTATTCTGCTTTGCAGTGATATTACTTTTCCTGTTTGCTTTTCATTTTTACTTTCAGATACAGGAATATGTATTTTTTCGAAATAATTATCGGGAACAGAATACACATTTGCTTTACTGATAGTACTTAATAAAGGCGATATTTCTGCAAGCTCTTTTTCTATTTCAGTTTGATGAGTGCTTTCCCTTGATTTTATTTTTTGCAAAATCTTATCAGCAAGAGTATCAAAATAGCCCGAAGGCACAGAAGATAAAGTTTCTTTACTGATTTTGTTTAATATATTTTCTGATGCATTATTTTTCTTCAGCGCTTCCATTTTCAACAAAATTTCAGAAGCCAGATTATTAAAATAGTCTTCTGATGGTTTGCTATATGGAATTTCCCGGGGCAAAGCCGAAATAAAAATCTGAGAAAGTATATCACTTCCCAATGTATCAAAATAACCTTCAGGAACAGTAAATACATTCTGGTTTCCTATGTTAGCAACGACCATGCTCAAATCCATTAATTCTTTTATTATGTATTTACGGGTTTCCATTATTGAAGCCAATTTTGACTATGTTTCCATTTTATAGTTTAACCATTTTTAATGAACTCCTCAATTTTCTTAACTGCATGATGATAGCTTGCTTTTAAGGCGCCTTCACTCGTATCGAGCACACGGCTCATTTCTTCGTAAGGCATTTCATCGTAATATCTTAGATTAAATACCGCTTTCTGTTTTTCCGGCAACTTCTGAATAGCGAGCTGCAGTTTCCACTCAAGCCTGTTGGCGTCAAAATTTTTATCGGCAACAACTTTATTGGCAAGCCCCGTTTCTACATCGCTTAAACTTACTGATGACCGTTTCTTCTTCTGTTCTAAAAAGGTGAGACTTTCATTAGTTGCTATACGGTACAGCCAGGTGTACAACTGGCTGTCTTCCCTAAAATTTGCAAGTCCATTCCAAACTTTTATAAACATATTTTGCAGCACATCATTCGCATCATCATGGTCAATGACCATTCTTCTTATATGCCAATATAATTTTTCCTGGTATTTTTTTATGATAGCTGTAAATGACCTTTCTTTTGTTTCGGGTTGTTTAAACTGTTCTAATAGCTCCTTATCGTCTAATTGCATGCAGGGATTTATAAATGATAAAATTAAAAAAACCCACCCGTTTTGATGAGATTTTTATAAAAAAGTTTAATAATTACAGTTGCTGAGTTCTTTTCTTAGCGATTACTTTTTCTGCCGCAGCTACAATATCGGGTGTATCAAGTCCATATTTTTTTAAAAGCTCTTCGGGTTTTCCGCTTTCGCCAAAAGTATCTTTAGTGCCTACATATTCTATTGGGATTGGAAAATTTCTTGCAGCCACATGAGCTATGCTGTCTCCCAAACCTCCAATTATATTATGCTCTTCGCAGGTTACTGCACATTTTGTTTTGGTGATTGATTTTACAATGACTTCTTCATCAATCGGCTTAATGGTGTGAATATTTATAAGGTCAATACTGTAACCTTTTTCTTCTAAAATCCTTGCAGCTTCTATTGCTTTCCAAACAAGATGACCGCAGGCAAACAAACTAATATCTGTGCCTTCATTAAATATTTGGGCTTTGCCTATGATGAAATCACTTCCATCTTCTTTAGTGAAATTGGGCCATTTGGGTCTTCCGAAACGTAAGTAAACAGGACCTTTATAATCTGCTATGGCTAAGGTAGCTGCTTTGGTTTGATTAAAATCGCAGGGAACAATCACCGTCATTCCCGGCATCATTTTCATAAGCCCAATATCTTCGAGAATTTGATGTGTGGCGCCATCTTCACCCAAAGTTAATCCTGCATGGCTGGCGCAAAGCTTTACATTTTTATTGCTGTATGCAACGCTCTGGCGAATTTGATCGTACACACGACCCGTGCTGAAATTTGCAAATGTTGTTGAATAAGGAATTTTTCCTCCAATGGTTAAGCCTGCTGCTATGCCTACCATGTTTGCTTCTGCAACGCCGCATTGAAAAAATCTTTCCGGAAAATCTTTTATGAATGGTGCTAATTTAAGAGAGCCTGCGAGGTCTGCAGTCAATACTACTACATTAGGATTGCGTTTTCCCGCTTCATGAATTCCTTCTCCAAAACCGCCACGGGTTTCTTTTTCGTTTTGAACTTTAATGGCTGAGAGCATTGGTTTGTTTGGATTATGAAGGGAGATTATTTGTTCCGTTCAAAATTAGGGAAATTAAACTTGATAACTATTGGCAAATCTACCCTAAGCTTTAAGATAACCTTTCGCAGGGAGTGTAACAATTATGAGCAGGAATACAGCCGTGCTGAATTTTGAATTTGCATAAGCATTAATTTGATTGTAAAAAAAAGCCGGAATTTTCCGGCTCCTTTAATTTACTATGTGCGGCCTATTGTTTTACGAATTGATATGTTTGACAATTATTTTTTTGTTCTACTCTTAAATAATAAGTTCCCTGTTTTAAGCTGCCAACATTAAAATCGCAGCTGCTTGCCTGTACACTTGCTTTCTTAATTACATTTCCCTGCATATTTAAAATAGTAAGCGATGTTTTGTTTGTTCGAAGAACTCCTTGCAGAGAAGCATTTAAACCGCTTATATGCAAAACCTCTTTTACAGGATTTGGATATATATTAAATGCAGAAACATTGTTGTCTGTTTCACTGATTATATCTGAATAAGCAATACTGCCATCGTTGTCAACTGCCTTTATGTGATAGAAGTTTCTCGCCTGCCCCGACAAAGGCGGGGTTTCTGGTTTCTCGCCTGCCCCGACAGAGGCGGGGTTTCTCGTTTTTTGTTCGTTTGAGGTTTGCGGAAGAAGATAGCTATATGTTTCTGATTTTCCACCGGACTCCGTGAGCGAATTGCTGATTTCGGATTTATTAATGCGTGCAATTTCTGTAAAACCTGTACTGTTGTTAGTGCTGCGTTCAATTACGTAGTAAGCCGCAGTGTTTGCCTGTTCATCTGTGAAATGCAGGCAGTGATTACGAATCCATCTTTTCAGGCGTGTGATCAATGAAATACGAACAGGGTCGCCAATGTAGCGGGCCATTAATATACCCGGCTTGCCGGGCATGAGAATGTTTGGCGTGCCTCCCAAAATAATTTTACCATCATTTTGCAGCGATATTGATTTGCCAATATCATTATCACCCATATCTGTAACAGCAAAACCATTGGTGCCAAACGCTGAATCTAAGCTGCCATCTGCAAGAAAACGGGCAACCACAAAATCATTTGTGCCGTTTGACTGCAGAGATTTGCCGCCCACTACAATTTTACCATTCTGCTGCAGTTGCATGCTATAACCATAAGACTCCTCGTTTACAAGTGTTTCTACTGTACCCTTATTTCCAAAACCCTCGTCAAGGCTGCCATCCCTATTATACTGCACCAGCGCGATATGCTGTTTGGCGCCGTTGAATTGGAAAATATAAGAAGCTCCTGCTGCAATTATTTTACCATCATCCAGCACCACAACATCTTCAGCAGTTTCACCATTGTTGCTTATGTCTGTATAAGTGTAGCCATTATCACTAAAAGAACTGTCTGTTCTGCCCTCTGATGTAACTGCTGCAACAAAAATTAGCGTGCCGTAGCTTATACCCTGGGCATTATTGCCTGCCAGTATTATTCTTCCATCTCTGGCCACGGCCATGCTTGTAATATCACACTGTGCATTTCCACCACTGTCAACAATACATTTACCCTCCTTGCCAAAAGAAACGTCAAGACTTCCGTCCTCATTAAATCTTGCGGCATAAGGAGCGTCACTAAAGGTTGGGTCATCAAAGGCAAAAAATGAACCACCTGCAAGAATTTTACCATTCGGCAGTAACGCAATAGCGTGGACACGGGCATCACCACCTAAACTGGCTATTACCAACCCGTCAGAGCCAAAAGATGTATCTAAGTTCCCGTTGGGTAAAAAACGATAAAGTATAATCTCTGCAATAAAAAAACCGCGACCACCTACAACAATCTTTCCATCATCCTGTATGGCAACGCAGCAAGACCAAAGAATTGGCCCGTTCTCGATTATTGTGTAACCATTTATACCAAAAGAGGAATCAATTACTCCATCTTCAAGATAGCGGAGAACGATAAGCGGTTTATCTATGCCTGAAGCTTTTTGGAAAATGCCTGCAACAACTATTTTATTGTCTTTCTGAATGGCTGTTTTATACAGTTGGGCTATACCATTGCCCGGCACAATTGTAGCTACTCTTCCATCATTACCAAAGGTTTTATCTAAAGTGCCAGGCTGTGCATGTAATTGGCATATAATTGAAAAGTAAAAAACCGGTATGAGTAAAAATTTGACTAAAGTATTCTTTTTCATTTTTTAAAATTTTTGGTTATTTATTATGAATATATACAAGTATTTATAGCGTTACAGCCATTATCATTATCATTAGGGTTGCAACTGTGGCGGTAATTTTCGCATTCAACAAAATAAGAGGTGCCTGTAATAGCTGTCCCTGTAATTATATTTTGAAAGAAGCAGCACGTTCGCTGCACCATGTAAAGGCTGGTTTGGATGGTATTAATAGCACTTGTTCCAAAATTGCTTGCATAATTCGGCCCATTACCATCAAGCCCATGCCCCATATCAATATCAATAAAAACTTCTGCCAGTTTTCCTGCATTTTGTACAAGGCACTGCATTGCTTTAGGACCTATTATTAATAAATCATGGTTAGCGCCACCCAGCGTTACAGATGCTGTGCCACCTAAATCAAGACAATAATTTGTCGAATTGTAAGGATTGGGGGCATATCCTTCGGGCCGTTGGTCATAAGGAGTAACCTGATCTTTTAAACCCTGGAAACAAATAACCGGAATAATGTAATTATTTTGTGCGAAAAAGGCGGTAGCCTGTGCATGCGTTGTTATAGAGCCGGGCATTTGAAAATCGCCCCAGCCATTATATACTCCTTTTACTGTAGGAAGTATGTAAGTAGATGGCGCATAATAATAATCCGCATCAATACTGCCAAGGTGCGCACTAAGGGTCGGGCACACAGCATCTACCATACTTTGGTTCTGCACGTAGCATAAACCCACAACTATACCCGCTCCGGCACTCTGCCCGCCCCAAAACATTTTTTCTTTATCTAATTTAAAATAATTACTAAAATAACCATCATCACTCATTTTTAAAATGCTTCTGGCTGCCCCTTTAAAATCCTGGGCACCCCGGTAACCTGCTAACTCTTGGAAAACTGTTTTATAAAATGGAAAAACGAGCGGGTCAGTTCCGTAAACGATTCTTCCGCGCCTATATTCAATATTAAATACGCACCAACCTCTATGGGCAAATTCTCTGCACATGTAGGTTAAATCGGTCGTCTGTTCTTTAGAAATGCATTCTGCATAGCCACCGGGATGTGCAACCATAAAGCATGGCAGCGGGCAGGTCTCGTAATATGGGTAGGCAGTCTTTTTGGGAAAATAGGCATCAAAGACTAATGAGCTAATATCTTGAGTGCAGCTATTAACCGGGTGACAATCATTTGTAGTTTCATCTAAATTATACGAGACATCATGATAATTAGTGCTTGTTATATTTGGATTTGCATAAGGAATATCTGTTAGAACTTGTATGTCATTATCATTAAAAATGGGATTGCGTAAATCAAGATTACAATAATTATCAGTATTGATGCAAGGAACTTGAGCTTTTAAAGAAGCACAAGAAAATCCAACTAAAATAAAGGAAGCAGCAAATAATTTTGTTCGCTTTACCAAATGAATCAGTGAAAATTGGAAAGTTCTCATACAGTAGATTTTGAGAGGTGATAGATGTTGGTCAAAATTATACAAAACAATTCGGAATTAACAAGAATTTGCTGACCATTATAATCGAACGATAAAAGGTTTGTGACCACCTCCTTTGGCGGGGCAGGCGCAACAGGCGATGCCACGAAGAACTAAAACGGGTACCATAAAAACATCAATTCAACACCGGATTTTGTTTTTTCATCAACTCCTCATCGCGTTTTATATTTAATTCCCACGTCCATGCGGTGCGCATCATCTCATCTAAATTGTATTTTATTTTCCAGTTAAGTTGTTTTACTGCCTTATCATTGTTTGCATAAATGGCTACCACATCACCGGAACGTCTTGGACCAATTTTGTAATTAAGCTTTTTGCCGCTCACTTTTTCAAATGCCTGTATGGCTTCGAGCACGGTGATTCCATTTCCTGTTCCAAGATTAAACACATCGCATTTGGTTTCGTTTCTTTCTTCTATCAAATATTCCAAAGCCAGTGTGTGGGCATGGGCAATATCACTTACGTGAATGTAATCTCTTACGCAACTGCCATCTCTTGTAGGGTAATCGTTTCCATAAACCTGCACCTGCGGCAATTTGCCGATTGCAGTTTGTGTGATGCCTGGCACAAGATTCTGCGGCTTGCCCAAGGGCAATTCACCAATTAAACCTGATTGATGTGCACCAACAGGATTGAAATATCGAAGGAGGATTGAGATACAATCATCCGATTTTGAAAATTCTGAAACGATGTCTTCTCCCATTTGCTTGGTGGCGCCATAAGGTGATTCAAACTTTTTTATAGGAGATTCTTCTGTAACGGGAATCTCATCAGGATTGCCATACACGGTACATGAAGAAGAGAAAACAAAGTAGGGAACATTAAATTCCTTTACACACTTCAGCAAATTAATGAGCGAAAAGAGATTATTCTCAAAATATTCCAATGGCATTTCTACTGATTCGCCAACAGCTTTGTAGGCGGCAAAATGAATTACACCTTCTATGTCTTCATTCTCCTGGAAAACGGCAAGCGTTTCATCGAAATTTTTTAAATCAACTGTGTAGTTCTTCAGTTTTTTTCCGGTGATTTTTTCAATGCCTTCAAGAAGATAGGTTGTAGAGCGGCTATTATCGTCAATGGAGATTACATCGAATCCATTTTCAAAAAGGTCAACAACAGTGTGGGAGCCTATGTATCCGCAGCCGCCTGTAACTAATATTTTTTTCATATCAAAATTTAGATAGCGGTGCAAAATACAAAAATCGGTTGACAGTTGGCCGTTGGCAGATGACAGTTTACAGTTTGCAGTTTACAGTTTATAGGGAAATCAAAGAAAGAGATTAAGTATGAAATAGAAACCTGCAGCAAGAAGTGCACTCACAGGAATGGTAAGTACCCATGCCCAAATTAAATTAACGGTAACGCCCCAGCGCACGGCGCTCAGGCGCTTGGTTGCGCCTACGCCTATTATGGATCCGGCAATGGTATGCGTAGTGCTTACAGGAGCGCCAAGATTGGCGGCAGTAAATAAAGTAATGGCGCCTGCAGTTTCGGCGCATACTCCTTCAAGCGGAGTTACTTTGGTTATTTTAGTTCCCATTGTTTTTACAATTCTCCATCCGCCGCTCATGGTACCAAGTCCTATGGCTGTATAGCATATAAATGGAACCCAGGTTGGAAGGTGAGCTATATCAGGAATTACTTTTTGCGCTACCATAGCTGCACCAATTAGCCCCATAACTTTTTGCGCATCGCTGCCACCATGACCAATGCTGAATGCTGCAGAAGAAACCAACTGCAATCTTTTATACATATTGGCTGTTTTATAGGCGTTGCTGCTCTTTGCATAATTTAATGAATAAGCAAAAACGAATATAATTCCGAGAGCCAATAACGCCCAGAATTCAAAAGGTTTTTTGAAATTAATAAACAGAAGGCATGCAGCAACTACAACGATAATAATAGAAATCTTAAGCCAAAAGTTTTTTTGAATAGTAACCAGTGTGATGAATATTGCAATCACCATTCCTATAATGGGTGCAAGCAAAATGAAGAGTAAGGTGAGACTAATGCCACCGTTTAAACTCCAGTTGATGCTGCTAAATCCTGCATGGGCAATGGCTGCACCGGCAAAGCCGCCAATAAGTGTGTGTGATGATGAGGAAGGAATGCCGTACCACCACGTCAATAAATTCCAGCATATAGCAGCAATAACACCCGCCAGCACAACTACTAAATCATAACTGCCTTCATGAACTGTTTTAGCAACTGTATTGGCAACACCATGGTCGCTGAAAATAAAAAAGGCAACAAAGTTGAAAAGGGCTGCCCAAATAACAGCCTGCAATGGCGTAAGAACTTTTGTGGAAACTATGGTGGCGATTGAATTGGCAGCGTCATGAAAACCATTAATAAAATCAAACCCTATGGCAAGTACAATGATTACGATAAGCAAGGTTGACATGAGTTTTCGGTTTGATAGCTCCCCTCTCTCCCGGTACTATCGGGGACGGTGAGGGGGGTGCGGATTATGCGTATTTAACTATTATGGATTCAATTACATTTACCGCATCCTCACATTTATCGGTAGCATTTTCCATTGACTGATATATTTCTCTCTTCTTGATAAGCGTTTTTACATCATTCTCTTTTTCAAATAATTTATCTATGCTCATATCAAACACATCGTCTGCCTGATTTTCTATGCTGTTTACCTTTACAAGAGAGCCCGTCATTTCGTGCAGGTTTCTCATATTTCTTAGTCCATACACTGCCGTTTTAATTTCAACGCAGGCAAGCTCAATAAGGTCTGCAAGTTTTTTTATTCCTGAATCATCGGGGTTTATGCTATAAAAAATAATTTTTTTTGCTGAAGAATAAATATAGTCAGCAACATCATCCAATGCTGTGGCAAGGTGGTGAATATCTTCCCTGTCGAAAGGCGTTATAAAATTTCTGCCTAATTCAGTAAAGATGCGGTGAGTGGTTTCATCATTTTTGTGCTCTAAGTTTTTGATATGCGTAAGCATGGCAGAGCGTTTGCTTTTGTCGGGTTCATTCACCATATCTTTCAAGCTCTTCGCTATGGTAATTACGGTTTCAGCCACTTCTTCAAACAGGGAATAAAATACCCTGTCTTTCGGCATAAAAATTTTCATTACAGAATTGAACGCCATAAAAAAATTTGTGCAAAATTAGATTTACACCTTGTGAAAATAAGATATTTATGTTTCGTAACAATTTCTTAATATATCTATTTTGATGTGAAGGATAATGTATTTACGGCCGCTGCAATTCAGGTTTTAAAAGAATTTAATAGAAGAAGCATGCCAGGAATGCGCCTCGTTTCAAATTTCAAAAAGCAAATTCTCATTTTTTACATTCTTTATTACAGTAAAAGAATTACTAGGCAGAGAAAGCTATGGGATATTTGATTGAAAGCTCATTAATTAAATATATATTTTTTATATTATCGTAATAATACGATATGTTTGCACCATGGGCGCAGGTAAACATGATGAGTTCTCTGTAAAACATAACCGCGTTGCACAGTATGCAAAGGCATTGGCGCATCCCGCTAGAATCGCTATTCTCAATTTATTGATAAAGAAAAACACCTGTATCTGCGGAGATATAGTGGAAGAGCTGCCGCTTTCACAAAGTACTGTTTCACAACATCTGAAAGAATTGAAAGAAGCTGGATTGATTAAAGGAGAAATAGAAGGAGCTAAAGTTTGCTACTGTATTGATGAAAAAGAATGGAAGGCAGCCCAATCATCAATAAACCAATTATTTGATATATACAAAGGTGACAACAGTTGTTGCTAACTTTTTTTTGCTTATAATCATCGTTATATTACGATAACTTTAAAATATAAATACAATGGAAATACAAGAACAAGTAAAAGAACTGGTAAGGCAGAAATATTCAGAAATAGCCTTGCAGGATAAAGAAACGAATCAATCCTCATGCTGTGGTTCTGGTTGTTGCAGTACAGAAGTCTATAACATCATGGCTGATGATTATAATACTTTAGAAGGTTATAATCCCGATGCAGATTTAGGCTTGGGCTGCGGCTTACCTACACAGTTTGCTAAAATTAAAAAAGGTGATGTAGTAATTGACTTAGGCAGCGGTGCGGGCAATGATGCTTTTATAGCAAGACATGAGACCGGAGAAACAGGTAAAGTAATAGGCATTGACTTTACACCGGCAATGATTAACAGAGCAAGACAAAATGCAGAAGTACGAGGCCTTAATAATGTAGAGTTCAGGCAGGGAGATATAGAAAAGATGCCTGTAACAGAAAATACTGCAGATATAATTGTAAGTAATTGTGTACTCAATCTCGTTCCGAATAAGGATGGAGTATTTAGAGAAATCTTCCGTGTGTTAAAGCCAGGCGGTCATTTCAGTATTTCTGATATTGTATTAGAAGGTGAATTACCCAAAGAAATCAAAGAAGCTGCTGAAATGTATGCCGGATGTGTAGCAGGTGCAATTCAAAAGCAGGCGTATTTAGAATTGATAGGAGCAAACGGCTTTCAGAATGTTACCATTCAAAAAGACAAGCCAATTATTGTACCTGATGATATATTAAGCAACTACTTATCAGCAGAACAAATTGCTGCATTTAAACAGTCAGGAACAGGTATTCGTAGCATTACTGTCTATGCAGAAAAGCAGGCAGAAAAAACCTGTTGCGATACCAATTGTTGTAACTAATAAATTAATGCGTTGCTTGTAAGAAAATGTTCAGCCGAACTGTTAGGAACTTTTGCACTTGTATTTTGTGGTACAGGTGCAATTGTCATTAATCAACAAACCAACGGTGCAGTATCTCATGCAGGTGTTGCAATAACCTTTGGTTTTAGTGTTATGGCAATGATCTACACATTAGGAAATATTTCAGGAGCACATCTAAACCCGGCAGTAACTATTGCTTTTACATTAGCTAAAAGATTTTACTTAAAAGAGGTATTGCCGTACATCATTGCTCAATTAGCAGGTGCAATACTGGCAAGCCTTACCTTGAAATATCTGTTCCCAGCAAATGAATTATTAGGCGCAACACTACCGGCAGGAACAGAACTACAATCTTTCATTTTGGAGTTTATTCTGACCTTTTTTTTAATGCTCGTCATAATCAACGTAGCAACAGGCAGTAAAGAACAGGGAATGTTTGCAGGACTTGCCATTGGCTCAACAATTTTATTAGAGGCAATGTTTGCCGGTCCTATTTGCGGAGCAAGTATGAACCCTGCACGTTCCGTTGCGCCTGCCTTGATAAGTGGTCACTTAGAACATCTCTGGATTTATATAGTTGCAACAATTGCAGGTGCAGCTTTAGCAATTCCTGTTTGGAAATTTCTTAACCATAAAAATAATCAAAATGCGAATAGCACTCTTTAGCGACATACATGCAAATCTTCCTGCATTAGAAGCCTGTTTAAAAAGAATTGAGGAACAAAAGCCTGATGCTATTTATTGCTTAGGTGATTTGGTAGGTTATAATATTTGGGCAAATGAAGTAATTGATGAAATTAAAAAAAGAGGCATACCCGCTATCGCAGGAAATTATGATTTTGGAATTGGCAGAACAAGTGATGATTGCGGTTGTGCTTATAAAACAGACAAAGAAAAAGAAATGGGGGCTGTATCTATTTCTTATACAAACCAGATAGTAAAAAACGAACAAAGAAAATACTTGCGCACATTACCAGCTCATATCAAATTAGAGTTTCAGTTAAATAATGATAAACTTAACTTACTATTGGTACATGGAAGCCCAAGAAAGATAAATGAATATTTATTTGAAGACAGGGATGAAAAAAGCTTATTAAGAATTATGGAACAGGCAGATGCAGATATTATGTGTTTCGGTCATACACACAAGCCCTATCAAAGAATACTGCCAACAGAGCCTGGCGAAAACCCTCATTATCGTCATGCAATTAATATTTGGTTCAGTAGGTAAGCCAAAAGATGGAGATAACAGAGGTTGTTACGTTATTTTGACTATCAATGAATTTAGCAATACACTGGTATCTGAAAGTATAGCGGTTGAGTTTATACGCTTTGTTTATAATGTAGAAAAGGCAGCAAAAGCAATAGAGGAAAGCCCCTTACCAAATGAATATGCAGATATGTTGTGGAACGCTTATTAAAAAGACAGATTGAGTTGCTGAAAGAATTAATTATTAATCGCAACTGAAAGTAAATTTTTACAGAGTTGAAATGAGAAAAAAATATCCTTAATAATCTGAAAACATTGCCGTAACAATTTAGTAACACACCAATGTGACCTTTGCTAAAATTTATCAAATGCAAAGGATAGTAAAAAGCCTCATGTTTTTTTTAATCATGAGTGCATTGATTAAAGCAAATGCGCAGGAAACCATTGCTACATTAAGCGGCAGAATAAATGATAGCACGGGAAATGCAATAACCGGCGCAAGCATAATAGTGAAGCATAACCCCACAGGCCGAGAAACAAAAATTCTCTCAAACAATAAAGGAATATTTGTACTTACAAATTTAAAAGCCGGCGGACCTTATACTCTCACTGCTTCATTTGTTGGCTTTAAAGAAGAAGTGATTAACGATATAAATCTCACCCTCGGTACAAACCCCGATTTGAATATCATCCTGCAACCTGTAAGCAACGAATTAAAAGAAGTTACCATTATGGGCACGGGCAGAAGAAATTTGTCTTCGGGCTTAACGGTAGGTGCAAGACAGTTGAGCACACTGCCTACACTGGGAAGAAGCCTGCAGGATTTTACAAGGCTTACTCCTCAATCAAACAACAACTCATTTGCAGGAACCAGTTTTCGTTACAACAATATTACACTCGATGGGGCAGTAAACAACGATGCCATCGGATTCAGCAACTCCGCAGGCGGTGTAAGCGGTGGCGGACAAGCAGGCACATCAGGTTCAGGTACAAGAACAAATCCTTACAGCCTCGATGCAATACAGGAAGTGCAGGTGCAGCTTGCGCCCTACGATGTAAGGCTTGGTAACTTTACCGGCGGAAGCATAAATGCTGTTACCAAAAGCGGCGCCAATGATTTTCATGGGTCGGTTTATGGATATGGAAGAAATCAAACATTAGTTGGTAAAAGTAATGATGCACTGCATACAAAAATCGGTTCTGATTTTTATGATTATCAATACGGCGCAAGCGTTGGCGGGCCTATCATTAAAAACAAAGCATTCTTTTTTGTAAATGGAGAAATTACACGCAGACAGGAACCCACATTTTATAATGCCGGAGATGCTGGTGCAGCAATCAGTGTGGCCGATGCTGAAGCAATACGCAACAATCTTATTACAAAATATAATTATGACCCCGGAACTTACGGTCCATACACTATTGCAACCAACAGCAATAAATTGTTTGGGCGTTTTGACTGGAATCTGAACTTAAGAAATTCATTAATGCTGCGTGCTATATATACACATGGCTGGGGACAAAATCTTGAACGCTCATCAACCAACTTTCAATTTTCATCAACTGATTTTACACAGCATACAAAGAATCTGAATCTTGTTGCTGAATTAAAATCAACCATCAGCAATTCTGTTAGCAATAATATTATAGCGAGTTATATTAATGTACATGAATACAGAGATTTTCCGGGTGTGCTTGCTCCCTTTATTGATATTGGCGGTGGAAAAATCTGGCTTGGCACATGGCGTGAAGCATCTGTATATAACGTGAAACAAAAAACTGTTGAGTTCACTGATAATTTAACCGTAACAAAGGGCATCAATAAATTTACCTTCGGCACGCACAATGAATTTTATGACCTTACCTATGGCTTTCTCAATTCATGGAATGGACGTTGGGAATATGCTGATGTAAATTCTTTTCTTGCAGACAAGCCTTCACGCATACGCAGCACATATTCAGTGGATGATTCAAAGAACAGCAGAAACGATTTGTATAATAATCTTCCGGGAAGTAATTACAAAGTAAATTTATTAAGCGCCTATGCACAGGATGATATCTCCTTCAACAAAAAATTCAAATTAACTCCGGGCATAAGAGTAGATTATTCTTTTGTAAATAATCAGCCTCCTTTAGATACGGCAGTAACGAATACCAAAGATTATATTTCAACCAATCCAACTTACACACATACAAGCTGGAGCCGGTTTGACAACAAGTGGCTTGGCAAAGCAACCGTTTCTCCGAGAGTAGGATTTAGTTATGATGTGAATGGCAACCAGTCATTAATTTTCAGAGGCGGTACAGGAGTTTTTGTTGGCAGAATGCCTTTTGCATGGCTTGGATATGCATACACATTGAACGGAACAAACTTTGGCAACATAGATTACAAGCCCGTTTCAGGAACTGTTGTTCCGCTTGCAATTAATCCTAATAATTTGCAGGATACTGTTACGAAATATGGCGGCACTTCTGCTTCTGCAACACATGAAGTGGATATAATAGATAACAACTTCAAGCTCCCCTCTATCTGGCGTTCAAACCTTGCAACAGATATAAAGTTTGGTCGTGGCTATAAACTTACACTTGATGTTATGTACACCAAAACATTACACGATGTAAAGTTTCAGCAAATCAATGTAAAAGATACCACCGCATATTTTTCAACAGGACTCACGCAAACACCTGTGTATGTTGGCGGCAAAGTAAATGCTGCTTTTTCAAATGCCTATTTGCTCTCGAACACTACGGAAGGGTATCGTTACAATCTTACTGCGCAAATATCTAAAGCTGCAAACAACATAAAAGTTGGAAGCGAGCATTTGCTCGATATAAACTGGAGTCTCGCTTACACTTATGGAATAAGCAAAGACATAAGCAATGGAATAAGAAATTCTTTCCAGAGTAATTATGAAGTGAACCCTTCCATCGTACCAAATGACCCGCAATTAGCGTATTCAAATTTCGATTTACGCCATCGCATTGTGGGTACAGGAAGCTTTGCATTTAAGTGGAATAGCAACAACACAAGCTCACTTGCATTATTCTATTCAAGCCAGAGCGGAAGTCCGTACACATTGATTTATGCATCAAGTCCTAACCCTTTCAGCAATGCATCGAATGCAAATCTTGTTTACATTCCTAAAGACCGGAGCGACATAAATCTCGCTGATATAAAAGATGCCGGCGGCAATGTTACCGTGACTGCAGACCAGCAATGGACGGCAATGAATAATTTCATTACCAGTGATGATTATTTAAGCACCCGTCGCGGCAAGTATACAGAAAGAAATGGTATGAGAACACCATGGAATCATTTTTTAGATATGAAGCTGATGCATGAATTTCATTTTAAAGGCGATAATGATAAGCATTCACTGCAGGTAAGCCTCGACATATTTAATGTGCTTAATCTTGTCAATAACGATTGGGGGCATATTGCCTTTGTTACCAACGTAAACAACTACAATGTAAACTTTTTAAAGTTTGCAACCGATGCCAATAGTATTGCGCCGGGTGCGCCATCAACAGGTTATGTGCCTACATTCAATTTTGTGGCGCCGCCATCAACAGGGCATTATTATACTATTGACCCGATCAATTCACGCTGGCAGGCACAGGTTGGTGTGAAGTATAATTTTTAAATTTCAATTAAACACATAGGCACATAGTGCATATAGAAAACACATAGAGAGAAACTTGAATACTATGTGCAATCTATGCCCGCCCGAACGTGCCATTCGGTACGGGCAGGTTTCTATGATTCTATCCACGCCTGTGGCGGGACAAGTTGTGTTGAAAAAAAAATTCCAAAACTCAGGTTAACAAAAACATCATTTTCTGTTTACATAAAGTTTATAAACCGTTTTGATATTTGTATTCCTTTTGAAAACATAGTGAACATAAGTATTTCTCATGCCAACGGCCCCCATTTTTATCGGGGCTTTTTTATTTTTAATACCGGCTCGTTTTATTGTAAATTTGTAAAACAAGAAACAAAAAAATCTAGTACATTCGATGTATGATTGAAATATATCTACTCATCTGGATTGGTGTTTCGCTTTTGATGATCGCTTTTTTTGCGGGTATAGAAATTGCTTTTATCAGCGCCAATCGCTTAAGTATTGAATTAAAAAAGAAACAGGGAAAACGAAGCGGCATTGTGCTATCACGCTTTATGGAAGAGCCTTCCCGCTTTATAGGCATCTGCCTTATTGGCGTAAATATTTTTCTTGTTATTTATGGTTTACAGTTTAGTGAGCTGATGAAGCAGTCGCTTTGGAATCCGCTGAAATTAGAAAATGAATATGTGAAGCTGGCCTTTAATACAGTAATTTCTTCAATAATTGTTTTATTGTTCGGAGAGTTTTTACCCAAAGCAATATTCAGAGCACGCAATGATAGCCTGCTTAGCTTTTTTGCTTCTGTAAGTAACTTTTTTTATAAATTGTTTTATCCAATCTCCTCTTTCTTTGTTTCGATAGCTGAAGCCATTCTTAAATATATTTTCAACGTAAAAGTAAAGGCGGGCGAAGAACCTTTTTCAAAAATTGATCTGGAACATTTTTTTCAGCAAACAAAAGAACAGGATGCTGACGGGCAGGAGCTTAATACAGAACTTTTTGAAAATGCACTCTCTTTACCAACTATAAAAATAAGACAATGCCTTGTTCCAAGAACGGAAATAGAAGCAGTAGATATTGATTGCTCTGTAGCAGAAGCCAATAAAAAATTTATAGAAACAAGGCTCAGCAAGATTGTAGTTTATGAAGGAAACATTGATAACATTTTGGGTTATATACATCAGCTTGATATGCTGAAAAGAACGGCAGAATTAAAATCTATTTTACTTCCTATTCCTGTAGTGCCCGAAACAATGAGCGCCACAGACCTTATAAATAAATTTACCAAAGAACGAAAGAGCATTGCATGGGTGGTGGATGAATTTGGCGGCACTGCAGGCATTGTTACTATGGAAGATTTGCTCGAAGAAATTTTTGGTGAAATACTCGATGAGTATGATACGGAAGAGTTTGCAGAAAAGCAATTATCAGACAACGAATATATTTTCTCCGGAAGAGCAGAGCTTGATTATCTGAATGAAAAATACGATTTTGATTTTCCGGGAGATGAATCTGAAACGCTTTCAGGATACATTATCAATCAGCATGAAACCATTCCTAAATTAAAAGAAAGAATCATTATTGATAAATATGAATTTGATGTTCTTACTGTAAGCGATACCAGAATTGAAATGGTGAAGATGAAAGTGTTGCGGTAATTTTATTTTGAGGATTTTTTTTTGATAAGAACTATACGAACGTATTCCCTAAAAACCAATCGTTAGAAAAAAAAAGTTCTGCCCGCCGCAAAAGAAAATTAAAAACCACGCTGACATTCCCGGGCCATTGTGGGTATATTTTAAAAATATTTTACAGCCTTTACCTTTTGAATGAATATTTCATTTTATATAAATTTCAAAGCACCTTCGTGAAATGAATATTCAAATCTTTATTCCCTGTTTTATAGACCAATTGTATCCTTCCGTTGCTTTTAATATGATTAAAGTGCTGCAGAAAGCAGGTTGTGCTGTTCATTACAATACCAATCAAACCTGTTGCGGGCAGCCGGCTTTTAATGCCGGCTTTTGGGGCGAGGCAAAAGATGTTTGCAATAAGTTTATTAAAGATTTTGAGGGCGCCGAATATATCGTTACACCCAGCGCCAGTTGTGCGGGCTTTGTAAAAAACTATTACAGCAAGTTGTTTAATGATTCTTCAGCGCATAACAATTTAAAACAGTTGCAAAACAGAATATATGAGTTTACAGATTTTATGGTGAATATTTTAAAGGTTGATGACACAGGTGCAACGTTCCCCGGAAAAGCCACCTATCACGATAGTTGCGCTGCATTGCGTGAATGCAAAATAAAAAAAGAGCCGCGTTTATTATTGCATAAAGTAAAAGGATTGGAATTGATTGAAATGAATGATGTGGAAACCTGTTGCGGATTTGGCGGCACGTTTGCAATAAAATTTGAACCGATAAGCATTGCAATGGCCGACCAAAAAATTAATCATGCAATGGAAACAGGTGCAAAATATATTATTAGTACAGACATGAGTTGCCTGATGCACCTCGATGGATATATTAAACACAAAGGAATTGATTTGAGAGCTTTGCATATTGCAGATATATTATCCAATTTCTAATCTTTAAAAAATCTGTTTTGAAATACCAGGCTGGTGATGATATTATTGTTTTACATAGCAAAGAAGAGGGAAAAGTGGTAGAGATTATCAGTGATAAAATGGTGCTGATAGAAATAAGAGGCGTGCGTTTTCCCGCATACGTGGACCAGATTGATTTTCCCTATTTCCATCGCTTTACCCAAAAAAAAGTTGTTGAAGAAAAAAAACCTCATCAAAAAAAATATATTGATGAAGTGCCCAAAGAAAGAAAATCACAGAAAGCTAATATTAAAACAGAAGACGGCGTATGGCTTTCATTACTTCCGAAATTCAGCTTTGATGAATATGATGATGAAATAGTTGAATTACTTAAAATCTATCTTGTAAATAAAACCGATAAAAGCTATAAGCTTAATTATAAGCAGGAGCTTAAAGGGGAAGCCGCATTTGAATTAAGCAGCGAAGTGCTTGCGCATCATGATTTTTATCTCCATGATATTCCATTTGAAAATTTGAATGATAATCCAAATTTGGTTTTTGAGTTTTCACTTCTTCAGCCAAACAAAAAGAAAGCTCCTTTTTTTTCAATTGAATTAAAATTAAAAGCCAAACAGGTTTTTAAAAGAATCGAGGAAATAAAAGAAAAAAATGAACCTACCATTTCATATTCCTTATTTACAAGTTATCCCGATAAAGCTCCTGTAGAAAAAACCGATTTAGGCAAGCTTGCATCAAAGGGATATAAAATTTATGACGCTGCTGAAATAACCAAACACTTAGAGCCTGCAAGAACAATAATAGATCTGCACATTGAGAAATTGGCTGATGACTATTCAAAAATGATTTCTTCTGAAATTCTCTTGTTACAGCTAAAGGAGTTTGAAAAATGGTTCCTGCTTGCTGTTGCTCACCGGCAGCAAAATTTAATAGTAATACATGGTATAGGCACAGGCAAGCTGAGAGAAGAAATTCATGAAATGCTCAAGCAGAAAAAAGAAGTGAAGACTTTCATAAATCAATATGACCATCGCTTTGGCTATGGCGCTACTGAAATTATTTTTCAGTATTGAACATAACATTTACATTTCTCATTTTACATTTTAAAATATTCTGCTCTATTTTGCGTTAAAATGCAACATGCGAAATTTGATTGTATTGATATTAATTTTCTTCACGCTTTTAAGCTGCAAAACACCTCAATCTTTTGAATACCGGGATGTGAGAAATATTAAAATTGACAGTCTTGGATTTAATACTTCTACTATACATTTTTCACTCGTTTATTTTAATCCGAATAATTATGGAGTTGATCTAAGGCATGTTGATTGCGAGGTTTATATTAACCGCAATTACCTGGGCAAATATGTGCTGGACACGCTGATGCACATTGCCAAAAAATCAGAATTTGAAGTGCCCTCTACAATGCAGGTTGATATGAAGAACATTTTTAAAAATACATTCGCCGCCATTCTTTTGAACGATGTATTAATTCAGGTAAAAGGAACAACAAGAATTGGGAAGGGGGGAATTTTTATAAATATTCCATTCACTTATGAAGCAAGGGAAAAAATTGATTTATTCTAATTCGTTACTTTGTTTTTTCACCACATAGAATCATAGGAACATAGGTTGCACATAGTATTCAGTAATCTCGCTATATGTTTTCTATGTGTCTATGTGTTAAGTTTTGTGAAATAAAAAGCTGCTTTATTTTTAGAAACAGCTTTTAATATTGCTTTAAAAGCTTTAAAATTTAAAATGTGTATCGTATTGCCAATCCTCCCCATCCCCCTTCAAAATAATTATATCCTACAATGTTGAAAGAGGGCTGCCAGTCGAGGCTCACGTTTAAAGGCACTTCGTTTACTTTATAATCTAATCCAATTACACCATCAACACCAATCATAAGGCCATTATTTCTCTGCGGAAAAGCTGTCTTCCACGTATTGTTCCATGCACCAATGTGTCCGCCGCCGCCCGCATACCATTTCAATCCTTCAGCGCCATTAATATCACCATGAATTTCATACAAACCCGTTAAGCGAAATCCATAATTAAAAAAATATCCTAATCCTTCAAGAGCAATTTTATCCGAGGTAAAACTTTTCAAAGAAATGGCTCCGGGATAAAATTTCACGCCCAGTGCAGTTTTATAAGTTCTGCCCATGCTTTGTGCATGAGAATTAAAATAAAGCATTGCAAATAAAATTGTGCAGAAAAAAATCTTTTTCATTGTTGTATTTTTTTAGGCCGCAAATGTATAGGAAAATAAAATTCAAAAAGTATAGCGCACGGCAACACCACCATACGCAGGCGTAAATCCTGTAGTCCCGGCAAGTGTTATGGAAGGTTGCCAGTCAACGCTCATGTTTAGCGGAATTTTATCAAACTTATAATCGAAACCGATGATTCCGTCAATACCTACATCGGCTTTACTGTTATAATCTTTTTGAAATTCATCTTTCCAAAAACCAATATGCACACCCGGACCTGTAAACCACGCTAATCCCGGCACTGTATTGAAGCTGTAAAAATTAAATTCATACAAGCCGCTTACACGCAAACCTTTGTTCCATGTAGTAAACTGCGCTTCAATATTATTTTCCTCAGTAATAAATTTTTTGTAAGTGAATGAGAGACCTCCGGGAAACTTAACACCTGCCGCCTGCTTATAGGTTGATTGAGCCTGAACACATATAACTAACACAACAAACAAAAAGGAGATAACAATTTTTTTCATGTTGATGATTTAAGGGAGCAATACCACCAAACGCAATTAAACAGCCAAATGTTATGAAATAGTTGTTAAAGATATTTATTACTTTTTTTGCTGATTATTTTTTATGGCGGCGACATCAGTTCGCATTTTAATTCCATCACATAATCATTCATAAAATATCCGTTGCCGATATCTTTATCTTCTTCGTATATCACTTTAAAACCTAAGTGCTCATAAAATTGCTTCGCCTTGTTGTGCCTGTTCACATTTAATTGCAGGGCAGTGGCGCCTGAAGATTTTATTTTATTAATAATGTAGTCAATCAATTTTTTCCCAATCCCTTTTCCCTGTTGATTGGGCAGCGCATATAATTTTTGAAGCTTATAAATTCCGGGTTCTTTAATTAAATTGTATGATGCAAATGCAATTGGCTTCTCATCTTCTTTTAATAATAAAAATTGATGCCCTTCATTCATTTGCTTTTCGAGAGCTGAATTGCTGTAAATTAAATCAAGCATATAATTTAATTGAGGAGGAGTAAGTATTTCAGCGTAAGCCACCAGCCATATCACGCTTGCAAGCTGTGCTATCACCGGAATGTCATCAACAGATGCTTTACATATTGTGATATTTGCAGGATTAATGTTCATGAACTTGTTGTGATAAATCTCTCTGCAAACGAATTGCTTTTAAGGATAATCTTATCGCTATAAAATAAGAAACAAAAGCGCCTAATATAAGTAAGCCATCAGAAATATACTTGTTCACTTCATCACTATCAGTAAGAAAAAGAAAACAATCAAACATACCGTGAAAGAAGATTGCGAGCAACAAACCCCGTGATAAAAATCCAGTTTGAACCTCGTGTCTTGAAAACTTTGCTATGCCCGCATAGTAACCCATTAATACCGCAAAGCAGGCATGTGCGGGAACGCTTAAAAACATACGCAACAGTGCAGTTGACATTCCATATTCATAAACGTATCCAATGTTTTCAAGCGTTGCAAAGCCCATCCCTATCATCACGCTATACACAATGCCATCGAAAGGTTCATCAAACTTCGATGTTGAAAAGGCATATCTTTTCAGCATAAAAAATTTAGAGCCTTCTTCTGCCAATGCAACAACACAGAATGAAAAAACAATTATGTAGAGAAGGCTGCCTGGTGTTATTATTCTGCCAAGAAGTCTTTCGCCAAATCCTTCAACAAATAGCGCTATCATTGCACTCAGCATTCCAAGCAGAAAGCACCTGATTAAATAACCTAATGGCTCCCTGTTGTATTTATCTTTAAAATAAATAAACAAACAAATCGCTAATCCGGGTGCAATTGCCAATGATAATAATACCATGATTTGAAGTTAGGGAAAATTTTTTTACAGAAAACGATAACGTTGCGAATAGAACAGACATAATAAGTTTGCTACCACTGCGCCTTTAGCTCAATGTTATTAAGTTAAGGGATTTGTGCAGACACAAATCCCGGCACACTGCCTGCGATTGTATGCCTGCGATTGTGTGCCTGCGATTGTGTCGCCACAATCGCTGCAAGAATCCTAACTTATTTCCATTGAACCCTCATAGCGGTAAGAATAATGGTCAGACCCGGGACGGTCAGACCAAGTGGTTACTTAAAAACTTTTTTAATAATCCAGTAACTTATTACTGCACTGCCTGCACCAATCACAGCGCCTGCAAGAACATCTGTGGGATAATGCTCACCCAAATATAAACGTGAGTAACCAACGCCTGCCGCCCATACATAAGCAGGCACAACCACATACCATTTTTTATACTCAAGAGATAAGCTGGTGGCAGTTGCAAACGCAATTGCTGCATGTGCAGAAGGAAAAGATTTTCCGGTTTCTGCAGAATTGGAATAAATGGTATTATATTTTTCGTAGGGTCTTTGCCTGTTGAAAATTATTTTTGTGCCCTCAGTAGCGATGCCTGCAATCACAATGCTGCCCGCTAACTCATAAGATTTTTCTTCTGTGTTTTTGTCTTTTGATATTTTGGAATATACAAACATGCCAACAGGAATGCTTACACTTACAGGGTAAGTTGTATTCGTTGCTGTTTTCCAAACAAAAGAATTGGGATGTTGCGGATTAATATTTTCAAGAAGGTTAATATCCCAATTCTGTGCATAGCAGAATGAAATAAAAAAGCATCCTGTAATTATAAGAATGCTTTTAATAGTTTTATTATTCAATGGAATGTATTAATTTTTACAATGTTGCTAAAGATTCTTCAATGGTTTTTATTCGTGCCTCGGCATCAGCCTGCTTTTTTTTCTCTAATTCCACTGTATCGGGTTTGGCATTTTTTACAAAACGTTCATTGGTTAATTTTTTATTTACAGATTCAAGAAATTTCGTTTGATAATCTAAGTCTTTCAAAAGCTCATCTTTTAGTGAAGCAGTATCAAGCTTCTTTTCTGTTTGGATAAAAAATTTATCTGTTTCAATTGCAACAACAATTGCATTTGCTATTGAAGCATTAGTGAAATAAATACTTTCTGCGTTTATTTGTTTTGATAAAATATTTTCGATTGAGCTATAAGCTTCAGGATTATTTGTTTGAATATGCAGTTTGATAATTTCTTTTGACTTGATTTGATTTTTATTTTTTGCATCACGAATAGCAGTAATAACTTCTTTCAACAATTTGCCCTGCATAAGTATTTCTGATGACTGATAGCTGATTGCTGAAAGCTGTTTCACACACAAATCATCACTGCGTGCTGCAAGCAGATGATAAATTTCTTCAGTAATGAACGGCATAAATGGATGAAGTAATTGCAACAGTTCATCGAAGAAGTGAATTGTTTTTTGATATGTTTCTGCATCAATTGATTCTTCATAGTTAGGTTTCACCCATTCAAGATACCAACTGCAGAAATCATCCCATATTAAAGAGTAAATTGTTTTTAATGCTTCGCTTAAACGAAACTGTTTGAACAAAATTTCAAGTTCAGCTTTTACTTCGTTTAACCGGCTATCAAACCAAAGAACAGGGAAGTTTCTCGTTTCTCGTTTCTTGCCTGCCCCGACAAAGGCGGGGTTTCTCGTTCTTTCACTGTCAATTGTCATCTGTGAACTACCAACTTCTTTGCTGCCAACTCTCAACTGTAAACTGTCAACTGCCAACTGGCTACTGCCTACTACAGACTGGCTACTGGCGACTGCCGACTGCTTCTCCCCCCACATCTTCACCAGCTTCGTTGCATTCCATAATTTGTTGTTGAAGTTGCGGCCTTGCTCATTGCTGCTTTCATCCCATAATAAATCATTACCGGCAGGTGAGGCAATCATAATTCCAAAGCGAACTGCATCGGCGCCATATTTATCAATCAAACTTAATAAATCAGGAGAGTTGCCAAGTTGCTTGCTCATTTTTCTTCCCTGCTTATCGCGTACAATTCCTGTAAAATAAACATCAGTAAAAGGTTTTTCATTCATGTATTCATATCCGGCCATAATCATACGTGCAACCCAAAAGAAAATAATTTCCGGTGCAGTAACTAATGTGTTTGTGGGATAATAATATTGCTCCTCAACATTTCGCGGTTGCGATAAACCTTTAAATACTTCGAAAGGCCAAAGCCATGAAGAGAACCATGTATCAAGACAATCTTCATCTTGTTTTAAGGGAAGTAATTCTGATAAGAGTTTTCTTGTTACCCCTTCATATTGTTTATTAACGACTTCTTCGTTTTCTGCAACATATACGTTTCCTCCTTCATCGTACCATGCCGGTATTCTGTGTCCCCACCATAATTGGCGGCTGATACACCAGTCCTGAATATTTTCCATCCAGTGGCGATAAAGATTTTTAAATCTCGTCGGATGAAAATTTATTTCATCATTCATTACGGCTTGTAATGCAGGCGTGCTAAGGTGTTTCATGCTTACCCACCACTGCAGGCTCAGCTTTGGCTCAACAACTGCATCCGTTCTTTCACTAAAACCAATTTGATTGGTATAGTCTTCTACTTTCTCTATATGACCTGCGGCTTCTAAATCATTTACAATTTTTTTTCTTGCTTCGAACCTGTCTTCACCTATATACAATTGTGCTGCCTCATTCATAGTACCATCATCATTCAATACATCTATTATATCAAGCTTATATTTTTTACCAAGCTGATAATCGTTTACGTCATGTGCAGGAGTAACTTTTAAAGCGCCTGTACCAAATTCCATTGCAACATATTCATCAGTAATAATTGGAATGCGGCGATTGATTAATGGCACCAAAACAAATTTCCTGTGCAGGTGCTTGTAGCGTTCATCATCAGGATGTACACAAATTGCAGTATCTCCTAAAATGGTTTCGGGACGGGCAGTGGCGACGACAAGAAAGTTTCTCGTTTCTCGTTTCTCGTTTCTCGTTTCTTCGCTGCCAATTGCCAACTGCGAACTGTCAAATACTTTGCTGCTTCTCGTTTCTCGTTTCTCGCCTGCTCCGACAAAGGCGGGGTTTCTCATTTCTTCACTGTCAACGGCCAACTGTAAACTGTCAACTGTCAACTGTGAACTGTCAGCTATTCTGTACCTGATGTAATACAATTTTGATTGTACTTCTTTATAAATAACTTCTTCATCACTCAATGCAGTCTTTGCTTTTACATCCCAGTTTATCATTCGCTTGCCGCGGTAAATCCATCCCTTATTATATAAATCAACAAATACCCTAATCACAGATTTATAATAATCTTCATCCATTGTAAAAGTGAGACGATGCCAATCGAGACTGCAGCCAAGCTTTTTTAATTGTTCAAGAATTATTCCGCCATATTTCTCTTTCCATTCCCATGCATAACGCAAAAATTCATCTCTGCCTAAAGAAGATTTTGTAATGCCTTTTTCACGCAGCATAGCAACTACTTTTGCTTCAGTTGCTATAGATGCATGGTCTGTCCCCGGCACCCAGCATGCATTTTTTCCCTGCATTCTTGCATGGCGAATCAATATGTCCTGAATGGTATTATTTAAACAATGCCCCATGTGCAAAATGCCGGTAACATTGGGCGGAGGAATAACAATGGTGTAAGGCTCACGCTCATCAGGTGTGCTGTGGAAGTAGCCTTTTGTTATCCAGTGCGTGTACCATTTAGCGTCTACATTCTGTGGCTCAAAATTTTTACTCAATTCCATATTGGGGGTTCTCAAATAATTATATCAATCCTGATATCTTAAAAATAAGAGGCACAAAAATAAGCAATCAGCTTTAGTAATGTGAATGATGAACAGTTTATGAGAAAGGGATAAAGAAAAGAATTTACCAGGGATTTATTTTCATATCCCAATTATAGATGAATAAAGGATATTTATTTTTAGAGTTGCCGCCGCCTGTACGCTCTGCTGAAATTTTATCAACACATTCCACTGCGGTGCAACATTTATTTACTACGTGTTTCAGTTGCCTGCAATCTTTTACCTTAGGAATGCCTTTGCTGCAGGCAGAAAGAAAAAGCGAAACACATACTGTAATTATGATAGGTTTAAGTGAGCGCATGTTAGTAATTTTAGGGAGGTCAAAAATAATGATTCCTTTAAAAGCAATTTAATGAACGATGTTAATTATTTTTAACGACTGAAATAAAAATAAGTTCCAGCGTTGAAAACTTTTCTTTTAAAAAATATGAAGCGCTGAATTTTCTTTTTCATTTTATATAAGTAGTTTTCTTTGCATGTATGCTATTGTAGATATTGAAACCACAGGCAGCCATCCCTTTGCCAATGGCATTACTGAAATTGCCATTGTGCTGCACAACGGCAATGAAGTAGAAGGGCGCTTTGAAACGCTGATTAATCCTGGTATTCCCATACCCGGCTATATAACTTACTTAACCGGCATTTCCAATCGCATGTTAGCAGATGCGCCATCTTTCGAAGAAATGGCAATGAATATTTACCGCATGCTCAATGGCCGCATTTTTATTGCGCATAATGTTAACTTTGATTATACCTTTTTGAAGCATCATCTGCAGGCTTATGGGCTTGAATGGAAGCCGAAAAAATTATGCACCCTAAAGCTCAGCCGTAAAGTTTTTCCCGGGCATCACAGGTATGGGTTAGGACATATTTGCAGAACGCTTGAAATTCCTGTACAAAACCGCCACAGAGCAGCAGGTGACGCCAATGCAACTGCTATTCTTTTTGAAAAAATATTATCTCACGGCGGAGATAAAGTGATAAAAGATTTTCTTAGAAAAGATACTCATGAACAAATACTTCCGCCCAACTTACCGCGTGAAGAGGTAAACAATTTGCCTTACGCTCCTGGAGTATATTATTTCTATGATGCAAAAGGGAAAATTATTTATGTGGGCAAAGCAAAGAGTTTGAGGAAGCGTGTGCTCAACCATTTCACAGGGTTGAATACAGGAAAAAAGCGGCAGGATTTTTTGCGGAATATTTATAAGATAAGCTTTACAGAATGCCCAACCGAACTTACTGCATTTATTTTGGAAAGCGTTGAAATTAAAAAGCATTGGCCTGTGTATAATTACAGTCAGAAGAGGTTTGACCAGATGTATGGAATTTATTCATTTCAGGATGCAAAAGGTTATCAGCGATTAGCGATAGATAAAAAAAGAAAGAATGTTGAAACCGTTGCACAGTTTCACCTGTTGAATGATGCATACAGAACAATGTGGCAAATGGTGAGGGAATATGAATTGAATCCGCATTTATGTTTTCTTGATAAGAGCATTACACCCATCCCGGAATTTCCTGACGTTTCTCAATACAATGAAAGAGTAAAAAATGCTGTAACCAAAATTCAAAAAGCTGACGGAACCTATTTCATTTTTGAGGAGTCAGTATTTGGAAAGAAACAATCCTGCATTCTTATTGAAAACGGAAAATTTTATGGCATGGGATTATTGCCCGAAAATTTAAAAACTTCAGAGCCTGAATTAATCAAACCACATCTTACCTGCTATCCTGAAAATGAAGTTATCCCTGTTCTATTAAAAAGCTTTAAGCGCAAAAATCCTGATAAAGTAATTACGTTTGAAAATGAACCGACGGAATTATTAAATGCGTAAAATGAAAAGCTTTAATCTCTTTAAAAACTATGTGAAAACCTATGTGCCTATGTTTCTACTGTGGTGAGAAGATTTATCACAACTTGTCCCGCCTTCGGCGGGGATAGGCACAATAGAAAACATAGAAAGCACATAGAATAATTAATTTGTGCTCAATACAGGAAGGATCATCTTTTATTTTATTGAAGTTATTACTGTGCTTCCATATTTGCTTTCTGTTTTCACAGTACCAAATCCCGGGGCAAACCATTCCGCAACATCCATATTAAATGGAATGCCTATTCCCATTGTTTTAATATTCGTGTTGCTTTTGTATACAATCTTATAACATTCCCATGTGCCTGCTGTTGTGGTAACACTTTCCTTTGCTGCAACATTTCTATCAGTAATATTCATGCTCATAGATTGCTTCATGCCATTCGTGTTCATGTCCATATTAAAATTTGCATCTTTTAATTTATCGCCAACGCTCATCGTTGCAGGATAGTCTAAGTAAACATTGCTCGCTGTTGCTTCCGTTTCTTTTAGCATTTCTGCCTGCTGCTGCGGCAGAAACATTTTTATGTCCATCATCATTACACCATTATCGCATTTAATATTGTTTGCGCCTTTTGCAATTGACTTTCCTTTCTTATCAAGCATTTCAGTATTCACCGTTGCAGTAAGGGCGCTTGCATTGCCTGAAACCTTGCTTACAGTATAGATAACTTTTCCACCGGCATCACCTTTTTTATTGTAGATAGTCATCTCAACAATTTTATTATTCTGCAGGTAATAATAGCTGTTGCAATCTTGTGCGAATGCGTGAATGGAAAACATCATAAGGCAGATAGAAATGATTTTTTTCATGGTTACAAGTTTTTCGGTTTAAAATTTTGGAATTAAGAGGGTAAATTACATAATTATTTTTCCTGCAAAGCATAATTTTACTTTACCCGTTTAATAAATCATTTCAAAAAATTCTTTTATGGCATACTGGCTTGTAAAATCAGAACCCGCTGCGTATAGCTTTCAGCAGCTTGAAAAAGATAAGCAAACAACCTGGGATGGAGTACGCAACTATGCAGCACGCATTCATTTAAAGGCCATGAAGAAAGGCGATGAAGTGTTGTTTTATCACAGCAATGAAGGGCTTGAAATTGCAGGCATTGCCAAAGTTGCAAAAGAGGCATACCCCGATCCAACAACTGATGAAGAAGCATGGGTAGCAGTAGATTTGAAACCCTATAAAAAAATAAAAAAGCCTGTTTCACTTCCGCAGATAAAAGCTGACAAACGCCTATCCAATATGGCTTTGGTAAGAATTGGAAGATTATCTGTGCAACCCGTTACTGATGAAGAATGGAAAGTAATAATGGAATTGGGGGGAATGAAATGATAAAGAGGGTAGGGTAGTTTCGTTTACCCCGGATGAGTTTAAGAGATAGCAGAAATTGTTATAAGAGCATAAGGCGTTCCGATAGCAACGCTTTGTGCTGGCTTTATAATTTTCTACTCATAAACCGTTCCTGCGGAACGAAGCCGAATGAGTTGGTTGGTTTGATGTGTGTGCTGCAAAGTGGTCGTTCCTGCCCGAAGTGGAGTTTCACACTCCTTCAAAATTGCCAGTGCACAAAGCTGTTAGAAATTTTTCGCAATGACGTGCACATTGATGCCATTATACGGAACGATGAACGGATTGCGATTCCGAAACAAGTTCGGAACAGGCTGCAAGAAGATGCTACACGCCTTTGGCGGGACAAGTATGAAAAATTTAAGCCGGTACCATAAAAAAATTTATTGAATGCCGGCATTTTCACCGCTCTCTATCTCCTGCTGCTTTGTGTATGCCATTATAAACACGGCGCCGAGATTTTTGTGGGGAGGAACATAATCATTGAAGTAATCTGCGGCCTTTTCGGAACCAAAGACGGTGCTAAAAGTTTTCCACATTTGAACCCAATTAATATCCTTTCCCTGGCGTAAACTTTCGATGATAATATTAATCATGGGGCCATTGATTGTGCCGCTGCCGGTTTGTTTGGAAGAAATTATTTGCGCAGAAGGGCAGGTCTCTAAAATTTTACTAAGACTTTGATAGCCTCCGCAACTGCCCAGCAAAACTATACGGGCACTGCTTGCTAATTTTTCTAATGTGGAGTTTAAATAATAACTATGCCCACGATGTATAACCATTGTGGGGTTAAGGTCGTTGTCGTAGAGATAATTGTTTAATGCTTCCTGAGCTTTTTCATCGAGACCTTTCTCTTCATCAAGTGGCCGGTTTGCATAGATTCTTACAGGCGTGCCTTTTGTGGAAGAAATGAGCGCCCAGTTATCGGTCATCGTTATTTTCCAGCTTGCATTTTTGTAGCCGTTGAGAAAATAATTAAATATTCCCTGCCCGTCTTTATCGCCATAAAAAAATTGCTCGATGATAATTCTTCCGGCTGTATCCTGCATTAATTTATTTGGCATAAAGAAAACAGGCGGTATGCCGAGGGCTGCGGTTAAGTCTATATGGTTGGAAGTATCTATTGAAAGAAACAAAGTATTTAAAATACTATAAATGGCAGTGGCTTTTTTATTGTTTGATTTTTGCGCCTGTTGCAAATTGTACTGCACTTGGTTAAGGATTAGCTTTCTTACATCATTATCAGAGATGCTTGCGTAGGAATCGGCCACATCAACAGCATCTTCCAGGCTTTCTGTTTTATCGAGATTGTTTATGAAAGCTTTCATCAGCAATTGGGCATTGCCTTTGTCCATTCGTTTTAAAAAATCGTCAAGGGTATTATAGTTGGCTGCTATTTTAATCCATTTTCTAAAATGGTCGAATTTCACACTCAGCAGCAGGCTATCACTCTTTTGCATTTTATTTTTCCATAGTCGTGTGTAAACACCCCGTACATAACTGCTGGTATAAATTTCTTCTGAGCCCATTACTGCGAGATAATATAATTCCTGCGGAGTTAAATTATCTATCTTTTTAAAGCGGATATTATCGGGTAATTCATGCAGCCCGTTTATTTCATTTATGTAAACTTCTTTGGCTTTAAAGGCAAGCTTGTGATTGAGTGCCATGAGAGAAATGGGCGTATCTCTTTGGCGCATTCTGTCAGCATATTCGATTGCAGTTTGTACGAGGAGTGAATAGTATTTGCTGCTGTCTCGAAGTGCAGAATCAATTTGCTCGAAAGTTGTTTTGCCTCTATATATATCATCAAGGAAAGGAAAATACTGACGGCCTGATTTCATTTTGGACATGCGGCAGATTATTTGTACCAGCGAATCCGGGTTGCTGTTTATTTTGTTTGAAAAGGCATTATATGCTGCTGCATAAGTATATAATTCATCAGGATAACGATGGGCAATTACAACTATTAAACTGTCTGCTGAAGAATATTCAGGGTGCTTGCTCAAAGCCATAATCCCTTTCCTCGCATCATCCTGAAAATATTTTAATAACACGGTGTTGTTGCTTGCTTCAATCCCTGCGTTGGTGCTGAAAGCAACGCAGTGTAAAAGAATATCATCAACTTCATAAGAATACTTTGAAATTACGGGTTCAATTGACTCATTATCACTATCGAGCTTCAGAGCTTCAGCATAAGCGGTGAGCAGGTCAATTAAAATTACGGGTTTAATCTTGCGGTATCTATATTCAGTAATATAACTTTGCAAACATTCATTCAATCCCCGCAACAATTTTATTTTAAAATTATTATCAGTTTGTTTATTTGCTTCAATAAGCGTTTGAATAGAATCAACTGTATTAATTACCGCATAAGTTAGTTTTGCATTTAGCTCATGATTGGTTGTAGGAGTAAAGAGTGAGTCATTAATCCAGTCGGCCTTAAAAATTCTTAGCTGGGTTTCATTAATCTTATCATGAAAATAACTTCGCACCAGCGGTATTTCTGATGTTTTATTTGTTGGCTGCGCAAAGCTTTTAAGAGCAACCATAATAAAAAATAATACTAGGTAACGTTTCTTCATTTTAATAAAGCATAAAAATATTTTACAAAAATACTACCAATACCGCAACTTGGACTTAACAATTATATAATGTGCCCTGTACTGCATTTGAATTTTGTAAAATTAATTTTGTGTAAACCTTTTGTTAATGGAAAGTAAGAGTAAGAAGATTTTAGTGGCTGATGACGAACCCGACATATTGGAAATAATTACTTATAATTTAACCCGTGAAGGATATGATATCTACACAGCAAAGGATGGTAATGATGCACTTGAAAAAGCAAAGCAACTGCATCCTGACCTGATTATTCTCGATATACTGATGCCCTATAAATCGGGCATCGAAGTTTGTGAACTATTACGCTCAAACAATTTATTTGAAAATACTCTCATTATTTTATTAACGGCTCTTAATGATGACAGCTCTCACATTAAAGGTCTTGAAGCCGGCGCTGATGATTATATCACCAAGCCTATAAGCCCTAAAGTTTTGGTAAGCCGGGTAAATGCCATTTTAAGAAGAGTGAATAAAGAAGATGGAAAAACAATTGTTTTGGGCGAGATTACAATTGATACTGCTAAATTTCTTGTAACTATAAATGGTAAAGAAATATCTCTTGCCAAAAAGGAGTTTGAACTGCTCTATTTACTGGCTTCAAAACCAGGGCGTGTTTTCCTCAGAAGCGAAATTCTAAACCAGATATGGGGTTACGATGTAATCGTTGGCGACCGAACCATTGATGTGCACATTAGAAAAATCCGGCAAAAATTAGGGGTTGATTGTATTACTACAATAAAGGGTGTAGGCTATAAATTTGAATTATAAAGACCCTGCAATGTAAAGAGTTTACTAATTTTGCTTTCAATTAATTTCGGTTTTCCAATATCAGCAAATATGTTCTCTGCCAAAAATTTTTCTCCTAATCAGTTATCAGCTTTTACATCGCTTATTTTATCAGTACCTATCAGCATTGGTTTTTATTTTGTACATTATAGTATTGTAATTGCTATTACTGCATTCATCATCATTTGTGCAGGCAGCTACCTGCTTATTCGCTTTGTGCTTGAATCATTCATATACAGAAAGCTTAAGCTGATTTATAAATACATTTATCAAACCAAGGCGAATAAGAAAGAAGAGATGTATTATAAATACATACTTCCCCAAAAAAACATTGATGAGGTAAGAGAATACGTAGAAGAGTGGGGAGAACAAAAAAGGGCTGAAATTGAAAGCCTGCAAAACAATGAAGCATACCGTAAGGAGTTTCTTCAAAACCTGGCGCATGAATTTAAAACGCCCATTTTTAATTTGCAGGGATATATTGATACACTTTTAAATGGTGCGCTTGATAATCCCGAAATAAATAAAAAATTCCTGGAGAATGCAGCAAAGAATGTAACCCGCATGGTAAACCTTGTGAATGACCTGGATGAAATAACCAAATTAGAAAGCGGCGAACAGCTTTTGCTGAAAAAAAATTTCATTATACAAGATGTAATAAAAGATGTGTTTGAAACACTTTCGCTAAAAGCCGCAGAAAATAATATACACTGCTTTATAAAAAAAGGGTGCGAGCAACCTATACAGGTTTTTGCTGATATAGAAAAAATTGCGCAGGTGCTTGTAAACCTGATAGAGAATGCGATTAAGTATGGCAAAGCCGGCGGGCATGTTATTGCAAGCATTTATAAAACCGATACCGAGCATGTGCTTATTGAAATAAGTGATGATGGCGTTGGAATTTCAGAGGAGCATTTACCCCGCATCTTTGAACGCTTTTACCGCACCGATCATGGCAGAAGCCGCAATGTTGGCGGCACCGGTCTTGGACTTGCGATATGTAAACACATTATAGAAGCGCATGAACAAAGTATTCATGTGCGCAGTAAAATAAATGTGGGAACTACTATTGGTTTTACGCTGCAGGCGAAAAAGGAGTAAGAACAAATTTTTTGCACTGGCTTTCAATATACATTAAGCGGGTTTGCAGCTTCTTTTGTTTGTTTATTCGGATGACCCCCCCAATGTAAAAAAATTTGCAGTTAATCAAATTAGTGTATCGAATATGCTAATAATGGGAACTCAAGGGAATTTATTTCCATAATCTTATAGTTAATGAAAACTACAAAGAAAAATACACCAAAAAAGGGTGAAGTGTTTAGGCTCAATACTTCATCTGATGAATTGGTTAATATGTCTGTGGCGGGGTAATCCTAAGCCTAAAATAAAAAAGCAGCCTAAGAAGGCTGCTAAGAAATGAAACCAAAAATTCACTCAAACACCTGCAAGATAATTCATTTTTTTCTCAGGTCAAAGTAATATATAATTGCCTTTGCGTCGTCGCACCTTGCACCGTTCATATCTTTACTCATCAATGCTTTTACGAATTGCTGATTCATTATTTTTATTACCGGCTAAATTTTTATCTGCGTTTACTTCTGCTGCATCGCTTCTTTTAATATTTAATTTGTACCGCATTATCACTTCATTATTAAAAATAATTTGCAGCCATTGTACATTGCCTGATGAAACTTTATATGTGCAGCGAACTTTCTTTCCGTTTATAGTGCAAACAGGTTTTACATCTTCACATCCTGTACCTGATAAAACAGCAGAATCTATACTGAGCGTGTCAGAAACTCTTAAATTCTTTCTTGTATCATTTGTTTCTAATTCTATTTGTATGCTGTCTCCAACAGATGTTTCAATAATCCCTTTTGCAGGTTTATAGGAAACTATTTTGAATTTTTGATAAGCTGTATTTTTGAAAGGTGCATGATTGTATTCTCTCAAGGTTGGCGGATTATCGAGAAGCGTCCATTGCAAGTCTTCAGGATAATGGTCGTATATAAAATGTTGCGGGGGAGTTAAAAAATAAGAACCGTTATAATCTCTTATAAATTCATTCCCGGAAAAATTTAGATAGCCGCTTGCCCAGGTAACATCGAGCAAATACCATTTACTGTCAATTAACACAGCGTTCCATTTGTGATTACATCTAAACTGGCGAGCCGTGCCTGTTCGGGCATATCCCGTTATCACTTCGCTTTTAATTCCGGCATAGCCGCATACTGTTTTAAAAAGCCGGGCATAGCCATCACATACAGCCGTTTTTCTTTTCAAAACTAATTTAGCAACTCTCTCATCCAGTGTTTCAAAAATTGATGATGTATCATCTGGCTCATCATCATAAGTTAAAGCGTACCTGTTGCTGTTATAGCTTCTTACTGCATAATCAATATTTTCTGTTATCCAGTTAAAAATGGCTTTCACTTTTTCAAACTCTGTGGTGTGTGAGGAAGTAAGGCGATATGCCAGTAATTCGGGTGAGGTTATTTCATCAGTTGGTATTTTATTCCGGTCAACAGAATTCAATTTTGCAGATTGCCCCTGAGAAAAAGTAAAGTTTGAAAAACTTAATAGCAGCAGCACGATTATCAACATCTTCATATTCACAGTAATAATTAAATGGCCTTAAAGGAAAATACAAGTTCTAAAGTTACGCAATACTGAAAACATTTTTATCAAAAAGCTTTGCTTATAAGAATGCTTAAAACTAACAAAAGAGAAATGATTAAAATTTCATTTTACTTATAATTTGTGCCAGCCATTTTAATTCTTTATCTGTGATGTTGGCTTGTTCCGATTTATCAAAAATGGTTGCAAGAAATACAATTTGCTTTACAATTTTTACGCAGGTAATTATTCTGGCTCCTCCAGACTTACCCTTTGCTTTGCTTGTAATTGCGAGCCGTATTTTGTAAAAATCATTACCCAATGAAATGCCTTGTAAAGGGTCCGTTTTCAACGACTCTATCAGTTCAGTCAGATCTTTTTTTAAAGAAGGATATTTTTTTGAAAGTTTTTTTGCTTCTTTTTCAAATGGCGGAGTTGTATGTACACTATAATTCATTTAAGAAAGATTCGGCAGAACGGGTTTTGATTTTGCCTGCACTGGCAAGTAAGGCTGCTTGCATTCCCTGTGCTATATTTTTCAACATTTGCTTTTTTATTCTATTTTCCCCGCTAATGGTTATAAAGTCAAAATTTTGAATTAATTCCATAAAAAATTTATATTTCTTTTCCTCAATATTTAGAACTACTTGTTTCATATACTATAATTATGAGCCAAATTTAATGAAAATGTTTTACTATAATCTTGAATGAGATACTTAAATAATTTTAGCAGATTATATACTTTGAATAAGCTCAATACTTAATTTGCCTGCGAATGGGTCAGAAAAAATTAATGCGTTTCGAAGAAATAAAAACCTTTCCCAATGTTTTGGAATATCCCGGAAACATGCCGGGGCAATGGAAGAAATTTTTTAAAAATGATAATCCGGTAACCCTGGAGCTTGCCTGCGGAAAAGGAGAATATGTTTTGGGTTTGGGAAGAATGTATGCAAACCGGAATTTTATCGGAATTGATATTAAAGGAAACCGTTTATGGAAGGGAGCAAAAGCTGCACTGCAACAGGGTTTGAGCAACGTGGCATTTCTTCGGATACAGATTGATAAAATCACAGATTATTTTTCTAAAGATGAAGTAAGTGAAATATGGCTCACTTTTCCCGACCCGCAATTGCGTTTGTCAAAGGCAAAAAAGAGATTGACACATCCAAATTTTTTGCGCTTGTATAAAACCATTGTAAAGAAAGATGGAGTGATACATCTTAAAACAGACAGTCCGGAATTATACCGGTTTACAAAAACTATTATTAATTTGTACACATTAGAATTATTATGCGATTATGACAATGTTTATGCCACCGATAACATTAGTGATGAGCTTCGCATTAGAACTCATTATGAAACTCTCGATATTGCAAAAAGCAAAAGAGTGCATTACCTGCAGTTTAAAATAAATAATGAACTGCCTGTGGAAAAGGATGAAACATTAAAAGCCATACTTCGTGAGCAACAAATTAATTGAAGGAGAAGATTATTATTTTAATGAAAAAGGATTGATGGTGTTTACTGAAAAGTTTCATCTTGATAAAGGCTCTTGCTGTGGCAACGGCTGCCTGCACTGTCCTTATGAATATAGCGGAATAGCAGAACCATACAGGTCTCGATTATTAGCGGCAAGGGAAAAACAAAATATACAATCAAAAACCTGAAACGAAAAACGAAAAACGAAAAACGCTTAGTTATTATGCCGAAAAAAATTCCTGCGAAAGAAAAAGTTCATCTCAAAGACAACATCAATAAACATTCATCCTTTGAAGATGTGTGGGATGTGGCTCGTCAAATTCCTAAAGGTCGTGTTACCAGTTATGGCGCCATAGCAAACTATCTCGGTACAAAATTATCGGCACGCATGGTAGGCTGGGCAATGAATGCAGCCTCGTATGCAAAGCCAAAAGTGCCTGCTCAAAGAGTAGTAAACAGGAATGGTATGCTCAGTGGCAAGATCCATTTTAAAACACCAACATTAATGCAGGAGCTTTTAGAAAAAGAAGGAACAAAAGTTAAAAAAGATAAAGTGGTTGAATTTGAAAAAAAATTTTGGGACCCTGCAAAGGAATTGATGTTGTGATTCTCGTTGTATTTTTAAAATTTATAATAAAGTTGTATGAAAAAATTATCAGCATTTCTTTTTTCCCCGCTTCTCTTCTTGCTTTCCTGCGCACAAAAAAATGAGAGCGTAGATGCAGTCTTTATAAAAGATAATTACACAAAAATAGAGCGCATGATACCCATGCGTGATGGCATTAAATTATTCACCGCTATTTACATTCCCAAAGACACTGAAGAAAAATATCCTTTCCTCATACAGCGTACACCCTACTCCTGTGCCCCTTACGGAGAAAAAAATTACAGGATTCACTCGCTGGGTCCCAACAAATTATTCATAAAAGAAAAATACATTTTCGTTTACCAGGATGTTCGCGGCAGGCATGAGAGTGAAGGCAATTTTCAGGAAATGACTCCTGCGATTGATGATAAGCAATCAAAGCAAGACGTAGATGAAAGCAGCGATACATTCGATACCATTGAATGGCTTTTAAAAAATATCAGCAACAACAATGGCAAGGTTGGTGTGTATGGTATTTCTTATCCCGGCTTTTATGCAACAGCATCATTGCCCAATGCACACCCGGCAATAAAAGCGGTATCGCCGCAGGCGCCTGTTACAGATGAGTTTGAAGGTGATGATGCTTATCACCGGGGCGCTTTCTTTGAAATGGATAATTTTGACTTCGATAATTTTTTCGATGCTCCAAGAGATAAGCCAAGACAAAAAGACCCGCCGTTAAATGACAGCATTGAAATAAAAGATGTGTATGATTTTTATCTTAACATCGGTTCCATAAAAAACCTTAATACCATTTATTTTCATGACAGAGGAAAGATATGGAATGAATACTTACAGCACGATACCTACGATGATTATTGGAAAGTACGCAACATAAGAACGCATTTAAAAAATATACAGCCCGCTACGTTTGTTGTTGGCGGCTGGTTCGATGCGGAAGATTTGTTCGGTTCCCTGCATACTTATCAAGCTATTGAGCAGCAAAATCCAAACAACAGCAATCAATTATTTATGGGACCATGGACGCATGGCGCATGGGAAGATGACGACTGGAATAAATTTGTTACTTATGATTTCAATGGCAATACAAGCGGCTACTTTCAGAAAAAAGAATTTGATTTTTTTAATTACTATTTAAAAGGAAAAGGAAATTTTAAGCAGGATGAGGCTACTATATTTATCACAGGCAGCAACCAGTGGCGCACCTTCACACAATGGCCGCCAAAAGAAGCTGAGCAGCAAACATGGATGCTGAATGCAAATCATCAGCTTGAATTAAACAAAACAAAAACAACAGGAGTGGATGAATATATTTCAGACCCCGCAAATCCGGTTCCGTACATTAATAAAAAATCCGCTGAAAGGCTTGATGAATATATGGCAGCCGACCAAACATTTGCTTCGCAGCGCAAGGATGTTTTGTATTATGAAAGCAATGAGCTCACTAATGCCATCACAATTTGCGGGCCTCTTACTGCCAATTTTTTTGTAAGCACCAGCAGCACAGATGCCGATTTTATCGTAAAGCTGATTGATGTATTGCCAGATGTAAACAACACACAGCAATTGGTGCGGGCAGAAGTGCTGCGCGGAAAGTTTCGCAACAGCTATGCCCGCTGGGATTCTCTTGCAGAAAAGCCGGAACCTTTTATGCCCAATGAAATTACATCGCTTACGCTGCAGCTAAATGATATAGCGCACACTTTTTTAAAAGGACATAAAATTATGATACAGGTGCAAAGCAGTTGGTTCCCTCTCATTGATAGAAATCCGCAACAATTCATAGATATACCAAAGGCTGAAGAAAAAGATTTTCAAAAAGCAACTATCCGCATTTACCATGATGAAAAACATCCCTCTATAATACATGCTTTGCAGTTGAAGTAGAAATATTTAATAGCCCTTTGAAGCTTTCAGGATCTCTTGTTTATTTCTATACGCTTTTTTTTGATTTTTCTGATAAGGTTTGCCAGAATAATTTTTGGCTGCTCTGGTATTGTGTTATATGTTGCAGTATAATTTAGAATAAAATTTTCTGTTTATGCAAGAACAAAATTCTTTTCTCGGTACTGAATTACCGGCGGGTTATGCGCCAACAAGTGATGAAAAAACAATGGCGGTTTTATCTCACATCTTAACGCTTGTTGCCCCATTGCTGGCGCCATTGATAATTTATCTTGTAAAAAAAGATGAATCAAAATTTGTAGAATCTCATTCAAAAGAATCGCTCAATTTTCAAATTACAGTTATTATCATTGGCATTATTGGTATTATCCTCGTTATTCTTTTAATTGGAATTCTTATTCTGTGGGCATTAGGAATTGTTACCCTTATTTTAGTGATTGTTGCAAGCATCAGAGCAAGTGAGGGTAAATTATATCGTTATCCATTTAATCTCAGGCTTATCAAATAAATAAAAACAATAAGGCTCTAAAGACAAAAGTTTTAAAGCCTTATGTAAAAGTCATATGCTGAAACTGGAATAAGGAACTGCTTAAAATCCTTTCTTAGCCACCCCATCAGCAATTGCCTGCATTGCTTTAGCTTCATTAAGTATAGCAGCCATTTTATTTCCCTTTCCATCGTTGCCTGATGCCATATAGCCGCCTCTTGCTGTTTTGGTAATTACAGCATCCTGCATAGGAACATTTTTTTCTTTGGTTTTAAGACAATAGGCTTTGACCATTTTTGAAGTATCCATTTTTTACAATTTTATGAGTGAATAAACTAAGTTAGTGCGGGCAAGCTAATGATTTTTTCTTATCCCCTAAAACTCTTTATTACTTCTTTATCAACATCTGTGAAACAAAAACCGCCATAAAATTATTTTTTTTGAACTGGTCTGCTCTTTTAAGATAATCTCATTAAAATTAATATTTATTTTTTCTCCATTTTTTTTCCTTCACCCAAATGAATCTGGAAACCGATATTTACACCAAAGTTATCAATGTGGTCAGCGTCATCTTTTATTTTTTGAGATGAATATGCAATGGTAAATTCTAATGCCGTATGCGGATTTAGAAACACAGCAGGGCCAGCACCAATTGACCATTGTGTAAAGTTTGTGCTGCCTCCGGGACCACCAAAATCAACACTGCCAAAACCAAAACTTCCATTGGCGAATAATTTTGCTTTATCCCCAAGTGGTACAAAATAAAAACGAACAAAAGGAGCCCCCAGAAAATAAGTGCTTGCAGAAGAACCTTTTTCTTTAGTTGAAGTGACATCAAGCATAGCACCAATAGCAAGATCATCAATTACAAAATAGCCTGCATCGGGGGCGAAAGAAATTGTAGTTTGATTGAATTCTCCCTCTTTCTGATAATTAAAACCCGCACTACCACCTACCAGCCATTGTCCCATTGCTGTTTGGCCAAAACTAACAGCAGATATTCCTGTTACTGCTATCATTGTAAATAAGATTTTTTTCATAATCATAGTTTTTGAGTTTTAAAATTTTGTGCAAATGAATAGCAAGATGTTTAAACTTTTAATACCGCTTATGTAAATTTTTCCATGTGTGTGCAAAAGCCTGATTAGGCAGAAGAAATTACACATCAATCTTTGCGTATTTAGCATGTGTTTCTATAAACTCCCGGCGGGGCGCAACATCATCACCCATAAGCATACTGAAAACCATATCTGCTTCAGCAAGGCTTTCAATGGTAACTTGTTTTAGGGTTCTGCGGGCAGGGTCCATCGTTGTTTCCCATAGCTGGTCTGCATTCATTTCACCTAAGCCTTTATAGCGCTGAATAATTACGCCATCTTCTTTTCCACCGCTGATTTTTTTCAGCAGCTCTTTACGTCCTTCTTCATTATAAGCATATCCCTGTTCCTTTCCTCTTCTTAAAAGATAAAGCGGAGGCTGAGCAATGTATACATAACCCTGCTCCACCAATTCTTTCATATAACGAAAAATAAAGGTAAGGATTAATGTAGCGATATGGCTGCCATCTACATCAGCATCTGTCATAATAATAAGCTTATGATAACGAAGCTTAACTAAGTTGAGCGCTTTGGGGTCATCCGGCGTTCCCACCGTTACTCCCAAAGCTGTGTACATATTTCTTATTTCTTCATTCTCATAAATTTTATGTTCCATCGCTTTTTCCACATTGAGTATCTTACCTCGCAAAGGCAAAATGGCCTGGAAGCTTCTGTCCCGTCCTTGTTTAGCGGTGCCGCCTGCACTATCTCCTTCTACCAAATAAAGCTCACATTTTTCTGCATCCCGTTCACTGCAATCAGCAAGCTTACCGGGTAAGCCGCCGCCGCTTAAAACTGTTTTGCGCTGCACCATTTCGCGGGCTTTCTTAGCGGCTACTCTTGCCTGCGCTGCAAGAATTACTTTTGATATTATATTTTTAGCTTCTCTTGGATTTTCTTCAAGGTAAGCTTCCAGAACTCTTGCCACCGTTGTTTGCACTACGCCGCTAACTTCACTGTTTCCAAGCTTTGTTTTTGTTTGCCCCTCGAATTGCGGCTCGGGAACTTTTACAGAAATAATAGCGCTTAATCCTTCCCTGAAATCATCACCTTCTACAACAACTTTTGCCTTTTCAAACAGCCCTTGCTTATCTCCATAATTTTTAAATACTCTTGTTAGTGCCTGTCTGAAGCCGGTAACATGTGTGCCGCCTTCAATTGTATTTATATTATTTACGTAAGAAAATATGTGCTCTTTAAAATCATTGTTGTAAGTAAGGGCAACTTCAACAGCCACATTGGTTGCTTCGTCAAGACCATCTACATATAATGTATTTGCTATAAGGGAAGTACGATTGCTGTTTTTATCAAGCATTTCTACAAACTCTACAATTCCACCTTCACTATAAAATATTTTTGAATAAGCGCTTCCATCCTCATTCTTTTCCCGAAGATCATTTAAAGTAATCGTAAGGCGACGGTTCAAATATGCCAGCTCTCTTAAGCGGCTCTCCAGGATTTCCTTGTTATAAACAAGGGTTTGAAAAATGGTATCATCGGGCCAAAAGTGAATGGTTGTTCCGGTAGCATCTGTTGTTCCAATTTCACGAACCTCGTACTGAGGAATGCCTTGTTTATATTCCTGCTCAAATATTTTTCCTTCCCGGTAAACAGTTGCTTTTAATGTGGAGCTTAATGCGTTTACACAACTAACGCCTACGCCATGTAAGCCGCCAGAAACCTTATACGTATTTTTATCAAATTTGCCGCCCGCATGCAACACCGTCATCACTACTTCCAGCGCACTCCGTTTTTCTTTGACCATTATACCTGTAGGTATGCCCCGCCCGTCATCGCTCACACTAACGCTGTTATCTTCGTGAATAATAGCTGCAATGTTTTTACAATATCCCGCCAGGGCCTCATCAATTGAATTATCTACCACTTCATATACAAGATGATGCAAGCCTTTTACACTAATATCGCCAATATACATGGCGGGTCTTTTTCGTACCGCTTCCAAGCCTTCTAATACCTGGATGCTTTCTGCATCATACCCATTTTGCTCTATGGATGAGTTCGTCTCAATTTCTTCATTCATATTTAAAATATGCTCTCAAATTTTACAAATTCAAAGGCGGGCGAAGCTACAAAAAACAAAGGGTTTTTTAGCATTTAAACCGTTAGAATTTACCCACATAAAATTCCTTTGCATTTGAAGAATCAGGGCGTTAATTTTAGGGCTTCCTTGTATTCAAAAAAATCTACTGTAATGTAATACTGTGAACAAGATAAAAAAAAATAGTACAAATTATTCTAAAGCATCTTCTTTTAGTGGCGGTTCAAAAAAAAGCTTTAAAGCCATCGTTGATTGTAATAGCTTTTATTGTTCATGCGAAAGAGTTTTTAGACCTGATATACAGCAGCAGCCAGTTGTTGTGCTAAGCAATAATGACGGTTGTATTATTTCTATCAGCGATGAAGCGAAGCGTTTTGGCGTACAGATGGCGGGTCCCTATTTTAAAGCAAAGCCGCTGATTGAGCAACAGGGCATAGAAACATTTTCATCAAATTATAATTTGTATGGAGATATGAGCTGGCGTGTAATGGAAACACTGCGTATGCTTGTTGGTGAAGAAAATGTAGAAGTATATTCCGTAGATGAAGCGTTTCTTGATTTAAAAAATATTGCAGAAGAAGAATTGAATCAGCTTGCCATGGATATAAGAGAGACAGTAGAAGAGTGGACAGGTGTTGCCGTGTCTGTTGGTATAGCGCCCACAAAAGTGCTTGCAAAAGCTGCTAACCGGCTTGCTAAAAAAGATAAACGCACCTCGCAATGTGTAATGGTTTTAAGTACACAGGAAGATATTAATGAAGCCCTGTGCAGAACACCCGTAAAAGATATTTGGGGAATAGGACAGAAATATGCAGAGAAGCTGGAAGGCTATGGTATATATGATGCATATATTTTAAGTAAGATGAATGAGCCATGGGCAGCAAAGAATTTGGGCGGTGTTGTGGGTGTTAGATTAATAAAAGAATTAAAGGGCCAGCCTGCAATTGGTATGGAAGAGGAGCTTACAGAAAAGAAAATGATTGCCACAACACGCATGTTTGGTAACCCGGTAAAAGAGTTGAAAGATATAAAAGAAGCCATTGCAACTTACACATCAAGAGCGGCTGAAAAATTACGCCGCCAAAGAAGCGCAGCCTCTGTTATTACGGTTTTTGTAGTTCCAAAAGAAGTAAGGAAACCCGGTGAGCCTTTCCGGCACGGACCAACTATTAGCACACACACTGTTTTACCATACTCCACTGCATTAACCAATGAACTTATAAAGCCTGCATTGAAAATGGCAGAGCGGCTTTTTGAAAAGGGTAAGCTGTATAAAAAAGCCGGTGTAATGCTTAGCGGTATTGTGCCAGATGCTTCGCTGCAGGGAAATCTTTTTGTGCATCCTTCAAAAAATAATAATCACAGACTGATGAATACAATTGATAATATCAATTTTAGTATGCGGAATGATATATTAAAGTTTGCTTCCTCGGGATTAAAACGCGATTGGAAAATGCGGCAGGAATTGCGCAGCCCAAGATACACTTCAAGATGGGATGAGCTACGCGAAGTAAGATAATCTGAACTATGCTTCTTATTTATCACAAGACACATAAGGCACACAGAAAAACATATAATGAAGTTTTAAAAAACTATTTGCAAATTTTATTCTATTGTGTCGTGTGGCAGAAACCTCACTAATTAATGATGCAGAAAAATCAATGGCTTCTATATGTATTGGCTTTTATAAAATTTATTCTTCCCTTCTTTTTGCAGAATTCATTTTATCAACCGCACCGCGATGAGTTTCTTTATCTCGCCGAGGCACATCATCTTGCATGGGGATTCATGGAAGTGCCGCCATTGCTTTCTGTGTTTGCATGGCTAACCAATCTTTTTGGTAATAGCATGTTCTGGATAAAATTCTGGCCTTCTCTTTTTGGAGCGTTCACTTATATCATCACAGGAAAAATTATTTTATCTCTTGGCGGCAGAGCATTTGCATTGTTTCTTGCTTTCTTACCCTTTATATTCGGAGCGTATCTGCGTGTACATTATTTGTTTCAACCCAATTTTCTTGAAATATTTTTTTGGACACTGATTGCTTATTGCATCATTCAATATATTCAAACAGAAAAAATAAAATGGCTTTATTTTTTTGGTGTAAGTGTGGGTTGGGGTATGATGAGTAAATATTCAGTGACGTTTTTTGTTGTAAGTATTTTGATTGGATTATTATTAACTGCCAAAAGAAAAATTTTTACAAATAAACATTTCTATTATAGTGCCCTGATTGCATTCATTATATTTCTTCCAAATCTTATCTGGCAATACAATCATCGTTTTCCTGTATTACACCACATGAAGGAATTGCAGGAAACACAATTGCAATATATCAGTACAACAGGTTTTTTAATAGACCAGCTATTGATGAATTTGCCCTGCGTATTCATCTGGCTTGCAGGATTATACTTTACAATATTCAGTCGCTACGGGAAAAAATATTCTTTGTTTGTGTGGGCTTATGTTTCAGTGATTGTGTTGCTTATCGTACTTCACGGGAAAAATTATTATACACTTGGCGTGTACCCGGTATTATTTGCATTTGGCGCTGTTCACCTGGAAAGCTTTACTGCCCTGCGTTCTAAGGCATGGAGATATGCATTTGTAATGATTCCTTTTATTCTCGGCATCCCTTTTATACCCATTGCATTACCGGTTGCAAAACCCGAACCTTTGGCGAATTATTACAAAACAATGGATATTGAAAAAACAGGTTTATTAAAATGGGAAGACTTGCACAATCATCCTTTACCGCAGGATTTTGCTGATATGCTTGGCTGGAAAGGGACTGCAGAAAAAGCAGCAGCAGTTTATAAAAGCTTGCCTGCAAATGAACAATCGAAAACACTGGTGTATTGCCGCAACTATGGTTTTGCAGGCGCTTTAAATTTGTATGGAAAACATTTTGGCCTGCCCGAAGTATATAGCGATAATGGCTCGTTTCTTTTATGGATGCCTGATAAATATGAGGTGCAAAACCTTATCCTGATTGGTCATGATATTCCTGATTCTGCCGATTTGGTTTTTCAGCAATTTGAAAAAATGACAATTAAAGATTCTTTGAATGAGCCGCTGTCAAGAGAGAATGGAGTAAAAATAATATTGTATGAAAACGGCAATAACAAAGTAAACGGAATGATTGAAAACGGAATTGCTGAAATGAAAAAAGAATTTACACGCTGAGGTTTTAATATTGACCTGTACTTAATAAAACCAATGTGCATGCTTCCATAGTCTGAATGCCTTTTGCAGCAGCCATTTGAGCAAGCTCCGCATTCTCTGCGCCGGGATTAAAAATAATTCGTTTCGGATTCAGCGATAAAATATAATCGTAATACTGTTTTTGATTTTGCTGATTAAGATAAAGAGTTATTGTATCCACATCATTCATTTGGGGATGTTCTGTAATAATATCTACATCTCCAATCTTTCCCTGTCTTCTTCCAATAGCAACTACCGGATGGCCATGAGATGTTAGACGATGCACAGCAAAATTGCTGTATCGTGCAGGATTCTGAGAGGCTCCAAGCACCAATGTTTTTTTCTTTGACATGTCTCTTATCTTTTAAATTTCAAGCCGCCTATTCCATTGAGTGCAAAGCTACCCGGTTGCCTTCAGTATCTTTAATAAGTGCCCAATTCCCTAAATTTTGTTCGGTAGAAATAAGTATTTTTTGTTTTAAAATCTTACCGCCTGCTGATTCTACTTTGTCAAGTACGGGTTGAAGGCTTGGCTCACAATTAAGATAGATGAGAGAGCCATTATCTGAAGGAGAATACAAATCAGGATTGTGTACAATAGCGCCACCCACTTTGCCACCCTGAAAATCGTAAAGAAAAAATCCCATTCTTGCAGGCCCCATCTTGCTTTCGGGCATCTGGTAGCTGAAAATGGTTTCATAAAATTTTTTTGCCCGGTCAAAATCAGTTACAGGAATTTCGAACCAGTTAAGTGCATTGCCTAATTGCATAAATTAAGTATTTAGAAAATGAAAGGTATTCTCTTAATTTGATAAGAAGATCTACCTGAGTGCATTTATGCGGTCCCAGTCGTCTCAATTTTCCACAGGGATGTTTGTATGTTGAATGATTTTCCATTTTTAAACAGATTGTTTAACTCTTATGCGCCAAAAATGGCTACAAGCATTGTAATGATAATCGGGATGATTGCAATGCGTGTGAAAAGACCGATAATCACAAAAATGCTGCAAAATAATTCGGCAAAAATTACAAGCATCAATGAAAATTTTGAACCTAAACCAAGAAAGTTATAAAAGGTTTGCTGCATTGTTGAAAAATTGGCAAGCTTGGGATAGCCATGATTTACTATGAGCATTCCGCCCAAACTAATTCGCAATAAAAGCATGCCAATGTTGAATCCCCGGCCGTGGTTTTCGATGTTTAAAAATTTTTTCATTTCAGCAAGATTTGTACAAATATAAATTTTCTGTTTGTATTCTCAGCCGCAGAGAAAATTCTTTTCACTGCTACCATATTGCATTAAACTTAGTGCATCTTGTTTTCTAAATTTAATTGGAGCTCACCACTTTTTCCTTAATCCAATTGCCTATTAATCCCAGCACTTCCGGTGCGAAGGTTTCTTCAAGTTCTCCATATTCTTCAGCAGTGCATTTGTTGCAATGCTGAAAGAGATGATTTAATCCCGGCAATTCTTTTACCTCATAATCCGGTGATTTCCTTTTTGCCAAAGCCTGTTTAATGCCGGCAAGATTTGATGAAGCAATTACCTGAATATCCTTGCTTCCATTAAGAGCAAGAACTTTAGCACGTATCTTTTCAATGAAAGATTGCGGATTTGTGCGTAGAAAATATTTCATCCATTGCAAAGTTCCCTGTATTGCAAAATCAACAGCGAATTTTTGTATAGCACTATCGTTTGCAAAGCCAAGTGTATCAAGCAATGCTTGCGGCTTATCCTTTTTCCATTCATTCAGGTAGTTCATTATTTTATCTCTTGCCTCACTAATGTTGTTTGAGGCTAAAGAGGAATCAAGAATTTTTTTGTATAAATTTTTATGTATGGTTGCTGCTTCATTTGATACACCATCGGCTAAGAAAATAGCTTCATCTTGCTCTGCCATCAGGTCTTCACCGTTAATGCCCGGCCCTGCAAGCATGATAACAAAGTTTATATCTCTATTTCGTGAAGCAACAATGGAAGCAATTAATCCGCCTTCACTGTGCCCTATCAACCCAATTTTATTTTTATCAACTTCGTTTCTTTTTTTTAAATAGGCAAGCCCTGCTTCAACATCATTTGCAAAGTCTGCGCTTGTTACATCGTTATGCAAGCCCGTTGTTTTACCAACTCCGCGATCGTCAACACGTAAAACTGCTATTCCCTGTTTCGTTAAATAATCTGCAATAACTGCAAAAGGTTTGTGTTCAATTATAGTTTCATCACGGTCTTGTTGCCCGCTGCCGGTAATCAGAATAGCGGTAACAAACGGCCCACCAGTTTTAGGATAAGTGAATGTTGCCCCGAAGTGAACACTCTTATCTGCATTATCATATTCTGCATCTTCGCTGTTGTAAGCATAAGGTGGTACAGGGGTTTGTGGCCGAGGCTTTGGTAAAGAAGAAGCAGAGGTTTGCAGTATATGCAAACCGTTAACCTGAAAGTTTTTATTAATAGACAGCTCAAGACACAGAGATGGATTTTCTGATGCTCCTTTGAACACCACTGAGCCATTTACAAACGTGTTAAAAATAAAGGGAGCAATGGTACCAAGTACAGGTATTATTTGGGTATTCATTACTGCATTCCAGTTTTCCTTGTTGCCGATTTTTAATATGATCTCTGGTGAGAGTAACGTGTATAAGCTGTCTGTCTCATTTTTATTGAACCATTCTCTGAACTGTATAACCGTGGATTGATACTGTAAAGTGTCAACCTGTGTGTGTGCCTGTATGATAAGGATACAGGCGAGGGCTAAGACTAATAACTTTTTCATTGTAAAGTTCTTTTATGATTTTTTTTAAAATAGATATAAGAATAAATAACCGGTATAAGCACCATTACCGATATGAGTACAATAAATACAACAGGCATAATTTGTTTAGAAAGTATAAAAGAAATCAGTGCAATGAGAATGCCGCCAATAAACCAGATTCTGCTGCCAAGCTGGTGTGTCTTTCTCCATGTGTCTTCATCTTCAAGTGTCCATGGGGTTCTTATACCTGCGAAATAATTAGGTTTAATGCTGTACATAAGGTTGCCTAATATGGCAAAAAAGATACCCAGTATGGCAAAAAAGATATTGCCAAAATCGAATGCACCTTTTTGCGCAGCATAAATTATTGCCACACCAATCAATACCGATAAAACAGAAGCTATAACAGCTAATTTTTGAAATAGAGCAGCCGATTGCATTGTCTTTTTTTTGGGATCGATTAAGGGAATAAATTTCACCAGCAGGTAAACACCAATATTTACCACAGTTAATATAATAATAACGGAGATTAATTCTGAGCGGTTACCATATCTGTCGGGTTGGCCATTTAATCCAAAGTGCAGCGGCACGGTATTACCGAGCTTAGAATAAACCATGAGCAAATATGCCAGCGGCACAAATGCAAATAACATTACAAACACATCGAGGGTTTTGAATTTAGGTTTCATATTTAGAAGTTTTGAATTGACATAATTTATTTTCCATTAACTCTTTTTTTCTTTTTGCCGGTAAACCGGATAAGCCAGCCAAGCAGGTCGTCCATTACAGTAAGATTAATGGAGTAATAAATATACTGCCCCTCTTTACTGGCTGTAACAAGGTTGGCCTGCTTAAGCAAATCGAGATGATGCGATATGCTGGGCTTTGTTATATTAAAAGCATCGGCTATTTCGCCTGCTGTCATATCACGCTCTTTCAGCCTTTCCAGTATCTCACGTCTTGTTGCATCGTTTAATGCTTTAAAAAGAATATTCACTGTTTAGATGTTTGTATATTTAGACAAATATCTAAATATGTATTATATCCTCCAAATTTTATTTTTGTTACCCTGTTTGTTCTGTTTTTTATTTTGCTGTTGCTGATAATTAAATCAGCCGTCTGCCACTTCTAAAATTTAACGCCCCCATTACCACTTTTTATTTTTTATTAAAAAACAACCTTTTTAATCAATACTGCAAAGGCTTTCAGCGATTCAGTTTTTACAGAAAAATGGTTGGGTTATACCGCTTATAACAGTTTTGCTTTAGCAGATGAATTTGGTCATAATTAAGCTAATGAGGAGGGAAGTGAGTTTACATTTGGTATATCAAATTTCTAAAAAACATTTATCAATCTTAAAACATTCATTATGAAAAAGCTAATTCTTTCAGCCGCAATCATGCTGGCAATTGCCGCAAGCTCCTTTGCAAAAACTACTGATGTTAATGCAAAAATATTAAACCATTTTACAACTGAATTTAAAGGGGCAGAAAATGTAAAATGGGTTTCGTTTGATGAATATACTGAAGCCATCTTTACATGGAATGCACAGGATATGCGTGCCTTCTACAACGAAAATGGAGAAAGGATGATATTGAGCAGAAAAATTCCATTTGAACAATTGCCTGTAAATGCGCTGCTGACAATTGAGAAAAAATATGCCGGCTGCAGCGCAACCGAAACTATTGAATTTAACAGCGTGGAAGAAGGTCTTTGTTATTACACACGCATGCAAAAAAATGGAAAGGAAATCATACTGAAAATAACTTCAGACGGGAATGATGTAAGTGTTTATAAAAAGAGTAAGCAATCATAAACCCCCAAAAGAAAGCCCCGCTTTTTTTAACGGGGCTTTTTTTTGTTCGCACAAATATTTAAAATCTCTTTTTATAGTTTTGATTTCGGTTACTTTCTCCTCTGCCATTGCTTCTGCCGCCGCCATCCCTGCCACTGCTGCCGGTTCTGCTGTCACGGTTACTGCGGTTATCGCGACCGTTATTCGTGCGGTCATTGCGGTCCCCACGGCTTCCAAAATTTTGTCTGCGTCCCGTGCTGCGATAATCATCCCGTTCAAAATTTTGATTGCGATGCTTTATGTAAGGTGTGTTGCTAAATTCAAGCTCGCCGCCTGTAATGCTGTCGAGCTCAGCTCTTATGGCATCATCATGCACCAATTCTTTGTGCCAGTTACTGTAAGCAAGCTTCATGTAATAGGCAATCGTATGTGCGAAGCCGTCCTTTTTTTCAGGATTTTCTTCTTTTAATGCTTTATCAATTACAAGCTCAAGATTTTTGCCGAGGTGAGAATATTTTGGATAACGTTTTGGATACTCAAGCGGATCTGGCTTTAATTTATAAGTTTCTTTTTTAGGTATTGGATAGGGACTCTCCACTTCTAATTTAAAATCGCTTATAAAAAATAAATGGTCCCAAAGCTTGTGGCGAAAGTCTTCCACATTTTTCAGGTGCGGATTTAGAAAGCCCATAAGCTCTATCATTGCCTGCGCCTGTTGCTGCCGCCTTTCCGTATCTTCAATGGTTAATAAATATTCAACCATTTTTTGTATGTGCCTGCCATACTCCCGCATGCTCAGGGCATTTCTTGTAGTATTGTATTCCATGAAATTTTTTGAAGCAACAAATGTAGCAAACGTTTTACAAGTAAAAATTAATTTGTGAAAAGATTGCGGATTCCTGAGTAATATTGAAGCTTGCTGCATTGCGAACAAGGCCTTGACTAAGTTGAGGCAACGGAAGTTTGATAGTAATATTACAGCTTGGTACATAAATGTTTTTTATTCTTATACCAATTGTAAGCCTATGTTTCTATAATTTTAAAACATACCGTTTCTTTGCGCTATTAATTGCTTTTATATGAATGAGCCGCGTTATTACAGCACTTATCTCGAGTTGGATAAAGTGCTTGAAAGCCAGCATCCGGTAAGCTTTGAAGAAAGAAATATTCCGGCGCATGATGAAATGTTATTTATCATTATTCATCAGGCGTATGAACTTTGGTTTAAGCAAATTTTATTTGAACTGGATTATGCCACCGAAGTTTTTAGCCAGGAAAAAATAAATGATAACTCAGAAGACCTTAACCTTGTGAGGCATCGCCTGCAGCGGGTGATTCGTATTTTGGAATTGCTGAATCAGCAAGTGAGCATTCTTGATACCATGACACCGCTTGATTTCCTTGAGTTTCGTAACCTCTTAATTCCTTCTTCCGGTTTTCAAAGCAAGCAGTTTCGATTGATAGAGGCGAAGCTGGGCCTGCAAATGGATAAACGTCATCATCAGGATTATTATAAACGAATGAATGAAGGTGGCTTTACTCAGACTGATTATGTAAACATAACACAGGCAGAAGCAAAAGAAAATTTGCTGCAGCTTGTAAATAAATGGCTGGAAAGAATGCCTTTTTTTAAAAATGAATTCTGGAAAAACTATCAACCCATATCTGCTGAGAAAAACATAGAGCATATTTTCTGGAACGATTACAAAAATATTTATAAAAATGGGTTAACAGAAAGAGAAGCAGGAAAAATAAATGATTTTGATTATGTCTTTTTTAACTGGAATAATATGGGATATGATGCGCAAAAATTAGCAGACTTAAAAGATAATTTTTCTTCCAACGCTCTGCGCAGCGCTTTATTTATTATGCTGTACAGGGATTTTCCTGTGTTTCAAACATCGTATCAAATACTCGATTCACTCGTAGAGATTGATAATCTTTTAAGCAATTGGAGACATAAGCATTTGGTAATGGTGAGGCGAATGATTGGTATGCGTGTGGGCACAGGCAATACCAGTGGCACAGGTTATCTTGACGGCGCTTTGGGTAAGCATTATATTTACAGGGATATTTCGGGACTTTCTACTTATTTAATTGAAAGAAGAAAATTACCAAAGCTGCCCGATGAGCTTATTGCCAATTTAAGCTTTAATATCTGATTCTTTTTTTATTGTCCTGAGCATTTCTCTTTTATGTGGTGAGCCTGCAATTTTTTCTGTGCTGAAACCCGCAGCAAGCATGCTTCTGCGCACATTGCCTTTACTACTGTATGTTACAAGCATTCCATTATAGTATAAAATATTATACATCTTCTTAAAAATTTCTGTTGTCCATAATTCAGGTTGATAATTAGGAGCAAAAGCATCGAAGTAAATGAGATGAAATTTTTTTGTGAGGTTTATATTTTGCAGTAATGAGTTCGATTTTAAAAGGCTGAATAAAGGATGTATTGAAATTGTTTCTTCGTATGGTGATTGATGCATTTGTAAAAAATTTTTTGACAACGAGGTATCAATCAATTGCGGATAATTAAGCGATTCAAATTCTTCCTTATTCAACGGATGCGGCTCTATAGCATAATAAAATATTTTTTGATGGATAAGTATTGACTGCTGCAATGAAAGCAGTGCATTAAGACCAGTTCCAAAGCCGATTTCAAGAATATTAAGAGAAGCTTTTTCCTCAAATTTATTTCCTGATAAGAAAAATTTAAGACCTGCATTTAAAAATACATGCATGCTTTCCTGAATAGCCCCATGCTTACTATGATAAGTTATTTCAGTTCCGTTGATAGAAATGCTGTGTGAGCCATCACCAGTAATAATTATTTTTCGGTTATCCACTTTTTTATTTGCTTCTTTCGGAATTTTATATTCAAATTTGGCATAAAATTTATAACATATTTAAACATCATTCTCTTAATCATTTTTAATCTTCCATAAAAAAAAATTTATGAAAAAAACAATTCCCTTTATTGCTGTGATTGCCATTATAGCTATTACAAGCTTTGCTTTTACAGCTTTAATTCCCGAAGCAAAAAAATCTTCTAACAATTCACGTGCTCTGCGTGAACCTACGCTCTGGAAGGCTGATAAAGTTCATTCAGCAGTAAAATTTTCGGTAACGCATTTGCTTGTTTCAGAAGTTGACGGAAGCTTTAAATTATTTGAGGGCACTATGGAAACTTCAAAGCCCGATTTCTCTGATGCCAAAATTAATTTTACCGTGGATATTAACTCACTCAGCACCGATAATGAAAACAGGGATAATCATTTAAAGTCTGATGATTTTTTTAATGCAGAAAAATATCCCTCTATGAAATTTGAAGGCATGTCTTTTACACCACTGGGCGAGAATAAATATAAGCTTGAGGGCAATCTTACTATTCGTGATGTTACCAAGCCCGTTACATTCGATGTAACTTACGGGGGCATGGTAAATGCCATGGGCTCAACGAGAGCAGGCTTTAAAGCCAAAGCAACCATTAATCGTTTTGATTATAATCTTAAATGGGATAAGGCAACAGAAACCAGCGGGCTGGTAGTAAGCAAAGATGTTGATATCAGCGTAAATGTAGAAATGGTAAAAAGTTAGTTCGATATTTAATTACATTTTTATTCCGACCTGAAGTTTGCAGCAACGGTCTTACGTCTTAGAGCCGCAAGACCGCCTATCAGTTCTATATTCAATAAAGTCTTATAGCAACATATTAAACCACACAGTTGTTTATAAGCTTTAAATATTTAGCAATTACTTTTTTCTCATCAAATCTTTCAACTGCTATCTGCCGGGACGCTTTGCCTAATTTATCTCTTACTTCAACGGGCATCTGTATAAAATTCTCACAGGCGTCTATTAATGCCTGTGTATTTTTCATGGGAATCAAAAAGCCATTGACACCTTGCTGAACTACTTCTCTGCAGCCAACATTGTTTGTAGTAATGATTGGACGAGACATAGCCGCAGATTCAATAAGAGATTTTGGAATACCTTCCCGGTAGTAAGAAGGATACACAATTACATGCGCTTCACTTATCTCTTTTTGTATAAAATCTGAAACACCTAAATATTCTATTATGGCTTGCTGACGCCATTCCTCAACTTTTTCCCTGCTGATTGCGAGCTTATCGTTATCAAAAGGACCGGCTAACCTGAATACAACATTGAAATATTTTTTTCCAATTGCTTTTGCAGCACTTACATAATATTCAATTCCTTTCGCCCGGGAAAGGCGACCAAACATCAAGAAAACAATTTTATCTTCCGGAGGTAGCCCATAAAGTTCTGCTCTGAATTTTTCCATATCAACTCCAGACCCTTCTATAAGAAATGCTTTTTCAGGTTGTGTAATCTTCTTATGGAGAAAAAACTTTTTGTCCTCTTCATTTTGAAAAACAATCTTGCAGCTTTTTCTCAAAGAAAATCTGTAAAGCATCGTAGTGATTTTACTTATGAAAAACCTGTTGCCGGAAAAGGGGCCCGCCAAACCGGTAATAGTGGGTATGTAAGGAATTTTTAAATAAGAGGCAGCTAAGCTGCCATATACCAGTGGCTTCGCATTATAAAGAAGAGCGCATTTTATGTTGAGCGTCTTGAAGGCTTTAATAAAATCGCGTAAAAGCTGAATATCTTTAAAAGGATTGATACCCGCTCTCTGCAGATTTGTAAAAGGAATAAATGTGTAACCTTCCTCTGTAAGCCTTTCTGCATAGGAGTCCGGTGCTGCCATAAAAATGGGGTTGTATCCCGCATCTTTAATGGCAAGGGCAAGTGGTCTTCTGAAATTATAAATATTCCACGCAATATTTGTTACAATGGCAACATTTGGTTTCAAGGCATTACTCATGATAATTTTAAAAAATAAAAATTCAATTCATTAGTTTATACAAGAACAATCCATTTACAATTCATCACTGTCCCAAAAACTATTCACCAGAAATATACTTCCGTAAAAGGGTTTGAAAATAGTTTATTTTTTTACCGAAATGTTAGCTCCTGATTTTTTTGAAGAAATAAATTTCAGGTATTTTTGACACTCTCTGCCTATTGTATGTTTTTTAAAGAAAGCGAATGAAATATCGTACTTTGATGCTATCAATATTTATTAGTTGCGTATCTGCTAATACTTCATCAACAAAATCTGTTATTGAAACAGAACAATCAGCGGGCAAAATAAACTCCTCTTCCACGAAAAAAGATTCTGCTATAAATGGAACAGGTGTAATAAAAAATCTTTTTGAATCTGCTGCTGATGGCTCTGTAATACATATAAAGCCCGGCACTTATACACTTGATTCTCTTATTACGATTGATGATAAAAGCTTTACTGTATATGCTTATGGCGTTACCATTAAAATGAAGCAGCAGGGCGGATATAATGCGATACGGTTCAGACAAATCTCTGTTGCAAACGGTGATTACAAAGGAAAGATTGAATGGTATGGAGGCACGTTTGACGGTAACAGGTTTTATCAAAACACACCGGTTGCAAACAGAGACAAAGAAAATAAATTAGAGAATCCTCAACTGATATGGGATGCAGAAGGAAACACCGGATTGCTTAGTGCACAAAGGTTTCAGTCAGTCATAATCAAAGATGTTACTATAAAAGATAATGCGGGAGAAGGTGTTGTTGCGTTTAATTGTAAGGATGTAACCTTTAAAAATTGCGTTGGCAAAAATGGTCTCACTATATCACAGAATAATCCAAAAAATCCGCTGAATACAGGTGGGCACGGTCACCAGTGGGCTTACTTTAAAGCAAGAAGTGAGTTTGATTGTCATGCGTTATGGGATAGCGTGTACACAGATGGCGGCAGCATAGGCATTCATTATTCCTCTAATCATGCGGGCAAAAACAGCGTGGCAGAAATTAATAATTGTGTAATTAAAAATCCGTTGCAGGATGCAGTGCACATTGAGCATTGTAAAAATGTAATCATTAATAATTTGCAGGCAACAGGCGATTTAGTAGCCGATACTATTCTTTACCGACCGAAAATACATGTAGGGAATGAGTGTGAAACCGTTCATATTAAAGGATTGTTTTTAAAAAACTATGAATTGGATTTTAACCAAGGCTCTCATTTACAAAAATGCGTGGTAGAGGATTTTCATATTTTATCTGAAGTGGCCGGCACCAAAAATCTTATTACAAATGCGATTACTGTTAAGAACGGCACCATAGAAGGGAAATTTAATATAGCCCTTCGTTCAGTAAATAATATTATCAATGTAAAATTTACAGGCAAGGGGAATAAAACGGGCAAAGCCTTTTCCGGTTCTGTGTATGTGCAGGACTGTTCATTTTCTAATCTTGCCGGCGCCGGAGATATTGAGGGCTTAGGAAAATTTACAGGCAACGATATTACAGATTGTGTTTATGGAATTGGTGTTACAGGAGGAGATTTTTTAGAGGTAACCGATAACAATTTCCTGAACATTGACAAGACTCCTATCTCCCAACAAAAGGGTGTAATTACATTATTAATTAAAGGAAATACATTTAATAACATTGCGATGAAAGCCGCAGGCGATGAAGAAAATTGTATGTTGGCAGGTTCCGTGAAAGCTGGTATTAGTGCAGCGCATGTAATAATAAAAGATAATGTGTTTGAAAAAAATAATAGTGGTGCAAAAACGAATATAATATGCAGCCGCAACAGCAATATTGAAACAATTTGGATACATGATAATACAGGGATCGGTAACTATTCAACAACAGCTTCATCGGATGCAAATAAATATTTACCCAAATCGCAGGAACATTCTGCACAGCTTAATTTTATGCCGGGTAAAATTTTTGTGAATTCTCAAATAACGGATACAGTAACGGTTTCAGGAATTATTCCCGGCCAATTTTCGCAGGCTTCATTTTCATTAAAGCTGCAGGGATGCGCAATCTCATCTTATGTAAGTGCGCCAAATAAGGTAATTGTAATTATTAGAAATAATACCGATTCTGAAATTGCATTGAAGCAAGGAAAGCTTGAAGTAAAGGTTTATTAAAAATAATTTAAACAAATAGAAAGATGATTTAAGCAACTTATGTTTTTATGTGCCTTATGTGGTAGCTGCCTTAATTGTATCCCAATTTTTTATTCAAATTACCTGCTATTAGTTTAAATAGTAAGCGATGCTTTAATGAAAGGTTTATCTTCTTTTTATCATTACTGCTCACATTAAATTTAATTTCATTCTCCATACGCAGCCTGTTGCCGCCAACATTATGATTTGCATTAAAGGATTTACCCGCAAGAATTGAATTTATTACAACGGATAAATCTTCATTTATAAATGCTGCAATCCTGCTAAATATTTCTACGGGATTATTAGCAAGGTCTTCATATTTTATCTGCAGATATTTTTCTGATGAAATTTTTTCTCCCAAGCGCAATGCAATTGTATTTGCAAGCAGCCATCCCATAGAAGAACGTGCGGCAAGAAGAGGGGCTTTTTTAATATGGTTTTCCAAAGCCCAATTGCTCCCCTTTTTTGTATAAGATTCTATGACACTCAATCCGTTTTTTACAAGATGAATTACATACACATCAAAAGCAGTATATTGATGCAAGGCATAAAAACGCCCTGCCATATCACGGGAAGTTTTAGACGAATCCACAATTATATTTTTGCCCGAAGCTTCAAAAACATAACCGTAAAGTGAAGCCTGAATTTTTTTGTATTGTTTAATAACAGGTGATGAAATTTTATGATGAATCAGTGCAGTGAGATGTTTGCGGCTTTCAACAAGTCTTATTATTTCAATCGCGTTTTTAAAATTTATATCCTGAGGCAATTGAAAGTTTTTCCAAAAATCGCATTCGCTGTAAATCTTTCCGCAGGAACAGGTTCGATTTACATTTATCCAGTCATCAAATAAATAAACCAATTCTCCGGTACCAAATATATGCGGGTGACTGCTAAGTAAAATATCAAGAATGGTAGAGCCGCTGCGGCTATATCCTGCTATATATACAATTTTTCTTTTCATTTTTTACCCTGCTCAAGATATTGGTGAATATAACGTGCAGCAGTTTTCTCCAGTGTAAAATTATTGCAGGCTCTCTCTTTTGCTGCAGAGGCAAACGCCTGTAATTTCTCTTTTGGTAAATTGATTGCAGTGATTATGGCCCGCTCAATAGATTCGCTTGAATACGGATTAAAAAAAATTGCTGCATCATCGCCAGCCACTTCACGCAGTGTATTTATATCGGAAATAAGTACAGGCTTGCCTGCCGCCATCGCTTCAACGAGAGCATTGCAAAAACCTTCCCACAGAGAGGGCATCACAAATATATCGGCTGCATTAAGAATGCGATACACTTTATCTCGCTGCACCATTCCCAATAATTTAATTTTATCGCTCATCCCTTCTTCTTTTATAATTGCAGTAAGCAATGCTTCCTGGTGGCCACCGCCCGCAATAAGCAATTGTATCTTTTGGTTTTTGCAAACTGTCGCCGCGACTCTGATTAAGCGCTCATAATTTTTTTGTTTAATTAAACGACCTGTACTTACGAGAAGAAGCTCATCATCTTTAATATTGTATTTTTTTCTTACAGAGATGTAATTTTCTTCTGTATTAAATTTTATAATGTGGATTACATTAATGCCATTATAAATAACAGTCGTTTTATTTTTTGCAATCCATTTTTCCCAGGAATAAAAAGAATTTGCGGTACTTTTAGAATTACAGATTATTTTATCAGCCATTAAAAAGATGGGCACCGTTACTATTTTCTGATACCATTTATAAAACTTATGGTCATTGTGCTCCGTCTTAAAAATATATTTTACGCCTGCAAGCCTTGCCAGCATAGCACCCTGGAAAGCAGACACGCCATGATGCAGATGAATAATATCAGGTTTCATTTTTTTAATAAGCTTATAAAAGCGTCTGATATTTTTCAGGCTATAACTTGTGCTGAAGTCTAATTCAATCAGCTCTTTACCATAATTTATTTTAAGAGCAGGATTCGGTTGCTTATAATAACAGGCTGCATAAAATGATATTCCATATTGTGAACTTAAAGAGGCAATTTTCTTCGCTGCTTCTAATGGAACAGAAGCAGTAGTGTTGATGCTTACAATGTATAATATTTTAAGCGGAGAAATTTCAACCATAGTTTTTAATGACACCACATAGACAAATGAAAGTTATCGGTTCTGACGGCTTTGAGCCGTGTGTCCGAATCTGCCTTCTGTTCTTCGTGCATCTTTACTTTATAGTTATCACATAAAGCACATAGAAAGAAAATCCGTTTGCATCATCTATTGTTTGTGCGCTATTTCTAAAACAAATAATATTTCATAATAAATATTATTTGCATAAACCTACGCAGGTTTTTAAAACCTGCGTAGGTTAGCTCCAGTTAAATTCTTCACCTAACAATGCCGACAGGCTTTCATTATATGGTTTATAATAGGCTCGCAAATGAGCAATTGTTTCTTTGCTTACCGGCAAATATTGCCCCTGATTTTTAGCGGTTAAATCTTTTGGGAAAACACAGGGCACACCCAAAAACTGATACACCCGTTCTAATGATTTTACAGGATTAGAAAAAAAATCTTCGCTCGTTAGTATCAAAAGCTGCTCTCTGCTAAAATATTTTAACCATAATTCAATTTGCTCATTATATCTTCCTCTTGCGAGGTAAGTGTAAATTTGATGCGCATAATTATATGATTTTTTTTTGCTGCTGATTGTTTTATAACCCTGCATGGTTCGTTGTTCTTCAATTTGTATTGCTTCTTCAAAAGAAGATAGCTTTTCTCTTCCTTTTCTTTTTTCCATTTGATAATGCGAATAAGCACGATGAACAGGATTTCGCAGCATTACAATCAATTTTACGTTGGGGTTATCTTTATATAATCTTTCAGGCGCCAGAGGATGAAAAATATAATAGGGCGAAGCCTCTCCATAAATTACTTTACTATTTTTTTTGTTCACGGGAAAAAAACTTTTATACCAATGAATGCCTTTCGAATAGTTAAAATCATAATAGTGAACCTCTTTAAAGCAGGAAGTTTGAATGTCAGGATGCTGCTTTAATAATTCAAACAGGGTAGAAGTGCCACCCTTTTGAACTCCTATAATAATGAAATGAGGTAAAGCTCTGAAGCCGGATAGGGGCAGCCGAAATAAGATAACAATAGAACGAAAAATATCTTTCAGAAAACGGGGAATGCGTTCTTTTGTTTCTTCTTTCATTTGAAATAATTATATACCCCCTGCCCCCTAAAGGGGAAATGCCATGCAAAATGAACCTGCGCACACTACCATGACGCCACTTGCACTACAGAGGAAAGTGATTGTAATCACGCTTTTTGCTGGCAGGTGAAACAAAGGAGCTATGCAAAACTACCGCCGTGCTCATAAGAAATTTCCTCAACAGCAGCAGGCTCTTCTTCTTCGTTTTCTTCTTCTTCATAGCTCAAAGATTTTATTTCTTTATTTAATCCCATTAGCATGCCTGCGGGTAAAATAATATAAAACCAACTCAGCGCTTTACCGGCTAAAAATAAATTTACAAACGCACCTAAAAAAAATAAGGCTATTATGATTCGTGCACCCAACGCTATTTCAGGCGACAGGTTCCTGTTCTTTTTTAATAAATTTAAAAGCACGATGGTAAGGGGAAGCAAATATAAAAATATTCCAATGGTGCCATCTTCAACAAGTATTTTTAAATAAAAATTATGCGCATCATGATTTATAAGTCCATACGAAGCTTCGCTCATATAGCTGCGGAATTGGTCAACGCCAACGCCAAAAAGAGGATACTGATAAAAAAGCTTCATTCCATAATTAATCATGAAGATGCGCTCTTCATTGCTTCTCGATGCGTACGCCTCATCATCTGAAGAAGAGATTAAATGATTCACAAAATCTGTTAACGATACTAACTGACGATTGATATAATGAAACTTTTCATTTCCTGAAATATAAAATGCAATCACCAGCCACAAAACGATTAAGGCTGCAAAAAAGAAAACAATTGCATTCAAATTTCGCCTGCTTAAATTCGATTTTGTTTGCAGTAAAACAAAAACGATAATGCCTGTAACAAGGCCTGCCCAGCCTTTTCGCTCACCGGCAAGGAATACCATTAATAAAGAAATTAATAAAAGCAACAGGTTTGTATTTTTTCTCTTGACTTCAGAAAAATAACGAATCACAGCCAGCAATGCGAAAAATGCAAAAGCATGTTTAGCCGCATCAAGGTCTTTGTACCCGGAATAAACTCCTCTTGAAATATGATATACCATGCTGTAAATGGCAACGGCCCCTGTGCCCCAGAAAAGTATATTCAAAAATTCTTTTCGTTTTTCAGATTCATCAGTGGCCTTTGCTATTAAATGCAACAAGAAAAGATATTCAACAAGCTGAAGCCCCTCTTTCAACACAGTAGGCATATCAACTTTTGTAAAGCCATTCAAAATAATATAAAATATAAAAACATACATGCACCATACCACGGGATGATTAATAACTTTAATGCTTTTGGCTGATATAATCATTACGGCAAGCAGTATAAGTAAAAAGCCATCAATTATTCTTAAACGAATAAAGGGCCCTTCGTAATCAAAATCAAGAAAAAGAGTAACTAAAAAAATAGCGAGGATATGGTGAAATTTAATTTTCATTAATTAAAACGGGAGCTCCTTTTTTAATAACAGAGATAAGGCTGCAATATCTTCTTTATAAAATTCTTTCAAAAGTATTGCATCGCCTTCATTTATTTTATCGTAAGGTTTTTCAACTGCGTTTAATTTTTTCAAGCACTCTGTAACTCCCCTGCGCTTTAACCAGTTCAATACTTTTCCCAGTGTTTTATTTTTTCTTATTTTATGTGTAATGGCGTTTTGTATGTTTACCCATTTTGCACTTTTATAGGCAGATGCAGGAAATACTTTTTCATGTATGGAAGAATCTTTTACATAAAAAGAATCATCAACGCTTAGAAATTTACAAATCTCAGAAAGCCAATGTTCCGGATTTTTAAAAACCTCTTCATAAAATATAACTATAATTTTATTTGGCTGAAATAACTGATAATAAATCTTTAGCTGATTGTAATATAAACCCCTGTCAATAAAACGCGGTTCTCTTTGCCTAATAGCTTCTCTGAAAGTTAGTTTTGTATGTTCTTTATTTTTTGCCATGCAATAATGCGACCAGGCACGCTGCACCGGATTGCGCAATATTGCAATAAGCTTTACATGGGGCAACGTTTGCTTTATGCGCAGGGGCGCTTCCGCATCACATAGATACATGGGCGTAACTTCACCCACTGCTTTTTGCCCATTATATTGTTTAAAGAAATTTGCATACCAATCTATGCCTTGCTGAAAATAATCCCGTTGAATTAAATTGGAATTATACTTATTAAAAAACTGCACTTCTTTGGTAGCGGGCAAAAAAATATCAGGATGCTTTTTCAACTGTGTATAAAGCCATGTAGTACCGCCTTTTTCCGCACCGATTACTAAAAAATCGGGGAGATGAATTTTGCTAACCATCACAAGCTTTTCAGGAAAAATTAAATTTGCTTTTTTTAATTGTCTTTAAAATATCAATTCGTAAAACAGGTTTAATAAAAGCAGACATCAGCAAAAGATATGCTTTTCCATAATTAATTTTTTTTGTTATGGCTTTCCATGATTCACGCCGTGCATTTTGCCATTCTTTTTTATGATAATAGTATAGTCCTAATTTATAATGAATGATAATATCTCTCTGGCGGCGATAAGGTTTTACAGCAGGCACCATTTTTTCTATTTTATCAAAGGCCATCTTATAATATTTCGCATTTTCCAATGTATTATCTCCGAGGCTGCTCTCCACCTGTCGCTTCTTCAGCAAATATTGATTTATATGCTGAAACGAATGGTTCACTGCAATTCGTAACCATAAGTCTGTATCTTCTGCCATTTTGAATTCGGGGTCGAAGAGACCAACATCGTTTAAACATTCTCTTTTTATTACAACAGATGAGGGCACGATAGGCCCGCCTTTAGAAAGAAATTGAGGCAGCAAATTCTTTTCATCATGGTGATAAGCATTTACCTTATGAGGCAGCAATTTATTATTTTGATAGAAATACCTGTAATAGTTAGAATAAAACAAGGCAACCCGGGGATAATCTTCGATGTATTTTGCTACCACTTCAATTTTATTTTTTTCCCATAAATCATCGCCGTCAAGAATTGCAATATACTCTGCCGAAGAATGCAAAATGGCTGTGTTGCGTGCAGAAGGCAATCCTTTATTTTCCTGATAAACATATTTTATAATGGGATATTCTGATGCCTTTTGTAAAACCGCTTCTTTTGAACTGTCTTTAGAGCCATCATCTGCAACAATGATTTCTTTTATTAAGTGAACTTTGGTTTGAGCAAGCACACTGTCTAAAGTTTGACCAATAAATTTCTCTTCATTATAGCATGTGATAATTACACTGAAAAAGGGCGCATCCATAAAAGCAATTTTTTAATTTCAGGAAACAGTAAATATAGAATGATAAAGATTAATGTATTTCTTAGTGATTATTTCCATGGTATAATTTTCACTGATAGTAGAAAAACTCTCATATTGCATTTCAAGAATCTTTTTATCAGGCAATTGCGAGGCATACAACATTATCCCTGGTAAATTCATTTCTAAAGGTGTATCCACCAAGAATCCATTCTTATTATTATTAATTAAATCAGCACTTCCACTAATATTATTGGATATAGCCACAAGGCCCACGCTCATCGCTTCAAGTAAGGAATTAGACATACCCTCAATTGAACTGGGCAGCACAAAAAAATCAGCTGCAATCATATAATCCCTAACATTTTTTACATACCCCATACAAATAACATGATTACTCATGCCTTTTTTCAAAATAAAAGCTTCTATTTCTTTTCTTAAAATTCCATCACCCAAAATAAACAATTTTGCAAATGAATTCTTACTTGCAACAGCCATAAAAGCGGAAATCATTAAAAAAATATTTTTCCCTTTTGATAATCTGCCTACTGATAAAAAATATTTGGAGGAGATAAATTGCGGTTCGGGATTTTCCCTGAATAAACGCAAGCGGTACTCTTGTTTTTTCTGCTGAATTTCCTGAAATGTTAGGGGTTGGTGCACTCCATTTGAAATTCTAATTACTTTACCTGTTTGCAAATTATGATTACATAGATTTTTTTCTATTTGAGTGCTTATAGCAACAAATATGCTTATATCTTTTTTGACTGTTTTATATAGGAGCCTGCCAAAAATTGATTTTTCTCTCAGGCCTTCAAGATCAAATGGATTACCAATTTTTGCCAGAGCCGGTTTTTTATACCACCTGCTTATAAGAGCGCCTACAAACGCCTGAAATTTTACCTGGTGTATATGTATTATATCGAATTCTTGCTTGTGCCATGCAAACCATATTACACAGCCAATAAACCAGATAAAACTGCTTATAATATTTTTGCCCATAAGTTGGGGAGGCGTACCGCTCCAGATTCTTATTACATGAATACGCTCTATATCTTCTTTACGGGGAAGTTTGAAAGTACTACGGCTTGTTAAAACGGTAACTTGATAGCTGTTTTCTATTAATTCTCTCGAAAGTTTCAGGCACTGTTGAACTCCTCCGCCAAATATTTCTGGCACGAATTGAGCTGAGATCATTAAAATTCTTTTTCGATCCATTGCCTGCATTTAGTAAAAAAACTAAGAGGAAAGAGTTGAGACATACTATAATCACAGAAGCGAAGAAAGTTCTTTAGAATATTGTAATATTTCAAAATCTTTTTCATAAATTGATATTACTTTTTGCACTACTTGTTTACTGTTATAATAATCTGTTAGTGCAAGGTCCTTACCTTTAGTGATGTTTATTTTTTTCAAAGGTTCCCCTGCTCCTATTTTTTTTCGAATGTATTCATAATCTTTTTCAAGTAGCTCAAATCGCCCTAAATAATCTACTAAAATGGTATCCCGGGAATCACAAATAAAATAGTGTTGTGGCCTGAAATGACGAATAGCTTTAGCTCTTGTAATAGTGAGGTATTGCATTACAAAAGCTTCTAAACTTGAATACTGCTTAACAACAGAAACAATATTTTCATCTTCTTTGCCATAACCGCCGTTTTGCATAAACTCATAGGCAGATACTAATCGTGCAAAGGGATTGCGAACGAAAGTAAATTTAAAATAATTATGGAAGTCTCGTTTGCTGAATATCATTCTGTAATCTAAGGCAGATAAATGTCCTATTCGTTTTCCTAATAACGATTTGGCAACCGATATGCCTGCACATTTGGGAATATGTATAAAGATGCATTTATGCAGATCGAATTGTGCAAAAGATATATCATCGTCTCTTTTACGGAGAGATTGAATTTTTTTCTTCTTCATAATCCTTTTCGCGTAATATATTAATTCGTCTTTCAAATTCATTCCTTAAAAATTAAAAATAGTTTTATGCGTTTTTGTTCCTCATTATTTTTTTTGTTAGCCTAACAAAAGCAGTGTACAATACACTTGACCATCCAAAAAAATTAAATAATTCTTTGTAATAAGCAGTGTGCAGGAATTTTTCATCTTCCATTTTTATTAATTGCCGTATTGCGTTTAATAGTTTACTATGTGAATATTTGCTCGCCAAATAAGGATGAAAGACGGGAGCTCCTTTTTTATTTTTCCGGGAAATTATATTGTAATCAATTGCTTCAATTTTTATATCAAAGGTTTTACAATACCCGTTATTGTATGAAGTATTATTAAGATTCCAAGCTGTTGTGCTGGTTAAAAATAATTCGTTTAAAGCATTTTGGTCATGATTCATTTCCATGCTTTTTTGTATCCATATATCAAAAAAATTCAGTGTACTAATATTAGAGTGAAAAATAAAAAAGCCGCAGCACAAAGAAAATCCCCATTCTTTTACTGCTCTTTTTGGAATGCCATAGCCAATAGAAATTTGCAAATCGAAATCTGGTTTTATTATTACCTGCAATTGAGGATGCAACCAAAAAGCATCACAATCTGTATGTATAATATGTTTGCCGGTTTCTAATATTTTTTTTATGACCTTAAGCCTTGTTACATAAATATCGCGGGGATGATTGATTCTTTTATTAATTCTAATAGAACTAATATCTTTTTCTTTGATATGTTTTTCACTTTCTTCATCAAAAGTTATAACGTTCAAACAAGACTTATAGTTTAACCTTTCAAAATATTTCATCCATAAGTCAAAAATTTTTAAATAGTGTTTATCAATAGCAATAACAATAATATAATTATTCAGAATTGCCTGATGACTCATTGCAGTCATAATTTTTTATTGTAACGAAGTCTGTTTTTATGTACAGAAGAATTGAAACAATGAAATGCAATATTTCTTTATTCCCCATATTCGGGAGAGCTACAGATACCCCAGTTTTTCCATACTTTCCTTTGCATATTTCAGAAAATCCTGCTGAGCTTCTAACGGCATTCTTTTAATCTGATTTTCATTAATCTCCGCATTTACAAAATCAAAAAAATTATCCATATCAATCCAATATTTGCTCCCTTCTTTTAAGGTGGTTTCATGCTTTCCTTCAGAAGTAACAAATTTTTTTGCTTTTAACCGCACACTTATTTTATTCCTATAACTTAAGCCCGCCTTATCATATAATTTGCACACAAACTCTTTTGGATGTGCAAGCAAATCCTCAAATTTGAGAAGATGAAAATTCGGGTATCTCGCCTCGTACTCTATAAATTTTGAAACAATCTTATTGTACATAATTCCAAATTTTCCTGCATCTTTAAATGTGTTGCGGCGAAGACGGCTTTCGCATAATGCTAATCCATTTCGCACAAGGCCAAAGTGAACACTATCAGGATACATTTCAATTAATGCCGGTATAAGAAAAATTAAGCCGTTAACATGCTTCGCCGCAATGCGTGTTTGCTCTAACTCTTCCAGTGTGTATATTTCGTCCTTTGTTTTATATTTATTAAAAGGATGGTGAAGATTTTTTAATTTCCATGTGTATAATAACTTATCCAGGTAGTTCCTGGCAAATTTATTCAACCCGCGTTCATTATAATTGTTAGCATGAAACAATCCATAGTTCAACATCCAAAACCCCTTTTCCTTCTTAAGCCGGGGCAGCAGATAGCCTCCGCGCAGAGAAAGCCAAACATTAATAACTCCTTTCCATCTGCCGGCTTTTGTCCAAATAATTTTATCTGTTTCCGCAATTGGAGCACAAGCATCCGGATGGCTTTGCAGAATTTCCCACACAATATTGCTGCCGCCGCGGGCAAATGAATTTAGAAAAACAGGTTTATGATTAAGCATTCTAGTATTTTTCAGGAAAATAATTTTTTAATTCTTTTCGCCATGCTTACATAGCGGAGAGAATATCTTGGATAGTCTCTTAGTAATGCAAAAAAAACATATATGCTTCGCCTTTTTCTTTTAGAAATTGAAAACACATTTTCAACTGAATTTTTAAAATAAGAAATCGCTTCTAAATCGTTGTAAGAAACATTTTCTTTTGTGAGCTTATTTTTAATGACCGCATACACTCCTTCCAAAACATAAATCTGCTGTAAATGCCCGCTCTTTAAACTTAAAAAGAAAATTCTCATTAAAGTGCTGTAATGCTTTAATCCCATTCTGTATCGTGTTGCTTGTGCATTACGCATGTTATATCCGGCATCTACTTTTATGGCCTTATGCATTCCGTAATGAAAGGCCTGAAAGGGAGAAGGATTGGGGCAATGATGAACGCCGGCATTCTGCTTTAATTTTAAATGCATTTTTTTTCTATCGCTAATTGGGCTTGCATCTGTATAAATATTTTCATTGGGGTCTCTATCCCACTTAAAAGTATTTCTGAAGCTATGAATGCCATTAATTAATTTTTCAGAAAAATGGTCGTACACAGGAAAGCTAACCATCATTAATTCCGGGTGATCATTAAAAATTTCACCTATGGTATAAAAAAATAAATCGTTCTTTAATACCATGTCTGCATCTACTTTTACAAAGAAATCATGATATGCATTTTCTTTCATGAACGTATCATACAATTTATCATGAGCTTGCCTGTTAGGTAAATCATGAATAACAAAATAGGTAACGTGAACTTGTTTTTGTGACTGAACAGATTGAATGCAACTCTCAAATTCATTCTCAATTGTATGCATGACTCCTGCAAGTACTTTCTTCATTTCATCAATTTATTGTAAATAACCTTTGGTATTATCGGGATAACTATTGGATAAGTAAATAAAACATCAGCTTTTATCAAACCTATATCTTAAAAGTTTTTCTTCTAACATTCTTGCTTTATGCAATACTGATTTATCCTTAATAAATTTTTCTATGCTCTTCGGAGAATTAATAAGGGCTTCGTTGTAAATAGCTTTGAAATCATAATAATTCAAATCAAAAAGCCATCTGTTTTTTAAAAAAGCATATACTCTATCCGCTTTATCAATGAGCATCTGATAGTTTATAAGTATATAGTTATCTTGTTTAATCTTCTCAATATGTTTCAATATTTCTTCATTATAGTTTATCCATACTTCTGTATAAAAAGTTGCAAATCTTTTATAAAACAAATGGATAATTTGTTGCCTGAATAGTTTCAAAATTTTTTTTGAAACCGTATTTAATCTTGAGAAATTCTTTTTTTCGTATTTTTTATAAGCTCTGTTCACTAAAGAATTCACTACGGTATCACAATCTCGTATGATAATAATATATTTCGCATTATTTAAAAGTTCACGATAATGATCCAAAAAAAGGCAGGTTCTTGGATCCTTCCATCCCCACTGTGCATGTAATTTGTTCTTTACTTCGAGATTAGCCCGGATTTTCTCTTTTTGTTCATCACTAATATTTCCTGAAATCTTTGCAGTAATAAGCCCTATTCGGGAAAGATTGCCGGATCGCAAAATATCTTCATGTATCTGCAAAAAATCTTTATCTTCAAAATGACCCTCTGCGTTTCCCATCCCTGGCCCTAAAAGATCATCACCAATATTTAATCCGCATTTATAAAGCCATTGAGTTATTAAAGATGTTCCTGACCGATGCATGCCTAAAATAACTAAAACCTGATTCTTCATAGTAATATTCCAATTAAGTAAGATAAAAGATTGACCAGACAATATTTGCTATAATATTCCGGTGCAAAGAAAGCAATTTAATTGCGGGGGTTTAATAAAAAATAGAAGCTACTTATTTTTTTTTGTTAATGCACGTAAAGAATTAATTATTCTTTTATGCCCTGTTAAAAAAGCTGTTCCTCTGTCTTTTGCCTTACAATTTAACCGGATGCTTTTTAGATAAGACAGCAAAATTTTTTTTAAAGAATATGAATGCTGAATGTATGAAGAAGTTACTCCATAATATCGAACTGATAAATAATGGTTGATTATTCTTCTATATGCTGGATTTATCACTGCTAAAAGATTCTCCAATGTATTAATCCCGTGTTTTTGCCTATTTATGAGGGATTGAGTACTCCAAATGCCACCATCATGAATTCTATACATTGATGGTTTAATGTCGTCGATGTACTTTGCATCTCCATGCTGTGCTATTAAAGCGAATAAAAATGTATCTGCGTTTATAACTTTATAAAACTCTCTTGGGAATTCCTTAATAAGATCCTTGCGAAACATAACCGTTGCTGTAGGAATTTTGCCTAAAAAAATATCTTTGAAAGTTCTGTCTATTTTTTTCTTTGGGCCCAGGTATGATTCTGATAATATTTTACCCTGTGAATCTATGGTCTTTGTATTATGAAATGCCATGGAATATCCTGGATTGTTTTCTAAAAAATTTGCCTGCTTTTGCAATTTGTAAAAATCTGTCCAGTAATCATCAGCTTCACACATCGCAATGTATTCTCCCGTACATTGTAAAAACGCATCCATCCAGTTTCTATTTACGCCAACATTTTGTTTTCGCAAAATTGCGTTGATCTTTTCAGGGTAACGATTTACATATTCTTGTATTATCTGTTGGTTGTTATCGGTTGATGCATCATCTGCAATCACTATTTCAAAAGGAAAATTTGTTACCTGTGCTAAAAAACTATCTAATGCATCTCTTATATAGGGTGCATGATTGTACGTAATGCATAAAATGGAAACTTTTACCATAGCTTAAATTATTTTTCGCATGATGAGGCTTTCATTTTTATCTTCATGAACAATAAATCCATGATGCGTGTAAAAATTAATGGCCTGGTGATTATTTTTAGTAACCTCAAGGTCGAGAAAGCTCATGTTGTTTTGATGTAATTGATTCATCATTTCGAACAGAAGCCTGCCGGCAATACCTTTTCCTCTGTAATCTTTTTTTACATGTATTAATGTAATGAATGCTGTTGCTGTATTTGCATTCATGTAAAAGGCACATAAGCCAGGCAAATCATTAACAGATTCTGCGGTTACAAAAAATGCATGCTCAAACAATTTTAAGGCATACTTGCTAAGTGTAACTTTTTGAGAAAGCGGAGGAGAAAAATCTGTGTCAATATCTTTAAGATAGTTTAATATAGCATCAGCCTGTAATATTTTTTTCCCTATGTTGTATGTAATAATATCACTCATCAAAAACAATTCATAATTATTCAAAGATTCTTTACTTCATCTTTGAGTTAAAAACACTAATACATCTATTATAGGGAACCGGGGAATAAAAGTTGTAATGTGATTGTTTGAATATTTTGTTTTAATGCAATTCAAATCCTTTCAGCATCTGCAAAACAGTTGAGCGGTCATTAAACATTAATACATCAATTATTGATAGCCAAGGTACAAATTCTTCATTAAACTGCTTGTACCAACTGAAAATATCCGATATAAGGAAAAATATAAGGCTGCATTATGGCTAATTTCATATCCTATCTCTTGTATTATTAATATAATTTAAACTCTAGTGTCTTTACTAAATGAAACCCTTGCTGGTATTGACCTCCCAACCCCCACTGCCCGTCCCTGCCGGCACGGGCGGGCAAAGGAGAGGGGCTTTAGAACCATTACCAATAAAATGTAACTGCGTTTTTTAACCTTCATAGTTTTGTACCCGTAATAATAACCTGCAGATCATATCAATTTCTTCAAAAGTGAGTGAATGGTACAAAGGCAGGCAAAGAACTCTCTTTGATATATCTTCACTCACCGGTACACTTTGTACATCTACATACGGCAACTTATTTAAAGATGGATAAAAATACCTTCGTGTGAAAATATTTGAAAGCTCTGTTATTTTAAGAGAGCGCAATAGCTGATCTTCAGTTTCAAAAATTACAGGAAAATAGGCGTAATTATAATCTAACTCTTTTGGTATGCAGGGATAGCTTATTTTCAAATACTGAAGCTTTTCTTTATAGTGCTGACTTAAAACTTTTCTTTTGCTGATAATATCTTTTACATGCTTAAGATTTACAAGCCCCATTGCCGCATGAAACTCTGAATTTTTGCCATTGATGCCTAACTCACTAAATTTTTCAGGCCCATCATGACCAAAATTGCGCATATACGCCATCGTTTTTAAAAGCGCCGGATCTTTGGTAAATGCGGCTCCCCCTTCAACAGTATGAAAAAGCTTGGTTGCATGAAAGCTGGTTGTTGAAATATCGCCATATTCAAAAACAGACCTTTCATTTATTGTAACCCCAAAAGCATGGGCGCCATCATAAATTACTTTAAGGTTATGTTTTTTTGCTATTTTGGCTATGGCTTCTACATCGCAAGGGTTGCCATACACATGGGTAGCGAGAATGGCAGAAGTTCTTTCTGTAATTGCCTCTTCAATTTTAGATGCATCAATATTCAAAGTTTGTGGGTGTATATCAACAAAAACCGGAATGCATCCTTCCCACACAATACTGCTTGTTGTAGCAACATAAGAAAAGGGGGTGGTAATTATCTCGCCTTTAAGTTCAAGAGTTTTTATAGCAATTTGCAGTGCAATAGTTCCATTACATAGAAACAATAAATGGTTTAATTTAAGATGTTCTTTAAGCTTTAATTCCAGCTCATTCACTAAGGGCCCGTTATTAGTGAGCCAATTTCTTTCCCAAATATTTTTTATATATTTTTCATATTCCTCTCTTGGGGGTAAAAAAGGTTTTGTTACCGGAATCATTTATGTTAATTTATTTTTCACAAGAAAAGGAATTATCATTTTTTTTGAAGGTTAACCTATATGCAGATTCTTAATGAAGATGAGCAGTTACCGGTTTTACTTTCAACAACTCGTATCAAAATATTTTATCTGCTTTCTTCCCGTCAATTTAAAATTCCTGCAACATTACCATCCGCTTAAACTTTTCAGAGCTCTCTATCATTTTACCAAAGTTTCCAGAAGCAGAAATTTTCCCTTTTTCCAGCAGGTAAATTATATCTACATTTTTAATGGTAGATAAACGGTGGGCTATAATAATCATAGTATAATTGTCATGCAGTTTTTCTATATTTTCCTGTATCATTTTTTCTGTCTCAGAATCGAGAGAAGAAGTTGCTTCATCTAATATTAATATTTCTGCATTTTTATATAATTCTCTTGCAATGGAGATTCGTTGCTTTTGCCCGCCTGATATTAGCATACCATTATCTCCAAGCGTGGTGAGCTCTTTTTCCGGCTGCAATTTTATGAATCTATCAAGTAACGCCAATTCAATGACGTTCCAAAAATGCCTTTTATTTTCTGAAGTAGGCTCTGCCCAAAAAGTTATGTTATTAAATATCGTATCATTGAATATAACCGACTCCTGTGATATATATCCTATTTTATTTCTATAGCTGTTCATATTATATTGCTGAATAGAGACACCATCTGCAAGAACTTCTCCTTTATCTGTTTGAATAAGACCTGTTATCATATTGGCAAGTGTAGTTTTCCCCGATCCGCTCTCACCCACTATTGCTATTGTTTGATTTTTGGGAATTTTAATATCAATACCATCAAATACTTTATGCCTGTCATAAGAAAATACGGCATTTTTAATATGCAGCTCCCTGCGTAAAGTTTGAAATAGAGCCGATTCTTCTTTCTCCCGCATTGTTAACATGCTCTGAGACAAATCTCCTATTGCCTGCATGGCGCCAATATTACTAACAAAGCCCTGCCAGTTATTTTGTACCAGCATAAGAAAACTTAGCGCCCGGTAAAAAAGCAATAAGCTTAATAAAATAGAGCTTATGCCAGCACCCATTACACTTAACTGAAGTTTTATTACCAATACAACAATAATAATGATACTTGGCTCTTTTAAACTCATGCCGATAGAATTATAAAATCCTATTTTCTTATTCAACGCTTCAGTTTCTTTTATAACCTGTTTTAATTTTTTTGAATAAGTGCTGAAGTAATTGGTAGATTTTAAATATTTAAAATGATGAACAGCCTGTATAAGAAAGCCATTGAATTTATTCCCCTTCCGGGATAAATCCATGGAAGCCTTTTTCGTGGCTATATAAATTCTGCGGTAAAAGAAGTTAGAGATTGCTGCGCCAGCCGCCACCAAAATAGCAAACTGATAATCGGCCAAAAAAGCTAAAGCGATATAGGTTAAAAGTATTACGACTGCCTGAGCAGCATTAAAATAAAAGTTCATACCCTGAAACAGGCGCTGCATTTCTGTTGTGAGAATATTTTGTATTTTACCCGCATTTAATTGTAAAAATCCTTTGTAACTCAATTCCTGTAATTGATCAACGAGACTTAAGCGGAGTCTTTTAAGAAAACGATGTCTAAGATTCACTTGGTAATTAAGCTGCAAGAATTTGATCACTCCCTTCATCAAAAATAAAATGACTAATATTAGTAAAACAGTATTGATATTTAATTGAAAGCCCCAACTTTGAATTACATCAGTTAAGTAGTGAAGCTGGCCCATGGAGTGCTTTTCATCAGCAGCATTGTCGCCCACAGCTTGGAACAATGGCATAAACATGGCAAGACCCATCCCATCCAGCAAACTAACAATGATGCATAAAAAGAAATTAATAAATAATTTATAGCCAGTTCCACTATAATAAAACCGGAAGTAACCCCAAAAGTTATTTTTGAAACCTATTTTCATCAGCAGAGTAATTTATTTATCACCGCTATTTAATTAAAATTAATGAGGGTTTATTTTTTTATAAAATCAAAACTAAAATGCAACTATTATTTAAACATGTATTTGCACTATTTGCCAACTATTTTATTGAGCGGGCTTTTTTAGTTTTACTCTTCTTGCCATAATATCCATTGCTGTTTCCATATCCATATCCATAGCTATAACCATAGGAATAGCCATACTTATACGATGAGCCTCTTTGCACATCATTTACTATCAGGTAAAGATTTGCGAATTTTTTATTGCCTAACAGGTCATCTATAATTTCAAGGCTATTTTTATAAGTATATCTTTCTCTTACTACAAATAAATTTACATCTGAATAATTTGATAGTATTTGCGCATCGGTTACTATTCCAATAGGTGGTGAATCCATTATAATAACATCAAACTGCTCGGAGAACTTTTCGAAAATTGCAGGAAGAGCTGCTGACATTAGAAGCTCAGCGGGATTAGGAGGGATGGGGCCAGAGCTTAATAAAAAAAGATTTGGATTATCGGTTACAGGCTGAACATATTCTTTAATTGAATCTCCTGAAACTATAAAATTACTAAACCCTTTTTCGGTATTGCATTTCAGCATTTTTGCAAGATGAGGTTTACGCAAATCCATTTCCATTAGTAAAACTTTTTTGCCGGAATAGGCGTACACCATACCCAGATTAGCGGTAATAAAAGATTTTCCTTCACCGGTCATGGAAGATGTTACTAAAATTTTAGGGCACTTTTTCTGAGCGGTAAGAAAATTCATGTTAGTACGAAAAATTCTAAATTGCTCGGCAATTAAAGAGCGTCCTTCCTCTTCCATAGAGAGTAGTTGAATGTTGTCGCTATGCCCTATTTCTGCGAGAATATTTGTGTTCGTTACTTTTACTATATCATCCCGGTTAAAAATTTTATTGTTTAGTACAGATCTAATTACTACAAATGCTGTAGGAATAACTATTGCTAAAAAAAAGCTGATTATATAAATCAAAGGCTTATTTGGAAAATAGGGAGTGCCCACTGCTTTTGGAGTTTCAATTACGCTGGCATTGGAAATGCTTGATGCTTTTGTTACTGCGGTTTCTTCTTTTTTTTGCAGTAAGTAGAGATACAGTTCCTGTTTTACATCGCGTTCCCGGGTAAGGCTAAGATAGGTTCTTTCCTGCAGTGGCATATTAAAAATGCGGGAATTCATGGTTGCATTTTCTGCAATAATCTGGTCGCGGTTTAAAGAGGCTGCCCGCTGCTGGCTTTGCAGGCTTTTAATCATATCGCTGCGAACATTCTGCATTTGTATATCAAGATTTTGTACAATGGAATTATCTTCTTTTAGTGAAAATAATAATTGGTCTCTCTGTACCTGTAAGCTGTTATATTTTTGAACCAGCTGTAAAAAAATTGGATCGTTTTGAAGAAGAGAAGGCACCGGCCTGTTATTATTTTCTTCGCTCTGAAGATACTCTAAGGTTGTTTTAATTACATTTAACTGAACTTCTGCCTGATTTAATTTTTCGTAATAGATCTGTGAATTACCAATGAGAGCCGTAGATTGTGCCGAAAGGTCTGTAATCTTATTGGTTTGCTTAAAATGCTCAATGTTACTTTCAATATCTCTTAGCTCTGCAGAAACTATTTCAATACGGGAATTAATAAATACAAGGGCACTGTCTGCCACTTTGTTTTTTTCATTTAGATTCCGCTGCAGATAGGCATCAATAAGACTATTGAGAATATCTTCACCCTTTGTGGGAATATTCGTATTATAAGTTAAGCTTATAATTGAGCTTTGCGTATTTTTATATTCAGCAAGAAGATTTTTTCTTAGCTGGGATACTACTGAACGGGTTGGATTAATAGTTATAGAATAATATATATTTTCAAAAGGCTTGCCCGTTTTTTCAAAAACAAGTTTGCCTGAAGGGATGGAGATAGTATCGCCAAATTTTGCTTTAAAAAATTTATCGGTCTTCGCGTTATTAACAGTAAAACTATTTTGATTCTTTTCTTCAGAAAACTTGATGCGAAATTGCGAAACATCAAAAGCTTTTCTATAGGGGAAAAAAAATACTGCGAAGGGTGATTTTGTATATAATTCATTTGTGCGTATGGTTGATTCCCGGTAATAACTAAGATTCAGATTCTTGGCTTCTACCACTTCTTCCAGAAGATCGCCGGTATTAAAAATAGCAAGCTCATTATACACATTATTTTTTGTGCTGAACAAACCGCTTAAATCAAAAAAAGAAGAAGCCTGCTGGCTTTGATCGCTTCCTATTAATAGCTGCGCATTGGCTTGATAAAGCGGAGTAGAGTAGCGAATAAATATATAGCTTAGTAAAAAACAAAGAAGAATGGATATTAAATAAACTTTCCAGTAATCAAGATATTTTGCGAGAACTTTTTTTAAATCTATTTCTTCTTCCCCCTTCCCTTTTTTCATGTTGTTATTCATAGCAGAGACTTTTTAAGCTCATTTTTTTAAAAAGAATGCAAGAAAAATTAAGGTTAACGAAACAAGAGTGGCTATAATTTGCAAATTAGAGCGGATTACTGAAGATTCTTCTTTAGCTATCACAGATTTAGCCGGCACCACATAAATTACATCATTGGGCTGCAGGTAAAAGTAAGGAGAGCTTATAATATTCTTACTCTTTAAATTCATTCTTACAAGCGCCTTATCGTTTAATGAATCTCTTATTAAAAGTATGTTATCTCTCAGGGCGTATGGAGTTAAATCCCCCGCAAGCCCTATTGCATCAAAAAGATTTATTTTTTCAGTGGGGGCAATGTACGTCCCCGGTCTTGTAACCTCCCCCAATACTGTTATTTTAAAGTTGGCAAACCGAACATTTACCATTGGCGAATTAAAATGTTTTTCCGCTTCTTTTGCAATTGCTTCTTCCGCCTCTATGGTAGTAAAACCTGAAACTTTTATTTTACCAATAAAGGATAATTGAATTTCACCATCTTTATTAACTAAGAAACCCGTGACAGCGTGCGGAGAAGAAGCAGATGCATTTAAAAGAGAAGTGACCTCTTTATCGAGTGTTTCTATTGTAACAGAAAGAATATCGCCAGGCTCAATTACAGGATTTTTAAAGGTTGCTGTTTTAATTAATGTAAGTTTAGCAGTGTCTGATAAATCCTGGAAATAAGGGATATTTTTATAAGCTTTGCACGATACAAAAGCAATAAATATAAATGATAACACGGTGCAATATCTCATCATACGAATCTGTTTTCTTTTTCTTTAATGATGCAAGAATAGTTTATACCCGGTTTATTCAACTACAAAAGTGAGATTCTAATGTATCTGTAAAATGGAATTTTTATTGGCGCAAATATCCATATTTATTTTTGCTTAATGATTTAATTCACTCTTGCATTTTTTTTGTGAGAAGAAATTAAGCAAATTTTAGCAAGATATAACGGGGGATATTAAAAGTTTATAAATAAAGGAAATCTGAAGCCCGATATAATTTCAAAAAAACTTCTAACTAAAAGAAATGTTTATTTCCTTATATATGGGAAGGGAACTTATTAAGTGTTATTTGAAATCTTTCTTTTTGGATAAAGAATTAAAAAACATTTGAATCACCCTTAATAATATTGAGAGCTGTTAAATACATAATTTTTATGTCGAGCCATAAAGACCAGTTTTCCATATACCAAATATCATTTTCAACCCGCTTTTCCATACATTGTAAATTTTTAATTTCTCCTCTGTATCCTTTTACCTGCGCCCAACCCGTTACCCCGGGTTTTAAATACAACCTGGCCATATAATTGTTTACCTGCTCGCTATATTGTTCAGTATGCAACAGCATGTGCGGACGAGGACCCACAATACTCATTTCGCCTTTAAATACATTCATAAACTGCGGAAATTCATCTAAGCTTGTTCTGCGCAAAAATGCCCCCACTCTTGTAATTCGTGCATCGTTACGGCTGGCTTGTTGTATGTCACTAACCCCATTTAGTTTCATGCTTCTGAACTTGATGCACTTAAAAGAATCATTATCCCTGCCTGAACGAAATTGAGTGAAAAATACAGATCCCCTGCTTTCTATTTTTATCAGCAAGCTCACTAAAGGCAAAAGCCATGAAAGAATGAAAATGATTATCAGTCCGCTTATTAATAAATCGAATGTGCGCTTTATTATTTGGTTTCTTAAATGTCTTAAAGGCTCGTGGTAGCGCTGCAGTACAGGAAAACCACTGATGTAATGCATTCTTGAAAAAAAAGAATCTGTAATTGATTCCTGGGCAATTAAGCGGATGCGTATACAGTGCTTTTCGGCGTTTTTCGTGAGCGTGGCTATTTTACTTTCTTCATGCCGGGGCAGGGAAACATAAAATTCATTGATATGCTTTTCTTTAGCAAGATTAATATAAGCGTCGAGAGAACTAAGTATTTCAGGGTTATGAAGGCTGAATTCATTATTATCAAAGTGGCCTTTAAAAGAATATTTTCTTTTTTGTTTTAATTGCTCAGCAAGCTTTGCTGCCTTATCATTGTAACCTACAACCGCTATACGCCTGTTATGCATAAAATTTTTATGCAAAAAAACGGAAATATCATCTCCAAATCTTTTAACCAATAATAAGAATATACCCCAAAAAATGTTCAGAAGAAAAAAATATTTAGGAGATGTATTATCCAATAAAGAAGATACCAGTAAGAGATTAGCGCCTAAGCTCATTGCAACCAGTAAGGTTCGTTTACGACCGATAAAAAGACACGCATCATGGCGCTGTATAAAAGCGCCAACCTTGTGAAAGGCTATTGAAAGGCAGAGAGTGTTTGCGAGGAAGAAAATAATCAGGATTGATACATCCCAATTACTTTGCGGCAACATCCAATATATTCCTGCGAGCATCAAATTTAAAAAAACTACTCTGCTTAGCGAAACAATCTTTATCATTGGATCTTAATTAATGAGTTATTGAAAAACTCATAGGTTACGTATAAACTTTAAAGCAGGGATAAAAATATCTTTTATTTCATCAATAAAAAATTTTTTTTGTGTACTTTATACACACTACCTATTTACTATCTGTTGCTCTGCAGATTTATTGATCCTGAAAAATTTTAGAAAAATAGAAAATTGTATAGTTAAATAGGATAATGGCATCACATTAAAATTAAGACGAAAAGGTAAACTCTTTTTATGGAGATATTCTTTTGAAAGCGATTTTTATGTATCCTTAAAAGTCATACCGGCTATAAATCAGGTGCATTAAAAGTATCACCCTGGTTAATATCTCCGGTTTCGTAGCCCTTTTTAAACCAATACATACGTTGTTCTGAAGTTCCATGTGTAAATGCGTCTGGCACTACATATCCCTGTGACTGCATTTGCAATCTATCGTCCCCAATTGCATTGGCAGCATTCAATGCATCTTCAATATCTCCGGGGTCAAGAATTTTATTATCATAGTGCGCCCATACACCCGCAAGAAAATCTGCCTGCAGTTCGAGCTTTACTGATAAAGAGTTCATTTGCGTTTCTCCCATTACACCTCTTTTAGCATCTACCTTTTCTGTAATGCCCAATAAATTTTGTACATGATGGCCTACTTCATGCGCTATTACATACGCTTCTGCAAAATCGCCGGAGGCATGAAAACGTTGTTGCATTTCCTGGAAAAAAGACACATCGAGGTAAACCTTTTCATCTGCAGGGCAATAAAAGGGACCTGTGGCTGCATTTGCATTTCCGCAGCCCCCGGCAGTTGACTGCGTAAATAAAACCAGTGTGGGCTTCATGTATTGCTTATTCATATCGTCGAAGAGCTTTGTCCATACATCTTCTGTTTCTGCCAATACAACCCCTATAAATTGTTTTGTTTCATCGTTTGCCTGCTGTTGCTGGGCCGATTGCTGCTGCGGGGCAGCAGTTAAATCGTTGTTGTTGTTTAAAACCTCACTGGGATTGCCGCCGAGTAAATATATGATTAAGCCGATAACGAGTGTGCCAATTCCGCCACCTGCGGCGATATGACCGCCGGTGATGCCGCGACGGTCTTCTATGTTGGTGCTTTGTCTTCTGCCCTGCCAGCGCATAGTTTAATTTTTTTACGAAGGTAAGAAAACGTTTCTCGTTTTTCGTTTGTTGTTTCTCGCCCCCACAAATGCGGGGTTTCTGGTTTGGCGTTAAAGATTGGCATTGCAGAACTTAAAGCAGACGTTCGATGACTAAAAACTTCTTTTTTCTTCTTGTAGAGTACTGATGAAAACAGAATCTATAAGCAACACAACAGACGATGCTAGTGCAAGAACTCTCCAAAAGAGTTCTTTAGAGCTTCGGAGAAAAACTATTACCAGCATCATGCAGCATCTCACAGAGTGTGCATCCTGCGGATAAATTATCCATCAGCTTTTACGCACTGCCCATTTTATTATTTCTTTCCATGTTGGCTTTTTGCCATACATTAAAATCCCTGTTCTGTAAATTTTTGCTGCGAGCCATGTCGTTGCCAGAAAGCCTGCAATGAGCAATGTCATGCTTGTAAACAGCTCCCAATAAGGAATTGGGTTTGGAACTCCATGCGCTATACATGCCATCATTACAATGGGTGATGTTAGCGGGAAGAGTGCGCCAAATACGGCGAGACTGCTGGTAGGGTCGTTTACAGCTTTCATCATAATAACAATTCCAAAAAAGAGGGGCATAAGAATGGGAAGTGATAAACTTTGTGCATCCTGCGGGTCTTCGTTAACAGTGCTGCCAACTGCGGCAAACAATGAAGAGTACAAAAGATACCCGCCTAAAAAATAAAAAATGAAACAACCGATAATTAATGGAAAATTTATTTGGCTTAAACCTTCCATAATTCCCTGCATGGCGCCGCTGGTTTGCATAGTTTGTGCAGTGCCCATGCCGCCGGGCATCTGCATGCCCTGCTGCGGTATCTGATGCAGCATTTCAGGAAAAATAACAGGTAATAAAAATTGCAGGCCGCCTACTAAAATAATCCATATAATAAATTGTAAAAGTCCTACTGCCCCAATGCCGAATATTTTGCCCAGCATTAACTGAAAGGGTTTTACGCTGCTTATTATTACTTCTGCAATACGGCTTACTTTTTCTTCCGTTACGCCACGCATTACCATGGTGCCGTAAATAAAGAGAACGAGATAAATTAAAAAAGCTGAAATAAAACCGATACCATAGCTTACGCCGGCCTTTACATCAGAATCATTGCTGCCCTGCAGTGTAATAAAGTTTATTTCATTACTTTTTCTTGCACTGTCGAGCTGTTCTTTTGAAATATTGAGTGAAAGCAGGCGTTGTTGTTCAAGAGTTTCATTAATGCGGTCTTGTATCTTTTCCCTTGACATCACTGCTACTGATTTACTTGTAACAACCTGCAGGCTGTCGTTGTAAAGCAATCTGGTTGCAGATGGAATATAGACATAGCCATCGTAGCTGCCGCTTTCAAGCTTCGTTTTTAAAGTTGCAGGTGTTTCATTGTGTAAAAACTCAAAAGAAATTTCATCATCGCTTTCAATTTTTTCGTGGAAGATATTTGCCTCATCGGCTACAGCAATTTTATAATTATCTCCGCCGCTTATGGAAAAATAAATCATCATGGCATAGAACCCAACCATGATTACAGGAAATAAAATAGTTGTTACAAGAAATGTTCTTTTGAGTACACGAACTAAAAATTCTCTGCGGGCTATGAGGAAGATTTTGTTCAATGTTTAAAGTTTAATGTTTAAAGTTTTCAGTTTTCAGTTTTCAATTTGCCAACTATCAACTACCGACTGCCAACTGTCAACTGCCGACTGCCAACTAACCTACGCTTCTGCTTTTTGAAATGCTCTTGCTGTTGCATGAGTGCTTTCTACAAGATGAATAAATATTTCGTTCAGTGATGGAAGTATTTCATTAAAGGCTTCAATATTTACATTTTGACTGATGAAATATTTTAATACATCATTGCTTTTATATCCATCCTTTATTTTTACTATCAGGGAGTGGTTATCGTTTTGAAGCAGTTCAAATGTATTGCCATCAAGCATTTCAGGAACATGGCTTAATTGTATATTGAACTTGTTCTCTTTAAAATCCTGCTTAACTTTTTCAACCGTTCCATCGAGAATTTTTTTACCGAGGTTTACCAGAACAATGTGGTCGCATATTTCTTCCACCTGTTCCATTCTGTGTGTGCTGAAAATGATTGTGGAGCCTTCGTGTGCAAGACGATAAATTTCATCTTTAATTAAATTGGCATTCAAAGGGTCTAATCCGCTGAACGGTTCATCTAAAATAATTAAGGAGGGTTCATGTAAGACAGTAGTAACGAATTGCAATTTCTGACTCATACCTTTGCTAAGGTCTTCTACTTTTTTATTCCACCAGCTTTCCATTTCAAAACGCTTGAACCAGAATTTAATTTTTGCCATTGCATTATTTCTCGTCATGCCTTTTAATTGTGCGAGGTATAAAACCTGCTCTCCAATTTTCATTTTTTTATAAAGACCTCTCTCTTCGGGCATGTAACCAATCTTTGTAATATCGGTAAGCGAATCGAACTTTTTTCCTTCGAAAATAATTTCTCCCTCATCAGGAAAAAATATTCCTGTTATCATTCGCAGCAGCGTGGTTTTGCCTGCACCATTGGGCCCAAGTAAGCCAAAGATGCTTCCCTTGTCAATGCTAAAGCTAATACCATCAACCGCTTTTTGTGTGGCGTAATATTTTTTAAGATTATGCAATTCTAACAGAGCCATGTAAATTGTTTGGGTGGCAAAATTATTTGATATGCTGTAATTAATTTTTTTTAATTCCGTAACCTGCAAAAAGTATTGTGCAAAGTTTTATGCGGAAGTTTTGTTTAGATGGATGGTTAGTGGAATTAGAATAGTACTTAGTGTGGAATATGTTTTGGTGCTTAGGCTTTAAACTCCTTTATTCCATTCTATTTTATAATAGTATCCCACGTCTGGATTAAAGACACTGTACTCATAAGACCTTGATTGCTTATCAAACGGAGCATAGTCTACAAATTCATAATCTTGAATCAGTTGAGAATTTAACCTACACTTTGTAATCTTGGCTTCATCGTGGAATTATCATAAGCCTCTTTTCAACACTATGTGCAGAATTGAGGCTTATTTTTTTGAAACACTTGCGAAATTTGGGGCTGTCTAAATACGTTGTGAAAGAACTAAGTTAGTTACAAATTTGAAAGCAATCACAACAGTGAAATCACTTGCTATGTTCATCATCCATTATTAATGCGTAAAAAAGGGTGGCAAATGCCAGCCTTTAATTTATTTATAAACGCCGAGGGACTGCTTCTGCCTCAAATTGATAATCTATATTGACTGTAATTTCTAATAAAAACACCCACTATTTTTTGCCTGCATTTCTTATTTATTTCTCAATTATAAATTTTACCTGCTCTTCCTGACTGCCGTTGTTTAATTGCATGTTATATACATCAGGTAGGAGGAGAGAATATAAATTTAGCTGGTAAGTGTTGCTACCTTTTATTGCCTGTTTCTGCCATCTGGTTTTGCGAAAGCCACACCGTTTCGTTTTCCATTTTCACTTCTATCTTGGGTGTTGCCGCCTGGCGACTGGTAAATAATTATCTCTGATTGATTTTCCATTTTATTTAAAAGCTTTTTTCTTTGAGTGGCAGTATGTCGTATTTTCCGACATACTGAATTAATTATTGTGTTGTTTTTCTTTTCCCGATCACGACAATTTGCATTCCCCTTCAAAAAACCAATCCATTCATTATATCTGCTTCGTATTCGTCTTAGCGCCCTCAACGGAAAAACGAAAAACGAAAAACAGGAAACAGGAAACAAGAAACAAGAAACAAGAAACGGTTATACCCATTTAAGAAAACTTTGCACAGATTCATTTTGCAAGGCGGTTTATAATCATATTTTTGCCGCTCTAAATAATTTATCATGGGGTGGCTTATTTTTATCCTTGGCGCTATTGGCTGGCATATTGGTGTGTATGGCATGTTTAAAAAAGCAGGCATCGAACCCTGGAAAGCATTCATTCCATTTTATAATACATGGTGCATGGTGCAGAAATGCAGCATCAAAAAAATTTGGTTCTGGCTTCAGTTTATTCCCATTGCAGGGCAGTTTATCACTATTTGGATACTCATCATTTTTGTAATGCATTTTGGAAAATTTACTTTTCTGCAACATGCGGCAGCAGTATTCATTCCATTCATTTATCTTCCTTATCTCGGTTTTTCTAAAGATGTTCGCTGGGGCGGAAAAGAAGTTGTTGCCCGCTATAAAAAATCCGTTGCACGGGAATGGGTTGATGCAGCCGTGTTTGCTGTAGTAGCCGCAACACTTATTCGTACTTTTATATTCGAGGCCTATACCATTCCTTCTGAGAGCATGGAAAAAACTTTGCTCGTAAACGATTTTTTGTTTGTAAATAAAATGAGTTACGGCCCGCGTCTTCCAAACACTCCGCTTAGCTTTCCCTTTGTACATAACACTTTGCCGGGGATGCCCACTACCGCATCTTATTTGAAATGGATACAATTGCCTTACAGAAGATTGCCGGGAACATCAGAAATTCACAGAAATGATGTAGTTGTTTTTAATGTACCCGTAGGTGATACCATTATTAACCTGACTGCTTATGGCAGTAAAACACTTTATTACGATGTATTGCGTACCACATACAATGGAAACCGGGAAGCACTGACGGCAGATTTTCCCATTCTTATTCATCCCATGGATAAAACAGACAATTATATAAAGAGATGTGTAGGATTGCCTGGTGATAACTTAATGGTTAAAGATGGAAAGCTATACATAAATAATCAGCCCGCATACTTGCCAGATGATTCACAAATTGATTATATCGTTGAAACGAATGGCACTCCTTTTAGCAGTGATTTTTTTAAAGAGCAATTACATGTTGATGTGGATGACGCTAATCAGCAACAGATAGGCGTATATCAAAGCAAGCCAAATACCTATACAATGAACCTTACACCGGTTGAAGCAGAGCTGATAAAAAAACAACCCAACTTTAAAAGTATGGAAATATACTCTTTAGATATACACGAACTTTTTCCTTTTGACAATGCTAATTTTCCATGGACTCCCGATAATTATGGACCCATTCATATTCCCAAAAAGGGTGAAGTGATTACAATCACTCCGCACAACATTGCACTTTATCAAAGGCTGATTACAAAATATGAAGGCAATACGCTGGAAATAAAAAATGGCAATTATTTCATCAATAGAAAACAAACCAATGTTTATACTGCCAAATATAATTATTATTGGATGATGGGCGACAACCGTCACCGCAGCCAGGACAGCCGCTTCTGGGGCTTTGTGCCCGAGACAAATATTGTTGGCAGAGCATCGCTGATATGGTTTAGCTGGGATAAGGGTCCGCGCTGGAACCGCTTGTTTAAAAGCATAAAATAACTCTCTTTAAAAATTCAACTGAATCCTCACTGCAAATTGGTGAGGATTTTTTTATGATGATGAATTTATTTTTATGAAAAAGCAAAAGCACAATTTTATTTACCAGGTATATGGCTCAGCCGATGAACTTTCTGAAAAAGACTTTCTTCTGCTTACAAAAGCAAGACATGCTACAAAAGATGCGTATGCTCCCTACTCAAATTTTCATGTAGGCGCCGCGGCTCAACTCGCTAATGGCAGAGTAATCACAGCAACAAACCAGGAAAATGCAAGCTACCCTGCAGGCATCTGCTCTGAAAGAGTTTTGCTTTCTGCTGCTGCTGCCTTATATCCTGCAGTGAGCATTCATACAATTGCAATCAGTTATCACAACAAAAAAGGAAAAAGCAACAGACCCGTTTCTCCATGCGGCATTTGCCGGCAAAGTCTTCTTGAATACGAAGCGAGATTTCAGCATCCCATTCGCATAATTCTTTCAGGAATGCGGGGAGAAGTGTATGTTATTCCAAAAGCAGGCTCCCTGCTTCCATTAAGCTTTACAGCATATGATATGAAGTAAACGTTGGTCTGACCCCGTCCCGAGTTTGACCAAGAATTTTGTTTAGGACCTTCCTTCCTTTATTTATTTTTTAATAAATTTTCGATTGTATCTAAGCATTGAAATTATTATACATACAACCCCGAAAAAAATCGTGAAACTCCGTATCCTATAGTATTTTTGCAGCCATTGCTCACTACTCAACCTTTGTTAGTATATGACGTGGAAACAAGTCTTCACTTCCGCAATCGGCAAAAAGATTACAATGAGCTTAACGGGAATTTTTTTAATTACTTTCCTTATTATACATGTAGGATTAAATGCTTGTATCTGGGCAAATGACCATGGAGAAATGTTTAATAAAGCTGCGCACTTTATGGGTTCTACAATTGTTGTCAGAATTATAGAAGTAGGATTAATTGGTTTTATTTTTCTTCATGCCATACAGGGCTTAATACTGGAAGCGCAAAACCGCAGCAAAAGAGGCACGGGCTATGCCATTGATTATGGCAACAGGGGAAGCAAATGGTACAGACGCAGCATGGGTTTGCTGGGCACTATTATTTTATTGTTTCTTATTATTCACTGGCTCCATTTTTGGATTCCTTCCCGTTTTATTGGTATTGATGAAATACAATATTCTCCTTATGAAAAGCCCATGCATAATTTATTTGGGTTAATGCAAACAACTTTTTCTCACTTGTGGGTGGTGATTGTTTATGTGCTGGCATGTATTTCATTGGCCTATCATCTTGCGCATGGATTTCAAAGCGCATTCAGAACGCTGGGTGTAAGTAATAAACGATACAACCATATGCTATCAGTGATAGGTTATGCATTTTCAATTATTGTTCCGGCTGCTTTTGCCATGATGCCGGTAAGCATGTATTTAGGATGGGTAAAATAAATTCTTGCTCTTTGAGTTTTTAGCTACACAACCATTTTTGGTTGTATTTTGGAAATACAACCATTAAAGGTTGTAAAAATAAAATACAACCATTTTTAGTTGTATTCTAAAAGAATCCGCTAATTTTGTTGCATGACAAGAAAAAAGCTCTATGTTTTGCTGGGCGATGTAATAAATTCGAGAACTATTAGAGAAAGAAAAAACTTTGAGAAAAAATTGCAGGCAGCTTTAGAATGGGCAACACTTCTATATAGCAGCACGTTCAAGGCGCCTGTAACAAAATGGAAGGGACTCGATGAAATAGCAGCCATAATACATGACCCGCAAAACATATACGATATGATGAAGGGAATAAATGAAATGATTTATCCAAACAAAATACGTTTTGTGCTGGTGCATGGTAATATTGAACTTATTAAAAATAAGCCTGTTTCGGAATTAGATGGTGATGCTTTTCATAAAGCCGCCTCGCTGATGAACGAATTGAAAAAAGAAAAATTTATTTTTAAATGCTCAGGAATAACAGAAGACAAGGACAGGGCTCTTGAAAATCAAATCAACATGGGTTTTTTGATGAAAAGCAAATGGACAAAAAAGCAAGCTTTACTCTATTCATTATATTATAAAAACGGCAGCCAGGAAGCAACAGCTAAGAAACTTAAAATATCTCAGCAATCCGTTTCTAAAACACTCAAGTCTATAAATGGGTTTGAAGTAATACAGCTGGAAAAAAGAATAAATAACTGGATACTCACTTATTATCGCTCTGCAAAATGATTAATTATATTATTATACTTGGTGCCTATTTATTTTTGATGCTTACCAGTGGCAGAATTATACGAATCGTATTAAGAAGCGTAGCGCATCAAACGCTTGAGAAGGCAGCAGAAACAGATATAAAAGAAGACGAAAATGAAGAAGCAGAAAGTAAAAGAAGAATAAGCATAGGCTCAATCATCGGCAAGTGTGAAAATTTAATTGTACTCACATTTATTCTTTTGCAGGCATACACTGCACTGGCGTTGGTATTTACCGCCAAAACAATTGTGAGAAAAGAAGAGATAGAAAAGAACAGCATCTTTTTTCTTGCAGGAACAATGATTAATGTTACCTATTCAATTATTACAGGTTTTGTTTTGAAAATAATATTGGTTGAAAGAAACTTTGATATTTTAGACGCTTTAAAATAGTATGCAGAAAAAAGTTCAGAACGTTGAAGAGTGCAACGAAACGATAAACGATAAACGATAAACGATAAACTGTTCACATGCTTGAAGCAAAAATTCCTTCCGGGTCTGTAGATGAAAAATGGACATATTATAAAGGTCACTGCCGGTTGGTAAATCCTGCCAATAAACGCAATCTCGAAATAATTGTTGTTGGTACCGGTTTGGCGGGAGCTTCTGCCGCTGCTTCATTAGGTGAATTAGGATACCAGGTAAAAGCTTTTTGCTTCCAGGATTCTCCGCGCCGTGCACACTCTATCGCTGCGCAGGGTGGCATTAATGCAGCAAAAAATTATCAGAATGATGGCGACAGCGTTTACCGTTTATTTTATGATACTATAAAAGGCGGAGACTACCGTTCAAGAGAGGGCAATGTGCATCGTCTTGCAGAAGTTAGCGTGAGCATCATTGACCAGTGTGTAGCGCAGGGCGTTCCGTTTGCAAGAGAATATGGCGGATTATTGAGCAATCGCAGTTTCGGTGGCACACAGGTGCAAAGAACATTTTATGCTGCGGGGCAAACAGGTCAGCAATTATTAATTGGAGCTTATCAGGCGCTTGAGCGGCAGGTTGCATTGGGCAATGTAAAAATGTATTCACGTCATGAAATGCTTGAAGTAGTTATCATTGATGGCAAGGCACGTGGCATAATTTGCCGCAACTTAATTACAGGTGAATTGGAAAGATTTTTTGGTCATGCGGTATTGTTGTGCACCGGTGGGTATGGCAATGTATTTTATTTATCAACGAACGCAATGGGCTGCAATGTTACTGCGATTTGGAAAGCGCATAAGGCAGGCGCCTATTTTGGAAATCCATGCTTCACACAAATTCATCCAACATGTATTCCTGTAAGCGGCGAGCATCAAAGCAAGCTTACATTGATGAGTGAAAGCCTTCGCAATGATGGAAGAATATGGGTTCCTAAAAAGCAAAGTGATACACGCAAAGCAAATCAGATTCCGCAGGATGAAAGAGATTATTATTTGGAAAGAAGGTATCCTGCATTTGGAAATCTTGTTCCAAGAGATGTTGCCTCAAGAGCGGCAAAAGAAAGATGCGATGCAGGGTATGGTGTAGGCTCAAGCAAGCAAGCTGTATATCTTGATTTCGCTGCAGCCATTGAACGGTATGGAAAAGGCGAAGCAAGTAAGCAGGGAATTGAGAATGCATCAGATAAAGAAATTCTTAAGCTCGGTAACGAAGTGGTGAATGAAAAATATGGTAACCTGTTTGATATGTATGAAAAAATAACAGGAGAAAATCCTTACCAGGTGCCGATGAGAATTTATCCTGCGGTGCATTATACAATGGGAGGATTATGGGTAGATTATGAATTGCAAACAACCATTCCCGGTTTGTATTGTTTGGGTGAAGCAAATTTCAGCGACCATGGCGCAAATCGTTTAGGCGCAAGTGCATTGATGCAGGGATTGGCTGATGGATATTTTGTGATTCCATACACAATAGGGAATTTTTTGGCTGATGAAATTCGCACTGCACCAATTTCAACAACACATCCTGCATTTGAAGCTGCGGAGAAAATGGTTGCAGAAAGAATTAATAAATTGATAAGTGTGCAGGGTTCTGAAACTGTTGAAAGCTTACACAAACGTTTGGGAAAAATAATGTGGGATAAATGCGGCATGGCAAGAAATGCAGAAGGGTTGAAGCAGGCGATTACTGAAATAAGAAATTTGAAAAAAGAATTCTGGAGCAGTGTGAAAATTCCCGGAGGAGTTTATGAGATGAATCCTGAATTAGACAAAGCCGGTCGGGTTGCAGATTTTATTGAATTAGGAGAGCTGATGTGTATAGATGCATTGCAAAGAGAAGAGAGTTGCGGGGGACATTTCAGGGAAGAATATCAAACACCCGATGGCGAAGCATTAAGAGATGATAAAAGGTTTATGTATGTGGCAGCATGGAGGTACAAAGAAGATGGATGGGATTTGATTAAAGAAGATTTGAAATATGAAGAGGTAAAACCGACGCAGAGGAGTTATAAATAATAAATTGTTGTATGGTTAAATTGTTTAATTGTTATAATCGTGGAGCAAAAGAAATTTTTGAAACTTAATGATATTGAAGCTTATAAAATTGCATTTCATTTAAGTAACTATGTTTGGATTATTATTTAAAAATGGGATTTGTTTGCAAAACGTACTTTAGGCGAACAATTTGTGGATGCGATTGATAGCATATCAGAAAATCTCGCTGAAGATTTGGTAGATATAATAAAAAAGATAAAATAAAATTTTAACAGATATAGTCAAGGCTCTATGAATGAATGTTTCGACTGGAATCAAAAAGCAAAAGTAAGAAAGCTGCTTTCAGAAGAAGAATACAATCATATTTTTTTTGAATTACAAAAACTTCCAAAAGCAATTAATTCGCTTATTGCATTCACAAATCAAAGACTTAAACTATAAATAACACTTTAACAATTTAACAATTTGACCATTTAATACAGGATTGGATAGAGCTTCATAAAGTAGAATTGTTTGCTAATTTTGAAGAAGCACAAAAAGATAATCCCGACATTAAACCTATTAAACCATTATTATGATGCATTTTATAAAAGATATAGTAAAGGTTGAACCTTACAAACTTTCATTAAAGTTTGAAGATGGTTCTGTTCGCATAATTAATTTGGAAGATAAATTGAAGCAGTGGTCGGTTAGTGAAGACAGTATTTTCAAAACATTATTGAATCCTGAAAAATTTAACCAGGTGAAACTTAATAAAGAATTAGAAACTATTTATTGGGATAATGGGGTGGATTTTTGCCCTGAAATGTTATATGAATGGTCTGAATCTTAAAGCATGTAGATGGAACATTACACCATGAGCCTCACCTTAAAAGTCTGGCGCCAAAAGAACAGCAAAGAGAAAGGTCGCTTCGAAACGTACAAGGTTTCAGATATCTCAAGCGAAATGTCTTTTCTCGAAATGTTTGATGTATTGAACGGGCAACTCATTCTTGAAGGCAAAGACCCTATTGCCTTTGACCATGATTGCCGCGAAGGCATTTGTGGCATGTGCTCTATGTATATCAATGGTAAACCGCATGGACCATGGAAAGCAAACACTGTTTGCCAATTGCACATGAGAGCATTTAAAGATGGCGATACGATTGTTGTAGAGCCCTGGCGTGCAAAAGCCTTCCCTGTAATAAAAGATTTAATTGTTGACCGCTCAGCCTTCGACAGAATAATACAAGCCGGCGGATACATATCAGTAAACACAGGCAATGCCGTTGATGCAAATGCAACTCCTATTGAAAAAGATAAGGCAGATGCTTCCTTTGCAGCGGCTGCATGCATTGGCTGCGGTGCGTGTGTTGCAGCTTGCAAGAATAGCAGCGCCATGCTATTCGTATCTGCAAAGGTTGCACACCTGGCATTGCTGCCCCAAGGTGAGCCGGAACGTAAGCACCGTGTAATAAATATGGTTGCACAAATGGATAAGGAAGGCTTTGGCGCCTGCACAAACATTGGTTCCTGCGAGGCAGCCTGCCCAAAAGAAATTTCATTAAGCAACATAGCCAAACTAAACCAGGAATACTTGCTTGCAAGCTTAACCTTAGAAAAATCATAAAAAAAGTCACAGTAGTGATTGTAACTTTTTTCAAATGCATAAATACTAATACCGGGTTTTTTAAGAACTTTTCTTTGCGGATTTTCTACCACCTTTTTTTGGTACAGATTTTTTAGGCCTTGATTTTTTTGAACCGCCTTTCTTTGATGCGCTTTTTTTAGAAGCTGCTTTCTTCGGCACTTTTGCTCCTTCCTCCCTTGCTTCTGATAAGCCAATTGCAATAGCCTGTTTGCGGCTCGTTACTTTTTTACCGCTTCGTCCACTCTTCAACTCACCCCGCTTCATTTCATGCATGGCTTTTTCTACTTTATCGCCGCTTTTTTTTGAATACTTTGCCATAGATTTTTTTTTGATTTAATAGATTAGTTTGTCAGTAATAATATTACAAACTACCTGCCATTTTAAAAAAGGATTATTGTGTACAAAGATTTTATGAACTTTGAACTAAAACCTCACAGGTTTACAAAATTTGTGAGGTTTGTGTAACATTTTGATTTATGAACAATACAATTCCTTTAGGAACTAAAACCTCACAGGTTTACAAAACCTGTGAGGTTTATGTAACACTTTGATTTATGAATTATACTGTTCCTTCCGGCACAAGAATTGGCCACGTTCATCTAAAAGTTTCTGATATTGATAAAGCATTAAGCTTTTACAAAGATTTATTAGGGTTTGAAATAATGCAGTTCGGGGGCACACAGGCCGCATTCATTTCAGCAGGAGGTTATCATCATCATATAGGTTTAAACACATGGTACAGTAAAGGAGCGCAGCCTGCACCCAAACGCTCTGCAGGCTTGTTTCATACAGCAATTCTTTATCCGGCAAGAAAAGATTTGGCAATGATTTTAAAAAGATTAATTGATGCTAAGTATCCTTTAACAGGCACTGCAGATCATGGAGTATCAGAAGCCATTTATTTAGATGACCCTGATGGAAATGGCGTAGAGCTTTATTGGGACAAACCTAAAGAGCAATGGCCTCTTGATGAAAACGGAAATGTGCAAATGGGGACTGAACATCTCGATATTGAAAACTTGTTAGCAGAACTTAAATGATGAAGCAACTGCAATATTTGTAAATTACATTTCAAATTAATTGTTATGACAAATAAATTCCTTGCTATAATTTTTTTAATAGCTATCGCAATCCCCTGCAATAGCCAGACAGAACTTAAACACAAAACATATCAATGGTCAAGCATTCAGCCGCCTGTGGCAGAAATGAAACCTTATCAACGCATTATGCATAGCGATACGGTAACAGATAATTATTACTGGATGATTGACTATTTTAAACAGGGTGCCGACAGCACAAAGGTTGTTGATTACCTGAAAGCAGAAAATGCATATCTCGATAACATGATGAGTGGCACAAAAACACTGCAGCAGAATTTGTTTACTGAAATGAAGAGCCGCATAAAAGAGCAGGATGAGTCTGTGCCTTATTTAAAAAATGGATATTACTATTATACAAGAACAGAGAATGGCAAACAATATTATAAATTTTGCCGTAAGAAGGAAAGCCTGAATGCGAAAGAAGAAGTGCTGCTCGATGTGGATGAAATGGCTGCTAGTCATCCATACTATTCAGCAACAGGATTTGATATTAGTGATGATAATAAGTTGCTTGCTTATGCAGTAGATACCGTTTCCCGCCGTCAATACACCATTTATATTAAAAATCTTGAAACAGGAGAGATATATAAAGATGCAATTGCATTAACGAATGGAAATATTTCGTGGGCAGCCGATAACAAAACCCTGTTTTACACTGCCAATAATCCGGTAACACTCTTATCAGAGAAAATAAAACGTCATACATTAAATACTGACGCAGCGCAGGATGTTATCGTATATGATGAGCAGGATAAATCAAACTATATTGGGGTATGGAAATCCAAATCGGGCAAATACATTTTTATTTATTCCGGCGGAACACTTTCATCTGAAACAAGGTTTATTGATGCTCATCAGCCCAACGCTGATTTTAAGGTTTTTCAGCCACGCATGAAAGAAGTGTTATACGATGTTACGGCTCTGAACGACAAATTTCTCATCGTTACAAATTGGAATGCAAAAAATTTTCGCCTGATGGAATGCTCTCTAAATAATCCAGACAGCGCCAACTGGAAAGAAGTGATTCCGCATCGCACTGATGTATTGCTTTCGGGGGTGGAAGAATTTAAAAATTTTTTAGTGATCTCTGAGCGTAAGAATGGATTGATTCAATTGCGTATTCGCAATCTTAATTCTGGTAGTGAACACTATCTTGACTTTGGCGAGCCTGCCTATTTAGCTTATGTAAGCACGAATGCAGAATATAACAGTAGTATACTGCGCTATGGTTATGCCTCGCTTACTACTCCTAATTCTACTTATGATTATAACATGAATACAAAAGAAAAAAAATTAATGAAGCGGCAGGAAGTTGTGGGCGGATATAATCCCGATGAGTATGTAACAGAGAGATTATATGCTACTGCAAGAGACGGCGTTAAAATTCCAATTTCAATAGTATATAAAAAAGGGTTTAAGAAAGATGGAAACGCTCCTGTATTGCTGTATGCTTATGGTTCGTATGGCGCCAGTACAGATGCCTCATTTAGCAGCAACAGGTTGAGCTTATTGAACAGAGGTTTTTGCTATGCAATTGCACACATTCGCGGTGGGCAGGAAATGGGAAGGCAATGGTATGAAGAAGGCAAGATGATGAAGAAGAAAAATACTTTTACAGATTTCATTGACTGTGCAGAATATCTCGTTGCACAAAAATATACAAGCAAGGAACATCTGTATGCATTAGGTGCCAGTGCCGGCGGATTGCTGATGGGCGCAGTTACCACAATGCGCCCCGATTTATGGCATGGAGTAATTGCCGTTGTTCCGTTTGTAGATGTAGTAAATACGATGCTTGATGAAAGTATTCCCCTTACCACCAATGAATTTGATGAATGGGGGAATCCGAAAAATAAAGAGGCTTATATGTACATGAAAAGTTATTCGCCTTATGAAAATGTGGAAAGAAAAGCTTACCCAAACCTATTAGTTACAACCGGTTTGCATGATAGTCAGGTACAATATTTTGAGCCTGCTAAATGGGTTGCCAAGATGCGGGCTATGAAAACGGATAACAATGTGATACTGCTGCACACCAATATGGATTATGGTCATGGTGGTGCATCGGGCAGGTTTGATTATTTGAAAGATATTGCATTGCAGTATGCTTTCCTGTTTACGCTTGAAGGAATAAATGAATAGTGCTTGCAAATGGCTAATTCTTATTTCCGGTTTAAACAATTCACGATACAGCAGGATAAATGTGCAATGAAAGTTTGCACAGATGCGTGTTTGTTTGGCGCATGGGTTGCTGAAAGAGTTGACAGTTGGCAGTTGACAGTTGACAGAGTTTTAGACATTGGCACGGGAACAGGATTGCTTTCGTTAATGCTTGCGCAGAAATTTTCAAATGGATGTATTGATGCGGTTGAAATTGATGAAGCATCGGCACAGCAGGCGAAAGAAAATTTTGAAGCATCACCCTGGAGCGAAAGATTAAATCTTTATCATACATCAATTCAAGCATTCTCACAAAATGCTGCTATCAGCAATTCAGCAATAGAACAATTCAACAATTCAGCAATTCAGCAATTCAACTTATCAACCAATCAACCTATCAACCAATCAACTCCTTACAACCTCATCATATCAAATCCTCCATTCTTTGAAAACGATTTAAAAAGCCTTAGTGAAAAAAGAAATCTTGCATTGCATTGTGAAGCATTGAGCTTGCAGGAATTACTATCATCCACAAAAAAACTACTTGTACATGACGGACACTTTGCTCTATTGCTTCCGTATCATCGCTCAACTTATTTTGAAAATCTTGCTGTTGCAAATGAGTTTTATCTGAAACAAAAAGTTTTGATAAAACAAACATCAGCGCATAATTATTTTAGAAGCATACTATTTTTTTCCCGGCAGCCTTCAGCAATTAATCAATCAGAAATAACCATTATGAATAACAATAATCAATACACAAAAGAATTTATTGAATTGCTTGCAGATTATTATTTCAGTCCATGAAATATTTTTTACTCTTACTTACTTTGGTAACAATATTGCTATGAATACACCCATGAATAATAATAATGCATACAAAGAAAATAATCAACATTCATTTGAAAATCCCTTCTCCTCTTTCTGGATGGCCGGTTTTGAATGCACAGATAAATTAAACGTTTTTGGCAATCGCGTTGATTTTGTAAATGTAACCGGTCATCTGCAATTGCTTGATGAAGACTACAAGCGGTTACTGCCTTTTAATATGCGAACTATCAGAGAGGGTATTCGCTGGAGCGAGACAGAAAAAAGACCCTATCAATATGACTGGAATGTTGCAGAGAAAATGATGCAATGCGCCAAAGCAAATGGCATTTCAATATTATGGGATATGTGTCATTTTGGTTTTCCGGATGACCTTACTCCGCTTCATCCGCATTTTGCAAAAAGATTCACCGCATTTTGCAGCGCGTTTGTAAAATTTTACCGCTCAAAAGTTCCCGATGGTTCTTTGGTTGTTACTCCCATTAATGAAGTAAATTTTTTATCATGGCTTGGGGGTGAAGCAAAAGGCACTACGCCTTATTGTACAAAACAGGGATGGGAAGTAAAATATAATTTAATGCGTGCTTACATAGAAGCGGTTGCAGCTATGCGTGAAACTGATCCTTCTATACGCATTCTCACAACAGAGCCTTTGGTAAACCAGGTTCCGCCGCTCAATGCAACGGAGCAACAAATAGCTGAAGCAAAAAAAAATCATGAATTTCAATATCAGGCAATGGATATTTTGTGCGGACGTTTAGCTCCTGAGCTTGGCGGCAGGCCTGAATACCTCGATATTTCGGGATTAAATTATTATTACAACAATCAATGGATAAGTGGCACTGCGCAGTTTTTATTTTGGGCAAATAATCCTCCTGACCCGCGGTGGCGACCCTTGCGAAGTTTGCTCACAGAAGCTTATGACCGCTATAAACGCCCTATTGCACTAACAGAAACCAGTCACTGTGGTATTGACCGGCCAAACTGGATGCGCTTTGTTGCTGAAGAGTGTGCCGCCGTGCTGCAGCAAAATATTCCGTTATGGGGCATTTGCCAATACCCTGTAATTGACCGGCCAGACTGGGACCATTTTGGGCCGGGGCTTGTATGCGGGTTATGGGATGTTGACTGGCAAAATGGCCTGCAAAGAATATTGCATCAGCCGTTAGCGAATGAATTTAAAGAATCGCAGGCGTTAATAGAAAATGCACTTCAAAAAGAAATTGCTGTTTAAGATTTGGAATCATTTTTCATTGCGTTGCTTCCTTTTTCATTGACATTAATTCTTTGTTCCATTTATTTGATATTAATTGTTATTGAATGTTTGAATTACACTCTAATTACGAATGAGGTTAAAGAAACTGGACACTGCTTGAAACACATTTTCTCCTTCTATTCGTAAAATTTAATCACAATTATTTAGGTAAAAATTTATTTTGCATCCGTTATTGTATGGATGATTTTTATTTGCTTTAACCATTTTGATGCCTAAACTTGTAAAATGATACTATTTTGGATTCTCTGGGTAATAGATGCTATTGTTGAATTAATTAGTATATATTTTTTCTTTATAGGATTAGCAGATGGCAGTGTAGCATCTTCCAACATGGCGCTTTGGCTTATAATATTACTTGCTTTAGCTGCAATCCTTGGTGGAAGTGTATATTTGAAATCTTCCGGCCGGATAACGCCAGCCAATTTACTTTTATCCGTAGTTGCAATACCTGCATTATTATTCGGCTTATATTTTTTGGTGGCCATTTTTGGGGGAGGCCCCTGGAATTAATAAAGAGCAACATCAGCAAACATTATAACTTAAACGCCCCTTCATTTTTCTATACCTGCTTGCTATTATGCGGTACAAGGCAACTTCTGCTAAGCTTTATCAGTTTCAATTAATAAACTTTTCAATATGAAAAAGATATTTATCACTGCCTCACTTATATTTTTTGCATCTGCCCTGTTTGCACAGCAACAGAGAGTAGTACGCTATAATGGAAACGCCAATGGAATGGATGAAATTAAAGATATGGTTATAGATAATGCCGGCAATGTATATGTAACAGGCTATGCGGATATGGGTGCAGGCAGTTTTGATTACATCACCATTAAATACAACACAAATGGTGTGAGGCAATGGATGGCTCAATACAACGGCACCGGAAACGGAAGCGATATCCCCAATGCAATTTTTGTAGATAAGAACGGTTATGTGTATGTAACAGGCGCCAGCAACCGCGTAACCGGGGCTATTTTCGATCTTGATGCAACCACAATTAAATACAGCCCGCAGGGAGTACAGTTATGGGTGATGAGATATGACGATGCAAGCCATAAAACAGATGGAGGAAATGATATAATAGTTGATGCGCTGAATAATGTATACGTTACCGGCTATGCCACAATCACTCATGGTTCTTCTTATGCACGAAAAGATTATTTAACTATAAAATATTCCTCCGCAGGCGACCAGCTGTGGTTAGTTACCTATAATGGGCCCGTTAATAATGATGATGATGAAGCTGTGGAGCTTGGACTTGATGCTGCAGGAAACCTGTATGTTACAGGCACAAGCTTTGCCGGCAGCGATCCCGAAGGCGAAGATGATTATCTCACTATTAAATATAATCCACAGGGTGTGCAGCAATGGACTGCAAGATATAATGGCCCTATAAGCGAACCCGATATTGCAATGGGTCTTGCCGTTGATGATGCAGGGAATACGTATGTAACAGGTTACAGCCGCGGAAGCACAGACTTTGATTATGCCACGGTTAAATATAACACCAGCGGTGTGCAGCAATGGGTGGCACGGCACAACGGGACGGCTAACTCATTTGATATTGCTTACGATATTGCTGTTGATAATTCAGGGAACGTTTATGTAACCGGAGGAGATGAAGCGGTAATCTATAACTCCGATTATCGCACAATAAAATATAATTCTGCAGGGCAGGAACAATGGTCTGCGCGTTATAATGGCTCTGCCAATGGTCACGACGAAGCGTATGCCCTCACTCTTGACCAATATGGCAATGTTTACATAACAGGGTATAGCACAGGCAGCAGATTTTATTGGGATATAGTGTCAATTATGTATTCTGCATCGGGCATGCAGAAGGCAGTGAAAGTTTATAATGGACCCAAAGACAGTTCTGATGCGGGCAATGCTATAGCACTGGATCCATCAGGAAATGTGTATGTTGCCGGCGCTTCAGCAGGCAGAGGTACAGCCTGGGATTTTACTGCAATAAAATATATTGCTCCCGGCGGCACTAGCGATTTCGCAAGTAACAATGCACCGGTTTCTAAAAATTTAATTCAAAATACACAAAAGTCGTTTGGCATTTTACAAATTTATCCTAATCCCATAAAGGATGCTGCGAGCATCCGCTTTAAAATTGCAACGAACAACAAAGTAAAGCTGAACATTTACGATGCAACAGGAAATGAAATTGTAATACTGAGAGATGAAGAATTAAAAGCAGGCACTTATGAAGCCCACTGGGAAGTAGATCATTTATTGCCCGGTGTATATTATTGCAGGCTGCAATGCGGCGAATTGCAGAATGTAAAGAGAATCGTAATAAACAGGTGATAAACATATATGCAGCCTGGGGTGCATAATTACTATTGCACCCGATTATCATCGCTCCGATATCTGAATAGTTCTCCCCCCCAAATGATGCATCGCATAAAATTTTTCTCCCCAACCCAACCATATCATCCAATAAATAATCTATTGTAAGTATATTTATTTATTCAAATTTTAAATCATCTCAAAATGAAAACACAACAAACACTGATGCTGCTCGCATTTCTGCTGAGCATTGCAGCATGTAAAAAAGAATCTTCTACATCTCAGCAAACTTCTTCCCGTGAACTTACAAGCACATCTTCGCAGGAAAGCAGGACTGCAGGCAAACAACAACGCCCTCATATTGACCCGTCTGATTTTGTAAAAGGAATTGATAACTCATACTTCCCTTTAGTGCCCGGCACTTTATTCAAGTATGTGAACACACTTTTCGACGGTCAGCATGTAACTGTTGAGAATATTACAGTAACCGTAACGTATGACACTAAAGTAATTCTTGGCGTTTGTTGCGAAGTAATACATGACCAGGTAAAAACAAATGGCAAGGTAACAGAAAACACGTACGACTGGTATGCACAGGATAAGCTTGGTAATGTGTGGTATTTTGGAGAAGATACAAAAAGCTATCATAACGGTACCGTAGATTCCTCCGGCTCTTTTGAAGCGGGCGTTAACGGAGCTTTACCGGGCATCATTATGCTGGGAAATCCTGCGGCGCACATAGGTGTACAATATTATCAGGAATATTTGAAAGGAGAAGCTGAAGACCAGGGAACAGTAATAAATGTAAACAGCTCGGCTACGGTTGCTTATGGCACTTTTAGTAATAATTGTGTGGTAACAGAAGAATATACAAGATTGGAACCCGATGTTTTGGAATATAAATATTATGCTCCCGGTGTTGGGCAGGTTTTGACGGTGCTTAATAAAGGAGGAGAAGAAAGAGAAGAGCTTATCAGCATTTCACATATTTAATTATGCCGATATTAATCGGGAGATTAAAATTTATTAAGTATTGTTTTATTGCAGCATATAGGCGCAGGTGTTACAGCCTGCGCTTTTTATTTTTAGTAACGTTATGGAATGCCGTGGAAATTGATTTCAGTAAGAATAAAGTTTCGCTATGCTACAAACATTCTGCGGGCAAAGAGCTATAAATTTTTTTACACATGAATCAACCTGTCTAAAGCATCTGTCACTTTATTCAAATCAAATTCTGTTAAACAAACGGGTAACGGAGCCAATTTGCATGGACTTTTTACGCAGGGTTCACAAGGAAGCATACCATGCCTTACAACAATTGCATTCTTATTTTTATAAGGTCCGGTATTTGCTTCATTCGTGGAACCAAAAATTACTACAAGAGGTGTATTCAGCGCTGACGCAATATGTGCCGGCCCTGAATCAGTGCTTACTACAAAAAAAGCATTCTGTAAAAGTTCTATCAATTGGGTAAGACTAGTTTTTGCTACCATATTTTCAATATTGTTTTTAGAGGGCAAGCCGGAATATATTTTTTCAATATGCCATTTATCATTTGGCCCTCCAATAATTTTTATGGGGAGATGATTATATTTCTGCTGCAGCATGGTTGTTAACTGAATGGCTTTCTCAACAGGAATGCGTTTGGAGCTGGCCTCTGTATTAAAATTGGCAACTATATAATCTTTTGATTTGATAGATGGAGGAGTGTTATTTAATTTGTATGAGTCTACACTTTCAGAAGAAAATTTTCCATATAAATAGAGATCTATCAGCACGGCATATTCTTCTGCCCTGTGCAGGTTAGCAGGCTTTGTATAAGCGTGTGTGAATAAAAAGGAACGGAATTCATTTCTATATCCTGCTCTATGTTTGGCTCCGGTAGCATAACCCATGGCAGCCGAAGAGAAAGAATCGGGTAAGCAAAAGAAAAGATCATATTTATTTTGAAGAGAAATTGCTTTACCGAATTTAAAAGCTCCCACCAAACCCTTGTGCTGCCTTTTATCAAACAAATGTATTGCGCTAATACCGGGAATGTTTGCTACAATTGATTCGAGGGTTTTTTTTACTATTAATTCAATATGTGCAGAAGGAAAACTCTTCTGTAATTTCTCCACAAAAGAGAGGCTCATTACTGTATCGCCTACCCAGTTTGGCAATCTTGCAAGAATACGCATCTAAATAAGTTGAAATTGAATTGTGGTTTAAAAAATAATTTTGTTATATAAAGGTTGGCGAGTAAAAAATATTTCAATCATTCGGAATAAAACGTAACCTGAAATAAATTTACTCCTTCGCCACAAATATCTTACAAGTTTCTTTTACCCTGTTAACTGGCTATTAAAAAATATTTTGTAGTATTACGCCTTAAATCAAACTGTATGTGTTGCAAAAAATCAATTTCCACACTCACCCTCTTATTGAGCTTGGTGATGTTTGTATCAGTTGTTTTTATTAGTTGTTCCGGCAATACTAATAAAACTTCAACTTCAGATTCTGTCAATAGTCAAACCATGGCACCTGCAGATACCATGCAAATGGATTCGGCTTCTACAAGACCGATTGTGAATCCGCATTAATCGAAATATAGAATTAGCCCTGGCTAAGTTTTAACCTTTACTCTTTATTAAGCGTTTTTTTTGGCGGCAGCTTTTTTTGTATGTTTTTTTTCCCGTTTTTTATAACTGATATTTTAGTTGGTTTGGTTGCGCTTTTGTTTGATAGCTTTTCAAGTAGCCAATGCTCTATGCGATGATGCGTAGGCGCTAATATGGATGCAATAACAACGAAAATTATAATTTCATAGATAGGATTATGGTTGGTAAACATACCTACACGGGGATTTAGGAACAGCAGTAAATATTCAAAGAGCAACAGCAGGGAAAGTATTCCAAGGAACTTAATAATTCGCTGATGAGTTTTAACTTTATTTAGCAATAGTGTTACTAAAAATAATACGGGTATAAAAATTCCAATCAGTAATATCTGCAATTGCTGCTGCCTTTCTTTCTCTTCTCTTTTTTTGTTTTCCGCTATTTCATTTTGTCTTAATTGTTCGTTGTTTGAAATAATTTGCGATTCTCTTATTTTCTCCTTACTGTAAATAGAATCTTTTATCGCCTGTTCCATTTCGATGTATGTAAACGCATTTTTAATATCACCTGTTTTTTTAAAGTGTTCGGTTAAAAACGTAGCAGCTTCTAATTGTCTTGATTCAAAACCGCCTTTTTTTGCTATATCAGAAGAACGAATAGCATAATATTCAGCAGAATCATTCATGTTTCTATAGTCATATACTCTCGCAAGTCCAAGTGTAGTCTCACAAATTATATCATCATCATTAAAAGGTTCAAGATAAACAAGCGCCTGCAGGTAATAGTATAATGCTGAATTCAAATTATGTTGTTCTATGTAAACATGTCCAAGACCCACCATAGATATCCCCATAAAATTCTTGTCGTTTATTTTAGCTGCTACTTCAAACGCTTTACTAAAAAAAGAAAATGAAGAGTCAATAATATGAAGGCGCCAGTATACATCCCCCAAATCCTGGTAGCTGTAATATTGAAGGTCAGCTACGCCATGCAATTGAATAACCGAATCTGCTTTTCTGTAATATATCAATGCATCTCTGTATTGTTCCTGCTGAGTATATACAGTACCTATATTAATTAAAGCGCTTGCAAGATTACGCGGATTATTCCTTTTCTCTTCTAACTGCAATTTTTGTAAATAAAATTCAAGAGCTTTTGGGTAATTTCCAATTTTGCTTAAAGCCGTCGCTAATACTGCAAGAGATATAGATTCTCCCTCTTTATATTTTATTTTTTGTGCCAGATAGAGGGCCTGTTGTGCAATGCGTACAGAACTCTCGGGATTATATAAATTACTTGTTTCAGCAATTTGCCACATTAAGATAACCCTGCCTGTATCAGTTTTTTCTTTAGCCAACAAAGCTTTAAGACTGTCTGCTTTTTGTTTTTGCGCTGGTGATGAGTAAAAACAAATCAAACTCACAATGAGTAAAATAAAGTTTCTCATACTCCTGTTTTTTGGAATGCTGTTGAGTTTATTATAAATAGCGGAAAAGAATCAACAACTAAATTAGCAGCTAAAACACTTCTCAATAAAAAAATTAAATTATCCTCCATTCATTATTCCTTTCCGGTTAAGTTTGTTTCAATCCGGTTCGTCTGTTTTTTACAAGAAAATTTCTGCATCATATAATTTCATACTATATTTAATTTTCATTTTTACTGATTACAAAATTATCGCCATGCCCTCCAAATATTATTTCCTATTACTCACCTGCCTGTTTGCCTGCAGCAAATTAACTGCACAATCTCTTTATAACTTTAAATACAATTACCTTGACGACAATGGTAACAAAGAGTACTACAATGCCTTTATGGTAAGGTATGATGATGGCACCGGCTTTATACGGGTAAGCTATATTGATAGTGTCACCGGTGAAAAATATTTGGTGAATATGGACATGGAAGAAAGCTATGAGGTAAATGATATGGCCGGAGCGGCTGACAGCAGCATTTTATATTTTGAGGGAATTGACTCCAAAGTAATTATGGGCGATACCACCTATGGTTACGACCCTGATATTTTCGTATTTCAAAACCAGGAAAATTCTGAATATTATGAACCTTTAAAAGTGCTGAGTGTTTCTGATGATGGCTCTATGGTGGAAGGTGAGTTTACAGAATCAAAACTGCTAACACAGGAAGACCTTACCGAAGAATTTGTTTTACAGTTTTTTTCTGAGGATGAAGAATTTTATCAGAATCTTTTCAATACTACCGTAAGAACATTAACATCAGAAGAGAAGCAGGCAAAATTGCACCTGCTGATAGTTGCCAATACAAAAGACGTTGATATAGGCAGCACCTGTGTTCTTGACAAAGACAGAACCTTAAAAACGTTTTCAGACCTTGCTGACCTTCTTAGCATAACGCTGGATGCAAAAACTATTTTTGGTGATGATTACAATAAAAAAAATGTGGAGGATGCTGTTGCATCTCTCAATCCTTCACCACGTGATATTGTAGTATTTTATTATTCCGGTCACGGTTTCAGCATGAATGACGGACACCAGTTTCCTTATATCGAACTCCGGGCAAAAAGCTTTCAAAGCCTGAAAGATAATTCTCTCAACATAGAAGACATTTATAACATTATTGCAAAGAAAGGAGCAAGAGTAAATCTTGTGATAAGCGATTGCTGCAATTCAGACCCCAATGCAGGAACCGCCATCAGTGGTGATTTTGCACAAACAAGAAGCTCTTCTATTGAATGGAGCTTACAAAACTGCCAGCAGCTTTTTATACCTCCCCTGCGGGTATCTATATTAATGACGGCAGCTCAAAAGGGGGAATTGTCGGCAGGGAACAATAATTTTGGCGGTTTCTTTACCTACAACTTCAGGGCATCGCTGGTAAATTTTTTAAGCCCTGTACACCAGTTTACAGGAGTATCGTGGGATAATTTAATTGAGGAGGCCAAAGCACAAACCATTGCCAAAGCCGATCATACCTGGTGCAGTATGCCTGATGGAGGAAAAGCAAAATGTGTACAGCATCCAGCGTATGTAATACAACATTGAGATGATCTTTTAATTAAATTATTATTCTGTTACAGGCGTACCGTCTTCTTTAAAGCGACCTCTTTTTGTTCGTGAATTTAATTAGACTCAACATTATTACTATATGTATCAGAAACTATGCAGGAGTCTTAATCACATCTTTTTTTGTTATTGTCAGGTATATAACAGTAGACAAGATTGCAATAAGGAAAATTGCGCTTGTTATTACAGTACCTAATCCCAAACCGCCATCGCTATGAGATTGCGAAAGCTCGTCACCGATAGAGGCGCCAAGTGGGCGGGTTAAAATGTATGCTATCCAGAAAGTAAGAACCGGGTTAAGTTTGAAAAGCCGATGAGCAACGTAGACGATTGCAATTAATCCGGCAAATATGCCTGCTGACAGCAAGTACCCTACCTTAAGGGTCTCTGCCAGGAGGTCTCCAGCGGCAGTCCCCAATGCGAAAGTAAATAGGATTGCGAGCCAATAAAAAGCTTCCCTGCGTATGGTATTTATTTTGTGTACTGATAAAGTTTTCTCGGTTGCATACCATATCGCAAAAGTTATTGCTAATGCTGCGGCAAACACAGCAGTCGTTATTTCAAGAGACACACCTAAATTATCTGTTAGATTATCAGTAATTAATGTGCCTACAACACTGATCAAAACAACGGCAAGCCAATAGATTCCAGGTACGTACTTATTTGTCTTGAATTGAAAGAAGAGAGTAATGATAAGCAGAATACCCATCACAACAGATGTACCAGTGAGTCCTAAGTTCAGATTTTCGTTTAGAAAGTCTGCCGCAGTCTCGCCAACAGTTGTGCATAAGATTTTAATAATCCAAAAATAGAGAGTGATTTCCGGTACTTTGTTTAAGATTTGTCTCCCTGCTTTTAATATACCGCTTTGTTGTATGTTTTTTGTGTTCATATATAAAGTATGTTTAACAGAATTTATTTGAATTAATTGATAGGCACGGTTCGCACGGAAATCATTACTCATTATAGTAACAGCGCTGCAAGTAAATAATCTCCAAGCAATATCATAACACAACTTACCACAACTGCTGTTGTGCTTGCACGTCCTATCTCAAGTGCACCACCTTGCACATGATAGCCATAATAAGCCGGAACGCTCGATATAATAAATGCAAACGTATATGCTTTGGATAAGGCAAAGGTGATATTATATAAATTAAGTTTATTTCGTAAGCCAATGTCGAAAATATTTTTTGCTATAATGCCAGACAGGTCACCTGCTTCCCGCCCACCCCATATAGCGAGCACTATGGAAATTACAACAAGACACGGAACAACCAGTAAGGCACTAAGTATTTTTGGCATAATGAGATAACTGCGGGTATTGATGCCCATAATTTCGAGTGCATCAATTTGTTCTGTTATGCGCATGTTTCCCAATTCACTTGCAATTTTACTTCCTACAACACCAGCCAGAACAATACTTACAACCGTTGGAGATAATTCAAGTATAACGCTATCTCTCACCACCTGCGCAATCGTGGGAGCAGATACAAGAGGACTTATTAATTGATAAGCTGTTTGCACTGTAGTTACAGCACCGAGAAATAATGATATTATAACAACTATGGGTAAAGAACGAATGCCTATTTCAACACATTGATGCATGAATTCTTTCCAGTACATGTTGAAATTTTCAGGAAGAGAGAACATGCCTTTTAGCATGAGCAGATATTTTCCAATGTGGTTCAATAATCTTGTCATGCATTTTGGTATTAACTATTGGGAAAAAAGCCCGGCAGAGTAAATCCGGGCTTCAACTCAAAACTACTAATAAGAAAACTATTTTTGTAGATGCTTATGTTATTATAAAGGTTGGGTTTATTATAGAATATTTAATTCATTACACTAATTATTAATTAAGAATGTTATTTTCCGCCCAACCATGGTTTTACTTTCTGCATCTTATACATGCGTTTAAAATTTTTTTCTTCATTACTTTAAATATTTGATTATGAAAAAACAACTTTTCCTGCTTGCTGCATTAATCATATTTTTTGCATGCAACAAAAAAAATGAAACTGCCGAACAAAAGAACTTATGCCCGGTGGTTGCTAAAGACGCTGTGCCTTCAGTTGTTCAAGCATCTTTTACCGGCAAATATCCATCTGAGAGTGTGATTGCCTGGTATAATAAAGACAATATAGGTTATTGTGCAGCTTTTCTAAAAGGTGGACCAACTGAAACAATTGCTCAATTTGATAACAGCGGAAATTTTATTTCAGAAGAAACAAATCTAAATCAACAGGGCAATTTTCAGGATTCAACAGGTGGCAAGGTTGAGGGTTGCGAATGTGAGTTTCCTGAACATGAATAAACAGGCATGGCTCACAAATATTTAGCCGCTAACGTTTAGAGGAAAATAACAGCCGGATGATTGATTATATCCGGCTGTTTAAATAGCTCCTTATTATAAACACTACTCGACTTTTTATTCCGGTACTTTTGTTTCCTCAAGTTTCAGTCAAACTTTTTAAAGTTATTATTCGGTAACAGGTGTACCATCTTCTTTAAAGGCGACCGCTTTTTTATCATTTCCATTTTTCAAATCGGCTTCATAAATGGTTCCGTTCTTTGCTGTTTCAGTTTTATCAGCTTCTGTAATTGTCCATCCTCCATAATTTTTATCAATAGCATCTTTAACGGCTTTCGGTAAATCGGCTTCTTTAATTTGAGCTTCGGTTTCCAGCCAGGCGCCCTCAGCAGAAAAGTTAGCTGATTCATCCGTGCCGTTTAAATTGAATTCCGCTTCCCATTCAGTGGCATTTTCTTTCCCCCATTTCACTTTAGTGGCATTGGGAAATTTGGCTGCAAAGCCTTTAGTTACGGCATCAGAAGGGTTATCGGAGTTTTTGTTTTCTGCTGAAGATGAACTGTCTGTTTTTTTATCAGCAGTTAAATTATTGCCTGAGTTTGAGCAGGAAGTAAACAGGATAATACCTGTAAAAAATAAAGCTACTTTTTTCATTTATACATGTTTTGGTTAAGTTATGAAATATTACTCTACTAAAATTATTTAATTTAAAATGATTATAATGTCTAATCCAGAATTGTTGTTTTCTTTTGTAAAAGCTTTATCGTTACATAAATAATCAAGCTAAAGACCATTGCAAAAAAACAAAAATTAAAATCAAAAGCTATTCTTTTCAATGTAACAGCCAAGCCTATTTCATTAAAAAGGAAGTATAATAAAAAAACTAAAAGCAGTCCTGTTTTTTCCTGCTTCAATACTCGTTTAATATTAAACTTATTGGTATTTTTTTTTAATTTTTTGAAAGCGGGAATAAATGCAGGCGTTTCTTCTGTCCATTTCAAATAATCATTTCCAAACTTTCTTCTCAGGAATTGTTCTTCCGAAAACATGATTCTTTCATAATATACCCAATAGATAAAAATAAACGCTAACATGAACCATACATTTTGCGATAATAAACCAATGCCCAGCCACATTAAAAAATTACCTGCGTAAAGAGGGTGCCGCAGTAAAGAATATATTCCTGTTGTATTCAATTCATCAGCTATTTGTTCTTTGGTATTTCTGCCTGAAGTATTTTCAGATGAATAACCTACAGTATAAACTCTTATTGCAAAGCCTGATAAGGTAATTAGTAAACAGCAGTAAGTGTATAATACATTTTCTGCATTCTCCACATTTTCATGCAAGCCGGTTGCATGTTGTATATAGGCCAAAATGGCTAATGCAAGTATTGCTATGGGTAATACGCCTCTATACCGGAATAAAAAACTTCCCTGTAATTCAAATTCTTCCTGCAAAGCCATACCTGTTACTTTGTTTTGCGAATACCGGTGAATGCAAATTTTTTTATACTCGAATTTTCAAATAAAAAACTTTAGCTGAAGCGAAAAAAAATGATGCTCTTTATTATTGTGGCTGTACTTTTTTACCTCTTCCCCCAAAGGTCCACTCTATTCCCGGTCTGAATAGAAAGGCCTTATTATTATCATAACTTATTCCAAGAGACAGAAGCAGTTCAGGCCTCACATATATCCCATAACCAATTGCGCCAACGGTTTCCCCCCCTGTAAGTTCCGGGCTAGTGGAAGTGACCGACCCTTCGGGGGCATCATGACCGCCAAAGGAAGAGGTGTTTCCATAAATTTCGCCAAACACAATATTCTTTTTATCAATCGAGAAGATAGTGCCCAGTGCGTAATTGAAAAGATTACTAACAATAACGCCCTGCGGTTTTCCAAGAAATGTATAGCTAAGATTTAAGCTTGTAAAAAATTTGCCCGTATGCTTACTTGCAATAAAGAAGGGTGTAAAATCTGTTTTTCCTGTTCCTATAAGTGTATCTTTTGTGGTAGGTAATTTCACTTCCGCCGAAAGTGATATTGACGGGCGGCTTTTTGTTTCTTTTAGTAACTGATAAAATAAAGTAAGCTCCAAATCACCAAGGCCTTTTGTTCCGTTGCCTAATTTCGGGCTTATGCTTGTATAGGAAACCGGCTCAACAAGAAATGTAAATCGCTTGGTTAATCCCAATTCAAAAGCAAAGGGTAAAGCGGTTTCTGTGCCTTCTTTAGAGGTTTGAAATTCCAACCCAACTCCAAGCTCTACCTGCCCTGGTAACAATGGCTTTGAGTCTTCTGTTTCTAAAACCTGCGCATGTAAATTGAAATTAATGCTGAGAAGCAGTGCAAAGCAAAATACTCTTGTTTTCATGTTGATATTTTTAAAAGTTATTGATATCTTCTTGCTGGAGAGCATGACAATTTTAAACCCTCGTTTAAAATTTTTTCAGAATATAAAGAATAGTGCACTATAAAGATGAAGTAAGCGAAGGTTTGGTTGGGCAGTATAAAAAAAATATTAGAAAGTGATAAATATTCAGTTTGAAATCAAACTGTAAAATTTCTAAAAAGTATAAGTTAGTTCTGGTAAAAACTGCCCGTGTGTATATTGAATGTTGAAAGAAACCATACTTGTTTTTGTGGTTGCGCTTTTTATTTCACTTTTAGTTTGATAATAAGAACCTTTTTTAAAAGAAATGATTTTTATTTTGCAATCTCTTTAAAAAAATTTTGAGACCTATGGCTTTACAAATCAATATTTAATAAGCAGCGCAGTTTCGTCCTGAATTAATCCAACTCCCGGTGCATACGTTTTGTATTCTCTTTCGCCGGGTTCAATAGGAGTAGTTTCTTCTGTTTTCATGCAGTTCTTAAAATTTCCTGCAGGAGTATTTATCGTTTCAGCAAGGCTTATAATTTCTATTCTGTTCATGGCAACGTCCGGCGCAATTTCCTGGTAGAATCTTGCCCCTAAAAAAGGAAGACCCGGAACATCTACTCCCGCCTTATTTTTTCCTTCGGCTTTCCATGCCCCTTCATGATCTACTATTTTACCATCTTTATAAATGTCAACTTCTTCCCCAAAATAATAAACGCTGCTGGTCTCTTTACAGAAAGCAAAAAAGTTTCGGGAAATCTCAATCCTATTTCCATTTAGTGATTCATCTTCTACCACTAACCTCGTTTCTATATTTCCTATTTTGCGGGTTTCATTAGTTACAGTAATTACCAAACGCACTTTGTCTTTTCCATCCATGCCTTCATATACCATCTCGTAACCAGGTTTAAGAATGCAAAAGGTATTTCGCCCTGATGTAAGAAAAGTGCAATTGTTCTGCATAAGCGATTCAGTGAATGGCTTTGGATTGTCGGTACTTGGCTGCTGCGCAACTGCGTGGAATGTTGCTGACAAAAGAAGCAGGCAAGGCAAATTGATTTTTTTCATGTGATTTATTTTTTGTTTAAAAATTTTTATTAAGAACCCTGATTTTTATGCATCAAACTGATCAAAACTTTTTCCCCGCAAATCAGCTATGCAATTTCCGGCTGGCTTAGTGCTTATATAGATGAAGTATGTGAACAAAAGGTTGGTTTAAAAAAAATTATTCTTTCAATCATCTTTTAAAAAATAAAAAAGCCCATGCTTTAAGCACAGGCTTTACATAGTCTTTATAATGCAATCCCGGTAATTAATCCTTATCTTCCTTATCTTTCATTTCCATTTCTTCTTTCACGAAATTTCCTTTTGCATCAAATACAAGATCCATTTCTTTTACTTCAGCTTCATACATTTTTTCACCATTGGGTTTTGTAATCATTGCAGCTTCTTTAATTTCTTCTCCCTTGTAATGATCCTGAACATAGGATGTAATTGATGCAGGTAATTCATTCACTGCAACATCCATTTCTGTTTCTTCAAGACCACCATTGGCATCAAAGGTTGCAGACATTTGTTTGCCGTCTTTTGTAAAGTTGGCCTCAAATTTACCGTTTTCATTGTCCCAGCTTTTTACACTAATGCCGGGAAAGGCTTTTGCAAATGCAGATTCTACCGCGGGATTTGCTTTCTGTGCCATAGCACCTGTTGCAATTATCATAGTAATTGCGAATAATAAACTCTTCATAATTTTTGATTTTAGAAATATAAAGCAAATTTCTGACCAGAATTTAGTAAATAATATATTGAATGTTTTAAAAGGGATAGATTAGGTTAAGGGCATCACAATAAAATATTTCTACATGCTGCAGTTTAAGTATTACCCCAAGTTTCATAAACTCCTAATAGAAGAGATAGCGCTGTATAAAAAAAATCATTTTATCTTGTCTTTATCTCTACTACTACTTGTTTTTCCTTTTGATTTGTCTGAGGTTTGAGAAGACTTGCCCTCATTGTTATCAGACATGTTGAAATTTTTACAACGAGAATTTTTCAAACTATTGCTTAATGAATCAATGAATCCGTACTTGATTAGTTTTTTAATCTACCACCAAATAAAATGACTCTGATTATTTTTCCTTCGGAAACAGAGAACAAGAAGACCGATTTCCGGCAACACATCAAGAGTCTTGTTAGTAAGCCTGATGTCGTTGCTCAATCGCAGGAACGAATCTTTTCTTTGCCATAATACAATTGCATTTCAGTAAAATATTTCAACTCACCTAAGTACTGCAACATCAAAGCTTACTATAAGAACCAATCTTTTCTTTTTTTATAGGCATACTATTAATGCTGTAGACCCCGGCTATAATTCGCATAGTTTTAATTACCGGTTAAATATGAATGCCGCCTATCAATTCGCTGATAATTTTGCTGCTGAATTTTTTGGCAACTTTAATTCGCCCCGGCACGAAGCACAGGGCAATTACCCATCTTTTATCTCGTACAGTATTGCATTACGCAAACAATTTTTTGATAAAAAAGCGAGTTTAGCTCTTACAGCCACAAACCCATTTAATGAATATGTAAATCAACGGATTTTTTTATTCGGTCCCAATTTTACAGCAAGCAGTCTTCGTAAAGTGCCTTTTCGCTCCGTCGGTATTAATTTTAGCTGGAAGTTTGGTAAATTAGAATTTAAGAAGGAGAACGAGGAGAATAACGAACCTGCTACTCCGCCGGTTGAATAAAATTCAATCCTTGTGGGGTAAAAGTTTTACACCATGAGAAAAAAGAAAAAGACGGTAGCGAAAAAGTTTTATACGATAGGGAAAAGAAAAAGATATTCGTGTAAAAATTTTAGGCGATAAGAAGGTTTACTTTCACTTGCACACAATTTAAGAAAAAAAGCTGCTTGAAACTGACTTTTTGCTGCAACTAATCCATACATACTTCTTAAAACAAATCTCCCGGTAAACTCAAGTGAAATTGTATAAGTATTTTATATCAATAAAAAAACCGCCTCATCTGTTTATGAGACGGCTTCAATTATTTCTGTTTCTGTTTTTATTAAAACCCGCTCACATTAAGCCTGCCGCCGGTAATACACTTACCATTCAATGAAGCTGTGGCAATAACACTGTTTAATATTGCTGCTTTAATATCAGCAGCAGTTGCAGTTGGATGTGTGGAAGCATATAGCGCAGCAGCGCCTGTTACATGCGGTGTAGCCATAGACGTTCCATCGTAAGACCCATATTTTGATGTATTGTTTATCCCCGGCAAAGTGGAAAATATACCAGAGCCGGGTGCACCCAAATCAACACTTGTTGCTCCGTAATCAGAGAAGCTGCTCAAAGCGCCTGTTTTAGTGATAGATGCTACGGCTATTATATTGGTATTGGTATAGCTGGACGGATAATGCGGGCTATTATCGTTGTTTTTACCATCATTGCCTGCAGCGGCTACAAACAAAATATTTTGTGTATTAGCCCTTTCAATTGCATTTTTTAATGACTGGGAAAAACCGCCGCCACCCCATGAATTATTAGTAGCAACTAACTGCAGGCTATGCCTTGTTTTAAGATCAGTAATATAATCAACTGCTTTAATAGCATTGGCAGTTGTGCCGCCACTATTACCGAGAAATTTTGCACTTATAATTGTTACACTCCAATTTACTCCTGCAACGCCTTTACCATTACCACCTACTGCGCCAATAGTGCCTGAAACATGTGTTCCATGGTCATCCTGTGTACCATCGAATGTTGTGTTATTATTGCCATTAAAATCCCATCCATGTATATCGTCTTTATAACCATTTCCATCATTATCAATTCCATCAACAGGGTCAAAAGGATTTGTCCATACATTGCCTGCTAAATCTTCATGTGCATACATGGCGCCTTCGTCAATTACACCTACAAAAACACTTGAAGAGCCTGTATGTCCCACTGCCCATGCTTCTGCAGCCTGACTGCCGTACTGGTTTGCCGGCGAAGATGCATCGCCATACATACCCCACAATTTTCCAGTCGTAAAATAAGTGTCATTACTTAGTACATTATGCTGATAAATATAATTGGGCTCTGCATACACTACTTCCTTAACTGATTTAAAATTGGTAATGGCATCCTGTACATTGCCGGGAACGCGGAGCAGATAGATGCCTTCATTGTCGCCTGCATGTTGCATAGCTTTGGTCAAAAGTCTTTCACGGATGCTGCCATTTGCAAGGGCAATAATTTTAGCTTTCAGGTCATTTGCAACACCTGACTTGAATTTTAATAGAACTTCATTGGCTACATAATTTGAATTAGCGTTAGGGGCTACAACTTTATCGCTGCTTTCTGTGCTAATGGTGCTTTGGTTGGGGTTAATGTCTTTTTTGCATCCTGTCATTAAAGCAAGTAACAGAAGTGCGTGCAAGGTAATTTTTTTCATTTTTTGTATTTTATGGTGTAATTAAAAAAACAATTTGGCAAGGTAATGATTTTGTTTAATTCAAAATATTTTTGAGTACTGTTTCTTGCAAATGAGTCTTCAACGATTTTTTTTATTTACCCTTCGCTTTATAATCATAGATTCCTTCCATGCAAGCCAGCAAAGAAGAATATCGAATAATGTAAAAATGAGCAGCAAATTAGAATAAGTGATTGTATAGCGGTATACCTGATATAATACGAAAACGCCAAGAATTATTATAAACGCATGATATGCCCATAACTTTTTTTTGATTAAACCAATTATCAAAAACAGCTTAATTACTCCATGGCTTATCAAATAAAAAACAGCAAACGATTTTCCGTTGACGGATAAATGTTGCCCAATTTGAAGCAGAGATTGTGATATATAATCATGCGGATTTTCAATTAATTCCTCACGGGTATATTTTTTAATTAATCTTATAAGAGAAGCGTTACTTACAAACCAAAGTATAATGCCCGCTGCTAACTCTAATATTCCCTGGATGCTTTTAATTATAACACTTATCTTAAACGCTTTAGTGATTCTTTTTTCTGAAGTATTTGACATTTTACTCTCTTGCATTTGATGGTTCTTGTGCCCAACAAATAATTATAGTTTGAAGCATCATTAAAATCCTGGAACTCTTTGTTGGTGACAGCCAATAAAAAGATTGCTCTCTATTATTGCACTGCTGGCAAATTATTTTTCCACCCTTTTAAACGGTATATATAAAAATCATGCGCCGGTTTATTACCTCTTACTATTTTAATGTCGGCTGCAGAATCTATCTCCTTATAGTAATTGTGGTATTGCCGATGTACATCATATAATTCATCTGAAGGCTCAATGCAATATGCGCTTGTAAAATTCACTTTGTCTTTACGCCTTGCATTCATCCACATATATTCATGCAAATTATTCATCTCGCCCAAACCTATCATTTCAATAGCAAGCTGTCTGCAGAAATAATATTCCTGGTGCGCTCCCCACCATTTGTAGCAAACAACCGGCGAACCCTTTGGCATTATTCCTTTATTTATATCGCTTTGATAAAGTGAATCAAATTGTTTGCCTGCTTGTTGCCATCCGTACATGTCTAAAGTAAGATCTCCTGTACCAAGGTCTTTAGCGGATTTACTTCCAAAATTTCCGGGGTAATAATGAATGGCAAGTGTGCATACAATCAGGAACGCAACAGAACCTGCAACGCTTAAATAAAGAGATTTGGGGCATGTTGATGTTTTATTTCTTATGCTTAACCAAATGGCTGCAAGGGGTATTAGCGTTACATAAGCAGGTCCGCTCCAATGCGGCAAGGTACCATCCCTGTAAAGTGAAATAAAAAGAATAATTGAAGCCAGCAGCAAGCCAATAAAATTGCATATAGTTAAGGCAGCCAGTCTGTTCATTTTATGACGGCGCCAGGAAAAGAGCGCAAGAAAAATCACTACAACATTAAATGGATTATTTATCAGCAGTTGACCACAGGCTTCTCTTAAAAAACTATACCAGTTTCTTGCGAATCCGGAAATATCAATGCGTTGACTGTTGAAGCTGTAGGTTACAAAATTATTTTGAATATTCCAGATAAGAATGGGAGTTGAAATAGCGAAGCTCAATATCAAAGCAATATATAGCCGCGGGTTGGCAAGCCAGCTTCTTTTATAAAATAAAATATACAAACCCAAACCCATCCATATAAAAACTCCATGCACTTTGCTCATGATACATAAGCCGGAACCAATTCCAAATATGAGCCAGTTTAACCAGTTCTTCTCATCCATTGTTATCTTTGCAATCATCCACAAGCTCAAAGTCCAAAAAATCATTTGGGGAGAATCAGGTATAATAAAAATGCCTGCTGTAATACCGGCATAGAACGAGGCATTGTATAAACAGGCGGCAAACCAGCCGGCTCTTTCCGTACTTAAAACCGTTACACATTTATAGATGAACCAGGTGGATAAAGCGCATCCTGCAACGCTGCCTAATCTTAAAAATCCTGCATACTGCTGAAGTGATAAATTAAGTGTGAACAACCTTATCCAAACCGCCACCATTGGAGGATGATCAAAATAATTCCATTTTAACTGCTGGCTATAGAGCCAGTAATAAGATTCGTCATTTCCAAGCTCAACAGTAAAGGCTATAATAAGCCTGATAACAGAAAAAGCTATCATCAATAAAAAAACTCTTTGCCGATAAGACCAACCGGTTGAGGCTTTCATCTATAGTATAAAATTTATTTCGCAGCTCATGAAAACTTCATCGTTCGCAACTCAACTTTTGCAGCAATCTTATAACAGTGCTTATTATAATGATGAAATAATCCTTTGCAATAGTTCTCATCAATGTGCATTATTAAAAGTAATATAATTATTCAGTAAAAAATTCCATAGAAAAACTACCAAAACTGCAACCGCTTTCGCTACATAAAAGTTTGCGTGTAATTTCTTAACAAGTATCATTATCACACTGCTATTAAGCAGTAATCCGCTTAGGGAAATAATAGCGAAAAGAAAAAATTTTTGTGAGGTGAAATAATCACTGAATGTCCAATAAGTATTTAAAATGAAGTTTGAAACAACGGCACAGATAAAACCAACAGCATTCGCCAGATATTTATTAATATGAAGTCTTTCCTTTAATAAAAATGTGAGAGCGAAATCAATCATCAAACCTGTGCAGCCAACTAGTCCGAATTTTAAAACCTTTGTAAGATCCGGAAATTTCATTCTTTGTTTGATATTTGTATGGATACAAAATTGAAAGAAAGGGTTGGCTATGCAAAAGAAAAGTTGAGAAAATGGAAAGCCATGCGTTAAACACATAAAGAAGCGCCAGGCCTTAAGACCCGGCGCTATTGAATAATATTTATTTATTTAATTAAGGATAGGTGATTTTTACAAGCTCTTCATGCTCTTCACCTCCAACATTTAATATAGTTGAGATGTTGCCAATACCAGGAGCATAATACTTATTTTCTATTACACCGGGATCCAGCCTTGTAGTTTCTTCTGTTACCACGCAATTTGCATAAGTGCCCAGTTGAATAGTATTAGTACTATTTACACTAATTACTTTTGCCTTGTCTTCTGCTGAGTCTTTCAGGTATTCCTGCCGATAGATTTGTCCAATATGCTGTTCGGGATGTGCAAGCATAATAAGACCAGGTACAGCGCCGTTCACGCCTCCTTCCCAGGAGCCTGTGGTAACCCATGTTCCATTCACCAATTTTTTTGTATCCTCACCAAAATACCACACATTACCTTGTTTATCCTGTGCATACCAGTCGTAAGTGTCTTCTATTAGGGTGCCTTTTTCTTTTACTACATCATGCACTACCTCGCAACAAACGCCAAGAATAACCTTGGTATCATAAGTAACATCTATTTTAATGTTTTCAACGGCTGAATGGTTCCCTTCCTGAAAAACCTGAACGTAATAAAAAGAAGTGCCCGGCACTAAAGGAAAGTATGGGTTATCAATTCCTTTTACAAAATCTGAAGGGTCAATATGACGGCGTTGCTGATCTGCAGCCCTGGATGATGCATTCGTAATATTTGTTGCATCTGTCAGGTTTTGAGAAGCAGTATCGAAGGATACGCAGATGACTGATACGATTCTTTTTTGCATGCTGATATAATGCTTATAACGCATGCCATCAAAGTGATGATTTGTTTTGTTTTCATTTTTTTAATTTTTATTTTGATTAGATAAATGCAATTACAACAGACAATCAAAAATGCTTTTACAATAATAATAGCAGCATAATGATTTCTCTTTTCGCGACCAATGGATTCTTTTTTTTTCTGAAAATAATATCCGCACAAACTCGAAATAATTTGTGATGCTGAGAAAAGAAATAACTAATCTGCAGGTGGATGAAAAATGTTACCGATGTAGCAGAAGCAGTAAAGCTTATCTCTGTAATTTATCTGATTGAGATTTTGCAAAATGAATTTTGCAGGCTCCAATTTTGTTTGAAGCGTTAACAAGTAAAGCTGCTCCTGCATATTGTTTAACTGTGAGGGGAAATGTGCTTTTTTATTATACAAAGTTTGATGTTCATCAAATAAGCAATTATTTTTTATCAAAACATCGGTGCTGAAATCAACCTGCATCCCATTATTATCCTCCGTTACTTTGCAGTGCTGATAAGCTTTTGGCAAAAGAGATAAATCCCGAAAGGAAAAATAAATAATTCCAGCCCAGAAATAAGTAAAAAGCAATATGGTAGTTAGTCGTCGCACAAATTTTAAAAATTAAACTTTATAAATTCATATTTCATTGCCATGCAATTTCCCTATGAAAAATCGAATTTCCCAGTCAAGAGCTACGCAGGTTTTAAAAACCTGCGTAGGTTTATACGAGTCTGCAATTTCATGTTTGGGGTATTACGTATAATAGATGAAGTGAGTAAACAAAAGGTTGGGATTACTAAAGAAAATTTTGAAATGATTTGCAAATAGCTTTGAAGAATTTAAAATTATATGATCCTGTAATTACGAAAGCTGAATAATCTTTTTCCTGTTTTTTTTTCTATTGTGTGAAGAATTTTGTCTTTAAAGCTGAATTGTTTTTTTGAGACATCAATATCCAGCTCCCAATTTTGCTGTTGTATGCGCTTCTCCATAACAGCCGGGTGTGTGCCGGTGAATTTTTTCAAAGAATCAAAATCATCATAATTAAATATATCTTCTGATTGCAAAATTTTTTGCCTCTCTTCTGTATCATCGTTCCAAAACCTGCTTACATTTTTCATTTTCATTTTCATCTGCTTTGGGCTTTTAACCCAGCCATAATGGTACATGTATGCATCAATTGGCTTTACCAATAATTTTTTATTAACCATTCTAAAACCCTGTGCATCTCTGTAAGCGGTAATTGATTTATCATTACGAATTATTCTTACTTCATGGCTGTACCATCTGCGGCTATCGCCAACATAATCGTACGTGCCATAAAAATGGAGGTACTTAAATAATAATCCCTGAACGCGTTTATCATCTTTATATTTTTTGCATGCTTCAAGAATTGCAGTGTAATATTTTTCATGCACTGCCTCATCAGCCTGAATATAAAAAGCCCAATCGCTTGCTTCATCAATTAAATTAAATGCTTTATCAGTTTCAACTGCGAGCACTTTGCCGCCGCTTCTTAATTCTTTATTCCAAACTGAATGCTGAATTTTTAATTTATCATTCGTGATTGTTTTAATAAGATGTTCAGTACCATCTTCGCTATCACCAATCAACACTATCATTTCATCAACCACAGGCAGAATAGATTCAATGGCTTCAACAATTGGGTAATCGTTGAGCACTGCATTTTTAATAATTGTGAAACCGCTTATTTTCATTCTCCTCAATGGTGTTTCGTTAATAAATTGTTTCCCCAAATTAATTCAAAGGATAACGCATATCCCCATTTGTTATTAAATAATCTTCTCTTGTGAAACAATGGTCTGATATTATTTCCTACTTTGCGTAAATTAATTTTTTCACCAAACTACCCCATATTATGAAAAAAGTAAAATTGCTTGTATCCCCCTTTATATTGATGGCCTTATTTATGCCATTAATAACCCTGGCTCAGGGTACCTTAACAGGCACTGTCACTGCTAATGGTAAGCCTCTCGAAAGCATAAGTGTAATAGCGTCAAAAGGCGGAGGCACTCTTACAAATAACAATGGAAAATATTTGTTGAAACTTTCGGCAGGCAGCCACTCTGTTACATTTTCAAGTCTTGGTTATGCTTCGCAAACAGTAAACGTTTCAATCACTGACGGGCAGGAACAAACACAGGATATAGTGATGATTGAAAGCAGCGGGGAGCTCGAAGGTGTTTTTGTAGTAGGTACACGTTCTCTTCCGCGTTCTGTAGTGGGAACACCGCTGCCAATAGATAATGTAGATGCCGCAACACTTAAAACAACAGGTCAAACAACATTTGATAAAACCCTGCAATACCGCGTGCCTTCATTCAACACAGTGAATACACCGGTAAATGATGCCACTACACTTTTAGACCCTTATGAAATTAGAAACCTTGGGCCAAGCCGTACGTTGATATTAGTAAATGGCAAAAGAAAAAATTTAAGTGCTTTGCTCTATGTACAATTTTCTCCGGGACGCGGTGAAACAGGTGCAGACCTTTCAGGAATACCAATAGACGCAATTAAAAATGTTGAAATATTACGTGATGGCGCTTCTGCGCAGTATGGTTCCGATGCCATTGCCGGTGTAATGAATGTAATTTTAAAAGATAGGTACCAATATAGTTCCCTTTCACTGAATGGTGGTGTAACCTACAAAGGTGATGGCGCCAATTACGGATTATCTCTTAACAGCGGCGGCAATATTGGAGACAGAGGCTTTATTAATTATACGATTGCTCTTGGTCAGCAGGATAATGCGATTCGTTCAGGAATAATTGATGTGCCAACAGAGATTGCAACTTTTGGCGGAGACCCCGTTACCGATGATGCTATCAAAAGATATTTAGCAAAATATCCAACAGGGAATAATGAAAACGGAACCGGTGAAACTACTTCATCAAAATTTGAATACAACTTAGGCGTGCCCATTGGCGATAATGGAATGTTTTACAGTTTCGCTGGTTACGTGTTCAAAAAGGTAAACAGTAATGCAAACTTCCGCGTGCCGTATTGGAGAATTGATGAGGGTTTGCTGCATAAACCTATACCCGGTGCTCCTGACTATACCGGTTCAGGTTATGGTGATCCCGGTTCACAACTGCAAATGGATTTTGAAGCAGATAAAGCAGCCGGCGTGTATCAGGGCTATACTGGTTACGAACCAAGTTTTGATGGGGATTTATCAGACTTTTCTGGTACTGTTGGATTTAAAAATGAAGAAAACGGTTGGAAAAAGGATTTAAGTATTACTGTTGGCGGCAACCAGCAACTTTATACTGTAAATAATACAGTAAACAGAACCCTGTTAAAAGCAAGCCCCACTTCATTTAAGCCAGGCGGTTATGGCTTTTATAATGTGATAGGAAATATTGATGTTTCAAAAAGCCTTACCGATAATTTCGCTATCGGGTTTGGTACTGAGGCAAGAAAAGAAACTTACAAAATTATTGCCGGCGATACTGCATCTTATTCAGGGCAGGGGGCAAACTCTTTCCCCGGAATACGCCAGGAAAATGCGGGCACATTCAGCAGGTATAATATTGGTGCTTATTTCGATGCAAGCGTAAATGTTAGTAATAACTGGCTTATTGATGGTACAGTGCGTGGCGAAAAGTATAGTGATTTTGGAAGTGCATTTGTTTACCGTGCTTCGACACGCATAAAACTTTCAGGCGATAATTTGGTATTAAGAGGTTCTGCTTCTACAGGTTTCCGTGCACCAACCCTGCACCAGATTTATGCACAGTCAACGCAGGCTTCCTTTGCAGGCGGTACAATTGTATCATCAGGTTTGTTCAACAACAACAGCAAGGAGGCATTTTTATTAGGCGTACCAAAACTGAAACCTGAAAAATCAACGAACTTTACTGTTGGCTTAGGCACAAAACCTGCAAGAAATTTGAGCTTAACTCTCGATTTCTATGATATTACAATTCGGGACAGGATTGTGTATAGCTCATCCATTTCATCTGACGATACCACTACAGCACTTTATCATATACTTCATCCCGGAAATGGTACAGATTTAGCAAGCGTACAGTTTTTTATTAATGGAATAAAAACACATACATCCGGTTTAGATTTTGTAGGCAATTACAGGAATATTGCTTTAGGCAGAGGAAAATTAGAAGTAAACCTTGCCGCCAATTATACAATCAAGAATGAAATTGTGGGCAGCCCTAATGACCCGAAACCCATTAAAGATGCAGGCTCTACAATTTTAAGTACACAAATAAAATCATTACTCACCAAAAGCCGTCCTGAATACAAAGGCATACTTGGTCTTGATTATGACGTGAACAAATGGTACTTTAATTTAAATAATACATTATTTGGCCCAACTGAGTTTCAGGACTTAGATAATGGTGGTTCTATTATGGAGCATATAAAACAAAAGTTTACTACAAATGTTGTTACCGATTTGAATATCGGTTATGACATCACTCCAAAAATAAATGCATCTGTTACTGTAAACAACTTGTTTAATGTATTGCCTAAATGGGATTTGGAATTAACAGGCAATTCTTCTGATCCTAATTATGATGATGCCGTTGCAACGCTTAACGATCCGGCTGCAAAAAGCCTGTTGGAAGGCTTCCTCGAGTTTAGCGGCAGATATCGCATTTTGGCTTACAATGGCGCCCAGTTTAGCCAGTTGGGAACTATATTCCAGGCTACTCTTACTTTTAAGTTTTAGAATTTTTAAATATCCTTCAATAAACATAAAGGGATCAGTTTCAAACAGAAACTAATCCCTTTTATTTTGTTTTTCGCTCTATTATTTTTGTATTTGAAATTTCTGCAATTTGCCTGACTATATTTTTTAATGTTCCTGTTTACCGTTTACCGTTTACTGTTTACTGGCTTTAGTGATTCTTAAAAAAAATTTCAATGAGTATATATGATACTGAAGATTCAGTTCAAAAATCTTTCGACGAAAATTTTATTCCTGAAGAGCAATTGCAAACACAATGGGCAGAATTTATAGAATTGAAAAAAATAATCGCTGAGTTATCCTCCATTAAAAAATTCCCGGTTTCCATTTTAGATATTGGTATAGGGGATGCCCGCATTGTAAAACACCTGTGTGGTATAAAAGAAATTTGGGATAGCGTGGCTTCGTATCATGGCATTGACAATGCAGAGCCATGCATTGCTATTTCAAACAAGGTTATTAAAGATTTGAATATTCACGACAAAGTATCCGTTAGTCTTTTACGTGCAGGCCAGTTAAATACTCTGAATAAAAAATACGATATAATTATGACAACCTGGTTTACAGCCGGAAATTTTTATCCTGAAAATTTTCCCTTTGAAACGTATAAAGAAGAATGCAAAAAAATTGACTTAACAAAAAATGAAGAGTTTGAAAAAATTTTTTCATCTGCTTATAATCTTTTAAACCCCGGCGGAGAAATTGTACTTGGCTCCTGCTATATTGATAACGACAGCACAAGAAAAAAGCAGGAAGAATTTTATAAAAAATTGGGGATGTCTGTAATTACCGATGCGCAGGATACCTTTACTGCAACCAAAGAAAAATTCTGGTCGCAAAGGTTTAATAGAAAGAAAATACGAGACTATTTTAGTTTTGTTGCACCTGATAAAATTATTTTTACTCCATTGGATACATATAATTTTGCAATGCAGGTAAGAATAAAAAAGTAGCTGCAACGTTAGCAGCACCTCTATCACCAGGACACTCCGCTATTGTTCTGAAAAGCAAGGCATCAACAGCCCACGCATATTTTGGCCCATTTTGCAAGCACACAGACTTGACACAAAAGCAACTTGCAATAGAGCTAAAAATTTTCATGCAACATTTAACAGCTATACTCATAGTCCGTTGTATGATAAACTACAAAGCTTAACCTTTGTGTTTGTGAATATAAGAGTTAAAATAGGCAAACGTTTAAGAGAGCTAAGAACCAAAAAAGGTTTAAGCCAGGAAAAGTTCTCATTCATTTGTGAACTCGACCGTACCTATATTGCAAGTATCGAACAAGGGAGAAGAAATGTTTCAATTGCAAACATTGAAAAGATTGCAAAGGGATTGGATATGTCTGTCTATGAATTTTTTAAATCAGATTTGTTCAAGTAATATGGACATACAAGAATTTGAAACACTTATTTTAAGCGAACTAAAAAAAGTTGTAGAAGCAATACTTCAAAATTATCCTGAACCAAATATATCAGCTAAATCCAGAGCAGGGGCAGAAATAAGTTCGATGCTTGAGGAACAATTTGTAAATGAAACTCAAAACCATGAATTTTTTAAGAAGTCTCTTGCCTCTCCTGCAGGTGCAACTAAGAATCCTTGGGATGCGATAACGTACTTTTTATATAAAGGTCATGAAGAAGTTATATGGATAGACTTCAAAGCTGTTAAAGTATCAAGTGCTGATAGTAATCCAGATATTGGAACTCCTGGTAAAATAATTGCATTAATCGAAAGTGGCTTTTTCTATCTGGTTTACGTTTTTGTTTATTATGAAGAAACAAAGAACGGGCTGAAGTTTGTGACCAATGCACAAAATGACTTAGTCAAACTATATTTTTTGAAAGACATTAGCTCTACTTTTAGAAGAAACCCCAAAAATCAACTTCAGGTAAATATATCTGCGCCACCTGAACAGAGAACAAGAGAAGAGTTTATAAATTTGTTTTTTGGCAAAATTGAAGAAAGTCATAAAAGACAAATTGCAATTTCAAAGAAGGTTTTGGAGCAGCTTGAAACAGGAAACATGAAAATCAAGTTGCTTGAAATAAATAAACAACTAGAAGAAAAAATCAAAAAGCTTTAATGCTGTTAGAAATATTTTTAATTTCAGAACTAGTCAGCTGATAATACTCATAAACAGTGGTATCAATTTTTTTTATTGCTTCGCTTTTTTCAGTTGGATTTTCATAAACAAATTTGCCCAGCTTAGAAATTTTATTTTGTAACTCTTTATCAGTCGGAATATAAATCGATCCCAAATCTGAAATTTTTATTTGAGGCTGCTTGCCTTGTGAATACCTGATTATATTCATCTGTTGAGCATAGTATGTGACTAATTCAGAATTTAACCAACTACAGAGAAAATATAAAAAGCTAATTGTTTCAGCAGAATTATTTCTAAGTGAAAAAATATATAAGCTATTATTCGCTGAACTTCTTTTTAAATCTATGGTTGCAACAATCTCCTTTGCAGATTGTCTTATATAAATTTTAGGGTTGTCATAGATTATAGTTTCGCCTAAGCCAATTCGTTTTTTGTTTTTTACTCCCGCATCTTCAAGTTGAATTTTCAGTTTATCATTAATCTCATCTTGAAGAGATTTGTTATAAAAGAAATATTTTTTAAAACTTAAATTTCCATACTTTTCTGAAAGTGCTTTTGAACCTTGATAGTAAGGATAAACAAGTTTTTCATCTTTTTGTTTGTAATCATAAAAAGTAAACTTGTTTTCCATATCAAGAAGCATTACACAAGTTCTTAAATTTTTATTTGGAAACAATTCCAATAAATTTTTATCCTCCTTCGAAACTACCCTATCAATGATTTGTTTTGAAATGTCGCAGGCGTTAAATCTAAATTTGTATTCATCGTTTTTATTTAACCAGCTTGATTGCGGAACAAAATAGGTCGTTTGTGTTTTATGGTTATGTATTTTTACTTTATTATCTTTTGTAAAAATGGATTTTGCAATTTTTAAAATTATCTGACCACTCGCAACATCAAAGTCTTTAATGTTTACTTGCAATTCTTCAATCCTTGTTTTTTCCAACAAATATTTTCGTGTGAACTCATAAGCAGTTTCAAAAAAAGAAACATCAATAATAAAACTTAGCTTTCCTTCAACTTTAAGAAAATCCAGAGAATGTTCAATAAATAACATCACAAGATTAATCTTACCGTTTTTTACATAATCAGGAAACTGATTATAATTTTTTAAGTAATTAATCCTTTGTTCTTCGTTTTGCTTTTTATCTCTGCGTCCATATAGTGTAACATAAGGAGGATTACCTATTACATAATCAAATGTGCCATATAAAAAAGTAAATGAAGTTTCTCTTGGCACCTCAAATAAAGATTGGCCTGATGCAACTTTGTCTGTAAAATCCCAAACAATGGAATTAAAAGAGCCATTGTACTCATCAGCAAATAGGTATTTATACAGGGACTTTATATTGAAAATAGTTTTCTCAATCATTTCTTTTTCTATATCTACAAAAAAAATATTGCTGCCAATAAAATTTGAAATCAAGTTCTCATCAGGAAATAATTGATAGACATCTGAAATTAATTTCAAAATAAAAATCCCTTGACCGCACGATGGTTCAAGAATGCGTTTAGTAAAAATATCAGATTTGATATCAATTACACTTAAAACATTTTCAACCGTTGACAATGAATTAGTGAGAAAAACACCATTCTGCTTCCGACTTATTTTGTTTAAATGTTGCTCAAATCCCAACTGACCAGAGACAATCCGACCAAGAAAAAAAGAAATTTGATTTTTACTTTTAAGTTCTTTTACAAACATCGACACATACAATTTTTTAGATTGTCAAATATAGAAATGATACTTATAATCTACAAACATTTTTTTCAACATTCTACCCATCGGTACTTTCTGCATATCCGTTTACACAATATTTTACTTTGTGGTTTATAGCATATTTTACCATGCTCATATTTCTTTCATCATGTTCGCGGGAACACAATGAATGATGCAGATGAAAACAAACAGCTCTGTACTTTACTGATTTTTTTAAGATGCCGCTGTTTATAAATCGTGCTGCCAGTTCTATATCTTCTCTTCCCCATCCTGTAATATCATTATTGTAGCCGTTCACCTTTATAAAATCATTTTTATAAAAAGACATATTGCATCCAATCACATCTCCCGGCAAGTTTGGGTTTGAAAATAAAAAATTAATCTTCGAAAAAAATTTATTATAAAAAGCATTAAAGCGATTGATTATACCGCCTGATAAAAAATGTAAATAAATTTTTTTTGAGTGCAGCAGTTTGTTTGTTTTTTTACTGTTAAGCGAGGTTCTGCTGCCTCTTATAAAATAACCGGGTCTTGCCTCATATAAATGTTCCTGCACAAAAGAGGGATGAATAATAATATCGCCGTCAATTTGAATAATATAGTCGCCTTTGCTTTGCCTGATGGCCTGGTTAAGAATAATTGTTTTTCTAAATCCTTCATCATGATGCCAAACATGATATACAGGCGCAGCAAATTTTTTTTTATAGCTATCAATTAAATTTTTAGTGTTTTCTGAAGAGCCATCATCGGCAATAATTATTTCATCAGGCAAAACTTTTTGCTCTAATATACTTAACAGGCAGAGTTCCAGCGCAGCCGGCCGGTTATAGGTTGAAATTACTAGGCTGTTGGTAAATTGTTCCTTCATTTAAACTTGCAATAGCATAAGTGAATAATTTGTTGCTTGTAGTTTTTTATCTGAAATCATTATCGTTTCAAAATCAATTTCAATTTTACAAATTTTACTTCATATTCAGAATTCAGGTATCATTCATTCTTGAATATTAAAATTGAGATAAATAAATTTGCCGTACCATATTTGCATTTATCTATGACCAATTTCATTCCCATATTTCCGCTTGAAGTAGTAGTGTATCCCGGTGAAACACTTAACCTGCATATTTTTGAAGCTCGCTACAAGGAGCTTATCAATGAATGTTTCAAAGAGAAAAAATATTTTGGCGTCCCATCTGTAATTAAAAACAAGGTTAGTGAAATGGGCACTCTTGTTGAAGTTATTGAAATGGCAAAAGTATATGATGATGGAAGAATGGATATTGTTACAAGAGGGATAAGTATTTTTAGGATATTAGAGATAATTAAAACAATTCCTGATAAGCTTTATTGTGGGGCTATAGTAAATCATCCGCCAAATAATATCACTGTAAATAAAAAAATGATACAGCCGATTATCGCATCTGTAAAAGAGTTGCACAGGTTATTGAAAGTTGATAAAAAATTCAATAAACCAGATTCAGAAATGGTAAGCTACGATGTGGCTCATCACGCAGGCTTAATGCTTGAAGAAGAATATGAACTGCTGGAATTGCTGAGAGAAGACCAGCGCCTCGAATATTTGAAAAGGCATTTACAAAAAGTTATTCTTCTTATAGCCAGCGTAGAAAACATGAAGAAGAAAATAAAATTAAACGGGCATTTCAGGGAACTGAAGGGGTTTGATTTTTTATAGCTTTACTGCATTAATTGCTGCAAAGCTCTTAAATTTTCTTTTTTGTTGAAAACAGCTTTTGTATCTATACTAAATCCTTCTATCACCTTGCTGGTTACAACCCCATTCTTTCCTTTAAATTCAAGTTCATATTTATTTGTTTGCAAAATATATTGTTCAATGGTTTTATTTCGCGGGTCTATCAGCCAATATTCTGCAACTCCATGGAGTGCATAATCCTGCATTTTAATTCCTCTGTCAATATTTTCAGTTGTGGAAGAAATAATTTCTACAATCATATCCGGCGCAGGAAAAAGCACTTGTTCATCTGTAAAGTGTTTTGCCTTCTCTTTTTTGAAAAATACTATATCTGGTTCATAGCTGTTGCGGGTAAGCTCTATCATTCTTTTTTCAGCATCCGTTTCACCAAGATCATTTTTATCAGCATATACCCGAATTAAAGTAAGTAAGTAAGTCATTGCAATACCATGCTGCCTTCTCACAGGCGAATGCATCACCACTTCACCATTAATAAATTCTGCCTTATCTTCTTCCGTGATTGTATTATAAAATTCTTTCCTCAATTTACTTTCTTCTTTTAATTTTTCCTGCAATTCATTTACAATAATTTTCAGGTCAGGTCTTTGAATTATTTCGTTTAACATCGCATTCATATACCGGAAAATTTAAACACTAAATTAATAAAACTAACTTGCAGCAACTAATTTTGCCGCAAGTAAAATGATATGCAAATAACGCTGTGCTTCGACTTTGGGAATACCCGCTTAAAATGCGCTGTATTTGAAAATGAAGCGCTGAAAGAAGTTGTGAATCTTGAAGATGATTCTACCGCATCAATTCAAAATATTCTTACTGCATATCATCCCCAAAAAACAATTCTTTCTTCGGTCATTAACCACAATGCAGCAATTGAAGAATTGTTAATGGCTCAAACAAAATTTCATAAGCTTTCGCATAAAAGTAAATTGCCTTTTACAACGCCTGTTTCAAAGCCTGATACTATTGGTGCCGACCGTTTGGCCTTATGCGCAGCAGCAATTGATATGCATCCGCAACAGCATACTCTTGCAATAAGCTTAGGCTCATGCATTACGTATAATTTTATAAATAAGTTTCACGAATTTTTGGGCGGAAGCATTTCACCGGGAATGCAAATGCGCTTTAATTCAATGCACCAGTTTACAGCAAAGCTTCCATTAATAAATCCTGATGCGAATTTTCCATTAACCGGATATGATACAAGAACAAATTTATTAAGCGGCGTTATCATGGGAATTAGTAAAGAGATTGATGGCATCATTGATGAGTACGCTAAAAGATACAGTAAGTTTAACGTGCTTTTAACCGGCGGGGATATGGACTTTTTTGCGCCTCATATCAAAAACAAGATATTTGCCAGCCCTTATTTAATCTACAAAGGACTATATGTTATCAGTGAGTTCAACAGTTAGGTGTTTTTTTCTTTTTCTTTTTATCATTGCAGGCATTGCATTGGCAGCACAGGAGAATGCGCCTTTTTCAAGATATGGATTGGGCGATGTGTATCCCGCTCAGCACATAGCTTCAAGAGGGATGGGCGGGCTTTCGGCCGCCTTTCAAAATTTACAGGCGATAAACACTATTAATCCCGCAACATACAGCGCTCTTCAGTTTATTGATTTGGGTAAAGGCGTTAAAGGCGGATTAGTTACTTATGATGTGGGTATCAGCATTGATTCCCGCACACTGCGCAGCGCAGTACCTGCAGATAAATTTAATTCTGTAAATTTTATTCCTTCCTATATTCAAATTGGAATTCCATTAAATAAAAAATTGTTGCGAAGCACGGGTATTGTAGTTGGCTTGCGCCCCGCCACAAAAATTAATTATAGCGTAGATGAAAAAAAGCGCACCAATATTGATAGTATGCAAACCATATATGGAGGCGATGGCGGTTTAAACCAGGCTTTCATAGGCTTAGGGAAACGATGGAATCATTTTAGTGCGGGTGTAAATTTTGGGTATGAATTTGGCCAAAAAAATATAAGCACCAAGATTAGCTTTTTGAATGATTCTGTTTTTTATTATCAATCCAATTCTACTGACTCTGCACACTTTGGGGGATTGTTTGTAAACCCGGGATTATTTGGCTCTATAAAATTAAAAGAGATAACCAACAGCATAACAAAAAATTCAGAAACGTATTTACTAAACCTTGGCGCATCCGCAACTTTAAAGCAGCATCTCGAGGCAACAAAATCCCTCAACAGGCAAACGTTTACGTATGGACCTTCCGGCGAATTAGTACAGATTGACAGTGTGTTTAAACAATCCGGAATTTCCGGTACAATTGAAATGCCGCTGAATTATACTGCGGGGTTTATGTTCACTAAAGTGATTGGCAATGCTTATACATCAGTCAATAAATGGAGTTTCGGCGCTGATTACTCTGCAGCGTTATGGGAAAATTACAGATATTTTGGCCTGCCAGACCGTATAAACAATAGCTGGAAAATAAGCGTGGGCGGAGAGTTTACTCCAGACCCTTTAGCCGGCAAAACATTTTTTAGCCGCACCACTTATCGTGCAGGTTTTTATGCCGGCAAAAATTATATCAATGCAGATGGAAATGGTTATAATGAAAAAGCCCTTACCCTGGGCGGCTCGTTTAACTTAAGAAAATTCAGAGCGTATGATCATCAATACACTCTTATAAACACTGCAATTGAAATTGGAAAAAGAGGCAGTGCCGTAAATAATATTACCGAAACATTTTTCAAATTTTCTGTTGGCTTATCTTTAAGCGACCTTTGGTTTATCAGCCGCAAATATGAGTAATTCGTTTTTATATATTTCTTACAGAGCAGTTCTTATTACAGGCTGCTTTTTTTTATGTAGTTGTGAAAACAATTACCAGGAAGTGCAAAATCTTGGAAAAAAAAAGTTGCCTGTTGATGAAGCTATAAATGTTGAAAGTTATTTAAGCCAAAGCGGTAAAGTAAAAGCCAAGCTTACTTCTCCTTTAATGCGCAGTATGCAAAGCGATTCGCCACAAATAGAATTTCCAAAAACATTACATGTTGATTTTTATGACGACAGCACCCAAGTTGAAAGCCGCCTGTTTGCAAAATATGGATTATATTATCAAAAGAAAAGTCTTGTATTTTTAAGAGACAGTGTGGTTGTTTTTAATATGCAGCACGATACGCTTCGCTGTGAAGAGCTTTGGTGGGATCAGGATAAGGAAATTATTTATACCAACACTCCCGTCCATATACGCAAGCCCGATGAAAAGATTGATGGCACCGGACTGGTGGCAGACCAAAACTTTACGAAGTGGACAATCAATAATGCAAAAGGTCCGGTGAATGTGGCTGACAGTTTATTGCCTTCTGCATTTTGATTGTAAGAAATAATTTTTTTTTGATGATGGCTTATTCTTTCACAAAGACTTTACAGCTATTGTATTTTTTCTCCTTGCAAAATATTGCCACACCCACATAATAGTGAATGATGGAATAAAATCTGTGCCCGGCAACAGCTCTTCAATAAAATTAAATACACCGCCAATAATACCTTTCTTTCCGCCAAAAGTTTTGTAAAAGATAAATGCTGAAATGGGCGCCCACACTAAATCTCCCAGCTCACCAATAAAAGGAAGAGCGTAAGTGGCATAGCCGATTAAATCCATTACAATGCAGAAGAGCAGCGAAGAGTGTTGTTTCATTTATTTTTTTGAAAAAGGTTATTCAAACCACGTACCAATATTGATGGGTGAAAGAATGGCATTTATTATGTAACCAGCTTTTGTTTTCTCTAAAGTTCCGAAGGAATCCTTAGGAGAGTTCTTTAAACATAGCCCTTCAGTTGAGCAATTCATTCATCAAAAATTTTTCATTGGGACAAATTTTTTTCAACATTGATGTGCAAAACAAAATTCAATCTTTTTGAAAGGAAATATTTTCTGAATAAAAAAGGAGGTGTACATTGAGACGCTCAGCTGCTGCAGGTAAGCCCTTACCGGAATCTGAGCTTGCCTTTTTATATTTAATTCTTTCTCTTGTATTATTTTTAGGTGGGCCAGGCAACATGAGTGTGGATGGAAGGTTAAGTAAATAACAATCTCGAAATTTATTATTGTGTACGAATCAGCTACTCAGCTAAGGGTGCGCTATGCAGAAACAGACCAGATGAATGTAGTGTATTACGGAAACTATGCACAGTATTTTGAAGTAGGTCGTGTAGAGAGCATCAGGCAATTGGGATATACTTATAAGGATATGGAAGCCTCGGGAATTATTATGCCTGTAGTAGAATTTCATGTGAAATATTTACGGTCTGCCACTTATGATGATTTGCTTACCATTAAAACACAAATACGTGAGCTGCCCGAAAGTTATCGCATAGAATTTTTTCAGGAAGTGTATAATGAAGAGAAAAAATTACTTGCCGCAGGAAAAGTTGTTTTATACTTTCTTAATGCAAAGACATGGGAACGTACTACTGTGCCTGAGGAAATGAAGAAAAAGCTATTGCCATTTTTTGAAAATAATAAGAAGTAAATTTGATGTATGGAAGTTAATGAACCTGCAGTAAAATATCATCCCAAAATGACCGCTGAAGCTTATCTTGAATGGGAGAGAAAGCAGCCTTATAAACATGAATATGTTGAAGGTGAAATTGCAGATATGGCAGGAGCTTCTGCTAAACATAATAAAATACTTACAAATATTATAAGAAAAATAGGAACATTTTTGGAAGGAAAATCTTGCGAAATTTATCCCAGTGATTTAAGAATTTTTGTAAAATCAAAGGAATCTTATTTTTATCCTGATGCAACCATCATTTGCGGAGAGCTTGAATTTGCTGATAATGTAAATGAAACGGTAACAAATCCTTCGGTAATTTTTGAAATACTTTCCCCCTCTACTCAAGACTATGATATTGGCCGAAAGCTCTTCTTTTATATGCAGATAGAAAGTTTAAAAGAATATATTATTATTGATTCCGCTTCAAGAAACATTCGTATTGGCAGAAAAAAAGAAAATAATTCCTGGCAATTCCAGGAACTTACTAATGAAAATGATATTATTTCAATTACTGCAATTCAATATACATTTTTGCTTAAAGATATTTACACAGGTATAAAGTTTTGATTAAAAAAGTTCATTTACTAATTAAGTAATTAACATGGAAGTCCACGAACACGCCGTGCAATATCATCCGAAAATGAGCGCTGAAGCTTATCTTGAGTGGGAAAGAGAACAGCCATATAAGCATGAATACATTCAAGGTGAAATCATTGATATGGCAGGGGCTTCTTTTGCTCATAACCATATTCATTCAAATTTATTTGGTGCTATTGCACCTCACCTAAAAGATAAAGAGTGCAAGATATTTGGCAGTGATTTACGGGTTGAAGTAAAAGCAAAAGAATCTTATTTCTACCCCGACCTTGTAATTGTTTGCGGAGATTTTGAAGACGCAGATGATAAACAAGATATGATAAAGAACCCTCCAGTAGTCATTGAAATTTCATCTCTCTCAACCCAAAAATATGACGCAGGCAGAAAAAAATTCTTTTACATGCAGATGTCATCTTTGAAAGAATATATAATGATTGATACGGCAAATATTGCTGCAGATATTCTTAGAAAAACAAATGAAGGTAAATGGGAAAACGAAGTTATTATTGATAAAAACTCATCCTTACATATCAACACCATTAATTTCAGCTTGCCTTTATCTGATGTGTATAAAAATGTTGAACTTACATCTTTACTTTAACGCATCAAGCAGCTTAAACAATTTTTGTACAATGCTTCCTTTCGATGTATCATAATTATTGATAATTACAGCAAATGTATATTGAGTGCCTTGCCTTGATGCGTGATACCCCGCAAATGCTTTTACACCGGCAATTGTACCGCTCTTCATTTTCATGTTGTTGTAAGTTGGCAGTGCATCGTAAAAACTATTGAACCAAGAAGCATTCTTTGCATACTGTAATATTTCAACCAAACTCTTTGTGGTAATTTGGTTTTGCGGAGAAAGCCCGCTGCCATCAATCATATTTATAGCTGATGAATCAATGCCTCTTTGCTGCCAGAATTGTTTCACTAATTCAACGCCTCTTTCTGTAGAACCTAATGAATCATTTTCTAAAGCAATTGTTTTAATGAATGCTTCTCCATATAAATTGATACTCTTTTGTAAAAACCAATAAACCATACTGTCTAATGACGGTGAAAAAAATGAATCAATGATAATTGGAATTGCCTGTTGTTGTTTAATGGGTTGCATCAATGTTCTTATCTCACCGGTTACATCAACATTATTTACTAATAATATTTTTTTCAACTCTTTTCCAAACTGCACTGCAGGATGTGAAAGCGAACCTGAAATAGTAAATGTTGTGTCACTCACAGGAACACTTCCCTCCAAAAATCCTGATGACGAAAAAAGCGGCATAAAAATATATGCATTATCACCACTGCCCTGCTCCCCTGTTTTTAAAAAATTTAAAAAGGAATATTCCGTTTCAGGGTTTGTGCCTTTTATGCCAACAGAATCACCTTCGTGTTGTCCTGGTCTCAATAAAATATCATATTGATTTTCGTTCCAGTCTATGCCCCATGCACCTGCGCCATAGTAATTCCCAATGTCGTCCCACGGCCATCCTCCGGGCAAGGGCTGATAACTAAAGTTGCTTTCATCCAAAATAATATCACCAGCAATTTCCTGTATATTTTTTTCTTTTAGGTCAGCAAGAATTTTATTTAAAACACTGTCTCTTTTTGTTTGTGTGTAACGCCAGCTTCCTAATGTTGGGTCGCCATAACCCGTAATATATAAGTTGCCATGCAAAACATTGTTTCCTATTTTGCCATCATACCCTAATAAAGTTTTGAAACGATAACCTTCTCCTAATAACTCATACGCAGTGGAGGCAGTAATTATTTTTTGTGTGCTTGCAGGCGACAAACCAAACTCCTCATTCAAATGATAAACTGTTTTTCCTGTTTTCGTTTCCACCACGTACAAGCTCATGATGGCATGTTTCATCTGTTCATCTTTTAATAAAATCTGAACAGCCTTATCAATGCGCTGTGTGATTGTTTGCGAAAAAGAAAATATTACAGTGAAAAGAAATATTGCTGACAAAAAAAATCGCTTCATTCGCTTTGTTTACTTTGCGCTAAATTAAGTGTATCTGCACGTATGGAAAAGATTACCGCTTCAATTATAACAATTGGTGATGAATTGCTGATAGGTCAGGTTATTGATACCAACAGCGCATGGATGGCGCAGCAACTGAATACAATCGGCATTTGGGTAAGCAGGCGTGTGGCAGTTGGCGATTCATGGAATGATGTATGGAATTCGCTGAATGAAGAGAGCAAACATGCAAACATTATTCTTATTACCGGCGGACTGGGTCCTACTTCTGATGATATAACCAAACCCTTGCTCTGCGAATATTTTGGCGGAAAAATGATTGTTGATGAGAAGGTATTAGAAAATGTAAAAAATATTTTCGTAAACATTCTGAAGCGTCCCTTGCTCGAAGCAAATTTGAAACAGGCAGAAGTGCCCGATATATGCATCGTTATTCAGAATGCAAGAGGCACAGCGCCGGGAATGTGGTTTAATAAAGATGGAAAAATTTTCATCAGTATGCCCGGTGTGCCGCATGAAATGCAGGGAATGCTCACGAATTATGTGCTGCCCGAATTAAAGAAGCAATTTATACTTGCACCAATTGAACACAAAACATTACTGACGGCGGGCATTGGAGAATCTTTTCTTGCAGAGAAACTAAAAGATTTTGAAGCGTCACTAACAGAAAATATCAAGCTGGCTTACTTGCCAAATTATGGTATGGTGAGACTTCGCTTAACTGCAGCAGAGAGTAAGCAACAAATAGAAGAACGGTTTGAAGAGCTAAAGCAGCTTGTGAAAGATTATCTTGTTACTGATGAAGATATAACCCTTCAGGAAGCAATTGGCAGATTATTAAAACAAAAAAATAAAACGCTCTCAACGGCAGAGAGTTGCACCGGCGGATATATTGCACATTTGATTACATCTGTTGCGGGTTCGTCAAAATATTTTTATGGCAGCGTGGTCAGTTATGATAACAGTATAAAAGAAAATCTTTTAAACGTTAAACCTGAAACCTTAAACGACTATGGCGCAGTGAGTGAGCAAACAGTAATTGAAATGGCAAAGGGCGCATTACAAATTATGCAAACTGATTATGCCATTGCCGTTAGCGGAATTATGGGACCGGATGGCGGCACTCCCGAAAAACCTGTTGGCACTGTTTGGGCCGCAGTTGCAAATAATAAAAAGTCAGAAGCAAAAAAATTTTATTTCCGGTTTCTCAGGCAACGAAACATTGAACTCACTGCAACGAATGCCTTGAATTTGTTGAGGGAGTTTATACTGAATGATTAATTATTTTTAAAAAAAAGAATTTATGGAAGCTGGTATTCAGGCAAAAAAAAATTACCATGTTACAGCTTGAAGATATTGAATTGGCTAAAGAAATAGAAGAAGGATTGAAATCACGGAATTTTCTTCACCAATTGTTTCAAATCTTTTTGTGTAATAATAGAATTATTCGAACCCCTTTTTACCACATGCAACATTGCTTTCGCTAACTCCGCCGATGTAATAACTTTTGAGGGTATAAATAAACCCGCAACTTTTACCATTGCATATTGCAATCGCAATAACAGCGAAATATTATCAAGCTTATGAACGGGTAGAATGCCTGCAGGTCTTGCTATGTATAGTTTTTTAAAAGGTAGTTTAAGCAAGGCGCTTTCTGTTTTCCCCTTAATACGGCCAAATAAGAATTTACTTTTCCCCGTTAGGTCTGCGCCATCGCCGCTCAGAAATAAAAAAGTAATCAATGGGTTTGCCTGCAGCATTTCTTTTGCCGCAGCCAGCGTAAAATCGTAAGTTATTCTTATGTACTCTTCTTTACTAACTGCATTTTGAGATATTCCCAAACACCACAAACACGCATCCTTATTTTTAAAAACTTCTGCAAGATTTGAGTAGTCTAAAAAATTCTGATGAATAACCGTGTTAAGTTTTGGATGTTGAATTTTTAAAGGTCTGCGAACAAGGGCGGTAACTTCTGAAATATCATTATCTGCAATCGCTTGTCTGATTACTTCTGACCCAACCATTCCTGTGGCGCCTGTGATTATGATTTTCATTAAGCGAAATTGATGAAAATAACGACTTTGTTCTTATTTATTGTGATGAAAACGTATTTGATTGTCTAAGCTGTAATCTTTGGTACAGGACGAGAATAAAAACTACATCGAAACAATATTTGATCCCCATAAGCAACATGAATATTTAGCTTTCTTCGTAAAGATAAAATGTAAGTTTGAATATGAGTTTAATTAAGAAACATACTTCAGTGAAAGAACGGGCTGCAAAATCCCGTTCGAAAAATGCAATTGAGCCAGAGATAACGATTGTATATAAATCTAAAACTTCATCTTCTTCTTTTCCTCAAAAAATTGATAAGGCAAATAAGCTTTTATCAAAAGCAAAACTGATGAAGTAATTGAATTTTTTTATCCCTTACAACCAATTTGATTGCTTGATCCGTAACCTTTTAGTTGCCAATAGGGCTCTGGATGTATAATGTAACTAAATGCAGGAGCTTAGGTTGAATAGAAAGAGGGATAAGAGCATAACGAGCCAGAAACAAAATCTTACTATATTCGCTTTTAGTACATCGGTTCTCAGAAATTCTGCCTACAAGAAGTGAAAATAATGGCATTCGAAATAAATAAGATTTGGGTGTTCAGAATAATTCCAATTCACAATCTTGAAAATAACCTCAAAAATGGTTTGTATTGTAAAAATGCAGGAAAAAAAGATAAAGGATTTGTAACGATTGGGAGCAACGAAATAATTTCAGAAAGAGATAATAGGATTGTAAAATGTTATCCAGACACAGTCGTTAATGATTATGTCCCCTTTTATTTCTCTGTTAGAACACCTATGCTTTACAATATCATTACAGGGCATGGTGTTCCTGCCTTTCCGCAAAAGGACATTATTTATCTTTGTTGTAGGCTAACTGATCTTGCTTGTGATAATTTCCAGTGGTGTTTTACTGATGGAAATGCGGCAAAAAAAATCACATGGTTTGGAAACGACTTAGATGAATTAAATGATAAAGTAGACTGGCTTTCCGTACGTACAAATGATTTCCGGGATGACAACGCGGATGGTGATGAAGATAGAATTCGGAAAAAACATGCTGAATTTTTAGTGAAAGAGCATGTGCCAGTTGACTACATAAAAAGAATTGTTGTGCTAAACCAGAAAAAAAAGGAACAAGTAGAAGAAATTTTGGAGAAGTTTGACCTGGATATCGAAGTTCTCATAAATTCAAACAATAAATTTTATTTCTAATGAAATACATAACTGGAAATTTATTAGAAGCCGGTACACAAGCATTGGTAAATACAGTAAACACCGTGGGTGTAATGGGCAAAGGAATTGCTTTGCAATTTAAAGAAAGATTTCCAACAAACTATAAGCTTTATGCTGATGTCTGCAAGAAAGGAACAATTCAAATTGGAAAAATGTTTGTAGTAATAGAGCCTACATTGCAAGGTGAAAAAATCATTATTAATTTTCCAACAAAAACAGAGTGGTTTAAAAAATCTCAATATAACTATATTGAAGAAGGATTAAAGGATTTAGCAAAGGTTATTGATCAATATGCTATTCAAAGTATTGCTATTCCTCCTCTGGGCTGTGGCAATGGGGGTTTAAAATGGGAGAAAGTAAAATCCCTAATGGAAAAGTATCTTGGCAATATCAAAAACGTCAGTATTCAAATTTATGAGCCCAATGAAGCCGTGAAAGAAATTTTACAAAACGAACAAGCTAAAAAACATATTGGACTTACACCTGCAAGGGCAATGTTGCTTTATTCACTCTATCGATATGAAAAGCTTGGAGAAGTGGCTACTGTGTTTGCAGCAAATAAGCTTGCTTATTTTCTTCAAAAAAGCGGTGAGAATTTGAAACTGCAATTTGTTCCGTACACATACGGGCCTTATGCACAGGCAGTAGAAAAAGTTTTGTATGCCTTAAATGGAAAATATCTGAAAGGAATGGAACAAATGAAAGCAAGACCTTTTGAGCCTTTGCAATTGAATTGGGAAAGATATGAAGAAGTTGAAAATTACATTCACACAAATTTAAGTGCAGGGCAAAAGCAAAGATTAAATAATCTATTTAGAGTAATTGAAGGTTTCGAATCTACACTTTCTCTGGAGATACTATCTTCTACTCACTATCTAATTAATAAGAATCCAAAAGCCACACATAACGAAATTCTTAAAGAAATGCAGAATTGGAACGAGAGAAAACGAAATCTAATTAAAGAAGAATATATTAGTATTGCCCTTGACCACTTAAAAGATTATAGCAATCGTTTATATATTACTTGATTTTTTAGTTTTTACAATGAGCTTATCTTAAATCCTATTGCTATGAAAGTTACTTATTGAATAAAGAAGCAAGATATTGGCTTAAGATTGAGGCAATGGTTATGCGGGTTAGCATCTTAAGCCCTGCTCAACTTTAGACCAATGGCACAGGAAGCTAAACACAAAACCTACGCATTATTCTTGCGCCAGGGGGAACAATAGGAACATGCTTAAGCCAGTTGGGGTTAAGTATAACCCTTTTGATGATAACTTAGTAATGCACAAAGCTTCTCAAAAATGAGAAGCTTTGGGTTTTGTAGAAAGTCACTGCTGCTTTCCTCTGAGTTGGGTAAGCCTTTCTTTATTTACTATTTTTTTTCTGTTCAGAAAGGGTTTTTCCAGCTTCCCAACCTCTTTCTCTTGCTTCAGTCTCTGATGTTGAAGGAGGGACCCCAAATTCTATATATGGGGTAGCAGAGTTTTTTCCTTCTTGACCTCTTTGGAAGCCCTCATTCCAATACTCAGAATCTTTGCCATTTGATGTTTTGCTTTTTTCGCTAGACATACAAGGTGGATTTAATTAATGCTTCATTTTTCGCCTTCAGCTTTGCGCCTTACTTCTTTTTTGGGAGTTTCAGGTTTGCCTCCCTTCCAATATATAAGTTTATTGCCTGAATTTTGTCTCGTAAAAAAAAATATTTTTTTTGGCGACATTCTTATGAACTTTGACTTATATATTTAATATGATGTTATTTATTTACCGTAAAACAAGATAAAGTATGCTTAATATTTCTTCCTTCTTGGAAGAAAAACTTGAGTTCATTATAAAAGGTAAGTAAAGGCACAGCGATCGGATTTGGATATTATGGAAAAGAGGGTGAGACTATAGCTCTTGAGATTGTCAATGATTTTTTTCTTTACGCTGTTGAAAGTCCAACTTTCAAGCTACCAAAAGAAAAAATAGAAGCCCAAAGATATCTTGCCACTTGTATTATAAATAGGTGGAAAAGTTGGGCTAAGAACAAAAAGAAAGGGGGGCTTCCTTTAAAAGATTATATGTTTGAGGCGGCTGATTCTGGTATGACCCCAAATCTCACTATCCAAATGTGCGATGAGTTAAATAGGCTGATTAAATTAAATCAGTCTAAAATTTCTCCCCAACAATTAGCTTTCTGGAAATTTAGCTATGCGGGGTTTACACAAGAAGAAATTTGTAGTCAAATGCAAATTGATTCTGCAAATTTTAGGAAAATTAAAAGTAAGCTAAAGAAAAAGCTGAACGAAATTTTTCCACGTTTTTACCGCTGTGAGCTTGATCTTACGTAGACAAGTTTTTCTTGAGGCTGCTCGTTGAGCAGCCACTTTTTTTTGATTAATACGTAAAATTAAATATATATATAATGGTCGAATATAAAAAACAGAAATACCTGCCTGTAGTTTCAGGTATGCCAGATGCTGAAAAAAATAAGTCAAATAATAAGTCAAATAAGTTTCTTGATGATCTTGAAAAATTTATTTCTCGAAAAAGCGATGATCTTGGAAAAGATGACTATGACTTTCCGGCAAAAGTATCGCCGGCTGAAATTTCTAATGTATTAAAATGTGTTCATCAAAAACTTGAAACCCATAATCTTATAATTAGCAATGTTTCGGATATTTTATTTGGTGAGTAATCCCTATTACTAAGTATTTGACAAATATAATAATCTACTTTCCACATAGTGGCTTTTGAAGACTTTGAGGGAATTATAGAAGAATGTAACCGCATTTAACTAATTGGACTTATAAAACTATCTCATTATTCACAAGTGTGATTAATCTTAATGGGTACTATGAAGCTCCACTGTTGCAAAATAGGTAAGTTTGTATAACGATATGTTTTCATGGCACAAATACATTTTGATCACGACGGTGTAGGACATTTTATCTCAGATAATTTTGTAAGAGTTCCCATATTCAGCGACCATATTCTTGGGATAAGGAAAATGTAAATGATTTTTTCAATGACATTGGAAATGCTTATGCCGAAGAATATTTTATAGGCACAATAGTTTTAACAAAAAAAGACGACCATTTAGAAATTATTGATGGGCAACAAAGGATTGCAACGACAATCATTTTTTATTCGGCATTAAGAAATTTTATGATTGAACTAGAAGATGATGAAGCTGCGAGGCAATTTGAGAATGATTATCTTTTTAGAAAAGAGCTTAAGACACGTGAAATTAATCCCAAAATTTCATTAGGTGCTGAAGACAATGATTTCTTTCGCAACAGAATTATTGAAAGCAATCCAGCAGCAAAAATGGTAGTTGCAAAGAACTCCCACAAAAGAATCGAAGAGGCGTACAAGATTGCTGATAGCTTTATCCGAAAAGAGTTTGTTACGCATGGAAAAGTACTCGAACATCTTTTTGATCTAGCCAATTTTCTAAAAAATGATGTTCAAATCATTATTGTAACTGTTGATGATGACACAAACGCTTTTACAGTTTTTGAAACCTTAAATGATAGAGGACTTGCTCTTTCTCAGACAGATCTTATCAAAAATTATTTATTTAATAAATCTGGAGCAAGCCGACTCATTGAAGCTCAGCAGAAATGGACAACATTCAAAAGCGCAATAGAAGCAGCTGAAAATGAAGCTGAAATTCTTGAATATATTAGATACCATAGGTCATCCAAAGAAGGGTTGACGAGAGAAAAAGAATTGTTCAAAAGAATAAAAGAGAAGATAAAAAGCCAAACACAGGTTATTACATATTTAGCAGAATTGGAAAATGACGTTCAGATCTATCTTCCATTACTTAATCCAAATCATCCAAACTGGAATGAATATCATCCAAACTGCCGTGACTACATTCGAACACTTTTAGACCTGAAACTTTCGAGAAATAGACCTTTGCTTATTTCAATTCTCAAAAAATTCTCCAAAGCGGATATAGAAAAATCTCTTCGTTTAATTGTTGCTTGGTCAGTCCGAAACTTAATAACAGGAGATACAGGAGGAGGCACTTTGGAAGTAGAATTTTCGAATCAAGCAAAATTGATCTCAACAGAAAAAATCAAAACTTTTGCACAACTAAAGAAATCTATTAATCATCTTGTTCCAACAAACGAAACTTTTAAAAAAGCTTTCGAAATTGCTACTGTAAGCAAAAGTTATATAGCGAGATATTATCTATCTGAGATAGAGCTTAGTTATCATTCTACAACTGAGCAAAAAACTTCTACAAATACGGAAAACGTAAACCTTGAACACATTCTTCCTGAAAAAGCAGATTTAATAAAAGACTGGTCAATATTTTCAGAAGAGCAACATAAATCTTATTCTCATAGACTAGGTAATCTTACTCTTATGGATAAGAAAATGAATTCTAATCAAAAAAGCGCATCATTTACAGAGAAGAAAAAGATTTTTTCTGCTTCAGAAATAAAAATTACAAGTGCATTAGCAACTCTTACTAATTGGAATACAACTGAAATTGAACAACGTCAAAAAGGGTTTGCAGAAAAAGCAGTAAAAATTTGGAGTATTACTTTCTAAAACATGATCAAGAAATATCTTAATGAAGTTACTTGTGGTGATTGTTTGGACTTGCTAAAAGGCATTCCTGATAATAGTATTGACTTAACCTTCGCGGATCCGCCTTTCAACTTAAAGAAACAATATAGTAAATATGACGATAACAAAGAGCTGAATGAATACCTTTTGTGGTGCGAGAAATGGATTAAAGAAATGGTAAGGGTTACCAAACCAAGTGGTTCAATATGTGTTCACAATATTCCTATGTGGCTTACATATTTTTCCGGTTTTTTAAACAAACACGCATATTTCCGGCATTGGATTTCTTGGGATGCACTTTCAAAACCAAGAGGTAAAAGTTTGCAACCAGCACACTACGGAATTTTATTTTATGCAAAAGACAGGAAAAAACAAAAAATATTTGAGCTAAGATCACCTCATAAAAGAGATAGAAGAACAGGTTTTTTACAAAAAGACTATGGAGGAAAAAAAGATAATCTTCACCCTTATGGTCCGATTTTAACTGACGTATGGACAGACATTCACAGAATAAAACATAATGGTTTTAGAGAAGACCATCCTTGCCAACTGCCTGTGCAACTTCTTGAAAGAATTATTCTTTTAACAACAAACAAAGGCAATATTGTGCTTGACCTCTTTGCAGGTACTGGCGTTACTGCCGTTGCTGCCAAAAAACTCGGTAGAAAATTTATTGCTTTTGAAATTGATAAAAATTATGTTCGGATTGCTCGTGAAAAACTTTCAAGAACAAATCTTGAAACTAAGATTGGAACTTCTTTCGTGAGTATTTACCGAAACTATATAATCACCATTAAATATATTGATTGGGAAAAATTGAAAAAATATTTTGTAATTCCACAACCAACTCGTTTGATTGATCAATCTAAAATAGAGTTAAAAGATAAACAATTATTACACTGTGGGCTTCGAAACTCATCTATAAAGACCAAAATAATTAAACTGCCCAAACAAAAGATGATAAAGATTCCAATAAATCCAAATTATTTTCCTTTAAGGGTTGAAGCATAATCAAAATTCATTGGCAAGAGTATCATTAAGTTTAGATTTTTATTTCCGCTGGAATAATTTAAGTTAACGAGTATTGTCTACATAAAAAATCTCAGTACAAGAGTGCCCAAATAAGGTCTTTGATGTTTCGCTAATAACAACCAAATTGAGTTTATGGGTTTTAAAATACATGTGTCATCAATTGATCATCATTACGCAATTTTTGGTTGTATAGAAGTGCGACGCAAGGAACGATTCCATGAAAAACTGAAGCTGGTATCATAAAAATCTCCCTCAAAACCCGCAAACCAAACTTCCACCCAATCTTAGTAATTTTGCATTAAAATCAATTTGCACCCACCCGACTAACGTCATTCGGGCAGGCATTATCACATTAATCTTATGCAGCTCTATTGTGTATCGCTAACAGAATATCACCGCTTACCTACACGTGAAGTGAAGATTGGGAATTTGCTGATGGGAAATTTGCATCCCATCCTTATTCAAACCATGACCACCACCGACACCATGGATACCATTGCCACTGTGGAGCAATCTATCCGTTGCATTGAAGCCGGTGCAGAGCTTGTGCGCATTACAGCGCCGAATAAAAGAGAAGCAGAAAATTTGCTCAATATAAAAAATGAATTACGCAGACGCGGCTATACAACTCCGCTGGTTGCCGACATTCATTTTACGCCCAATGCCGCCGAGATTGCTGCACGCATTGTAGAGAAAGTGCGGGTGAACCCCGGCAATTATGTTGACAAGAAAAAATTTGAACTGATTGAATACACCGATGCGGATTATGCAGAAGAGATTGAGCGCATCAGGGAGCGGTTTACTCCGCTCATTAAAATTTGCAAAGAGTATGGCACTGCAATGCGCATTGGCACCAATCATGGCAGCCTTAGCGACAGGATTATGAGCCGTTATGGTGATACGCCGATGGGTATGGTAGAGAGCGCTATGGAATTTTTGCGCATCGCAAGGAGTGAGAGTTATCACAACATTGTGCTGAGCATGAAGGCGAGCAACCCGAAAGTAATGGTTCATGCTTATCGTTTGCTGGTGAATAAAATGTTTGAGGAGTTTGGTGAATGTTATCCTCTGCATCTTGGTGTTACGGAAGCAGGAGATGGAGAAGATGGAAGAGTGAAGAGTGGTGCAGGTATTGGCACCTTAATGGAAGATGGTTTGGGCGATACGATTCGTGTGAGCTTAACGGAAGACCCTGAATTTGAAATTCCTGTATGTAAGGATTTGGTGAAGAGATATGAAGGCAGAGGAATTGGGAATTGGGTATTGGGAATTGGGAATTCAGAAGTCGGAACTCGGAAATCAGAAGCGGAAAAATTAAAAGTCAAAAATCAAAAGTCAAACGTTTTTGCTGTTGGCAATACAAATGAAATAAGTGTTGAAGAGTTGGAAATGAATGGTGAGCAGTTAGAAGTGAACGATGAGCAGTCAGAAACGAGAAACGAGAAACGAGAAACGAATATTCTCCCCTACTCTCCTTTTAATTACAATCGAAGAGAAACGTTCGCAGTAAGTAACATTGGTGATTCGCATGTTCCTGTTGTTGTAGCAGATTTCAGCAAGCTTGAAAATATTACGCCGCAACATCTTGAAGCGATTGGTTATAGCTACAATGCAGAAACACATAAATGGAATATTGGCGATGCGGCGGCAGATTTTATTTTCACGAATAAGAGAATTGATTTTGAGCTTCCGGGAACATTGAGAGTTGTTTGTTATCACAAGTCGTGGCTCGAGTATAATGATAAAGAAAAATATTTGCCCATACTTGATAGAGACCAATACATGAATGATGCTGTTGAAAAATCATCTTCTGTAAATTTTGTGATGCTCGATTGTTATTCGGAAGGATACATGCAGCCACCACTTGAAAAATTATTTGATAAACTGAGGGATGATAAGACTGCTGTTATTTGTTTAAGCTCAACCAATAAAAATGCGATGCAGAGTGTGCGCAGGATGTTTGTGGAGATGATGAACAACAACATTAAAAATCCTGTTATACTTATTACAGACAGCAATGATGCAACGATGGATGAAAGTTTAATCCATTATGCTGCAGAAGCCGGTGGTTTACTTTTAGACGGGTTTTGTGATGGAGTTTGCTTAGGCTATCATTTCAACAACAAACAACAAACAACAAACAATAAACTCCTAAACTCTATAGCATTTGGAATTTTACAAGCCACAAGAACACGCATTTCAAAAACAGAATACATTTCGTGTCCAAGCTGCGGCAGAACGCTTTTTGATTTGCAGGAGACTACAGCAAAAATTCGTTCACGTACCAATCATCTCAAAGGGGTGAAGATTGCAATTATGGGCTGCATTGTAAACGGTCCGGGTGAAATGGCTGATGCAGATTTTGGTTATGTGGGCAGTGGTGTTGGCAAGATAACATTGTACAAAGGCAAGGATGTTGTAAAGCGAAATGTAAATAACGAAGTGGCCGTAGATGAGCTTATTAATTTGTTGAAAGAAAATGGAGCCTGGGCAGAGCCGGTTGAGGTTCTTGTAAGCAGTTAGCTGTTTTCTGCACAGCAATTTTTTTTGTAAGTTTTCGTTTCTTTCCCGTAATGTTGCTATCATACAATTCCATTCAGTTTTAATAAACCGGGAAGTTGCAAAGAAGCGAAGAAGCACAAAGACTTTATGATACTCAGCGGCGATAAATATTCGCTGCAAACGCAACAATTGCTACCTTCAATTTTCAAATCTCCAAACTCTGCTGCATGGCTTTTAATCTTCGTGCATTTAGAACACGTACACTTACGGCTGCTGTATTTGTAATAGTGATGCTTGCCGGTTTGCTGTTGAGTCACTGGAGCTTTTTAATATTATTTTCTGTAATACACACCGGATGCTGGATAGAATACCAAAGACTAATTGGAATGATTGATGCGGATTACAAAACCATCACGCCTTTTCACCGCTATGGTGTAATTATTGCCGGGCTTGGATTTATGCTCTGGATGACGAGCGGTATTTATCACATTGGTAATATAAACCTAAACGAAACAGGCTTGTGGCTTATGTATGTTTTATTGATTGCAGTACCCGTTGTTGAAATTGTATTGAGCAAACAATTTAATCTGAAGCTTTTGAGCTATTCATTACTGGGTCTTATATATATTTCTTTAAGTATGGGATTGATGATTGCGCTTAGAACAGAAGGATTTATTTTTGAAAACACTCCGTTTTCAATTGATTTTGGATGGATAATTCCTATAATACTTATTGCCACTCTTTGGATAAATGATACCATGGCATACATCATAGGTTCACTAATTGGCCATACGCCCTTTTCAAAAGTCTCGCCGAATAAAACATGGGAAGGCACGCTGGGCGGGGCTTTGCTTGCGGTTAGTATAGTAACATTAATAAGCCATGCCGTATTTCAATCAGATTATTTGCCGGTGTTTCTCATTGCCTTAATTACCGTTGTTATGGGCACAGCAGGCGATTTGCTTGAAAGTAAGCTGAAGCGTTTAGCAGGTGCGAAAGACAGCGGAAATATTATGCCGGGGCATGGCGGTTTTTTAGACCGATTCGATTCGTTGCTTATGGCAACTCCTTTTGTATGGCTTTTTGTAAAATTTTTTGTATAGCTGAATCTGCAGTATCTTAAATTAAATTAGCGTTTATAAATTAAAATGACAATCCATAAAGAAGGATATAAAACTATTGGCATCAGCGCTTTTCTGTTTGGAGTTATTAATGTAATATCCTTTCAGGTATGGGATTCAGAAGTTTGCGCAGCGTTATTTTTAATAACACTCGTTCTGTTTCTTTTTATCATATCATTTTTTAGAGTGCCCAAAAGAAAACTTATTATGAATGATGATTATATAATTTCTCCTGCAGATGGCAAAGTGGTCACCATTGAAGAAATAACAGACGAGGAATATTTTCATGATAAACGTTTACAGGTAAGCATTTTCATGAGCCCGCTGAATGTGCATTTGAACCGCAACCCTATTAGCGGAACAGTAAAATACAGCAAGTATTATAAGGGAAAATATTTAGTAGCGTGGCATCCCAAATCTTCCGCAGAAAATGAAAGGCATAGTGTAGTTATAGAAAATAAAAAAGGGATTATTCTGGTTAAGCAAATTGCCGGAGCACTTGCAAAACGAATTATTAATTATGTAAGCAAAGGTGCACAGGTTATTCAAACCGAAGAATTAGGCTTTATAAAATTTGGCAGCCGTGTAGATGTTTTGTTGCCGCTACATTCAAAGCTAAAAGTAAAAATGAATGAAAAGGTGAAAGGCGGTGTTTCGGTATTGGCTTCTTTCAATTAAAGATTCCATTCTTTTAAAAACTATAATCTCTCCAATTGTTCTAAATACAATTCATTTGTTTCATCAAATGATTCTTCCGTTTAGCTTGATAGATCAAAGATGAAAATTGTATTTTGATTAAAGATGAAAGTGAAAAATAAACAGCATCAAAAATGTCCATTAGTCCTAATTTTAGGAAGGTACACTTTCGTATCCTCACATTAAGATTTCACATCCCGGCCTTGAGCAAGGAATTAAACCCAACAAAAAGCCTCTTCCGCTTTAGGCGAAAAAGGCTTTAAAAAAGAATATGGCAGCTACCTACTCTCTCCCGCCTTGGCGGGATGCAGTACCATCGGCCATGAGGGGCTTAACTTCTCTGTTCTGAATGGGAATGTTCTCGTCAACCTTCTGCTAATAATCGTTTTAAATAGAGCGGAGTTCTTTATTTAAACTTATAAGCAACACGCAAAGTGGTTGAATAAAAACCGCCATCATCAGGTGTATTTTCAAACTTTAAAGTTGTTATTATATGTTTAGTTATTTCATACCCTGCTTGGGGAGCTATATAAAAATCTGCATTTCCCAATGTTCCAAAAAATGGGTCATCATAGAAAAAGGCAACAACTCCTAATTGGCACCCTAAATAAAATTTGTTTACAGGATAAAAATTAACTCCAACACAAACGGGGATCATATTTAGACCGGAATTTTTATAAAAACCTTTACCGAAATAGTATGTATATCCGGCTAATGCTGTGACAACCCATTTTCCGGTAATTGAATAGTGAACCTCAAAAGATGGCCCTACCCCAATGGAATTATTTTCGGTAAAATCTCCTGTTGGCACACTTATTTGGAAGCCTGCATTAAAGCTAAAGGAGCTTTTGGCGTTTTGGCTTTTATCCTGAGCTGAGGTATTTGCAACACCTGCACCATCGTCTGTTGCAACTGTAGGAAGCTGAAAGCCGGTAGTTGTTTTTCCATCACCGGAGAAAGTTAAATCTGAAGAGCCGGGCTGTGCAATGCCTGTAAGGCTAATAAGCAGCAGCAAGCAGGTTAAGGTGTAAGTAAGTTGTTTCATGATTTTTGATTTTATGATGAAAAAATGTTTGATGTGTTAGAATACAATACAGAGGTTTATAAAATTCAATTTTGATTGTTGATACGTCTTAATTACCCGATAAACCTGTACCAGATTTTATTTTAAAAGGCACAATAATTCCTAACGACATATTTGTATCATCCATAGCAAGCTTTGACTTTTCTGCAACCGTATGGGTAATCTGGGTTATTATTTGAAAGTTTTTGAAACCTCCGCTTATCATAACTCCCGGTTCCCAGAAGAAAAAGGGTTTAGAACTTTCGAGAAATTTTATATAATTATAATCACTGCTATTTTGATTCTTTGTAAGTGAATATTGCTTTACACCTATATCTACCAGGCTCAATTTTGATGAAACCGCCATGTTGAAGTGTTTGCTGGTAAAACCAAAAGATGGCTGAATAAAAATTTTTGTGACGCCTGTTTTTGCAGATTGTGATCCCGAATAATTATTTATAACACTGCCTGTACCGAAGCCCGTATAGCCCTCAAATATCCAATGCTTATTGTGTGAGGGAAGAAAATAGCCGCCTGCTGCCTCAATATAGTTTCCATGCCCTGAACCAAACTCATGGTCATCAATGCTGGCATGAAAGAAGTTTAACTGCAAACCAATATTTTTACCTGCAGCATAAGCTGTTTGAATATCAAAACCGCTGAAATCATGGCCAGAGCTGGCTTGCCCCTGAATACGTGCTTCATATTTTTCTTTGAATAGAGGCACATTATTGGCGTTAGGTGCATAATAATAATGTGTGCAGGAAGTAAAAAGGCATAAACTGGAGACGAGTATAATAGTTGTTTTTCTCATAGTAGAAAAAGTTAAATGGTGAACGAAAATTTTTTAGGGCTGAGCGTTTTTTTTTTAAAATTTTACCAGAACTATCTAAACGTTGACCCGTTGAATTAACAGGATTGTTTAATTAACCGATACCAAAAAGGTTATTTTTTGTTTTTGGCTATATGTTACCGGTACTCCATCCCGAGTGGCAGGCATCCATTTGGGGCTTTTTTTGAATACTCGTACTACCTCTCCTCCGGTTCCGTATCCGGGATTTGTTATAGTCTTCACTCCCGCAACCGACCCATCTTTTTGCACTAAGAAGGATACCACTCCTAAGTATTCACCTACAGGAGCGTTATTATTTGAAGGGACATTCAAATTAAGATTCCGATAAATAAAATCATTCCATGCTTGTGGCCCTCCGGGAAATTGAGCCTCTACCCAAGTATGAAGGTCTTCTGAACTTTTTGGCAATGGATTGCTACTGCCAACCGGTTGTGTTGCGGGAAGAGTAGTTTGAGCATTACAAAGATTGCCGGTAATAAGTCCGGTTAAAAAAAATATACAAAGGATTTTAATCTGTTTCATGTTTTTATGTTTTAATGTTATGCTTACTCTTTTTTGGGGTTTCAGCTTCCCCGTTTTTCAAATGTTTGTTGAAAATTTAGATTTATTGAGAACGAATGTAGGAATGCCTAAAAGCCATTCATAATTGATATTTAAACATCATTGCAAGAAAAAAATAAAATTTACTAACTGAGGAGGGAGAATGAGGAAGCATAATTAGTTTCTGCAAAAAGGGAAATCCCCGGATTTATATTTTGCAGGAATTACTAAAATAAATTGGAGGGAAAAAGACTATTTGCTTAACAAAAACCATAGAATAAAGAAGAAAAAATTAACTCTGAACAGGTATTTCTAAATCATTAAAATTTTCCGAAGGTTCTCATTTGGTTGTTCCTGCTTTTTTCAATTTCTTCATGTATCAAATAGAAAAAACCAGACCTGAGTTTCTCGCCGCTTTTGCTTAGAAGAATAGATTTCTGTATTATGTTTTTCAGAAAGTTATAATGATATGCGGTGTGCGTCTCATCACTGGTGCTTAAATAATTAAGATAGTTATGTACTATATAGGAAATACGATTGCCTTCAACAATCGCTAAATAGGAATTATCACCTGTAAAAAAATCATTTACATACAAACTATATGCAGCAGACTGACTATTTTCTTTTTCCCCCGGCATAAATTTTACACCGCTTTCAGCCTGTGCTTCTATATGATCAATCATTTTGTGCAATTGCTCATATATTGTTTTTAATTCGCTGTCTGAACGAAACATGTGGGCTGTTTTGTAATATTCAATTTGATAAAGGGTTGTATGTATATTGCTCACATTCATAATTTCTGAGCCGGGGATTAGAGTATATTGTTTTGCAATTTTAGCATTAATGTCAATCATTGATTTGTCAAACACATCGCAGTAAAAAGATTGATGAGAAAAAACCGGGAAATTCAATATGGTTTTCATCCAGGCAAAATTTTTGAACGCAGCAAGCTCAGGATATGGGAAATAATAAAAGATAACAATATCCTTACAGAAATGAATAAGCTCTTTATTTTTAAAACTATTCAAAAAGGTTAGTGCTTCCAACATTTTCTGGAGGTACATATCAAAATTGAAATTATCTGGTGTAACATAGTTTCCTGAAAAGATCTTCGCATCGGAAGTTTTCAAATTCAGCAACTGGTCAATAGACAATTTAAAATGAGATGCTATCTTACTAATTTCCTCAAGGGAAATCATTTTCTCCCCTCTTATTCTCCGGTAAGCACTATCCATGCTTATCTCTAAAAGGTCTGCCAGCTCATCCACAAATGAAAGATGAGAAGGTAGTTTTGATTTAATAAATTGGAAAAACATTACCTGTAGCTGATTGCTTTCCATTTTGTTTTAGATTTATTTATGAGTCTTGCCAGAAAGAGTCTGAATCTTGTATAAATATACAGGAAAATGCAAGTGAATAAAATGGTTGATTAGAAAAACTGACTAAAAAATTTGCCCATTTCTTTTCACTGTAAGCATATCTCGTTATCTTTCCTGGAGCAACATGCCAACTTATAAATGTCATGAGATTTATTGATAAACTTCTTCAGGAGCCATCATATGGATGGTGTGATAACGATGGAAATCTTATCATGCCATCTGTAAAGAGATTATATAAAGAAGCCTTTTCGAGAGTCAATATATTTAGAACCCGGAAAAACTGGATGTCCTTAAGTAGTTGGCTGATTACCACCTGCATGATTCCCTTTTTTTTATTCTTCATTTTCAAATATTTTTCTTTTGGTTTGATAGTGCCGATAGTTTTATACAGCATGGTTATCATGGGCACACATGCAACTGTTTGGTATCATAGGTACTGCACGCATAAAGCCTATCAATTTAGCCATCCTATATGGAAATTCTTAACGCAAAATCTTGTTATAAGAACATTTCCTGAAGAAATGTATGTGATTTCACATCATGTTCATCATGCCAAATCTGATAAGCCTGGTGACCCTTACAATTCAAGGGCAGGATTTATGTACTGCATGTTGGCTGACGTAAACCATCAAAGTATTTCTAAAAATTTGAATGAAGAAGAATATAATAAAGCTGCTCAGTTTCTACAGCATACCGGCGTTTGGTTAAATAATTATTCGCAATATTTGAAGTTGGGTTCTGTTACGCATCCTGTTTATGTTGCAGGGTTATGGTTATTGAACTGGATTTTTTGGTACTGCATATTTTATATAATAGGTGGTCATGGTTTATCGTGTGCTTTATTCAGCGCTGCCATGTTTTGGTGTATTCTCGTACGTGCCTTTAATTATACCGGCCACGGGAATGGTAAAGTGAAACATGTTGATGGAATTGACTTTGACAGACGTAATCTTTCTAAAAACCAATTAAGACCAGGTATTCTGTGTGGCGAATGGCACAATAACCATCATCTTTACCCGCGTAGTGCACGTTCAGGTTTTCTTCCATTTCAATTAGATATTTCATGGGGATATATTTATATTCTCTTTAAACTCGGCGCAGTCTCTTCTTACCGTGATAATAAAAAAGATTTTTTAAAGAAATATATACAAGTCACGAAAGGTATTTCCAACAATTATCGCTAAAGAGATTGAAATATTCATTAAGTGTTATGCAGATTGCCTACAGCTATATGTATCTTATCGCTGGAAAAAATTAGCAATCTCTATGGCAGCTACCTACTCTCCCGCCCCGATGGCTATTGGAATGGTGCAGACTATAGCTGAGGGCTTGACCTTCTCTGTTCAGAATGGCAGGAAGTGGACATAAGAATAAACAAAAAGCCTTTCCCTCAAAAGCGAAAAAGGCTTTAAAAAGAATATGGCAGCTACCTACTCTCCCGCATTTTGGTGCAGTACCATCGGCCATGAGGGGCTTAACTACTCTGTTCGGAATGGGAAGAGGTGAACAACCCCGTAAATCAAAAACTCAATAAAATAAAAAATACTTTTTAAAAAATAAGGTGCTAAAAATCCTTTTAAAAGAAAAGTACTCTCTTTTCATTTTCTTCGAAAATTATTAATAGCTTTAGCATATAAATTTAAGTACACATATATTTTGATTATCATTTTGTTTTTTGATTCTTCTGATAAAAGTATAAACGCGGGTTCCACATACACGTAAGGCTTGGAAAGTTGTTTCTTCTGTAAGTGTAAAAAAAACCTCTATCGAAATAAAATTAAAGTGATATTATTTAACTCCCAATATAATTTTCCATGAAAAAAGATTTTACTCTCATTGCATGCTTACTGTGTGCATCTGTTATTGCAACTTCCCAGAATAGTGCCTATAGGGGTATCTGGTATTACCAAACTGCATTTACAGCTTCTGCCAGCGAATTGCAGTCAACTATTGTGAAAACCATAAACACCCCTAACAGCATTCCCATCAAAGGTGTATTAGTTGGCCTTCCCTGGTATCAGATACAGAAAGATCCTCCGGTTCTAAAACCGACCGGTGGTAAAAATAACAATAGCAGTGATGGCAGCTATGATTGGAGTTACTTCGATAGTTACATGAATGCTGTTTACAATTCCTCCAATGCGCTTTACATTAGCTTAATGATCTTCGCAGGGCCGGACGCCCCGGTGGGAAAAGCAAAAAATGATGGTACAAGTTGTGGCAGAGATAAAACCGGCACTGCTCACTCAGACTGGCTAACGCAATCACAGACTTATGGTGCGGTAACCTATCCCGGCATTGGCTGGTTTCTTACCAGCAACAGCAAATTTGATGTATATCCGGATTATTTGGGCACGAACGACGGCAGTTCGCACATAGAGTCAGATGAAAAAAGCAGGTATGAAACATATTGGAGACAGATGCTATCAGACGTTGCGTATCATATACTTGCCCAGCCTGCCAATTCCTACAAAAGCAAAGTACTCTTTATCCAGTCCTGCGAAGGAAAAACAGGCGATGCTGAGCCATATATTGATGGCAACTGCCACCCAGGTTATACGATAACCGATAAAAATTGGTATGACTTTCAAACCAGGTCATGGGACTGGATGAATGGCAAACTTGCAGTCACCGGTATTCACCTGATGGTAAACACAGGTGTTACCGACAGGCTGTATGGCTTTAAAGATCCAGATAATTATTACAAGCTTTTGTATGATTGTTACACTAATATAAGCACCGTTTCACTCCCAAGAAGCGGCAGCCTTTTCGATTACGCAAACGGTATGTTGCCGCAGCCCTGGCGTAAAGCCACGAATATGGGGCACTGGTATCAGCAAAATGACGAGACAAAATTCAAAGGCGCTTTTGACGGTATAAAAAGCACAACTTCTACTTCGTCCAATGTGCTTACACGGGATGAAGCAGACTTTGCGGGCAATGAGACAGCCATAACAGACCCTGCCATTCTTTTTGCCATTGCCGCAGATGCGCTGAACAGCGGTTTGGATATGTGGATGATTAGTTTTAAAGACTTATTCGATTACCTTTCTGGTATAGGATTCAGTAATCTTCCTCCCGGGGTTAAAGGAGGCTTGCTTTTTTTTGACCGCCATGTAAACAGCTATAGAAGACCCGGGTATACCGGCACTGCTGATGCAACCACCGCCTTCTGCTATTTACGCAAAGGGTTAGATGCAAGTGTGGATGAATATGGCACCGGAGCTATTCCCTGTACTGCGTCCTCAAATTTGCAGTATGGATACATAACGAACGCAACCTGTGGCAGCACTACCTGTTATAATGATAATAGCACCGGCAATGCACCGGGAATGGAGCGCACAGCATGTATTGAAATGAAATATGCTTCAAAAGGCGCATACCAGCAGCCCGGCGGTGTAAATCAATGCAGTGAAAGCAATGGAGGCAGGGTAATAGGGCAGGGCGGTCCCTTTCAACAGTTTAATAGTTCAAGCAAATATGATGTTGGCTGGTACACCTTCACGGATGAATACAGCATAAATCTGAAGCTTGACCCAAACGATATATCTCATTCAACCGGGTGGTGGAATCAACAAACCTTTTCAAGCACACAGGGGCGGTTTGCAAGAGATGTGGGAAATGCACCGGGGGCAGGCAATAATAACAACAAACTCAATTTTATTTTAAAGAATATGGCTATTGCCGGAACATCAACGACGGTGGTGATTAATTTTTTTGTGCCTCCGGATCAGGTAACCGTATGCAAGTGGAAATGGAGACTTATGACAAACGAAGCCACCCCGGTTCAAATTTTAATGGCTCAGCAAGGCGCCAGTTACACGCCCGGCACCTGGGCTCAGGTATCCGCAACATTCACTGTACCGGCGAGTTTCAATAGTACAGATGACATCCCGGATTTTTATATTGAAAATTATACCCCAACTACTTGCGATAATAATTTTCGCATAAAGTTTTCAACAATTGAACTGTATCCCTAATTAATTTACGAGGAGGCGTTAATTAACACCAAAGTATGCATTCGCTAAAATTAAAAACAAACAGAACGAAAGTCTATTACTCTTAAAATAGAGTGCAGGGTTGAGATAAAAGTCAATAATACTTATTTATAATTTTAAAATATATGACATGAAAACACTTAAATGTTATCTTTTGCTTTCAATTTGTTTACTGTATGGTGCAACCATCTTTGCCCAAACCTTTGAAGATATAATAGGCACCAAAAACAATTTTGAAGTAGGCGTATGTGCCACCACCGATGTTAGTGGCAACCTGCTGGCGGGAGGGTATATGATAGTGAAAGATTTTGGTTCACTGCCCCTATTGCTGAAATTCAACAGTGATGGCGCGCTCGATTCGAAGCTAACCATTCCTGAATTTGTAAATATTCCCCATATAAATTTGGCGGATATTGAAGCTGTGCATGATGCCGATGGCAAGGCAAACGGCTATATACTGGTGTTTCAATACGCCTTTGATGTGGTAATTGCCCGGTTTAACAATTATGATAACCTGGTCTGGGCAAAAAAAATATATCGGGTTTTGCCACGAGAGGGCAAAGTGGTGCAGGCTGCTTATTCGCCCGTTACCCATAAGCTAAATGGCTTTTATTTATCGGTGGAAGGAGGTGGATATTACCGACTTTTAAAACTTGGCGATGACGGCACCATAAAATGGCAGAAGCGCATAGACTATCCCAACAAACAAGATGCTTTCTTTATAAGCGATATTATTGCTGATGATGAGGATGGCGGATGCCTTGTTGTGGGGAACCTGCGAACAGAAGATATACGCCCCGTAGTTTTGAAATTCTCACCCTACGGCAGGCTGCTGTGGGGAAAGCGGTACGATTTTCCAGGCTCTTTCGACGGTGCAAGTGTGAGCGCCGCTGCAGCTACAAATGGCGGCTATATTCTGTCAGGCCAGGAATCCAAAAATTCTTTGTCTCCCAACTTCACCATGAAAATAAGCCGCACCGGTGAGGTAGTGTGGGCTAATGATTACTCTATTCCGTACATCTATAATGACCCTCACAACCTGATTACAGATAGCAGCGGCAACATTATTTTTGGCGGACCTTATGAGTATAACCCCCTTTTTTATTATCCGGATACTACCCGCAAAGCTTTTTTGGTAAAGCTGGATAGTGCAGGCAATATTGTTTTCGGCAAAAGGTACCACAACAGAATGCTGATTAATGATGTGGCATTGACGCCAGATGGCGGCTACTATGCGGTTGGTCACACCGATTTTCAGTACGACATTAAGCCTCCTCCTCAACTCTATGCAATCAGAACAGATGCAAATGGCAACATAGCCAATAGCTGCAAGCCGGTACTCAACCTGCCATTCAAAAGAACAACTACACAGGTAGAGATCGCAAAGAAAGCTGATTACGTCATAACAGATGACACGCTTACCCTTACGGATATAACAGGGCTTACCACCAAAAAGCTCTTCCAGGGCTTTCCTATAGACAGCTGCGGCACAACGGCTTCATCTGCAGGTAATAAAAGCAAGCTATTACCTGTAAATCATATTATTATTTCACCTAATCCATCAAACGGCACATTTACTCTTTCATATAGCAATTTAACGGCCAACCCGCAAAGTCCCGTGAATATGCAAATAAATGTGTATGATAAAACTGGTAAGCTAATGTTCACTAAAACAGAACATGCAATAAAAGGTAATAACACTTATCAGTTAAACTTATCTCATCTAATTAATGGCATTTATAATTTGCAGGTAATTAATGGTAATATGCAGCAGCAGGCAAAGTTTGTAATTGAGAAATAAATAATGGGTGAAAAAATTGAGCCGGCATAACGTGCAGGCCAAAAACAGAAAGGCATGGCTATGTTTTAAAACAAAAAAGCCCTTCAGTTTCCTGAAAGGCTTTAAAAAAGAATATGGCAGCTACCTACTCTCCCGCATTTTGGTGCAGTACCATCGGCCATGAGGGGCTTAACTTCTCTGTTCGGAATGGGAAGAGGTGAACACCCCCGGTAAAACCACCATAAAAAGGTAATTGACAATTAACAATTATCAATTGGCAATTTAATAAGGTGACATATTGAGAAAGCAAATAAAAAATTTAAAGCTTACGGGTAATTAGTACTACTCGGCTTTAGTGTTACCACCTTTACACCTGTAGCCTATCAACGTAATAGTCTCTTACGACCCTTAAAAGTAAACTCATCTTGTGGAAGGTTTCACGCTTAGATGCTTTCAGCGTTTATCCTTGCTGTACGTAGCTACTCTGCATTGCACCTGGCGGCACAACAGATACACCAGCGGTACATGCGACCCGGTCCTCTCGTACTAAGGTCACGTCCACTCAATTTACTAGCGCCCACCACAGATAGGGACCGAACTGTCTTGCGACGTTCTGAACCCAGTTCACGTGCCACTTTAATCGGCGAACAGCCGAACCCTTGGGACCTTCTCCAGCCCCAGGATGTGACGAACCGACATCGAGGTGCCAAA
>JBBRBB010000002.1:0-251464 GCA_038206235.1 Chitinophagales bacterium
ACCTTTCAAAAGGGACCACATAAAATTTTTAGAGCAGCCTGTTGAAGCTGCCCTAACCGAGCTGGATTAAATCCGCTCTTATTTATTTTCCTTAATAACAAAAGTAAAAATTATTTGGAAGTTAACACAGAATCTGCGGAAAAGAAAAATACTGGCAAAGTCAACTATTTGCAAAATGCCATTACTGCCATACTGAACAACAAAAATCCGGATATTACCACTACGAAGGCTATTGGATGCATTGTTAAGCGCAAGAAATAATAGATTGTTTAGTAGTGGTCGGCGTCCCATTAATTACCACCTCACCATTATTGGTTTTTCATGCTCAATTACTTGAATTAAACAATTATTGCCCTACTCTTGCCTTAAAAACTGCAGCCAGCTGTACAATTGGATGGATTATTGTATTATATAGAACTTGTCACCGTATTGCTGGTATTAACTTTAACAATAATCTCATGAATCATTACATAAGAAAAACGGCTCCGCTGGTCTTTGCCGCAATCATTATGACTGCTTCCTGCTCAGAATCAAAAACCAATTCGGAGGAACAAACGGAAATAAGTACAATTGATTCCACGTCGAAAGCAGTGAAAGAAAATACAGATAAACTCGACGAGCAAACAAAAAAAGTGGAAGAATCACTGGAAAAATTAGATAAGGAATTTGACAGTACCCAATAAACAAATACCATGAAAAAACAACTAAAAAGGTTAGGCTTTGTGTTTTTACTAATTACCGCGGTAATATTTGCTGCTTTTACCCCACAGCAAAAAGATAAGAACAAAAATAAAGATCAACAGGAGGGGCAGGGTAAAAAGCAGGATAAATCCAATAAAGGCGGTAATGCCGACAACGCCAAAAATAAGGGAAAGGATAAGGATGATGAGAATGGCAATAAAGGTAAAAATGACAATAATGGAAATAACCATGACTGGGACAAGGAGTATGTCTATAACTGGAACCGCGAAACGTTTAAGGACAGGCAAAAAATAAAAAACTATGATAAGGTCACCGTCTGCCATAAGTTTAGAAGTAATTCTGGACCTGCTGTTACCCTCAGGGTTTCTCCCAATGCGCTAAAAGCGCATATCAACCATGGAGATATCATGGGGAATTGTCCGCCAATAAAGAGCCACTACAGCGATATTTTTTTGCGCAGAAGAAACGATTATTATAACTACCTGCAGGAAAGCCAGGAGAAAGTTTGGTACAGCAGGTCTGTATTAGATTATTCAAGGATAAGACTCGCCGACTACCGTGTGCAATTGGTTACGCTCCAAAACAGGCGTATGCCCCCGGCGGATATAGAACGGAAACGGGTAACAGTGATAGCACTGGAGCAAAATGTGACATTGCTGGAAGCATTAATCGGAGTAACCGCCAATATACTGGTCAATAAATTAGAATAACAGGCCGGGTTGCTGTTGTTGCTTCCGCCCTTGTTGGTGTTGTCACCAACAAGGATTGGGAGTCGTAAAAAATGTGATCATTCAATACCTATCAATTCTTCTATACTGATAATTTCATCATCTCTAAAAATGAAAGATATTTTTCATCAATAATTTCAAAATTCTTTCTTACTCCGCCCTTGTTGGTGTTGTCACCACGGCTTTTTTCATCAACGTTTAGAGCTTTAGGTCCTTATTGTACATAAGCAATTCACTCCAGCTGCTCTCTACATATTTTTGAATTCCTTCCAGATAGCTGTCGAATGAGTCCTGCCCATTTGCTGTATTATATCTTTGCATGAAAGACTTTCTATAGCTGGTATCTCTTTCTTTCCAACCGTCTTTATATCTTGTAACAATAATGTATTGCGGCGGACCAGAAACTAAGCGTTGCTAACCGTGTGCTTCCATAGTAAACGTTGCCTGACAAGTAGAGATTTTTCCATGCCTTTGTTGAACTGCCAAGACCGATGGAGTTGTTTACACCGGGTGTAAGGCTTTGATTAAAGGCAACTGCACTTAAATTGGAGAGGCTTATGTTTGCTTGAGTATAGGCTATGGCAATGTGCAGTGTTGCAATGGCCGCAAGCAGTAGTTGTTTTTTCCTGAAGTTTTTTTTTAATATTTAAATAAAAATTTTGCGTGTCTTTATCCCGAAAATTTTGCGTTTCTAATTTTCGGTTCTATATATTTTCTGATTATTTCTTATCGTTATTATAGATTTCCCTAATGCAGACATACTTACCGTCTCTCGTTTCCCAAACAGAGATGTACTTACCGGTGTTATAAACCTTGCCTTCTTTGTTTTTGTAAGTTGTCTTCCCGGTTTCAGTTACCACATTACCATCTCCATAAATGTCCATGGTTTCAAAAGAAATAGTAGTGCCTGCAGGTAAAGATTTCAAGTCATTGTCTGCATAGGTGCGTATGGCAGATTTTCCTACAAGCATTGAGGACTTATCAGTCATGCTCACTGCATCATCTGCGTACAAACCCATAAGAGCATCGAGATCATGGGCATTCATTGCAGCAGCCCATTCATTCTCTCGGTTTACTATTTCTGCACGTACCTGGTTCATGTCTGTTTTAGCAACTCCTGTCGTATCCTGCGAAGATGTATTTGATGTTGCTGAATCATTATTACATGCTGTTGTAAAAATGTAAAGAAGAGTAGCGATGGTGAGAACGCGGTGGAAATAATTGTTTTGCATTTTTGTTGTTTTTGATTTGATCAAAAGCTATGGCTTGCGAACACTTCTAAATAAAAAACGATAGCAGATTTATTTGTAGTTCAGAATGTCTCTTAGCTAAGCAATAACGCAGGGTCTCATAGGGTGCCTATATAACTATGCAATGAGGGCCTGCTGAAATGAAAAGCTCGTTGACAAATTATTTTGAACTCAATTCTGGCTTGTAGATGAGTAGTTCACTCCAGCGGCTCTGCACTGCATCAGAATAATCTTTCAACCAGGTATCAAATTGTCCGGCACCATAAACATCATTATACCTGCCAGCCAATGGCTTGCGATAATCAGTAGCTAATTCTTTTAAACCATTTTTTAAACGTGTTACAGTAATATAGCCGGGCTCTCCTGAAAAGGATGCGGAATATACGGCAACAGATTCATTAGCGGCTTCTGACACTTTTTTAAGTCTTGTAAGAAGGTCTTTTACAGCGACAATTTTACCGGGTTTTGCCGTCATATGATTTATAACAATCTTATCTGCGTACTCAGTAAGCTGTACAGTACTCAAATCGGTCTGGAAATCATAATAACCGCTTTGACCCTGCCCTACGGTAAGAGGCATTACATTTTTTTCCCAATCGGCTGTGTGTTCGGCACTAATGTCGCCACGAGCATCCAAAATGCTCCAACTGCTGGGACCTTCAGAAACCATGTATCCACCGGCATCCGGACCTGATTGAATGCTAAATACCCGCCACTTAACATCTCCGGTGTGATATTTCTGGGCATGGTTAGTAAGTGCTTTTTCAAATTCGGAAACCTTGTCATTTTTAGCGAATAAACGGTTGGATGTAACAACTGTTTTTGTCTGACCTATTCCTAATAAAGGAATAAGTGAGAGCAAGAAGAAATACTTTTTCATGTGTAATTTTTTTTAATTAGAAAATAAACGAAGTTTCAATTATCGTTAACCCTCTAAAGGTCTGAACATTTTCTGCGGAGGATAAGGACATTTTCGCCATTTAATTGTACTTATTCGTCTTTCGCGGTGAAAAACTATGCAGAGGCAGGAATAATTTGACCCTTTAGCACCCTAATGGGGGAAATAACGTTGTACGTCCCCCTACCAGCGATAGGTCTCTTTTTTGCAGACAATCAGAACTTCAACAACCCACTTCACATTTTGGCACATTTGCAAGTACACAAAGCTTGACAGAGAAGCAACTTACAAAAGAGACAAAATCTTCCTTTGCACAAGCAGACTTTTAGCTAAATTTGTTGGCAATGATAAAAGCTATAGACATTCATCCGCTTTACAATGAGTTGCCGAGCCATTATGCTGACAGGCTGGGTGTCGTGTATGCAAAAACTGTTTCGGCACAACATAAAAAAGACAATGGACAATTCTTTACACCGACTGAGATTGCTCAATTCATGGCTGGACTTACCAAGCAAACACAGAACAAATTAAAAATACTTGACCCAGGTTGCGGAACAGCAATTCTTTCAAGTTCGCTCATTGAGACACTTACAAAACAAAATGACAATTTAAAAGAAATTGAACTTGTTGTTTATGAGACCGACAAAGACATCTTGCCATTTACACAGGCGACACTTGATTATTTAGAAAAGTGGTTGAAAAAAAATAAAATCAAATTCAAGGCGACACTTGACACAAATGATTTCGTTCTTGAAAACAAAGAATGTTTTGAACCATCAGCAACACTTTTCTTTGAGCCAAAGAATGCTATTTACGATATAGTTATTTGTAATCCACCATATTTCAAAATACCCAAAGAAGATAAGAGAGCAACCGTAGCAAAATCTATTGTTTGGGGGCAACCAAATATTTACTCAATCTTTATGATGGTTGCAACTAAGCTTTTAAAAGAAAATGGCGAACTAATTTTTATAACGCCAAGAAGCTTTGCTTCGGGTAACTATTTCAGAGCTTTTCGTGAAGCTTTTTTTCAAGAAATTCAATTAGAACAAATCCATTTGTTTGTTTCAAGAACGGATACTTTCGACCGTGATAATGTTTTGCAAGAGACATTAATTTTAAAAGGTAAAAAACAAAACCTAAATGGAAATCTTCCTTCAATACTTGTAACACATTCCAACGGAATAAAAGACATTAATGATTACACAAAAAAAATTTATAAAGCTGCTGAATTAATTGACCTTAATTCCAAAGAAAAAATAATACATCTTCCAGCCAATGAAATGGATGATAAAGTCATTAAACTTTTTAGATCATGGAAAGGAAGTTTGCAACAATACGACATTCAAATTTCAACGGGTCCAGTTGTTTCATTTAGAGCTACAAAGTATTTGCATGAGCAATATCAAAATGGAAATATCATTTTAGTTCCTTTGTATCAGCTTATCAATACTGCTAAAATGCAATTCAAGTTTCCAGTATTTAAAAGAAATAAACCACAATACATTCAGCAATGTGAAGAAACAAAGCCACTTTTAATTCCAAATAAGAATTACATTTTTTTACGTCGCTTTAGTGCAAAGGATGATAAAAGCAGATTAGTGGCAACTCCATATTTTGTTGACATCACTCAAGCGGAATACATTGGTGTGGAAAATCATCTCAATTATATTTACAGACCCAAAGGACATCTTGATAGAAATGAAATATTAGGACTTTCTGCTTTACTTAACAGCAATCTTTTTGATACTTATTTTAGAACTTTCAATGGCAATATAAATGTAAGTGCAACAGAACTTCGTGAAATGCCAATGCCACCATTGGAAGATATAAAACAAATTGGTAACCAAATAATTTTACAAAACAATTACTCTCAATCAATAGTTGACGATATTGTAAACGACTACTTTGATTTAGAATATATTTTCGCTTATGAGCAAAATTGATGACGCACAGAAAATCCTGAAAGAATTAGGACTTCCTACATCTCAACAAAATGAAATTTCAGCTTACACTCTGTTAGCTCTTTGTGGAATTAAGCCACGAGATAAATGGGATAAAGCCTCTAACAAAAGTTTGAAAGTTTCAAAAGGCATCATGGCATTTTGTAAAGACGTTTACAAAAAAGAATATGCGCCAAATACAAGAGAAACTTTTCGCAGACAAGTATTACATCAATTTGTTCAAGCAAGGATTGTAGATTATAATCCTGATAATCCAAGTTTGCCTGTTAACAGCCCTAATGCACATTATGCTTTAACGAATGAAGCACTTGAGACTATACAATCCTTTGGAACAAAAGCTTGGAAGGAAGAAGTTGCAAGGTTTAAATCTGAAGTAGGAGAATTGTCAAAGCGATACCTAAAAGAAAGAAAACAAATACTCATTCCTGTTAAACTAAGTAATGGTAAAACATTAAAACTTTCGGCAGGTAAACACAATGTAGTTCAAGCGGCAATTGTCCAGGACTTTGCTGAACGCTTTGCACATGGCAGTGAAGTTCTTTATTTAGGAGACACAGCCAATAAGGACTTATACATGGACAAGGAAACTCTTAAAGGATTAGGTATTCCGATTGATGAACATAGTAAGCTTCCTGATGTTGTGTTGTATGACCAAAAAAGAAATTGGCTTTACCTTATTGAAGCAGTTACATCGCATGGCCCTGTTTCACCAAAACGGGTTATTGAATTAGAAGAACTTTTAAAAGATTGCAAAGCAGGTAAAGTTTATGTTTCTGCATTTCCTGACTTTGCAGAATTTAAAAAGCATTCAACAAACATTGCGTGGGAAACAGAAGTTTGGGTTGTTGATTTTCCTGAACACATGGTACATTTTAACGGCGACCGTTTCATGGGGCCAAGATAAATTTTATTTATGAAAAGACAACCAACACCTCAACACCTAACATGGTTTCTTGATATGTATAGGAATAAACAATTAGACTTAAATCCTCCATATCAAAGAAAAAGTGTTTGGACACCAAAAGACAAGAAATTCTTTCTTGACACAATATTTAGAAACTATCCGGCTCCTCCCATTTTTGTACACAGGGAAACCGATGATAAAGGATTTACAGAATATCATGTAGTTGATGGTAAACAACGTCTCGAAACTATTTTTTCTTTCGCAGAGAACAAACTTGCTATAAGTAAAACCTATGGTGACGAAAATCTTGATGGGAAAAAATTCAAAGACTTAGATATTGCGTATAAAAGAAAGTTTTGGGATTATATACTTGTTGTTGATTTCATTGAAAGCATTGAAGGAACAAATATTGACGAAGTATTTGATAGAGTTAATAGAAACTCAAAAAATCTTCAACCTCAGGAATTAAGGCATGCGAGATTTGACGGATGGTTCATAAATGAATCGGAAAATGAAAGTGAAGAACTATTTTGGTGGGATATAAAAGTAAGCACTAAAGCGAAAGATAAGAGAATGAGAAATGTCCAGTTTATATCTGAACTTCTCTTAATTACTCTTGAAGGTAAAATAGTCGGTTTTAGCCAAGATTATTTAGATGAAATGTACGCAAAGTATGATGCACCTGAAGAGACTATTGAAACATTTGATTTAGATGCGTATATTCTCGAGAAAAACAGGGTAAAACAAGTTTTATTGGAAATTAATCAAACTAATAATTGTTTAGATTTATTCGGAAAAACAGCTAATAATTTATATACACTTTGGGCATTAATTACGCTGAACAAGAACAATATTCCAGCATCAAACATTTTAGCCGAAAGGTATCGTGCTTTTATGCAAGGAGTTCAAGGATTTATTGATGCACAAACACCTGATGAAACTATCCCAACTGCTGAAACGGTAAATCAATTTAGTTATTATCTTAATTCCAAAGGTGCAGCAACCGAACCTCCACAAAGAGAAAATCGTTTAACGGCACTATCAAGTATACTTTAATTCTAATGAAAGTAATTCAATCCATAGAATCAATATATGATGAGCAAAAAGAATTAAATGATAAGCTTAAAGTAAAGGTTGACCAAGTATTTAAAAGAATTAAAAAAGACACATGGCACTATATAAGCAGAGTGAAAGGGTTAGAAAGTTTTGCTTTAAAACTAGAAACGGGACGATTTTCAAATCCTAATATGTTAGAAGATTTTTTTGCCTGTACTTTAGTCGTTGAAAATCTTGACCAAATTAATAAAGCAACTACTTTAATCAGAAACAATTTTGATGTCACATCACAGAAGCCAAAAAGCTCAAGAATGACACATAAAGAACCATTCTCCTTTCAGTTTGATGATTTAAGACTATATGCCCAATTAAAGCACCCTGACTATCTCCCTCCTGAACCAATTTCCAAAATCTCATTTGAAATCCAGATAAAAACTTTTTTGCAGCATGCTTGGGGGCTTGCAACCCATGACTTAATTTATAAAGCTGATGAGATAAATTGGCCCAAAGAAAGGATTGCATTTCAAATTAAGGCAATGCTAGAACAAGCTGAAGTAACTATTAGCGGAGTAAATAACCTTATTAGTCTACCTGAAGTGTCTAAAGACAATTACGAAACAGCAGAGCAAAAAAAAATTCTAAAGTTTTACCAAGACTTTTTTCCAAAAGATGAACTGCCAAAAGATATTGTCAGGTTATGTAAAAACACAAAAGAATTGTTATCTGTATTAAATTTAAAAGTAACTGACTTGAAAAACATTCTAACATCAGAAAATGCAGCTGGAAGAGGAACGAATCTAAAAAACTTATCTCCGTTTTTATTAATAATTCAATCAATTATTTATCAAAGACAAGCAGTACTTGAAGAATATATTAATGATGTACCCAAAAAATTCAAAATTATTTTACCTAAAGAATTACAGACCGAAAAATTGGCAATCACAAGTTTAGAAAATATTATCAAAGTATAGGCTCACACACCAAGGCAGGCACATTTGCAAGGCACACAAAGCTAACAACACAAAAGCTAACCTTGCAAAAGAGCCGACCTTGTTCCTACACTTCCGGGACACACCCTAAGTAATAGGACACAGTTATTAGTTTGACACACCAAGAAAAGGGCGAATGTACAACATGGGGTTTGGCAAAATACGGGGTGACGTAAGCCGTGTTTAATCTTTCGGTTCATTGTGCATCTGCATATCCAGCTTGACATTAAAAATTTAGCTGTAGAATATATCATTAACTTTTTATCTTTACTCAACAGCGGTTAGTCGGGGGCGACGTAATTCTATTACCCGTACTTCGCCAAGCTCCTCCTTCAGGCGTAATAAAAAGATTTCAGTTATATTTATACCACCATGTACAAACCATTCCTGAAGCTTAAAATAATTTTGAGTCTTGCCATTATTTGGTCAGGAATTAGTGTATCCGCACAAACTTCCAATGCCTATCAAAGCATTTCCATTGCACAGGGTTTATCGCAAGGCATGGTCTTCGATATTTTGCAGGACAAAGAAGGGTTTATATGGATAGCTACAAAAAATGGTTTGAACCGTTATGATGGCTACGGGTTTACTGTTTTTACCAACGACCCTTACAATACACATTCCTTAAGCAGCAATATCATCACCACTCTTTTTGAAGACAGCAAAGGCCGCATTTGGGCAGGTACAGAAAATGCAGGACTGAATGTGTATGATAAAAAAAGCGGACGATTTTACCGCATTACTAACCGGCCAAATAATGCAGCCAGCCTTTCCGGTAACAGGATAATAAATTCTATTACTGAAACTCCGGAGGGAAAAATATTGGTACCCGCCGAAGACGCAGGTTTTAATGTAATTACGCTCCCTGTTGATTTTTTTGAAAAAGAATCTGCACCCGTAATTACAAGATTATTGATGCCCGGCAATACACAGGTTTATGGAGTAGGTAAGGACAAAAATGGTGCAATATGGATCAGCGGTCTTGACAACAAGGTGTATAATTTTGACCCGGTTAAAAACAATTTTACCAAATTAAATAATGGCAAATTTTACAATAATGGTTATTGCACCGAAGAGGGAGAAATATGGATCAGTGGCAATTTTTTTCTTTGGGATGGCACTGCTGTCAGTCCGTTATTTGATATCAATAAAACTACACCGGGTAATCTAATATTAAACCCTATCCGTGACCCGTGGACAAATTTTCATGAAGAACTGGAATATTATAACATCAGCAGATGGCAACCCGGCCAACTCATTCAATGGGGTAAAGACCTGCCGCTTACTAAAGACTCGAAAGTATTGTATCCTTTTTTGATTGATCGCTCCGGTATGCTCTGGGCGGGCACAAAAGGGTATGGGCTGCGTAAATACAATATAGGGCAAACCAGGTTCAGGAAACAGTTGCCGGGTTTTAGTGTAAGGTATGTAGTGCCTTCAACCGATGGTATTTTTTTGGGTGCTTATCCTTACGAATGGAGGAAGCTTGAAAAAGATTCAGTCGAAAAAAATGTTTTTAATAAAATTTTACCCGGTCGTGAAATTGATAATGTGATTATTTCTAAAACAGGTGATTACTGGATTAGGACTGATGATGAAGGCTTATTCCGATATAATGTTGCGGCAGGCAAATTAACTGCTTTTCCATCTGTAAATTTCAATTCAGGGGAAGGGGATAAGCAGCCCATGATTGAGGACAGCAAAGGAGATATTTGGTTTCCGGGCCTCGGCGGTGCATTTACCAGGATAGCTGCAACTACAGGCAACATTTTTACTTTCACTATTAATAACAATCCTGCGAGACCAATGCTTACCAAAGCAATTTGCACAGCGCTGTACGAGGATGGCAATGGAATATTCTGGACAGGCACTGAAGTGGGCTTTACTAAAATTGACTTTGCAGGAAAGGAAAACAGTCAGCCAAAAATAACCTGGTATAATAATGACCCTGCCAACCGAAATTCTCTAAACTATAATCACGTATCCTGTTTCCTCGATGACCCGAAGGAACCCGAAAAATATTTATGGATAGCTACTAAAGGCGGTGGACTTAACAGGCTCGACAAAACCACCGGCGACTTTTTTCATCTCACCACCAAAGATGGTTTGCCTAATGATGTGGTATATGGAATATTAGCTGATGGTGCAGACCATATCTGGGGAAGCACTAATCGCGGAATCTTTTGCCTGCTTAGAAATAAAAACAACAAGAACGCATGGAGCTTCCGCAATTTTAGTAAAGCTGATGGGTTGCAGGATGATGAATTCAATACAGGTGCTTATGCTAAACTCCCCGATGGCAGGCTTGCTTTCGGTGGCGTTAACGGACTTAATGTTTTTAATCCAAAAGAAATACTTACACCGGGTTTTATACCCAATGTTTTTATTACTAATATTCTCGTGAATAACCAACCTGTAACACCTGGTGATAAAACTGAGGTTTTACAAAATACAATTGAACAAACAAGGAACATCACACTTACTCATTTGCAGGATATACTTACACTGGAATTTTCATCGCTTGATTTTACCACACCTGATCAAAACAAGTATAGATACAAACTGGAAGGCGCCGATAAAGACTGGATAGAATCCGGCTCAAGGCGCACGGCTACCTATCTGCATTTGCCGCCGGGAAAATATACATTCAAAGTACAGGGAAGTAACAGCCAGGGAACCTGGAGTGATAAGATCGGCGAATTGCAAATTAATGTATTACCACCCTGGTGGCGTACATGGTGGGCTTATGCTGCTTACCTGCTTTTAATAATTCTATCTATAAGAGCATATTTTAAATTTACGCTAAACAGAGCCAAATTGAAATCGCAACTTGTTGTTGAACAAAACGAAGCCAAAAGGGCAAAAGAACTGGATAATTTAAAAACACAGCTGTATACAAACATCACACACGAATTTCGTACACCGCTTACTGTTATATTGGGTATGGCGCATCAGATAGCCAATAAACCGAAAGAGTATTTAAAAAGCGGAACTGAAATGATAATCCGTAATGGTGAAAGCCTCTTAAAGCTGATAAATGAAATGCTTGACCTTTCAAAATTAGAAAGCGGAAAAATGTCGCTGCAATTAGTGCAGGGTGATATTATTAATTTTCTCAGGTACATTGTTGAGTCATTTCATTCTTTGGCAGAGAGCCAGAAAAAACAATTGCATTTTCTTTCTGAGATAGATTCGTTCATCACAGCATATGATCCCGAAAAGATGAGACAGATTATCGCAAACTTACTTTCCAATGCTTTAAAATTTACGCCGCAAAAAGGGAACATATACATCTCTGTCAGTGAAACTAAGCTGGCAGGCAAAGAAGAAGGATCATCGCTTGTTATTAAAGTAAAAGATACAGGTATTGGAATTCCCGAAGAGCAGATGCTATATATTTTTGACCGGTTTTATCAATCAGATAACAGCAATACACGCAAGGCGGAAGGAACAGGTATTGGTTTAGCATTAATGAAAGAACTGGTGAAATTAATGGAAGGAGAGATTTTAGTAAAAAGCCCGCCAACAGGCGCCGGTAAAGGAAGTGAGTTTACTGTAATACTGCCTTTTAAAAGATTAGCAATAGCTGAAACAGGAATTACTTATCAGGATTTGAAATATATTCCTCAACAAAAAGCAGATAGCACGACCAAAATAAAAAATGAATTTATAAATGAAACTGCAGGTAATCAAAAGCCATTGATCCTGTTGGTAGAAGACAATGCTGATGTGGTTGCATACACTGCATCCTGCCTTCCTGATTATCGCCTTGCTGTAGGAATAGATGGAATGGAAGGACTTGAAATAGCCACTGATATTATTCCTGACCTGATCATTACCGACGTGATGATGCCATTGATGGATGGTTTTGAATTGTGCCGTAAGTTGCGAAACGACGAACGCACCAGTCATATTCCCATTATTATACTTACTGCCAAAGCAGATATCGCAAGTAAAATGGAAGGACTGGAACGCGGCACTGATGTTTACTTAGAAAAGCCATTTAACCGGGAAGAGTTACTGCTACGTATAAAGAAATTGCTGGAGCTAAGAAAACATCTGCAACAGTATTATCTTAAAAAAGCCGGGCTTACCGATAAGCCTGTATCTATACCGGCACCTGCAGATGATGAGATAGAAGATGCATTTGTAAGAAAAGTAAGAGAAGCTATAGAGTTACATTTGTCAGATTTTGATTTTACTGTAGAGCAGTTGTGCAAATATGTATTTATGAGCCATTCGCAGTTGCACCGGAAATTAGATGCGTTAACAGGATGCAGTCCCAATAAATTCATACGCATTATCCAACTTAAAAAGGCAAAAGAGCTGCTTAAAAAACCCGATAACAGCATTGCATCAATCGCATTTGAATGCGGCTACAATGATCCGGCTTATTTTTCACGTGTGTTTAAACAGGAGAATAATATAGCACCACAGGAGTGGCGGGTAAAGCAATTGCAGCATTAACGCCTGCCCCACTATCCATAGAGTTCTGCAAGGACTCTGTGGATTATTAATAAAAGCAAGACTTTGTCTGGTATTCAAAGTGCCACCGTTCAAAGATAATTTCAAAAGAAAAAATTTGCATTTTGTAATTATCCATAAGCGCCAACTCATCACAAAATAATAAATGGAGACATTTAATCAGGTCCCTATATTTTCATCCAAATAATTATTTTCTCTGTTTGATTTTTCTGTAAAACGCCAAGTACTCGGGTAACCAGTGGAAGCAAATGTGTCAATGTATTTTTAAAAACATCCAGCACAATTATTAAACAAGGTAACTTCGAAACGTTTTACTGGTAAGGAATATTTTTATCAACAACTATCCAGCAATCAAAATTGTTTTGAGCAAGTAATGTAAGTAATTCTCCGTTTTTAATACCATTCCACTCCATATCCTTAATTGTATATACTTCATGAAAGTCTGAAAGGTATTTCTTAAATCTTACATCAATATTTTCATCCAGCAATATTTTCATTCTGCGATGTCAGCTATAAATTTTTCAGCAGCAAGTTCAATTACTGCTTCAGCCTGTTGCTTACTAACAGAAGGAAAACCTTCCAGAAACTCTTCAAGTGAGCTTTCTTCAAGATAATCAAACAATGTTTTTACAGCCACTCTTGTTCCCTTGAAAACAGGCGCGCCTCCGGCAATATCTTTATCAATAGCCACTAATTCGTTTACGTTTTTCATTAAAAGCTTTTTACTAAGTTAAGAATAAGAAACAAATAAATTTATATTTGTAATTATCAACCGAAGCATGTTTCTTAATTAAACTCATATTCAAATTTGCATTTTATTCTTTATAAAGAAAGCCAAATATTTATGTTGCTTATAGGGATCAAATATTATTTAATCAATTTCAATTTAATTTTTTGCACCTAATAAAAGCCTTACAAATTAATTCCTCCCGATGCTTCAATGCGTTGCGCATTTATCCAGCGTGCATCTTCACTGCATAGAAATGCAATGATGCCGCCAATATCTTCTGCCACGCCGGTTCTGCCCAATGCGGTTTGTGAAGCCATCATTTTTTTTCTTTCGGGATTATTGCGAATGACCGCATTATTAAAATCGGTTTCAATAGGTCCGGGGGCAACCACATTTGCAGTGATGCCTCTTGCGCCCACTTCTTTTGCGAGGTATTTTGTAAATGTTTCAATAGCGCCTTTCATGGAAGCATACACCGAATAACCGGGAACACAAAACCGCGTAGTGCCGGTAGAGATATTGATGATGCGTCCGTTATCATTCATAATTGGCAGCGAACGCTGGGTGAGAAAGTAAATACTTTTGAAATGAATATTCAGGAATTTGTCAAAGTCATCTTCTGTTACCTGTGCAAACGGAAGGGAAGCGCCAATGCCTGCATTGTTAATAAGAAAATCAAATTTGTTTGTGCCCCATTTGCTTTGCAGCATTTGAGATACCTGTTGTAAGAAAGCATCGAGTAATTTAAAATCAGAGGAATCGTATTGCAGCGCCGCCGCTTTTTTCCCAACGGCTTCTATTTGCGCTACCACTGCATCTGCAGCTTCTTTTTGTGAATGATAAGTAATGATAACATCATTCCCATATTCTGCTAAGCGCAACGCCATGTTTTTACCCAACCCTCTGCTGCCGCCTGTAACCAATGCAATTTTATTTGTTGTCATAGAATGTTTTTTAAACAGTAAAATAATTTTTCAAAAGTAAGCATGTTGCAAGGGAAGGACATGCGCCGTTTATTATTTTTATCTGAACTTTCAGTTACTGCTTACATGAAAAATATCTGCTTTACTGTATTTCTCTCCTTCATCGGAATAAATGGAGCGCAGCTGCTTTTTAATAGTGCTATTACAGCAAGGCGAAAAAAATCAATCTATTTTTTGCCGCTCATCATTGCACGTTGATAAACGGTTCCCCTTTAAAACATCATAATCCCATTCATCCGTTTTTTACATTTTTACTTTCATCTCTTATTCAATTTCACAGGTACGAAATAAAACGTAGAAGCCAAATTTTTACTGTATGAAAAAATTTAATACTCTCTTTACTGCAATAGCAATTTTGTTTTCCTCTTTTGCGCAAGCGCAGCAGGAAGGAAAAATTACCGGGGCAATAAAGTCATTAGATAACAAAGGGATTGATGCCGCAACTGTTTCTTTATTAAAAGCGAAAGATTCTTCTCTGGCAAAGATTGATGTATCTGATAAAAGCGGCGCTTATGAATTTGAAAACATCCATGAAGGGAAATATCTAATAAAGATTGAAGCCATCGGCTACAAAACTTCATTCAGTAATGCAGTTGAATTAATTGCTGAAAATACAACTGCAAAAATTGATGACATAAAACTTATAGCAGCAGATCAATCGCTTAATGAACTTACCGTAACTACACACAGACCATTAATTGAAAATAAAATTGATAAAACAGTAGTGAATGTAGATGCATCGCCAACAAACACGGGTCTCTCTGCAATGGAAGTGCTTGAAAAATCTCCCGGCGTTACGGTAGATAATGACGGCAATATTAAATTGAAAGGAAAGCAGGGTGTAAAAATATTTATTGATGGCAAGCCATCTTACCTGGGCGGACAAGACCTTACAAATTATCTCAAAAATCTTTCTGCAAACCAGCTGGACCAGATAGAAATAATGACACAACCATCTGCAAAGTATGATGCATCTGGAAATTCAGGCGTCATTAATTTCAAAACATTAAAAAATAAGAATAATGGTTTTAACGGCACTATTACTACAAGCGCTATCATCGCCAAATTTTTTAAGAACACGAATGGCATTAGTTTCAACTGGAGGCTGGGTAAACTAAATATCTTCGGCAATTATGGTTACTCTTATTGGGAAGGCTTTAATGACCTTTTCATAACAAGAAGATTTCGTGCAGATGAAAATACACCTTTCAACAGTTATTCTGACCAGCATACCTATGGGAGATATTCCGGGCGCCCTCAGAATTTTAAAGCAGGGGTTGATTTTTATGCTTCTAAAAAAACCACACTTGGATTTGTTGTGAGCGGCAATGAGCAGAACGATAAATTCAAATCCGGAACAACTGCTTTTATTTCAGACAGCCTGCACAATCTTTCCCAAACAAATATTGCATACTCCCAAACAAAAAATCCCTGGACGAATGTTGGCTTCAACGTTAACCTGCAACATAAGCTTGATGATAAGGGAAAAGAAATTTCTGCAGATGCAGATTATATTTTTTACAGCACAAAAGGCACGCAGTATTCACAACTATTTATACAATCCTGACGAAATCCTGGTAAATGATTCAGCAACTTTCAACCCCTATTTGCTCAATGGTTATTTACCGGCACACATTGATATATTCAGTTTTAAAAGTGATTACTCACAGCCTTTACCTCAAAATGCAACATTGGAAGCAGGAATTAAAACAAGCTATGTAAAAACGGATAATGATGCACAATATACTTTGTTTGATACGGCTAATGGCAAATGGGTGATTGATAACACAAGAAGCAATCGTTTTGTTTATAAAGAAAATATCAATGCCGCATACATCAACATCAACAAAAAGATAAACAAATTCGCTGTGCAATTGGGGCTGCGTGCCGAGCAAACTATTGCAAGCGGTAACCAGGTAACAAAAGAAATTGCATTCAAAAAGAATTATACAAAATTATTTCCTACAGCTTATTTCAGTTATCAGCCCAATGATAACAACACTTTCAGTGTATCGTATGGAAGAAGAATTGAAAGACCCGATTACCAGGACCTGAATCCCTTTCAGTTCCAGCTTGACCGATACACTTACCAGGAAGGTAATCCAAATCTGCAGCCTCAATTCAGTCATAACATTGAGCTTGCATATAATTATAAAGGGCAGTTGAATATATCAGCAAATTACACAACCATATCAAACATAATAAATGACGTGATTAAGACAAGAAAAGAGAATGACAATTATGTTACGTTTCTAACAAAAGAAAATATTGCATTGAGCAGAAATGTTGGCATAGCGGTTTCTTACAATAAGCAACTAAAAAAATGGTGGAGCCTGAATGTATATGGCAGTGTTTACAACAATCATTATAAAGGAACTATTGATGGCGAAGCAATTGATCTGGGAATAACAGCTTTTAGCGGAAACGTAAGCAGCCAGTTCAGCTTTGATAAAGGATGGAGTGCTGAAGCCAGCGGCTGGTACAACAGTAAAGATTTACAGAGCAGTAATATTCTTGCAGAGCCTATGGGTATGTTTTCTTTGGGTGCAGGCAAAAAGATTTTAAAAGAGAAAGGCTCTGTGCGTTTAAATCTCCGCGACCCCTTGTACTTGATGCATTTTAAAGGAAGCACAGAATTGAATAAGTTTACTACAGACGTCAGGAGTACATGGGACAACAGGCGTGTGATACTAACCTTTACTTATCGTTTCGGTAAAACATTGCAGCAGCAACAACGCAAAAGAAGAAGTGCTGCAGAAGATGAACAGAACCGCGTAAAAACGGGCGGACAGCAATAAGTTTTTTCTCATGTGTAATATACACAATCGGCTCCTGTTTCTACAGTGGCCTTTTTAGATTGTAAAATGCAGGTTCATTAAAAAGCAGCGGGAATAAAAAAAAGTAAGACTATGCGAAATGAAAAGGTCTTGTGTTTCTTCAATCTCTTCTTCTACCATTGCAAGGGAAGGACATGCGCCGTTTATTATTTTTATCTGAACTTTTAGTTACTGCTTACATGAAAAATATCTGCTCTTACTATATTCTTTCCTTCTTGTTTGTCTTTTAGATTCAGCGTCATACACAATAAAGATAGAATCAATTTTACTTCTTCTTTGGAAAATACAGTCATGCCTTCAGCATGATCGTTGCCTTCACCATAAGGAATATTGCCCATTTTTTGCAGCGCAGGATTATTGCCGAAAATCATATTCTCCTCACTCGTTTGCACCTCTTCTTCCAGCAAAAAATAGTATCGGACCGTCGAGGTTCATAGTGGGGCCTCTCAGTATCAGCAAGTCCGCGCCATCTATACAAAGATCACTAACGCCAAGACGCCTAAGTTTTGCAACCATTTATTCGATGCAAGCCATGCTAATGGAACTGCAATAACAATTGCAAAGCATACAAGCTTTATAATTTTAGTAAAGTTTTTTAATCCGCTTCTCAAATCTTTCATGTTTTTTCTCAATCGTCTTAGTGATTTCAAAACTCTTCAATTTAAAAAAATTAATCTTTATAATTTTAAAGAGTAAGTTATTCCATAAATTTAACCCGTTAAATTGATTATTTATGGGACTAATTCATGCACAAATTGAATTAATTAATACCGGTGATCTTATAATGGTTAGAAGAAAATTAATGGATGAACCGAAAGTAAGAAGAATCGCGGTTACTGCATTGGTAGATTCAGGTGCTTATATGATGTGCATAAATGAAACGATTAAAGAACAGTTAGGATTAGAGGTGATTGATGAACAGATTGTTGAGCTTGCCACGGGACAAAAAGAACGATTGAAAATTACTGAGCCTGTTGAAGTGATATTTTTAAACCGTTCTACTTCATGCAGGGCGTTAGTTTTGCCCGGTAATGCAGAAGTATTGCTGGGTTCCATACCTATGGAGGATTTGGACGTAATTATTGATCCTAAAACACAAACGTTGGCACTACCGCCCGACCGTCCTTACATAGCACAAAAGCCATTGAAATAAACAAGAAACAAGAAACGACAAACGACAAACGACAAACGAATCATTCCGTTCTTAAACTCTTAACAGGATTTGCAATCGCCGCTTTTATAGCATGAAAGCCCACCGTAAACAATGCAATTAAGATAACTGCAATGCCTGCCGCTGCAAAAATCCACGGCTGTATATTGATGCGGTATGCAAAGTTTTGCAACCATTTATTCGATGCAAGCCATGCTAATGGAGCTGCAATAACAATTGCAAAGCATACAAGCTTTACAAAATCTTTCGATATTAGCATGGTGATGTTTATAAGATTTGCTCCCAGCACTTTGCGTATGCCAATCTCTTTTGTGCGCTGAATAGTTGTGAATGCTGCAAGCCCAAACAAACCAAGACAGGCCAGTAGAATTGCCAACCCTGCAAATAAGCTAAACACACTTGCCGTGCGCTGTTCTGTGATGTAAAGCTTATTGTAATCATCATCTAAAAAATGATATTCAAACGGATGATCAGGTACTTGTGCTTTCCATAATTGCTGCAATTGTGTAAGTATGGCTGGGATATTATTGCCCTGCACTTTAATGAACATATTGCGTACGGAACTCTTATCGAGAAAAATAACCAAAGGACCAATGGGCTGATGCAGTGAAGCAAAATGAAAATCTTTTACAACTGCCTTTACGGAACCCAACCAGCCTTTGTCAAGTGTTTTTCCAAGCGCCTCTTCAGGTGTCCATCCAAATTTTTTTACAGCGGTTTCATTTAAGATATATGTGTACCGGAAGTTTTTACCGCCTTCACTCGTATCTAAGAGTTGCAGGTCTGCAGGAGTGAAATCTGTTCCTGAAACGAGCTGCATATTCATAGTTTTAATAAAGTCAAGGTCTGCAGGAATGGCTGAAATGGGAAAGCTTATTTTTTGGGTTCCGTTATCTGCACTTATTCCATCGCCCCATTGTATAAAAGTGGGTGAATCGTAAGCCCCGCTTACACCTGACACACCTGGCATAAGACCAATTTCTTTTTTTAAAGCATCGTATTTATCTAAAAGACGATAATCTATTGGCAACACCACAATATGGTCTTTATCGTATCCTAAATTCTTATGCTGAATAAACTGCATCTGCTGCAATATTACAATCGTAGTAATAATTAGAAACAGGGAAATAACAAACTGCACTATTATCAAAGACTTTCTAAGCCCTGTGCCTTTGGAAGAAAAACTAAATCCGGCTTTCAATATTTTTATAATCACCGTGCCCGATAAAACCAATGCAGGGTATGCGCCCGCAACTATGCTGATGATTATTCCTGCAAGAAGAATTAATAACAACGGTTGGGGATAAAGCAAAGAAGCACTAATCAAATGCTTGCCTGTAATATTGTTAAACACAGGAAGCAATTGAACGCTAATAAATAAAGCAAGCATCAGGGCAATGAGCGTAATGAGAAATGATTCACCAATAAATTGTGCAAATAATTGTTTGCGCATTGCACCCAATACTTTACGGATGCCAATTTCGGCGCTCCTGTTCGCAGATTGTGCAATAGCAAGATTGGTATAATTTACACAGGCTATTATTAAAATTAAAAATGCAACGATTGCTAACACATATACATATATAATGCTTCCATTTGGTTCAAAGCCTTCGAGGGAAGAATACAAATGCACTTTTGTAAAAGGTTCAAGATGATAAGTGAGATAATCATTTCCCTCAAGGCGTGCTTCTTTACGTACGGCGCCTGTCTTCATAAAAGCAGCGACTTGTTTTTGTAAACCGTTTATATCGCTCTTATCATGCAATAATAAATAGGTAATATAATTTGCTGTCCACCAATCTTCCGTTGCCGCAGCATCGAGGTTATTAAAATTGATAACAAAATCAAATTGAATTTGTGAATTGCCGGGAACATCCGCGGCTACAGCGCTTACAATAAAATCTTTGTTACTATTCGTTCGTAATGTTCTGCCAACAGGATTCTCAGAGCCGAAATATTTTTTGGCAGCAGATTGAGTAATAACAATTTTGTCACCGGTATTCAATGCTGTTGAAGCATCACCTTTAATGAGAGGGAAAGAAAATATTTTAAAGAATGAGGCATCTGCATATAAGAAATTCTTTTCATTGAATTGTTTATCTCCATAAGTAACAACCCGTGCATATTTCATTGTTCTCACATAATCTTCCACAGCAGGAAATGTTCTTTTAAATTGCGGACCCGCCTTAGTTCCCGTTTGCACTGCAGTATTAACTACACCACCGCTGCCATATTCCATCGTTATTCTTGCAATACGGTCTGCATTCGCATGGAATTTATCATAGCTAAGCTCATCAGTAATGTATAAACCAATTAAAATACAGCATGTAATACCAACTGTGAAGCCAAGGATATTAATGAAAGAATACAATTTATTCTTCCTTACATTTCTCCATGCGATTTTGAAATAGGTTTTGAGCATAGTTGTAAGTTTTGCAATAGGCAATAATCAATAATCAATAATAAACTGCAAACTGCTCGCAGAGTCCTGTGGACAAACTGTTTACTCTGTTCTCAAACTCTTCATCCCGCTAAAGACGGGATTCGTTTTGCTCACTCTGCCCGCAAAGACTCAACAGGGTTTGCTATTGCTGCCCTGATTGATTTGTATCCAACCGTTATCCACGCTATAATAATTGAAGATATAATTGCAATTACAAACACGCCTGCAGTTATGTTTATTCTAAACACGAAATTTTCTAACCAGCTATTCATCATGTAATAAGCAACCGGTACTGCTACTAAAAAGCCAATGATGATAAGTATGGTAAACTCTTTTGAGAAGAGGTAAATGATATTTTGAACGGAAGCGCCTAATACTTTTCTTATGCCGATCTCTTTTATTCTTTGCACTGCCATGAAAGAAACGAGACCGTATAATCCAAGGCATGAAATAAAAATCGCTATGCCGGCAAATATTTTATATAATAACGAAAGGTGATCTTCCTGCTGGTAAAACCCCTTGATATCTTCGTCCATATAAGAGCTTGTATATGCGTACTCAGGAAAATACTGATTCCACGCAGATTCAATCGCAGCCTGTGTTTTAGAAATGTTTGATGCTCTTAATTTTACTCCTGCAACACTATAAAATTTTTTTCGCTCTGCTATTACTATTGGCTTTATTTCTTCCCTTAATGAATTGGTCTTGAAATCTTTTACAACTCCCACAATTGTTCTCCACGGGCTGTTACCGGTACGAATTTCTTTACCAATAATGCTGCCTGCATCTTTAACGCCTAATTTTTTTACCAGTGTTTCATTGATTACAACTTCATTCGTTGTATCACTTTTTCCATAGCCTCGCCCTGCGACAAATTGTAAGCCGTAAGTTTTGAAATAATCTTCGTCACCAAATTTTATGTATAAAGTATATTTCTCATCGGGCAGATGATTGAATGCAAAATTGGTTCCCCAGTTATTATCAGACGAAGGAACATCTGAACTGAAACTTACTGACTGCACGCCGGGTGTTTCTAATAGTTTTTGTTTAAAGGCTTCTTCTCCTGCATGCACAACGCTATCAGCATTTGCATTCATTATAAAGAGAGCTTCTTTGTTGAAACCAAGGTCTGCATTGTGCACATAATTCATTTGGATAATGGCAACAATAGTTCCTATTATCAGCACCTGTGAAATAGCAAATTGTGTAACAACCAAGCCTCTTCTCAAAGATATTCCACCAACAGTTGCTGAAGTCATTTTATTCTTGAGGGCCAATGCGGGCTTGAATCCTGAAACTATCAATGCAGGATATATGCCCGCTAAAAATGTAACGAGCAACACAACAGCCATTAAAAATAAAAATGTTTTCCCATTCAATAAGCTCAACGATTCCTGTATTGATGCAATGTGTTTGATATAAGGAAGACATACTTCTGCTATGGCGAATGCGAATAGCATAGCAACAATTACAATAAAAGCAGTTTCTCCCATTACTTGTTTAAAAAGTTGCCAGCGATTGCTGCCTAATACTTTTCTTATACCAACTTCCTTGCTTCTGCCAACAGCCTTTGCAGTAGAGAGATTAATAAAATTGATACATGCCATGATGATGATAAACATGCCGATGAGTGAAAGCGTCCACAAAGTAGACCTCCTTGTTACATGGTCTCCAAAATTGTCGAAGCGATTATCAAAATGGATGTCTTTAAGCGGCTGCAGAAAATTTAATCTTTTGCTTGTCTTGTCCTGGCTATAATGTTTTTGACTGAATTGTTTCAGTTGAGCATTTATTTTATAGGCAGAAACATTTGTTGGCAACAGCATATACAACTGAAAGTTGCTCGTTGTTCTTCCCCAGTATGTTGTATATTGGTAAACAGCGCTATCTGCTTTATAGGTTTCATAAGAACTAACAATGCCAAGCGGGAAATCTGTATTAGGGGGCACATCTTCTAAGATGCCTGCAACTTTTACTGTTGCTGAGTTATCTAATTTTAAATATTGTCCCTCAGCATTTTTCCAGTCGCCAAAATATTTCTCTGCCATTTTTTGTGTAAGCACGGTTACATTAGGTTCACTGAGAACAGCGGGAGAACCTGCAAGCCAAGTGTAATGAAATATTTGAAAGAATTGTGGGTCACAAAAAAAGAAGCCGGTTTCTTCAATAAATTTTTTATCTGTTGCGGCATTCGATGCGCTTGTTCCCAGCACAGTAACCTGGCTGCCATAACTTGCACACAAAGCACCGGTTGTTATTTGTGGAAAATCTAACCGCACAGCATCTAATGCAGGAAAGGGAATTCCGGGTGTATAGTCAATGCCATCTTCAAATTTATCCTGCGTAACTATTCGATATATCTGGCTATAGTTTTTTTGAAATTTATCGTAGCTCAATTCATATTGAACTACAATAAACAATAACAGGCAAGCAGCAATGCCAACTGCAAGCCCGGAAATATTAATTGCTGAATAAATTTTGTGACGGGATAAATTACGGAATGCGATTTTTAAATAATTTTTAAACATAGTTTGAGCGTTGAGCTAAGATTTGGTGTCAGACACTCTTCGGGTGTACAGACACCAGTCAACGCTTATGCCAATGTTAAAAGGCTTTGTGGGTAAAGGTTTTAGCGTGTTACAAAAAAAGTAAGTGTACGAAAACGAACAATGGGTGTACGAATATGGATATAGATGTAATTACTAAAAAAGTTTAAGTTATCGTCACACCGGGACGATCAGACCAATAATTATTTTATGGTCAGACCCGGGACGATCAAACCAATAATTTTTGCGCTAAATTTTCTTTTACTTCATCAAACCATTCATCTTTTAAAATGCTTAGTACAATAGAATCTCTTCGGCCACCTTGGGCCTTGGGCATATTGTTTCTCAATATTCCATCAACCTTACAGCCAATGGATTTCATGGCAGCAATGCTTCTTGCATTTTGTGCATCGGCCCTGAATTCTACTCTCTCCATTTCAAGTTCTTCAAAAGCAAACTGCAGCAATAAATATTTGCAATGCTTATTTAAACCTGTGCCCTGAAATTTTTTTCCATACCACGTATATCCAAGCTGCAATGTTTTAAACGGAATATTTATATCATAAAATCTGGTGCTTCCTGCATATTCATTTGTTGCCTTATCCCAAACAATAAAAGGAAGCTCTTTTTCCTCTGCCATTGCCTGCAATGCAATGTTCATATAATTCTTCATGCCCTCTTCACCAGTGCCACTTACAAGAGAGTAAATCCAAAGCGTAGGTTCATTCAGAGCAAAGGGGAGCAGGTATTCGAAATCAGTTATAGCAAGCGGTCGCAGCATTACCCGTTCATCCTGCAATATTATCTCAGTGCTGTTATCAAATAAATCCTTCATATTTTTGACATTTACTATTTACAAAAATCAATTAATTTTTAATTCAATTACCATGTGCGGAATAGTTGGCTATACAGGACCCAAAGAAGCATACCCCATTATTTTAAAAGGCTTGAAAAGACTGGAATACCGCGGATACGACAGCGCCGGCGTAGCCATATTAAATACTACTCTAAGTGTGTATAAGAAAAAAGGAAAGGTTGCCGACCTTGAAGAGATGTTAATTGGAAAAACGGTGCATGGTAACATTGGAATTGGACATACACGCTGGGCTACACACGGCGAACCAAACGACCGCAATGCGCATCCGCATACATCTTTCAGCGGTGATATTGCCATGATACATAATGGCATTATTGAAAACTACGCACAGATAAAAACTGAACTGCTGAAGAAGGGTTACACATTTACAAGCGAAACCGATACTGAAGTGCTGCTGAATTTTATTGAAGAGATTAAAAAAAATAATTCCTGCACTCTTGAAGAAGCGCTGCGTATTGCATTGAAAAGAATTGTAGGCGCTTATTGTATTTTAATGATTGATAAAAACGACCCTGAAACCATTATTGCTGCACGCAAAGGAAGCCCTTTAGTAATTGGCATTGGCAAGGGAGAACATTTTCTTGCATCTGATGCTACACCAATTATCGAATACACCAAAGAAGTGGTATATGTAAACGATTATGAAATTGCAATTGTGCGCCCCGATGAATTAATATTAAAAAATCTGGGTAATGAAAAGCAAACACCTTTTATTACAAAGCTTGATATGGAATTAACGGCAATTGAAAAAGAGGGCTACGACCATTTTATGCTGAAAGAAATTTTTGAGCAGCCCCAAACCATTTATGATTGCTTACGTGGACGTTTAGACCATGAGCAGGGAACCATTACCATGAGCGGTATTCAACAATACGCTGAACAAATTATGAATGCACCACGCATTATTTTTATTGCCTGCGGCACAAGCTGGCATGCGGGCTTGGTGGCTGAATATATTTTTGAAGAACTCTGCCGCATTCCTGTTGAAGTGGAATATGCATCGGAGTTCAGGTATCGCAATCCTGTAATTCATAAGGGTGATATTATTATTGCTATTTCACAAAGTGGTGAAACAGCCGATACACTGGTTGCTATTGAAAAAGCAAAAGAGCAGGGCGCCATTATTCTTGGTATTGTAAACGTGGTAGGCTCTTCCATTGCACGCATATCTCATGCAGGCGCTTACACACATGCAGGTCCTGAAATTGGTGTGGCAAGCACTAAAGCATTTACGGCGCAGCTTGCTGTGCTTACGATGATTGCATTGAAGATTGGCTACGCAAAAGGCACGATTGATAAAGAACGATATTTGAGCTTGTGCAGGGAGCTTGCAGAAATTCCTGACAAGGTTAAAATTGTTTTAGAGCAGGCAGATGCAGTAAAAGCATTAGCAGAAAAATATAAAGATGCTACTGATGCTTTGTATCTGGGAAGAGGATATAATTTTCCGGTTGCTCTCGAGGGCGCATTAAAGCTGAAAGAAATTTCATATATACATGCAGAGGGTTATGCTGCTGCAGAAATGAAGCATGGACCCATTGCACTTGTTACAGAAACATTGCCAGTAGTATTTATTGCTACAAAGGATTCATACCATGAAAAAATTGTGAGCAATATGCAGGAAATAAAAGCCCGGAAAGGAAAAGTAATTGCTATTATCACGGAAGGCGATACCGTATCTCCCACCCTTGCAGATGATATGATTGTGCTGCCGCCTGCACATGAAATTGTTGCTCCCATGCTTAGTGTAATTCCTTTGCAACTGCTTGCGTATTATATCGGCCTTGCAAAAGGCTATGATGTAGATAAGCCGAGAAATTTAGCGAAGAGTGTAACGGTGGAATAGTTTATGGTTTATGGTTTATCGTTTATCGTTTGCAGTTTACAGTTTACAGTTTACAGTTTACAGTTTGTAGTCGGAGATTTTCATGTACTTAGCTTTGCGTACGCCATTTTGCAGTTCTTTCTTTAAACTCTTCTTCAGTTAAAATATCTTTTTCATCCGGCTCATTGGCAAGCGTTATCAACTCTTCTTTGTCAGTATAAGTAAGTTCATCGGGAATGTCAGTTTCCTTGCTATTGAAATATTCTATATCGGCTTTTACCAAAGCAAGCAATTGCTCATCTTCAGTATCCGCAACCATTTGCAAGAGTTGCTGTTTAAGTTCACTCATTTAAAATATTCTTTCAAAGTTATATAATATCGTGAAGCACCTGCAATACCCTCAACCGATTTTTAAAATTTCGTATCGTTTATTTATGGCTCTTTATTTCTACTTTGCACTTCGGATTCTTCCGGTAATTGTCTGCTATTTTTCTAACCAAATTGATTCTATTTGTACACTTACGGGATTCTCCGGTTCATGAGGGTTTTGCGCAAATGTTACCTGAATTTTTTCTGTATCCTGTAATTTAAAAGTTCCTTCTTCTTTTGTTTTAAACCATAATGGTTGAAAGCCGGGGTATGGTCTTGGAAGCAGCAAAACGGAATCTGCTTTCAAACTACTCAAAGGAATGCTTACATCTTTCCATTCATTACTTGCCAAAACCATTGCTGCATAACATTCTGCTTCACTCGTGATAAGTGCAATCTTAACTTGAGAAGAAACAGTTGAACGAATACGTACAACGATTTTGCTGAACGATAAAAATTCTGAAGCTCTGCCTTTTAAACGGTCAGCTATATAAAGTTGATATCCTATTATTTGCCGGTTGCTTATTGTTATCTTCAAAACAAGCTGGTGAGGTTTATCTGATGCAACAAACTGAAAAGGATTATTGCGCCAATCAGAATTGCAGAGCATCAGCTTGTTTCTGTCAGTGCTTGCATTAAAAATTTCCAGCGCTCCTTTTTCAGTTGCTGCATAAGTTTGCCAAGTATCATTATTTATATTATCCCATGCATAAGGATCTCCTTTATGATTTCCGGGAAATGTATAATACTCATTCTTTTTTTTAATAATGATGCGATAGCTTAAAATACCCGGGATAACAATATCAGCAGGCACTTCAGCAATATACTGATAAGCGCTTTGCAGTTGCAGTGGAATATTTTTCCATCCGTGCAACGAAGTTTGAATCTCAGCAATCAATGTATCATTTAAATCAACACCCACAATGGTGGCATGAATAGTAAAAGGCTTTAATGCGCTAACTTCTTCATAAGGCTGATGTGCGGCAAAAACAGAAGTGTCAAAAGGTTTGGGTGCCGCAAATTCATTTAATTGTAATACACCCATTTCGCTGTTGGCATTCCACGTTTTATTTTCTTTTGCTTTTCTTATCAATAAATATGAGCCGGGCAAAATAATAAATTGGCCTGCAGAAGCTGTTGCTGAAAAATGATTTCCTTTGTTCAATCCCTCAACAGTAAAATCAGTATCAAGATCGGGTAATTTAATTTGTAGCAATTGCGTGTGCCATTGAATGCGGGTAACTTCTTTTTCAGGAGAGGCTTTTTCAAAGGGATCACGAATGTGAATGGCATCAGGCATTACTTCAAGCCGCCAAATTCCATCTTCCAATTTGTCTATAAAATACGCACCACAACCTGTATACTCAACAACAGGTGAGCTTCCTGTACCTGCTATGTGCTGAAGCTTATTTGCATTCAAAGGATTTGTTTGGGTGGTATTGGAATAATAAAATTCGGTATCTGAATTCATTTCACTCAATGAATTTTTATAATTCACTCTGAAAACATCGAACAAAGTATCTGCAGGATAATTGCCATAGCTCTTTGACAATTGCAGCTTGTGAAATGCTTTCGATGCAATCAACAGGCTGATTGCCTTGGAGGGTGTATAAGCAAGATTAAGATAATGCGTTTGATATTCTGTGTTGGCATACGCAGTGGCCATGGGGTCGTAAGCAAATTGCGTTGCCCATTGAAAACCCGCCTGCCTGAAGCTTCTTGCCATAGCAGGAAACATGTTAGATTGCAGTACATCTCCGGCATCAAATTCATACACGATGCGGGCTTTATTAAAAAACTGCGGAATGGTATCGTATGGAATTTTGTATTCATCTGCATTTTGCAAAAAATTTCCTTTTAGTTCATGACCGGCAACAAGACCTGTGGGATACCATTGAAAACTAAAACCATCTACTCTTGCTTTTGCTATCGCATCAGCATAAGCCGGAGATTTACAGATGTTATAAAAGAGCGGTTTACTCCATCCGGTATTTCTGATTGCATCAGCGAGGCGATTTACATATTCGGTTGTTTTTTCTTTTGCCCCGCTATGATGCGGCTCATTATTTATTTCTGCAGCAATAATATCAGGATCATTTTTATATGAAAGTTTTGTAAAAGGATTTACATGATTCATAATTTGCCGCAAATAATTTTACTGTGCCCTTATGGCATTCTCATTTACAACCGCCCTGTCTTTACCATACACACTTGAAAAGCCAATGGTCTTTTCATCCTTTTCAGGATAGCCATTGCCCCAGAAGGCAATGGGCGTAATAAGAATTTTTATGTTTCGCTGTTTCAGTTTTGAAATAAGGTAATCAAATAACCGGAGGTGCTCATTGTTCAATATATTTCCAAGTGAATCTGATATTTCCACATCCCATATATGCACCCGGAATGCAGTAAGCCCTAACCTTGCTATATGATACACATCTTCATCAATTGCCTTTTCAATGTCAATTCCCAAAGCCTTGTGTGAACCATAGCCATAAGCGAATGGCACCGTATAGTTCACGCCAAAGAATGAAGCCTCTGCTTTGGTTTTGGTCCATCGCAATATTCCTTTTTTATCTGCCTGCAGCTTCGCCATTTATTTTAGAGTAAGCATATTCTTCTTACAGTTGAACTTTGAATTAGTAATTATTCGAAATCAAAAATAGTTCTTTGAAATATTTCCGGTGTTGTTCAGATTTATGAAGAAGATGCTTTTATTCAACTTAGAAATCATCGCCTCGTCTCAGGCAGGCTGTGGCTATGTTAACCTTATCACCCACTTTAAAAGATTTTATATTTTCGCCTGCTGCTTCTATTTGTCCGGCAAAGTCTGTTCCGGTAACTGCTAAGCTTGGTTTGAATAACCCTGTAAAAACCTCATAATAAATGGCTTGCCCCAGAGTATACCACAAAGGTGGGGCATTGTTGCTGGTCAAGCCCGGAACGCCAAGCTGCACATTGATTTAATGTGGAAGTTAAAATAAAATGTTGAATAAAGATTGTCCAGCCCGGTACAAATGCTGATTGAAAAATTTTGTTGAAGATAATAAATTGTTATTGAAGTAAGCAGTAGTGCTAAACATGCTGCAGTATTTCATGCTATGTTATAAATCTCTGTTTTAAAATTTTTGCGAAGAAGAAAAGATGCAGGTGAAAGTTTAGCGCATCGTCCCTAAAGGAGACGATGCTGGACAAAAAGAATTTGAATTGTATCACCGCTCCGGTTTATAACTACCAGAGTATATAAGTAATGCTGTTGATAAACTGGCGCTGGGAACCTGATTTTAAAGCACCATTGAATTCTTTTCTGTCGAATGATGTGTACCAGGTATAAAGATATGAATCAATACTTTTCACTTTACCCTTTATCAATGTATCATCTAAAGAAGAATAATACACAATGGAAGTTTTTCCAACCATTTTCAATTTACCTTTAAATGCCTCATTGTCAAACGAAGTAAAATAAGTGATTGCATTGCTGCCAATACTTTTTATTCTTCCTGCAATTAAACCATCCTCAAATCTTGCATAATAATCGAAAGACAGATTGCCGGCAGATTTAATTTTGCCAATTTTTTCCGGGTATTCATAGGAAGGGTAATACGTAAAATAACATGTTCCAATACTCTTTACCTTACCCCTGAAAGCTGAGTCGGATCCCTGTCCGTAATAATCCACCCTTCCCAAATAAGGCAGTAAGTTTTGAGCGAAATAATTTTTATTGTATAGAGACTGTTGTTCTGTTCCCCATACAAGTACTTTACCATCGTCAGAAATCCTTATCAAAAAGTTTTGATTCGTTAATATGGTAAACCACGAAAAACCGGATCCCCGGGAAAAAGTTACCTGCCTTAATTGCTGGGAATAACCACTAATAAATAAAAGTGACAATGCTACAATTAAATAATTTTTTTTCATATGGCTTAATTGTTGTAAAGTTATAGAGATAAAAAGTATTTAGCACAGGAAGTTTAGCGCATCACCCGTAAAAGAGACGATGCTGGACAAAAAATTCACGGTTTTACGCTTAGCTGAGAGAAGGCAATACCTTTAAAGATTATTCTTCACAGAATTTTCATATATATTTATAAACATGAAAAATGCCCCACTCTTTTCTTTGCTTTTGGCAATGCTTTTGAATTTTATAACCCAATGAGAGATGTAAATAATGTTACGGCTATGGCAGCCTATAAATTATTCAAAGAATTAATAGCAAAGATGGTTAATTGAACAACCTGTCAGGTGGTCAAGGGCTTGACACAGTAACGGGAATGTGAGAATATTTATTTTTTTTATGATGAAGCAACTTCTGTAGATTGCGTACGTAATTTTAAAGGAAAAAAACTTTTGCTTTTTTTGCAAAAGAAACCCCGGTGTGAGATATTTATTTTAACTAACCAGGTTTACGCTTCGTACTCCGTCTCATCCGGCTTTAACTAAAACACAATGCTTGCCTCTCCGCAACAAATACAGCGTACATTTATTATATGAAAAACCAATTACTATGAAATACCAATTCTTATTTATACTCTTATCTATTGCCTCTTTTTTATTTGCTGCAAATAATAACGAGAAAGCTATTCATTTTCCTTTTAATGCAACTGTTTACCGTGATTCTATTCTGGATGATTCTATGCCGGTAACAGTAATAGACACTATTACTCATTACGGAGTGTTGACTATCAAAGCTGACAGAAACACGCAGCTGACTGCTGCCAATAATCTCCTTACAGACTATGTGCGTGATGCAATACTTTTAAGCAGATGGGATGGCAGTAAGAGCATGGATGTTGATTTTTGGAAACAGCATAATAAAAAGATTTTATTAAACATAAACAATGACAGTACGCCCTCTGCTTTCCCATTGGATACTGTTGCTTTTAAAACGAAATTAAATTCTGTTCTTGATGTGTATGGCAGCAGCGCAGAGGTGGTTGTTATAGAAAATGAGGAGCTGAATAAATATGATTCCACCACGGTTCAGAACGGGCTTTATCATTTTGGAAGCATGCAAGACTACATTAATGAATTAACGGCTGCTGTAACCGTATGCACTGAAAGAGGTGTGCCTGTTACTAATGGCGGATTAACCACCCCACTGATTACAAGCCTGAAACATTATTATGATGTTTCCGGTAAAACAGATAGCACAAAGTGGCTTATTCAGCAAACAGGTGGTGTTTCCACGGATTCAACGCGGTGGAAAAGAACAGATTCTTTACTGGCTGCTTATAAAAATCTTCCTTTAGCATTTGTAAATCTGCATTGGTATGAGCCTTTGAAAATAACCACACGCTTGTCAGGTATATTACAGGTGCTTTGTAATTATATAACTCAGCAGACGGGTAAAAAAGTAATTACAAACGAAACAGGCCTTAAAACTACCGATTCTTCTTTTGTTACCATGCTGATGAAACAATGGGATAGTATCAATGTAAAATACTGCATTTTCTTTGACGGCATTGGAAGTGCAGGAGCAAAGCCGCTTACATCAACATCAGGTACATTGCTCTCTTCGGGGATAGCATATAGAAACTATAACTTTGGCACCGCTGCTTCGTGCCAGCAACCTATCAATATTACTCCATCAGGATTCATTAATATTTGCCAGGGCACCAGTGTAACAGTTACGGCTTTAGACAGTTTGAGTAACTATTTATGGAATACCGGAGATACCACACAAAGCATCACGGTAAATACAACCGGCAATTATTCCGTTACATCCTATTCAGGAAATTGTATTGCCTTCTCTTCCGCTGTAGCCGCCGTGATGGTGAACCCCTTGCCTGCAAGGCCTGTAATCACTACTAATATTTCGCCTAGTAATGTATGCAGCGGCAGCACGATAAAACTTACTTCATCATCTGCAACTAAATATTTATGGAGCACAGGTGACACCACCAAAACCATCACTGTGAGCACAGCAGGCAATTATGCAGTTATTATAACTGATGCAAATGGCTGTAAAAATACAAGTGACACCACAGTGGTTACTTACGTGACACCTGTGAAGCCAACAGTAACTCCTGATATTTCACTGAGCAATTTATGCCCGGCCACAATCGTAAACCTGACTTCATCATTTGCACCTAAATATTCATGGAATACAGGAGACAGCACACAAAGTATTGCTGTAACCACAGGAGGCAAATATACCGTGACAACAACTGACAGCAATGGTTGTAAAAGTAAAAGTGACACAACATCAATTACCTATCTGAAAGTGGCTAACCCTACCATTACCACTAATGTTTCGCCAAACAATTTATGCCCCGGCAACACCGTAAAGCTTACATCATCATTTGCTCAAAAATATTTGTGGAGCACAGGTGATACAACGAAAAGCATTACCGTGAGCACCGCGGGCAATTATACCGTGACAATAACCAATAGCTATGGTTGTAAAAGTACAAGTGACCCCACAACAGTTACTTACCTGTCGCCTGCAAAGCCAACGATTTCATCAGATGTTTCACCCGCCAACTTATGTCCCGGCATTATCGTAAACCTGACTTCGTCACCAGCAAAAAGTTATTTATGGAGCACCGCAGATACCACTCAAGGCATTGTTGTAAATAAAGGAGGCATTTACAGTGTTACCATCACTGATACCAACGGCTGTAAGACTACCAGTGACATTACTGCAGTAACTTATGTGTCACCCGTAAAACCTACGATTTCATCAGATGTTTCGCCCAATAACTTATGCCCCGGTGCAACAGTCAACCTTACTTCTTCCCCTGCTGCTAACTATGTATGGAACAGGGGAGATACCACTCAGAGTATTCTTGCGAACACTGCAGGTAATTATAGTGTTACTATTACTGATTCCAACGGGTGTAAAACCGCAAGCGACCCCACAGCAGTCACTTACAGTATACCTGTGAAACCAACGATTACCACAGATATTTCGCCCAACAACGTATGCGTGGGAAATACCGTGAAGCTGACTGCATCGGCTTCCAATGCTTACTTATGGAGCACAAGTGCAACAACACAAAGCATTGTGGTGAGCACTGCAGGAATTTATACAGTGACGGTAACTAATACTTATGGGTGTGTGAGCACAAGTGATACCACTACTGTTACTTATGCATTACCACCTGTAAAGCCAATCATTACCACTAATATTTCGCCAAATAATATTTGCCCCAGTACAACAGTAAACCTTACTTCATCATCTGCAAAAAGCTATTTATGGAGCACAGCAGAAACCATTCAAAGTATTGTTGCAAAAAAATCGGGCAACTATACGGTTACCACCACTGATATAAACGGATGTAAAAGCACAAGCGACATCACTGCAGTTACCTATAAAACATGCAATGCTCCAACAAACCTGAACGTTACCAACATTGCATCCAATTCGGCTACTATAAGATGGGACAGCGTTACCTGCTCCGTAGGATACCAATACCAATATGGCAAAAAGAATAACAAGGGAGTTATTATCTGGACAACAGCACAAATAAATAACGGTAAAACAACAAGCCAATCGCTGACAAATCTTAGTTCTTCCACCACTTATTACTGGCAAGTTCTTACACGATGCAAAGCCGCGCCTGATGAAGTTTTGAGTGTATATGCTTCGGGACCTTCGTTCACTACACTGAAAAACCGTAATGGACAAAGGACTGCAAATGCAGAGAGTGGTAAATTGAATGTGACTATTGAGCCAAACCCCGTGCATGATTTTTTGCATATAAAAAATCTAAACGCAGAGGAGAATACTTCCATTATTGTGATTAGCGCTGAGGGAAAAATGATGAGGAAAATAAATGTGCGTGCAGCAAGTTATTCTCTGGACGTGACGGAACTGGGTAAGGGAGTTTATTATTTGAGAGTTGACAACAGGCAAACTTTCGGGTTTGTGAAAGAGTGATTTAAAGTAAAAAGTAAAAAGTAAAGCCGGGTAGGTATTTATTTTTTGTTCTTTCTTATTAATAGTTTTTTTGAAAATTCTTTAGGGAATGCAAATACAATAAGCAAAACGCAATAGAAAAATATTGCTGCAGGAACAGAAATAAAGCAAACAAAAAAGATTAAGAAAGTATATATTATGCTATACCCATAAAGTAATTTAAAGTAATAGAATAATTCCCGACTGTCTTCTTCAATAAGATGTTTATTGTAAGGATAGGCACATATACTATACGCTGCAAGCGACATCATAAAATAATTGAAACCAAAAAATGCTAATGCTGTTTGTGTTTCTTTTTCAAAATATTCAGCAAGTATGGCTGTCGGAAAAGGAGTAAAAGTTACTACCAATAATACAAAACCATTTACCCACATCAGGTTACTATCCGTTTTTTTATGTACTCAAATACAAGATGATGGTTTATCCAGCAGATAAGAATTGTTAAAAAACCAATAGTAAAAGCAAGAAGAGATTGCCAATGATTGAGCAGGAGTTTGAGCAACCCTTCCTCACTTTGAGGATGCAGCATTTGTATAAGTTCCAATCAATAATGTAATAGCAATAGCAAAAACTCCATCGCTGAATGCCTCTAATCTGGATGTCTTTTTCGCTCCACCTTCAATATTTTCTTTTTTTAAATTATCCATCTGTCAGTTTCAAGTTATGAGTGTCGTTTTAAAATGACGCACAACGGTAGGGCCTTATGCAGGTGGGGAATTGATGCTGGTCAAGCCCGGAACGTAAAGCCGCATATTGATTTAATGTTGAAGTTAAAATAAAATGTTGAGAAAAGATTGTACAGCCCGGCACAAATGCCGATTGAAACCTGCCTGCCGGCAGGCAGGGATTTTTAGTTGAAAATAATAAATTATTATTGAAGTAAGCATTAGTACTAAACATGCCGCATAGTTTCAAGCTATGCTATAAACCTTTGTTTTGAAAATGGTACGAGAAGGAAAGGTTTGTTACCCTTTGAGCATTTAACCGCAGCCTATACTTTAGGTTCATGAATTCCAGACAAAGTCTGGCTTTTATTAATAATCCACAGAGACCCTTCGGAACTCAAGGGATAGCGGGGTCTTTCTAAAAAATTTCAATAATTCTGCTTTATAATAACAGCAAAGTTTAAAACGTGTGCAGCATTTATTTTGTCAGCAAAATAATATTTGTACCTTGTCCTTACAAATCTCCAAACAAACATTTATTATCCCAGATCAAAAAAAATTTTTATGACACAAAAAATCTACAGCAAATTTTTGCTGGCACTTGGTATTTCTTTTGTGCTGTTCGCATGCAATCAACAACCAAAAAATGAAGAATCTGCAACTTCTGTTGATACTTCTTCAGAAACAACAACAGCAACCGCAGAAACTCCTCTGCCGGAGAACCCGATGGATGCTGTGAAAATTGCGCCCCATCTTTATAGCGTTGCAAAAGATACTATGGGCATACGCGTGCTGAATATAACATACAAGCCTGGTGATTCATCAGCCATGCATTCTCATCCCGATGTTGTATTGTATGTAATTAATGGCGGTAAATCTGAATTTACAGAACAGGATGGAAGCAAGCATGTAAACGAATTAAAAAGCGGTACGAGTGTGATAATGCCTGCCACTACACACAGCGTAAAAAATGTTGGCAGCACAACCGTAAAAGCAATTTTGGTTGAAGTGAACAGACCGAACAAAGCCACCAATATGGACACTTCAATGAATGCTGTGAAAATTGCGCCCAACGTTTATAAAACAATAAAAGATTCAATGAACTTGAAAGTGGTAATGGGTACATTAAAACCCGGAGACATATCTGCCATGCATTCTCACCCGGATTATGCAATTTATGTAGTTCAGGGCGGCACAGCTGAATTCACAGATAAAGATGGAGCTAAGCAGACAAATACTCTGCCAACAGGAGCGATATTGATACATCCTGCGGAACAGCACAGCGCAAAAAATACCGGTAAAACAACTATTAAGGTGTTATTGGTAGAAGTGAATCGTACTATGCAGTAAAAATAAATTTAATCATTACACTATTCAACACATTTTTTGTCCCGACGGGTTCTCACCTCAAAGACTTGCGATGGCATGGAATCCGGCGCAGGGTCTCATGTCACACACAATACCTAAAAGATGAAGACCCTGCTGGGACAAAAGTGCGCAAAACAGCATTCTATTTGCCAGCAACTAATGTTGAAAATTATTTATCCCGTAGGGATCCCTTCAGGACAAAGTTCACGATAAAAACTTTTCCGCAGGATGCTGCATACTTAGTAGAAAAATGCCAGCAAAATATTATTGTTTTGCCGGAGTTCCACGCCACAAGAGAGTCTCGGGGTGAGAACCCCGCGGGACAGAAGACAGAAATGCGGGAAAAAAATCTCCGCTTAAAACTTTAGTGCTTCATTGATTGAAATCAAGTATGCAATTTCCGCAAACTATCCAGTACACCAAATGCCTGCAGCAACCAAATCACAACTATGATCACAACGACGGCATTAAGAATGTTTTTGATAGTGCGTTGCATAGGAATGTATGTGTTCACGAGCCAGAGAAGAACTCCAACAACAATAAGGACAATGACGATGGTTAGTATGGGCATAAGAATGATTTTAATTAACAACTAAATTATTACACTGCAAAGATGAATATTTTTATACTGAAAGCGTTACACAATTTTGGAAACATTTACATCATTTCGTCCCTTCGTCCCGCTGGGGGGTTCTCCCTTATAGCTTATGGGCAAAGGCAGGGAACCCGGCATGTTCTGTGCTGCTGCAACTCTATATATAATGAACTGGTGTAAAATGTTTTGTTTCGCCGGATTCCACGTCACACACGGAGTCTCGGGGGTGAGAACCCAGCGGAGCAAAATAAAAATTTCACTGAATACCGCAATGTCCCTGCAATCGCACAAAAGGCACGGAGGAGGAGACATTGCGGCAAAGGGAGGTAAAACCTACTTGAGCTTTGAAGCAGCACAAGCCATGCGCAAAGATATTTCAACTGCACAGATTCCGCTAATAACAAGAAGAGAAAAAGAAATTCTTTCATTGATTGCAGAAGGATATACAAATCCAGAAATTGCAGACAAATTATTCATCAGCCCTTCTACTGTTGACAGTCACCGTAAAAATTTATTGGCAAAAATGAATATGAAGAACACGGCTTCACTGATAAAGTTTGCGGTGGAAAATAAATTGATTCAATAGCTTTGAGGCACTTAAGAATAAACGCCGGCCTTACTGTTCATTAAAAATTGAAACCTTTCTTGATAAAAAATTATAGGCAGCAATTCTTTTATTCGCCGCCGGGTTCTCACCTTATGGATTTGTACATTCGGTTCTTTTGGCAGCTAAGCATTCTTCAACTTCAGTAACACACATATTGCAATGCCCCTGACTAAACATGCAACGCTATGGAGAAACATTACGGGAGAAGAAAGCTGGTAACCGTGAAATGGTTTAGTGGTGTGCCCATCGTTCTTTTTTCATTCCTAATTTAAATTATTTAATTTTATAAAAAATAATAATGAGCATCCTGAAAAATTTATTGGGCGCCTTTGTTGAATTTAAAGAAGATAAAAAACCGGGATCAGCAACAGAAACTAAATCCGAAGGAGTTGGAAAGAACACAAGCGCAGTAAATGACAACAACACAGCTTCTCCCATCAATTCTGCTTCCTCCTCTTACACCACTTCTCCTTTAACAGACGAATATCAAAAACATTTTGAAAATTTGATTGAAGAGGCAAATGCTAAAAATCCTTTTTTCCAGGGAACAGATTTCAAAGAATTTGCAGATAGTAAAAGTGACGTTGAAGCAATAGATGATGAAGGAACAAAATATAGAACAGCATTCAATGTGCTAAAAAGAACCGGACTTACAAAAGAGAGACTTGCAGCAACGGGCAGGGAATACATCAACATAATTGACCGTGATGTAAAAGCATTTGAAGCTGCATATTCGCAGAAATATAAAACAGACGTTGAGCAAAAAGAACAACTTCTGCAGCAGAAAACAAAGGAGCTACAGGCATTGAATGAAAAAATAGCTGCATTAAATCAGGAGATAAAACAAATGAGCCAGCAGATAATTCAAAGCAAAGACAAGCTAAATTCAAATAAGAATTTATTCATTCAGGCAGGTGAAAATAAAAAGAAAGAAATTAAAGCTGAATTAGAAAAAATTGACCAATACTTTTAATAAGTGTGCAATTTTGCATAACCAATAAAATAAAAAATGGCAAACGAACTGATAAAATCAAACTTCGAGCTTCCTAAATGGGATGCAAAAAAAACATGGGGTACTATAATGGCTGTCGTTATACTGGGAGGCCTGGCTGTTCTATTTTATATCTATGTACTTCCCTTTCTTTTACATGTGGTATGGGGAACTGTTCAATTGATTATAGGTATAGCCATCGCAGTTGTATTATTGATGATACTCACCAGTAAAAAATTCTGGAGGGGAATGCGGTATTTTTCCGAAGCAATTGCACAGGCGGTATTAGGCTGGGCAATTGAAATGAATGCCTGGAATATTCTCAACTTGCAGGTTGAACAGGCAGAAAAGGATAGAGGCCAATTAAGAATTCATGGTGAAAAATTGAAAGCGCAGCAAACATCATTACAGCTTCAATTAGAAGAAAATGAAAAAAATTTAAGACAAGCACAGGAGGAGGTTAAAATTTGTCAGGCAAAGCTTCAAAAAAAACCTGACGATTTTGATACCCAGCTTGCCCTTGAAACATCTTCAACAAATTTTACGAATGCAAAAGATTTTATTGATGCTGTAAAACCGGTGGCAAATGATGTAGCAAATCTTGTTGTATTTGCTGACAAAGCATATCGCAAATCCGGTGTGGCATTACTGAATTCAAAAAATACCATCAAAATTCAAAAGGCAAAATATGATGCAGTAACCACCGCCTCTGCAACCATGGGAAAAGCGATGAAGGCTTTTACCGGCAATCCTGATTTAAACAGTGATGCTGATAAGGCAATTCAAAAAATACGGGAGGATGTAGCCAATAAGATTGGTGGAATAAAATCGGCGATTCAAATTACTTCGCAGGCTATGAATGCCCAGGATTTAAAAGACGCAGCAAAGGTATCCATCGCAGCACAAACAGCAACGGAATTGGATGTTGATAAAACATTCAATTATTCAGATTCAATTCAATCTTCCGCCGTAAATATTGAAGATTCAGATAAAGATGATGGCAGAAATAAATATCTTGATTTTTTTAAAAATAAGTAAATAGATATTTTCAAATCAAATTTCAAAAACATTCCTTACACAAAACAACAACAAAATGGAAATTAAGCCCGCTGGTAAAATTGCGATATTCCTTGTATTAGGTGTGATAGCATTTTTCCTGATAAAAAAATATGTACCTGCAAATAAAGCTGAAGATACATCCCCAACATATAGCAACACTTCAGAAGACTCAAGCCGCAAAGGTTCAAAATCAGACAATGATAATACTACCGCTACTGCAAATACAGAAAGGCGCACATTTGATTACACTCCCGAAAAACCGGTGAATGGCACACTCAGAGGTGTGGTAGAGGTTGGCGCTACAGGATTTAATTCCTTTGTGATTAATATGGATAAAGAACGCCGCTGGGAAATAGTATCCAAAGACTTTGGTGAGTCCCTTGCTTATGAAGGGTTAGCCACTACAGAGGATATTAGAGCAGGTCTCAAAAAATATCTTGCCGGCATGTTTGATAAAGGTGTAAGTAAGAATAACATGCATTTCGTTATATCCTCAGGCGCTCAGAAGGAACCTAAGACAGCCACCATTGCAAACGAACTTAAAAAGATGGGATATGTTGTAAACTTAGTAACCCCCGATCAGGAAGCTAAGTTTGGGCTAAAAGCAACAATCCCTCCATCTTTCCAGGATAATTCTTTTCTTGTTGATATTGGCTCCGGCAACACCAAAATCTCGTGGCAGGATGGGGGAAGTCTTAGGTCAATGGAAATCCCCGGCGCCAAATATTATGAGCATGGTCAGTCAGATGAGGAAGTGTATAATCAGGTAAAGGAAAAAACAAGTAAAATTCCCGAAGGCAAACGAAATGTGTGCTTCGTTCTTGGCGGTGTTCCCTTTACGCTGGCTAAACAAACGCGTAATGATGAGGAAAGATACACTGTATTAAATGCTCCTGAAACTTATAAAGCTGCTGACAAGAAAATGGCTTCGGGTCTTAATATTTATAGGGGTATTGCAGATGCCACCAAATGCGACACTTTTGTATTTGACTGGGATGCGAATTTTACCATTGGTTTCTTACTGAGCTTACCGTAATATTCAGATGATCTTTCTTGTACTTAACTGAAGTGGTACTATTAAGCTGCAGTTGCGTCACCCACTCCAATGTCTCATTCTTTAATCAATAGAATTGTTACAGTCCAATTAACAATAACTTAAAACTGAATAGCAGAGATTTGTTTTATTGTTTCCCTGCCGCACTAATTACTATATCATAATTCCAAATCACTTTCTGTATGAAACAAAAAACATTCATTAGCAAAGTCATTCTTCTTTTATTCATTTTGTTTGTGTGGCGGAAGGAATTACCTGCTCAGCAATATAATTGTAATTTTAAAGAGCCTTTACTTACCATTGATTTTAGTGCAGGTGAAAATGAAAAAAATATTAATGAATTGTCTCTTCCAAAATACAGGCAGGATTTTAGTACATGTCCTAATGACGGCTACTATTCTTTTGTTTCTAATACCAGTAATTGTTTTAATGACGACTGGCTTACACTCAACGAAGACCATACTCTGAACGATGCAGATGGAAAAATGATGCTCGTGAATGCAAACGAGACAGGTGGTGTTTTTTTCAATGTTACTATAAATGGCCTGAAAGAAAATACAACTTATCAATTGGCAGCATGGCTGGTAAATGTATGTAAGATCAGAGGTGGCTGCGCTCCATTGCCGCCCAATATTAATATGATATTAATAGCCCCCGACGGAAAGAAGGTGGCATCATTTCAAACCGGTCTTTTATCACAAAATCCCACTGTTCAATGGAAAGGGTATTCCGCCAATTTTACTACTCCGCAAGATATTACCACATTGATATTAACAATGGAAGATAAAACTCACGGAGGTTGTGGTAATGATTTTGCCATGGATGATGTTACTGTTCGTGAATGTGTTATGTCAACACCAAATGTTGCAACTGATGTGAACCCACTGCCAAAGCCTGAAGAGAAGAAAACTTCAGATGTTAGCAAACCAGCAGAGAAACCAGTAACCAATATTACCAAACCGCCGGAGAAAAAAATAATAATAGCAAAACCTTCACCTGTAAAAAAAGACAGCGGTGCGATAGTAATTGAAAAAAAAGTTATGGATACACCTGAAATTGCTTTACCGAAAATAAAGGATAAACTGCCTGCATTTCCTGTACCGCAACCTATATTAACAAGAGAAACCCCTTTAATAAGGCGAATAGAAACAGCAGCCGGAGAAATTATTATTGACCTGTATGACAACGGGCAAATAGACGGCGATACTGTAAGCATTTATCATAATAATGAATTGATTGTTTCCGGTGCAGCGCTTTCTGATAAACCTATCAGTTTCCGCATCAAGGTAGATAACATGCATCCGCATCATGAGCTTGTCATGGTTGCTGATAATCTCGGCTCCATTCCCCCCAATACTTCGCTAATGATAATAACAGCAAATAATAAACGCTATGAAGTGTTTATCTCCTCATCAGAACAAAAGAATGCAAAAATTGCGATTGATTTGAAGGAGTGAATTGCTTTTCGTTGTGTTAGTGATTGTGCTGCTAATGGTGAGCACTTCTGAATCTTTGCAGTTGTAATGTTTTTTTACTTCGTTGTTCATAAGATATTTTTTTTGATATTAAAAAATAGAAATCGAAATAGATTTTGGGGGAACCCTGAGAGTGATGTTTTGGAGGAGATATAAAAGTAAAATCCTCGCTTAAAAAAAGAAAAAGAATTTGAGTAAAAAAATAGCCCGGAAGGGCGAAGTTATTTTTACTTTTGGAAAATGAATTCCAGACGCAATATCCCTGCTTACGCACAAGGCGATGAGAGGAGACATTGCTGGAAAGAGATGTGATAGCAAAGCAATCAGGCACATCAGTAAGAGGACGAGCACACATATCAAAGAAAGGCAATGGTAATATAAGAAGAGCTTTATACTTTCCGGCTTTAGTCGCAGTTAAATACAATAAACCTTTGACCAATTTATACAGCCGTATTATGGACAAGCAGGATATAAAAATGAAGGGATATGTTGCAGTGCAAAGAAAGCTGCTGATATTAATTTATACACTATGGAAAAGGAATGAACCTTTCAAAAGGGACCACATAAAATTTTTAGAGCAGCCTGTTGAAGCTGCCCTAACCGAGCTGGATTAAATCCGCTCTTATTTATTTTCCTTAATAACAAAAGTATAAATTATTTGGAAGTTAACACAGAATCTGCGAAGGAATCAACAAAATTTATTTTCAGATTTTTCTTATTTCAATTCCTCTTTCGGATACTTTTTTAAAAATTCAAAAAACATTTCTTAAATTAAAAACTTTCTGCTTATGAAAAAGCATCGGCAAAAAATTAAACAACCCCATCATGTACTATGTTTTATCTTCTGGTCTTAGCCTCGTTTTAAATTCTATCTGTTTGCAATATCTTCTGTAGCCCCTAAACCACTCTTCGAAAACCTCATCCGCTTTTTCTTACTTTGCACCATGACGTATGTTGAAACACTTGATTACTTATACAAGCAACTACCCATGTTTAGCCGCATAGGTGCAGCCGCTTATAAAAAAGACCTTACAAACACAATTATACTTTGCGAAGCACTCGATAACCCGTATAAAAAATTCAGGAGCATACACATTGCAGGCACTAATGGTAAAGGTTCAACAAGCCATATACTCGCTGCCGTTTTGCAAACTGCCGGTTATAAAACGGGTTTATATACATCACCTCATTTAAAAGATTTCCGCGAAAGAATTAAGATTAACGGAAAGATGTGTGATGAAAATTTTGTGATTGATTTTGTTGAAAAAATAAAACCCATTGCTGAAAAAATACAACCCTCATTTTTCGAGCTTACTGTTGCAATGGCATTTGAATATTTTGTTCAAAACAATATTGATATTGCTGTAATAGAAACAGGTTTGGGCGGAAGATTGGACAGCACCAACATTATTACTCCCGTGCTTTCTGTGATAACTAATATTGGATGGGACCATACAAATATTTTGGGTGATACGCTGCAAAAAATAGCTTACGAAAAAGCAGGCATCATAAAACAAAATATTCCTGTAATAATTGGTGAAACCTCCGCAGAAACAAAATCTATTTTTGAAAAAGCTGCAGCAGAAAACAATGCTGATATTGTTTTTGCTGACAAGGAAAGATATGTAAGCGATTGGAATTATTCGCATCATCAATTAAATATAACAATTGCAAAAACCAATACTGATGCACATGAAAATTATACACTTGACCTTACAGGAATTTATCAAACAAAAAATATTATAACTGTTCTTGAAACGATTCAGCAATTGCAAAAGTCTGGATGGAAAATTAATAATGATGCAATTGAAAAAGGTTTGTCGCATACGAAAAAGCTTACCGGCTTACATGGGCGGTGGGAGCTGATCCATCAAAACCCTTCCGTAATAATTGACGTTGCACACAATGTGGACGGAATAAAGCAAGTAGCAGAACAATTAGAACTGATGAGCTTTTCTCATCTGCACATTATAACAGGAATGGTAAAAGATAAAGAAGCAGAAAAAATTTTAGCGCTCTTGCCAAAATATGCTCACTACTATTTTACCAAAGCACAAATACCACGAGCCTTAAACGAAGATGAGCTTGCGGCAAAAGCAAACCTTTTTGAATTGAAAGGAAAAAAATATCCCCATGTAAATATTGCTTTACAAGATGCATTGCAACATGCAGAAGAAGATGATTTGATATTAGTTTGCGGAAGCGTGTATTTGGTGGGAGAAGTGAACCTTAACTTTAGTTCATCTTAAAATAGTTTGAAGTTTACAAGTTTTGCGTGCTGATTGGAAGAACTTGTAAACCTTTGAAACCCGTAAACCTCTGAAACCCGTAAACCTTTTTAAAGCTTGCAGATAAACCTGCAGTTGTAAAAAAATTTTTATGGTAGTAATTATTTAATATTATTGCAGCCTGCAAAGAAATAGAATTGCAGGTAAATATTGAACAATGCCCAAAAAGCAATTATATACACTTGAATATTCTGTAAGATGCTCACCGGCTATACTCTACGAATATCTTGCAACACCGGCCGGGCTACAGGAATGGTTTGCAGATAAAGTAGATGAATGGGAAGGCGTTTACAGCTTTCATTGGAATAATACCGTTGAAAAAGCTGAGCTTCTCGAAAAAGAAGAAAATAAATTTATACGCTTTAAATGGCTAAACAGCGCTAAAGATCAATATTTTGAATTCAAAATTGAAAAAACAGAGATCACCAATCAAACAATTCTTACTATAAAAGATTTTGCCGAAAAAAGTGAAATAAAAGATCAAAGCTTACTATGGGAATACCAGATAAAAGAACTCTTTCACCGGCTGGGTACTTAAGCAGCATCGGTCAGACGGCTTAGAGCCGTGAGACCGTTATTGCTTTGAATTTAATGATGTAAAAATTGAAGAATATTTTTATACTCACCGGTAAAAAAATAAAAAACATGATCCCATTCTTCTAAAGGAATTTTTTTTGCCAGCTTTAAAAACGATTTTTGCCTTAACGCATCAACAGAAGATGGCTGAGATAAATAAAGCGATGCGGGTAAATAATTATCTTCTTCAAAATGATGCTCCCATTCATTTTCATTTACACAAATAAACCAGTTATCAAAATTTTTTCCCTTCAGCTTATTAAAAATAACTTCTGCATAATGTGTTGCAAAATTTCCTGATAAATGCAGTGTAATGCTGAAAAAATTTCCCCACCAAAAAAAACTTCTTATGGCAAATGTACTGAGTTGCGAAAAATGCCGGGGATAATCTAACATAACAAACGGCAGCTTTTTATATTGCTCTCCTTTGGAGATTTTACCATTTTTCTTCAGCACTTCAGCAGGTAAAAAGAGAAGCTCATTTTTTATCAGGCTTTCATATTCTTCATAAATCAAACCAAACAAATCAACCACTTTATGTATAATGCGGTTCTTTGTTAAAATAATATCGCTATTTGTTACAAGCGTTAATTCCTCTGTTGAAAGTTTTACATTTGTAGTTGGCATAAGCACCTTAATGTTTACGCAAAGTGATAAAAAAACTTGATAAGCTCATTATCCGTTCATTCATCGGACCCTTTATAGCCACTTTTCTTATTTCGCTTTTTGTACTGGTAATGCAATTTTTTTGGTTGTATATTGATGATTTAATAGGCAAGGGTCTTGACCTCATCACCATATTACAGCTTACCGGTTATGTAGGCGCAACGGCTGTACCGCTTGCCCTTCCGCTTGCGCTGTTACTTTCCTCTATCATGACGTTTGGAAATCTTGGAGAAAGTTTTGAGCTTGTAGCTATCAAATCATCGGGCATTCCTTTATCCAGATTCATGAGACCATTATTCATTGTTTCCATATTAATAAGTGCAACGTCTTTTTTGTTTGCCAATAATATAATTCCTTATGCCAATCTAAAACTGAATGCGCTTAAATATGATATTATTGTTGCCAAGCCTGCTTTTGATATTAAGGAAGGAATTTTTTATGATAAGATCGAAGGCTACGTTATTAAAATAGGCAGCAAAGAAAAAAACGACAGCATTATACACAATGTAATTATTTATGAAGAAAGCTACGGACCGCAGGATAGATTTATGATTGCAGAAAGCGGGGTGATGAGAGTAACGCCGGATAAACGCTTTCTTGAATTTACTTTGCACAATGGCTGGAACTACCAGGAAAATGGAAGCAGGTATAGTGAAAATACAGACTTCATTCGCCTGGGATTTAAAGAATACAAAAAAGAATTTGACCTGAGCAGCTTTCAAATGAATAGAACAGAAGACAGTCTTTTTAGATATGATCCCAAAATGCTTAGTGTGCGTCAGCTTAATTTAGCTATTGATTCATTAAACATGGGCAACAAAAAATTCTACAACAGGTCAGACGAAGAAATTAAATCGTACCTGGTATTTTTAAACAATCGTTACAGAGACAGTATATGGCCATCAGTAAAACCATTAAAAGGAAAGCCTGCAACTTCTTTTCAGCAATTAATTCCTGATTCTGTAAAATCATTTGTTTTTGACAGAACTCTTTCGCAAATAAATTCAGTTAAAAACTCCGCTGAAATCGCAGCTACTGAATATGCGGCAAGGCAAAATGTGGTGCGAAAACATTATATTGAATGGAACCGGAAATTTACTTTATCTGTTGCATGTATAGTATTATTTATGATTGGTGCTCCGTTAGGTTCTATTATTCGCAAGGGCGGATTAGGCTCGCCGTTGGTTTTTGCCATTGCTTTTTTTGTGCTCTTTCATTTATTGAATACTTTCGGAGAAAAATTTGCAAAAGAAGGAATTACCAGTACTTTCATGGGCATGTGGCTCTCCACGCTGGTGCTGATACCTATAGGAAGTTTTCTCACCATTAAAGCTATGAGAGATTCTCAATTATTGAACCGGGAATTTTATTATCGCTTCTTTAAAACAGTTCGTACCTTTTTCTCAAAACTTATAAACAAATAAATTGTTCACCTAAAAATTATGATTATGAAACAGTCATCAAACCGCAGAGATTTTTTAATAAACAGCGGAAAGGCAACTCTTGCCGCAGGTTTATCTTTTTCATTTTTACCTGCCTTTGCAAAGAAAACCGCAAGGCAGCATTTTTATTTTCATGGAGAGGGAACACCCTTTCAGCAACAGCCCTTGCCCTACGATTATAAAGCGCTTGAGCCTTCTATTGATGCCATGACTATGGAAATACATTACACCAAACACGCAGCCACTTATGCAAAGAATCTTGCCGATGAATGTGCAGTTGCCAATGTGAATACGCAAACTTCAACAGTAGAAGATGTGCTGATGAACATTTCAAAATACTCCATGAAAATGCGTAATAATGCAGGCGGGCATTACAATCATGAACTGTTCTGGAAATGCATGGCTGCTCCGTCTGAAGCAAATATGCCGAAGGGAAATTTAATGGCTGCAATACAAAAAGATTTTAATTCTTTTGATGATTTTAAAATGAAATTTACTGATGCAGGAAAAAATCGCTTTGGCAGCGGATGGTCGTGGCTTGTAGCAACGGGTGATAAAAAGCTAATCATCGGCTCTGCACCAAACCAGGATAATCCGTTAATGGATATAAGCGAGCTGAAAGGCTTTCCTGTATTTGGTTTAGATGTTTGGGAACATGCTTATTATCTTAAATATCAAAACAGAAGACCCGATTATATAAATGCATGGTGGAATGTGGTAAACTGGAATTTTATTGAAAAGCGTTTTGAACAAATGGCATGATTGATTAGCTGTGTGATATCGGTCAGACGGCTTCCAGCCCGTCAGACCGATATACAATCTTTATGTTTATTTGGTAAACAATTTTTTATTTTAAAATTTACAAACTGAAAAAATATTTTTCAAATGGGTTGTAACCATTGCTATCAAACAATATGTTGTTTGCAACCCTACCAACCCTCACACTCCGCTATTGTTCTAACGACAAAATACCTCAACAGCCCACCGCACATTGCAGCATCCCGAAAGCTTTCGGAACAAAGCACACATATCGTGACACAGAAGCCAATCCCCGATAACTATCGGGACAAAAAGAGCTGCAATTTTTGCCGACATACAGCAGCCATCAACTTAGACAGACATTCCTTACATTTGCATCCGATGAAATTTTTTGCTTTCATAATGGCTGTTCTTGTTTTGGCACTTAGCGTAATGCCTTGTGCTGATAATGGAAATGCCATGTATGGAGGTAAAGCAAAAACCCAAATCACAAAACAATCACAGCAGGACGACAATCATAATGATGCCTGCTCTCCATTTTGCACTTGCAGTTGTTGTGCAGGTTTTTCTGTCAATCACTTTGTAGCATCAGTTACAACGATACCAAAGTTCACGAATCACCCTGCAAGCCGCTTCTTACCTTCTGAAATTATAGAAGTCGCTTTACCCATTTGGCAGCCGCCACAGTTAGTGTAATCTTCTTATTAATAATAATGACTGCATTGCATTCACGCAGTGTATCTATTTATTTATGTTTATAAAGATTACAAATGTTTCACAGGCTTATAAATTTCAGCATAAAAAATAAATTAGTTATTGGGTTAATGACATTAGCACTTATTGCGTATGGCGTTTATTCAGTAAAACAATTACCCATTGATGCCGTACCCGATATAACAAATAATCAGGTGCAGGTAATTACGTTACCTGCTACGCTTGCCACACAGGAAGTAGAACAGTTTGTAACATACCCAATCGAAAGGTCAATGGCTACACTGCCTGATGTGGTAGAAATCCGCTCTATTTCAAGATTTGGATTAAGCGTTATTACAATTGTATTTAAGGATAATGTCAACATTTATTTTGCACGGCAGTTAGTTTTAGAAAGATTAAAGGAAGCAGAGAGCCAGATACCGCCGGGTTCCGGTGAGCCGGAATTAGCGCCGGTAAGTTCAGGTCTTGGAGAAATTTATCAATACATAATCCATCCGAAGAAAGGTTATGAAGATAAATTTTCCGCAATGGATTTGCGTACGCTGCAAGACTGGATTGTATCAAGGCAATTGTTAGGAACACCCGGAGTTGCAGAAGTAAACAGCATTGGCGGATACTTAAAGCAATATGAAGTAGCCATAGACCCCGACCGCTTAAAAGCGATGAATGTTACAATCCCTGAAGTTTTCACCGCATTGAAAAAGAACAATGAAAACACAGGAGGCGCTTATATTGATAAGAAGCCAAATGCATATTTCATTCGTGGTTTAGGCTTAGCAAATGATTTGGATGATGTAGGGAAAATCGTTATAAAAACAAACGCTAACAGCATTCCTGTTTTAATTCGTGATGTAGCTACTCCGCAAATAGGAAATGCTATTCGTTATGGAAGCATGACACGGAACGGGCAAGGTGAAGTAGTTGGAGGAATTGTAATGATGCTGAAAGGAGCCAACAGTTCGCAGGTAGTAAAAGCTGTAAAAGAAAAAATTCCGCAGATACAAAAGTCATTGCCGGAAGGAGTAGAAATTGAACCCTTTCTTGACCGTACTAATTTAGTTGACCGTGCAATTCATACAGTAGCAGAAAATCTGATTTTGGGTTTTCTTATCGTAGTATTTGTTTTGATTTTATTTCTTGGAAATTTTCGGGCAGGTTTAATTGTAGCATCTGTAATTCCGTTAGCAATGTTATTTGCTGTTATTATGATGAACATCTTTGGTGTTAGTGGCAACCTGATGTCTCTTGGTGCGATTGATTTTGGAATTATTGTTGACGGAGCAGTAATAATTGTTGAAGCGGTTGTGCATCGCATCTATTTCAGCAAGCACCATCATGCAGGCGTAAATATTTTAAGCCGTTCGCAAATGGATAATGAAGTTTCAGAAGCGTCAGGACAAATTGTACATTCGTCATCTTTTGGGCAAATTATTATTCTTATTGTTTATCTGCCCATACTTGCATTAGTGGGCATTGAAGGAAAAATGTTTAAGCCAATGGCTCAAACAGTTTCATTTGCCATTCTTGGAGCTTTCATTTTATCCGTTACTTATTTGCCAATGGTAACATCGCTTTTCCTAAGCAGGAGAACAAAGCACAAAGAAAATTTCTCAGACAGGCTGATGAAAAAACTTCATCAGTTATATGAACCCATTATTCGATTTACTTTAAAAAATAAATGGAAGGTTGTTAGTATATCAGTTGCAGCTTTTATTGCTTCATTCTTTATTTTCAAAAGCCTCGGCGGAGAATTTATTCCAACATTAGAAGAAGGAGATTTTGCGTTTGAATCTGCATTGCCTGAAGGTTCTTCATTAACACAAAGTGTAGAAACTTATACAATGCTCGAAAAAATATTACTAAAGTTCCCGGAGACAAAAGAAGTGATTAGCAAAATTGGCTCAGCAGAAATTCCTACTGACCCTATGCCCGCCAGTTCAGGAGATATTACGGTTTTGCTGAAAGATAAAAAAGAGTGGACAACAGCACATTCACGGGAAGAATTAGCTGATACTATGACCAAAGCGCTTCATAATATACCCGGTGTTTTTGCAGAGGCTTCACAGCCTATACAGCTTCGCTTTAATGAACTTATTTCAGGAGTACGGCAGGATGTTGCTGTAAAAATTTTTGGCGAAAATATGGATACCCTTTCTGCTTATGCTCAAAAGACAGCGAATGTAATACGTACAATTAAAGGTACAGCAGAACCACGTGCAGAGGCAACAAAGGGCTTACCGCAAATAACCATTCATTACAACCGTGATAAGATGGCAGGATATGGTGTGAATGTTGAAGACCTGAACCAGATTGTAAGAACTGCTTTCGCCGGTGAAAGTGCAGGGTTAATATTTGAAAATGAAAGAAGGTTTGACCTTGTAGTGCGGCTGCAAAATCAAAGCCGCCGCGACATTGAAGATGTGAGAAATCTTTATATACCGTTGCCATCCGGCGAACAGGTTCCCTTGCAGCAATTGGCAACTATTGATTATGAAATTGGTCCGGCTCAAATTACACGTGAAGATGCTAAAAGAAGAATTAGTATTGGTTTCAATGTCCCGTTTCGTGATATAAAATCTGCTGTTAAAGAATTACAGGAAAAATTAAATAAAGAAGTAAAGCTTCCGCCCGGTTATTATTTTTCTTATGGAGGGCAATTCCAAAATCTTGAAGAAGCAAGTAAACGATTAAGCATTGCCGTTCCCGTTGCATTGATAATGATTTTTGTGCTGCTCTTTTTTGCATTCGGCGATATAAAGCAATGCCTGCTTGTGTTTTCTGCAATTCCTCTTTCTGCTATCGGCGGAATTTTAGCCTTATGGATTGCGGGTATGCCATTCAGTGTTTCAGCAGGCATTGGTTTCATTGCACTGTTCGGTGTTTCTGTTCTTAATGGTATTGTGTTGATAGATTATTTTAACCAGTTGGAAAAACAGGGCGTAACTGATATTTCACAACGTGTGTTTGAAGGAACAAAAAATCGCTTTCGTGCCGTGATTATGACAGGCGCCGTACCTGCACTTGGTTTTTTACCAATGATAATTTCAACAAGTGCAGGGGCAGAAGTACAAAAGCCTTTGGCAACAGTTGTTATCGGTGGATTGATTACAGCTACGCTTCTTACATTAATTGTTTTACCTGCCTTGTATGCAATCTTTTCAAAAAAGAAAAAAATAAATACCAAGCCTGTAATAAGTACTGCTATAGTGATTGCAATTCTAATTACATCGCTTTCAGTAAAGGCACAAGTAACTAACCGCATTCCTGTAAACGTGGCTATTGATTCAGCATTTAAAAATAACCTTCAATACCAGGTTAATAAATTACAAATTAACCGCTCTGCTTTAGAAAGAAAAACAGCTTATGAAATTCCTAAGACCGGTGTGTTTGCAGAGAATGAAGACATACAGCCAAATGACAATGGAGTGCTAAAGATTGGAATCTCCCAAAATATTGAATGGTTTGGTTTGTATAAAGCAAGAAGAAATTATTTTGATGAACAAATGAAGTATTATGAAATTAATACTGCTGCAATAAATGCTGAACTCAGGAGAAATATTCGTACAGCATATTACCAGCTATGGTATTTACAAGAAAGGCAAAAGCTGTTTCAGCATCTCGATAGCATTTATACTTCTATGTATGATGCCGCAAAACTTCGGGTACGCACCGGCGAAGCAGCAGGACTTGACAGCATTGCAGCCGAAGCAAGAATGAAAGAGCTGCAGGCAATGTTGAAACAAACCGGAAATGAAATGTACATACAGCAAGAGGCTCTTAGGCAAATGTTGAATGCAAAAGAAATTATTATACTGCCATTAGATTTACAGTTAGAGAAACTTGCAATACCGAAATTATTGGTTGACACACTTCACCCCTTGCTTGGATTACAAAAACAAAATATAAACATTGCAAATGCAAACGTTGCCGTTCAGCGAAACACAAACAAGCCCGAATTTTCAGGTCGTTTCTTTTCTCAAAGATTGTATGGTGTAAAAAATCCTTATTCTGGTTTTTCAGTAGCAGCAGCTATTCCATTGTTTGGTGCATCTGCATATAAAAACAAAGTGAGAGCAGCACAGGCACAAGTATCAGTTCAGCAAAAGCAATTGGAATATCAGGCACAAACATTTAATACGCAAAGAGCACAGGCTTTAAGCGAAATTGAAAGAGCGCAAATCCTGCTTCGCTTTTATGAAACAACAGGCTTGCGGCAGGCTGATGAAATTATTAAAGCAGCTTCTATCGCCTATCGTGCAGGAGAAATAGGCTTTGCTGAGCTAAACCAGTTTCTCACACAAGCTATTGACATCCGTAAAAATTATTTAGATAATCTCAACCAGTATAATCAGTCAGTCATTCAATACAATTATTTGATTAACCAGTAAAGTAATTATAAATGAAAAGGAAATTTTTAATGTTTCAAATCGTATTAAGCATTCTGCTGTTCATATCGTGCAGCGGTAAACAGAGTTCTGATACAGAAACAAAAGAGGAATCACAACAGCAAAATAAAACACCAGCCAATATAGTATCCTTAACGCCTGAGCAGGTAAAATCAATAGGGATAGAATATGGAACTATCCAGCAAAAAAATCTAAACAATTCTATTAAGGTAAACGGAGTGCTTACAGTTCCCAATCAAAATAAGGCAACCATAACTTCCTTATTTCCGGGCACAATACGAAGCCTTACAGTTCAGCCGGGAAACTCCGTTCATAAAGGTGAAACAATTGCGGTTATTGTTAATCCTGAATTAGTGCAGGTGCAGCAGCAATATTTATCAGTAAACTCTAAAATAAATTTAGCGCAATTAGAATATGACCGTCAGAAAATGTTAGTAGAAGGTAATGCAGGTGCAAGAAAAAATCTGCAGCAGGCAGAAACCGAACTAACAACATTGAGAGCAGAAAAGGCAGGACTGCAAAAGCAATTATCTACACTGGGCATTTCACCTTCAAGAGTAACTAACGGTAATATTATTTCTTCTTTATCTGTACAAAGTCCTATCAGCGGCACGGTTAGTAAAGTAAATGCTCAAATAGGAACTTATGTTGACGCAAGCACAGCAATTGCAGAAGTGGTTAATAATTCACAGCTTCATCTTGACCTGTTTGTTTATGAAAAAGATTTACCAAAAGTATCCGCCGGACAAACCATACACTTTACCCTTACCAACAACCCCGGAAAAGAATATGATGCATCTATATATTCTATCGGCACTTCATTTGAAGACCAATCCAAAACAATCTTAGTTCATGCATCAGTTAAGGGTGATAAAACGGGATTAATTGAGGGCATGAATGTTACAGCAATAATCAGTATTGGTACAAGCCTGTCTCCTGCTATACCTGACGAAGCAATAATAAGTTATCAAAGTAAGGATTACATTTTTGTTATGACTGATGCTAAAGATGAAATTTCTTTTAAAAGAATTGAAGTTGTAAAAGGAGTTAGTGACCTGGGCTATACAGAGATTAAACTTTTGGAAGATATTCCTGCTGATGCAAAAGTAGTTGTCAAGGGAACATTTTTTTTATTAGCGAAAATGACAAATGCTGGCGAGGAAGAATAATGTTTGAGGTAAAAAAATAATCCTCATGACATTGCTAAATTTTAATTTCTTAAAAAGTATCTTATTTATTCATTCATAAAATCAAATAAAATGGAACATCAACAAATGGGTCATCATCATTCAGGGCACAAACATGAAGCTCTTATTCAAACACTTTTAGATTGTGCTTCGGCTTGCGAAAACTGTGGCGCTTCCTGTCTTGACGAAGAGGACGTAACACCAATGGCGCATTGCATTGAGTTAGACAGGGATTGTGCTGAAATATGTTTTCTTGGTGCAAAATTATTATTGAGAGATAGTGAGATTTCTCATAAGTTCTTGGTGATTTGCGAAGAAGCATGTCGTGAATGTGCTTCAGAATGTAGTAAACATGAACATGAGCATTGTAAAAAATGCGCAGAAGAATGTAGAAAATGTGCTGACGCCTGCCATCAGCATCATGGTCAAACACATATGGAGTAAAGGTAGAATCAAACCTCCTGCTTCAACAGGAGGTTTTTAAAAAAATTATTAGTGAAGCATTTTTTTTACATAACACTTTGCATGATTTTGTTCACATTTGCAATTGATTTTTATTCCCTGTTTCACGGCTATTTCTATAGCTCAACTCCTTCCGTTCTTTGTAAATACCACTACCCTTGTTCTTGTAATAATCTATATTTTACTATTGTTAAATAGAAAGAAAAATTTAAAAAGAAAGATACATGAGCAATACAAAAGGCTTTTTAGCAAAAATTAAAAAATTCGGTAAGATTTTAGGTCCGGGTTTAATTACAGGTGCAAGTCATGACGACCCCTCAGGTATTGCAACATATTCACAGGCAGGTGCGGGTTTTGGCTTTGCCACACTATGGACTGCGTTACTCACTTTTCCTCTTATGGCAGCTATACAAGGAATGTGTGCCCGTATTGGCTTAGTAACTAAGTCAGGACTTACTCATACATTAAAAACTCATTACCCTAAAAGAATTCTTTATGTAATGATGCTTTTCAGCTTTCCTGCTATTACATTAAATATTGGTGCAGACATACAAGGAATGGGAGCCGTTGCCAATCTGCTTTTGCCCTCAGTTCCTGATTATCTGTTTAGTATAGTATTTACTGCTTTGCTCGTTTACATCATTATAAAATATCCTTACGAAAAACTTGCAAGAATATTAAAATGGCTTTGCCTTGCAGTGTTATTATATTTGATAGTCCCTTTCCTGATTAAGCTTGACTGGTTACTTGTTTTTAAGAGCGCATTCATTCCGGTAATTCATTTCAATAAAGATTTCTTTTCAATCTTAGTAGCCATTCTCGGCACAACCATTTCTCCTTATTTATTTTTCTGGCAAGCCACGATGGAAGCAGAAGATTTTAACCACGATGCAAATAAAGTAGTGGTAGATAAACGAATACTCAGCGATATGAAAACTGATGTAAATCTTGGGATGTTTTTTTCTAACTTGGTTATGTTTTTTATTATTCTTACTACAGGGGCTGTTTTATTTAATGCAGGTATTCACAAAATCGCTACAGTTGAACAGGCAGCCAAAGCATTAGAACCGTTGGCAGGCAAGTTCGCTTATGTTCTTTTTTCAGTAGGTGTTCTTGGCACAGGCTTTCTGGCTATTCCTGTTTTAGGAGGCTCCCTGTCTTACATTATGGCAGAAACATTTAATTGGAAAGAAGGACTTGATAAAAAATTTTGGCAGGCAAAACCGTTTTATATTACAATGATAACATCCCTTGTAATAGGGCTATGCCTTAACTTCATTGGTGTATCACCCATTCAGGTACTCATTTATACTGCCATTCTTTACGGATTAACTGCTCCGGTTTTGATTGCCGTTATTCTACACATTTGTAATAATAAAAAGGTAATGAAGAAGTTTACTAACAACAAATTACAAAACGTATTAGGCTTTATTACACTTATTCTGATGACTGCAGCCGCGATTGCCTTACTGTATTTTCAAATAGCGGGTTAATAATTAAGAAATTAAAAAAATCCAACAGAATAAACTTATTTAATGGAAAAAATAAAAATCAATCTCGACATAGTATTACCTGATGTTCCTGATGAAAAAGATGCTTGTGTGCTGCGTATTATTTCTGCAATGGGAAATAAAAAAGGTATAGAGAAAGTACACGTTGTGCCCGAAACGGAAGAAACAAAAGCACAGCTTTGCTTTCACTACAATCCTGATGAAATTTCAATAGAGCAGGTTCAAAAACTTGCAGAGAAGGCAGGTGCTGCAATCACAGAAAGATACGGGCATCTTTTAATAGAAGTTAGAGGCATTCGTTATGTAAGACATGCACGTGTTATAGAATTTAGTTTGAGAGATGTTAAGGGTGTGCTCTCAGTTTCAGTTTCTGCAACGGGATGGATAAACATTGAGTTCGACCAGCATGAAATCAATTCCCAAAAGATTTACAGGCAGTTGAAAAAATTAGGTTTACAGGTAGTTTCACCAGAAGTAATCACTGGAGAACACAAGCATGTGCATATTCCTAAGGAAGAATTACATGTCGAAGAAAAAGAGCACAAAAAACATGAACATAAACATGAGAAAGAAGAACATGACCATGAAACAGAACATGGTCAGAGGCATTCACACGGCGGCATATTTGGCGAAAAAACGGAACTCATTTTTGCTATCATTTGCGGTGCTTTATTGACTATCGGTTTCGGGTTATCATTCGTAAAAAACATATCAAATATTGTCCCTGTTATCTTTTATGTGGGTGCATATTTTTTAGGTGGTTTTTATACTACTAAAGAAGCCATTGAGGGAATATCAAAAGGAGATTTTGAAATAGACTTCTTAATGCTTATTGCCGCTATTGGTGCAGCCATATTAGGACAATGGGCAGAAGGTTCATTGTTATTATTCTTATTCAGTCTCGGTCATTCATTAGAGCATTATGCAATGGAAAAAGCAAGAAAATCTATTGCAGCATTAACAGAATTAGCACCCAAAACAGCCTTACTAAAAAACGGTAACGATGTAAAAGAAGTAAAGATTGAAGAACTAAAGGCAGGTGATGTAATTGTTGTAAAACCAAACTCAAAAATTTCAGCCGACGGCATTGTAGTAAATGGTAACAGCAGTGTAAATCAAGCACCCATTACAGGCGAAAGTATACCTGTTGATAAAACACCTGTTGAAGATTTAAATATGGATATAAATAATGCAGATAAGGTAGATGCTAAATACAGGGTGTTTGCAGGCTCTATAAATGGTGGGGAGGCATTGGAAATTAAAGTAAGTAAAGTAGCTGCTAATTCCACAATAGCACGTTTAGTAAAAATGGTAAATGAAGCACAAACACAAAAATCACCGACACAAAACTTCACTGATAAATTAGAAAAGTATTATGTACCGGCTGTTCTTATTTTAGTGGGGCTGTTGCTGTTTGCTTTTTTGATTATTGATGAACCTTTCAGCCAAAGTTTTTATAGAGCAATGGCAGTACTCGTTGCAGCAAGCCCTTGTGCATTGGCTATATCAACACCAAGTGCAGTGTTAAGCGGCGTAGCAAGAGCAGCAAGAGGCGGTGTATTAATAAAAGGCGGAAAACCTTTGGAAGAATTGGGCTCACTTACTGCAATAGCATTTGATAAGACAGGAACGCTTACAGAAGGCAAACCAAAGCTCACCGGCGTATACCCATTAAATGGAATATCCGAAGAACAGTTGTTGCAGATAGTTATTCCCGTAGAAAAACTTAGCGACCATCCATTGGCAGCAGCTATTGTAAAAGGTGGTTTGGAAAAAATAAAAAAAGATGTGCAACCTGCAAACAATGTACAAGCAATTACAGGTCGTGGCGTAAAAGCAGATTATGAAAACACCATTATTCATATTGGCAATAAAGAACTGTTTACTGAAAAGAACAATCAATTACCCGATGACATAAAAAACAAATCGGAGGATTTGGAAAGTCAGGGCAATACAACAATGATTGTTCAGCAAAATGATAAATACATTGGCATTATTACTTTAATGGATATAGCCCGGCAGGATGCAAAAGAAACATTGGCACAGCTAAATAAATTAGGCATTCGCAAAATGATTATGCTCACAGGCGATAATCAAAAAGTAGCGGAAGCCATTGCAAAAGAATTAGGCATAACCGAAGCAATGGGCAACCTTCTTCCCGAACAAAAAATTGAAGCGATTGATAAATTGAAAGCATCAGAAAAGAAAGTAGCAATGGTAGGTGATGGTGTAAATGATGCTCCTGCAATGGCAAAAAGTACAGTAGGTATTGCAATGGGGGCAGCCGGTTCGGATGTTGCATTAGAAACAGCAGATATAGCATTAATGGCAGACAAACTAAGCAACCTTCCATTTGCCATAGGACTAAGTAAAAAAGCCCATGGTATCATCAAACAAAATCTAATCATAAGTTTAGGAATGGTCGCCATTCTTATACCACTAACAATTACCGGTTATGCAACCATTGGTCCGGCAGTTATTGGACACGAAGGGTCAACTTTAGTAGTTGTGTTTAATGCGTTGCGTTTATTAGCTTACAAAAAGTAAATCCATTATGTGGACAGATAACAACTAAACTGCGGGTTAAACACGTTTTTTTTCATTGTGCATCTGCATATCCATCTTGACGTTAAAAATTTAGTTGTAGAATATATCACCATCTTTTTATCTTTACTCAACAGCGGTTAGCCGGGCTTGACGGAACACAGAATACCCGTACTTCGCCAAGCCCTGAACGATAGCGGTCAGACGGCTCCCAGCCTTAAGACCGGTACAACTTTATGTTTATGTATAAAGAATTTTACAGGAGTTCATTTCATGTAAAAATAATTGTATGACGGCAACCGTAATATGGAAAGAAGGTCTTGCATTCAAAGGTGAATCAAATAATCATTGGGTAAATGTTGATACACCTGTTGATGGCGGCGGCAGCAATACAGGCATGAACCCAAAGCAATTGTTACTTGTTTCCATTTGCGGATGCACAGGAATGGATGTGGTGGGTATTTTAAAAAAAATGAAAGTTCCGTACACGCAGTTAACAATAATTGCAGAAGCAGAACAAACGCATGATGACCCTAAAGTGTTTAAGTACGTAAATCTTATTTATAAAACTGATGTAAAGGAAAATGATTTAGATAAATTGAAAAAAGCTATTGAGCTTTCTCAAACCAAATACTGCGGCGTTAGCATCATGATAAAAAAACATTGCCCTATCAATTATACAATCGAGTTGATATAGTTTACGGAAACGCAATTCCCTCTTTTTGCAAAGACGGCTTCAGCTTTGTATTTACTTCCTGCAACAATTTATTTCCATTGGTTTCAGCTTCAGTTAATTTACCCAGCAGTCTGTTTACACTTTCAATTTCGAGGTTTGAAATGGGTTCTTCTTTATAGCTCAATGTAACATACGTTTCAGTTATTTCTTCTCTCAATCTTTTTTCATCAGCAAATATTGATTTGTTTTTTGTGGGAATAAGCGTACCCCTGAAGTCATCAATCTTTTTTAAATAATCATCCACCATTTTTTTTGTTTTTGCATTCTTTACGGTGGTGTCTGCATTTTTCAATGCTTGCTGCACAGCCGTTACTGTATCAACCAATTTCTTTAAGCGCTCATGCGCACCATACAATTTCATTGCATTATCATGCAACTCTTTTCTTGCCTCCACCGAAAAATATTTATTTTCAGCATCGTTGAGCATGTTAACCGGTGTAGTATATTCTTTACCTGCAATCGTTAATTTAATGGTGTATGTTCCGGGCAAAACCATTGGAGCTACAAAGCCAGACTGGTCCATTTTAGCGCTGCCGCCTGCAACTTTTGGCGGAGTTAAACGCATGTTCCAGTAAACTTTATTAAGCCCTTTTCTTTTGCTTCCGGGAATGGTTTGCAAAACCTTACCATCTTTATCAACAATATCAATACTTGCATCGCTGCTGGTTAAACGCTCTTTTAAATAATATTGAATGGCTGCAACATCGGGTGCATTACCGGCTACCCATCCGCCGGTAGGAGGGAAGGAGCCTCCGCCTAAAATTCCGTTTCGTAAAAGCATATCGGGCTGAGCAAACATGTAAACATCTTTCTTTGCAATTTCTGCAGTGATGGTGCGCATTGGAGTAATATCATCCACTATAATTATTCCTCTTCCATGCGTTGCCAAAACAAGGTCATTATTTGTTGGCTGTATTTTTATATCTCTCACCAATGCATACCAGGGAACATTATTTTTCATTCTAAACCAGCTTTGCCCTGCATCAACAGAAGCGAATAATCCCATTTCAGTTCCGAGAAAAAGAAGATTTTTATTTACAACATCTTCTTTTATTTTATGTGCAAAGCCGGTGAATTCTTTGCTGGTAAACATCGTCCATGTTTTGCCCATATCATTACTAACGCCTGAGTATGTTTTGTGGTCACCGTATGTATGATTATCAAATGTGGCATATACAGTATTCTTATCAAACATGCTTGGCTCAATGCTGCTAACCCATGTCTGGCTTGCAATTCCGGCTTTTGCATAATTGGCAGAAACGTTTGTCCAGTTAGCTCCGCCATCTGTTGTGTATTGCAGGTTGCCATCATCTGTGCCCACCCAGATTATATTTTCATCAAGCGGTGATTCTGCAATGGTGAAAATGGTGCAATGATTTTCTGCAGAAGTATTATCAGCACTTAAGCCGCCACTCTCTTCCTGCTTTTGTTTGTTCTTATCATTCGTAGTAAGGTCAGGAGAAATTCTTTTCCAGTTTCTTCCCTGGTCTGTGCTTTTATATAAGTATTGAGCGCCGGTATATAAATTCTTTTTGTTTTTTGCCCCGGTAGCAATGGGTGTATTCCAGTTCCATCTTAATTTTTCATCCTGAGCTGTTTGCTTTGGTTGGGCATCATACGTTTTAAATGTAGTGAGGTCAATTCTTCCCATGCTGCCGCCCTGTGATTCGCCGTAAGCAATGTTATCATCAGTAGGATCCGGCTGCGTCCAAAATCCATCACCACCATAAATTGATTTCCAGTCTGCATTGGTAACGCCGCCGGCAGAAGAAGACGGAGCAATCCAGCTGCCATTATCCTGCAAGCCGCCGAACACTCTGTAATAAGGTTTGTGATTGTCTGTACTTACATGATAAAATTGACCAACAGGTAAACCCTGCAGATACATCCAGGTTGCGCCGCGGTCAAGACTTACATACATTCCGCCATCTGTACCCAGATACATTTGATTGGTGTTGTTAGGATTTATCCATAATGCATGTTCGTCGCTGTGTACCCAGCCGCCTTCACCGCTTGCATCGGCAAAAGAATATCCTCCATCATCAGAATAAGAAAAAATGAATGCGGGGCGATAAACTCTCTTTGCATCTTTAGGGTCAACCACAATCACGCTAAAATAAAAAGGCCTGCTTACTACATTCATTGTGGCGCTTTGAGATTTCCATGTTTCACCACCATCGCTGCTGATGTATAAACCCGTGTTATTGCTTTCTACAATGGCAAGCAAATTATTGGGAGCAGAGGGAGCCAATGCAAAGGCAACACGTCCGAAAGGCTTTGCCGGTAAGCCTTTCGTAAGTTCTTTCCATGTTTTACCCCCATCCATACTTTTATAAATGCCGCTGCCGCTACCACCGCTGTTGAAAGCATAAGGCTTGCGGCGAAACTCCCATGTAGTTGCATAAATAATATTTGTGTTTGATGGGTCAATGGCAACATCGGCACAACCTGCTTTTTCATTGATGTATAAAATCTTTTCCCATGTTTTACCTGCATCCGTGGTTTTATAAAGCCCGCGATGCTTGCTATCACTCCATAAAGGTCCCGGGGATGCTACATAAATTGTGTTTGAATTATTTGGATCAATGGCAATTTTAGAAATATGCTCTGTACTGTCTAAACCAATTTTTGTCCAGTTCTCACCTGCATCTGTAGTTTTGTATAAACCATCTCCAATGGATACGGAATTCCGCATATTGCTTTCACCAGTGCCCGCATAAATTGTTTTTGGATTAACCTGGTCAATTGCAATGGCGCCAATGCTTTGGCAATACTTATCAAAAATTGATTTGAATGATGCGCCTGCATTTGTACTTTTCCAAATACCACCACCGGCAGTTCCCACATAAATTGTTTTAGGGTCTTTATTAACGCCTTCAATAGCGCTGATGCGGCCACTCATAGTGCCGGGACCTAAAAGGCGTGCTTCCATCATTCCAAATGTGTATGAATTGATGGACTGAGAAAACGAATCGTTTGTTATTAGTGCAGCTAAAACAGAAAACAGTAATATTTTTTTCATGTGGAGGTTTTTAAAAAATGAATAATGTATAGCAAGTAAATGAAGTTGTTGAGAATTCTTTAGATGAAATCATCTTTCACAATGTTGCTTTAAATAAAAAAATGATGTCATCTTTTAAACAACTTCATGTCAAGTGCGATAACGGTCTGACGGCTTGAAGCCGTCTGACCGATACCCTTATTGTGTTTATGATTTGGGCTTGAAAATAGTTTCATCAATTACAGGATTGATTTCAATTGTATCTATGTCAACAGGCCCCTGCAGGCTATTATTTATTGAATACGGCATCATAATGTCTCCCACTTTTTTATAGTTGGAAAAATCTGAAGATGATTCAATTTCTTTACCATTTATTTCTGTTTTTTCAGTTTGCCTGATGGTTAAATAATCCTCCTTGCTGATATACAATGTTTTTTCTTTACCACTCTTGAGTGTAACCTTTATTTTATATGCTTCTGTTCCTTCCACATCATCTGTGCCGAGGTCCTGGAGAGTTGTACCCTTTTCTTTATAATCTAAAAACTCGTCCTGAACATCTAATTGGTCCTGGCTTTTCTTTACTTCATCTGCTGTCATAGGTTCAGGTTTGGTTTGTCCCTGGAATGGATTGAAGCCCCATCCTGCCGTATCGGTAAGAACCTGGTAACCCGTCATACCATTGAATGTAAATTCAACCCTGAAGGCTTTTTTGTTTACTACCGTCATTACGATTGGTATTTTTGTTCCCCCATTGTTTATGTTGCCTTTCATTACAACGCTATTTACTTTTCTAAGATTATCGGCGCCGCCAATTGCATCGAGGTGTTTGCTTACAACTTCATCAAGTGATTGAGAAATTGCAAATGATGCAGTGAATACACAAAGAAATGCCGAAAAAAATAATTGCTTTAATTTCATGATTGTTGTTTTTATAGAAGTGCAAAGATGTTATAAAAAAAGGAGATGATGAAACCGTTTACCGTTTGAAGTTTACCGTTTGGCGTTTATCGTTACAGATGTTTCAAAGTCCCCCACCGAGGGATTTAGGGGCTTTTTACTTCCTGCTGTAATTAGGAGATTCTCTTGTTATCTCCACATCATGTGCATGACTTTCACGCATTCCTGCATTCGTTATTTTTATAAAAGTCGCCTCCTGTAATTCACTTATATTTTTTGCACCACAGTAACCCATACCAGCCTGGAGACCGCCTACAAATTGTGTAACCACTTCGCTTAAATATCCTTTATAAGCAACTCTGCCTTCAATGCCTTCCGGTACTAATTTCTTAATATCATCTTCCACATCCTGGAAATACCTGTCGCTGCTTCCCTGCGCCATTGAACTGATGCTGCCCATTCCGCGGTACTGTTTAAATTTTCTGCCTTCATAAATAATTGTATCGCCGGGGCTTTCTTCCACTCCGGCAAATACACTGCCCATCATCACTGTATCTGCGCCTGCAGCAAGGGCTTTTACAACATCTCCTGTATAGCGAATACCACCATCTGCAATAATTGGAATTCCTTTTTCTTTCAACGCAGAAGCTGCTTCCATAATAGCTGTGAGCTGCGGCACACCGGCGCCTGCAACAATGCGTGTAGTGCATATTGAACCCGGACCTATTCCAACCTTTACAGCATCAGCCCCTGCATCTGCCAATGCTTTAGCACCGGAAGCTGTGCCCGCATTGCCTGCAACTACTTCCATGTTTTTGAAATTCTTTTTTAATCCTCTCAACGCATCAATTACACCCTTACTATGGCCATGTGCACTATCGAGTGTTACCACATCAACACCTACCTGTTGCAGTGCATAAGCACGGTCGTGCAAGTCTTTTGTAATTCCAAGAGCTGCACCCACAAGCAACCGGCCAAACTTATCTTTAACTGCATTAGGAAAGTTGCGTATTTGCAAAATATCCCTGTAAGTAATTAAACCAATTAACTTGCCTTGTTTATTTACAACAGGAAGCTTTTCAATTTTATATTGTTTTAAAATTTTTTCTGCTTTTTTTAAATCGGTTCCTTCGGGTGCTGTTATTAAATTTTCTTTTGTCATCACTTCTTTAACCCTGATATGTTTATCTGTCTCAAAACGTAAATCACGGTTTGTGAGAATGCCCACCAGTTTATTGTTTGCATCAACAATGGGAATACCGCCAATTCTATTTTCTTTCATCAGGCGTAGTGCATCGCCAATAGTTGCATCATCATGCAATGTAATAGGGTCAATGATGAGACCGCTTTCGCTGCGTTTTACTTTGCGCACTTGTTCTGCCTGCTTTTCTATAGTCATATTTTTGTGCAGCATACCAAGACCTCCTTCTCTTGCAAGCGCCATTGCAAGATTGGCTTCTGTAACTGTATCCATCGCTGCGGAAAGGAAAGGGATGTTCAGCGTTATATTTTGAGTTAGTCTTGAACGCGTATCTGCTTCTCTTGGCAAAACCTGGCTGTAAGCAGGAAGCAGCAGTACATCATCAAAGGTGAGGCCTTCGCCAAAAAATTTTTTACTGCTGGATTTATTGTTTGAAGAATTAATTATTGTTGCCATGTGCAAAAGTAAGAGTTTAAAAGTTTGTGCTTGTGAATGTTTTAGAGTTTTGGCTTGTGAACTTGAAACACTTTTAGTGAATAAAGAATAAAAAGTACACGCTCACATTCAATCCACAAAAAGAGAACGACCGCAGGCTCATGAACGGTATCGGTCTGACGGCTTTGAGCCGTCTGACCAGGTTCACTTTTTATCTATTTTATTTTGATTTTTTTAAATTCTATTAAACATATAGGAATTATAAAGAAAGATATATACTTTTGCCGCCTCATAAATTTTATAACTATAAAAACATCATCTGTACATGGAACTTACTAAAAACATTGTGTGGCATGCCACTACAATTTCCAAAGCTGACCGCCACCGTATGAACGGACACAAATCCGCTATTTTATGGTACACCGGATTATCCGGCGCCGGTAAATCAACCCTTGCCAATAAGGTTGAAGAAAAATTATTTGAACGCGGCATTCACACGTATGTGCTCGATGGCGATAATGTGCGCCATGGCTTAAACAAAGGTCTTGGCTTTACTGCCGAAGACCGTAAAGAAAATATTCGCCGCATTGGCGAAGTTGCCAAGCTCTTTGTAGATGCAGGCGCTTTTGTATCAACAGCATTTATTTCTCCATACCAGAGCGACCGGGAAATGGTGCGCAGCATTGTTGATGCAGGAGAATTCATTGAAGTATTTGTAAACGCTCCGCTTGAAGTTTGCGAGCAACGCGACCCCAAAGGCTTATATAAAAAAGCACGTGCAGGCGAAATAAAACATTTTACAGGAATTGATGACCCTTATGAATCTCCTGAAAATGCTGAGTTAGTAATTCATACAGATGAAAAAACACTCGAAGACTGTGCTGCAGAAGTAATGCAATATCTTGAAAGCAACGGGTATATTGACGAGGCAGAAGATTAAAATTTTCAAACAAAAAATCTTACATAACAAATGAATCAACCACATGGTGTTGTGCTCGTAAACAGGATAGCAACGGGTACACGTAAAAAAGAGCTTGAAAAAAAAGCAGAATCGCTTTTTCAATTTACGATTGAAGACCGCTACGGTGCAGATGTTGAAATGATTGCCATCGGCGCATTTAGCCCGCTTACAGGTTTTATGGGGAAAGCAGATTCGCAATCTGCAATTGAAAGCATGGTATTAACTAATGGACTTGCATGGGGAATCCCTATTTTATTACCCGCGGGAAATGAATATGACAATATTAAGTTGGGTGAAGAAATTGCGCTGACAGACAGAGAGGGAAATATATTGGCAATAATGACGGTTGATGAAAAGTTTGAACTTGATTTGAATAATCTTGCTCAGAAATGTTTTAAAACTACGGAAGATAAACATCCCGGCGTGCAGGCTATTATGAAAGGCGGTAACAGGTTTATTGCAGGTCCGCTGGAAATGGTGAACCGTCCTGTTCGGCATGAAGAAATTAATGAGAAATATTTTCTTGACCCTTCTGAAACCCGTGCCGAATTTGAAAAACGGGGCTGGAAAACAATCGTTGCATTTCAAACACGCAATCCTATTCACCGTGCTCATGAATATTTAATTAAATGTGCACAGGAAATTGTTGATGGCGCTTTAATTCATCCGATTGTTGGGGAAACAAAAAGTGATGATATTCCCGCACCCACACGTATGCGTTGCTACGAAGCACTCATCTCAAATTATTTCAATGAAAATAATACGATGCTTAGCGTGTTGCCAACAGCTATGCGTTATGCAGGCCCGCGTGAAGCCATCAATCATACCATCATCCGTAAAAATTATGGATGCACACACATGATAATTGGCAGAGACCATGCAGGCGTAGGTTCTTACTATGGCACTTATGAAGCACAGGAGCTGATGGATAAAATGGGTCCTGTGATCGGTATGCAGATACTGAAATTTGAAAACACTTTCTGGTGCAAGAATACGGAGAGCATGGCCAGCAGCAAGACCGCTCCAAAAAACCCTGATATTGTTTCTTTAAGCGGAACAAAAGTGAGAGAAATGTTGGCTAATGGTGAAAGACCGCCATCAGAATTTTCACGTCCATTAGTTGCTGATATTTTGATTGAGTGGGCAACTAATAAAGTGGAAGTTCCGGCGTAATATGCTAATTAGCAAATGTGCTAATGTGCTGATGTCCTAATCCAAGCCTTTGGCGGGACAAGTTGTGCTGATAACTTGATGATAAAAGTTGTAGTAAACAATTTATACATGAGTAGAAGACTGTCTTATATGGCGGTCTTTTTTTATGAGTATTAATTTGAGTGATGATTCCTTTTTCTTCGTACTTTACAGTTTCAAAAAAAATTGCCATGAAAAAATTAAACATACTCAAACACGCAGCACTCCTTCTGCTGCAATGCTTACTAACTACAGTATTACTTGCACAAACTACTCCAACACCCAAACAATGGGATAAACGCTTTGGAGGAAGTGATGATGATGATCTCATTTCTCTTCAGCAAACAACTGATGGCGGCTATATTTTAGGAGGCTGGTCAGCTTCCGTTATTGGTGGCGATAAAACTGAAGCCAGCCGCGGAGGTTATGATTATTGGATAGTAAAAACTGATGCCAATGGCGTAAAACAATGGGATAAACGCTTTGGGGGAACTAATACTGATTATCTCTATTCTCTTCAGCAAACAACAGATGGTGGTTACGTTTTAGGCGGCTGGTCATCTTCCGGTATTGGTGGCGATAAAACAGAAGCCAGCCGCGGAGGTTATGATTATTGGATAGTAAAAACTGATGCCAATGGCATAAAACAATGGGATAAACGCTTTGGAGGAAATACTGATGAGTATCTTAATTCTCTTCAGCAAACAACTGATGGCGGCTATATTTTAGGAGGCTATTCCGGATCTGGTGTGGGTGGTGATAAAACAGAGGACAGCCGCGGATTTGCTGATTATTGGATAGTAAAAACGGATGCCAATGGAGTAAAACAATGGGACAAACGTTTTGGAGGAAGTTTTGCTGATTATCTTTATTCTCTTCAGCAAACAACAGATGGTGGTTACGTTTTAGGCGGCTATTCATACTCTGGCATTGGTGGTGATAAAACAGAAGCCAGCCGGGGATATAATGATTATTGGGTTGTAAAGACTGATGCCAGTGGCGTAAAGCAATGGGATAAACGCTTTGGAGGAAGTGATGGTGATTTTCTCAATTCTCTTCAGCAAACAACAGATGGCGGTTTTATTTTAGGCGGCCATTCTCTTTCTGGCATTGGTGGCGATAAAACAGAAGACAGCCGCGGATATTATGATTATTGGATAGCAAAAATAGATGCCAGTGGCGTAAAGCAATGGGATAAACGCTTTGGAGGAGTTTCTTATGATCTTTTCTATTCTCTTGAGCAAACAACGGATGGCGGTTTTATTTTAGGAGGCTATTCAGCTTCTGGTATTGGTGGCGATAAAACAGAAGACAGCCGCGGATATTATGATTATTGGATTGTAAAGACTGATGTCAATGGCGTAAAGCAATTTGATGCACGCTTTGGAGGAAGTAATGATGATTATCTCAATTCTCTTCAGCAAACAACGGATGGTGGGTATATTTTAGGAGGCTATTCTGGTTCTGATATTGGTGGTGATAAAACAGAAGACAGCCGCGGGCATGGTGATTATTGGATAGTAAAATTAGGATGCCCGCCAGATGCAGAGATTACACCGCAGGATAACCTTGATATTTGCCTAACAGATTCAGTAGTATTAACAGCCAATTGGGTAGATGGTTTCAAATATAAATGGTTTAAGGACGGTAATGCTATTCCGGGTGCAAATAAAAGAAGATATACTGCCACTGAACCGGGTATATACAAAGTAAAAATTCATAGTGAAGGAGGCGAGTGTCGCAAGTATTCCAAAGGTGTAACAGTCATCAATTCGTGTGGCAAAGTTGCAAACACGTTATCACTCTTTCCTAATCCAGCCAAGGGAATAGTTACTCTAACATACAACAGCAACACTGCAGATAATGTACAACTGCGTGTGTATGATAAAACAGGCAAGCTTATGTTCACAAAAACAGAGCAGGCAATAAAAGGCAGCAACACTTACTGGCTAAATCTATCTCATCTTATAAATGGCATATATAATCTGCAGTTAAACAATGGCAGTGAGCAAAGCCAGGTAAAGTTTGTGATTGAGAAATAAACATTAGCCTATCGCATTTCTGAGAACGTTTTCAAATAAAGTGACCGGGTGGCTTAGTAAACAACATTTATATATACACAAGGCTGTCTCTATGAGGGCAGCCTTTTTTTATTGCCATGACCTTTAGGTCGTGGACATCATAAGAAACAATCATTCGGCTTTAGCCAAACTTAATTCTTGTTGAATCTTTTTAGCTAAAGCCTTTTAAAATATTTTTGCTTCCACGCCTTAAAAGGCGTGGCAATACAAATGAAACTAAGAATAAAAATTTGTTGCATCAGTTCTCTGTACGAAGCAAAAACTGCAATACAATATGGAGCCTCCGCAATTGGATTAGTTGCTGCTATGCCAAGCGGCCCGGGACCCATTGAAGATGATTTGATTCATGAAATAGCAGCATCAGTTCCGCCGCCTGTAGCAACATTTCTCTTAACCAGTGAAACTACTGCCGAGGCAATTATAGCTCATTATTACAAAACATTTACGAACACAATTCAAATTGTAGATGAACTTTCTGAGCGTGCTTACAAAAAGTTGCATGATGCATTGCCTGCTGTAAAAATTGTACAGGTAATACATGTGATTAATGAAAGCTCCGTTGATGAAGCAATAGATATTTCGGAACAGGTTGATGCATTATTATTAGATAGTGGTAATCCCAAACTTGCCATAAAAGAATTAGGCGGCACAGGTCGCAAACATGATTGGAAATTGAGCAGAAAAATTGTTGAGCAGTCCAAGGTTCCTGTTTTTTTAGCGGGAGGATTAAATGCTGATAATGTAAAAGAGGCTATAGATATTGTGCAACCTTTTGGTCTCGATGTTTGCAGCGGTGTGCGAACAAATGGTAAATTGGATGAAAGAAAATTAGAAAGTTTTTTTAAAGCAGCAATGCAATAAAAATTACAAAACATTCTTTAAATAAAAGTGTGCATTCAACTTACGAAAGACTTAAATCTCAACCTTAAAAGCAAAAAATTAATTTTTTAAAGTATCACACAACTTAGTTTGGTGTACGCAAAAGAAATTATTATATAAATGAGGGCAGCTTATCCACTTCAACTAATTTACCTTCTTTTCTCTCAAAAGCATAATGAGAAACCCCGTTTGTAATCACAAGATACGCAGATGGTATGGCAATATTATAGTGCAATATTTGCCGCAGCACTGCTTCATTTAATGGCAGGCTCATTTCCTTGCATTCTACAATCATCCAGGGGTTTGCCAGCTTATATACCACAATATCACATCGCTTTTTAAGTTCGCCCAACCGAATCATTTTTTCAACGGCTATCAGCGATGCAGGATATTGCATCATTTTAATAAGATATTGAAGAAAATTTTGACGAACCCATTCTTCAGGAGTTATTATTACCCATTTACGCCTCACCTCATCAAAAATAAATTCCTTTTCTTTTTCTTTTTTTATGCGCAGAACATTCTCAGGATAATTTATTTTCAGCATGAAGCAAACCTATTCAATAAATTTGTAAAGATTTATATTGCCTCAGCAACAAGCTCATCAAAAAAATATCAATGACAAAAAAAGAAGAAATTGTCTCAAACTGGCTGCCGCGTTATACCGGCGAGCATCTAAAAAATTTCGGAGAATATATTTTATTAACCAATTTCAGTAATTACATCAATTCTTTTGCAAAGAAATTTAAGGTTAAAGTTACTGGAAGTGATACACCTTTTCAATGCGCTACTGCCGAAAATATTACCATTATTAATTTCGGGATGGGCTCGCCCGGTGCAGCAACCGTAATGGACCTTTTATCTGCCATAAAGCCGAAAGCTGTTCTTCTTCTTGGTAAATGCGGCGGATTAAAGAAAAGAAATAAAATTGGAGATTTAATTTTGCCCATTGCTGCCATTCGCGGCGAAGGCACTTCGAATGATTATTTTCCCGCAGAAGTTCCTGCATTGCCGGCCTTCGCATTGCAAAAAGCAATCTCCACTACCATACGCGATTACAAGGTAGATTACTGGACGGGCACTGTGTACACAACCAACAGAAGAGTATGGGAGCATGATACAGAATTTAAAAAATACTTAGAACAAATACGGGCTTATGCAATTGATATGGAAACCGCCACCATTTTTACAGTGGGCTTTTATAATAAAATTCCAACCGGGGCTTTGCTCCTGGTAAGCGACCAGCCAATGATTCCTGAAGGTGTAAAAACAGCAGCAAGCGATAAAGATGTTACGGTTCAGTATGCTGAAAAACATTTACAAATTGGAATTGATTCTTTAAAACAATTAATGAATAATGGACTTACGGTAAGGCATTTGAGATTTTAATAAATCAATTCAAAAGAATAAAAATTGATAATCTTTTTATTGTAACTTCGCCAACTTTATAATTTGCGCCGTAGCATTACACACCGCCCCGTAAGGCGGCGGCGATGTGTGTATGAGGCATTGAAAAAATAGCATAGTACACATGAAGCTTTCACAATTCAGATTCGATCTCCCCCTTAATTTAATTGCCCAAAATCCCACAAAGCACCGTGAAGACAGCCGTATGATGGTTGTGCATCGCAAAACAGGGCAAATGGAGAATAAACATTTCAAAAACATACTCGATTATTTTGACGATAAAGATGTTTTTGTAGTAAACAATACCAAAGTTTTCCCTGCCCGTATGTATGGGCGGAAAGAAAAGACAGGCGCAAAAATTGAAGTTTTTTTATTGCGTGAATTGAGCAAGCCCAATCGCCTGTGGGACGTAATAGTGGACCCTGCCCGCAAAATTCGTGTAGGCAACAAATTATATTTTGGAGAGAACGATGAATTGGTTGCAGAAGTTATTGATAATACTACCAGCCGCGGCAGAACCATTCGTTTTTTATGGGACGGTGATGATGACGCCTTTAGAAACATGCTTGAATTTTTAGGAGAAACTCCTCTTCCCAGATATATAAAACGCAAACCAGATGAAGAAGATAAGGAACGCTATCAAACTGTGTATGCAAAACATGAAGGAGCAGTTGCGGCGCCTACTGCCGGCTTTCATTTCAGCAAAGAATTAATTAAGCGCTGCGAAATAAAAGGAATTCGCTTTGCAGAAATAACCCTGCATACAGGCTTGGGCACTTTCAGACCCATAGAGGTTGAAGACCTTAGCAAGCATAAAATGGACGCCGAATATTATAAAATTGATGATACAGCCTGTAAAATTGTAAACAAGGCTAAGGAGAGCGGTCACCGTATTTGTTCTATAGGAACAACAACCATGCGTGGAATGGAAACAAGCTTTACCGCACAAAAATTTTTGAAGCCAAGCGAAGGGTGGACAAACATCTTTATTCATCCGCCATACAAATTCAATATAGCAGACAGTTTGGTAACAAACTTTCATCTGCCCAAAACCAGCTTGCTGATTATGACATGCGCCTTTGCAGGTTACGACCTGATAATGGAAGCGTATAAAAAAGCAATAAAAGATAAGTATCGGTTTTTTAGTTATGGAGATGCTATGCTAGTAATTTAATTCGTATTATCATTCTGTTTACGAAAGGAACCTTCAAAACAAAAAACAGTTTATAAAATCTTCAACGCCACTTTTTAAAACATTGCGCGCATTACCAAAACCTTTGGGAACTGTTTATAAAACATCACAGAAAAATCAGCAATTTTTATTCAAATTTTATCTACTTTGCCTCTCCTTAAAAGAAAAGCGTGGCAAAAAATTATAAAAATCCTAAAAATCTAAATATGGATTACAAACAAATTCAGGAGCTTATTAAGATGATTAATAAGAGTAACATAGGAGAACTATGCATTGAGGAAAAAGATTTTAAGCTCATCATTAAACAGAAAAAAGAAAATGCTCAACCGGCTGCACAATTACAAGCTTCCACTTCTGTAATGAATGCATCTCAGTCTGTTTTGCCTGCACTTCCACAAGTGTTATCTCAGGTGGCTTCTGCAACACCATCTGCCGGTTCTAGAACAGACAATCTCATTACCATTAAATGCCCTATGATAGGAACTTTTTACAGAAAACCTTCTCCCGATAAACCCACATTCGTAGAAGTAGGAGATGACATAAATCCCGGCCAGATAATTTGTATTATCGAAGCCATGAAGCTCTTTAATGAAATTGAAAGTGAAGTAAGCGGGAAAATTGTAAAAATTTTAGTTGATGATGCAAGCCCGGTAGAATACGACCAGCCGTTGTATTTGGTGGAACCTTTGTAATGTGCTAATGTGCTGATGTGCTAATATGATAATGTGATGATGTGCTAATCGCTAACTTTCAATCTGTCGTATGCAAAAAAATCTTATCGAAAATAATCCTATACTAAAACTAACTTTTGATTTTTCACTTTTAATAATTGATTATTGTGAATTGCTTAATACAAGCAAAAAATATATTATAAGTAATCAATTATTGAAGGCGGGAACATCCATAGGCGCTAATGCAATGGAAGCGCAAAATGCAGAAAGCAAAGCTGACTTTATTCATAAAATAAAAATTTCTGCAAAAGAAGCAGATGAAACTCAATATTGGCTGCTGCTGTGCCAATATGCAAAAAACTATCCTGATTGTGATAACTTGACTGAAAAATTAATTGAAATTCAAAAAATATTGAATAAAATTTTAGGAACTGCAAAGCGTAATTTTCCATTCAGTTATTTATTCAGTTTCTTTATTTTCTAAACGTGCCGGTGTGCGGTGCATTAGCACATTAGCACATCAGCTAATTAGCTAATTAAAACAATGTTTAAAAAGATATTAATAGCCAATCGTGGTGAAATTGCTCTTCGTGTGATAAGAACATGCAGGGAAATGGGTATTAAAACCGTTGCTGTTTATTCCACTGCAGACAGAGAAAGTCTGCATGTAAGATTTGCTGATGAAGCCGTTTGTATTGGCAAGCCGCAAAGCAGCGAGTCTTATTTAAACATTCCGCATATAATGGCCGCTGCTGAAATTACCAATGCAGATGCCATACATCCCGGTTATGGTTTCTTAGCAGAAAATGCAAAGTTTTCGCAGATATGTTTCGACCATGGTATTAAGTTTATAGGACCTGCTCCCGAAATGATTAATGCTATGGGCGATAAAATCACTGCAAAAGAAGCAATGATAAAGGCAGGAGTACCTGTTGTTGCGGGCGGCGTACGACTATTAGAAAGTTTTGATGAAGCGATTGACCTTGCTAAAAATAAAATCGGCTATCCCGTTATTTTAAAGGCAACCGCTGGGGGAGGAGGTAAGGGTATGCGCCTGGTTTGGGAAGAAAGTGAAATGGAGAGAGCATACAATACTGCAAAAGCAGAAGCAGCCGCTTCATTTAAAAATGATGGCCTCTACATAGAAAAATTTGTAGAAGAGCCCCGCCATATTGAAATACAGATTGCAGGAGACAAGTATGGCACTGTATGCCATTTGAGCGAAAGAGATTGTTCCATTCAACGCAGACACCAGAAATTGGTTGAAGAAAGTCCCTCTCCTTTTATGACTGACGAGCTGCGGGAAAAAATGGGCGAAGCGGCAATAAAAGCGGCCACTGCGATTAACTATGAAAGTGTAGGCACTGTCGAGTTTTTGGTTGATAAGCATCGCAACTTTTATTTTATGGAAATGAATACACGCATACAGGTAGAGCATTGTGTTACAGAAGAAGTTATTGGTTATGATTTAATAAAAGAGCAGATAAAAATTGCCATGGGAGAAAAAATTTCAGGCAAAAATTATTTTCCGCAATTGCACGCCATTGAATGCCGTATAAATGCAGAAGACCCTTACAATGGATTTCGTCCCTCTCCGGGCAGAATAAATACTTTACATACACCGGGCGGTCATGGGGTGCGTGTAGACAGTCATGTTTACACAGGGTATTTAATTTCGCCTTATTACGATTCCATGATTGGAAAATTAATCGCTATTGCACGCACAAGAGAAGAAGCGATAGATACTATGTACCGTGCATTAAGCGAGTATGTTATTGAAGGAGTAAAAACAACCATTCCCTTTCATCTTCAATTAATGCAAAATAAAGATTTCAGGGCAGGTAATTTTACTACCAAGTTTCTGGAAACTTTTGAAATGCAATAATAAAAATGCACTAAATTGGTGCAGGTTAATTTTCTTTATGTGAAGAATTTTTCAGCGTAAATACCAACCCAAGATTCGCAGATTTTGAAATGGGATTATAACCTGGCTGAAGATGCAGGCTTAAATCATCACTTACATCGAAATCTTTCAAATGCCCGAAAACAGTGGCATCAACAACATTTAATCCCCAGATAACAAAAAACCAAAGCACAGAATAATCCCTGTCTTTGCGAAAAGTATTCCTATAAAATTGTAATGATTCGGGGCTTAGCCCCTGGAGCTTGGGATAAATATTTCCGAAATGTGGCGTATCATTATTGACTAAAATATTATACGCATCTTTCGTTCTTTTATACCAGGTATTGTTGTAAATAAATGTAGCAGCAGGAATTGATAAGGCACCATATACAATGGGTATTTTCCAATACTCTCTGTTATAAGCCTGACCCCAGCCGGGAATTACTGCGGAGCGAAAAGTAGCTTTACGCGGGTCATGTAATTGCTTAGCCAGTGTATCTTTTTGGGTAAGCTTTGCGGGAACGGTATCAGCAGATTTTTTTACGCTATCAAACACATTGATTACAGGCGGAAGCTTTTTAGCAGTATCCTGCGCAGATACATGAAGATAATTTACCCAAGAAAAAATAAATAGCATCAATATTAAGCGCTGCATGGTCATTAGCTAATCTGCACATTCATCAACTCCAGCATTTTGTTTAGATCTTCGAATGAATAGTATTCAAGTGTGATGTGGCCGCCGCCTTTTTTATTACGTGACAGTTTTACCTTAGTTGAGAAATGCGATGCTAAGTTATCTTCGATTCTTTTGTATGCCGGCAATAGAGAAGATTTTGAAGAAGATTTAACAGCAGTATGAATGGCTTTGTATAACCTGCGAACAAGCTCTTCTGTTTGCCTTACACTGAGTTGACGATCTTTTATTTCATTGTAAACATATATTTGCTTATCAACTGTATCAATGTTTATCAATGCTCTTGCGTGACCCATACTGATATTTCCACTGCGCACTGCCATTTGTATATCAGGCGGTAATTTCAACAGCCTGATGTAATTGGTAACGGTGCTTCTCTCTTTGCTCATGCGCTCTGCCACCTGTTCCTGAGTATAATTCAATTCATCTATCATGCGCTTGTAGCTTAAAGCAATTTCAATTGCATTTAAATCTTCACGCTGCAGGTTTTCAAGTAGGGCAAGTTCCAGCAACTCATTATCATTTGCATGACGTATGTAAGCAGGAATATCTTTGATGCCGGCTAACTTCGCTGCTTTGAAACGACGTTCTCCTGCAATAATTCTATATTGACCAGCAGTAATCTTTGCAACTGTTATGGGTTGAATTACATCATGCAGCTTGATGGAAGCCGTGAGTTCATTTAATGCCTGTTCATCAAAATCTCTGCGTGGATTATTGGGATTTATTTGTATCTGGTTTAGCGATATTCTGCTGATGCCTGTTGCTGCTTCTGCAACCGTATTCTTTAACGAGCCAGAAGTGGTTTTTAAATCCGCATCAATATTTTGCAGCAAGGAACGGATTCCTTTGCCCAACGCATCTTTATTTTGTTTTGGAGAGGTCATCTTTTCGTTTCTCGTTTCTCGTGTCTGGTTTCTCGTTTTCTCGCAGCACATTATCACTTCTAACAATTTAGCCATGCAACCATTCAACTACTAATTCCCAATTCCTAATTCCCAATTCCTTTACTGCCTACTGCTTACTGCTTACTTGCTACTGCCTACTCCATCACTCTTTCTTCCTGCGGAATTTTAGTCATATTATTTTTTTGAAGAACTTCTTTGGCAAGATTCAAATAATTAATTGCTCCTTTACTCTCTGCATCGTATAAGATTACAGGCTTACCCACACTTGGCGCCTCGCTCAATTTTGTATTGCGGTGAATGATAGTAGTGAAAACCATTTCATCAAAATGCCTTCTTACCTCACTCACCACCTGGTTGCATAAACGCAGGCGGCCATCATACATCGTCATTAATATTCCTTCTATCTGCAAATCTATATTCAAACGGTTCTGAACTATCTTAATTGTGTTTAGCAATTTTCCCAAACCTTCCAACGCAAAGAATTCGCATTGCACCGGAACAATTACACTGTCTGCTGCCGTTAAGGCATTTACTGTTATTAATCCGAGGGAAGGCGAGCAATCAACTATTATAAAATCATAATAATCTTTTATGGGTTGCAGCAAATGTTTTAAAACAAGCTCCCTGTTGGGATAGTTTATCATTTCAATTTCTGCACCAACCAAATCAATGTGCGATGGAATCAAATCAAGATTGGGTATATCACTTTTTAATATTACTTCCTGTGCTGTTGCATTGTTTATCATGCATTCGTATAAACTGATATTGATGTTGTGCAGGTCGAAGCCAATGCCTGTGGTGCTGTTTGCCTGCGGGTCTGCATCAACCAGCAAGGTTTTAAACTCAAGCACAGCAAGGCTTGCAGCCAGGTTTATCGCTGTAGTGGTTTTGCCCACACCTCCTTTTTGATTTGCAATTCCAATTATTCTTGACATATTATTTAAGTCATTAAGTCATTAGTCAATAAGTCATTTCTCACAGCTATCAACTGCCAACTATCAACTTTTATATTCTTTCCAATATCAAGCACAGTATTGCTTTTTTTCCTATTGCAGTAAAATTTGCTTTTAATTAGTTTTATTTTTAAAAAAGCAATTTATAATTCAAAACTTAATCATTACCCTTAATATCGAAACCTAAACTTATAAACGGTAAACTTGTAAACTTGTAAACTTGTAAACTCGTAAACTGTTTCAAACCTCGCTAATATCTGCCTTTGCCGCTTATTAGTTAAATATATTTTTGCACATTTGTTTTAAAATATTTTTGTAGAAGTAATTATAAAAAAATAATCAAAAAAGTTATGAGAACCTGGAACGGATGGTGGATTGTAGTTGTAATTATTATACTTATTGACGTGTATGTTTTTTTGGCTGTGAAATTTGTATCGCAAAACAACAGTGATAAAGTAAAGCTTATCACATACTCTGCGTACTGGACGGTATCTTTCCTCGCTATTGCATTCATTGTTTTATTTCCTTACCTCCAATTCTTACAAACGCATATTGTTTTAAGAAATTATTTTTTTGCTATTGTGGTTGCGCTGTTCTTTGCCAAGTTGATAACTTCTGTATTTCTTCTCACAGATGATATTCGCCGCGGAGTTGTGTGGCTTATGAGCATGATATTTCCAAAGACCGGTGTTGACTTTATGCCCGAAAGACGCGGAGGCATTAGTCGTTCAATGTTCTTAAGCTGGACAGGCATTGCGCTTGGCGGTACTCTTTTTACCTCACTCATCTATGGCTTTTCAAACAAATACAATTACCAGCTAAAAAAAGTAAGGCTTGCATTTAGCAATCTGCCTGATGCATTTAAAGGATTAAAAATTATTCATATCAGCGATATTCACAGTGGCAGCTTTACCGATAAAAATGCAGTGAGCAGAGGTGTAGAGATGGTGCTTGCTGCAAAGCCAGACCTGATATTATTTACCGGCGACCTTGTGAATGACCGCGCCGATGAAATGGAAAATTATATGGATGTATTTACCCGCCTTAAAGCGCCGATGGGTGTGTACAGCACATTTGGAAATCATGATTATGGCGATTACATTTCATGGCCCAGCCCCGATGCTAAAAAACAAAATTTAGATAATCTTGCAAAAGTACATGCACGGTTGGGCTGGCGTTTGCTGATGAATGAACATGTTATTCTTGAAAAAGATGGAAGTGAGATTGCGCTGCTTGGCATTGAGAACTGGAGCGCTTTTGCCAGATTTCCAAAATACGGAAGAATGGATTTGGCATATCCCGGCACAGAAAAATATTCTTTTAAAATATTAATGAGCCACGACCCCAGCCACTGGGATGCGGAAGTAAAACCTAAATATCCTGATATTGATTTGATGCTTGCCGGTCACACACACGGCATGCAGTTTGGCGTGGAGAATCCCTATTTCAAATGGAGCCCTGTGCAGTGGATTTATAAGCAATGGGCGGGCTTGTACGAAGATGGCAAACAAAAACTTTATGTAAACCGGGGCTATGGCTTTATTGGTTATCCCGGCAGGGTAGGGATTTTACCAGAGATAACATTGATTGAGTTGGTGTAGGAATGATGAGTTAGGATACCAACTTTTGTTTTCTCCCAGGGAGTCCTGCAGACATGGGATCGTCTGTACTATTAATGAATTCGTTGCAACATGTTGAAATCAATGCTATGTTTTTTAAAAATTTCCCTTATTACACGCATGCAACCCGAGTTCATTTCACTGAGGTGGTCTTGCGGCGCATTTCTTTCATTGTTCCGTTTTCATGGTTAATGTTTTTTTGAGTTCTTTGTTAAACTCTGCTACACTATTCATCAATGGTATTATAGTTTGTTCGTCAAAGTCAACAAAATCGGTATAGTCGCTTTGGTGTCGCCAGTCGAATAAGCTGGAATAAAGTTTGCCAAATTCTTTTGAAACTAAATTGGTTTTAATAAAATGCAGAAAGAAATTTATTCGGGCACCCTTATGAGTTTCTGCTTTTATCTGGTGCTTGTATAATAAAGCGGTTATCAAATAAAAGCTTGAATAATATAGCCTGTTTACGCATGAATTCCCGCGGCTGTTTTGTGCAAGAAGCTTAGCGTCTTCAATACTTCTTCAGATTTTACTATTTCTGTAAGCAATATAATTGTCTGTTATTCCTGGCATTAAAGTAGAATCCCGTCTCTTTGAATGTTTTGGTATAAAGGAGTTACGGAATGTTTTGTTTCCCATTCCGCTTTGGGAAAAACAAAGGTGGAAATTGGTTCTCCAATTTCAAGCTCAATATCAAATAATTCGTCTCTAAATTCTTTTTCTGTAAGCCTGTTTACCTTAGACCTGTTCAGCAAAATTAAATGTCCCAATCAGAATCTTTTGAGGCTTGTCCCCGGGCATGGGAACCAAAAACAATTATATCTGCTAAAGGGTCTTTTTGTTTTATCCTTCTTTTTATAAGTTCCGTTATTTTTCTTTTAGATTGTTTCACAGTTACAAAAATAAAAAGATTCGGTTAAAAAAGTTTTGGGTAATTGAAAATTCTATACTTTATCTGTTTCACAAAGATAAAAATAAGATTCTGCTGGCTGTAGCAGAGCTATATATATTATCTTTATCAAACCCTGTACAGGTCAGCTTTCCAATTTTTTATTTGCATTTTAATCTCTTTGCCCGAAAGGTTTTCTGCAGATGCTCTTTGTACTAAAGAAGGAAATTCTTCATCGCCTGCAAAGCGAAGCGCAATGATCTGACCTATTCGTAATCCTTTATCCAATGGCTTTCCTGTTAAAATAAAATGCCGCAGGTTTTCTTCTGCCCTTATTGCCCTGTCCTGCGCTTTTAAAGCAAATGCACGGGAATAAAACCAAATAATTATAACGGTAAAAGTTAATGTACCGATTAAAAATGCGGAATACAAATTTCCTTTAGCACTGTGAGCAAGATTAATGAATGAGCCAATTAAAATCGCCAAGAGCAAAAAAGGAGCAACGAAATGGTGCCAGGGTACGTAACGTGCATGGTTACTAAAATTCTGTTCTTTTATAAAACCTAATTTTGATTTTGAATAAAAGGTATTTCTTTATTCATTTAAACAATCAGGTATAAGTAATGTGTGAGAAAACTGCAGTTAGACAAATTATAAAAAACTCTTCACTATATTCATACTGACATGAATATTCTTCTCATCAGTTTGCTTCCGCTGGCTGTGCTCATTCTGCTGGTATATGCTTTTTATATTAAGAACAAAAAGCCGCGACCTGCAAAAGCATTGCCTGAGACTTACCGGCAACTATTGAGAGAGCAGGTAGATTTTTATAAAGAACTCGATGATGCAAAAAAGCTTGAGTTTGAAAACCGTATGCAGCTTTTTTTATCACAGGTGAGAATAACGGGTATTAAAGCAACTGTTGAAGAAATAGATAAAGTGCTCATTGCCGCCAGCGCCATCATACCCATTTTTGGTTTTTCCGGCTGGGAATATATTAACCTGCATGAAGTATTATTGTATCCTGATGCATTCAGCAGGGCGTTTGGTCAAGAAGGTTCTGAACGCGATACACTCGGGCTTATAGGCACAGGTGCTTATAACCATATCATGATCCTTTCCAAACGTGAATTGCGGGAAGGCTTTATAAACAAGAGCGGAAAGAACAATACCGCCATTCATGAATTTGTGCATCTGATTGATAAAACAGACGGCGCTGTGGATGGCATTCCGGAGAGCATATTGCATAAACAATATATTTTACCGTGGCTCTCTCTCATGCAGCGGGAGATACAGCAGATAATGGAAAACCGCTCTACTATTAATCCTTACGGCGCTACCAGCCCCGCTGAATTTTTTGCGGTGGCAGCCGAATATTTTTTTGAGCGCCCCGATCTTTTGCAAACCAACCATCCCGAACTTTATAATTTGCTTACAACTATTTTCAGGCAGCAACCGCAAAAACCGGAGATAGTATAAAGTATCGCTGAAGTGTAGTGATTATTTTTATGAGCTTGGCAGTGGACAAAGAATGGAGCTACTGTTCCAAAGAACCAATGAGGGCACCAACACAGCTTGGTATTCATGCCATAAAAAACCCCGTCAATATACGGGCCTGAAATTTTATTGCAAAAACAATTTTTCAATTTTGATTATATGCCTTCACCTGGTAAACATAATTTTCTGCTTGCTTTATCTGGCTTACCCTGTCTAAGCTTTTAATAGCAGAGCTTGATGGCAGTTTCATTTTTTGCACAGCAGTATCCGTTTCTTTTAATTCATCGAGCAGACTAAAAATATTTTTTGCTCTTGTGGCAAACACAACACCTTCGGCCTGAGTTTGCCTTGTACTGAGAATACCTACTATTTCACCACTTTTATTAAATACTGGCCCGCCTGAGTTTCCGGGATTAACGTTTAAAGATATTTGAAAGCTCGAAGTATCTCCATCAAACCCGGATTCAGCGCTCAAATAACCCATGTTATAAACAATCTCATTCCGCGGATAGCCTAATGTAAACAACTCTTCTCCTAATTCTGCGCCCGATTTTTTAATACTATACGGTAAGGATTTATACGGAGTAAAATCTTTATCTTCTATCTTTAAAATCGCAAGGTCTTTTATCAAATCTACTTCGCAAATTCTTGCGTTGAATTCCTGTCCCGTATTACTAACAACCACAGCTCCTGAGCCTTTTAGAACGTGAGCATTTGTTACCAAATACCCTTTGCCATCAATTAAAAAAGCAGTACCGCCTGCAGTAACCGTTGAGCCTATAGGAATTTTTGAATCAATCTCTTTCAATTTATAATTCTGGGCTTTATCACTTTTTTGTACCTGGTTTAATTGATGATATAATTGCTGAAGGTCATTTTTATTTATGGGAGCTGGTGTAAAATAGGGAACCAAAGCGCTAATAACAAGAGCGGTAACACCCGCAATGGAAGCGGCTATAGCTGTAACTCTTTTATACTTGCGATATAATTGTACAACTTTCCCTTTTACAGAAAGCGGCTCCTGTAATTCGTTTATCTCTCCTTTTTCAATCAGGCGTGCATGTACATGATGAAGAGATTGTTTTAGCTTAAAATTGTTTGCATAGTTTTCCATTTGGCTTAAAAACAATTTATGCTCTACCACCATTTGGTCTATCTCCGTTTTGCTTTTACGCAACTCCTCAAAAAATTTCTTCTCGTCAGGCAGCATTTTACCTTTGAGATAGCGTTCAATAGCATTTAGTAAAAGAATGTCTTCCATCACTCACCTGTATTATATTGTTTAAAAAATAATTTCTTTAATCGCATCAGGCATTTATACTTTTGAGTCTTAGCATTATCGGCATTTGTATATCCAAATTCAGTAGCTATCTCGTTCATTCCCTTCTTATTAATATAAAAAGCTTCTATTAAACTTTTACAAGGCTCGCCCAGGCTTTTCAGGCTGCTGTCCATGATTGCAATTTCGGCGTTTCTTTTTTCGTGTACCTCAATATCTTCTTCAGCAGAAACGGACTCTTCAACAGTTTCCATTTGTACTGTTTTTCCCCTTTGCTGAAGTCGCTTAAGCCATAGGCGGCGGCATACAGAATATATATATGTTTTTATTTGAGAGGTTAAAACAAATGATTCGCTTTTTGCTTTTTCATACAGCGTTAGTATCGCTTCCTGAAAGATATCACGGGCATCATCGTAGGTTCCATTGTTATTAAGAATAAAAGCCTGAACCATTTTAAAATTGTTTCTGTAAATGGTTTCAATGGCTCTTGAATCATTATTCGCTAATCCCTTTAATAAAACTTGCTCTTGTGAATCAGGTTTCACTTCGTAGGTTTTAATACCCATAGATAAGTAAAAGTAACCCAAAAAGTTCCTGAAATCTTTTTAAAAAAATTTAGATTCTTGCAGGTTACCTTTTTATCATTTTGGTATTAACCATCAACTTTCAATCACAAAAAAAATACAACAACAATGAAAAAGCTGTTATTTGTTTTAGCTCTTGGAGCTTTCGCTTCATGCGGTAATGGTGCTGGTGACACTGATGATAATGACACCACCATAATGAACGATACTACAACCATTATGACTCCGGCGCCGGACACAGCTATTTTGATGCCTGACACCATGCACATGGATAACAAAGACACTATGCACTAAAAACACCATCAGAAGACTATTGCGGATAGAATAAACGAAGGTTGGCTTGCAAACCTGATTACAGTCTTTTGAATTTTTTTTCATATGGCAAGCAATCGTTAGAGGCCGCCTTGTTCTCAAGGGGGCTTTCTTATTTAAAATGCACCGAACTTTGGATGTTGAAATACAATTGAAATTTGGTTAGTGGCATTGCATGTCCTTTAAAAAAATTGAGAATAAATAGAGGCTTTAATTTCAGCATCAAAGTTTATGATAACAACTTCAAAAAGACTTCATGGAATAGATGAATATTATTTCTCCCGAAAATTAAAGCAAATAGATGAGCTGAATAAACAGGGAAAAAATATCATCAACCTTGGTATTGGAAGTCCTGACCTTCCTCCTCACCCGGATGTGATAAAAGTATTGCAGAATGAAAGCAGCAAACCCAATGCTCATGCATACCAGAGTTATAAAGGTTCGCCTGTATTAAGAAAAGCAATTTGCGAATGGTACAAAAAGTGGTACAATGTTACACTGAATTCCGAAGAAGAAATATTACCGCTGATAGGCAGCAAAGAAGGCATCATGCATATTTCCATGACTTATCTTGACGAAGGAGATACAATATTGGCGCCTAATCCGGGCTATCCCACTTATTCAATTTGTGCTCAGCTTGCAGGAGCAATAGTTAAGGATTATTTTCTAAAAGAAAAAAATAATTGGTATCCTGATTTTGATGTTTTAGAAAAAATGGATTTATCGAAAGTAAAACTTATGTGGATTAATTATCCTCAAATGCCAACAGGACAAGCGGGTGATAAAAATGTATTTGAAAAAGCAATCGCTTTCGGAAAAAAATATAATATTCTTATTTGTCACGATAACCCTTATAGTTTTATTCTGAATGAGCAACCTTTGAGCTTGCTAAGTATAGAGGGCGCCAAAGAGGTAGCAATAGAACTGAATTCATTAAGCAAATCTCACAACATGGCAGGCTGGCGAATAGGAATGTTATGTGGTGCCAAGGAACGAATAGATGAAGTGTTGCGTTTTAAAAGTAATATGGATAGCGGAATGTTTCTGCCTCTACAATTAGCAGCAGCCAAAGCATTATCCCTTGATAAAAATTGGTATGATGACGTAAATAAAATTTATAAATCAAGAAGAGAAAAAGTATATGAGCTGCTCGATTTATTGCAGTGCAGCTATTCAAAAAAACAGGCAGGTATGTTTATTTGGTCTAAAATATCTTCGCAATATAAAGATGGTTATGGATTAAGCGATGATTTACTTTACAACAATAATGTGTTCATTTCACCCGGTGGTATATTTGGAAGTGCAGGCGCTCAATACATAAGAGTAAGCTTATGCACTGAGATTGAAAAAATTGAAGAAGCGATACAAAGAATTAAAAATTAATACTTCAGAGAATTATATGTTTTGAAAATGACTTTTTATTTATGACAGTTGCAGTAGTTGGTCTTGGTTTAATCGGCGGTTCAATGGCATTGACATTGAAAGAAAAAGGCTTTGCCAAAAAAATAATAGGCGTAGATGCAAACAAAGAGCATGAAAAAAAAGCACTTGAATTAAAATTGGTTGATGAGGTTGCAAGCTTAAAAGATGCCGTTGAGCAATCTGATTTAATTATTGTCGCCATACCCGTTGATGTAAGTGAAGAAGTATTGCCAGCCATACTTCACAATATTCATAAACAGGCGGTAATAGAAGTTGGTTCAATCAAAGAAGGAATAATTGCCGCTGTTAAAAATCACCCCAAAAGAGGCAGGCTTGTAACTACGCATCCTATGTGGGGAACAGAGTATAGTGGTCCCGAAGCGGCAACGCATGATGCTTTTGCAGGAAAAGCAACTGTAATTTGCAGCAAAGAAGATAGTGATGACGATGCTGTAGAGCTTGCAGAAAAATTGTATCACACATTGGGCATGCATCTTATTTATATGAATGCAAAAGACCATGATGTGCATGTGGCTTATGTGAGTCACATTTCACATATCACTTCTTTTGCATTGGCAAACACAGTGCTCGAAAAGGAGAAAGAAGAAGATGCGATTTTCGAATTAGCAAGTGCCGGTTTCGAAAGCACAGTACGATTAGCAAAAAGTAATCCCTCCATGTGGGTCCCGATATTTATGCAGAACAGGGAAAATGTACTCGATGTTTTAAATGAGCATATATCTCAATTGAAAAAGTTTAAAGCATGCTTGGAAAAAGAGAATGTTGAATACTTACATGAATTAATTGAAAATGCAAATAAAATAAGACGGATTTTAAAATGATATAAATTTGAAATTCAATCAGAAGAATCAAAAGAAAATCTTGACTGAATACTTATATGAACTAATAGTAAATGCATATAAAATAAGACGAATTTTAAAATAATATAAATTTGAAATTCAATCAGAAAAATCAGAAAAATCAGATAAATCAGGGTAAAATCGTGGTCATAAGAATCAGATAAATCAGAATAAAATCGTGGTCAATGACAACATTTGAAAGCTTGGGTTTAGAAAAAACATTAGTAAAAGCCATATCTGAGTTGGGTTTTGAGGACCCTACAACTATTCAGCAAAAGGCTATTCCTGTTTTACTCAGCGGCACCACAGATTTTATAGGTCTTGCACAAACCGGAACAGGTAAAACAGCAGCTTATGGTTTGCCTTTATTGCAATTGATACAGGCAGAGCAAAAATTTCCACAAGCTTTGATAGTATGCCCTACAAGAGAATTGTGCATGCAAATAGTAAATGATATTGAACTCTTTAAAAAACATAGTCAGGGCATGTACGTGGTAGCAGTGTATGGCGGGGCAAGCATTACTGCACAAATACGCGACATAAAAAAAGGTGTGCAGATTGTAGTGGCTACACCCGGACGATTGATAGACCTGATAGAACGCAAAGCAATCAACCTGGAACAAATTAAATATGTAGTTTTAGACGAAGCAGATGAAATGCTGAATATGGGTTTCAAGGAAGATATTGAATTCATTTTGCAAAACACACCTAAGCGTGAAAGCACATGGCTCTTTAGCGCAACAATGCCGCCCGAAATTCGCAGGGTGAGCAAACGCTATATGAATAAACCGGTTGAAATAACCGTTGGCGAACTTAACACTGCAAACAAAAGCATAGACCACCAATATTTTGTAACGCAGGCGCAGCACCGCTATGAAACACTAAAACGGTTGATTGATTTTAATCCCGGAATTTACGGCATCATCTTTACACGCACCAAAGCAGATGCACAGCATATTGCTGAAAAGCTTACACGTGAAGGCTATGATATTGATGCGTTGCATGGAGACCTTACCCAACCTCAACGCGATAAAGTAATGTCTCAGTTTCGTGATAAAAGCTTGCAGTTGCTTATTGCAACCGATGTTGCAGCAAGAGGTATTGATGTGCAGGGCATCACACATATAATTAATTACGAATTGCCTGATGATTTGGAAGTGTACACACACAGAAGCGGACGCACAGGACGTGCAGGCAATACAGGAATTTCTATCAGCATTATTCATACACGGGAGTTATACAGGTTAAAAGAAATTGAAAGAATGGCCCAATCTCCTTTTCATCGCATCGAAATTCCCACGGGCAAAGATGTATGCAGAAAGCAATTCTTTTTTTTCATGGATAAATTATTGCAAACCGATATTAGTCATGGCGATTATGAAACTTATGTGCCGATGCTTGAAGAAAAATTTTCAGCCATTTCAAAAGATGAAGTTTTGAAAAGAGTTGCTGCACTTGAGTTTGACAGGTTTTTAAAATATTATGAAAATGCAGAAGATTTGAATGCAAGAAGTGTGAACCGTGAATTTAGCGGATTAAAAGGATTAAGAGGAAAGGAATATCAAACAAGCCAGCATGGAAGAAGAGATACAAGAACCAGATCATACAATAATAACGGTGACTACACAAAGTTGTTTGTAAACCTGGGCACCAAAGATGGCTTTTATAAAGCGAGCTTTTTACAATTTATTCTTGACATGAGCGATTTACGAAAAGAGGTATTGGGCAAAATTGATATGAAAGAAATGAATAGCTGGATTGAAATTGACACCGATGCCGCAAAGCAAATGATAAAAGCAATTGATGGCAAAAATTATAAGGGTCGAAGAATAAGAATGAATGAAGCAAACAGCAGGTGATGCCCCGGCCCCTGAAGGGGAGTAAGAATTTTGGAAAACAACTGAAACAATAAACCTGTGCAAATGAAATTTTTTATTTCAATTACAATTTTTTTAATGATAGCTTCTTTTTCTTTTAGTCAAACCCAAAGAGAAATGAATGAAGATGCAAAAAGAAGTCTGGAAATGAAAGATAAAGAATTAAATGAGCTCTATCAGGAGATATTAGATAAATATAAAGATGATACAGTTTTTATAAAAAATCTTAGGGTCGCACAAAAAATATGGATTCAATTCAGAGATGCTCAAATGGATATGAAGTATCCAGAAAGAGAAACAGGTTATTATGGTAGCATCCAACCATTATGTTGGTATTCCTATAAAGAAAATTTAACTAAAAATAGAATTGATTTTTTGAACGAATGGATGAAAGGTGTTCAAGAAGGAGATGCTTGTTCGGGTTCCATGCAAATAAAAAATTAAATAAATCATTACACGCGGAAATTTTTTAGCATCCATAAAAGATATTAATGCAGGCAACACAAACCATACATAAAAATATACAGGAAGTATGGAATAAACGCCCCTTAATTATTTCAGGTCCATGCAGCGCTGAAACAGAGCAGCAGGTAGTTGAAACTGCAATGCGTTTACATAAAACAGGAAAAGTAGATATGCTGCGTGCAGGCATCTGGAAGCCGCGTACTCGTCCCGGCGGCTTTGAAGGCATTGGCACAAAAGGCTTAGCATGGATGCAGAAAGCAAAAGAAATTACCGGGCTTCCATTCACCGTAGAAGTAGCAACAGCAAAGCAGGCAGAAGATGCGCTGCACTTCGATACTGATGTGTTGTGGCTTGGTGCACGCACAACAGTTAATCCTTTCAGTGTGCAGGAAGTTGCCGATGCGCTGCGTGGTGTTGATGTTCCCGTGCTTATTAAAAATCCTATTAATCCTGATATTGAATTATGGCTCGGAGCATTAGAGCGTGTGGCAAAAGCAGGCATTAAACAAATCGGTTTAATACATCGGGGCTTTAGCAGTTATGGTAATACAGAATACCGCAATGCACCTCTGTGGCATCTTGCAATTGAGATGAAGCTTCGCAATCCCGAATTGATGATGATTAGCGACCCTTCTCATATTTGCGGTCGCAGAGATATTTTGCACGATGTAGCACAAACAGCAATTGATTTAGATTACGATGGGTTGATGATTGAAACACACATTGACCCAGACAATGCATGGAGCGATGCAAAACAGCAGATTACTCCTGAGCAGCTTGCAGAATTACTCGGCAAAATTATATGGCGAAGAGATGATATTCCTTCAGACGCTTATCATGCCGCTTTAGAAAAACTTCGCCAGCAAATAAATCAGCTTGATGATGAACTGATGCAAATATTAAGTCAGCGCATGAAGATTGCAGATAAAATTGGACAGTATAAAAAAGAGAACAACATCACTATTTTGCAAACCAATCGCTGGAACGAGATATTGCAGAGAGCTTTTGACAAAGGTGAAAAGTTTGGCTTAAGCAAAGAGTTCATTACAAAATATTTTGATGTGGTGCACATGGAGAGTATTTATCATCAGAATAAGATTATGAATGAATAAAAACCCCACCAAACCTCCTGAAGGGGAGGCTTCAAAAACCAAATCGCTTAAAGCCCCTTTAGGGGGTTTAGGGTATATGACAAAAAAAACAATTCAATTTCCTTCATCGTCTACTGCTTTTTATTTCGATACATCTTTTGATTATTTACAAAAGCTTGTATCAAAAGATAATGCAGTCATCATCACCGATGAAAATGTATTCACCAAAAATCAAAAAAAATTTAAAGACTGGAATACAATTGTTTTAAAGCCCGGCGAGCAATACAAAGTACAGGCAACAGTTGATAGCGTTATTCAACAACTCCTTTCTTTTGGTGCAGACAGAAAAACATTTATTGTTGGTGTTGGCGGCGGAGTTGTTACAGACATTACCGGCTATGCAGCAGGCATTTATTTGCGTGGAGTAAAATTTGGATTTGTACCCACATCAATACTCGCAATGGTTGATGCAGCAATAGGAGGGAAGAATGGTATTGATGTGGGCATTTATAAAAATATGGTTGGCTTAATTCGTCAGCCCGAATTTTTATTGTATGATTATTCATTTTTGCAATCACTTTCCGAAGAAGAATGGAGCAATGGCTTTGCAGAAATAATTAAACATGCATGTATTAAAGATGCAGCAATGTTTAGAGAGCTTGAAAAGCATTCATTAAATCATTTTAAAAAAGATAACGCATTGCTTGCAAAACTTATCAGGCGAAATGCTTTAGTAAAGTCTAAAATAGTTCAGTCAGATGAGTTTGAGCAAGGAGACAGAAAGCTATTAAACTTTGGGCACACCTTCGCACATGCAATTGAAAATACTTATCAAATACCACATGGTAACGCAGTGGCAATAGGAATGGTAATAGCAACAAGCATAAGCAAAAATTTATTACGTTTTAAAGAGCATGAAAGAGTTAGAGCACTTATTACAAAATATAATTTGCCGGCTTCAATAAATTTTGATGCAAAGAAGATATTCGAAGTGATGCAATCAGATAAAAAAAGAGAAAGAGATACTATTCATTACATATTGCTCGAAAGAATTGGAAAGGCGCTTATTCATCCAATAAATATGGATGAGGCAAAAAATATTATTGAAAAAATGTAAACTAAGTTTTACTAACGAACAATGCAGGTCAGCATTCAGCCTTCGTCTATATCAGGAACTATTCAGGCTCCTGCATCAAAAAGTTCTATGCAAAGAGCTTGTGCTGCGGCTTTGGTTTGCAAAGGTGAAAGCATCATTCATAATCCCGGTAATTCCAATGATGATAAAGCTGCATTGAATGTAATAAAAACATTAGGAGCAAAAGTTGAGGAATTACAAAACGGCTCTTTAAAAATATATTCTCAAAATTTCTTTGGGGCTTCAAATTCCCCGTCCACCGGAGGGGATTTAGGGGAGGCTGTAAATTGCGGCGAAAGCGGTCTTGGCATTCGCATGTTCACATCAATTATCGCGTTGCATCAACATGAAATTATAATTACCGGTGAAGGCAGCTTATTAAATCGTCCCATGAATTTTTTTGATGAAGTGCTGCCGCAGTTAGGTGTGACAATAATTTCAAACAATGGAAAACTTCCTTTAAAAATAAAAGGACCGCTTCAGCCAAAAAATATTTCGATTGATGGCTCACTTAGTTCGCAATTTCTCACCGGATTACTGTTTGCTTATGCAGCCCTTAATGCAAAAGATGTTACAATCAAAGTAGATAATCTCAAAAGCAAACCATACATAGATTTAACCCTGAAAGTGATGAATGATTTTGGCTTGAAAACTCCCAAAAATAAAAACTACAAAGAATTTTATTTTTCTTCTTCTACTGTCAACTGTCAACTGCCCACTGTCAACTATACAATAGAGGGCGATTGGAGCGGCGCCGCTTTTTTATTAGTTGCAGCAGCTATTGCAGGAGAAATTGAAGTAACAGGGCTTTATAATACATCAACCCAGGCAGATAAAAAAATTGTTGATGCATTGCTCGATGCAGGTGCAACAGTAGAAGTATATGATGATAAAGTGTATGTAAAAAAAAATAAGCTTGAAGCATTTGAATTTGATGCAACAGATTGCCCTGATCTTTTTCCTCCTCTTGTAGCGTTGGCTGCATATTGCAATGGGATTACAAAAATTCGCGGACTAAAAAGATTGAAACATAAAGAAAGCGACAGAGGATTAACACTAAAAGAAGAATTTGAAAAACTGAGTACACAAATTGATTTGCACGGCGATGAGATGCTGGTGCATGGAAACGGAGGTGTGCGTGTAAAAAATTACATATTGAATTCACACCATGACCATCGCATTGCAATGGCTTGCGCAATTGCCTGCCTGCAGGCTGACTTTGAAGTGCAGATACGCAATGCAGATGCAGTAAATAAATCATATCCTGATTTTTTTAAACATCTCGAAACGCTTGGAGCTATTGTAAAAAAGATAAATTAACTTTAGTGCATGAAATACCTGGAAAGAATAACAATTGATGCAAACATTTGTCATGGAAAACCCTGTATTAGGGGAATGCGCTGGCCTGTTATTGTTTTACTTGATTTGCTGGCTTCTGAAATGACTTATGATGAAATACTGGAAGACCACCCAGAACTTGAGCGGGAAGATATATATGCTGCTTTGAATTACGCAGTTTTGTACATGAAGAAAAGCCCGGTAAAAGAAGTTATATAATGCGTTTTCTTTGTGATGTTCATATCTCTTATAAAATAAAGAATTTTTTGCAGAGCAGAGAATATTATTGCATCCATATTAATGAAATTTTATTACAAGACAGAACAGATGATGAAGATATTGCTGCGTATTGTAATGAAAAGGATTTAATACTTATTACAAAAGATGAGGACTTTCTTGATAGCTATTTGCTTAAAGGCCTTCCGTCTAAATTGCTTAAAATAAATTTGGGAAATATCTCAACAAAAAAATTAATTGAGATTATTAGTAAAGCATTGCCTATTCTTGAACGCCTCAACAGCCGCATTCATTTTCTAATTGAATTAGATAGAAATACAATTCAGGTTCCAGACGATTATTATTTATGAACTCATTCGGTCGCATATTTCGTGTAAACATTTTTGGTGAATCACATGGTGAATGTGTGGGAGTTGTTATTGATTGTGTTCCTGCCGGTATGCTTTTGAGTGTTGATGATTTTTTAGAAGATAGTGAAAGAAGAAAAGGCGGTACACAAAAAGGAACAACGCCAAGACAAGAAAGTGATATGCCCATTTTCAAAAGTGGTGTATTTAATGGGAAAACAACAGGCGCCCCTCTCACCATTTTATTTGAGAATAAAAATGTTCGCTCATCAGATTATGAAAAACAAAGAGCAGTTCCACGCCCGGGTCATGCAGATTTTGTCGCCCATAAAAAATTCGCTGGCTTTGAAGACTATAGAGGCGGCGGGCATTTCAGCGGAAGATTAACTGTGTGTCTTGTTGCAGTTGGCGTTATAGCTAAGAAGCTGTTGAGCAATATTTCTGTAAAAGCGAATATTCTTGAGATAGGTGGTGAAGCCAATCTTGAAAAAGGTTTGCAAAAAGCCATTGATGCAAAAGATAGTATTGGCGGTATTGTTGAATGCAGGGTTTCAGGATTGCCCATTGCATTAGGTGAACCTTTTTTCGATAGCGTTGAATCTCTATTGGCACATGCAGTGTTTGCAATTCCTGCAGTGCGTGGAATCGAATTTGGAACCGGTTTCGCTGCTGCAAAAATGTTTGGCAGTGAGCACAACGATGCCATTGAGGATATCACCGGCAAAACAAAAACCAATCATGCAGGCGGCATAGTTGGCGGATTGACAAATGGCAATGAACTGGTATTTCGGGTTGCAATTAAACCAACATCATCAACACCCAAAGAGCAGCAGACATTCAATTGGGAAACAAATGAAATAGAAAATTTTTCTGTAAAGGGCCGACATGATTTGTGCATTGCACTGCGTGTTCCCGTAGTGCTCGAAGCAGTAACTGCAATGGTTTTAGCCGATCTGTTTTTGCTGGAGCAAAAAATTTCAAGAGTTATGATTTAGCTGTAATCATTGTTCAACAATAAGAAGCAAAATATTTTATGGAAATACATAATCCCTGAAAGCTTTTCCATTCTCTCTTAAGTAGCCGGCAGGAGTGTGTAATGCAAAAGATTTATCAAGCCCTCCATCTCCGCTATACCATATCACATATTTCATCTTTACAGCATTACAAGTATCGAGCATAGAGGTAACTAAGGCAGGCAGGTAGTTTAGCTGTCCCATTTCATTACTAATAGTTTTTTTGCCGGTTACTGCCATTAAATAATGGGTTATTGCTTTTAAAGCAAAAGGGGTTGCTGTAGTTACGCTGTCAGACAGAGCAGTTGCATTATCTTCTCCACGGTATTTTACGGGTTCATAAAAATGGATATTTACATAGTCAATAGGAATAAATCTGTAACCTTTAACCAGGCTATCCCATCGTGCTAACTTTTGCTCAAAACCAGGATTGGCACCCGGGTGCTGCAAATCATACAGATTCCTATCGGGTACACATAATCTCGCAAATGCATTGGCGGTATCCAAATGCCCCATATTAAAATACCACCGGTAAACCAAAAAAGTTAAAGGTCGTATGGAAAGCCCGCCATTTGTTCCCATCAGCCCATGTTCATGCACCACAGTCATAGCTGCATTTAATTCATACAAATAATTTATAATGGGACCTAAGTGTTTATAAATATCAGTTTCTTCGTTTTCAACAACTACCATCAGGGGTTGATATTCATTTAAAATGCTGTCTAATCTTATTTTATAAGCTACAGTGTCTGTTGGAAAAGGTGCCGGATCTTCTACCTTTGCCTGGTTCCAGGCCAGTGTGGCAAACACCTGGATTCCGTTGTGCTTGTAATCTTCAAATTCATACCAGCGTTTTGGCCAGTTTGCCATATCAAAGGAGGCGCGGGCATAAGTGCACATTAACCTGTTAAGAACTTGAATTTTGAAATCAGTTGTAAGATTATCATTTTTTTTGGTGATAAGGGCGCCCCTGATTGTAGGGGTGTCATCAAGAGCAAATAAAGTTCTCAGGGATGAAGATGAGGTATTTCCGGGATCTTTGTCTGAAACTTTTTTGCATGATACAACTGCAACTAACGCAACTGAAAGTAACGTTACGAATAACGTGAACATTTTACGCATAGGGTAAGCTTTTTTTTTACGAATTAAAAAAATCGTGCCTTCAAAGATTAGCTTAATGTTTTTCAAGGGAAAGAAGTCAATTCAAACAGAAATTATTATATAATTAAAAAATTAAAATAATAAACTGTATTTGAAAATGCTTGGCAAAGAAAAGCTTTTTTTGCGAGAACTTTATAAAATTCTAAAAAACATTCTGAGGAATAAGGGTATTGTTTGTTAAAAGATGCTAACTAACGTTCTTAATCTAAATGCAGGCGATAAAAAATCTTCACCACTACGCCACTGCTTTCTTCACCAGATCTGCTGCCTCACTAAGTAAGATGGCGCTTTGCACTTTTAATCCGCTTTCATCAATGAGTTTTTTTGCTTCTTCGGCATTGGTGCCCTGCAGCCGAACGATGATGGGTATGTTGATATTGCCGAGTTTATTATATGCTTCTATTACTCCGGCAGCCACCCGGTCACAGCGAACAATGCCGCCGAAAATGTTGATGAGAATTGCTTTTACATTGGGGTCTTTGAGTATGATTCGAAAACCCGCTTCTACGGTTTGAGCGTTGGCAGTGCCGCCTACATCGAGAAAGTTTGCAGGCTCACCGCCGCTTAGCTTTATCATGTCCATTGTTGCCATGGCGAGACCGGCACCATTTACCATGCAACCCACATTCCCATCAAGCTTCACAAAATTTAAGTTGTACTGACCGGCTTCCACTTCGGTTGGGTCTTCTTCTGATATATCTCTTAAATCAGCAAGGTCGGTGTGGCGCATCAATGCATTGTCATCAATATTCATTTTGCAGTCAACCGCAATTATTTTATCATCACTTGTTTTAAAGAGCGGATTTATTTCAACCATACTGCAATCGAGACCGATATATGCGTTGTATAGATTGGTTACAAACTTCACGCAGCTTTTAAATGCATCGCCTTTAAGCCCAAGATTGAAAGCAATTTTTCTTGCCTGGAAAGGCTGCAGCATTCCTGAAGGATGAATCCATTCACGGAAAATTTTGTCGGGAGTTTTTTCTGCAACCTCTTCGATATTTACTCCGCCCTCCGTGCTGTAGATAATTACATTCACGCTTTTTGCACGGTCAAGCAAAATGGAGAGATAAAATTCTTTGGTGAGAGCAGCATCGCCGTAATAAACATCCTGTGCAATTAAAATTTTATTTACTTTTTTTCCTGCTTCACCGGTTTGTTTTGTTACCAGAGTGCCGCCAAGAATGTTGCGGGCAATGTGAGTTATCTCCTCTACATTTTTACCCACAGCAACACCCCGCTGCGATATGCCTTTAATAGTTCCTTTGCCGCGACCGCCTGCATGTATCTGTGCTTTTACAACTGCAAAATTATTTTGGGTTTGATTTTTTATCTGGCGATACGCTTCTTCCGCGGCTTTTACTGTATCAACGGAAATACCTTCCTGAACGGGAACATTATAATTTTTGATAAGTTGCTTCGCCTGGTATTCGTGAAGATTCATAGAGGGTTAATTTTGGGGCGAAGATATAGAACGTTTATCGTTTCTGGTTTCTCGTTTGTGGTAGTTGCTGTGTAAGGCTCTTTAGTGTTTACTTATTAGTTCTTTTTGTATTGTTAGTATCTGTAAAAGTTTCTTCATTTAAAACTAAATAGGATTTAATTGCATTAGCTTTATAATAATCATCTGCTGAAAGTGAATGTTTAGTTTCAAATAAATTATGAAATTCTAATGCTTTTGAATAATCCTTGATTTGATAGAAAGATGAAATGGCTAATCTATATAACTCTTCCATATCTAAGTCATGAGCAATAAAATCAGCAAACATTTTAGATGAATTATAATAATCATGTTTAGTATACAGTGCTACAGCCTTAGCATATTGCCCGGGAAATCGTTTAAGGTAGAAAAGCTTTTGTAAAATATTACCATCGTTATAGCCAACTTCGCCGGTCACAAGTTTAAGCGGTTTTTTACTTGGTATTATATTATCAAAAAAATCATAAATAGAAGAACCGAGAAAAAAGATTATTAAGATTTTCAATGTAATATGTAAATCAAATTCAAACACAAGAAAAAAACCAACTGTAGCAATCATTAATGAGGCGATAGGACCACAGAGCATAAAAATAATTTGTTTATTTATCGAGAAACTTGTGGAAGAAGGAATACAAACCGATTTTCCCCCAAAAAAAGGATATTTTAAATACACTTCAACAAGTCCAATTTTAAACTTTATGCTTTTATTGAAATCTCCGTAAGAACCAATGTAAATACTTGCCTTTTGTTTTGTAAATAAAATAACAGGGATTGCATGTCCTAACTCATGAAATATTACAGTAAAAGGTCGTACTATAATAATACATGAGAAAACTCCTAAAAAAAATACTATAATAGCGAATGTGTATATCATTATATAGAAATATCACTTTTCTTTTCCATATTTATTCCTTTGGTGAGCCAACTATCAGACTCGAACTGACGACCCGCACATTACGAATGTGCTGCTCTACCAACTGAGCTAAGTTGGCTTGTGCATCAAATGTATTAAATCTTGCAATTCATTCTTCTTAAATTATTATTGCCTGTTGGCTATTGCCTATTGACTTAATGACTATCATTTATATTTGTCTCACACAAAAATAAAATTTACATGCCCTCACACTCCATGGAACAACTGAATGAAACCACAGCTTTCATAAAAAATATTTATAGTGAATCGCCTTCTATAGGAGTGGTGCTTGGCAGCGGACTTGGCAATTTCACAGAAGAAATAAAAATTGAAAAAGAAATAGAATATGCTGATATCATTCACTTTCCTGTGAGCACTGTAGAAGGTCATGGCGGCAAATTAATATTTGGTGAATTGTATGGAAAGAAGCTAATAGTAATGGCAGGTCGCTTTCATTATTATGAAGGATATACGCCGCCGCAAGTGGCTTATCCAATTCGTGTGATGAAAATGCTGGGTGTTGAAACATTGCTTATATCGAATGCTGCAGGTGGCGTGGGAGAAGGGTTAAAGGTTGGTGACCTGATGATTATTAAAGACCACATAAGCTTTTTTACAGTGAATCCATTGCTTGGAAAAAATGAAGATGAATTAGGCTCAAGATTTCCTGACATGAGCGAACCTTACAATAAAGAATTAATTGCAAAAGCAAAACGAATAGGAGAGAAGTTAGGTTATGAATTGAAAGAAGGAGTTTATACAGGAGTTACCGGGCCTACTTTTGAAACCCGTGCGGAATACAAATTAATAAAAGCGTTTGGTGGCGATGCAGTAGGCATGAGCACTGTGCAGGAAGTAATAACCGCAGTGCATGCAGGCATGAAAGTTTTTGCTATGAGCGTAATTGCTGATATTGGAATAAGAGATGAAGAAAATAAAATTACTCATGCAGAAGTATTGCAGGCAGCGAAAGAAGCGGAGCCGAAGTTGAGTAAACTTTTTAAAGAAATGGTTGGAGCAATATAAAAGTCGGTAAGTCAATAAAGTCGGTAAGTCAATAAAGTAAATAAGTAAATAAAGTTCAATAAAGTCAACAAACAATAAGTCACAGAGTGAATCAAAATCAATAGTCATTGCATAACGAATTCCTAATTCCCAATTCCTAATTCCTTGTAAGAGTTATTGCACAACGAATTCCCAATTCCTTCTAAGTGTCATTGCATAACGAATTCCTAATTCCCAATTCCTAATTCCCAATTCCTCTTTACTTTGCATCATCGTGAAGGCAACAACTGTAAACTTCTTTGCAATATTATTTTTTAGTGTAATTGCGGCTTCTGTTTCTGCACAAGAAAAGGAGCTTCCCGGCAATTTAAATAAGCCGCCTGTTGCTTATGATAATTTGGGTCGCCCCATTAAAAGAGATACCACGAATCAAACACTGCAACACCGCAATCCGCTTGAAGATTCAATTACTATTGTTTATCATTTTTTTGATTCCACCCGGATTCATACGATTGATTCATCTATCAGTGATTTTTATACCCGCTTTCCAATTCCTTATTATTATGTTGATATTGGAAACCTTGGTAATGCAGCACATTCCATCATTTTTAATCCCATAGTACAGCCCGGCTTCGATGCAGGCTTTCATGCGTATGATGTGTATCGTTTAAAAATTACGGATACACGTTTTTATCAAACCACGAGACCTTATACAGAAACTGCTTATTTGCTTGGCAGCAGGGGAGAGCAAATGATTGATTTGTTCCATACACAAAACCGCAAAAGCAATTTCAATTTCACGTTTGATTTTCGTGTGATTAATTCTCCCGGTGCTTTTAAAAATCAAAATACCAATCACAATAATCTGCGCATCAATACAGCGTTTCAAAGCAACAACAAGCGATACACGAATTATTTTATTTTCATCAACAATAAAATAGAATCGTCTGAAAACGGTGGTGTGCAACGCGATGCAAAGCTCGACAGTCTTTCGCTCAACAACCCTTTTGAAGCAGAAACAAGATTGGGAACATCAACCTTCAATTATCGAAACATTTTTTCTTCGCAGGTAAATACGGGCACAGCGTATAAAGAATCTGTTTTTTTAATGGAACACTCTTACGATTTCGGACAAAAAGATTCACTTGTAAAAGATACCATTACCTACAAATTATTTTATCCCCGCTTTCGCTTTCAGCATACGATACAATATTCCAAAAACCAATATCTGTTTGAAGATTTTTTTCCGGTATATAATGATTACTACAACTACCTGAAATATGTTTTGGTAAGTGACACAGTAATGTTTAAAGACGAGTGGCAAAGCCTGATTAATGAGTTCAGCATAATTTCCTTTCCTGAAAAAAATAATCTCAACCAGTTTCTAAAAGCCGGTGTAGGATATGAAATAATTAAAGGAAGCTTTTCTTATTACACTAAAGATTTTCATAACCTGTATATCAATGGTGAATACCGCAACAGAACACGCAACCAGCTATGGGATGTTGCAGCAAGCGGAAAGCTTTATTTAACGGGAGATTACACAGGCGATTATGCCGCATACATAAGTCTTAAACGTTCTCTCAAAAAAAATATCGGCTCTCTTGAGTTGGGTTTTCAAAATGTAAACCGCACTCCTTCATTTATTTCAGTTGACAGCATTTCTTCTTTTCCTGTATTGCCTCACGGGGATTTTAAGAAAGAAAACATGGCAAGATTTTTTGCAAATGTTGATGTGCCGCCTTTAAATCTCCAGTTAATGGGAGAATACTATCTCATCACGAATTATGTTTATTTCAATGGGCTTTACAGCACGAAGCAGGAATCAACTCTTTTCAACATTATACATGCAGCAGCCCAAAAAAAATTCACAGTTGCCAAGCACCTGAATCTTTATACAGAATTACATCTGCAACAAATAACAGCCAATGCGCCGGTGCATCTTCCCTTCATCTTTACCCGCAACCGTTTTGCGTACGAAGGAAACTTTTTTAAAAACTTATTTTTATCAACTGGCATCGAAATAAAATATTACACACCTTATAAAGCAGATGATTATTCTCCGCTGAACGGACAGTTTTTTGTGCAGGATACCGCAACTATTTCTATTCGTCCCAACGTAAATCTTTTCCTCAACATAAGAATTAAAAGCTTTAAAGGATTTATACGGCTTGAAAACATCAATTCCGTAAACCCTGCAGACGGCTTCGCTTTTACCCATTACGATTTTATTGCACCGCATTACGCAAGCCGTGCCCTATGGGTGCGCCTTGGCATTTGGTGGAACTTCGTAAATTAATCTTAACAAAAAAAATGCGATAAGAGTCTGCTATTCTAAATTATCTTTGCTAAGCAATGAATAGAGTTGTCGCTTTTATATTAGCCGTTTTATATCTCGTGTTCTCTGCGGGCATTACACTTGACCTGCACTATTGCATGGGAAAAATTGCTGCTGTAAAAATTGAAACTCCTTCCGGTAAAGACACACATTTAACCTGCAGCGTAAAGCCAAAAAAAGATTGCTGCAAAGATGAATTAAAGGTTTTAAAAATAAACGATGCGCATAAAACCGTAGCATCAGATTATCATTTCCGGGTTCCCGTTGAGCAAATTTCGCAGGCAACTTTTTATTCATCCTTTTTTTCTGAAACACTTCAGGCTGCAATAGCAAATAAAGCAAATGCGCCGCCGCTTCTATCTTCTCCCAATATTTTTCTTAAGAATTGCGTTTTCAGAATTTGATACCTCTCAAAAAGTTCAAATGTTTTTTATTTTGGTAACCGGCATTTGAATTACTATTATGCATTCTTGCGTCGCATCCTTGTACTGCAATGCAAATAGCAACTGTGGTTTGCGGATGCAACACTGCGGTCAGACAGCTTAAAGCCGTCACACCGTTAAAGCACGCTTTTAAAATTAAAATTTCATTCAATCATTCAAATCATAATTATGAAAACGCAAAATATAATGCTCTCGATAGCATTCTCCTTTCTTTCTGTATGTGCCATTGCACAAACAAAAACAGATACCATTAAAGTTTACGGCAACTGCGAAATCTGTAAAGGCAAAATTGAAAAAGCAGCTAGAGCAGCAGGTGCAGAAACTGCAAACTGGAACGATGAAACTAAAATGCTCACAGTAAGCTACAATGAAGTAACTGCAAGCAACATGAACATTCAAAAGCAAATTGCATCTGCCGGTTATGATACGCAGGATGTAAAAGCTTTTGATGATGCATATAATAAATTACCTGAATGCTGCCAGTACGAAAGAGCAAATGGCAATGATGAATCATCGATGAATATGCAACACGATAACATGTCTTGCTGTGCAAACATGAGCATGGAAAAATGCACAAAAGACGGATGCTGCAAGGCAGACATCAGTTGCTGCACAAATCATGAAGCAGGAAAAGATTGCTGTGCAAATGGCAAATGCAGCGGTAGCAAATAATTCATACCTAAAAATTAATTTGTATGAAAAAGATAATTGTCATTATAGCAATGCTTGCACTTGCATTTAATGTTCAGGCACAATTTTCAAAAGCCAATCTTGTAGCTGGCGGACTTACCTGCTCCATGTGTTCGAAGGCAATTTATAAGGCGTTAACAAAAGTGAGTTTTGTGGAAACGGTAAAGGCGAATATTAAAGAATCGAGCTATACCATTGTGTTTAAAAAAGACGCGGCTGTTAGTCTCGATGAAGTACGCAAAGCCGTTGTGGATGCAGGATTTCATGTAGCAAAATTGCAGGTGGTTGCAGACATCGCCAATGTGGAAGTGAAAAATGATTCACATATAAAAGTCGGTTCACAAAACCTTCATCTGCTGGATATACAGCCACGGGCACTCAATGGTGAAGTTGTTTTCACTCTGGTAGATAAAGGCTTCGTTTCTGATAAAGATTACCGCAAGTATTCCGGCTATACAACAATGAAATGTTACAGCACAGGCTTTATGGCAAGTTGCTGCAATAAAGATGCAGTAACCGGTGAACGTATTTATCATGTAACATTATAAAATTTAAAAAAGTTGGGGCGCCGCAGGCGCCCCAATAATTTTTCTCATGAAGAAATTCTTGCTCATACTTGTAGTCGTCTTTAATTATGCTCTGGTTCACGCTCAGGAATTATTTGTGTTTACTGAGCCCGCCAGCAACATGCCCAAAGGCTCGTTGGGCCTGCGTATTACCAGCACAGTAATGAAAGAGAAACTTGAGAATGCATATAATCTTCATTTGCTTCCTGAGCTAATGTGGGGTGTAAATAAAAATCTCATGCTGCATGCAGAAGGCTTTATAAGTAACAGAAGCAAAAGCATGAGTGCAGAAGGGTTTGGCGTTTATGCCAAATACCGTTTTCTCAGCAATGACAAAGTGCATAGCCATTTTAGAATGGCAGCGTATGGAAGAGTGAGTTATAACAATAGTGATATACACCAGGAAGAAATTGAAATTAACGGACACAATTCAGGTTATGAAACGGGCGTTGTTGCAACACAACTATTAAACAAAGTTGCTTTGTCATCTTCTGCTGGTTTTGAAAAAGCACTGGATAATCATAACTATAAATTTCCATCGCAACAATCAAGCAGTGCAATTGATTATACTTTTTCTGTTGGCAAATTAATGCTGCCAAAAAATTATACTGATTACAAGCAAACCAATGTAAACCTGATGACAGAATTTTTAGGTCAAACATTAGCAGGCAATGGAAAATCTTATCTTGATGCAACTGCTTCGGTGCAATTAATATTCAACAGCCAGGCAAGGTTTGATGTTGGTTATCGTCAGCAATTGTACAGCTCTATGTACCGCTCTGCATCCAACGGATTTTTAATACGGTTTGAATATTTGTTTTTTAATGCTGTTAAGTAAAAATTTAGTATGAAAAAAATATGTCACATTTTTTCTGAACTGTATGCAAAGCCATTCTTTGCAAGAAAGAAAGATTGTTGTAAATAAAAAGTTAGACTGTAGCTGTACTACATTACGCTTTATTCTAATTCCGTAATATTGTACTGAAAATGAAAAAACTTACGCTCATATTAGTAACACTTGTTTACACACTATCCACTTTAGGGATGGATGTAAGCCGGTTTTATTGCTGCGGCAAGTTAAAATCTGAAACCTTTTCTTTCTTTGGCGAAAATCATAAAACCTGCAATAAAGGTTCTGATGATTCAGGGTGTTGCCAAACAACTCATCATTACCTGAAAGTAAATGATACGCATATTGCTTCGCAAGTCGTTTTTTCCCCCGAAAAGTTTTTTTCAATCCTTCATACTGATTTTCCTTCAGTTGACCTAACTGCTCCTAAAATACCCCTGTCTTTTTTAGCAAATAACATTAATGCGCCGCCATTATTGCAAGGAACCCTCATTTATATATTTATCTGCATTTATAGAATTTAATATCCTTCCTCCTTCTCGTTAATACACGCCATGCGTGTTCATTATTTCTCCTTTTCATAAATAAGGCTATTTCTTAATTATTCTTAAGCATAGGCATTCACAGAAATTGTTTATGCATTTATATAATTCTAAAAAAAATCAAAATGAAAACGATTAGACTTTTATTCAGCAATAAGCAATATGCAACAAGCAATATGCAATATACAATAAGCGAGCAGTGGCAATGAGCAATTGCCAATTGCCAATTGCCCTTTGCCGATTGCCTTTTGCCAATTGTTTTCTTGCCAATTGCTTATTGAAAATTGCCAATTAAAATTTTAAAACATGGTTCAAAAATTAATCGAACTCTCTCTGCGCAACAGGTTTATAGTATTGCTTACTGCAGCCGGCCTTTTTGCATGGGGCATCTATGCGGTTAATCAAAATCCTATAGATGCTATACCCGACCTTTCAGAAAATCAGGTGATTGTTTTTACGGAATGGATGGGACGCAGTCCGCAGGTAATAGAAGACCAGGTTACTTATCCGTTGGGGAGCAACCTGCAGGGCATTCCAAAGGTGAGGAATATACGTGCCACGTCTATGTTCGGGATGAGTTTTGTGTATGTGATTTTTGAAGACAACGCAGATGTGTATTGGGCAAGAACAAGAGTGCTCGAAAGATTAAACTATGCACAGCGTTTGCTGCCGCAGGGTGTAACGCCATCACTTGGCCCCGATGGAACCGGCGTGGGGCATGTATTCTGGTACACCATTGATGCAAAAAATATGGATTTGGGAGAGCAACGTGCCTTGCAGGATTGGTATGTAAAGCTTGCGCTGCAAACGGTTCCGGGTGTAGCAGAAGTTGCATCATTCGGTGGATTTGAAAAGCAATATCAATTGGTGGTTGACCCGGTGAGACTTCAATACTATAAAGTTTCGCTGATGGATGTAATGAATAAAGTGAAAGCAAACAACAATGATGTGGGCGGAAGAAAATTTGAGATGAGTGATATGGCTTACATCATTCGCGGTTTGGGTTATATAAAAAACAAAGATGATATAGAAAACATTGCGGTGGCAAATTACAATGGCATTCCTGTGCGGGTAAAAGATATTGGCAGTGTGCAAATGGGTGGTGATTTACGTCTTGGCATTTTTGACGAGAACGGAGAAGGGGAAGTAGTAGGCGGCATTGTAGTAATGCGTTACGGCGAGAATGCAGAAAAAGTAATCAGCGCCATCAAAAAGAAAATGGGCGATGTGCAAAAAGGTTTGCCAAAGGGCGTAAGCTTTAATGTTGCGTATGACAGAAGCAGTTTAATCGAAGCATCCATTGATAACATCAAAGAAACGTTGATTGAAGAAATAGCAGTAGTGTGTCTCATTGTTATCCTCTTCCTCTTTCATTGGCGCAGTGCTTTAAGCATCATCATACAAATTCCCATCACCATTGCTGTGAGTTTTATTTTACTGAATGCGTTTGGTGTATCATCCAACATTATGTCGCTTACCGGTATTGCATTGGCAATCGGTGTAATTGTAGACAACGGAATTATTATGAGTGAGAACTCGTATCGTAATTTATCAGAATGGCAAAACAGGCAATAGGCAATAGGCAATGGGCAATGAGCAAAAGGCAGTTGATTTATATTTTACGTCTCCTTAAAAAGTGCAGGAATTTTTTTTATGAACCTGGCAATTGAATAAGTATAAAGCTTTCGTTGCGTCGCACTCTTGTACTGTATAACATTTTGCAACAATTCGCATTCATCTATACAGGTATTAGTAACAAATAAATTTTCAGATGAAAAAAATATTTAAAAAAATAAACGGTTGGAAAATTTTTCCTAAAAGGAATTATATAAAGATACCTGAAGATGTGCGGATGAGTATTATAGAACGTTCCTGCAAGATGGTATCGAGGGGTGTATTCTTTTCTACGATTATCATCATCGCTTCATTTCTTCCGGTGTTCTTACTTACCGGGCAGGAAGGAAAATTATTCGGCCCGTTGGCTTATACCAAAAGCTTCATCATGATAGTAGATGCTTTTTTTATGGTAACATTAGCTCCTGTATTGATTTCATTTTTAATGCGGGGCAGGTTCTTGCCGGAAAGTGCAAACCCTGTTAACCGTTTCTTAGAAAAAATTTATGAGCCGCTGATAAGGTTTTGTTTGAAGTGGCGTAAGACAACTATTGGTATCAACATTATTGCATTGCTGGTGAGCATACCGTTGTTAATGAGTTTGGGAACCGAATTTATGCCACCATTAGATGAAGGTTCAATTTTATTTATGCCCGTAACCTTGCCTGATGTTTCTAATTCAGAAGTAAAACGTTTGCTGCAGGTGCAGGATAAAATTATCAAGAGCGTAGCGGAAGTAGAGAATGTTTTAGGTAAAGCAGGAAGGGCAAATACCGCTACCGATAATTCACCCATCAGTATGATTGAAACAATTATTTTATTGAAGCCACAATCTCAATGGCGCAAAGGATTAACGAAGAAAGATATTATCAACGAACTTAATTCCAAACTGCAAATACCCGGTGTTACAAATGGATGGACACAGCCTATCATCAACCGTATCAATATGCTCTCAACAGGTATCCGTACCGATGTGGGTGTAAAAGTGTATGGACAGAATTTAGATACGATAAATGTATTTGCGCAAAAAATAAAAAAGGAGCTTGAGGGAATTCCCGGTGTAAAAGATTTGTATGCAGAACCTATCACCGGCGGCAAGTATATTGACATTGTTGTGAAGCGTAATGAAATAAGCCGTTACGGTTTGAGTGTTGACGATATAAATATGGTAGTAGAAAGCGCATTAGGCGGAATGAAATTAACGACAACAGTAGAAGGCCGTCAGCGCTTTTCCGTGAACGCAAGATTTGGTCAGGACTTTCGTGATAACCTTGATAACCTGAAACGCCTGCAGGTGCAAACGATGAACTTCGGCCCCATTCCTTTGGAAGCTGTTGCCGATATAAAAATTTCAGAAGGCCCGCCGATGATTAATTCTGAAAATGCTTTGCTGCGTGGTACGGTTTTGTTCAATGTGCGTGACAGGGATTTGGGAAGCACAGTTGCAGAAGCGCAACAGAAATTAAATGCCATGTTACAAAAATTACCCAAAGGATATTTTATCGAGTGGAGCGGTCAGTATGAAAACCTGATACGCAGTGAAGCAACATTGAAGCTCATATTGCCTGTTGTATTGCTGATAATTTTCATCTGCATGTATTTCGCTTTTCATTCAGCAAGGGAAGCATTCTTCAGCTTAATATCTATTCCGTTTGCATTAATAGGTGGCGCCTTTATGATATACTTCTGGGGAGTGAATCTTTCAGTGGCGGTATCAGTAGGTTTTATTGCATTATTTGGTCTGGCAGTTGAAACTAATATTGTAATGGTGATCTATCTGAACGATGCGATGCAGCAATTAGTAGCATTAAAGGGAAATTCAAAAGAAACAATTACGAAAGATGATTTGAAAGAATATGTAATAGCGGGTGCAGCCAGGCGTTTGCGACCAAAGATAATGACAGTGAGTGTTTCACTGTTTGCTTTGCTCCCTATTCTCTGGAGCAGCGGCGTAGGCAGTGATGTGATGAAACCGATCGTGTTGCCAATGGTGGGTGGTGTGTTAACCTCCGCAACGTTCATTCTGCTGGTAACCCCGCTCATCTTTTTAATGAACAAAGAATATGAGTTGAGAAAACATGGAAAGTTGGAAGTATTAGAAACAAAACATTGAGGGCAATTGGCAATTAGCAATGGGCAATATGCAAAGCGAAAATTTACGAACTTAAAAATATTTAGCAATGATAAAGAATTTCATCATAACACTTGCCTTTGCATTCAGCCTTGTAACAGCCATTGCGCAAACGGTAAGCCTCGACAGCATCTTAAATCAAATTCAAAAAGCCAACCCGATTTTGAAGATATATGATGCAGATATCCGCTCTGAGGATGAAGCAGCAAAGGGTGCAAGGAATTGGGAAGCGCCAACAATAGGAACCGGTTTCTGGCAAACGCCATATAATCCGAAATTCTGGAAGAAAGGAGAGAATGGTTCTTTCGGTATCGGGCAATATGAAATTACTGCAGAGCAAATGTTTCCCAATAAAAAAAGATTGAATGCTGAAGAAAATTATTTGAAGTCAATTTCCACAGCAGATGTGGAACGAAAAAAAGCTTCACTCAATGAACTGGTTGCAGAAGCAAAGAAAAATTATTACGAATGGGTAATCATAAAAAAGAAACAAAGCATACTTGACAAAAATGAGAAGCTGCTCAATTTTATGATACAGAGTGCAGAGATAAGATACAAGAATGGATTGGGTAAAATCAATGCATACTATAAAGCAAAAGCAGAGTTGGGAAATATTCAAAACATGCGGCTCATGCTGGATAATGAAATAAGGCAGCGGCGCATTATGCTGAATACTTTAATGAACTCGGATAAATTGCAGGGCTTCGATATTGATACTGCTTACACAATAAAAGATTATTCTTCTGCCTCATTAGACAGCACAACTTTCATCAATGCACGGAGTGATATTAAAGCCATTGAAAAAGATATACAGATAAATTACCTGCAGCAGGTTGCTGAAAAGACAAAACTAAAACCGGAGTTTGGTATTCACTACGAACACATGTTTGGCTTTGGTGGGTTTCCTATGGAATACACGTTGCTGGGAACAGTAAAAATTCCAATTGCCAATTGGTCTTCGAAAGCTTCCAAAGCAAATGTAGAAAGTTTGAAATGGAAAGTAGAATCACTAAACCAGCAAAAGCAAATGATAGTGAATGATGCAACAGGCATGGCTTATAGCATGCAGAACGATATTGAATCAAAGAGGAAACAAATAAAATTATTTGATGAAAATATTATTCCTGCATTACAAAAAAATTATCAAACCATGCAATTAGGGTATGAACAGAATACAGAAGAACTGTTCACACTTTTTGATGCGTGGGAAACTTTAAACATGACACAATTAGAATACCTGCAGCAGTTACAGGATTTATTGATGATGCAGGTAGAATTAGAAAAAATTTTGGAAATAAAATAGTTGAAGCAATGAAAGACTTTAGAATTAAAAAATACCTGTTGCCAATTGCTTATTGCCTATTGCTCATTGCCGCAGGCTGTAACTCTTCAGGGAAAGACAGTAGGGTAAATGTAGCAGGCAAGCAACTCTATCATTGCCCAATGCATTATGAAATTATTCGTGACAAGCTGGGCAATTGCCCGATATGCGGAATGGATTTAGTTCCATTTGGTGGTGAGGAAAAAGCAGTAACAGATGTAAATCTAAATACGCTTTTACGTCCTACAAACAGTTATGTATTAACAACCATACCGGTTGTTTCCATTCAGCAAAGTGAAGAAAAGATTGAAGTGCAGGCATTGGGAACTATACAGTATGATACTCGTGCAGAGGGAGCCATTTCATCACGTGTCAGTGGGCGCATCGAAAAACTCTATCTTAAATATACTTTCCAGGATGTAAGCAAAGGGCAAAAAGTAATGGACATCTATAGCCCCGAATTATTGACTGCTCAACAAAACTTATTATTCCTTCTAAGAAATGATGCGGATAACAGTTCATTCATAAATGCAGCAAAAGAAAAATTATTATTACTTGGCATGAGCAACGGACAATTGCAGCAGGTAATTCAATCGCAAAAACCTTCTTTCACAGTTCCCATTTACAGTAATTACGATGGACACATACATGATGCGCTAAACATGAATACCTCTATGACAACAACATCTGCTGAACCTGTTACAACAAGGGAACTGATGCTGAAAGAAGGCATGTATGTTGAGAAAGGGCAAACCTTATTTTCTGTTTTCAATCCACACAAACTATGGGCTGTGCTGAATATTTATGCAGACAATCAAAGCCTGGTTAAAGTTGGCAATCAAGTTCGTATTGTTCCCGAAGCTGCGCCAGATAAGAACTTCATGGCAAGGATTGATTTTATAGAACCATTCTTTAGAGAAGGAAGTAAAACATTAACGGCAAGAGTTTATTTTGAAAACCATGAAATGAAGATACCTGTGGGCAGCCAGGTAAAGGCAACTATTTTTGGAAACACACAAAAAGGATATTGGTTACCAAAAGATGCAGTGATCTCTTTGGGGTTGGATAAAATTGTATTTAAAAAATATGGTGGCGTTTTTAAGGCACATAAAGTGGTAACAGGATTGACTTACAACAATAAAATTGAAATCATTGATGGCCTTACACCGTATGATGCTGTTGCCGGCAACGCACAGTTTTTAATGGACAGTGAAAGTTTTATAAAAGTAAATGAGTAATCATGAAAAATATTTTTAAGAATGAGGTACCCGGCAGCAAAAGTTCTATCAGACTTCCGTTGCGTCGCACACTTCAACATTTTGTTCTTTATTCAGCAATATGCCTGCCTGTTATTTTTTTTGCAGCATCATGCAAAAGCAACAAGAATGAAACTCATGCTGATACGGATACATACTATACCTGCTCTATGCATCCTCAGATAAAAGAAAATAAACCAGGCAAATGCCCGATTTGTAAGATGGAACTTATCGCAGTTAAAAAAACCGCAAATAAAAATGCCGCAAATGAAATTGAATTAAGTGCACAGCAAATTCAGTTGGGCAATATTCATACAGATACTATCCGCAGTGGTGCCATTGGCGACCAGCTTATACTTACAGCCACACTAAATTTTGACCAGCTAAAAGAAAACGCCGTCAGTTCAAGAGTAATGGGAAGAATTGAAAAACTGTATTTCAAAAATATTGGCGATTATGTAAGCAAAGGAGCAAAACTTTTTGATGTGTATAGCGAAGATCTCAACAATGCAAAACAGGAATACTTATTGGCATTAGAGAACCAAAAAACATTGGATAATTCACTGATAGATTTTTCTCAATTGATCCAGGGAGCAAAAAATAAATTATTGTTATGGGGAATGAATGAAGCTCAAATTCAGGAACTCACTTCAAATAAAAAAGCAACACCGCTCACTTCTTTTTACAGCAATGCAAGTGGATACATAACATCAATGGATATAAAAGAAGGGGACTATGTAACAGAAGGTGGCACTGTAGTTCGTTTAGCAGACCTCTCAACTTTATGGGCAGAAGCCCAGGTATATTCTTCACAACTCTCATCCATTGACAGAAATGCAGAAGCTATTGTTCAATTTCCTGATATGCCCGCTAAAAAAATAAAAGGAAAAATAGAATTTGAAAATCCTGAAATCAATCCTGATACAAGAATTAATTTAGTGAGAGTAACTATTCCCAATACAGGCAATCAGTTGAAGCCGGGGATGCAGGCTTATGTACTTATTAAAAATACTCAGCATAATTCATTGTCTTTGCCGGCAGATGCTGTTATACGTGATGCACGTGGCGCATCCGTTTGGGTACAAACAGGCGCCGGAAAATTTCAATATAAAATGGTGGAAGTTGGTTCGGAAAATAATGATCGTATTGAAATCAAATCAGGGTTACAATCCGGTGATGTGGTAGTTATCAGTGGTGCTTATTTGCTGAACAGTGAATATATATTTGAAAAAGGAGTAAACCCAATGGCAGGAATGGATATGAGTAAGATGAAAATGTAATAAGCCTATTCAACCATTCAAGCAATATTTTATGCTTCAATGATTTGGGGATCCGGTGATTTACAATTTGCAATTCACACTCCCTTGCCCCTTGCCGATTGCCCCTTGCCGATTGCTTATTAATTTTGTCTTAATAAATCTGTTATGAAAAATAGTATCGCCGCAGTTCTTATACTTTTCATCGTTGCATGTAACGAGCAACCGCAAACTGATAACTCATCTGCAGTATTAATTGCCAATGGCAAAATGCCCGCAATTGCAAATGATGAAAACAAAATTGTACATCTTGTTTATGGCAACGGCGATAGTATTATGTACACATCTTCAAATGATAAGGGAAATTCTTTTTCCTCACCTGAGTTAGTTGATGTTTTAACGGGGCTGGTTGCATCTGCAACGCGAGGACCTCAAATTGCTTCAACAAAAAAAGGCACAGGTATTATTGCAGTGAATAATGCAGGAGATATTTTTTCTTATATAAAAGATGAGTCTGGTAAATGGATAAAAACCGCAAGGGTGAATGATGCTGATACATCTGATAAAGAAGGATTCATTGGTTTAAGCAGCGATAGTGAAAATAATCTCTTTGCTATCTGGACTGATTTAAGAGGCAATCATCAAAACAAAATATTCGGCGCAAGATCAAATGACGGCGGTAAAACCTGGATGAAAAATATTTTGGTGTATGCTTCGCCTGATAACACAGTATGTGAATGTTGCAAGCCTTCTGTTGCTATGAGAGGAAATAATGTATTTGTGATATTCAGGAATTGGTTGAATGGCAATCGTGACCTGTATCTTATTCAATCATCTGATGGAGGAGAAACTTTTGGGCAGGCGCAAAAATTAGGTAAAGGAAACTGGGCTTTAAACGGATGCCCGATGGATGGCGGCGGTTTAGTTATAAATAATACAGGCGCTGTACAAACCGTGTGGCGCAGGGAATCTAAAATATATGCCTGTGAACCGGGCAAAGATGAAAAAGAAATTGGCGAAGGAAAAGGATGCAGCATAGAATCTGTAAACGGAAAAAATATTTATGCATGGAGTGATAGTAAAGGCGATATTATTTGCCTGTTGCCCGATAGAACAAAAAAGACATTTGGTAAAGGAATTTTACCGGTTCTTAAATCGGTAAGTGAGCATGACGTTATTTGCGTGTGGCAAAATGATGAGCAGATTAAAAGCTCCACTATTCACCTATGATTTTACAACAACAAATTCAGAAACCCTACAGCAATTGCTGTTTTTATCCATGCAAGAAATGTTCTTTCATTAGCTAAGTAATCGGTTGATGTAATTTATCCTTTGTAGCCATTCTTTAGTTTCCAATTTTGCCGGAAAGATTAGTTTCATAGCGGAACAGCCATGTCCCACCAGAGTATGTACACTGCCATGTTAATAAAGTATTTTTTCAGGTAATGAGATTACAAAGATTTCTCAATTATTAATTTTGTTTAATGAACCTCTATATCAAAAACATGGTTTGCCACCGCTGCAAGCTTGCAGTGGAAAACGAATTAAAGAAGCTGAGCTTGCATCCGCTTAAAGTGGAATTGGGTGAAGTTGTTTTGAAAGAAGATGAACTTAGTTTGCAAAGACAGCAGCAATTATCAGAAAATCTTAAAGCAATTGGTTTTGAACTGCTGGATGATAAAAGGAAAAAACTAATTGAAAAAATTAAAACACTGATTATTGAATCAGTTCATTATAGTAAAGAACAGCTTTCAAAAAATTACAGCGCATTTATTGCACAAAACCTGCATCATGATTATTCTTACCTAAGCAAGTTGTTTTCAGAAACAGAAGGTATAACGATTGAGCAGTTCATCATCAATCAAAAAATAGAAAAAGTAAAAGAAATGCTGGTGTATGATGAAAAGAGCCTGAGTGAAATTGCTTTTGATTTAGGATACAGCAGTGTTGCACATTTATCAACACAATTCAAGAAAGTAACTGGACTTACTCCCAGCAATTTTAAAAAGTTAGGTGGCATACATCGTAAATCTTTAGATAAAATTTGATAGCAGGAAAAATATAAAAGCAGTTGCTCTCTTTTTATTATCCTTGATGTAGTGTAAAGAGCAAAAGAAAACAGATTTGTGGGTTACAATCTTCCTACTATAAAAGACAACTGCAGTTCAGTAATTCATTTACAGAGACCTCCTGGCTATGTTTTAAATACTCAATTATCTTATTTTCAATAGACATAGTTTACTGTATAAGACAAGTGAATGTATATCGTTGAAATTTTTATTATACTTTTCTAAATACTTCACTCAAACAAAAATTCTGCAAAAGCAATCCATAATTGTATAATAAATGTGCTTTTCATTAAATTAGTTTTGCAGAAATAAATTCTATGACACATACATACAAAGTAAGCGGAATGACTTGCTCAGGTTGCCAGAATAAAGTTCAGAGCTTGTTATCAAATGTAGCAGGAGTGAAAAATGTTTCCATTGATTTAGCAAAAGGTGAAGCAACGATTGATATGGCAAACCATATTCCTACCAATGAATTAAAGTCAGCTTTAAAAGAATATCCTAAATACCAGCTTGAAGAAAAAAATCTTGCGCACCAAATGAAACCAGCTTTTACAAAAGAAGAAAGCAAATCCTCTCATAGTGATATTCATGTTCATCAAACATCAAACAGCAGTAACGAAAAATATTATTGCCCCATGCACTGCGAGGGTGACAAAGTGTATGATAAGCCCGGCAACTGCCCGGTGTGTGGGATGAATTTAGAAAAGGTTCCTTCGATTAGTGTAAAAAAAGTACAATACACTTGCCCCATGCATTCTGAAATTATCAGAGATGCTCCGGGTTCCTGCCCTATCTGCGGAATGGATTTGGTTCCTATGCAACCTTTAGCAGAAGAGGAAAATAAAACTTATAAAGAACTCCTGAAAAAATTTAAAGTCGCTGTACTCTTTACAATTCCAATTTTGATTATAGCCATGTCTGATATGATTTCAGGCAAACCTCTTTTTAAAATAATGAACCAGGATAAATGGAATTGGATTCTACTTGCATTATCAATCCCGGTTGTGTTTTATGCAGGCTGGATGTTTTTTCAACGGGCATGGAGATCTATTATCACATGGAATCTGAACATGTTTACGTTGATTGGCATTGGCACAGGAGTAGCGTTTTTATTCAGTGTTGTCGCAATGTTATTTCCAAATATTTTTCCCAATCAATTCAAAACCGAAAGCGGAACTGTGTTTGTTTATTTTGAAGCAGCAACTGTGATACTCAGCTTGGTTTTATTAGGGCAGCTTTTAGAAGCAAGGGCGCACAGCAGAACCAGCGGAGCTATAAAAGAATTATTAAAGTTAGTGCCGTCAGAAGCTGTATTGATTGTAAATGGGGAAGAAAAAATTATTGCAATAGATGAAATAAAGAAAGGAGATTTATTACGGATAAAACCCGGTGGAAAAATTCCTGTTGACGGCAAATTAATAGAAGGTGAGGGTAGTATTGACGAATCAATGATAACCGGAGAGCCTATCCCTGTTGACAAAAACGCAGATGACAAAATAACTTCAGGAACAATAAATACAACAAAATCTTTTGTGATGAAAGCCGAAAAGATTGGTTCAGAAACCTTGCTTTCGCAGATAATAAAAATGGTAAATGATGCAAGCCGTTCAAAAGCTCCGATTCAAAAATTAGCAGATAGAATTTCTAAATATTTTGTACCCATTGTTGTAGCCATTTCTGTGCTCACTTTTTTTGCATGGGTAATGTTTGGACCCGAGCCTAAATATGTGTATGCTTTTGTAAATGCTATTGCAGTATTGATTATTGCATGCCCTTGTGCCTTGGGCTTAGCTACGCCAATGAGTGTTATGGTTGGTGTTGGAAGAGGAGCGCAGGCAGGTGTTTTAATAAAAAATGCAGAGGCGCTTGAAAAGATGAATAAAATTGATACACTGATAATTGACAAAACAGGAACCATCACCGAAGGAAAACCGTCAGTAGAAAAAGTTGTAGCCTCAGCAAATTTTAATGCAGATGATTTACTGAAAAAAATTGTCTCACTAAATAAGTACAGTGAGCATCCGTTGGCAGAAGCAGTGGTGAAATATGGTAAAGAAAAAAAAATATCCTTCTCTGATGTAAATGATTTTAATGCTATCGCCGGCAAAGGTGTTACAGGTACAGTTGATGGCAAAAAAGTAGCATTGGGAAATAAAAAATTAATGATTGAAGGTAATTCCTCAATTGCTGAAAACTTAGAAGCCCAGGTAAGCAATGAACAGAAAGCAGGTAAAACGGTATCATATATTTCAATAGACAAAGTTGCTGTTGGATACATTACCATTACAGATAAAATAAAAGAGACAAGCAAGCACGCAATTGAAACATTAATTAAAAACAAGGTAAATGTTATTATGCTTACAGGCGATAATGCAAGTACGGCCAAGGCAGTTGCAGATGAATTAAAATTATCAGGTTACAAATCAGAATACTTGCCGGAAGATAAACTAAATGAAATAAAACGCTTACAAACAGAAGGAAGAAAAGTGGCAATGGCTGGTGATGGCATTAATGATTCTCCGGCATTAGCACAGGCAGATGTAGGTATTGCAATGGGTACAGGTACGGACGTTGCAATAGAAAGCGCTGAAATTACATTGGTAAAAGGAGATTTGAACGGAATTGTAAAAGCACAAAAGTTAAGTAACGCAGTGATGAAAAACATACGTCAGAATTTATTTTTTGCTTTTATATATAATGTACTTGGGGTTCCAATTGCAGCGGGAATTTTATTTCCTTTTTTCGGAATTTTATTATCCCCCATGATTGCCGCAGCAGCAATGAGTGTAAGCTCGGTTTCAGTTATTGGTAATTCATTAAAGTTAAGAAATTTAAAATTGTAAGAAAAAAAGATACAGCCGCAGTTGCATGGGCGTCAAGTTAAGGTTTGAAAAAATATAATGAAACTAAAGCTGGATAAAGGTTACAGTCATTATGAAGTTCATGCGCCGGAGGCACAAAATATTGGTAGAAATAAATATTAGTAAGCGAAGGGCGTGCCGTCCCCGATAATCGGGACGCCATTTAATAATCGTTTGAAGGTATGGCGTGCCTGCGGCACGCAAGAAATTTGGTAACTTCTTTTTCTACCAATATTTAATCCTGCGAAACTTTCCGCTACATCAAAATAAAAATTAACTTGACGCCTATGCGCCTGAAACGGAACGATGACACTATGAAAAGTAATGCTGGTATTATTAAAAATAATTTTAAACAGCTTCCGGGATACCCATGCAAAACAATGACACAAAAATTTTAATTGCCGGAGTTGGCAATGAATTGCGCCAGGATGATGCCTTTGGTGTATTGCTTGCGCAGAAGCTGGAGCAGGAAGCATCGTTTCCCCCTTCGGTAAAAGTGATAGAGATTGGCTCCGCGGGCATTCATTTGGTACAACAATTATTTGATAAATACGATGTGTTGATTTTGCTCGACATTGTAAAGTGGGGCGGCGCAGCAGGAACTATTCATTTCAAAGAAGTGGAAGTAAAAGACATAGCGCAATTGCCTGCGGATGACAGAAATGAATTCTTGGCAGATATGCATTACATTAATCCGCTAAAAGCTTTAATGATGGCAAAGGCTTTGAACGTTTTACCAAAGCAGGTAATCTTTTTAGGATGCGAATCAGAAGAACATGAAGATATAGGTATCGGATTAAGTGAAGCTGTTAACACCGCACTGCCACCTGCTTTTGCCAAAATAAAAGCATGGATAACTGATGCTATAAAAAATGAAACAGGAATTATTTAATGAGAATGGCAAACACAAACAAGCAGGGGGTTTAATGTAACCTTGCACATATTAGTTCTTTCACTTTCCTGATAATTTTTGCAAGAAAAATGATTGATTAAAAGTTTTTGATTTGTTTGCAAATTATAAATGATCGCATTTCATACTTTTATAAATATTGAAAATAAAGTGCCCGGAACAGGAATCGAACCTGCACATCATTGCTGATACCAGATTTTGAGTCTGACGCGTCTACCAATTCCGCCATCCGGGCTTAGTGTGCAATATTACTGCGTTATTGATATATATTCAACAGCACGTTTTATTTGCAGCAGCTTTTCTTAGGCAGTATTAAACCTTTAAGAAATTTCAGTAATTTGATGAGTGTGATTTGCAATTTCAAAATAAAAAAAAGCTTTATATCTCGCAGCAAAACTATTCAATTTCCGCTATTTTTGGCGCTCATCAAAAAAAACATTTTCACAATAAAATAATAATATGCAACAGGTTAAAAAAGGTGATAAAGTAAAAGTTCATTATCATGGACGCTTAGAAGATGGCACTACCTTTGACAGCAGTGAAGGCCGCCATCCGCTTGAGTTTGAAGTGGGCAGCGGTACAGTAATTCCAGGTTTTGATTATGGCGTTGCAGGCATGAGCGTTGGCGAAAAGAAAAATATTCATATTCCTTTTGATGAAGCGTACGGTGAAAGAAATGAGGATTTATTTATTGAATTTCCCAAAAGCCATTTCCTGCCAGATATGAAACCTGAAGTTGGAATTACTTTGAATATGACTGATGAGAAAGGGCAAAGCTTTCCTGCAGTAATCTATGAGATAACGGATGATTCTGTCATTCTCGATACAAATCATCCGCTGGCAGGGCAGAATTTGTTATTCGATTTAGAGCTGGTAGAAATAACTCCGGGCAGCCCGTTAATAATCATTCCGTAAAGTGAGCAGTAAACAGTAAACCAGTAAACAGTAAACGGTAAACTGCCAACTGGCTACTACCGACTGTCTACTGGCAACTGCCTGCTTGTTCTCCTTCCAAACCACCATCCCAGCCACAGGCCACATACGCCCCAGCTTACTATGGCATCTGTAAAATGCGCCATGATGTCGAAAGAGCTATACCAGATATGCATAGTGTAATGAGAGTTAAGAAAAACAATCAGTCCCGTGAAAAGACTTGCCACAAAAACATTTGCAAAACGCAGCATGGCAAAGCCTGAGAGAATAATACATAGGAGCAAAACAGTAATAACATTTGTAATAAAACTTTTCAGCATACTCAGGTACATATTATTATTATCCCACGATTTGTGATAATAAATTTGAGCCCACGGTTTGCTTTCCATTTTTTTCATGGTTGCTTCCATTTCTTCGCTGGAAGCATGGGGAGGAATTGTTGGCATCATGTAACCGCCTTCTTCAAGTTGCGAGCCTAAGTATTGAATTACTTCATCTTGCTTAGGTGTGTATTTTTGTGCAGGTTGATGCAGGTTCAGTTTTGTCCAAGATAAAAATTGCCAGATAAAAAGGATGATGCCGCCTACAAGTGCAGCGATGAAATTTCGTCTCATATTAATTGTTTTTTGAGGTTATAAATATCTAAGATAGGTTTTTTCTGCATCTTAAATAGGTACCTGGTGAGACGCTTACGAGCGTAAGACCGTTATGCTTATAGTATTCCATTTATAAATGCATATTGGAGGATACAAATTATTGGTCTTATGGCGTGAAGCCGTGTGACCACGTGAGCTTTAAAAATTACAAAACATCTGCACATAATATCATTTTCAAAATCACTTTCTTAATTTGCTTTATAATTTCATCATCCATGCTTCAGCAATATTCATTCACGGTTACAGAAAGATTTATGCGCTATGTGCAAATAGACACACAGAGCGATTCGCAAAGCGATACATATCCTACAACAGAAAAACAAAAAACCCTGAGCAAAATTCTGGGTGAAGAATTACTTGAAATAGGTTTACTCGATGCTCATATAGATGACTACGGCTATGTATATGCAACCATTCCATCAAGCACAGAAAAAAAAGTTCCGGTAATATGTTTCTGCGCTCATGTAGATACAGCGCCTGATTGCAGCGGCACTAATGTGAAACCTATACTGCGTAAAAATTATAATGGGGAAGATATTGTATTGCCTGATGACACCACTCAAATTATTTCTATAAAAGATTATCCGTATTTAGAAAAACATATCGGCAGCGATATAATTACTGCAAGCGGATTAACCCTGCTCGGCGCAGATGATAAAAGTGGTGTTGCCATAATTATGGATATGGCAAATTATTTAATTACACATCCTGAAATAAAGCATGGTGATATAAAAATTTTATTTACTCCCGATGAAGAAGTTGGAAAAGGCACAGCAAAGATTGATATGAAAAAATTGAATGCAGACTTTGCTTATACGCTCGATGGGGGAGAAGCAGGCAGCTTTGAAGATGAAACCTTTAGCGCAGATGCCGTTAAGATAACAATTCATGGTGTAATTGCACATCCCGGTTATGCAAAAGATAAATTAGTAAATGCGTTAAAAGTTGCAGGAGAAATTTTAGCGGCATTGCCAAAAAATGAATTTAGTCCCGAGGCAACAAGCGGCAGAGAAGGCTTTGTGCATCCTGTAAGAGTGGAAGGGATTGCCGAAAAAGCAACCATTGAATTTATTGTAAGAGATTTTGTTACGGCTAACTTAGAAAAGCATGAAGCAAGATTAAAAACGATTGCTGAAAAAGTATTGCAACAATATTCAAAAGCATCCATGCAATTTGAAATGCATGAGCAATATCGAAACATGAAAGAAGTTTTAGACAAGCATCCTGAAGTTGTTGCTAATACAGTTGAAGCATACAAAAGAGCCGGATTAAATGTTGTTAATGAACCCATTCGTGGCGGTACTGATGGAAGCCGTTTAAGCTTTATGGGTTTACCATGCCCCAATATTTTTACCGGCATGCAGGCAATACACAGCAAGCATGAATGGATTGGTGTAAGAGATATGGAGAAAGCTGTTGAAATATTGGTGCGTTTGGTGCAGGTGTGGGAAGAGAGAAGTTTGTAGTTTGTCGTTTGTGGTTTGTAGTTATTAATTCAATCATTCATAATTGATAACTCTTACTTACCTTTCGCAAAATTTATAAATCATGGATTATCTTTTTAGTTATTGGTGGCTGCTTATTATATTGTTTATCATCTTCAGCGGATTGGTAACGGTAAACCAGGCCACTATTGCCGTTGTTACTATGTTCGGGAAATACCAACGAATATTAAGACCCGGACTCAATTTTAAAATCCCCATTTTTGAACAAATCTACAGACGCATCAGCATACAAAACCGTTCTGTAGAATTAGAATTTCAGGCGGTAACGCAGGACCAGGCAAATGTTTATTTTAAAAGCATGTTGCTGTATGCGGTGATGAATGCTGATGAGGAAACTTTAAAAAAAGTGGCTTTTAAATTCATCAGCGATAAAGAACTGATGCAGGCCCTGATAAGAACGATCGAAGGAAACATCCGCTCATTCGTTGCCACAAAAAAACAAGCTGAAATACTTGGACTGAGAAAAGAAATTGTTGAATCAGTAAAATCGGAAGTGGACCATGTGCTTGAAGAATGGGGCTATCATTTACTCGACCTTCAGATAAACGACATCACTTTTGATAAAGCAATTCTCGACAGCATGAGTCGCGTAGTTGCAAGCAATAATCTGAAAGCTGCTGCTGAAAACGAAGGGCAGGCTTTGCTGATTACGAAAACAAAATCTGCACAGGCAGAGGGGAATGCCATTAAAATTTCTGCTGAAGCTGAAAAAGAAGCAGCACGCTTACGCGGACAGGGAGTTGCACTATTTCGTGAAGAAGTTGCAAAGGGTATGAGCATGGCAGCAGAACAAATGAAACAGGCAAACCTTGATACCAATGTTATTTTATTTAGTATGTGGACTGAAGCAATTAAGAATTTTGCAGAAGTTAGTAATGGTAATATTATTTTCTTAGATGGCAGTCCCGAGGGTATGCAAAAACAAATGAGGCAAATTACCGCTATGATGAGAATGAATAAGGATGGGAGTGATAGCAGTCAGCCTGAGAAGCAAAGAAGCTGAAAGAAAATAAAGTTTACGGGTTTACAAGTTTACGAGTTTCAGAAGTTGAAGAAAAAGTTTACGGGTTTGCAAGTTTACGGGTTTCAGAAGTTGGGGAGAATAGTTTAAGCGGGGGCGGAAATAAATTTGCCGTAGTGACCACCGCTAATAAACTGGCAATCGTCTTTTATAAAATGATTACAAAAAAGAAGCATTTAAACCAGTGGACTTAGCGCAATACCGGCAAAAATATAAACAGGCAAAGATTGCTTTCTATGAAAGGAAACTTAATGAACTAAAATCAACGGCAGCATGTGGTTGTTGCATAGAAGAACCAATGATGAATAGAATTACGTCAGCCCAAACAAAAAATAATTAGCGAACCGAAGCTGATGAAATGCACGTCCAGCCGTGCTTTTAGCAATACCATATTGGTCGTATGTTGTTATTTTCGCTTAGTCTTGTCAGCAATAATTTGTTTAATGAATATAGGTAACTCAATATTATTCTGGTCAGCGATTATTTTTAAAGCGTCATAATACTGTATTTCATCACCATTCCACTGTAAGTCAAGTCGTCTTACTTCTTCAAGCGCTATATGATGATAATGTTCAGGGCTGCCCCAATAACATTCCATGCAGATTTCTGGTTTTTTTAATCTTTTCCAATTTTCGCAATGTTCACATGACCATGATTTAGCTCTGTTACATGAACCGCATAAAAGCATGAAATGTTTAATTTCCTTATCAGTTAAGTCGCCTCCAACTTCATAGGGTATTCTGTGATCAACTTGTAAATATCGTTCTTCAAATTGTCCATTACAAATCTGGCAACGACCGCTGCAGGCTTCAAATAAAGCATGCTTAAAATCTTTAGAGAAAATAGTTCTGCCTGCAACACGATTTGTCTGCAATTGTGCAAGGTCGCCGAATTTGTATGCTGCAATTGATTTGCCGCTTTTTGATTTTACATTAAAAGTTATAAGCGGAATACCGGCTTCTCTTACGTCTCGTGCTGCTCTTGGCGGATGACTATAGCCGTAAGTATTTTCAAGGTCTTCCGTTGTAATAAAGGCATGTTGAAGGATGTGGTCAATTACTATTTTAGCTCTTTTGTTTGTAATTGATTGCAGATACTCTAAAAATTCCTTTGGATAAGCAGATTTCTTTTTAGCCATGATTTGCAAAGAGGTCGGTTTGATAAATATGCTTGCCTGTTACTTTGTGCAAATCAATTTTTTTTACCAATGAAGGTGATAAATAAATTGCTTCATAAGTAATTTCTTTTCTGTTTAATAGTGTTGCTTGTGTTGAACGACCGGCATTCACTTCTATCTTAATAAGATTAAGATTATCAGGTAATGGTATCCCAAATGTTTTGTCACCTGTTCGTCCATCATAACTCAAAATGTATGGAACATTTCTTTGATTAAGTTCAAAAAGTGAAACGATGAAGTTGTCAATTTCAATGTTTCCTGCGTAATTAAAGCCACCGTTTAATCCAGTCCCCTGATAGGGTGGGTCCAGGTAAATAAGGTCATTTGAATTGGCGCTGTCTAAAATTTTTAAATAGTCTGTACAGTGGATTTCTATTTTGCTTTTTAATAGTTGAGACACCCGCAGAATATCATCTCTCATCATTTGCGGATTACGCCCAAGTCGTCTATTGTCAGGGCTCTGATTAAAGTTCCCTTGTGCATTGTAGCGCACCGCAGCTTTTACACATTTTGCTAAAAGAAAGAGTAAGTATTCAGGTTTTCGTGTTTCATTAAACTTATCCCGGATTTCGTAGTAATATTTTTCTTCATTTCCGTGTTGCCCATGCCAAATGTCGTAATAAGATTTTATTATTGATTTTGGCTCATTGATAATCTTATCCCAAAGTTCAATTAAAGGTGTGTTGATGTCATTGATTACAAAACGGTTTGTCTTGAAGTAATATGCAGATGCAATAGTAATCGCAGCCGAACCAGCAAAAGGCTCAATAAGTCGTTCGCGGTTATCAGGAAAGAACCTTAGTATTTGGTCTGCAAGATTTCTTTTACTGCCTTGATATGGTATGGGATGTGGTAGTTTCATCTTGTTAATTAATGGAGTTCAAATATAGGTAAATTGTCGCTTCGTGAGATCGCTCCACAATTGCACCCAACTTGTAAACTTCTGAAACTCGTAAACCTTTGCAACTGCTATCGCCCTATCGCCTGCAGCCTGTTCATAATAAAATTCTTTCCGTTGTTATAAAAAATATCATTCATAAATTTTGTTACATCTATTCCTTCATTGGCGAGGTTGGCTCTTCTAAGCAGCCCGGGCATTTCACTTATAGTAAGTTGCTTAAACACTTCTAATCTTTCAACATCCTTACAGTTATCAAGTGCATTTATCAATCCATCATAATCAGTTCCCAAACAAATTTTAGTCAACGCTTTTTGCACGCCAATAGCGGGATGTCTTTTAGCGACAGTTAAAATATGCAGCACCTGGTTTAAGAAAAATAAAGGATGCACAATTGTATCCAGTACAGGTTCAAGGTCTTCAAAATCTTCTAATGTCCAGATTGCATTAGGGTTTGTTTGCAGAGGCAATCCACTCGGATTGGGCCCAAGAAAAAAGTTTGCTTCCTGCTTGCTGATGTATTCAACATCATGCGGCATTACAACGCTGCGTTCAACAGATTCATCTGCAAAGCCAAGAATGCGCTGGTCAAATGAGAGACCAATCAATCCATCAGATAATAAAATATTTTCAATATCCTCATCATATAAATTAATGCTGCTGCAATTGAAATAGATACTTTGTACCCGCTGACTTATTCCTGTAATATCACGCAGGTACGGGCTTTTTGGTTTCAGGTATTGCACTTCGTACACGTTGCCTTTGTCAACAGGTCGCTGATACAAATATTTTACCCTGTCTCTTATGCTTAAACCCGTAAGCCCCGCATGGGTGCAGATGATTGGCGCTATAAATTTATTCGGCAGTGCAGCATCCTGCAAATGTGAATACAATTGCCATCTCGACCATAGGCTCATGTGCTTAATATCAACAAGAATATTTTTTTGAATCATGCGGTCTATCATTTCTTTTCCCCAGTTCGTAATGCCATTGCCTGCAGGATAAAAATAGGTTGGATTAATAAACTGAATACCGAATGCATGATTGCAAAATTGATTTTGCTGCAGGTGGCAAACATTCATTGCAAGTATCGTGTTGTTATCAGTGAAGTCTTCAAAATTATTTCTGAATACTTGCTTTGCATCGGGTGCAGTTTGATTATCAAAAAAACAATGCAACCCTTCGATAATTAAAAAAGCATGAATAGTTTGAGCATCGGCTTCATTAAAATCTGCAGCGGTTTGTATCACTTTAAGCTTAGCACCCTGCAATTGCGGTGGCGCCGGTGTTTGCAGTCTTTGTAAATCATCATTGAGAAATTCAAAATAATGATTGCCATCTTCTATCAGCATTAAGCGGTTGTGATTAATGTATTCAATCCTGTCTCTTTCTACAGGACCTTTATCCAGCAAGCCTCTTGCCATATTCGCTTCGGGTGAATGCAGTGCAATGCCAAACAATTTTACTTTGCCTCCGTACAATTGAGTAAGATTGCATTGCGAATTGAGCACTTCATTAAATACACGGTTTATTCCAATTTTCATATCTAAGAAATCTAATCTTGCAGAAATAAAATCCCAGGGAGACGGTGCTGCAACCTGGTTTGCAAATGTTGGCTTAAGACCTGGGTGGCAGTGAAAATCAAAGAAGGGCATGTTTTAAAGTTTATCGTTTATCGTTTATCGTTTATCGCCTGCCCCGACAAAGGCGGGGTTTCTCGTTTGAATGATTGAAATAACAAAGTAAGATTTTTTTAGAAGATCGTAAGAAATTTTATTTCTGTAATTTCATCACTTCCTATTTACCTATATACTTATTTACCTATATACCTTTATGCCTTTACTTAAATCTTTAAAACTTTTCTCATGGCATGCAAAATATTATCTGTTGATGGCGGTGGCACAAGAGGTATTGTTCCTGCTACTATAATTAATTGTATAGAACAGGATACCGGCGAAAAAATTATTAACCTGTTTGATGTTTTTGCAGGAACTTCTACCGGCGGAATTATTGTTGCTGCACTGGCGGCCGGGCTTGATAGTGCTAAGCTGATTGATCTTTACCTGAATCGTGCAACTGAAATATTCAGGCAAAGTTTTTTAGACAAAATATCAGGAGTAGATGAATATATCGAAGCAGATTATACAAACAAAAGATTAAAGAAAATTCTTGAAAACCTTTTGGGTAATACCACAATGAAAAATTTGTTTGATAAGGCTTCATTTGGTGGAAAAGGAAAACATGTAATGGTTTGCTCTTTTGATTTGAATCCCGACGCAATGACTGATGGAAATAAAAATTACCGCCCAGATATTTTTTATTCCGGTTACATGAAAGATAAAACCCAAACGCTTGTTGATGTTTGCATGATGACATCTGCTGCACCCACTTATTTCCCTATCTATAATAATCATATTGATGGCGGCGTTGCCATGAACAATCCATCAATGGCAGCAGTTGCTTTTGCGATGAATGACCATGTGAGTGAAACCAAAACGGATTACTTGTATCCCGATGGAAAAAAGAAAGGACTCGAAAATACTTCTAAAAATATTCGCCTGCTTTCACTTGGCACCGGCACCAGCAACAAAACATTTATTGATGAAAAACAAACGGAAAGAGGAAACTGGGGTAAGCTGAAATGGGTGAATTATCTTCCCGACCTTTTAACTGAATCAAATATTCAAAGCACACACTATTATGTGCAGCAGGTTTTGCCCGAAAAAAATTATATAAGATGCAATCCCTGTTTTGATGTTGCAGGTGCGCCGGAGATTTTACGTACCCAATCCATAAAAATGGATGAAACGGATAAACAGAAGCTGCAGGCAATGCATGATTTTGCAGTCAGTTATTACCAGGAAAAAAAAGCTGATATAATGAAGTTGCTGAAAGTGTAACCTGGTCTGACTTCCGAAGTTTTCGGAACAGGCTGCCCCGGGTCTGACCGTTTTTCTATCGGTCTGACGGCTGCAGCCGTCTGACCGTTATACCTTTACTGAGCTTGGGCTTCACAGTTTGCAATTCCAATAAACTTTTTTTCGGTGAGATTTATTGCAAAGAGATTTCCTAATCCGCTGTGTGTGTAAACACAGCCCCCATCAATGTTTACAGCGCCTTCTGGCTTTTGAGTAAGAATAAATGTGGCAGGCACTGGTGTGTGACCATGTATTAAAAGTTTGCCATTGAGCTTTTTTTTATCAACCCTGAAATTTCTTATCCAGAGCATAGATTCTTTATCTTCAAAAGGATTGGGCAATTCAAAATTTAAACCGGCATGAACAAAAATATATTCCTTCGTTTCAATAAAATATTTTGTGCGCTTAAAAAAATTAAGATAAACAGGTGGCAGTTCATTAATTGATTCAACATCAAAACTTCTTAAGGTAGCATCTCCGCCATTCGCCATCCAAAGCTTGAATGCTTCTTCGTCTTCTGTTGAGTCTAACATCATTTGCTCATGATTTCCTTTCAGTGTATTAATGCGGTAATGCTGCGTTCTCAATTGCAAAATAATATCAATAACACCCTTGCTGTCTTTACCTCTGTCAATATAATCTCCTATGCAATAAATAGTATCTGATTTTTTAATGGCGATTTTTTCAAAAAGTAATTTCCTGAAAGTATTGCTGCAGCCGTGAATATCTCCTATTGCAAAAATGCGGGGCATACTGCAAATTAAAGGGAAATTGACAAGCGTCAGTAATCAGAAAAAATCAAACTATGCACAAAATCTTTTAAAAAAAATATTTGTTGTATATTGGTTTCGCAAATCTTCAAAAAATTAAAAAAATTATAAACAAATAAAACCTTTACAAATGGCTTCAATACCATCTAACTTAAATTCAGTTAATATACAATTTAAAAACGGCGTAAGAAATGATATAGATGCAAAATTGCTAAGAGCTTTGAACGAAATAGTAAAGCCCGGCATACCTTATAAATATTTAGTTTATACCTTATTTGTTTCTTCTGCTTTTGATTCTCATGATGATAAACCAAAGAGCAGGCATAATCAAAAGAAAGCAGCAGATATATCAAGAATAAATGGAAAGCCTATTGCAACTGCTTATGGACATGATCCTGAAATAACTGAATTGGTTCAACGTATTCAAAAAGAATTTGAAAAAGTTCAGGGCCGGCGGGAAAATTTTGGACCTTTTCTTAAGATGAAATCAGGCAGACAATATTCAGTGCCTGGTCATCATGATCATATTCATTTAAGTGTTGATTAAACAAAAGCAGTCCTTAAATATTTCGTTCACTAGGCAATATTTTTGAAATTACTTTAGCCTGCAATAAGCTTGTGAATTTGCATTGCGCAACCATACTCAAATTCAATTATTCAATTTTTAAAAAGGTCAAGGTAAATTATTAATACTTCCGTTTGGTTTTTGTTTTTCCGCTGCGATCTTCTGATCCCATGTTTGCTGCACCTGCGTATTCCTGCTGTGAATGGTTTGTGTATCGTAGCGTGCATCCACTTTTTTTACAAGCTGCCCGGCTTTTGTTTTCAAAGCATCCACCTTCTGCTGAAGCTTGTGTGAAGATGCTGCAGTAAGTGTAAGAAGGTCATTAAATAATTCTCTTGCACTTAGTGCCAGTATATCGTAATGACCCTGCTCGTGTTTCAGCAGGTCGTTTGACATTTGTGTGCTCACCACCCAGCCATCAGTTGAAACCAATGCTATATCAATATCCACATCTGTAATAATCACTGCATTCCCTTTTTTTGCAAGCTTGAAATTGCTGAAGCTCCTTTGAGGGTGTATCTGTGCGTCTTCAGCTACTCCGGCTGGGCTTGATGTACGCTGTGTAAAATCTGACCATGAAACGGAGTAAGTGAAATTGTTGAGGGGCATTTGGGAATTTAGTGAAATCAAATTTAAACTATAAAAGCACTAATAGCTATGCATAATTTTCAAACAACCTGTACCTGTTCGCCGCACAGCTTGTCTTTAAAACCGTGGGAGTTCAATGCTCACCACCCTAAGCTTCGGGTGAAACCCCGGCGAGACGAGGAGCTGCTGTAACATGGAATGCGCCTGGTTTGCTGCCTTGTGCATACCCGAAAGGAAACCCAACGAGACGGAGGTATTTTCAGCTAATAAATGTGAGGGTCTTTTGATAAAGACTACCTAAAACAGGTACAGGTTTTTCCTCGCCCTGTACTGCAGCAATCAATCCTAAAATCCAAAGAATAAATACTCCTATATTAAGTACCCAGATTAATGATCCAAAAAAACTTAAAATAAAAACTGCCATCATACCTATTATATACACTATTATAGCTGTAAGCATTATGCCAAGTGATTGTCCTAAATGGAATCTTGCAAGCGAAGATTTGTCAACAGAGCTGTTATAGCTTACAAGTGCTATAATCCATCCTATAAGTGTAATATAGCTTACCCAGCTAATGGTTTTTTGATCCATAAAGAGATTAGTTTAAAAGTTGATAAATTTGAGGAAACAATTTAAAAATTAAATCAAAGTTAACCGGATATTCCCGATAATTGACAAGTTCTATTTGTAGATGAGCCCCCTGTTCCGGTGTGTTCTCACACTCATTGGGGTTTGTGTACAGTGTGTAACCCGGCGCAATATAGTGGATATAACCGTTGAAATCGCTTTTTATCATAAACATCTTCTTCTACTTGGCATAGCCCATTTTCACAAACAGAAAAGTTCAGTCCCAATTTCTTTAATTCAGAATTCTGGTCAAAACGCAGTTGTGAATTACTAAAGAACTGTTTATAATCTGCAACAGTATATTGGGTAAAGCAAGAATTCATTAGTGTAAAATTTCCAATCATTCCTTGCAAAAGTAAATCTCCTTTGTCATCATGACTTATAAAAAACGAGCCCTCATTTTTCCCTTCCAATCTCAAGTATGTATGCCCAAACATATGTTTAATGTCCCACGCTCCCATCGACGTTTCATCTGAAGACTTTGTAGCAATACCCATATCAAATGTTGACGAGCTATTGAAATAATAATACCCCCGCTCACAAAGATAAATGTGCTTGTATGTTGTTGTGGTAAAAACATCACCTTTTGTTTGCTCGATAATAAAACCTTTATTGGTGAAAAATTTTCTTAGATCCTCATCTGAAAATTGGGCGTCTAAATACTGTGTAAAAACCAACAATTGTAAAATGAGAAGGAAGATGTTTTTATACATGTTCGATTATTTTAACTTTAAAAAAAGTAGGATTTTAGTTTTAAGCGGAAAGTAAGCTGAATTAAAATTATATTTTTCCTAGGCATGTTAACTTGTTTATAGTTCCAGTTTTAAAATTCCCTTACTTCTTTTGGTATTTTTTTCTAATTATATTTGACTAACACACACGTATTTCGCTCTTTTTCCAACGTTATAAAAATTAGGTAATTGAGCCGGAGGCTGCGTTACTTTTCTGAAACAAACAATCAAACTATCATAAATATATATAAATGTCACTAACAGGAACTACAATAAGCAATATCATATTCATCCATTATTCTCCCCAACAATAAAATACCAGTTTGCTCATTTACATTTCTAATGGCATGGAGGTGAACATTTAACGCATCGTTTCCGTTAAGGAAGAGGATGTTGGTGAGGAAAAACATTTTACACCGGTTCATTATATGAAACTAAACTAACACAGTATAGACCGGGTTCCCTGCCCTTGCACATGGCTAACAAGGAGAACCCAGAGGGACGGGAGTTTAGCGGAGTTCTTGATGCAAAGGACATACTAGGTTTTTTTAAAATTTTAAAAAGAAATTATAAATTATATTTTAGATATGAATAAGATTTCCGAAACTGTAGTATTTCCATACTATTATGGCAAGTTCAGTGTAGAATCATCATCGGTGAGATTTAAATGAGGAAAAGGATTAGTCATTACTTCAGGAGGCATCAATCGTAACCTATCAAAAGAACGGTATAGGTTATTATTTGGATAATTGCTTTGTAACATAAATCGTTCCCCCGCCATAAAATTATCAATTGACCTTGGAGGTAAATAATAGCCCGGAGAGTTGATTTTAAATTGTGGCGGCAGCAAAGTAAGCTGAGCGTTGAGAAAAGGCGGTCTGCCTCCACGCTGCACAATGTCTTTTTGATCATTTTCGTAAAGTTGAACGTGAAGAGGGTCCCACGGGTCTATCCATTGGTTCCCGGTTCGTAAACCATGTCTTTGACATATTAATTCCAAATCTACTGCAAACGGATGATTTTTATCGTAGCGCTTGGGCATGTCTCTATCAGTGATATGTACAGCCATGGATTGCGGATTGCCTTTTTTATCTGTCACATTATGAAAACTGAATTTCACACTTGTACGCGCCGGGTGTTTTGCTTTAAGTGTTAATTGATCACTTACAGACCTGTAACCCGTTGATACCACGCCATATAACTCGGGAATAACAGGATGCCAACCTCTTGCAACTAAATCCTGTATTACGAATTTTACTCTCCTCGCAAGCTCCGGATGAAGTTTTGATTCAAATTCCGGACTCATGTGAGTCCATATTTTTTGTTTCTTTTTATGGCTCTTTAACGCGTTATAGTTAGGCATAAAATATATTTAGGTGATGGCAAGTTAATAAGTATTAAAAAATGCACAGGTAGGTGTTGTGAGGTGATGTTTCTGTTTTTGGTTTTATCAAAAATCACCGGCTTTTACAATCACCAGCTTTTCGGGCTTAATATATTTACGAATAGCCTCATTTACCTGCTCAACTGTAAGAGCTGCAATTTGTTTCTCCTGCTCCGCCTCAAAAGCCATAGTTCTGCCGAGTCTTAAATTGTTGTTGAGTTTACTTGCGCCAGTTGGGGGATAACGCAGGGTCTCATGCCGCGTACAGGTCTCTACAATGAAGAATCTGCTAAAACTAAAAATTTATTTTATTATAACTCACTTTTCCTGCATCGCCTCTTGAATTGTGTGTAATAACTTTTCTGTTTCTCCTGTGTCTTCATTTTCTATTTTACCTTTTGCTATCGCTTTTTCTGCCCACACTTTGGCTGAAGCAAAATCTCTTGCTTTATATAATGCTGCAGCATAAGTGTCCATTATATAGTAAGGTGTGTTATCATTCATATAAGGCATAAGCCAGGATGCCGCTTGCTTCATCACCAATGTATCGTCAGCATTTTCATATAAATCCCATACAATATTATTAAGCCAATCTGCAGATGCACCATTTTCATTTATATATTGCTGCATCACGTTTGCATATTCTTTCCATTGTTTTGTTTTCTGATAATATCGTGTCTGTACATTGAAGGGATTTTGTTGTCCCGGTTCATACACTTTAAACTTCCATCCTGTATATAGAGTGAGCGCATTTTCTCCGAGTCCTTTTTCTCCTGTTGAACATGCGTTAAGAAATTGAAGTATTGCAGCACATAAATGTAGATAGTTTTTATGCACTGAATCATACGGCTCTTTTTCCTTAATATAAGGCAAACAAAAAAATCTGCCGATACCGCCTTGTGCTGTAAAATCATTGTGATTCATATCAGCAACAGTTAAATAATGACGCCTGGAAAGTGAAAGGGAATCCATTATTCCAAAAAGAGCTTCTTTACGCCCCACACAAAAAACAGGTATGCCGTTATAAAAGCTAAGCCGTTGATTATAGAATGGATAATATTTTGATGTATAAACTTTTTCCAAATATCCAAAGTCTGTTGTGTACCCAAAATCTGAATCAAGAGGAACAATTCCGGTAACGCTTTTATAACCCTGCCCAATGTAAACAATTGAAGAATTGGCTCCATAACTATGACCCATTAAAAAAATCTGTTTGCTCTCCGTTATGTGGTTTGTTTTGCAGTAATTAATAAGAAAAGTAAAATCCTCAAAACTGGCGCTGTTATCACCAGTTCCAACCTGCCAATCTAGTTTATTACCGAACCGATCTACATAGTTAGAGCCATCGTTTTTCTGGAAAGCGCTCACTATTACAATATACCCGTTTGAGGCAAGGTATTCGTGAAGTAAAAAATTTTCATCAACTGTTCCTCCTAATCCTTCATGATAAATAATAACCGGGAATTCACCACCTAGGGCTGCAGCATTTTTGTGTGCTGTAGTATTTGCCGAGATATAATTTTCAAAAATTTTGTCTCTTGTTTTTTCAAGCAGGGTTGTATCGCCTGCAAAACTTTTTTTCCCGATATTTCCCTCTGCTGCATAAAGCTTTGAATATTTGTATTGATATTTTTTCAGGGCTTCAAAAAAAAGATGAGTGTCCTCATTTTCAGGGAATTGAAAATAGTCTTTCAATTGCATTACCGGACCATTGCTATTTGCAGCAGGATACCAGATACTTAATAAGATGGGACGCCCAGCTTTTTTATTTTTTAATGGTGATGTTGAATCGCCTAATGATAAGTCATATTGTCTTGTTGTATCAAATACACAAATACTTTTAAAGCCTACTTTGTATTTTCCGAGTTTCAGGTCTGACCAGTATGCAGGCAAAGACTGAGCATTTCCTGAAATAGCGGCGATGAAAAAAAGAAGAAATAATTTTATCACTGGTGCTGCTTGAATTTTTTGTTTCATATGGGGATTTTTTAAGGATAAGTAAAATAATAACCTAAGTTAAGGTAGTTCAGCTAATCTGCCATCCGATTTTTCATGAAAATTTTTACATCTGCACTTTTACCGCAACTGCATTTCCATTTTGTTTGAAGCGTATATCTTTTGCATTGTATTCTGCAGTTGTTTCTGTATCATAATTTTTGCCTGAAGGATGATTCTTTAATTTTTTAAATTGCGACCAGCTTATGTTTGTATCAGTTCCGGTTAGAGACATGGCTTTTAAAATTGATTGTGAAGATAAGAACACTGCATAAGATGCTGAACACGAATGCCCACGCCTCAATCTTAGCCAGCACTGGAAATTTGAATATAGCAACACAGGCTTTTATAAACTACAATAAGTCAAGCATTGTGCCCTGCCGCATTATTTAGAATTAGAGTAATACAACGCAGGGTCTCATGCCAGGCACATAAGCTATGCAATGAAGACCCTGCTACGACTTAAGTTAAGATAGTTCAGCTAAACTGCCATCTGGTTTTTGTTTTTAATCCAATACAGGGTCCTATGCCACACACATTAGCTATGCAATGAAGACCCTGCTACGACTAAATATGAAAAATTGTTGACAGGCATCGAACCTATGATTTAAAAAATTAGTTTCAAGTTATAAAATACATGGTTATAAACATACCGGGCATCTTGTAGACGCAGGATTATTCGTGTGTTGTTTTTGCCAATTCCATTATATATCCAGGTGTTTCCGGGTCGCCTTTAAAAAAATTTCCTTTTTTACCCATTGATAAGGCCCAGCGATCAAGCCATGATATTCCCCAACTTCCATACACCGTAACTTTTGTCAAATATGCTTCATCTTCCAGGGCATGGCCCAAAGAAATAAATTCGTAATTATTTTTTCATACATAATTGCAAGTTCATTAAGATAGTCAGCATTGATAGCGTTCGAGTGTATCAAAAGAATATGTTTAATATTACGCCCAAATATTTTTTTTGCCTGGCTTTCATAGTACTTCAGTTTTTTTTCCATGTAAACAATATAAGCAGTACCAATTGATTTCATCAGGGTTGTATCTCTTTTTACCATGGCACTATCATATGCCAATGCGAATATCCAATCAGAATTATCAATTGTTACGGGCGCTTCCATATACCCTGAATTTACCAGGAATACATGCAATGAATCCGCTTTTTCTTTTGATACACCAATATGCAGATAAGGATGCCTGAAATACTTCAATGTTTTACCATAACCAGCCATCAAGGGTTTTGTTAGTTTTTCTCCTTTAATGATATCATCAAAATATTCCGTACAGTTTACATGGTGATAATCCAGGTGCGAAAAACTATGATTGCCCAGGTCCATTTCTGCATCAAGCCACATTCCAAGCAGGTTTATTTTCGCAGTATCCTGCCCCTTAGCATCATATAATTTATCCTCATTCACAAACCCGGTTGCCGGGATATTATGCTTATTTAATGCCGATAATATTTTTCTTGTTATCGTTTGCGGGCACTCATTGCTTTTAAAACTCAAAGCAACAACTGGTAAGTCATCTATTGTGAAACAAACCTGGTTTTTTTGGCCATAACATAATGATGCGAAAAAAAATAAAATGGAAAATGCGGATGTTCTCATGTTGATCAGACCTTGATAAAACTTATTCTTATGTCAAGGGTTTGTTGTTATTCCTCTTTCGAATGACTGGTTCGGAAAAACTCAATAAAAAAACCTTCTCGGTGGTTTTTTTTCCTGTTGGGTTGTATTATCCTTACTGTCGCTATTATCATTATTAGCTGCTGGCAAAACTTCAGTAGCATTAGCTTCTTTCATTGCAGGGAAAACTGTATCAGCAGCCACTCTTTCTGTTACCAGGCGTTTGCCATCAAATGAAAACAGCAATACAAATGCAGGTTCCTCATCCCCGCAAATAAATTTTTGCACCGGGCCGAAAAATTCTTTTAGCTGCGCTACATCACAGGTGGGGAGAAATAGTCTTAATACCAGGGGGTCATAGAGGAGCATGAGAATATTTTTGAAAATTAATAATCATAGTCTTCCGGCAATATCATCCCATTCTTATTTTTAGGTTGCAATGTTTTTGGTTTTTAGAAAATTTCTTAAACAAAATAATTTTCGGTAGCAAAGGCACAAGTACGCTATACACATTGTCAGTGCTGCATACTTGCGCCAGTATGGGCATTCTTGGTGAACACCAAAAAAGGTTGCATGTGCCCGGAAAAAAGATTAAATCTTGAATATAAAAGTGGTTGGCAAGGAATTTTATACCTCTTGTTGCTGAGGAGAGATTTCTGTTTTTGGTTTTATCAAAAATCACCGGCTTTTACAATCACCAGCTTTTCGGGCTTAATATATTTACGAATAGCCTCATTTACCTGCTCAACTGTAAGAGCTGCAATCTGTTTTTCCTGCTCTGCCTCAAAAGCCATAGTTCTGCCAAGTCTTAAATTGTTGTTGAGTTTATACACCAGCCCCCGGTCCTCTGCACGGTCCACCTGCTGGTTTTGCAGGTATCCACTTTTGGCTGCTTTTAATTCATCGGCTGTAATGCCATCTTTAATTATCTTCTCCAGTTCTTCTTTCACTGCTTTTTCCAATTTGGCAAGATTATCGGGATTATAGATAGCGAAAGAGCCAAAGCCACCGCTTTTATCCCAACTGCTTGCATACACCCATGAACTAACACCATAGCTAATGCCCTCTTTCTGTCGTATGCGTGTTGCCAATCTTGAATTAAGGAAGCCGCCCCCTAAAATAAAATTGCCCAGCGTAAGCGCAGGATAATCGGCGTCATCATCGCGTAACGGTAAATTCATTCCGGCAACATACGTGGCATTCTTTTTATCGGGTGTATTAATCTTTTTATCTGCGGCAGGCACATCGAAATATTTATCTTCTTCACGCATATAAGCCTGTGCGCTGCCCCAGTTTTGAAGCATGTTGTTAAGCTCTTGTGTGATGGCCTGTTCATCACAATCACCTACAACTGCTGCGGTTGCATTGGAACTATTATAAAATTCTTTGTAGAACGATTTTATATCATCCAGCGTTGTGCTTTTTATCGCATCAGTTTGTTCATCGTAACTCATAACATAATTAATATCGCCTTTAGGATAAGGATTCAGCAACCTGCTGCTTTCATTAAATGCAAGAGACTGTGGCTCACTTTTCTGTTGTTCTATATTGGAAAGTTGTTCTTGCCTTAGCGCTTCAAATTCATTTTGCGGGAAGGAGGGTTGATGTAACATTTCATTTACCAACTGCAACACTTTTACAAAATTATCACGTGTGCTTTCTATGGAAACAACTGCCGTTTGACCGCCGCCATACATATATACACGGGATTGCAGCTTATCCAGCGTGTCATTTAACTGCTGCCGGGTTTTATTCGCTGTACCACGGCGAAGCATCTCTGCTGTAAGCTGTGTGATAGTCGCCTTATTCTGTAAACTGGTTGCGCTTCCATATCGAATGGTAACCATGGCGTTTACCGTGTTGCCGCGTGTAGTTTTGGAAAGCATAATATATTTAGCTCCTCCCGCAATGTCGCCGGTTTTACTGCGCTTGTCAATATTAGCCGGTGAGGGATCAAATGCCTCTGCATTTGCCAAAGCCTGCTGACCTTTATAATCTTTCACTAATGCTGTTACATCGGGGGCTGGTGGAATGGTAGCCCGGTCTGGCTTTTTATCAGGAATAAAAATTCCCACAGTTCTGTTAGATGGTTTAAAATAGGTTTTTGCCACCCGGTTTACGTCATCAACAGTTACCTTCTTTAAATTATCACGATAAATAAAAGCCATACGCCAATCGCCCTCTGCCAGGTATTCGCTCATAGCAAGACCAATTTGTTCTGAATTACGATAAAACAATTCAAAGTCTTTCAGCAATTTGTTTCTTCCCCTTTCCACTTCTTCGGATGTTATAGCATTAATACTGATGCTATCGAGAACATTCATCATGATTTTCTTTGCTTCATCGAGTGATTTTTCTTTCAGCACATCTGCAGAGAAATAAATAAATCCGGGATCCTTTAATGCAGCAGCCCATCCCCATTCAGATGATGCTCTTTGTGTTTCTATCAGCGCTTTGTACAACCGGCCTGAGGGCTGATTGGTAAGCACTTCATTCAGAATATCAAGCACAGCATAGTCAGGATGTGTGCCGGAAGGAATATGATAAGCAGAAGATACCACCTGCACATCTCCCACCCGGCGCAATTGAACAAAGCGTTCACCGTCCTGCACAGGTTCGAAAGTATAAGAATCTTCCAGCTTACGTGTGGGTTTGGGTATAGAGCTAAAATATTGATTTACCAGCTGCAATGTTTTGGCTTCATCAATTTTGCCCGTAACCATCAGCACTGCATTATCAGGCTGGTAATATTTTTTGTAAAAAGCCTGCAGGCTTTCGATGGGAACGCGTTCAATATCTTCTTTTGAACCGATGGTAGATTTGCCATAGTTATGCCACAGGTATGCGGCAGATAGTACACGCTCCATTAAAACAGAAGAGGGATAGTTTTCGCCCATCTCAAATTCATTTCTTACAACAGAAAATTCACTCTCAAGGTCTTTCTTTGCAATGAATGAATTTATCATGCGGTCACTTTCAAGATCTAGCGCCCATTTGAGATTTTCATCAGTTTCAGTAAATGTTTCAAAGTAATTGGTTCTATCGTACCACGTTGAGCCGTTTGGATATGAGCCGTGATCGGTTAGCTCTTTGGGAATGTTGGTATGTTTTTTCGAACCTTTAAATACCATGTGCTCGAGCAAATGAGCCATACCTGTTTCACCATAACCCTCCACTCGTGAGCCCACCAGGTAAGTCATGTTTACAGTAATGGTTGGCTTAGATGGATCAGGGAAGAGCAATACTCTTAAACCATTGTTCAGCTTGTATTCTGTAATGCCTTCTACGGAAGTAATTTTTACCGGGGCTTTTAATGATGGTTTTACTGCTGATTTCGTTTGTGCATTGGCAGCAGCGAGAAAACATGCAGGCAGATATATCAACAGGCATGCTTTTTTGAAGAGGTTGTGAGTAGTCATATAGAGAGGTTTAAAGATGAGAGCTAAAGTTACAAATAATCGCCTGGTATGAGACTTTCTTTTTTAGTAACGTGCTGAAGAATGAGAACTATAATCAGCGCTTCCGTTTAAATCGTTTTAACGGAGTTTTTGATGCAAAGGGCATAATAGTTTTTTAAATTTGAAAAGATAATTTAATTTGTGTTGATTAAGTATATTCTGCTTTATTAGAATTAATTGGCAGCTTGTAAGGCACAAATAGCTCTGCACATATCTACGCAACTTATACTTGCGCCAGTTTGGGGAAATCAGGCAGGCCATATTCAGTGGGTGGTCATCAGGATCATATTCACTTGAGTGTTGATTGATAAACATTAACTACATCTAAGTGAAAATCTTCGTCCTGAAAAATTTTGGGTTAGAATAAATTATTTTTAATTCGGCCTTTTCATTCCCTTTTGGTCAATTTCCTTATTGCATTTACTTTCAGTGCAACTAAAAGATAAATTTTGCCACGCAGTGCCGGCTAATCCTTCAAGACTCAATCCGGTTTCAATCCTTTTTATAGTGAAAGAGAACGTCGCCCGGCTACTATCTTCTTTTGCCAGCGCCTCATTATATTTCCGCCGCGCGGCAGATATGGCTTTTTCTCCAGATACCATTCCGCTTTGATCAATTTCCTGTGATTCATGCACTGCTAAATTCAAGGAAAGTTCCTTCCACGAACACCCTTTTTTGCAGGTAAGCTTAATCGCATCATTGTTTGACTCAATGATAATTGAAAAGTTGGATGTTGCTTTTGTTGCTTCATTTTGAGCAAACAGACAATTAGTTGCTCCAAACACCAGTACACTGCAAAGTGCAATGTTGATAATTAATAATTGTTGTTTTGACTTTTTCATGTTTTGTTTTTTTTTAAGTGATTTTATTAAAATTGCTTTGCATTTTTTTAGATTACGCCGGAGTTAATTTTATCCAACTCTGTAGAACAAAGTTTTTATTACATTTCTTCTTTGTTCATTAAATCATTCGTATCTCACGTTTGCTACATAAGACCATTATAAACCCGAAACATCTAAGAGCACTGTAAGCTTAACGGGTGCTGAATCTTAATAACAATGTCATAGCCATCTTAAATCTTAAATAATGGCAGCCATCTTGCACGTGTGATGATAATAAATAAACTCCATCTTTTTCCGCAATGGCTCTTCTTACCGGCATTTTTATTTTGAAGTTAATAGCTTATCCTTATTAAGTTTGTGCAAATATTCAGCTCTTGTAATTCTATTGCCGCAATGTCCCTGTCTAACGCGCAAAGCTATTTAGGAGACATTGCCGGGAAGGAAGAGAAGTAAGACATTCAGGACACTACTTTTTCTTGATTATCTTATGGATATTTTCCACACTTCCTCTTGCTAGAGGGCTAAAAGGTAATTTCCAGTTTATATTTATTTCATCTAATATTTTTGGTGAAATTTCTATTACTTCATAGTCAGAAAACTTTATATGTATTGTTGATCTTTCTCCAAATTGGCTTAAAGCAATTTCCTTCATACTTTCTATTTTGCCGATTCTTGACCTATCGATTAACCATGTATAATGTTTATCTGGGTCATTTTCATACATATAGTCTTTATAGTGGTTAAAGTCAAAGTTGATACTTTTTACTTTATTAAATATAATTTTAAAAACAGGCTTTCTTCTTTTAAAAAACGAGGAATTTAAATGATCTGCCAAAACAATTAAAGATATACACTTATCCCAGTTTGAAAAATCAATATCAATTAGGATAGCATCGCTAAATATAGTTTTGATTAATTTATCTTTATTTTTTTCCATAACACTTTTTTCGATATTATCCTGCCGGGATATGTCCTCCCCTGGAATCTTGTTGAGCCGGAATACCCTTCTCATTATAGGCTTGACCGCCCCGATCGTTTATGTGCCAATGTGGCTCCTGTCCAGGGTTTAAAGCCCGACCTGCGTCATAGTGTACTTCTGCACCTGTCCTTGGATGAATAAAAGTTCTTCTAGTAGAATCTGGATAATTGGGATTAGGAATATGTCCATGGTATACAAAACCAGCAGCCTCTAATTCGGCTCGACCTCGCTTAAACCCTTTACCCCTAAGATTTATGCCTGCAAGGCCTAATCCTCTCATAACTTCCTGGTTACCACACTTCATTTTAGCAAGTCCGAAGGGGTCTGCAAAAGAATTTGGATCATTAACGTACATAAATAAGTTAGTCCCGCCTAAAAGGTGGATTGGATCTTGGCTAATATAAGTTCCTACGTTACTATCATAATACCTAAACCTATTATAATACAATTCGCTTTCCACATCTTCATACTGTCCTTGAAAACGAAAAGGACAACTGCCTATATCTCCTTTGTACATACGTGTATTACCATAACTATCTAATTGAGTTTGCCAAAATATTTCACCCTCATCATTATACATTTGATAGGGAGTACCGAGATGATCAGTTGCAATACTGTAGTTTTTTTCTCCCTTTAACTTGGCAACAGGGGCAAAATTGTTTTCATTAAATAACCATGTAATTACTCCATCTTCTCTAACAGTGGTATCACTTAGTATTTCTCCCGTTCTTGCATGCTCCTTCCATTCGTGCAGTGGTTTGTCACCATCCCACAGCCATTTTGTAACTGTGTTTTTATATTTTTTTGAAAGCCTTCTTCCCAAAGCATCATAGGTAAAGGAAACAAAGTCACCATCAGGTCGTGTTACAGATTGCAGCATTCCATTGGCATTCCATTGGTACTGCCAACTTTTACCACTTGCTTCTTTTTTCTCTATTAGATTTCCTTCATCATCATATTTGTAATTAACGCTTTTCGCTTTTAATAGTTTTCCGCCTTTACCATAGTTTCTATCTTTACGGTCGGAACTGTTAAATAAATTTCCTACTGCATCAGGATTTCTCAACTGTTCAGTTCCATCCGAAAAAATAGTTTTGGTAAGGTTGCCAATTTCATCGTGGGTAAATTGTGTAACTCCTGTTTGGCTATCGGTAATTCTCTGCAACCGGTAATTTACATCCCAGCTATACTGCCTGTTGTGAAGTACAGTTGTATTGTTCCTGATGTTTTGCCGGAGAGGTCTGCCCAATTTATCCCGCTGCCATTGGTAACTTATATTTCCCGGCATCAGGCGTTCAACTTCCAGACCTAACTCATCGTAACGTATTTTGCTTTCCCATTCATTAGCTTTTGTGCTAATTACATTTCCAAGATCATCAAACTCATTTTTAATATTGGCGCCAAGCGAAGATGAAATTTTTGTCCGGTTTCCTAACAAATCATATTCGTAGCTTATGAAGTTTTCTGCATTCATCTCTTTTGTTACTCTACCTAAAATATCCCTTTCAAAATTTATTTTAGAATCGATGTTTGCAGCGGCTATTAATAAACCATCTTTTGCATAAGCATATTTTTCAAAAGTTGAATCATGGTAATCTACTTCCGTAATAGTTCCAACTTCGTTGTAAACGTATTGCGTGAATTTATTACCGGGTCTTTCAACACGAATTACTTTCCCTGCTGTATCTCGTATATAGTTACGGGTTAATCCATCAAATCCTACTTCTTTAATCACCTTATCTGCCGCATCTATTTCAAAGGAATAAACCTCATTGTGTTCATTCGTTAAGTGGGTTAGGTTGCCTTCTGTATCGTACTTATAACTTACACTATGACCTGCCTGTGTACGGGAACGTAAATGATTTAAAAAGTCGTAGGTGAACTTTATGTCGTAGTGCTTGTCTTTTGCCTGAATCACATTTCCTGCGGCATCAAACTCCAGGTAACGTGTATTGCCATCAGGCTCATTAATTGTTTCGGGAAGAGCAAGCAGGTTAAATTTTATTCTTCGGGTATTGCCAGCGGAGTCTGAAGATTTAATACAATTACCTAAAACATCGTACCTCCACTCCATTTCATACCCATTGGAAGAAATGACCTTGTTCAAATTATAAGACACATCATATTCAAGCAGCGTTTTAATTCCCTTTGCGTTGATAATTGTTGTTAATAATCCATCAGTATATTCATATTTTGTTTCTGCATTTATTGGGTTAGTGCGTTTAATTAAATTGCCAGAAGCATCATAATCCCATTTCCATTTACCACCCGCTTTGTCAGTTGACTCAATTGGAAAATGTTTTAAAAATCCGCTTCCATAATTTGTTTGGTAAAACGCTCCATTAGCTTCTGTTACACTTTCTACATTTCCCCATTGGTCGTACGTTGTTGATTTCTGGTTCCCCAAAGGATCTGTCTCCCACTCTAATTCATTGTGTTGATTATAGTGATATTCCCATTCAGCTCCCAATGCATCCACATGCTTTATAACTACACCATTTTTATGGTAAAATTTCTTTTTAAACCCCCGGCTGTTGGTAGCAATGGTGCATCGCGGATCAGTGTAATCAAATTTATAATGCAATAGATTTCCTGTGCCCCAAACCTCAATACACTTGGCATCAATACCAGATGGTTTGTTATATTTAAATTGCCAAACGCATCCATTTCTCCAAATCTCTTTAACCATTAAGTGATTCTTGTACTCAAACTTCATTGCCTGGTCAAGCGCATCAGCTTGCTGAGCCATATCTCCTTCGTTAGTGTAAGAGTAACGAGTAATGGAAAAAGTGCTTCTGCCATTAAAACGGGGGTCAGGAGCCTCAATACTTGTAATTCGCCCTTTGCTATCGGTATTTACAACAAGTGTGCGACCAGCACTATCAATTATCTTGGTAAGCACCCCGCTATTATCATAAGTAAAGCGAATTGCAAAGCCGTTGCGGTTGGCGATGCTTTGCAACAAATGTGTTTCAGTTTTGCTGTATTCGTTTTTGTACTCTTTTTGCGTGAAACGATAAATTAAACCTTCGACATTAGTGGCATAATAATATCCCTCTTCGTGCAGATTTAGAGTAAGTTTTTCAGTTCGGTTATAAGATGGTTTGTTTACAGCCGGAATATGGAAAGCAGCAGGACGGCCGTCTGCCATACGTATCACAGCAACTCCGGCTGCCGTGTCAAAGCTAAGGGCAATATCATAGCTATGGTGCCATCCATATCCAAGCGGGCCATTATAATTGCTGAAGCTTTGCCAAATGCGTTCCCATACAAACGGTATAGGGCCGGGCAATTTAAAATCTTCATTATTAGTATAAAAATATCCGCCTGAAACATCTACCGGGTGGCTTTCAGCGGTTCCATGTTTTGCAGAAACAGCCTCCCAAAACTCACAACCTGCTTTTTGACCCGCCTTAGTTTTTTTGGCTACATTGATTGCTGCTTCTACAGCATGTTTTTTCAACTTACTCAACCCTGCTTTAAATAGTTTGTCTACTATAGCCATTGGGTTTATGGGTGTGGGTATTGAGTTAACCAACACGGGCCTGCTCCAGGGTATAGGCATTATAGTACCGGAAGGCACAAATAATTCTGCCTGGGGACCACCCGCTTCAGGTGCTTTTTTCTCACCTGCGCGCTGACTTTTAAAAAGGTCAACAACTCCAATATCCCAACAATCGTAATTCAGGTGAAAGCTTCCTACCATAGGGTCGCCATCGGCACTCACAAACAAACTTCCCAAGAATGCTTTGCCATGATTTTTTGCAACAGAGGCTGCAAAGCCTGGATGAAAACCTGCACCCATAGGAATGTGAGGCACAACTTTTACTTTAGTGCCGGTAACGGCACGGGGCACAATGCCGCCAAATTTTACCGAGGCGCTCATACCGGCTAAACCCATAGCAATACCAGCTATTGCATCTTTATTGTTTGCAAGTGAGGCGCCAATACCCTTTTCGCCCTCTTTAGGCTCCGGCACCGCATCAAGTATGTCTTTTTTAAAAGTATTAATGAGGCAACTTACCCAGTCTTTAGTATTGAATAATATGCCAATGTAGGGATGTGGCATGGGAACGGGTGCCGGGGATGGGGGAATAACTACCATATGTACATCAACACCCATTACCGGGTCCATCTGTTTACCTGCCGGCAAAATAGCCTGACCTTTGAAAGCACCTAAAGCTTTCATTACAGGCATCATTACAGATGCGGATATTTTACCTGACAATCCTTTAACGGAATCAAAAGCGCCCTTTGCGGCCATAGCGGCATCTACAATATTGGCCTTGCCTGCAACCAGATCTTTTAGCGCGTCTGAGGCTTTACTTAAAGATTCTTTTGTAGCATGTGCATCAGCTTTAGTACCGGACCATGCTTCTTTTGCACCGGACGCAACCTGATCTGCTGCACTTTGTGGCGCCGGCGTGTTAGATGCTGGCGTATTAGAATTGCCTCCCGGTGCTTCTTTACTCACTTTTTAATTGTTTAGTTCGGTTTCTTATTTCACTTAAAATATAATATTCTTCTTCCCTTGAAATTATTTAAATATTGAGGATATTATTTTCTAAAAAAAGCCATATACGACCATACAGCTCCTGCAATTATTAATACAACCCCACCTATAAAACCTATCACCCTTGCTGTATTTCGCCCTAAATAGCGGCTTACCTGGCCAATAGTCCATTTATTTTGATAACTATCATCAGGTTTAAAAATCCAATCCCAATTTTTAATGGCACCAATCACTACTAAAATACCAAATATTAAAAACGCCAAAGAGAGCATCTTGCCAACAATTCCCGGGTTGTTATGCATCCAATTTTTTGTTTTTTCAATTTTGTCATCATCCATGATTTCAATGATATTTTAAAGAAAATTATGCTGTTTTATTGTACTCCATATTTTGTTATCAGGCATTCACGGGTTCTTGTTCCCGTTGTGGCAACCCGTTTTTATCAGGGACTTTCTTCCAGTTTATTACAATATTTCTCCAGTCTGGGCCGTAAATATTCCGGGCGATTCCATCCAATTCCTGGGGGGAAATAAAATTCATATAATCAGTTTGCAATAAAAGTTCTAATAATCCGAAATAGGTTGACCCCCTGGCTGTTTCAGGATCACAATTTTTTGCAAGACGTGCTCCCTCCGCCAATATTTTAATACCCTTTGGTTTTTGTGAAGCTTTAAAAGCACTTTGTCCGGCCATTCTGGAAGCCTCTATGGCTAACAGGATGTTACCTTGTTTGAGGTACGTTTCGAAAGCGGTATTAAAATCTGAATAGGCATCGTTTCCATTTCCCTGCGTAAAAAAAACAGTACCGCGAAACATTAAACTTTGGGCAAGTAAACCGGATGCAACATCATTTTCAAAATATTCCTTTGAAGCAATTGAAGTTTCAACAGCTTTGTTTGCATATTCCAACGTTTCCTTCTTTTTCTTGTACCGGATCTTATCATTACCCAAAGCGATATTAACTACCACAATTTGCATTATCCAGTACGGGTCTTTACTTAAATTGCTGGTAGCAATAGCAATGCACTCCTGCCCCCATTTTTCGGCTTCGCTTTCCTTTTGGGCCCCCATTGCATTTATCATTTTCATAAAAATCTGCCTGTAAGAAGTAGCGGGATCTTTAGGGTCGCCCATTGCAGCAACCTGTTCCATAGCCTTTGCCATATTCAAATTAAGCGGAATAGTAACTATTGTTTGGGGCGAAGATGATGCAATGTTTGCAAAACGGAGGTCAGTTAAAGTATCATGGATTAAAAATTTCACTTTCGCACTTATTCTTAATTTAATCGCCTCCTGTAACCAGGAAACCAGGTTTTTATTCCTCAGTGCGCCTTTAAAAATGGCTACGGCAAACAGACCTTCGGGCAGATTAAGCTCTTTGGCCAACATGTTGAAGTTATCAACAAACATGGCAGCAGGATTTTTATCTTTTTGCAGAGAATAATCCGGTTGCCAGTGAACAGGTACATAATCAATTCGTTCATCTTTTACACTCTTATTCCATATTTCCATAATTTCTTCCAACTCTTTCAGGAGCAATATTCCAAACTGTTTTACATCCATGCAGGGGGATTCGAAGTGAAAGGCAATATCAGATATTGGAGTATCAACCCCGATCATATAAGTATAAAAGGTATCAACCATCTCTTCTTCATCGGCCTGGCATTTGATGCGAACTATTCTTGCATCTTTATATATTTTGGCATCTTCCCATTTCTCACAAATCAATTCTATGCGTTGTTGTATTGGGTTCGATTGCATGTTGCATCGTTAATTTAGTTTTACAATGGCTCCTTCAATAGATGTAGGACCTGATGATTTTACAGCAGTAGTTGTGTCGCCGTTTACTGTAGTTGATGCCCCGGTCAACGTAGCTGCTTCTTTACCGGTAACTGTAGATTTAGTACCCTGCATATTTACATCGCCGCCGGAGGCAGAGGAAAAGCCATTATCCCCACTATGTAAAGCCGCATCAGCTGTACCTTCAATATTTACATGTGCAGCATTTACCGTAAAAGTATCGCAGTCCAGGGTAGTCTTATCTGCATCCATTGTAAGGGTTGATTTGCTGTTGGTAAGTATAATTTTTACATCTGCGGTTATAGTAATCAGGTTGGTACCGTCAATTTCAATTTTATTTTTCCCTGTTTTATCAATAATGGAAATTCCCTTTCCATCATCTAAAGTTATTGTATGCCCGCTTTTGCTGGTTAAACTTTTCGTGTTATTACCGCTGCCACCGCCCCCACCTGTTTTGCCATGAAACAAGCCTCCCAAAACAAAAGGTCTGTCGGGATCATTGTAGCGAAAGCAAATAAGCACCTGATCACCGGCTTCAGGCACAACTACCAACCCTCTATTCTTTGCACCATCTTTTCCGCCTCCTGCATCAGGCGTCATCACCCTTATCCAGTCGGTCATTTCATTAATTGGCTGCTGCCACAGCATCTGCACCCGCACCCTGCCCATATTATCAGTGTCTTTATTGTCTTTTACTGTTGCTATCTGCGGCTCTGCAATGGGCATAATAATATTCTTTACAGGTACTACTTCCAGCCCGGACGGGATGCCCTCAAAAGTGTTGTAATACTTCCCATTTTCCGTTACATGATGCTCAATGCTGGTGATGAGAAACTTTCCGCAATCTTCTTTTTTAAATGAATTATTTGCCAAAACTGAAATCTTTACGTCAGCGATTGCACCAATGCAAATGGTTGGATTATCACTGCTTCCCGATAGTACCTCGAGGTCTGCCGCCATTGCTGTTTTTTGTTTCTTTACAAAACCTTCCAGGTCGCTTTTGCTTTCAACTCTTTGTTTAACGGGAAAATTCACCGGTTCAGAAAAAACTTTATTTGATTCCTTCAAAACATAACTGGCATATTGATCTAATCCATCTACACTTGAGGGAGCATCATAGCTAATAAAGCTGTCGTCTTTTGAAATATAAGAATAATTGCTGAAGGTTAAAGGCAATATGCGCAGCTTGAATTGAATATTATGTACGTCTTCACCATAAGTAATCTCGATGTTTGGGGAAGATGATGGCTTTCCAAAAAATAAATCTTTTCCATCATAATAAAACCATTCTCCGAAATCGGATGATAACCTGTTTAAAAAATGAAACCCGCTTTCTCTGTATTGACAGCTATATGTAATAGGTGTTTTATATTGCGGACTTACGTTTACAGTGCAGTTACTCCCGGAAACAGGTTGCGTTACCTGCTGTACAATCTCCTGTAGTTTTTTCTTATAAAATGAAGAGAAATGTACGCCATTTTCAAGCAGAATGGTTGGGCTGTATCCTTTTAATACAAGGTCGCTGGTAAAATTATCAGATTGCTCCAAGCTGATCTCACAAACGATTCCCCGGAATTCATAAGCATCATTAAAATCATCTGCCTTTTTCAATTTTATGATGGCTGTTTTGCCAATCATTTTTTGTGCATTATCTAAGCTGAAAGACCCGATCTTTTCTAATACATCGTATTTTATACGTATAATAAATTCATGATGCTCATTGAACTGCTGCCTTATTAAAACAGAACTATAATAATCAATCTTCTGATCTTCAATTTCAATATCAGCAATAACCTGATTTTGCATAGCTGCGAAAATTGAATAGTGGAGATAAATATATCTAAAATATAGAGAAAGCCAAGGCACACAAATTTGTACTTTGTGCATGCCTGGCTTTTATAAATCGCCGTACTTATGAAATTGAAACAATCGGTTCTATCAACCTGCTTTATAAACAATAGCAATTTAAAAAGTATCAAATAAATTCCCCATCAGATCAAAAAAAGATTAACCTGTTTCAAAAAAATTAAGGGTTTTTTAAATTATTATTGTAACACATCAATCAACCCGGCCAATCATTCTGGTGCTCAGCATTGCCGATCTTAATTTTTTGAGCAGAAACAGTGAAGTGAATAAGCATGGGCTGGGCGCCTACAATATCTAAGCTTTCTGCAAAATTTATAATGTAGCCTTTCTCCCAGGTTAATTCTTTCATTTTGGCATCTTCGTCGCTTTTTTTAAATGTAACCGTTCCGTCCACCGGTTTATACTGATTAACCATTGATTCAATTATAGAGGTATCATCTGTAGATTCTACTGCCAGATTAATAGTGCCTCCATAAAGTCCAGAAGATGGTCTGCCTTTGGCGTCTACATCTCTGCGGAGTGCGTAATCGCAACTGATTACATCGAACTCCTTACTGCCGATTTTACATAATGCTTTAAAAGCCATAAAAAATGAGTTTTAGGTGAATAATGGCTACAAAGTAGTAATTTTTTTATTACGCACTGTATTTTATTATTTTTTTTTGAAGATTTATTTTTTTAATTATAAATGCTTATTTTGAAAATTCGAATTATATGTGCTCCTTATTGTGAGAACGCTTATTATTATAATTCCAGCCTTTGTGTTTTAAACTGCAGGATGCGCAAAAAAATATCTTACTCTGCATTCTGCAATATCTTTCATTCATTACCTCAACGATTGGTCTTCTCCTCTTGCGATTACAAGCCATGCTGAAAAAATAAAATCAATATTACTTTTGTGTATGCGATAGAAAACAAATTAAAACTATGGCAGAGTATTCTAAATCAATTATTAAGTACAGCCATTAGCTAATACGTATAATCTTATAGTTTTTATCTTATTGAAAATTGAGTAATATAAATTAGGTTTGTTAGTAAACTTTCTTCTTCTTTTAAATTATTATTAAAAAAAATATGATTTCGAAAAACTTTTTTATTTTCTTATTTTATCTTCTATTTATTTTTTCGCAAAATCTATTTGCTCAAAATATTAATGGGTTTGAAATTTTAGTATCGAAAGATAAAATTTCATCTATTACATTTCATTCTGAGGTAACCAATTTTTATTTTGATAAAAAAAATTCTCCGTATAAAGTATCTGCGCTGGGTAAAGAAGCAATTATGATACAGACTTCGCAGGACGTAACCGAGCCATATATTTTACACATACTTGAAGGCGACCGCAAACATGAATTGGTGATTACATACAAAAAGGATATAGACTTATCGCAACAAGATAATGACTTTTCAGATTTAAAGCTGTTATCCAAATTAATCAAAGATTTTAATAGTAAGCAGATTGCAAACCCGTCTCAAAATAATGTATCAAAAAGCAGCGAGAATTCTAATTCCTCTGTGAAGCAGAACAATGCAGGCAACGATAACTTTTATTTTTTAATATCACAGGCAGATAAGGCAAAAAAAAATGAACAATTCGATGAGGCAAAAATAAAATATGAACAGGCTTTACAAATAAACCCTAATAACAACTATACACAAACACAATTGCAGGAAGTAAACAAATTAATTCAAAGCAGGAAGGAAGCTGACTATACTGATATAATAACCAAAGCCAATATTGCTTTTTACTTAGACAAATTTGATGAAGCTGTAAAATATTACAACCAGGCATTGAGCCTTAAACCAGGGGATATATATTCAAATAGTCAAATACAGCTTATTCAAAAAAAAATAGCTGCAACAAAAATTGAACAAGAAAAACAAAAACAGGATAATTTATATAACAGCTACATAAGTGCAGGCGACAGAGCTGTGAACAATAACTCTTATGATGCGGCTAAAATGGCTTATAGTGAAGCTCTGAAGATAAAACCAAATGATGCTCTTGCCTCAACAAAACTCAATTCTATCAATCAAAAAATTATTTCTGACAGCATAGAGAGAGAACGTGAAAAAAATGTGGCTTTATACACAAGCTTTATTAATGCCGGAAACAAAGCATTGGAAGAGAAGTCTTACGACGCAGCTAAAAGCGCTTACAATGAGGCTTTGAAGATAAAACCAAATGATGCTTTTGTAAAAGCCAAAATTAATTCTATTGATCAAAAAATTGTTACTGACAATATTGTAACGGAACGTGAAAAAAATGAAGCATTATATAACAATTACATAAATTCAGGTGACAAGGCTTTTAGTGAAAAATTATACGATGCAGCCAAAAGTAATTATAATGAAGCTTTGAATATAAAACCAGAAGATGTGTATGCAAAAAAACAGGTAAAAAAAACAGACAGCGCCTTAGCTGAACTGGCTGCACAGGCTGAAAAGGAATTGACCCTGCAAAAAAATAAAGACAAAGAAAATGAGTATAAATCTATTATTAGTTTAGCTGACGAAGATTATAAAAACGGAATGTACACGCAGGCTAAAGATGAATATAACACAGCTTTACAAATAAACAAAAATGATTTATATTCTAAAAACAAGATAATTCAAATAAACAAAATTCTTGCTGATACCCAGGCAAAGCAAATTTCTGAAAACGAAAAAATTAAGCAAAACTCTTTAAACACTCTTCAGTACTCTGAAATTATTACGAAGGCAGATGAGGCTTTTGAAAATAAAGATTATTCCGCTTCAAAATTATTATATGCAAAAGCATTGAAATATAAAGATGAACAATATCCAAAAGTTAGATTGGCTCAAATTGAAGAAGCTTTTGCTGAAATTTCTGCAACCAGCGAGAGCAGGAAAGATAGTGTTAGTAAAGAAATAGAAACAACAAAAAAATATAATGTTCTTATTGCAAAAGCAAGAACTGCTTATAACATCAAGAATTATTCTGTTGCCAAAGAAGCCTTCGTGGAGGCAAGCGAACTAAAGCCAAACGAAGCAGAGCCTAAAATGAAACTTAATGAAATTGATAAAATAATAAGCGATTCATTAAATGTAAAAATACTGGCAGACCAGTATGACTCTCTCACAGCCACGGCAGATAATGCACTTGCTACCCAGGAATATACCATCGCCTTAGAAAATTACAAGGAGGCTCGTAAGATAAATCCCGACCAGTCATACTATCTCGAAAAACAAATCAACTATATTGAAGTCTTAGTAGCTAAAAGAGATTCTGTGGCTTACAAAGAAAAAAAAGAAAAAGAAATGATGAGCGCCTATAATAGCGGCATCGAAGCATTGAAATATTTAAGATATGACGATGCGGTATTGTACTTTAATCAATTTATAGGCCTTGCAGATTCAACCATTGTGGTAAATAACTCTGCTTACAATATAGACAACCTTGTAAATTTTGCAAAAACAAAAATTAGTGATATAAAGGCATATATTATCAGAACTAAATTAGCATCTGAAAAAAAAGATACCCCTCATTTAAAAATAAATAACAATATCAATTCTCTTTCCGGGGTTACTTTGTATTATCCAAATCCGAAAGACCCATCGCTAAACGAAATATACGTAAAGTATATAAGCGTTGATTTTAACAGCCCTCCGGCCGGGCAATTATGGGATACAATAGATTTCAGTGTGGAGAATAAACTTATCAGCAGGGAAATAATGGCAGAACCCGCGGCTTTGAATTTGACAGAAGGGTCTAATAATTTAAAATTGATTTGTGAGAATATTAGTTTCAGAGAAACAAAAGTTTATTTTAAATTCTTAATTCAAAATAATGATTCAATTGAATTTCTAACCGGCAGTATGCTGTTAAGCAATTATACAAAAGATGGTAAGATAGTCAACCTTCTTCCTGTTTATATCGCAGATTTCCCAATAATTTTATCAGGTAAGGAAAAGCTTGTAGTGTATGTAACTAAAATATTTTCGATTTCAAACGAAGAGAACTTAACTTTTGAAATAAATGACAGGCTGAATAAAAGAAAACTGCTGCTTAATATTCCCGCTGCAATTTATAATCAGCAAAAGCAATAACGAAACCTCTTTATATAGCGGGCAGCGCAATTGGATTTAAAATTTTTCTTCAATCAAAATCGAGTAATATAAATTATGTTTACCTGTATCTTGTACCTTACACAATTATTGTTTAAAAGATATGACTTTCAAAAAACTTTTTATTTTCTTATATTTATTTATTCTGATTTCTCACCAGCATCTTTTTGCTCAGAATCAAGGTATAAATGGGCTTAAAATTTTTGTTTCAAAAAACGACATTACAACACTTCTCTTTCATTCTGAAGTAACCAAATCTTATTTCGGAGAAATAGATAATTGTCCGTATACAGTTAACCGTTTGGCTGCGACTCCCACATCGATCCCGTTGCAAACGAAGAAGCAAAAAGAAGTGACTGACCCAAATCCATACACTTTATTCGTTATTGAAGGACCACGAACACATAAATTTATCATTGTGTACAAAGATGATATTGATTATAAAGATCAGGAAAAAGATTTTACAGACTTAAAACAGATTGACAAAATAAATAAGCAAATCAGCGACAACACACCTGTTCAAAAACCTCAAAACAATCCTTCAGTCAGTAGCAAAGATTCAGATGCTTCTACACCTGAGAGCAGCCACTTATATGTTCTACGTTTGCTTTCAGATGCGGATAAAGCTAAAAAAAATCAACAATTTGACGATGCAAAAACAAAATACGAGCAAGCTTTACAAATAGAGCCGGATAACAATTATGCCCAGTCACAATTACAGGAAGTTAATAAGCAAATTGAAAATGTAAAGATTGCAGACTATGCTGATGTAATAACAAAAGCAAATAATGCTTATTATGCAAATAAATTCGATGAAGCTCTTCGGTATTATTACGAAGCTTTAAAAATAAAACCTGATGACCTGTTCGCAAATAAGCAGATTGAGAATATTCAAAAGAAATTAGCATCGGCAAAAATGGATGCAGAAAATCGCCAAAAAGAAAATTCATTCCGCAGTTATGTAAATGCAGGAGATAAAGCTTTTGCAGATAAAGATTATAATGAGGCTCAAATTGCGTATACCGAAGCTCTTAAAATAAAACCTGATGATGAAGTTACAGCAAAATTGAATTCAATAGAAAAACAAAAAGCCCGGGATAAAATAGAAGAAGAGCAAAGGAAAAATGAAGATTTATATAACAGTTTTGTGAAAGCAGGCGATAAAGCATTAAACGAAAAGTCTTACGATGAAGCTAAGCTTGCTTACAACGAAGCTTTAAAAGTAAAACCCAATGACGCCGCAGTAACTGCAAAGCTCAATTCTATTAATCAAAATTTATATACAGGATTTGTTACTGCAGGGAATAATGCCTTAAAGCAGAAATTGTACAACGAAGCTAAAGACGCTTACAATGAAGCGCTGAAAATAAAACCAAATGATGGTCCCGTACTTGCAAAGCTGGATGTAATTGAAAAACAAAAAATCCAGGATAAAATAGAAGAAGAATATTCCGGTTATATGAATGCTGGGGATAAGGCTTTTAACGATAGTTCTTACGATGCAGCTAAAATTGCATACGATGAAGCGTTGAAAATAAAACCCAATGATGCAGCAGCTCTTGCAAAATTGAATTCAATAGCAAAACAAAAAAATAATGAGCAAATAGAAGAGCAAAATAAGAGTAAGACTTTATATATGAGCTTTGTAAATGCAGGCGATAAAGCGGCGAAGGAAAAATCTTATGACGAAGCTAAATTGGCTTACACCGAAGCTTTAAAAATAAAGCCAAACGATGCTTCTGTTATAGCAAAATTGAATTCTATCAATCAAAATATATACAACAGTTTTATGAGTGCGGGCAATAAGGCATTAGACGAAAAGTCTTACAACGAAGCCGCCGATGCTTATAATGAAGCTTTGAAGATAAAACCAAATGATGCCGCAGCTCTCGCAAAATTGAGTTTAATAGAAAAACAAAAAACGCAGGATGTATCAGAAGAAGCATATACAAATTATATGAATGCAGCCAATAAAGCTTTCAACGATAAATCGTACGTTGCAGCTAAAATTGCTTATTATGAAGCGCTGAAAATAAAACCGAATGATGCTGCTGCAACTGCCAGGCTCAATTCTATTAATAAAAATTTATATTCTGATTTTCTGATTACAGGAAACAAGGCATTAAGCCAAAAGTTGTATGATTCAGCTAAAGACGCCTATAACGAAGCATTAAAAATAAAGCCTGATGATGCTGCAGTTATTGTAAAACTGAATGAACTGGAAAAACAAAAAAATCAGGATGAAGCAGAAGAATATAAAGAAATTATTAATTCAGCCGATAAGGCTTATAACAATAAATCTTACGATGCCGCTAAAACGGCTTATATACAAGCATTACAAATAAAGCCAAATGATGTGTATGCTGCAAATCAGATTCAAAAAATTGATACTGTCTTAGCCGAGTCAGAAATTCAAAAAGAATTAAGTGTACAAAACAATAAAGAGGAAAAAGCAAATGAAGAGCGTGATGATATAAAGACAGCCCGCGAAATTGAATTTAACATGATGAAAATTGGACGGCGTGGCTATAAAATGGGCAACGATGTAGGAGCAAACGATGAAGGCCCAATGCACGTGGTAGTAATAGATTCCTTTTACATTGGAAAATATGAAGTAACCCAATCGCAGTGGCAAAGAATTATGGGATTTAATCCCTCAGCATTTAAGAATTGCGCTAATTGTCCCGTAGAAAATGTAAGCTGGAACGATGTAATGAAATTTATAGAAAAGCTTAATGAAATTACGAATAAGAAATACAGGCTTCCCACTGAAGCTGAATGGGAATATGCTGCAAAAACTCAAAGCCTTAAAGATAAGATTGATAATATAGCCTGGTATAATGATAATTCAAAAAGTTCAACCCATCCTGTAGGAAAGTTAAAACCTAATTCTTTAAAAATTTATGACATGTTAGGTAATGTATCTGAATGGTGCAGTGATTGGTATGATTTCGGATTTTATAATGAATCCGGTTCGTCAAAAAATCCTGCAGGTCCGGCATCGGGTAAAGCAAAAGTGATCAGGGGGGGATGTTGGTACGACTTGGGGGGACTTAGTGCAACAGCAAGGGATAAAAAGAGGCCCGATGAAAAAAGTAAAAGAGTAGGTTTCAGATTAGCTCTTAGCAACAATTGAAATCCTTGCAATAGTAGCATTCTGCTTTGCAAGGATATATCAATAGCTGCATTACTTAATTCAAAACAAATTAGCAAATAAGATGAATTATAATATGCTTGGCAGCACAGGGGAAGCAGAGCCATTATTGGTTTGAATTGAATATCATTTAAAATAATTGTATAGTGATTCAGGTTTATAAAAAGGAAAAAATATTTTTCAAAAAACATTCAGAGAAATTATCAAAGAAATTTTGCGTTACTCTGATATTTCAAGTTAATTTTGAAACAACTCTTGGCGCTTAACAAATTAAAACAATTTTTATGAGAAGTTTTCTTTTAATAATAATTCTTACAATTACAACTTTGTCTGCTGCCTACTCACAAAAGATTAGAATAGGTATTACCGCCGGACCCATTTTTTCAAACAATACAAGGGAAGATATTCACATTACCGATACGGACCCCACAAAAGAGCGCACAAGATCTTCTCGTGGCGTGCTTTCATATTTTGGTGGTTTTGCAGCATCTGTTCCTTTAAGTAAAAATATAATTTTTAGGCCGCAGATACAGTATATACTTAAAGGATGGAGAAATCATTTTGATTACACAAGCGCCGCAGATTACGATTCCCGGATTAAAGCGCAATGTATTGACTTGCCATTGAATTTTGTCTATAATATTCCCACAAAAAATGGAAGATTTTTTATAGGAGCGGGACCGTATTTGTCTTATGTTTTGTCAGGAAATATACATGATGAGAGGAAGGGTGATTCCCCGCTAACATTCAACTCATCAGATACTACCGGGAATGGCAAACCTACAAACAGGTTCGACATTGGCGGGAATGTTATTGCAGGATACGAATTTCGCAATGGGTTTTTCTGTACCATAAATTATTCTCATGGATTTAGGAACTTTAGAATATTAGATACTGAACAGCAAATCGTGGTAAACCCCAGCAATAAAAACACAGCAGTTGGATTAGGTATTGGGTATATGTTTAAATAATTACTATTATTATCAATTCACCTGCAAAATATATATTTTATACCGATACGGTCTCTGTAATAGTACCATAAATTGCCTTAGAACAGCTACTCTAAATATAACTTTGAAACAATTCTGATATTTAACAATTAAAACATTTTTTATGAGAAATTTTATTTTAATCCTAATTTTTATAATTACAACCTTGCCTGCCGCTTACTCACAAAAGATTAGAATAGGCATTACGGGAGGACCCATTTTTACAAGTAATACCAGAACAAATATGTACGTAGCGCGTACAGATAGCTCAAAAGATCATTCGTTAGCTGTTAGTGGAGTGTTTTCATATTTTGGAGGTTTTGCAGCATCTATCCCTTTAAGCAAGAATATTATTTTTAGGCCGCAGATACAGTATATACTTAAAGGATGGAGAAATCATGAGGCTTACACATATACTAATATTGATTACAATAATAGAATTAAAGCACACTGTATTGATTTGCCTTTAAATTTTGTTTATAATATCCCCACAAAAAATGGAAGATTTTTTATTGGAGCAGGACCCTATTTCTCCTACGTGTTATCGGGAACCGTTTATCTTGAAAAAGATAACACTGATTACCCACTAACATTTGACGCCGCTGATACCACCAATGGTTTTCCCACTCATAGATTTGATATTGGCGGTAATGTTATTGCGGGATATGAATTTCGCAGTGGATTTTTCTGCACCTTAAATTATGCTCATGGATTCAAAGATTTCAGAATATTTATGGATGAAAGCAATCCCACTAATAAAATTACAACAGTGGGATTAGGTATTGGATATATGTTTAAATGAGGTATAGAGATTTAAAAAAGAAAATTTATAACCAGAGAAAAAATTGAATGTAAAGAAAAATGAAATTAAGACCGCGGGCAATATATCTGTTAATATACTTTTGTTGTATTTACCAATCAGCAAGCTGTCTTGATCATGATATTATTTTCTGCGGTGAACGCATACCTGTAGATAATGATTTTGTTTCTAAACAGCTCATGAATGTTATACGGAGGCAAATACCCAATGTGAACCTGCCTCAATTACGCAAACGTGCTGCTGAAAATTTTCCTTTAGTAGAACGTTATTTGCAGGGAACAGGCTTACCCGAAGATTTAAAATATTTGGCGATTGTTGAAAGCGGCTTTCAAAATCTTACATCAAATGCCGGCGCAAGAGGGTTTTGGCAACTTATGCCACCAACAGCACGGGAACGCGGATTAATCGTTTCAGATTTTGTAGATGAGCGTGACGATATCCGCAAGTCTACTTACGCCGCCTGCAAAGAATTGGCAAGAAATTATATGCTGATAAGAAAGAATTATGGAATATCCTCATGGGTGCTTACCGCCGCGGCTTACAATGTTGGTATTGGCAGAATGTTTAAGACTATGAACAGTCAGGGAAAAGATTATTTCTCTATGAATTTGAATGCTGAAACAGCTTTATATGTTTATAAAATTATTGCCGTAAAGGAATTATTTGAATACCCCGAATTATATATGAAAGACTTTGGGTATAATGTTTTCAAATCTATTACTCCGCCCTCTAAAATTAATTTGCAAAATTCGCAGGTTGATGAAAACGTTTTCAAATCTATGGAAGTAAAAGTGGATTTGGGTGATGGACAACACCCTGATAGTGTTTCTGCAAAAGAAACGATTAACGAAAACATCAGTAACGAACAATTAAAAAAGACTGAGGAGCAAAAGCCCAAAAAATTTACTTATATAGCCGCAAATATTAAGGGCAAATACAAAAACTTTTCTGACGGACAACTCATTTCAATAGAATTGCAGGATGACCTTTTTGTAAAAGGAATTTTTAACCTGAAAGGAAACATTATAACAGGTACAGGATGGATGATTGATGACCGCATATTTATAGACCTTGGATACGAAGACCATGATATTGTTTTGCTTAGTAATGGAAAAAAGGGTGTAGAGCCAACTGAATTGAAAAATGATGAACCTATTTTGTTGCGAATTCAAGATGAGGAGGATTTATAAGTGTTTAGTCACGGGCACTATTATTCTTTAAGCATTAGTATCGTTTAAAAATTTAATGCGGCGTTGTCTTTTTCTTAAAAAGTATTAACTTCTTTTCGGTTACGGTATATCCTATATTTAATCTTGTTTCACAATCTGGATTATCAGGGTCATCCCGCTTTATTTCTGCTGAAGCAATCTCCACTGTTGTTCCTTTTTTTTGCGACTGCAATTGTAACTGTTGGCAGAAGTCTGAAAAACTAACAGGTTTTCTTCCTCCATTCACATACACATTCTTAGCAGTTAAATTTAAACATAAAAAATATTGGTTAAATTTATCACACTCCATTTTTCCAAGAACAAGATTCTCAAGCAACCCTTTAAATGTGCCGGCGCCTATGCCTCTTTTTTCTATTGTTTTTTCTTCTGGCGGTTTTTGTACGGTTTGATTTTGTGCAGGCAGGCTTTGTACAGACTGGTTTTGTGCGGGCAGGTTTTGATTTACAACAGAATCTTCTTTCTTAGGTGAAACTTTGTAATAATCAGAAGGTATCAATTTTGTAAGAGATTCGTCTTCATCATTGTTATTTGCATCTGCAGGGTTTACAACAACATTTTTTCTGAAAGTTTTTTGACGGTCGTTATCAAGAACAAGCATAATTGTATATATGCCTGCAGTTTTAAACTTAAAGGCTGTTTGTTTTCCATTCCGGGGCTGATAATAATTATTATTTTCAATTGTCCATACATAAGAACTAGCAGGCAGCAGCGTATAGAAAGTTGCATTTTCGCCTATAGGTATCTCATCGCTGCCGATTATATTGGCGGCTATATTTCCGCTGCTGTCTCTTATAATAATTTCAGGCTTAATAATATTTATTTTCCTCCTGCTTACGCAATTGTCATTTATAGTAGCGGTAATAACAAAATTTCCTGTCTGCTTAAAAGTATGACTTGTTATAAAACCCTCCTGCTTTTTTGTATTATCTCCAAAATACCAAATTATTTCATCACCTGAAGGAATATTTCCTTTAAATAATAAAGATTCATCTACATTATAAGTACTGTCACCGGAATTTGCCAAACCGTTTATAGTAATATCAAAAGGAGTGCATGGTTTTATTTTGGATTTATCTATCATTTTGTATGCAAATAATCCGCATGAAAGAACTATTACGGTTATCATAGAGAGCCAGACACTTATGTCAAGTTTCATTCTTTGACGTGTAAAAATTTCTGATGATCGCATTGAATTAAATTTTATACTAAGTTACTATCTTTTTAAAGCAGCATTACATAATTCTAATTGGTCTTTCAGAAATTTGATTTGTTTATCTTTAAGGTCTTCACCGCTGCCCGCATTTTCATTTTTTGCCAATTGTGTTCTTAATGCAAATTTTGCCTGCTGCAAATTATTGAGGGTTTGTACTATGCCTAAATAAAAGCTGTTCATTGTGGAATCACTTTCAGCCATTTGAGTCATCCTGGTTATATTATTGCTAATCCTGCTATCTATCATATCTGCATTTGGCTTCAGGTTAACAGAGTCAAGCCAGTTCATAGTCTCCTGCATTTTATTTTTAAATGATTCAGCAAAAGCTCTTTCATTTCCAGCAAGGTCCATTTGCTGCAGCAGGTATTCATTCTGTTTAAAAGGCACTCTTATGCTAAAAAAAACTGCAGTTATAATAACGGCTATAGTAATTATAAAAAAAAGCAGGAAATTTCCAAATGCTTTTTTTCTTTCTGACTGATTAAGTGGTTTCATAAAAAATATTTATAAAGATTATCCAAAGAAACGTCGTCTTCCTTTGTTTTGCTGTAAATCTATATTACCAGGCTTTTCTTCTTTTACAAATATTCCGCTATCCTTACGTTTACCAATAAATTCAAGCTTGCTTAGTGTTTCAAATAGCCTGGCTGTTACTTTTACAAACTGTGTAATTTTTTGTATATTCTTATTTATATCATTATTATCAAATCTTATATTCGCCAGGCTGCTAAGCATGCTTTCAAGCTCACCCTGCTTCAATTCACACCATTCGCTAAGGTAATTCATCATTTCTTCTTTTCCGGAGCCAATGCGCAGATCAATAGTATTTTTCATTACTCTTGCCAAGCTGGCAATGCATGCGAAAAGGGCTGCAGGGGATTCATGTATTATAATCCAGCGCATATTAGTAATGGTGTGGCCCAGGTAAAGCATTACCCTGTCGCAAAGAAACATTACCAATTCTGATATATCATTTTGCTGATTCTTTTTAAAAATTTTTTGAACAATTTGGGAGCAGCGCATTTCAAGCATGGCTAAAAACTGATCAAGCTCGGCATGAAGTGTAACCAGATCTGAAAAGGCATTAGTAGAATAGCAAGGTGGTATGTAATCAGTTTCCACTCTTATATCATTACCGTTTGCTGATATCTTTCCTATGGTAAGAGCATAAGGGTGATAGGCAAATTGACTATACTGGCTTTCACTTATAATCTGTACTGTATAGACAGGTAACACATACGGGAATCGCGGAGGATTTTCAGAAAGATCGGGACTGCCTGCCGGTCTTTTTTCAAAGGGATGCACCATTAAAACCACCCACCAGTTAGCTTCTGCTTTAGCCTCTGAGAATTGAAAGGATGTTGCCGATACTCCATCCGTCTCAGCATTTTCTGAAACGGCTAAAACGGGCAAATTTATTCTTGTGCCTCCCGGAGTTATGGCCTGGCATGCGAGTACTGCTACCCTTAACGTGTTTTGATTATCCAAAGAAATTTTCACATTGAAATTATTTTCTCCGGCAGATGAGGCAGGGAGAATACCAAATCTTAAATGAGAAGTACATAAAGCTGCCACATCATTTAATGCATCTTTCCATGCGTCGTCCTGGGCGATGAAATGATTCTTGTTGATCTTCATCCCGTCTATCCAATTTACGGGAAGATGTTTGATTTGATCTTTCATACCATTCAGGTTTGAATTAATTTTTAATACGTTCACAAATAATTACTGTATTTTCTCTAATGCCGTTTTCACGAACTGATATTTCCGGATCCAGAATACGCTGTGCCTGGTACCATTTTGGTTTTCTGCGAAACCACCATTCATAAGGTTCATAGCTCTCATGAGTGTACTCGATAGGAGTTTCGCTTTGCAGCTCATTATAGTCATTTATAAAATGATAATATAATTCACTGAACTTCATACTTTCAGGTGCTTTTGCCCGAAAATAAGTTTTCTTTGTATCAGTAAATTTTTTTGCAATTTCAAACCCGATTACGTATAGCTTTTCCCTGGGGTTTTCATCAGGCAAATCTATTTGCTGATTCAGCGGGTAACACCATGTTTTAAAAATTGCTGAAGGAATAGTATAGGCTGCTTCAAAAGCATGCATCACCAGCATCGGTACAAAAAAAGCAATACAGCTCATGAGCATTGGATAAAAGAGAAAAGATTTACCTCCTAAAAGATATTTCAGGGAAGAAAAAACAACAATGGTAAAAAAAATGATAGAAAGCCCGAAGATTATTTCTCCCACTAATATTTTTCCATTGTCTTCATTCGTGGAATAGAAATATTTTTTGTGTACTATGGCCATGTGTATAATACCAAATAACAAAAAAATACATGAAAAAAACCAATATACTGTAAACAGATGTTCTGTAATAAGTGAAGAACCATAAGCTGCTAAAGAAGCGATTACAGATGCAAGTGTTCCGTAAATAATAGGTTTTTTACCGCCTCCGACAAACCCTTCTGCAAATTGCTTTACTATAGCTACCAATATTATTGAGAAAACGAAAAACAAGCCAATACACGGCCAAAAATATTTGATTGCCATACCTGTTTTGAGAGTTTATTATATTCTGAAGGTTTATTAAAAGAAGACCATTCTCTGAAGATATTTTGTTTTCACCGGTAGTCTCAATTGCTATAAATTCAAACATAAGAATCTGCTTATAGCAACAATAAATATTTTCATCAATGGTTTAGTTTAAAATATTGTTTCGGAATATTTCAATCTGCTTTTTGAAAAGCATACATAATTTTTTTCAAGTTAATGCGGCTCCTGTTATCTGCTTCTCATTTTTAATTCGCCTATTTATAATTATCCCGAAATTACGTTTTCTATTTTGTCTAAATAACTTTTTTTAAAAAATCACTGTTGCATCTTACCGTGATATACATCAATTCCGCGCAGCCTTTTATGCGATGACTGCGCAGTGTTATTCGTATGTAAAATTCAATGCTAAATTTACAATAAACAGATGAACGGAATAGATGTACCGCGCTTACCCGGCGCACTGCAGTTAGCTTTAAAATAAATTATCTATGATTTTTATGGATAAATATAGGGCTTGCCGATCGAAATTTGGGCTTTAAAAGTAAAAAAAATTACAATGAGTTTAATTCGTTTTTATTCAAGTAAAACTATCAATCTCAAAAGCAGAGACTTTTACTAAACTACCATTCGTTATAATATTCCTGCGTTATTGCTGTTTGTATTGCGCTTTCCATTCTTCGCCATCGTCACCTTTATATCCATCCAATTTTACTAAAAAGCTTTTTGCAGGAAAAAAAGGAGTTATGTGAATGTCAAGAAAAATACGGTCTTTCTGATCTTCATCTCTTTCAAACCGGATGATCTGAAATTTTTCGATCAATTTATCAGGACCCTGAATACCATCAAGAAATTTTACAATTTGCGAACGGAGATTTTTTTCCATTTTTACATTCCAAAGTTCAAAGGCTCGTCTGTTTAGAAAATCTGAAACTACTTTAGCAATAAAATCGAATACCCGAACAACAGAGTAAGTTTGCATACCGAGATTATCACCCGTAAATAAAGTCTTTGCTGAAAAAGGCATTACCTTTCCCCATGAACCTACTAGCGGAACTAAACCCACGTTTTCAAGTTCTGAAATCTCCCCTTTTTTTTGATCAAAGCGCACAGCATCTATTTCATCTATGGAACCATAAGTTTTGCCAGCCACAGGCTGCGACATTTTTGTACAATACATTTTGCCTGCCAGGGCGGCTGAACCCGGTACGTAGATATCTTCTTCTTCTCCCACTTCTGTTTTCTTTCCCCTGCCTACAATGTAATTGCACGTCATTACCACATTTGCTTTGTGCGGGTCTCCTCCTGTAAGGTTTGCATCTGTAAACATATCCAGTACATCCTCCGGTGTTTCTATATTTTCAAAATCAGTTACCAGCATTACCTTATTATTGTAGGCCATCTTTCCCCATTTATCGACTATTGTATTAGATTTAAGATAACCAGGAATTACCATCAGTGAATAATTGTGACGCAGATCGAGCCTGTCATATTTGTTTTTCAATTCTTCAGCCACATATTCAATAAATCTCGGTTCGTCAAGGTCAGTGAGTTGTTCCATACCGGCGTTCAGTATCACTACATTTTTCAGCTTAGGAGACTCTGTGTTTTTATAAAACAGATGAACAGAACGATAAGACTGCTCAAGCTCACGGGTTTCGTTCAGCACTTTCTTTAAGTTACCTTTTAAAAGCTTTTCGGCCGTTTCGGCTTTTTCAACAGATTTGTCAACCATTTCAGAGACTGAATTGCTATTAGATAAAAGATCCATCCATAATTGAATTTTTTTCTTCAATTCTGCACGTTGCTCTTTTTTATTCGCATCTGAGAGAAAGATGTTTCGCTTTGCTTTACGTACCGGATTCATATTATCCGCACCATCAACAACCGCCTCAAGAAAGTCGAACCCGCCCACTTTTACAAGGGTATTCAATGATGTTTCCAGTGCCGGAGCATCACGCAGCTCCAGTTTTTCTTCCTGTTTATATTCCTGTACGTTTTCGTTTTTTACTTCAGTGGCCATGATTATTAATTTTGAAGGTTCAATAAATTATTTTAAGAAAATGAAAATCTGAAAAAATCTATAGCTATGAATTTTCTTCCAATTCAGCCGCCAGGGCTTTTAAAGAATTGATGAAAGCATTTTTTGTTTCTGGATTTTCAATTACATTTTTCAGCGATCTGTTTGTTTTTAATTGCTTTAGTATTTTGAGATAAGCATCGTTTTCAACGTTCAGGGTTTTTAAATATGAACTCCGGTTAGTAAGGTTTTTTACATCAAAATCGCCAAGACCTCCGAATTGAAAATTTTGTTTCATGGTAGAGCCGTCTTCTTTTTCCAGTTCCACATCACAATTCGGTTTAAAATGTTCAAATACCTGTTCCACTGTTTGGAGGTCTTCAACAATTTCAGGCTTTATGGGAGGTTCTTTGGTAAGCTTTTGAATAAAGAGCGTTTTATTTGGCGATATTTCAACAAAGCCTTCTCCAACAGGATCGGGAGCAAGTATGGTTGTAGCTATACCGGGTTTTACTTGTGGCATAATAGTTAAAATTTAAGATGAGTGATTAAAACAATCATTTTGAAATTAGTTATAAATATATTTTAGTTCTTTGATTTATAAAAATAATTATTTTATGGTCCATTCCATTTCCTCCTTTTGCAAATCAACTTTTACAGTATTTCCTTTTTTAAGTTCTCCTGCAATAATATATTTTGATATAGGGCGACGAAGCTGATTTCTTATTACTCCCGAGATTTGCCTGGCGCCATATTTAGGAGTAAATCCATTCAAAGCAAGATATTTTTTTGCCTCGTCAGAAATTTCAAGTGATACCCCCTGTTTGTCTAATGCTTCAAAAAGACCTTTCATTTGTATCTCAAAAATACGAATAATATTTTTTTCATTGATAGGTGCAAAAGGAACTATTTCTGTAAGTCGTGCAAGAAACTCGGGTCGAAAATATTTAGTCATTATTTCCATCAGCTTATTAGATGGCGGAATCTCACTCTTTTCAAATTGCTCGGTAATCCACTCGCTTCCTATGTTTGAAGTAAATATAATCAGTGCATTGGAAAAATCTCCCTCTTTGCCCAGCCTGTCGTGCATGTGACCTTCATCCAGTATTTGAAGAAATGTATCAAACACAGATGGGTGCGCTTTTTCTATCTCATCAAACAATAATACGGAATAAGGCTTTTGCCTTATCTTATTTACAAGCATGCCTCCCTCTTCATAGCCAACATATCCCGGTGGTGCACCATAAAGCAATGCAGCAGAATGTTCTTCTTTAAATTCAGACATATCAAAACGTATCATCGCTTTTTCATCATTAAAAAGAAACTCCGCGATGGATTTGGCCAATTCAGTTTTGCCAGTGCCTGTAGGACCCAGGAAAAAAAATGAACCGATGGGTTGTCCTTTTTTATTAAGCCCGCTTCTTGATTCAAGAATAGATTCGGAAAGTGATTTTACAGCATGATCCTGACCCACCACTCTTCTTTTTAAATACTCACCCATGTTTAAAAGCTTTTCTTTTTCCTGCGCCTGTATTTTGCCAAGGGGGATACCCGTTTTATAAGAGACTACAGATGCTATGTCTTCTTTGTTTACATCACCCTTTTTATCATTTGCCAGTGCAATTAATTTTTCCATGGTTTTACTTAAATAATCATCAAATTCCTGTGAGGTTTCAAATTTATCTGTTTGAACAGGGTCTTCTAATTTTCCCAGCAATACAGGGCTAATTTTATTTTGCAGTAAATTATTGAACCATTGGTATTCGCCGAATAATTCATGCTCAGGAATTGAATTATTGGTTTTTATTTTTTCAAATTCAGTTTTGAAATTTTCCAGATCTTGTTTATTCGTATCAACCATTAGTTTTATTGCAGCCATTGTTCTGTCTAAAAGATCAATCGCTGCATCGGGCAATCTTCTGTCCTTGATATATCTTTTGGATAATCTTACACATTCTCTTATTGCTTCTTTATCTATCTTAAGCTTATGGTGCTCTTCAAATTTTGATGCAAGGCGATCTACCATCTTTACAGCAGTTTCGATTTCGGGTTCGGAAACATTCAGCACTTCAAATCTGCGTGTAAAAGCCTGGTCTGGTTCAATATGCTTTCTGTATTCATCGTTTGTGGTGGCGCCTATAACGGTAATTTCTCCTCTTGCAAGTTCCGGTTTTAAAAGATTGGCAACACCGCCGCCAATACTTCCTTTATTATCAAGGAGAATATGAATTTCATCAATAAAAAGAATTGCTTTGGGAAATTGCTTTACCTCTTTCAAAATATTTTTCATCCGGTCTTCTATTTCTCCTTTGTACGAAGCACCCGCTATCAGTGAGCCTAAATCTATTTCAAATAGTAAAGAATTCGCAAGCTGTGCAGGTACTTTATTGTTGGCAATATCCATTGCAAATCCATCAATCAGCGCTGTCTTCCCCACACCTGCATCACCTGTTATAATCACATTTGGCTTTGTTCTGCGGCAAAGAATTTCCATCATCATCCTGGTCTCTTTATCTCTGCCTATTATAGGGTCTGTCTTTCCTTCTTTAGCAAGCGCTGTACGTTCCATGCAATATTTATAAAGAGCTCCGCCGGAAGCCTGCGCACTTTTTTCTTCGCCTGTAACAGCTTGCTGAATACCATCTTCCTTAAAATAAATATCCAGTATTTCTTTCTCTTTTACCGGAAATGATTTTAGTTGCTCGCTGCTAAATGCAACCCCCGGTTTAGCTATAGCGGCAAGTGTGCATATTGGTGATATAAAATCTGATCCCAGTTTAATGCGTATATTATCTGCTTCTTCAAAAACAACTTTCACTTTTTCATCACCGGTTATATTTTCTTTTGCCTTGGCTGCTTTTGGATATTCATCCATACGCACTTCTGCCCATTCAATAATATAGCCGGAATCTTTTCCAATAGAATCAAGAAAACTTTTCAACCCCACTTCCTTGTGTAAAAGTGCACGCAGCAGATGGGCAGGGTAGAAATATTCATTGTGATATTCCTTTGCAAGAGACTGCGAAATTTCTACCGCAGCCTTCATAGATTCATTAAGAGCAAGTGTAGGCATGTAGCATTTTTTGGGGGCTATTAATACAAATCATTATTAAATTCATATCTATTAAAATGTATTGTCACCTTTAAGTTTTACTTGTATCGCATTATAGCAAACCGGGCACTTGATGCAAGTAAAAATAATTTTTGGGAAATATATAAATAAATCCGTAAAGCAACAATTTTGTTTTATTTTAGACTTTGATGTCTGAAAGAAATATTATTAGCAGATAATCTGATAATGTGCTTACATTGTTCAGGTAACTTGAAAACCCTGAAACGAAAATATATGTGACGAGGCATCAAGATCGCAAACAAGAGTTGATATTATATAGCATATTTTGTTTCCTGCAAAAAAATATAATTTATAATGAGCATCGTTTATTATAAAATCCCGCTTCAACTCTCTGCCGTTATGGAAGGTAATGAATTACCGGCATGTGATTTAATATATTCTATTACAAAGAATCTTGAACTGATAATTATGACAAGGTTTGGTGAGCATAGAAGTAACCCAACCTTTGGCTGCGAAATATGGGATTTGGATTTTGAACTTATTGTAAGTGCAAGTCTATGGGAAGAAAAGTTACGGCCTTCATTGCTTAAATCCATTACCACCCATGAAAACCGTTTATCTAATGTGGCAATAACAGTTGCCATCACCGATATGGAAAAATACAATGTATTTAAACAATTTACAGAAATAAAGAAAAGAGTGGATATACATATTTCCGGACTCATCCATAAAACAGGTCAGGCTTTTAATTTTCGCACCAATTTATTTTTGAGTCCCCTTTCTGTTGATTAAAAAATGAACCTTATGCTTTCGGAGATTAATAATTCTAAAGAGGTAATTAAAAACAGGATGTTAAAGCATGCTCTTAGCTACTGGGGCATAAAAAATACTGAAGATCTCGACCCCGCAGTAAAACTTATACTGGAAGCTTTATCATTAGAATTATATAATCTTGGAAATGAAATAAAAGATACGCAGGTAAGAATACTTGAAAAGATTGCCAACTTGCTGGCCCCTGATTTTTTAACTTCACCTAACCCCGCCCACGCAATTTTGCATGCTGTTCCGGTAGAGCCTACAGAATTATTAGCCAATACCACGAGTTTTTTTGCACAACGCAAAATATCTTTAAATCAAAACGAAGTGCTGGATACTGCATTAGATATTTTTTTTACACCTGTTGACTCAGTTCAAATATTTGATGCAGAGATAGCTTACATAGCTACAGGTGGAAATCTGTTTGCGTACGATGCATCGTTCGACAAGCAGTTAACGGCACGTAGTAAAGGAAAATTTACAGAGCATAATACGCTTTGGATAGGGTTGAAGGTGAACCCGAAAATTGAAGATATTCAAAACCTGTTTTTTTATTTCGACTGGAAAAATATTGAATCAAAATTAGCCTATCGTATATATCAGCTTCTGCCATTAACCAAATGGTTTCTTGATGATAAAGAAATTGAGATACAACCCGGACTGCAATATTCTGTTCAGAATAATTCAGATGATATTTATGAAAATATTTTTTTAGAATATGACCTGCTTTCCCTGATGGAAAAAGACATAAAATATTACTATGACCAAAAGTTTATTTCCATCAGCGATAACCGTTTAAATACAATAAAAGAATTTAAGACCACATATCCCTCATCTTTCAAAAATGTTTTTACAGAAAATGATCTGCAGAAATTAAATGAAAAGCTATTATGGCTGAAGATTGTTTTTCCCGCAACAATGCAGCAGGAATTTCTTGATGAAATTCATATTTATACAAATGCATTTCCGGTGATGAACAGGCAGATAAACGATCTTAAATACAGGTTGAAAGGAGGCAGCAACATCATACCATTGAAAACCGGAACACTGGAGCAATTTCTTTCTGTGAGATCTCTTTCAGACGATACACATGAATACAAATCTGTTCCTTACAGAAAAATGGAAGCAGAAGAAAGCGGCACTTATACTTTGCGCAATGGCGGAGTAGAACGCTTTGATACAAGAAATGCCCGTGAATTAATTAGCTATTTACTGGAATTGTTGCGAAGTGAGAGCGCTGCATTCTCTTCTTATGGTTATGATTTTATCGCTACTACGCTCAAAGAAATGAACCAGAAGATTTCCTTAATGGAACAAAAAACAAAAGGATACATTAACAATGCGGCAGAAGTTCCCAATTATATTATTGTAAAGCCTTATGAAGGAAATGATATAATGTACGCCGAATACTGGACCACGCTTGCAGAAGTGGCAAATAATCTGCGTGCCGGCACAAAATTGCAATTATTAAAAGGCGTGAAAGTGAAGCCAGACACACTATCTCTCATTACCACAACCGCTGGCGGAAAAAACAGGCTGCACCCCGAAGAAAGATTACATGCATTCAGATATGGCATTATGACCAGGAACCGGATAATTACAAAAGAAGATATTCGCAATTTTTGTTTTCACGAACTGGGCGACAAAATCAACAGGGTAGAAGTGGAAAGAGGATTTGAAATATCTGTTCGCTCAAAGGAATCGTTTAAAAGAACTATAGATGTAATACTTACTCCATCTAACGGTGAAATCTTAGAAAGCGCATCGTGGGAGATATTATGCGAACAGGTAAGAATAAAATTGCAAGCCCGTTCGGGAATGAGTAATTATTACAGAATAATGCTGCAGAGCAATGTGTATAAATAATAATACAATCATTTAGAAGACATGAAACCGGGATATCTTTCAGATGCACTTTTTGGCAGTATTGAAAAAGATTTTAATGCCGAAGTGATTGCTGCAGAAATGGTAGAGAATGGAATCCCTGCAGACCGTATTCTTATACTTCCCATCGGAGCGATGAAGAGGTCGTTCAGACATGATGTTACTTCAATTGAGGAAGAATTATCTGAATATGACCATAAAGAATATGTGATTTTAAAAACAACCAGGGAAGGCATTTATGATATGCTTCCTGAAGGAATGTTCCATCAAACCACTGCACATAAATCTGCCAAAACAGAAAAAGAAATTATTAAAATCATCAAGCATCGCAGGGCGGAGGAGCGTAATGCAAGAAAATTTTTTCTTCCATTTGAAGGCACCATTAATTACCTGCGCATGCAAATGGCTTTGTATGAGAACAGGCTTGATAAACGATCTCATTACGATGAACTGATAAATATATTTTCAGAGCAGTGGGAAATTTTTCAATACCTGAATGCAAGGCAGGCAAATATATTTCTTCACCTTATTCCCATCCTGTACGATGTAAGAGATGATTACCCTGTAATTGAAATGATTTTTGAAATTATATTCTTATTACCTGTGCAAATTACTTTACGCAGCCAATTGCCTTTGCATCCTGCAAAACCTATTTTTAGCAAGCTTGGAGATAACAGACTGGGAGTGAACCTTACTACGGGCAATGCAGTGTACGATGAAGGTGTGAATGAGATATTGGTAAATATTGGGCCGGTACCTAACGAAGTGTTGCAACAATTTATGCCCGGGGGAATTAAAAATAAAATATTGAAATTACTGTGCGATTGTCTGTTGCCTGTACATATTGATATTATTATCGAATTTCAATTGGATAATAAAGATAAAACTACAAGGCTTGCAGATGGAATAAGTTATTTCAACAGCACACTAGGGGCAGATACTTATTTGTAAATACTTAAATTTCTGCTTTATTTTTCCTTTAACTGCAGCATTTACATCTGTAGAAGACAGCCGTAAATAAATGAACTTTCAACCTCATCAGGTTCTTGATAATTGCTTATCGAAAGATAGTATTATGTGAATAAACTTCTTTAGTAAAGGATTTATAAAAATAAAAAGTAATTTTACATCAAAGGAATGCTCCATTATTTTATACAATATAGTATGCTCTATGTACCGCTCAATAAATTTTCAAAATGTTTCGCAATAAGAATCCAGCATGGTCAAATTAATATATTTGTATTTCGCAATTAAACCCAATGCATTGCGAAAAAAAATTCTTATGAAATACAAGAGCAAAATCATTTATATATCAGTAAGCTTATTTCTTGTGGTTCTTTTAAGCAACTGCAAAAAAGTTGTAAAAGAAACCGGTTCAAATCCCCCGCAGGCGACGGGACCTAATATTATTTTCATAGTGGCAGATGATGTAGGATATGAAATTCCAACCTGCAATGGTGGTAACTCTTATTCAACCCCAAACATTGACAGGCTTGCGCAGGATGGAATGCGTTTTACACAATGCCGTGCCGCACCGCTTTGCTCACCTTCCCGCTTTATGGTGCTCACAGGTAAATACAATTTTAGAAATTATACTACATGGGGGCACATGGATCAAAGCCAGAAAACTATTGGAAATATGCTGAAAGATGCAGGTTATGCTACGTGCTATACAGGAAAATGGCAATTGGATGGCGGCGATAAATCCGTACGCAGTTTTGGTTTTAATCATTACAGTATATGGCTTCCTTTTAAAGTATGTCCGGAAGAAGGAGAAGGTTCACGATATAAGAGTGCGAAAATTTATCAGGATGGCGGATATTTACCTCAAAGCTTTACCAACAATAAATACTCTGAAGATGTTATTTTTGATTACCTTCTGAATTTTATTGACAATAACAAATCAAAACCATTTTTTGCCTACTATTCAATGCTCCTTTGTCACAAGGCTTATTCCCCAACTCCCGAAGATCCGGAGTATGCAACGTGGAATACTGATCCTTACAATACCGATACTGCATATTTCCCCTCAATGGTGAAATATATGGACAACAAAATCGGGTTACTTATTGATAAATTAAAAACACTCGGCATAGAAAATAATACTATCATTTTTTACACCGGTGATAATGGTACGCAGAAAGAAATCACCTCTTTATTTAATAATAAATATATCACAGGAGCAAAAGGTACAACTGTTGAATACGGAATTCATGTACCACTGCTGTGTAAATGGCCCGGTAAAATTGCAGCCGGCACTGTAAATAACAATCTTATAGACTTCACAGATTTTATGCCCACACTTGCCGATGTCGCCAATATCCCCCTGCCGGCAAATTATGGTTCATTAGATGGCAATAGTTTTTTTGCACAGCTAAAAGGATTACAAGGCACACCGCGCAATTCTATGTTTACTTATTTTGATAAGAAAGTCTGTGTAGGCATAGACAGCATTAGACGATATTCACAAGACAGCACATATAAACTCTACCAAACCGGCCAGTTCTATAACTTCATTAATGATCTATATGAAATAAATCCCCTCGCTGATTCTACACTTACCCAAACACAAAAAACAATCAAACAAGATCTTCAAAATGTATTAAACACTTTGCACTAATGCGTAGGGGCCTTCGTAATTATCGCAAATAAAAGCAGTTGCAATCAATCTGTTTTATGGATTGATTAATCCCGTAATCATTTGCAGTAGTTTTGTATTCTCTCATCATGAAAAATTATATTGATACTTATCAGCATAAAGGCTTAAGAAAAAAACTCGCAGAGCAATTGCGTGAGAAAGGAATTACCGATGAAAATGTGCTGAATGCCATCAACAATATTCCCCGACATTTTTTTTTAGATTCCGCCTTTGATAAAATTGCGTATGAAGACAGGGCATTTCCTATAGCTGAAGGACAAACCATTTCACAACCTTACACAGTTGCCTACCAAACCCAATTGCTGCAGGTTCAAAGAAATGATAAAGTTCTTGAAATAGGTACAGGCAGTGCGTATCAGGCTTCCGTGCTTGCCGAAATGGGCGCATGGATGTTTACTATTGAACGGCAGCGGAAATTATTCGAAAACAATAAAACATTTATCCTCAAAAATAAATATCCTACAATAAAATTTTTTTATGGCGATGGTTTTGAAGGGCTGCCTTCCTTTGCGCCTTTCGATAAAATTATTGTAACTGCTGCAGCACCATTCATCCCTCCCAAATTAATAGCTCAATTGAGAACAGGAGGAATTATGGTATTGCCTTTAGGTGAAGGAAAGGCGCAGCGCATGTTGCGCATTACCAAAAATGAAGATGGCAGCTGCAGCGAAGAAATGTTTGATTATTTTTCTTTTGTTCCTATGCTGCAGGGAAGAAAGTAGTTTGTCGTTTATAGTTTATCGTTTGTCGTTTGTCCGCCCGATGCTGCGCATAGTTTGCCTGCATAAACTTGTTATTTTAAAAAATATATTTATATCTTTATTGCTCCACTTAAAAGTTCCTCCAACTAATTCCTTTCTTTTTTTGAAAAACCAGCTTGCCACGCGGAACTTATTGTATAAAAGATAATTCCTAGGGAAGTTTAAAAATTATTTTAAAACAATAAGCTTATCAAGTTATATCAAAATAAAGGTAGCAGTGCTTAGCTGGATTTCGTTCCCTCGTACCCGTATCCTGCGGCCTGCTACCGAATTATTTTTTTAATACTGAATTATCCTCTGCTTCATTTAAACATCGTGTTGTCATTCGCTGCCTTCTCAGGAATTTCCTGCAACACATCCCAATGCCCGTCAACTTTACCGTCTTTGATTCTGAAAATGTCAAGTACTGCATTGCCTTTCGAATAAAATTTGCAACGCAGTGTGCCGCAAATATAATTTGACCCTTCCAAAAGCAATCGAATACCAGATATTTTTAAAGCAGGCAGGCCAGAATTTGACTATGAATGGTATGGGCTTGACGACAATGTTTTGTGTTGCATTAAAATATTATTTGCACTCAATACGCAAACCGGAAAGCTGCTTTGGAAAAAACAGTTGTAAGACATTTTAAATATTGCTAAAAATAAAACGATGCAACGAATAATGCGTTTTAATTGTCATCTCAAAATATCGTGTTATTGAAAACTTCTTCAGGAAATTGCCGTGCTGCAAAATATTAGTAAATTTTTTTGATACACCTTTTTATATTTATAAGCTAACGGCATTATGATAAACCGTACTGCAACATTCCCGGTAACAATTTTTTCGATAGCATTTTTATTTTCATCCTGTGCTACAATTTTAAATCAGCCGGTTCAAAAAATTTATATATCAACAGATAGCAGCATCAAAGTTTTACGGTTGTTAAAAGCCTTTCTATTGTCAGTTCATTAAAAGGAATTACAAGCCCCCAAAGGATATTATGCTGCAAGAGACTCTACGCCTTTAGTTGTTAATTTATTGTTCGGCGATACTTTAAAAATTGTAAATCTTAAAGCAAGAAATTCGTTTGCATATTGGTTTAATATTTATGCCAATTACGGACTTAAAATGCTGGTGGATAGGAATAATGTAAAACGCTACTCATATCCTGCAAGAAATTATTTTGTAATCAACGACACTGCAATAAAAATTTCACGGTTTGCACCAACAAATAAAAAGGCAATTAATCTTGTAATCTCATTTCCTATGGTTAATATTTTCAATATTAATTCAATAAATGGAAAATACAAATCTGCAGGTATTTTTGGATTTGATGCCGGTATAGATTGCTTTTACAAACACAATGAGTCTGTTTCTTTTAATATAGGGGCTGCTATTGACGGAGGTTTCGGTGAGTATTTTGGACATGCTTATATAGAAACAGGAAGTACATTATATGTAACTGTGCGGAATAATAATGTAATTGGAAGTTTTGATGTTGGATATGGATTAAATTTTTCAAAATTGGAATGAAAAAAGGGAACGATAGGAGATACAATTTTGATTTCGCAGCAAAACAAAAATTATGGAATTGGATTGAGTTTTTCAACACAATATCGTTTTGGTCACTATTTTAGCTTGGGTTTTCTTTACCAGCGAATTTATTCAACTTTAGCACAAAACCTATATTTGATTATCAACACTACATTTCGCTAAACTTAATTTTAAAATTATCATTAAAAAATTAATAACCGGATTGCTGAATAAAGAAGTACTACAGCTAAGCACATAAACACGTATTAAAATTTTACTGCTGTATTTACTTTTTAATTGCGAACTGAAAACCACAAAGCACAAACAAACTCTTACTGCGGCATCATTTCTGTTCCGTTCTCATCTGTCTTCATATTCTTACGCTTAAAAAGACTTACATCAAACTTTCCAAAACGATAACTGAAGTTTAGACGCAGCACCTGCGGGTCTCTTCTGCGTTCACTCATCTGTGTAAAGTATGGTGATTCAGAAAATGTTTTGTTGCGTGCTGTTGCAAAAATATCGTTCATGCTTAGTGTAAGCGATGCAGTGTTTCCGCCCTTCCAGTTCCAGTCTTTTTTTATGGCGGCATCAAAGCTGTAATTGGGAAAAATATATCCCTGTGCAGTTCCGGTATTTTGGAATCCAAAAAATCCACTGCCGCCGCCACGACCACCACCTCCGCCACCAAAGCTGCTGCTGCCATTGCTTGGCGGCAACACTGTTTTTGCCTGGTAATTCCCGGAAAATTGAATGGTGAATTTTGCAGACAGCTTAATCGTATTATTCCATTTTGCAAACCCGCTTATTCGTGAATTGGTAAGATTGGTTTGCAGGTTGCTGGCATCAATGGTGGAGTTGTAAAGATTTACATTGAGCGTAACATCCCAAATTTTTGCAACCGTTGTGCGGTTCGTTAATTCCAAACCATAGCTGGTGCTGTGGTCGGCATTTGCATACGTATTAAATACAGCGGTATCTGTTGGTGAAACAGGATTTTTATCAAGGTATTGAAAGCGTGTTATTAAATTGGTTGAATATTTAAAATACGCAGATGCCAAAAAGTTTGAATTTTTGCTGTAGCTTTTGTTATACGACAGCTCAAAAGAATTAGTGAATTCCGGTTTCAGATTTGGATTACCGATACTAAGATTCTGCGGATCGCTAATATCAACAAAGGGCAGCAACTGAAAAAAGCTGGGGCGATTAATTCTTCTTGAATAATTCATTTGCAAGTCTTGCTTTTCGCTGAGATGATACGTAATGAATGCACTGGGGAAAATGCTTACCGGAAAATTTATTTTAAATAAAGAATCTTTACCCAAAAGACTTCCGTTGTAATTAGAGCTTTCTGCTCTTAATCCCAATTGATAATTCCATTTTTTTGTTTTGAAAGTATACGTTGTGTAAGCCGCATACACATGGTCTTTGAATTGATAGTTGTTACTTATAGTTGGGATGATAATATATTGATTAAGTGAATCGCTGAAAAAGCTTTGTATGCTTTCATTTTTAAAATCTCTTATAGCCGCTCTTACGCCTGCTTCAATTTTTTTATTGTCGGTTATGGGATTTTCATAGTCTGATTGAATGGTTAAGAAACGATTAGAACCGCTGCCATTTGTCTGCTGCAAAAAAGGAGGAAATTTAGAAGAATTGTTTTGCAGAAAGGTTGATGTATTTAGAAGAGTGTAATTATCGTTTTTACTGTCGTTATAATTTATATCTGCAGTAAGGTTATGTCCATCTTTTGTAAAATTATGTTTGAAGCTAAGCTGCCCGCCTCTGTTTTTAAAATTTGATTCGGAGTGACTGTTCAAATTGCTGTATGAAATAAAGGATTTATCATTAGTGAGAGAATCAATTCGCTGAGATTGGTCGTTGGTAAATTTTCCCTGCACATAGCTTCCTGTTAATGTGATTGTATTTCTGTTATCAATAAAATAATCAAATCCGCCTCGCACAAATGCAAAATTTCCTACGTTAGTTCCATTGCCGTTTTGCATTACGGTGCCCGGAGTATCTAAAAAATTATTTCGCACAGAATTAAATTCGCTCTTCGATTTATTCTGCCGGTAGTTGCCGCTTAAGAAAAAATTTAATTTGTTCTGGCGAAAATTAAAATCGCCGCCTGCATTTATTTTCCCTCTTGAATCAATGCCTGCTCTTATTCCGCCATTGTATCCTTTTTTAATATTTTTTTTCAGCACAACATTTAATATACCTGCATTGCCGCCGGAGGCATCAAATTTGGAAGAAGGGTTTGTAATCAGCTCAACTCTGTCAATAACATCAGCAGGTATCTGGTCAAGTGTAAGTGTAGTAGGTCTTCCGTCAACAAACAATTGTGGTGCTGCATTACGCATAGTTACATTGCCATCAATATCAACATTCAATCCGGGTATTTGTTTCATCACTTCAGTTGCTGTTTGCCCCTGGCTCACAAGATTCTTATCAACATTAAAAATTTTTCTGTCAACGCCCATTTCAAAAAATGGTTTGGTTGTAGCAGTTACGGTTACTCCTGATAAAGTATTCGTTGATGGCTGAAGCTTAATGTTCCCAAGGTCTTTATCAATCATGCTAAGCATTTGCTGCATTCCGTTTTGCCCGTTGTTGCTGTTTTCATTTTGCTGTTTAAAATTTACACCGAAGCTTACTTGCTCTGTTACAGGTTCATAACCCACTGCAGAGATAATAAGATTGAAGTTGCCAAATACAGGAATGTTTTCTAAGCTAAAATCTCCGTTTGATTCAGTAAGCACCGTGGCCAAAATTGCCTGATTCATTTGTTTTGATGCTGTATCGAATTTATTTCCTGTAAGCTGAACAGTGGCTGCTTCCACAGGTTTATTGGTTTTGGTATCAACTATTCGCCCATAAAAATGACCCATATTCATATTCCGTTCGCCCTGCTTTTGTTGGAAATTGGGTTGCTGGCTGTTTGCAAATTGAATAAAAATAAGAGTATATAATATTAGTAAAGCCTGCTTCATACTTGTAGGTGTTTTCAGTTCGCAAAGTTCAGTTCATTTATTTTGCTGATGTTATGAAAGTTGATAAATGGTCTTAACAAAAATGCAAAACTGCAATAACATCAATCGTTATGCCTGCACTAATGAAGCAGCAATAATTCAAGTAAACCGATAATGAAACCAAATGCTGCTGCAAACAGTGCAATTCTGTTTATGTATGCTGATAAATTCTTTTTAAGTGCGGGTTCAATTTTTTCTGTTACCAGCCTCTCAATTTTTTCACGCATCAAGTGTTGCATGTTTATATTTTCCTGCATTTTTATTACATAACTTTTCATTGCTGAAGGAAACAAATCTCTCAATTCATCCATAAAAATTACTTTTAACTGCGTTATAGTTTTATCTCCAATGAACATGCTTATCATGGGCATTGTTTCAATTAATTTTACGCGCAGAAAATGGTCAATATGTTCTTCAGCCATTGGCATTATCTTTTCAAAATTTTCAGGGTCAGCAATTTTTTCTTCTATTTGGTTTAAAGAAAAAATTTCTTCAGCCATCATACTTGCACTTTCGATTAGCAGCAGAAGTTTTTTGGGAATGATACCTTGCATTTTAAATCCCATAACTTTCTTCGGTTGGTTTGGATAGAATAGCATTTTTGCAGGCATCCATACAGAAAGCCAGGTTGCAAAAGCAGTAATAACCGGAATGTAAAAATAATGTATGTTCATTCAGTGGGGAATAAAAAAGCCCTGCAAGCTAAAGCTCACAAGGCTTTACAATGAGGGGAGATTGAGGGGAATTGAACCCCCGGCCTTCAGATCCACAATCTGACGCTCTAACCGACTGAGCTACAACCTCCGTTTGTAATGCGGCAAAAATAAAATATTTAATGCTACGCTGCAAAACATTCGGGTAACTTTGCCATAAGAGACATGTATGGTACAAAAACATTCCAAAACCTTGTTAATTGCAATAAACAATTTGCATGTCTGTTTGTTTTTAAATTATTTTTGAAAGCTATATGAAAAACAATAACAAACATCAGGCGCAGAAACTTCTGCTTTTATTGCTTGTAATAATTACCGGTATTGTTTTGTGGTCGTTTAGAAAAAGCAGCAATAATAGTAATGATGACAGCAAAGAGCAAATACTTTTAAATACTATCGGCACTCTGTTAGAGCAAAAGCATTACAGCCCCAAAGCCATTGACGATAATTTTTCTAAACAGGTTTTTGCAAAATTCTTATCTGCGCTCGACCAGGATAAAGATGTTTTTTTACAAACCGATATTGTATCTCTGAAAAAGTATGAAACTACTTTAGACGATGAGATACATGGCGCTGCACTCAATTTTTATTCAGAAGCTTCTGCATTATATCTTAAAAGATTAGACGAGGCTATGCAAATATACCGCGGGATATTATCCTCACCCTTTGATTTCAAAACCCGTGAAGAAATACAGTTAGATGCAGATAAGCTTTCTTACCCAGCAAGCGAAGCAGAAAGAATTGAAGCATGGCGTAGGCGTGTGAAATATTTTACGCTTGAAAGATATGTGGAGCTTACCGAGCAGCGTGATAAAAATAAAGCCACAGATACTGCATGGAATAAAACCGATGCACAGCTTGAGCAGGAAGCACGAACAAAAGTTCTCACGGCCCTTGACCGCGGGTTTAATCATCAAAAACAAATGTTTACCAGTGATGAGCAATTTAATATGTATGTAAATGTTGTAGTTGATTTAATGGATCCGCATACCGAATATTTTCCTCCCATAGAAAAAAGGCAGTTTGATGAAGAAATGAGTGGCCGTTTTTATGGCATTGGCGCTCAGTTGAAAGATGAAGACGGGGCTATAAAAATTGCAAGTCTTGTTACGGGCAGCCCTGCATGGAAGAGCGGGCAGGTGCAGGTAAATGATGAGATAATAAAAGTAGCGCAGGGAAAAAATGAACCGGCAGATGTAAGAGGCTTTGCGGTAACAGATGCTGTAAAATTAATAAGAGGCAATAAAGGCACTGAAGTAAAAATAACATTTAAAAAATCGGATGGCACTCAACAGACAGTTTCATTAATAAGAGATGAGATTGTGCTGGATGAAACTTTTGCAAGGAGTGCAGTAATCAATGATAATGGCAAAAAAATAGGATATATATTTCTCCCTGAATTCTATGCAGACCTTAATAGGCCGGATGGAAACCGCTGTTCAGTAGATGTAGCAAATGAAATTGAGAAATTAAAAAAAGAAAATGTAGAAGGCATTATACTCGACCTGAGAAATAATGGCGGTGGCTCTCTATACGAAGTAGTGCAAATGATTGGTATGTTTATTAAAGAGGGGCCGGTAGTACAAGTAAAAGACCGCAATGGCAATCCTGCTGTTTTACGCGACAATGACCCGGGCATTTTATATAATGGTCCATTTGCTGTAATGGTAAACGAATTAAGCGCCTCAGCATCTGAAATATTTGCTGCAGCTATTCAGGATTATAAAAGAGGAATTATTGCAGGCAGCACATCAACCTATGGTAAAGGAACGGTACAAAAACCTATACCGCTTGGTAAAGCCATTGATTATTCTACAGGTCAAACAGAGTTTGGCGCCCTGAAGCTTACATTCGAAAAATTTTATCGTATTAATGGCGGCTCTACTCAATTGAAAGGCGTAACTCCGGATATAATTTTGCCCGATTCTTATGAGTATATCAAATTCAGAGAAAAAGATAATCCTACTTCGCTGGCATGGGACCAAATATCAAAAGCTGACTATACGGAATTCAACAGTGGAATCAACTGGCAAACGTTAGAACAAAAAGAAGATGAAAGAATAAAAAAAGATTCCGCTTTTTCTCTCATTAAAGCGAATACAGACTGGATTGAAAAAAATGCCGATAAAACGTATAGCCTTAATATTGATGATTATAAAAAGGAGCAAAATCTTATTAAAAAAACGGCAAAGCAAAATGAAAGTCTTATTCATTTAAGCAAGCCCTTAGATATTCAGCCTTTACTGCAGGACAGAGATAAGTTTTACAATAATGCAGATACCGTTAAAGGCTCAAGAAATCAACAATGGCTAAAAAATATTCAATTAGATATATACATCAATGAAACTATGAATATTGTAGATAATATGGCAGGCGCCTTGCAAGCTACAGATGTGAAGAATTAAGAAATCTAAAACGGTTGCTTCAACATACATATCATGCTATGCAGAACCTTTGCTGCAAATAATTTTTTTTATCTGACTTCATTCTAAAAAAAGCGGGCTTAATAAATGTGTTTAATCAATTCAATATAAATACATTTGCATCGTTTTGCCGGTATAAATCGTATATATAATATCATGGTTAAGAAGGGCCTTGGTTTGTTAGCAGCTTTATTTTTAATTTTAATTGTTTACACATCCTGTATTAATACGCGTTCATTAACGTATTTTAATAACTTACCAGATACAAGTAAAGTAGAGTTGAATAATATTAATCCGCCCCAGTTTCTAATACAGGCAAATGACTTACTCCAAATTAGAATAGGCGGCGAAAATGAAGAAACTGTGCAGTATTTGAATCAATCTTTTGGCGCTATTTCTCAAGATGGAATGCTGCCTGCTTTTGTAGATTCTGCGGGTAATATAGAGCTTCCTGCAGCAGGTACTATGCATGTTGCAGGGCTTACAAAAGGTCAGGCACAAGATGTTATAACAAAAGCGTATGAACCCTATCTTAAAAATCCTCATATATTCTTAACATTCGCTTTTTTGCATTTTACAGTTATGGGCGAAGTAAAACTTGCCGGTAATTTTACAGCAGAAAGAGAAAAGATAAATATATTTGAAGCTATTGCCCGTGCCGGAGATATGACGCAGAGCGCAGAGCGGCAACGTGTAATGCTCATCAGGCAAAAAAATGAAAAAAGAGAAATTGTTACACTAAATTTTAATGACAAAAGCATACTCAACTCACCCTATTATTATTTGGAAAAAGATGATATTATATATGTTGAACCCAGGCAAACAACTGTAATCTCAGAAAATTTTGCACGTTCTGCAGGCCTGGTGGCAACCCTCATTAGTTTAATAGCGGTTTTAGCTACCATATTCAGAAAGTAATATGAGTTATCCTTTAAATGATATTGAAAAAAAAGAATTGATACCGGTTTCGGCGGCGCCTTTTGATGTAAAAAAATTTATTTACAAAGTGCTTGCTTTTTTGCCATGGATAGTGATATCGCTTTTATTATGCTATTTCTCTGCCCAGATTTATTTACGGTACACACCGAGGATGCATAAAATTTCGGCCAACCTGTTAATCAAGGATGATGAAGAATCTTCGCCTGATTATAATGTGCTGCGGGAACTCGGTGTAATGCCCGGCAGCAAAGAAGTTCAAAACCAAATTGACATTTTAAAATCATATTCCCTTATACAGGGAATTGTTGATTCGCTGAATCTTGAAATTAAATTGCAATCGCAGGGCAGAATTGCATCAGCCGCTCTCTATGGCGAAAATAGTCCTGTAAATATTTATACCTCGCGGAACAATTCATTTCCTGAAAATCCTGTAACCTATAAATTAAAGCTTCTTAATGATAAGCTTGGTATTGAAAACAAAGATAAATTTTACTATTACCGATACCAGGATACTTTCATTTTAAATGACCGCAAGTTTTGCTTTACACGTAATAAAAAACTAAAGCTTAACCCTAACAATTATCTGCTAATAATTTCAAACAAAAATTCTATAGCCATGTCACTTCGCGGACAGTTGTATGTTGAGAAGCTGCATGATATGGGTGGAATAATCGAGGTTTCAATTTTAGATGAAATTCCTCAAAGAGGCATTGATATCATAAATAAATTGGTAGAAGCATATAATTCAGCAGGATTAAAAGATAAAAATGTTGTTGGCAATAAAACAAACGACTTTTTACGTGAACGGGTAGATACAGTTGCCAGTGATCTGGATTTGCTGGAGCAGCATGCAGAGAGCTTTAAAAGAGAAAATAAAATTACTGACTTAACCACCGTCGGCAATGAATACCTTACGCAATCCCTCGATTACGACAAACAAAAAACTGAGCAGGCAGGGCAAATGAAATTATTAGAGGAGCTTCAAAAATATATTCTTGCTTCCAAAAGCTATTCAGATATTATTCCATCTAATAATGGCATACAGGAACCTACACTTGCAACTTTATTAAATCAATACAATGAAGCCGTTATCACATATCAGAGCCAGGTAAAGGTGAGCACTGAAAAAGACCCGCTTTTACTGCGGGCACAAAATCATCTTACAGAACTAAAAGCAGATATTAATAAAAATATTCTAAGCGTAAGAAATGGATATCAAACTATGCTCAAGGAAATCACGGGCAGACAAAACAGCTTCGATAATTTATTGTCAGGGTTACCAGAGAAAGAGAGACAATTTTTAAAGTTAAAAAGGCAAATAGGGGTGAAGGAGCAATTATACCTCTATCTTTTACAAAAGAAAGAAGAAACACAACTTTCGCTGGCCTCTAATATTAATAATACAAGAGTAGTGGACCCTGCATACGATCTGGGTATTGTACTCCCTAAATCGAACCAGGTTATTACTATTGCTGTTTTTTGTGGGCTTTTTCTTCCTGTTGTTATCATGTTATTGCTCGATTTTTTTAATAATAAAATTGATGAGCGAAAAGAAATTGAAGAAGGTACTAACGTTCCCATACTTGGCGAGCTTTCGTTTGTAGAAAAGCCTGAAAATATTTTAGTATCTTTTAAAGGCAAAAGTATTCTCGCTGAGCAGTTCAGGGTTATACGAACAAACCTGCAGTATTTTACAGGTAAAAGAACCTGCAAAACTATTTTAGTAACCTCTTTTATGAGTGGTGAGGGGAAGAGCTTTACTTCTATCAATCTTGCTTCCAGCTTAGCTGCAGCAGGAGCCCGTGTTTTATTGCTCGAACTTGACCTTCGTAAACCAAAGCTTGCTTCTTATTTAAAAGTTCAGCCAGAGTATGGCTTTAGTGATTTTGTTATTAATAATATTCCGCCTTATCAGCTTATTTCAAAAATGGATAATTTTAAATTCGATGTTATTACCTCTGGCCCGCTTCCGCCAAACCCGGCAGAAATGCTGATGAGCGTGCAATTAGATAGTTTATTTGAATACGCCGTCGCACACTATGATTATATAGTTTTAGATTCATCTCCGGTGGGATTAGTTGTAGATACTTTTTTGCTCAATAAATATGCAGATATAAGTCTCTTTATTTTAAGATATAAGTACTCTTTTAAAACAACGATCGCCTATCTTGAAAAAATGAATAATGAGAAAAAGATGAATAACCTGGGGATAGTAGTAAATGGAATTCGTGAAAGACGCGGATTTGGCTATGGCTATGGCTATGGCTATGGCTATGGATACGCCTATGGATATGGTTACGGTTATGGATATAGTAATGGGAATGGTTATTTAACTGGCAGACCAAAAAAAGTGAAAGACTGGGTAAAAAATTTATTTGGCGGATAGAGTAACTGATAATATAAACATTTTAGCGTCCTCACATTCTCTTTGTGAGTGAGGTGGCGGAGCCAAGGAATCAAAACAATAAAAAACAGAATATGGTATACAGTCCTGTTTCGTTCTCAAAGACCGGGTTGCATGATGGTTGTTGAATTTCCTGCAGAATACGTATCTAATTACAATCACTAACTGCTTTGAATATTTTAATTATCGGCGCAGGCTCAATTGATAAAAGACGTCTTGAAAATATTTATCACTGAGGTATAAAAACATTGCTGCCTTTAGCTTTAAAAATGATTCATCAGCAATTTTTCCCGCAGAAAAAAAATTTATAATAGTATAAAAATACTTTGAAGAAAGGGCATTTTAATGCAGCGTTCATCTGTCTCAAACCATAGAGCCACGGCAACTTTTCTGAATTGGAAACAGGGATAAAAAAGTTTGAAATATTTTGGAAATGAATCTTTCTGGAATATTTCAAAACAAAATTATTTGACGGGCATTTTTTTACAAAAATTTTAAAATGGCAGAGGAAAAGTTATACACCTTTATCGAGCCGCGAAAAAAATTTTCCTTTTTTTCGATCAAAGATTTTTTTCGGTATAAAGACCTGCTTTACTACATGGTGCTGCGTGATATTACCGTGCAGTACAAGCAAACAATTCTTGGCTTAGGGTGGGCTATTTTGAATCCATTATTTCAAATAATAATTTTCAGCTTTATTTTCGGTAATCTCGCCGGCCTAAAGCCTGATGTTGCTAATATGCCCTATCCCTTATTTTCTACTCTTGCAGTAATACCGTGGACGTATTTTTCGTCTTCACTTTCTTCAGCCTGCAGCAGCTTAATAACCTCTTCCCCCATTTTTACCAAAGTATATTTTCCCAGAATCATTATACCACTTACTCCTGTTTTTTCCAAGTTGTTTGACTTCCTTATCTCTATGATTATTCTTGTGGGCTTAATGATATATTATCAATTCTATCCGGGTAAAAATCTTGTATTGGTGGCATGGCCATTGCTCATTATTATAGTTACCTCTGCAGGCCTGGGGTTTTGGCTCTCCGCCTTGTCCCTGCAATATCGCGATGTAAGATTTGCCCTAAGCTTTTTATTATCCGTTTTATTATATGCAGCACCCGTTGCTTTTCCCGCATCATTGGTCAAGGAGAAATTCGGGCAACAATTATATTACTGGTATGCTGCTTATCCCATGGTTGGCGGTATAGAAGGATTTAGAGCATGCTTCTCAAGTTCATCTTTTCCATTGGAAATGGTTGCCATAAGCACTATTACAGCTCTATTGATATTTATGAGCGGGCTGTTTTACTTTAAGAAATTGGAAAGATATTTTGCCGATATTGCATAATTAATTTATCCGTACTAAAACATTTAATTAAAATTAAATGGTGAACAACAATGAAGTAACCATAAAAGTAAATAAGCTTGGTAAAGCTTACCGCATTAATCTAAAAGAAAATCGTCATCAGAATTTTGTAAATGCAGTAGCAGATATATTAATAAGGCCTTTAAAAAATTATCAAAGAATTTCATCATTCAAAAACGTATCAGCTGATTCAACAGGTGAAAATATTTTTTGGGCAAATCGCCATATCTCTTTTGAAGTGTATGAAGGAGAAGTGCTGGGTATTATAGGTAAAAACGGAGCCGGCAAAACTACACTGCTTAAAATGCTTTCACGCATAACAGATCCAACAGAGGGGAGTATTGAAATTTTTGGCAGGGTGGCCAGCCTGCTCGAAGTAGGCACTGGCTTCAATATTGAACTTACAGGCCGTGAAAACATCTTTCTTAACGGCACCATACTTGGGCTTTCAAAAAAAGAGATTGAAGAGCGGTTTGATAGTATTGTAGAATTTTCAGGCATTAAAAAGTTTTTGGATACGGCTGTAAAAAAATATTCGAGCGGTATGAAGGTGCGCCTGGCATTCGCCGTAGCGGCGCATCTTGAACCTGATATTTTAATCATTGATGAAGTTCTTGCTGTGGGCGATGCAGAATTTCAAAAAAAATGTCTTGGCAAAATGCGTGATGTAACTGCCAATGAAGGCAGAACGGTTTTATTTATTTCACATGATATGGCCGCCATAAAAAACCTTTGCACACGGGCTATTCTTTTGCAGGAAGGCAGCATAGTTTACGAAGGTTTACCGGGAGATGTAGTAGATTACTATCTCAACAACAATATAGCTATAAGGCAAAACGGTGCAGACTTGCTTACAAGAAAAAGAACAAGAGGCGATGGCCGTTTTATTGCAACCGGATATTCAATTCTTGATGATAAAAAGCGTACGATAAAAATTACAGAAAGTGGTAAAAATACAATCATTGCAATTAATTATGAAGTAAGAGAAGCGGGCCCGGAGCCTGTAGTATTATTAATTATAAAGAATAACCTTGAGCAAACGGTTTTTACCTGCTTATCGAGAAATTCATATCATGACGTGATGAAATTGAAGAAGGCCGGAACCATATATTGTGAAATACCAGGGCTGCCATTACAACCGGGGGAATATTCCGTAGATATTATATTAAAATACGGATACGATTTTACAGATGCTGTAGAAAGCGCATTTACCTTAACTGTCGAAAAAGGTGATTTTTTTGGAACAGGAAAAATAAATGACGACATGGTGAATGGATTGTTTGTGTATCATAGGTGGAGGATTGAATAATTCTAAAATCCACTTAATCTTGAAAGAAGAATTACTTCTTAAAACATAATTTAGAAATATAAACTCCTAATTATTTTGAAATAAAACAAGTATGGTAAAAAGTAATAACGAAAATATCACAGATTTTTGGCGCATCTTATGCAAACAATCATTTTAATAAAATAGCAGAAGATAAATACTACACATACGGCGTTTCCCAATATTTGCATAAACAGGCAGTAGAAGAATCTGCTGTATGGATAAGTAATTATTTGGAGCCTGTCTTTTTTTTGGCAACAAAAAAAAGCTTTATGGATATGCTGTTGAAAAATTGAAAAAGTTTTCAAACACAGAATTACTTTATCTGGAGTTTGGAGTTCAAACCGGAACCTCTATTAATTTTTTTGCGCAAAATATTTCTAATAAAATTCATGGCTTTGACAGCTTTGAAGGCTTACCTGAAGAATGGAAGGATGGAGCGGTGCCAAAGGGCAATTTTCAATGAACGGAGTTTTGCCAATAGTGGAATCAAATGTTCAATTAGTGAAAGGATTAATTGAATACACTTTCTGTTTTTTTGACACAGATATATACTCGGCTGCAAAAACTATATTACAACTATGCAAAAGCCGCTTAATTTCCGGAAGTATTATTTTATTTGATGAGTTACATTCCTATCCTTCGTGGCGATTACATGAATATAAAGCTCTTCAGGAAGAGTTGTCACCTGATAGTTATAAATTCATTGCATTTTCAGATTATAAACAGGGAATGATTGAAATACGGTAAATATTTTTTGATATGCGCTCGCACATTTCTAATGCAAAAACAGCAATTGAAACTGCCTGGCAAATGGGATTTCATTGGGTTGACTTTGTAAGTTCTTTTAATAATCCTTTATTGGTAAAACTTGAAAAACAAGGATGGGTTAGTGATGAAGAATCTGAATCCCGTGGCTATTAAATCCTATAGTTTTAAATTCACCAGCGAGAATTACATTTCTTACTAAAGAACCAATTGATATTAGTTTTTATGTAAATCGAATGCATGCTGATATTGGCAGAGTGGGATCACTTAGCCCTATTGATTTAAACAAATAAAGAATTAGCAGTAAAAATTAATGAAGAGAATTATCATACCTATTGTTGGCCAGGGTTCTATTACACATGTTATACGTACAGGGATATTAGAAGGAATAAAAGAGTTTTGCAAACCTATTGTAGTATTTCTGTGGAATCAGGAAGATTTAATAAAAGAATTGCAGCAGAAGGGATATGAAACATACTGTATGCCTGCATATTCTGCGAGCGAAAGATATAGCATGTTGCGTTCAAAAATTAATATATGGTATTATAAATATGTTCTGAAAACACCAAGCACTAAAATAAAAGATAATTTCAACTCTATATATTATTCACCTAAGAAAAAACTGAAAAAAAAAATATTTGTATTTACAGAACAGCTTAAGTTTTTCTTTTTGAATGGTTACAAAAAAAAATTATTAAATGAGGAGAAAGAAACTTATCGGAATGAAAAAGCATATAAAGAATATAAAAAGTGGCTCGAAAAATTAGATGCTGATGGATTATATACTGTAACTCCATTTCTCCAGGAAATAGAACTTATTGCACGACTGTGCAAAGAAAAAAACTTACCTGTCATTGCTTCAATTCATTCGTTTGATAATATTACTAAAAGGGCGTGGCCTGCCATTTTTTTTGACCATTATATAGTTTGGAATAAATATAATAAAAGTGAATTGCAGAGAATAAATCCTTCTCTTAGTGATAATAACATAACCATTGCAGGCGCTCCGCAATTCGACTTTCATTTCAATTTATACAATTTCAAAACAAAAGCTCAGTGGTTTGAAAGCATGGGAATTAAAGAAAACAAAAAAATTATTTTATATGGCGGAGGAGCAGCAAATTTATTTTGGGATGAGCCTCAGTATTTAAAAGACCTTCACGACGCTGTTAAGGAAGGCCTTTTTCAAGAAGATGTCGTTATACTTTTTCGTTCACATCCATTGGATACAACTGAAAGATGGAAAAAATGTGCAGGAGAGTCTCAGTATATTGTTTACGATGAAGGAAACAGCAATATCAGCAAAAGCACAAAGCTTGACCATAAGAATGTAACCGTAAAAGATGTTGAAAAATTAATTTGTATTCTTCAATATACGGATGTTCATATAAATTTTTGCTCTACCATGACTGTGGATGGAAGTGTTTTTAATAAACCGCAAATAGGTCCTGCATACCATACTAACAGGCATACACAAAAGTATGTTGAACAATTTTACAACCAGGAACATTTTACACCCATTCTTAAATCGAATGCAATTCATCTTGTACACTCAAAAGAAGAATTCATTCATTTAGCAAAAGAATCATTGCAAGAGCCGGAAAAATTTAATTTCAATTGCAAAAAATGCGTGGAAGAAATTATTACGTACACTGATGGAAAATCTGCCCACAGAGTAATAAATATTTTAAAAGCTTTTTTCTCATCATGAATATACTGCATGTTTGCAGCAATTACTATCCGTCAAACGGAGGTCCGCAATATACTCTTAAGCATGTATCCGAAAAGCTTATAGAATATTACAATGATAAGGTTGCGGTAGCAACTACTGATGCTTATTATGGAACAGAGTCCCGCCTCTTCAAAAAAGTTAATCCATCATTCGAGATACTCAATGGAGTAGAGGTAAACAGATTTCCATATACAAAATGGTATTTTCCATTAATTAAATATGGCGGAAAGATCTATGGTAAAATGAGCGGAAAATCTTTACCATATTCAATCATAAAAAAGAGATCGGGTTTAGAAAGTCCGGGCATCATGAAATTCATGGATAACTCTGCGGCAGACGCAATAATGGCTACAACTATTTTATATAATTTCTGCGACTATCCTTTCTTTCGTTTAAAAACAAAAAATCCAAAACCTTTTATTCTGTATGGCTCTATACATCTTCATAATTCACTGCCCTATGAACATCCGTTTTTAAAACGTGCCAGGGCTTGCGATTGCTATATTGCCAATACAGAATTTGAAAAAAATGAGCTGATAAATTTAGGTATTGACTGTACTAAAATAGTAGCAATAGGTACAGGTATAGAATACGGGAATTTTGTTGTTTCTGAAAAGGAAATTGCTTCTTTCAAACAAAAAAATGGAATTGAGGAAGATGACATTGTTATAGGGTATATAGGAAGATTGATAAAGGGTAAAGGAGTAGCTATTTTGCTGGAAGCGTTTAAAAAAATATATACCACAAACAAAAAAGTTAAATTGCTTTTAGCAGGAGCAACAACTGATTTTGTTCCTCAAATAAAAAAAATAATTCATGAAAAATCTTTACCTGTTATACTGGTTGAGGATTTTGATGATATACAGAAACCGTTGTTATATAATGCACTGAACATATTCGTTGTGGCTTCACAAAGTGAATCTTTTGGGGTTTCGTTTCTGGAAGCATGGGCCTGCAAAAAACCTGTGATAGCAACAGATATGGGCGCAACTGCCTCACTATTAAGCGAAGGCACAGATAGTTTTCTGTTTCCAAAAGATGATGTAAATGATCTTGTAAAAAAAATTGAAGTTTTGATAAATAATAAAGAGCTTAGAAATAAGCTTGGCAATAATGGATATTCAAAAGTGCTTACTAATTATACCTGGCCAAAAATAATTGCCAAATATCGCCAGGCTTATGAAACCGGCATTCAACTTTTCAACAGCAATTTTACAAAACGTCTCGAACAGGTCTTTATCTAACCGATGAAAATTTTATTCGTAGTACAAAACTATTATCCTTCAGTAGGAGGTACCCAAACCTTATTTCAAAATATTGCAGAACGCTTTGCAAATGATTATCATGACAAGGTAGATGTTTTTACTATCAACTCATACTACAGCCCTCATCACGAGATTTATAAAAAAATCAATACATCCTGTGAGCAGATTAATGGAGTAAATATACATCGCTTCCCTTTTATACGTCTCCATTTAACTTTATTCAGATGGCTGTCTATGCTATCTAAAAAAGTATTTAAGAAAGATACTCCGTTAGTTAATGAATATATTATGGGGCCTGTATCAAGACAATTAAAACAAGCGATCGCCAATACAAATGCTGATGTAATTATAGCCTCGTCATCGGTCTATACGTACATGAACTATCCCTTATGGCGCAAAAAAACAAATAACCCAAAGCCATTTATCTTTCATGGCGCTATCCATTTTACATCTAATAAAAAACAAGAATATCTTCCGCAGAAGCTGATCTCCTCTATAAAAGCAAGTGATTGCTACGTTGCCAATACGGTATATGAAAAACAAAGGCTCGTAGCATTGGGAGTACGCTCTGAAAATATAGCCGTGATAGATATTGGAATTGACGTACATAAATATAAAAACATCAATGCAAATTCTTTCAGGCAGCAGTATAAAATCAACAGCGATGATATAATAGTAACTTATATCGGCCGTATTGAGCCAATAAAAGGTATTGATGTTCTTATTGCTGCAGTAAAACTTGCTCTGCAGCAACAAAACAAAATCACATTGGTGATAGCAGGCTATGAAAGTAATTATGCAGAAAAGCTGAAAAAAATTATCGATCAGATGAATACTTTACATAACAGGGTGATATTGCTTACATCTGTTACAGAAGATCATAAATACGAATTGCTTACCGCATCTGATATGCTTGTATTACCCTCTGTCAACGAATCATTTGGCATAGTTTTTTTAGAAGCATGGGTCTGTAAAAAACCCGTTATTGGTATTAACATAGGCGCCGTTAATTCAGTAGTTAAAGATGGAGTTGATGGCTTATTGGCAAAGCCACTTGATGCAAATGATCTGGCTGAAAAAATTCTTCTGCTTGCAAACAATGTTCCATTACGAATAAGCATGGGTGAAAAAGGCTATAACAAGGTTATTGCCAACTACTCATGGAAAAAAATAATTGAGACATACAGGGATGTTTGTTTAAAAGCTATTAAAAAGTTCCATGTTTAAAAAAGAAGCTGCCTGGATAAACAAAAGCCTGGCATCATTAAAACCAATAGCAATAACAATGCAGTTGCAAATCTTGCACTTAATTGTGATGACAAGAATACAAAGATGATAGACTGAAACGATAAAAAATTATCTCTAATTGTAATTTTTTTTATGTCTCTATTTAGCGCATTGATAAATCCTGATTTTTTATTCAGAAAAATTTATCGGTCATACAGAACATGGAAAAGGAGAAGAAGATATCGAAATATGACAACCGAAGAAGTTTTTACTAAAATTTATCAAACAAACAGTTGGGGTATAAATAAAAAAGATAAAGATGGTTTTTACAGTGGACCTGGTTCTTATGGAAGTCATGCTAAACAATATGTAACGCTTATAAATGATTTCATAATCAAGCATAATATTACTTCGCTTACTGATATAGGCTGCGGTGATTTTGCAATAGGCAGCCAGATAACAATGCAAAACCGATCATTGCAATACAATGGTTGCGACGTTGTAAAATTCCTCGTTGAAAAAAACAGGGAAAAATTCGGGTCAGAAAAAATTAAATTTTATCATCTTGATGCAGCAACAGAACCGCTGCCAAATGCAGACTTACTTACTATAAGGGAAGTTTTGCAGCATCTATCAAATAACAGCATTACGCAAATATTACAGAAAACAAAAAGATTCAGATATGTGATTATTACGGAACGCTTATTTAAAGATGAGTATGTAAAAAAATATAACAAAGACAAGCCTGCAGGTCCTGATGTGCGTTTACTGGATAGCTCAGGAGTGTATATTAATAAGCCACCTTTTAATATTCCCTGTAATGAAATTTTGTGCTGTCGTGTAGACGTCTTCGGTAAAGAAGCATATTTTAAATCTTTCCTTATTAAAAATAACAACTGATAATCTTATAAAATTGCCCGGTATAACACAAAGTCAAAAAAATAACACACACAAAATATTATATGTCCAGGTTCCGCCTGGTGGTGGGTGTCTCATCGCTATGCGTGAATGTTGCGAAAAATGGATAATGATTTTTTTGAACCTGCAGTATATTTTTTCTAGAAATAACAAAGAATTAATAAACAAATGCAGCAAATTTTGAAAATATATTCGGGTCTTAAACCCTTTAAAAATTAATGCAAAAAACCGTATAAGGCTTATAAAGACAAATAAATGTTCATAGAAGAATCTCTTTGGATACGGAAAATATTTGGGCAGCTAAAACCAAATAGCAATAACAATGCGGTTGCAAATCTTGGGTCATCTACGCATCATTTCAGAACAGTAATACAGCCGCACATACAGGCAAACCTTATCGAGCCTCTGGTAAAAAATTGCTGGCATATTCATAACATTGATTTTAAAAAAGATGAAGGGGTTAATTTAATTGCAGATGTAACCTCTCAACAGTTTGCCCGTGATTATGAAAACCAATTTTCATTAACAGTTTGCACTAACATGCTGGAACACGTTCAGGATATATCTGCTGTAATAAATAATCTTTTAACTATTACAATAACTGGTGGATATATTCTTATCACGGTTCCCTATAAATATAAGCTGCATTACGATCCTATTGATAATGGCTTTCGGCCTAAGCCAAGTGAAATCGTGTCTTTATTTCCGCATCATTCCGTTAAAGTAATAGACTCAGCAGTTATAATCATTCACAATAAAGCGTATTATCAAATAAAAAAATCAAGATTTCCTCTTTCGGGCTATCGGGAAAGAATTAAATATTATCTCGGCATAAAGCATAAGGTATCAGGAGTATTATTGCAGGTGCTGTAAAATTGAATGCTCAATGCTTTTAACTATATTGAAAATAAAACCTTCGGTGAATGAATTGTGGATTTTTATATGTAGCAATGGGAGAAAAATATTTGATGGAAGCGCAAATATCTGCCCGTTCATTAAGGCGCTTTACGCAATACCCTGTTGCTGTTATAACAGATGATGCCGGTTTTAAAAGTGATCTTTTTGATATTATAATTTATAATGAACCATCTGAAGATTTTATTACAAAAATACTCGGCGTAAAGCAAACACCTTTTCAGCGAACGGTTTTTTTAGATACGGATACGTTTGTTTGCTCTTCTATCAATGATTTATTCAGTGTGCTTGATTTATTTGATATGGCAATGACTATTGACAATTTTATTCATGGGTATCCCTTTTTTAAAAAATATAATCCGGATTATTTTATCAGGTACGAAAAGATTATACCCGAATACAATACAGGCGTAATTGTATTTAGCAATAATAATAATGTGATGAAACTCTTTGAATCGTGGCTAAGGATACATAAAACAATGCACATAAAGGCTGACATGCCCTCTTTTCGCGAAGCTTTAATTGAAAACGCAGCTACAGTTAGAATATCACCATTACCATTTGAATATAATTTTCATGGTATAAAATCATTTGGTTTTGTTTACAATGAAATCAAGATTATACATGAAAGACTGGGAGAAAGATGGAGCACTCTCACAGAAATTATGCTGCCTTATGAGAAGATGGATAGGTTAGCAAAGCGAATAAATAAGCACATGGGAAAGCGGATAATCATTCCATATATGGGCTTAATAACTTCTGCATTCAGCCCATATAGTATAAAGAATAAATTGAAAAGAATGTTCGGAATAAAGAAAACTAAAAAAGCAGAAACTTTTTAATGAATGTGCGGCATAGCAGGAATATATAGTTTTAAAAATAACATTACGGCGCAAATTCCGTATATAAGCCGCTGCATAAAAACCATGCAACACCGTGGCCCGGATGCAGAGGGTATATGGCACAATAATGAAAATTATATTACTGCTTTTGTTCGTCTCGCCATAAGAGATTTAAGTGAACATGGCAATCAGCCTATGCACTCTCAATGTGGTAATTATTGTATCACTTTTAACGGTGAGATTTATAATTCTGATAAGTTTATTTCTCCTTTGAAAAAGAAGGGCGTTGAGTTTCGCTCTTCATCCGATACAGAAGTATTATTGTATTCGATAATTCATTTTGGAATTCGATATGTGCTCGATGAATTTGATGGCATGTTTGCTTTTGCTTTTTATGATAAACAAAAGGATGAGCTTATTCTTGCCCGTGACCGTCTTGGCATTAAGCCGCTTTATGTTGGTTTAGATACTGCAAACCATCTCGTATATAGCTCGCAATACGATCATGTTATTAATTTTGAAACTTTCAAAAATGAAGGGTTCGATTATAATGCAATAGGAACATGTCTGCAGTTAGGCTTTATGCCAGACAATGCAGGCGTTGTTTCTAAAACTTTTTTATTCCCGCATGGTTATTATGCAATAGTAAATCCCCGCGGATTTCAGAAATATCTGTACTATATCTATCATGCTAACGATAAAATTCAGTCTGGTGCTGCGATAAGCGAAGAAGTATTTAATTCATCAGTTCAAAGGCAATTGGTAAGCGATGTGCCCGTAGGAACATATTTATCCGGCGGTGTAGATAGTTCATTGATTACCTTATGGTGTAATCAAACACAAAATATCACAGCATTTACAATCGGTACAGATGATGAAGCAACTAATGAAAAAGATGATGCTATGTTTTTTGCAAATGAACATAATATCCCGCATCAGGTAAGTACAATTACAGAAGCAGATTTATTTCACGTGGTGAAAGACAATTTCGAGGCATATACAGAGCCTTTTGCTGACTTTTCATCTCTTCCTACTTTATTACTTTCTAAACATGCTTCCCAATTTGTAAAAGTGATTCTGAGCGGTGATGGGCCTGATGAGTTGTTTTGGGGTTACAACCGCAATGTAAAAGCCATGCAAACCGGTAAGAAATTTTTTGAGCCGAAACTATTATTACTTGCTGAAGCCGCCTTCTCTAAGATAAGCGGAACAAAACAACATGTAAATAAAAGAATGGTAGAGAGCAGTTCATTTGCCTTGTTCTATTACAAATCACTTTTCACCTTTGGCGGTGAAGCATGGATTGATAAAATATATGCACCCAAATGCAGCAACGCATTTTTCCTTGAGCAATTACAGCAATGGACTAAATATGATGATGAATCCTGCACTTATATGAATATTGTTCGTGAGCTTGAAATGAATATTCATTTGCAGAGAATATTATTAAAGGTTGATAGGGCCAGCATGTATTACAGTCTCGAAGCACGTGTGCCTTATCTTGGCAATGATGTGCTGGATGCAAGCCTTTTTCTTTCAGCTAATGATTGTATCCATGATAATATCGGAAAATATAATCTTAAAAATATTCTTGCCGAAAAAACAAAGGAGCAATATGCCTTCCGGCAAAAAAGAGGATTTCTTGTACCAATGAAAGATTGGTTAAGAAAATCGTTGAGAAAAGATGTAGAAGAAAAATTAATGAATATGCCTGCTGAGCTTAGCTCAGCATTCAATAAAAATCAACTGCAAAAATTGCTGCACCAGCACATGACAGAAGAAAAAGATTTCAGTGGAATTATTTGGGCCTTGTATGCTCTTGTAAACTGGAATCATATACACCGCAACAAATATAAAAATTAAGTTTTGCGTATTGCTATTGTTGTAAATGATTTCCCCGCTGTTAGTGAAACTTTTATAATAAATAAGGTTAAGCTGCTTGCTGAAAAAGGTAACGCGATTTATGTTTATTGCAGCAAACTAAACGAAGATCTTTGGAAAGAACATTTTATACAAACAAAAAATATAACTCCAATCCCAATTGGCAAAAAAACATCCCGGCAATATATTCTTACGCATCCGATTTTTTTATTGCGAAGGTTTACACGGAATAAAAAAGATTTATTTCAAAATTTTGTAGCACAGGCAATCAATCAATCAAACCCAGATATTGTTCATGTTGAGTTTTCAGGGTTAGCAGCGAATCTCACAGGCGCTATTAAAAAAATAAAGGCGAAAAAGATTGTAAGCTGCCGCGGCTCAGCAGAAAAAGTAAAGCTGCATGCTTCTGAAGAAAGAAAACAAAAACTAACTTCCGTATTCAGTATGGTGGACGCAATACATTGTGTATCGCAGGATATGAAGCAAACGATTCTTCCATATTGCAATCAGGCCGGAAAAATTTTCGTAAATCATCCCGGCATTGACGTTGAGCTTTTTAAAAAAACCGTACCCCGGTCAAATAAAAACTTAATCCGGATTTTAAGTATCGGACGATTAACTTTTCAAAAGGGCTACCTCACCGGGTTGCTGGCCATCAATCGTTTAAAGGAAAGTAATCCTAATTTTAAATGGGTGATAGTTGGTGATGGGCCGGAAAAGGAAGAAATAATATTTCACATTCACCAAATGCAATTGCAGCAGAATGTAATGCTGGCTGGTGTAAAATCAAGGGCAGAAATTTTAAACTTGTTGAATCAATCAGACATTTTCTTTTTGCCAAGTGTTTATGAAGGTATCGCAAATGCAGCCCTTGAGGCAATGAGCATGCAATTGCCGGTTGTGGCTACATACAGTGGCGGAATGGGAGAGGTTATAACTCATGAGATGAATGGATTTCTGGCTGATGTATATGACAGCAATACGTTGTTTCATCATTTATTTCACCTGGCGCATGATGAGGAATTAAGAAAAAAGATTGGCGAAGCTGCAAGGGAGAAAGTGGTAAATGAATTTACTCTTGAGAAACATGTGAAAAACTTTGAAGTACAATATCAAAATTTATTAAAGCGCTGATTTTATTTGGTTTTCAAATTTATAAAATATACACAGCCTGCCTGGCAATTCAACATTACTCCAAAATCTTGCGGCCCGTTTGCATCATGCAGCATTACTGAAGAAAAATTAAATAATGAATGTGTTGATAATTCATATCAAACTCAATCAGCAAAGCTCGCAGATACTGCATACAGCCTTTGGAACAAAGGCGAATTGTTGCAATCAACAGCCGAAGAACTAAAGCAATTAGAAAAGCTTCCCGAACCAACATTATATGATGAATATATTTTTGTACAAAAATACTGGGGAACTGCATGGGTGCTGTTTGCATTGCTGATACGGCTTATTACTTTTAAAAATATTTTTAAAGAAATAAAAGCCTTCCGGGCATCAAGAAATATAAAACAGGTAAATGCTTATAACAACCCGGTTAAATATAAAGACTATGAGACCTTTGAATCATCATTAATTAAATCCAATCCTTCGGTTGCAGTAATCATTCCCACATTAAACAGGTATCAATATTTAAAAGATGCATTACACGATTTAGAAAATCAGTCGTATAAAAATTTCATGGTAATAGTTGTTGATCAGTCAGAAGATTTCAACGGGAAATTTTACAATCAATTTTCACTTGACATACATGTATATTCACAGAAAGAAAAAAAATTATGGACTGCCCGCAACAGTGCTGTTAAACAAAGCAAAGAGGATTATCTTTTATTTTTTGATGACGATTCACGTGTTGCGCCCAATTGGATTTATGAGCACCTGAAATGTATTGATTTCTTTACCGCAGATATTTCAGCCGGAGTTTCACTTGCAGAACAGGGGCAAAAAATTCCCGCCAATTACAGTTTCTTCAGGTGGGCAGATCAATTCGATTCCGGTAATGCAATGGTAAAGCGCACCGTATTTAAAAGCATAGGTTTGTTCGATGAGCAGTTCAACGGCATGCGCATGGGGGATGGTGAATTTGGATTGCGTGCTTACATCAACGGGTTTAAAAGTATTTCTAATCCTAAAGCAAGCCGCATACATTTAAAAGCAGGTACAGGCGGCCTGCGGGAAATGGGTAGCTGGGATGGCTTTCGCCCAAAAAAGTGGTTTGCACCCAAACCCGTTCCAAGTGTTATTTATTTGTATAAAAAATATTTTCCAAAACATCTTTACAAGAATGCCATTCTTATCGGCATCATCTTATCAAATATTTTTTATAAACATAAGCGCAGCAGAAACATGCTGCTGTTAAGTGTTGCGCTTTCCATCATTAAATCACCCCTGCTCTATATTCAATATTGCAGGTCAAAAAAAATAGCGAATAAAATGTTGCAAAGCGCAGGAGCAATTTAGCAACTCTTAATTTGAAAATAAAAAATCAAACAATGAAATATAAGAAAACAATATTGATGATGATTTTTTGTTACAGCATTCAATGTATTGCTCAGTCTCCAACTGCACAAAATGAACTTCCCATTGGTGTGTTTGATTCTGGCACGGGCGGATTAACTGTGCTTCAGGCCATTTTAACATTAGATGCGTTCAATAATATAACAGGAGAGCCGGGCGCCGATGGAAAGTTAGATTTTGAAAATGAATTTTATCAATACTTAGCAGACCAGGCTAACATGCCTTATGGCAACTATGCAGCCGCTGGAAAAACAGATTTGCTAAAAGAGCACATGATGAAGAATCTTCAATTTTTTATTGGAGAAAATTATGATAAGCATATCAGCGATAGTTGGATGCCGGCACAAAAGCCGCCCGTGAAAATGGTGGTGCTGGCATGTAATACTGCAACAGCTTATACATTAACTGATTTAAAACAATGGCTGCAGCAACAGCATTTAGCTGTGCCCTGCATTGGCGTAATTGATGCGGGTTCAAAAGCTGCTTTAATTTATTATGAGCACAATCCCGGCACCATTGGTGTTTTTGCAACAGCAGGCACGGTGACATCGGGCGGTTATCCACGGGCATTGCGAATGTTTGCTAAACAAAATCTGGTTGCAGATACATTAAGCATTATAAGTGAGGGTGGGGTAGGGCTGGCCGAAAGTATTGACAGGGATTGGGATTATTTCAATGATACGCTCTCTGCTGCACGTCAATCATACAAAGGACCTTCATTGAAAAATAAAAGTTTACTGATTGATACATCATTGCTTGCCGCTTATCATTTCAACACAACGCAAAACGAATTGCTTTGTGAGTACGATGAAAAAGGAAGTTGTCTCGATATGCAATTGAATGCTCCGTCTAATTATGTGCGCTATCATTTGGTGAGTATGCTTGAGCAAATGAAAGAACAGAATTATCATCAGCCATTAAGCACGTTGATATTGGGTTGCACACATTATCCATACATGAGAGACACTATTCAAGCCGTATTAAACGAATTGTACAATTTTCAGCAGAATGGAAATTATGTGTACAGGCAGGTGCTTGCGCCGCATGTAGAATTAATTGATCCGGCGGTTGAAACTGCAAAACAGGCATGGCTTACTTTGCATAATGAACATTTGCAGGCAAACACCAAACATGAAAACGAAAATATGTTTTTGATAACGGTGCCCAACACACAGCTTAAAGAAGTAAAGTTGCAAACGAATGGAAGCTTCACTTATGAGTATAAATATGGTCGTGTGGCCGGCGCCGGCAAAAAGTATGTGCAAACGGAAATGTTCAGCACAAAGAATATTTCGGGTGCCACGTTCAATCGCTTTAAACAGGTATTGCCCGATGTATATACAGCGTTGCAAAAAGTGATACCGGGATTAAAATAATCAACACTGGAGGAAAGAGAAAAGAGTTTAGAAGAGATATGAAAATGTCAGTAATAAAGAGTAAGCCGTAGTTGCGGTATGAAAAAAGGATTCAGGTGCTTGGCAATAATTTCAGACTGCTTACATGTAAACTTGCCGGAAGGCAATAAGGGTACAGCAAATTATAGCCTCATGCGCCAGTTTCAGGCGCTTGCAGCTTATTTTAATGAAGTAATAATTTGTTGCCCCTTTGAGGAACCTAAATCCAACATTCATTACCAGCCATATACCAGGAATAACATACGGTTTCTTCCGTCAAAAGTTGTGGGAGGAAATACACTAAAGAAAAAGATTGAAATTCTGCAGATGCTTCCCTCGTGGCTTCGTTTGTTTAAACAGGCAAATCTTGCGTCTGACATAGTATATCTCCGCTTTCCGAATAACATAAGCGTGCCTGCTCTCTTTTATTTTAAATTGAAAAGGAAGAAAATGTTTGCCACTTATACCGCTCCGTGGGATAAAGATTCTTATACATCTGCATCTTATAATTTTCAAAGACTTCTTTTAAAAAAAATTTTCAATGGTCCGGTATGGGTTTATTCGAATGAAGAGACGAATTCAAAGCGAATAAAAAAAAGCTTTAGCCCAACTTATAGCTTTAATGACTGGCTGCAGGAATGTGAACAGGTTGCAAACCGCATAAAAAAAATACACGAAAAAGGTTTGCAGCAATTAAAATTATTATCTGTAGGTGCTCTTGATAAAAGAAAAAATCATGACTACTTATTGAAATGTTGTGTGCAATTAAGGAAAATGAAAATTCCTTTTACGCTGTCAATTGCCGGCGCAGGCGAGATGATGGAAGAGTATAAAAGATTTATTAAAGAAAATGCACTCGGGCAACATATTTTTCTGAAAGGCTATCAATCTTATGATGAAATAAGACAACTGTTCAGGGAAAATGATTTTGTAATACAGCCTGTACTATCAGAAGGGTATGGCAAAGTACCGATAGAGGGATTTTTTCATGGGGCAATTCCCTTATTAAGTTCTGCCACATTACTCGCTGAAGAAATAACTCTCAATGGCAAACGCGGATTTATCTTCGATATAAAAAAACCAGAAGCCCTCACAGATATTCTTATAGATATTTATACCAAAGGCTCTTCAGCACATATAGCAACCCTTATCGAAAATGGCAGAGAGTATGTGAAAAATCTTACTCTTGAAAAATGGGCGGAAGATTATTATAGAACCCTAATAACTTATTTTGACGAAGAATAATACAGAAATTCCTTTTCTTGTTAAGTACGCAACAGCCCTGCTTATTGGCATTGGTGTTGGTTTTTATCTAATACCGGAGAGCGTGTTTACCAGCTTATATTTTCTATTTGGAATGATAGTATTATTTTTTGCCTTTATGAACAATGTAAAAATTGTTTTTTCTTTAATGCCTTATCTTGTTTACTCTGAGATATATGTGCGCAGCCATACGTTTTTAGTTCCATATCTTTTTGTAGAATATATTTTGATTGGAGTTTTTTTATTATTGCTGCTAAGGCAGGCGCCTTTTCTTTTTTTTCACTCAAGAGCATTTATTTTTATCGTTTTTTTCGCCCTTGTAGAAATTATAAATTCTCTGCGAACCGAAGATCCCGAATATGCAAGAGTGCTTATTATAAACACAACCTTACTTGCCATTGCATCTGTATGGGCGTCTTCAAATATTCTTTCAAACAGACTTATTAATATTTTTCTTGCCAATGTTAAGTTTGCCGGTATTTATTTATGTGGTATTATTTTAGTTGCACACTTTACCGGTAATATAAATTATAAGCTGGAATCAAGTGTGGAATCAACCAACCTGTTAGCTCCTGTGCAGATTAGTGGCTATTTGGGTGTTGTATGCGTTCTCTTCTTTCTGTCTTTAACAAACGATGATGAGAGGCCTAATATTTTTCTTAACGCGGGGTTGTTTTGTATTTCTCTTACATTGATGATATTGAGCTTTTCAAGAGGAGGATTATATTTTGTAGCAATAATTATGGGGTTGTATTTTTTATTTAACTGGAAAAAGTCTGGCAACTTTTTATTTGCTCTTTTTCTTATTCCAATCGCGTACATTATTTATGATTATGTAGTGTCTGCTACCAATGGTTTAATAATTGAGCGCTATCAGGAACCGGGCACTTCGGGAAGAGATGAATTAATTAAGGCAGGTTTCAAGCTTTTTAAAGAAAATCCGTTTACAGGGGTGGGAACAGGAAATTTTCTCACTGAAGTTGCATCTCAGCATTTATATCTTATGGAAGCCGGTGCTCATAATGAATTTGTGAGAGCTGCCGCAGAGCATGGCATTCTCGGACTATCAACTTACTTTATGTTTTACATTGTTTTATTCATTGGAATTTTAAAGCGTAAAAAAATACAGCGGGAATATGGAATTTATTTCCTGGTTCTTTTTTGCCTTATATTAGTGCATAATGCGCTAAAAATTTCCATTCAACCTTTATTAATTATGCTCGCAATAGCAACCCCATCACCTGTTATCGTAAAAGAAAAAAAACGTGTATCATTTATGCCTCAGCAGGCAGTCTGATTTAAGCAGCATTGCTTATTGCCAAAAGCTTTGCTTTCCCGATTCATTAACTGTTATTGCCGGTTCTAAATACACAATAAAGTCTTTGGAATGGTTTTTAAACGGCAGCCATAAGTTTCTATATCATGTTAAAAATAATAATGGATTGATTGCGGGATATATTGGTGGCTTTTCTCCGCAATATTATGGAGAAGGGTCAACAAGCGGCATGCTTCAATTTGCAATGTGGCAGGGCTTCCTCGGCGTTATTACTCACCCATGGATTTTATTTCAAAAAGAAATAATCGGTTTATATCCTCTTCTATCTAAAAATATTGTGAGAAAATTTTTAAAATCTGGTAAGCAAGTATCTTCTCCCGGAGACGAAAAAAAATTTGAAAAAAGGTTAGGCGTAGTCGCAATAGGTGTGCATCCTGAACACAGGGGCAAAGGTGTTTTTGAAATGTTGATGAATATATTTGAAACCGAAGCAAGACAAAGAGGTATAAGCAAATTAATATTGTCAGTAAAAAAAGATAATGCAAGGGCAATAAATGCGTATAAAAAAATGAGGTGGGAGATTTCTGCAGAAAAAGATATTACGTACGAAATGATAAAAACGCTTACATTGTAAAGCTTTTTTTAAAAAAATTATATCAGATTTATTAAAACGATTGACGAAGCAGTACCATGCAAATAACTTTTTCTCCTCCATATATAGATGAAGACATTATCAATGAAGTAAAAGATACCCTGAGCAGCGGCTGGCTTACTACAGGCTCTAAGGTTGCTGCTCTCGAAAAAGAAGTGGCGCGGTATTGCAATGTTGAAAAAGCGTTGGGTGTAAACTCAGCCACCTCTGCTTTAATGCTGGTAATGCATTGGTTTGGCATTACAAAAGGCGATGAGGTAATTATTCCCGCCTATACCTATTGCGCTACTGCACTTGCCGTGATGCATACAGGGGCAACGCCCGTAATGGCAGATGTGAGCGAAGATTTCAACATCAATCCCAAAAAAATAAAACAGGCTATAACCAAAAAAACAAAAGCCATTATAGGGGTTGATTTTGGCGGATGGCCATGTGATTACGATGCATTCTATTCTATAGTGAATGAAGCGGATGTAAAAAATAAATTTCATCCTACCAATGAAGAGCAGCGAACCCTGGGCAGAATACTTGTTCTTGCCGATGCAGCTCATTCTTTGGGCGCTGTTTATAAAAATAAAGTGGTAGGTTCTGTTGCTGATATTACCGTGTTTTCTTTTCATGCCGTAAAAAATGCAACAACCGCAGAGGGCGGTGTTATTTGCTTTAATATGCCTGCACCTTTTGTAAATGAGCAGATTTATAAAACGCTTAAGTTATGGAGCATGAACGGACAAACTAAAGATGCTTTTACAAAATCGAAAAATGGAGGCTGGAAATATGATATTGTGTATCCCGGCTTTAAAATAAATATGCCTGATGTGCTTGCTGCTATTGGTGTTGCACAAATGAAGAAGTATAATAAAGTGATACAGGCAGAAAGAATAAGAATATTCAAATATTATAATATTTGCTTTAAAAAATGCGATTGGGCAATTACTCCAAATTTTAAAAAAGATAATTGCCTCTCGGCATGTCATTTATATCCGCTTCGCATAAAATCAATAAATGAAGAGCAACGGGATAAGATTATTGACTACATCGCTGAGAAAAATATAGCAGTGAATGTTCATTTTATTCCATTACCGATGCTTACAATTTTTAAAAATGCAGGATACAGCATTAGCGATTACCCCCAGTCTTATAAACAATATGCAAACGAAATTTCATTGCCTATTTACCCTCAGCTTACAAACGAACAGTGCCGGCAAGTAGTTGAAGTAGTAATAAAGGCTGTTAATTTTGTAATACATCATGAAAGATAGCACACGTATTGCCGACATATTCATTGCCGCCGCGGGATTACTATTTTTATTGCCGGTTTTTATTATCATTTCAATTTTGATTAAGCTTGCATCAAGAGGCTCTGTATTTTTTGTGCAGGAAAGAGTTGGGAAAAATGGTATTGATTTCAAAATGTACAAATTCAGAAGCATGAGTGTGAACTCGCATACTGAATCTTCTCTTACGATTGGCCACCGCGATACCAGGGTAACAACCATTGGTTATTATCTGCGAAAATTAAAGCTCGATGAATTGCCCCAAATATTTAATGTTTTAAAAGGTGATATGAGTATGGTAGGCCCCAGACCCGAACTAAAAAAATATGTAAACCTCTACAACAGCGAGCAACGAAAAGTGCTTTCAATAAAACCCGGTATTACCGATTATGCATCGGTAAAATACAGAAATGAAAATAATTTGCTGGCAAATGCAAAAGATTCTGAGCAGTTGTATATAAAAGAAATTATGCCACACAAATTAGAGCTGAACATGTACTATATAAATAATAAAAATCTCAAAACCTATTTTTCCATAATTTTTTATACCTTCTGGCAAACAGAACGTAAAAAAATTAAGCTTGAAGATTTAGCAGTAAAGCAATAGTTTACTGTATGCATTGTTTCAAATTTAAATACATGGTGCTTTGAAAGAGTTTAGAAAATTCCTGTTAAAGAATCATATAACACCGAAGTGGATTATTTTTTCCCTCGATTCACTAATATGTGTTATTTGTTTTCTTTACGCCAATTATCTTCTTACAGATTTCAGGGTGCTTTCAGTTTATGCAAACGATTTATTTGCAGGTGTTGTTATCGTGTGTATAATAAATGCAATATTCTTTTATATTTTTAAAACGTATGAAGGTATTATTCGCTTATCAGATTTCCAGGAAGCCCTAAGATCGGTGAGTGCAGTTTTTTGCACCTTTTTTTTAATTCTTCTTATCAATGTTCTTCTTAAGGTTTTAAAGATTCCCACTATTATTGCCAATTCTGCCCTTATCGTTTATTTCTTTACTTGCTCGTTTATAATATCCGGTTACAGAATGCTCGTAAGAAAATTATACGAAGCAAGTATCACCCGCAGTACCGGTGCAAATGTTATTATTTATGGTGTTGAAACCAATGACTTGCTTGTGCAGAAAACAATAGATAAAATTTCCGGTGCAGGGTACAGAGTAGTTGCATTTATAGATGATGACGAAAAATATGTTGGCAAAACCATTGATAATATTCGCATTTATTCATGCTTAAATCTTAAAAATCTAATTCAGCTGCTCGATGCGAAATTTGTTTTTTTTGCAAGAAGAAATATAGATGCTGCAATTAAAAATAAGGTGGTTGATGAATGCCTGGCTCAGCATATTCATGTAATGAATTTACCACCTGTTGAAAATTTGATTCATGATAACCTGAGCATTCATCAACTGCAGGAAGTAAAGATTGAAGAATTATTAAGCAGACCGGCAATACAATTAATCAACCTGCAGGTTGCAAATTTTCTCAGCAACAAAAGAATTTTAATTACCGGCGCCGCAGGTTCCATTGGCAGTGAGTTGGCAAGACAAATTGCCTTTTTTAATCCCGACAAACTTATCATTTGCGACCAGGTTGAAACAGGCCTTTACGAATTGGAATATCAACTACAGAAAAAATATCATCTTGGCTCTTCAGTCAAAATTTATCTGGCAGATGTTAAAGACCACCAGGCAATGAACCAATTGTTCAGCCAGTTGAAACCCAATATTGTTTTTCACGCAGCAGCTTATAAGCATGTTCCCATGATGGAGAATCATCCCTCAGAAGCCATACGCAACAATGTTATGGGTACTAAGGTTGTGGCAGACCTTTCGCAAATTCATGGCGTTGAAAGATTTTTGCTGGTATCAACAGATAAAGCCATCAATCCTACCAATATTATGGGCGCATCAAAAAAGATTGCTGAAATGTATTGTCATTCGCTGCATCATAAAGAATTAATGTTTACAACCGGCGGCAATGATTTTTATCAAAACGCCGCTTCGAAAGAAAAAACAAAATTTATTACAACCCGCTTTGGTAATGTGCTTGCCTCGAATGGTTCTGTGGTTCCGAGATTTCAGGAACAAATACACAGCGGAGGACCTGTTACCGTTACGCACCCTGACGTGATACGATATTTTATGACCATACAGGAAGCCTGCTCACTCGTATTAGAAGCTGTAACAATGGGAAATGGCGGAGAGATTTTTATTTTTGATATGGGAGAGCCGGTAAAGATTCTTGACCTTGCCACAAAAATGATAAGGCTTGCAGGCCACGAACCTGGTGACGGTATTAAAATTAATTTTACAGGTTTAAGACCAGGAGAAAAATTATTTGAAGAGCTTTTGAATAAAGAAGAAGAAGTAATACCAACCCACCACAGTAAAATACTTATAGCCAAAACAAGTGAATGCAATTACGACAAAATTATTTTTGATATTGCTGAATTATTACAGCTTGCTAACCGGTTTAACGATGATTTAGTGGTGAAAAAAATGAAAAATATAGTACCCCGGTTTATCAGTAATAACTCTGTTTATACTTTGTACGATGATGTAAGCGAAGATTCTGCAAGCGGCGCCATATCGTTTCCTTCCATGAGTTAACTTTTTCTGCTGTATTTTTAACCCATGTTTTCCTTTTTTAAATCTGATAAAGCAAAACCCGATCTTTCTTTTATTGGTGTTGATATGCACTCTCATTTGCTGCCCGGCCTGGATGATGGCTTAAAAGAAATTGATGAAACCATTACGTTTGTTCAGGAGCTGCAGCAGTTGGGATATACCAAGCTCATTTGCACACCGCACATTATTGCAGACGTGTATCCAAACAGTCCTGTTACCATTTTGCCAAAGCTTGATATAGTTCGCCGGGCGTTGCAAGAAAAAAATATTCCTATGCAGATAGAAGCTGCTGCCGAGTACATGGTTGATATTGATATGGAAAATTATATAGCCAGCGGAAAGCAGTTGCTCACTTTTGCAAACAATCATATTCTTATTGAAATGTCTTATGCTGCGCCGTCTTCAAATATTGAGCAGGTTATATTTCAACTGCGAATGAAAGGGTTAAAGCCCATATTGGCGCATCCCGAGCGTTACAGTTATTTGCATTTCAAATTCGAACATTATGAGCGTTTTATTGATTTAGGGTGCATACTCCAGGTAAACCTTTTATCATTACTTGGCTATTATGGTGAGCCTGTTAAAAATATTGCTGAAAAATTAATGAAGGCTAAAATGGTTGATTTGCTTGGCACAGATATGCATCATGAAACGCATTTACAAGCATTAAAAGACCTTGCAAAGAAGAAAAATTTTTATAAGCTGCTTGAAAATATTGAAATCAAGAACAAAGAATTGCTGGGATAAATTTTTTTTTTACCCGGCCTTAAGCCTTTATCATCTTTCGTGCAGCCTGCCCCGAATTTATTTCGGGGTCGCACCATTTTACATTCTGTTCGTTCTTCGGCTTCAGCCTTCATTATTTACTATTCATAACGAGTTTTGCAATTCTTCCATTTTTTCCCGCCAAAAAAACTCCGTTTCCATTTTTTGCTTTTGCACAAACATGAAAACTTTCAGTCGAAATTAATTGCCAGTTTATTCCTCCATCATTAGAAATATCTGCACCGTTTAATCCGCAGCAGATAAGCTTATCATTTGTTATAAAAGCTATACAGCTTCTGTAACCATGCGGTTGTGTTTTTGGAAAAGTGGTAAGCACCTGGTTATTTCTATAAGTAAGCAATTCACAATTTTTTTCACTTAATGTGGGTTCATTAAAATCTCCACCTACAATAATTATTTTATCTGTTACCGGATTCACTCCAATGGAATTAGCTCCCTGTGAATCCTTTCCCTGCATAATATTCAAATCAACCGGCAATCCATTTAAAAATAATCGTGTTTTAGTTCCTCCGGTAATTAATAAAATATCTCTGTTCGATTTGGGTCCTGTTATTTTTATATTGGTTCCGCTTGCAGCAAACATTGCTTCACCATTTGCAACATTATAATTATTGTGCTTGTCCTTTAACGTACGCCATGTTTGGCCAAAGTCATCAGTAGTTGCTATAAATATTTTATTGTTAATAGGGTCGCCTGCAACAATTCCGTTTCCATATTCATCAAAATCCATCGCATCTAAAAACATTCCTTTGGTTTCATTGTAAAAAACTTCTGTCCACGTTTGCCCGCCATTTTTTGTTTGCAACATAACAGCAGGCTCAGCAATCGCCATAATGATTGCCGTGTTTGCATCGAAGGCTTCAATATCACGAAAGTCTCTTTGCTCATATCCTTTCACAGTAAGCCACTCAAAGCTTTTACCGCCATTAGTTGATCTTGCAACAGTTCCATTGCTGCCGCTTACCCAGATTATACTGTCTGTTACCACACTTAGTCCGCGTAAGCTTGCATTGTGTCCACTATCAAGAAAATTAATTACAGGTTGTTGTGCAAATGCTTTCACTGAAAAAAGAGTAATTAAAAGAACAATTTGCATTAAACGCATTTGACTATAATTTTAAAAACTTTAAACTTGAACCTTGAACTTTAAACTTTGAACTTCAAACTTTTCTTTAGCTCCTCTACCACATTAAACACAATGGGGCAGCGTCCATAATTATCAATAACACTAAATAAACGAAAAACAAATCCGGGTTTATGCAGATGCGGAAATTCACTGCATGTAGCTGGTCTTGCTTCGTACACGGTGCATTTATTATCGCTCAAAAAATGACAGGGAATTGTGTTGAAAATAGTTGTTCCCTCTTCAGATGTTTCTGTATAATTTTTTTCAAAATCATCTTCGCTTATATTCAAATGCTCTGAAAGCCTTTGTGAGTCTGATTTTTCAAGATTTATCATTAAGCTCCTGCAGCAGTTGCCACATCGGGTGCAATCAATTTTAGCTGAAATTTCTTCGTTAAACCGATGCACTGTTTTATCTGTTTTTTTATCATCATTCCTTTTTAAAAAACTGCGGAAATGATAATTCTCTTCTTCTCTTTCTTTTGCGAGAGAAGCAATTAGCTGAAGATTGGTTATAAGATTCATGGAAGTGCGCAAGGTAAAATAATTCATAAACTTCCTAAGAGATTATATTCATATCATACTAAGCTTAAAGATTTATTACAAGCTTTACTTTATCGCTTGCATAAGGCCCGCCGGGATAATCGGCAGTATAATCTAAATTTATCCAGTACTCTCCGTTATTTTCGTGATAGTAAATTTTGCTTATGTCTTTATTTGAAAATAGTTGTATAATGGCCTGCTGCAGAATTTCAAAATTCTTTTTATCACCGGCAAACATTTCAGGATACATGTGCCCTTCCACAATTACAAGTCTGCAAGTAGCGCCAATACTCATTAAACAGCTTGCCATTAAAATACTGTGGTCATCGCAGTCTCCGCCTAAGCCATTGAGAATAGTTTCTTTTGGTGTGGCATAATATTCATCACGCTGCGAATCTGGCACATATTTAAAATTATGATTAATGTATTTGAATAAAGAAAGATAGCGGGTAAGCATACCGTACTTCGCTTCGTACTCTCCAAAATATTGCAGCGAATGCTGTACAGAAAAATTTCTTACCATAGAATCTTTATATTGAATTTTCGATTTTATTGTGCGGCTAAATTTGCCTCCTTCATTCTCAAATAATTTTGGATTAATGCTTATAATGTCAGCTTGCTTTTGTTCCCGCACATTCCAGTTTTTATACGCTAATGTTTTGTAATCGTTGTAAACATTCGAAAATCCATAGTTGCCATTGTACTCGTTGTATGCAAGAAAGCAAATGATAACTATCAGTGCAGGTAATATAATCGGTCGAATAATCCATGTAAGAAGTTGAACAATTATTATTGCAATTATTACTGATAAAATAAGGTCTATATTATAACCTGCCACTTGTATAGGTAGAATATATCTGCAAATAAAAGGCGATAAAGGAATTATAATAAGAATGCCCGCAATGGTAGTAAAAAATTTCTGAGTTGTTTCATAATGATTTCCTAACTGCATTCGTTCAAAATTTATACTGCAAGATGTTTTTTATTATTAAAAAAGAAATGCAAAAAATAATTGATTATCCACATTTAAAGCTCATTTGTAGAAAAACAAAAACGGATAAGGTGGTTACTAAAATTAAATTTGCAGGTGAGCATTGCTGAGTAATGAACTGAACGTACAAGAGTGCGACGCAATGAATGTATCATAGTAGCAATGCAGCCGGGTTCATTAAAATGACTTATTGACTAATGACCCAATGACTTTTTATTATGACTGAAACAAAAGACAAATCTCTTTTTGATTACACAGAGGATAGTATTATAAGCCTCGACTGGCGTGAACATATTCGTCTGCGCCCTGGGATGTATATCGGTAAACTTGGCGATGGCTCATCACCTGACGATGGAATTTATGTGCTGCTAAAAGAAACGATTGATAACTGCATTGATGAGCACACAATGGGTTACGGAAAGCACATTGATATTACAATTGAAGGCAAAACAGTTACGGTTCGTGATTATGGACGCGGCATTCCTCTTGGAAAAGTAATTGATGCTGTGAGCAAGATTAATACCGGCGCAAAGTACGACAGCAAAGTGTTTCAGAAGACTGTTGGACTTAATGGCGTGGGTACCAAAGCAGTAAATGCGCTGAGCAATTATTTTAAAGTAGACAGCTTTCGTGAAGGCAAAGTAAAAACTGCAGAATTTGAAAGAGGCATTTTACTTAAAGAAAATAAAGAATCAAAAAGCGATGAAGCGAATGGAACATTAATAACTTTTATTCCTGATGAAAATGTTTTTAAAAACTTTCATTTCATTCCTGAGTATTTAGAAAATCAGTTATGGAATTATTGTTATTTGAATGCGGGATTGGTGATTAACCTGAATGGAAAAAGATTTGTAAGTAAAAATGGCTTGCTCGATTTGCTGCAGCGAAAAACGAATGAAGATGAATTAACTTATCCCATTATTCATTTGAAAGGCGAAGACATTCAAGTTGCAATAACGCATAATAATGATTATGGAGAAGATATTTTTTCTTTTGTGAACGGGCAATATACAACGCAGGGCGGAACGCATCAGCAGGCATTTCGTGAGGCGTATGTGAAAACAATCCGTGATTTTTATAAGAAAGATTATGATGCTGCGGATATTCGTCAAAGCATTGTGGCGGCAATTTCTGTGCGTGTACAGGAACCGGTTTTTGAAAGTCAGACAAAAACAAAGCTTGGGAGTTTTGTGGTGTATGAAGGCGGACCCAGTATGAAAAATTTTATCGGAGATTTTTTTGCAAGAGAATTAGATAACTATTTACATCGCAACTCTCAAACGGCTGAAGCGCTAAAGAAAAAAATTGAACAGAATGAAAAAGAACGAAAAGAATTAAGCGGGATAAAAAAGCTCGCAAATGAAAGAGCAAAGAAAGCAAACCTCCATAATAAAAAGTTGAGAGACTGCCGTTATCATTATAATGATGAAGCTGCAGGAAAAGAAAAAAATGCGTTGCTGGTGAAGCAAAAAGAATCTACCATTTTTATTACAGAAGGTGATAGTGCCAGCGGCTCTATTACCAAAGCAAGAAATGTGGAAACGCAGGCTGTGTTTAGCTTGCGGGGAAAACCTTTAAATTGTTTCGGACTCACAAAAAAAATTGTTTATGAAAATGAAGAATTTAATCTTTTGCAACATGCTTTAAATATTGAAGATGGATTAGAAGGTTTGCGTTACAACAAAATAGTAATTGCAACAGATGCAGATGTTGATGGCATGCATATTCGGTTATTAATAATGACGTTCTTTCTGCAATTTTTTCCAGACCTTGTAAAACAGAATCATGTGTACATTCTTGAAACACCATTATTCCGTGTGCGCAATATGCCGGGAAAGCAAAGAGGCAAACAGGAAACTATCTATTGTTACAGTGAATCTGAAAAACAAGAGGCGATAAGGAAGTTAGGAGGCAGGCCTGAAATCACACGCTTCAAGGGTTTGGGCGAAATTTCGCCGGATGAGTTCGAAGCTTTTATAAGTGATGATGGCATAAAATTGCAGCCGGTAATTTTAGAGCAGGGTGACCATATACAAAATTTACTGAATTATTATATGGGCAAGAATACACCTGAAAGACAAGAGTTCATTATTGACAATTTGAAAGTAGAATTGGATTTGGTAGAAGAAGGAATGAATTAAAAAAGTAAATTTGTAAAAAATAATTTTTATGGAAACACTTGAATTTATTAAGAAAGTAGAGGGCGGAAAAATAGTTATTGATGTACCGGAAAATTTGGAAGGGAAGGAAGTAAAGGTGCTGGTTATGGAACGTGAGGCAGATGATGATTTTGATGAGAAGATTAAAAAATTACACGAATTATCATCTGATGAAAGATTAAAAATTCTAAAACAATTTGAAGGCACTGCAAAATATCCCGATGCCGAAACAAACAAGTATGATGTTTATGATTAATAGAGTAATGATTGATTCTTCAATTTTGGTTGAATACATCAAAAAAAGAAGACAAGGCTCTTAATAGAACTTATTACTAATAAAGAAATAGAATGTTTTATCAATGAGACTGTAGTAAGTGAGTATTTATTCCATTTTTTAAGTGTTAACGGAAATACTTCACCAAGGTCTTTCCAATCTTCAAAAAAACTAAAAGCAATATTCCAGCAATCCCGAGCATATAAATTACTTCATTTAATGATGAAATATAACCTACTTCCCAACGATGCCATTATTTTAGCTATATGCAAAATTCACGGCATTATTCAACTTGCAAGTCATGATAAAGATTTTGTGGAACCGTGCAAACAAGAAGGCATTACTTTATTAACCGAAGATTAGAAATATTTTTTCATGCTCCACCTCGTTTTTCAACAAACCGATATATATACTTTACAAAAAGCAATTGAATTAGATGAAACTCTTAAAGGAAAAGTCATTCAAGTAGAAGATGAATTTGCTGTGGGACCAATTGAAAATATTTATACTGAAGAAGGATATAATAATCGTATTGAATGGTGGAAACAAGTTTTAGAATTTTCTCCTTACACAGATTCTATTAATAAGGTGGATGACCACAAAGTTGTTGAAAAGATAATTTCAAATTTGCGGGGAGGAGAAGAGGTATGGATTTGGGTGGGACAAAACCAGCACGATGTGTGCGGCTATTACTGGCTTATCAGTCAGTTAAAAGATTATCAGCGTAAAGTTTTTGTTTTATATCTCAACAATCTTCCATTCATTTCGGAAAAGGGTGGATTGTTTTATCCAACAGTATTACATGAAATTCAGCCTAAAGAATTATTAAAAGCAAAACGTTTAGCACGTGCTATAACATTAAGTGAATTTGAAATAGACCCTGATGAATGGAAAAAGCTTTGCAATGAAAATGCAATCGTACGAATTTTAGAAGGAGGAAAAAAAATTGTAAGCAAAGATGCTACGTTTTATGATAAAGATATTCTTAACGCAATTACACCAGAACCTCAAAAGCTGCAAAAAATATTGCATAATATTTTTTCAAAATCCAAAACCAAAACAGGTGATGTGTTTCTAATTTGGAGAGTGAGAGAATTAATTAAAGAAGGAAAAATTATTGCAGAGGGCGATTGGAATAAAGGATGGAAAGAAATTACTGTAAGATTAGCAGATGTTTCAGCAAACGAAGAAAATATAGACGTCATTACAACATTGCGGGAACAAAATTAAATGATAAAATGGCAAAAACCCCAAACAACGGAATTGATGTAATGAACGATATTGGCGTGCAGGGTCAATACAAAACATGGTTTCTGGATTATGCATCGTATGTAATTCTTGAACGTGCTGTGCCCGCTATAGAGGATGGGCTGAAACCCGTGCAGCGACGCATTTTGCACGCTATGAAAGAAATGGATGATGGTCGCTTTAATAAGGTGGCCAATATCATCGGGCAAAGCATGCAATATCATCCGCATGGTGATGCATCTATTGGTGAGGCGCTGGTAAACATGGGACAAAAAGATTTGCTGATTGAAACGCAGGGCAATTGGGGTGATGCAAGAACAGGCGATGACGCAGCCGCCCCAAGATATATAGAAGCGCGTCTTTCAAAATTCGCATTAGAAGTTGCATTCAATTCCAAAACAACAGAATGGCAACAGAGCTATGATGGAAGAAAGCAGGAGCCAGTAACGCTTCCCATGAAATTTCCTTTACTGCTTGCGCAGGGAGCAGAAGGAATAGCGGTGGGATTATCAACCAAAATATTACCGCATAATTTTAATGAGCTGTGTGAAGCATCTATAAAGCATTTGCGTGGAAAAAAGTTTGAATTGTACCCCGACTTTCAAACCGGCGGCATAATGGATGCAACTAATTATAATGAAGGAAAACGTGGAGGAAAAATTCGTGTTCGTGCTATTATTGAAGAGCTTGATAAAAAAACTTTGATTATAAAAAGTGTTCCTTATGGCGTTACTACATCAGCTTTGGAAGAAAATATTGCAAAGGCAACAGAAGCAGGAAAAATAAAAATTAAAAAAGTTACAGACATTACAGCGAAAGAAGTAGAAGTACAAATTGACCTTGCACCAGGCATTTCCCCCGATATTACGATTGATGCATTGTATGCGTTTACTGATTGCGAGGTGAGCATTTCACCTAATGCCTGTGTTATTGCTGAGCATAAGCCACGATTTATGGATGTGCATGAGTTATTAAAAATTTCTGTAGATAATACAAAAGAATTATTAAAAAAGGAACTGGAAATAAAACTGCAGGAACTGGAAGATAAATTGCATTACACCTCACTCGAAAAAATATTCTTCGAAGAAAAGATTTATAAAGAGCTTGAAAAAAAGCATGAGACTTGGGATAAAGTAATTGAAGCGATTGACAAAGCATTCATCCCATACAAGAAAAAATTAAAGCGTGATATAACACGGGAAGATATTTTGCGACTCACGGAAAAACCTGTGCGCAGAATTTACAAGCTTGATATTGATGAACTCAATAATCAAATTAAAAACGTTGAAGCAGAAATTAAACAAGTAAACTATGACCTTGAGCATCTCACCGATTTTGCTGTAAATTATTTTGAAAACTTACTGAAAAAATATGGCAAGGGCCGGGAAAGAAAAACAGATATAAAATTATTTGATACAATCCAGGCCAAGCATGTAGCCATAGCAAACACTAAAATTTACATGAACAGGGAAGAGGGCTTTATCGGCACCGGATTAAAGAAAGATGAACTTGTTTGCGAGTGTTCAAATCTGGATGATATTATTGTATTCACCAAACGCGGCATCATGAAAGTAGTGCGGGTAGCAGATAAAGTATTTATCGGCAAAGACATTCTTCATGCAGCCATATTCAAGAAAAATGATGAAAGAACAATCTACAATATGATGTATGCTGATGGCGCATCAAACATCAGCTATGCAAAACGCTTTAATGTTACGGGTATTACAAGAGACAAAGAATATGACCTTACGAAAGGAAGCGAAAAAACCAAAGTGCATTATTTAAGTGTAAATCCAAACGGCGAGGCTGAGGCTGTAAAAATAATTTTAAACCCAAATTCCTCAGCACGCAATAAAGAATTTGAATTTTATTTTGAGGAGCTTGAAATAAAAGGACGCGGCAGTATGGGAAACCAGGTTACAAAATATTCAATTAAGAGTGTGAAGTTTAAAGAAAAAGGACGCTCAACACTTGAGGGACAAAAGCTGTGGTTCGATGATAAGTTTGGAAGATTAAATACAGAAGAAAAAGGAACTTACATTGCTGCTTTTGAACCTGATGATAAAATAATTATTTTTTATAGGGATGGATATTATGAAATCATCAATCAGGATTTAAACCGCCGTCTCGATGCAGAAAAAATTATTGAGATTAAAAAGTTTGATGAAGATGCTATTATCACTGCCGTGTATGCCGATGCCGAGAAAAAACAATTCTATGTAAAGCGCTTTAAAATTGAAACATCAACCTTAAACAATAAATTTTTATTTATTAAAGATGGAGATGGCAATTATCTTGAAACGGTAACCACAGACCCTGACCCTGTTCTTCTCTTTGAAAAAGGGCGTGGCACGCAGGTAAGAAAAATTAAGTATAAGATTGGAAAAAATATTGAAGTTTCCGGCTGGAAAGCTGTGGGTACAAGATTTGAAGACTATAGCAAATCAGCAACTATGCAATGGGTGAAAACAAAAAAAGAAGGACAGCAAACGGAATTGTTTTAAACAATTTTCTAATTACAAATACCTCACCTTAAAACCTGCTTCTCCGGCTAAGGCATTAAACTCAGGGTCACCGGTAATTAAAGTAGCTTTCCTTTTTATAGTTAACGCCGCAGCAAAAGCCTCGGCATATGAAATAGGATACCTTGCTTTTATTTTAGCAGCAGCCCATGTAAATTCTAAATCCACGTCTAAAATATGAATTGGAAATTGCACTAATGCTTTCCATGCTATATCAGCCTTAGCTGCCCCATCTTTACGGTACGAAATATAAAATACTTCCCCGGCATTAATGCACGTCATATAAAGTTCAAGTTTATCAGCGGCGGCGTCGTTTAAATATTGTTCAACTTTTTCTCCACCCCGCTCATTCCTGAAAAAAGCGAGCATTGCATAGCTGTCAAGCACAAAGTTTGCCATCTTCTATTTTGTTTTTTTATTTGTTTTGCTCATCAGCTCAAATTTGCGCGCTTCCAGCTTCTTTTCTTCCTCTTTCATTTTTCTTACTTCCTCTTTCAGGTTTCCATCTGATTTTAAAATTCCCACAAATGATTTAAAATAGTTTTCATTCATGGGTCGTAAAATCACGCCATTAGCTGTTTCTTCAAATATTACTTTTACTCCTGATTTAATTCCATATTTGTTTCTTAGACGCTTGGGTATAAGTAATTGCCCTTTGGTGGTTAATACAGAGGTTTCCATACATTAATTTTTTAGAGACAAATTAAGAAAGTATTACAATTTATTAAAAGTAATACTTTTATTTTTTAAGTATCCTTTTGATTTGAGATTTATTTTATTCTCGAAGAAACTTGGCATCATTTTTTCAATCCCAAAAGAAAAACACTTATAATGAGAAAAAATAAAATAACACACTTGATCATAGCAGCTTTTTCAATTATTCTCTTGGCAAGCTGTGTTTCTCAGAGAAAATATGAGGATTCTCAAATTGCATTACGCTATGCAAGAAATGACAGTACAATGCTTGCAAATAAAGTAAGTTCTCTCGAAACTACGATTGCACAGTTACAAAGCCAGATAAGCACTCTGAACAATCAAGTGGGTCAGTTAGCAACCGATACTTCTTACAAAAAATCACAAATAGAAAGCAGCCAGCAGGCTTTGCAGGAGCAGCAGCGTAAGCTGCAGCAGTTGCAGGCATTGCTTGACCAGCAAAAACAAAAATCAGAAGAAATTCGCAAAAAAATGGCTGATGCACTAACCGGTTTTAATGCCAATGAATTAACCGTAACACAAAAAAATGGAAAGGTGTATGTAAGTCTCTCCGAAAATCTTTTGTTTCCTTCGGGCAGCGCCGTTGTTAATGAAAAAGGGAAAGATGCTCTCAGCAGGCTTGCCGCAGTGTTGAATTTGAATCCTGATATTTCAGTGAACATAGAAGGACACACCGATTCCATTCCCATTCGCGGCCGTTACGAAGATAACTGGGCGCTCAGTGTGGCAAGGGCTACATCTATTGTACGTATTCTTGTAAATGATTACAAAGTTTTTCCCCAAAGTGTTATTGCATCCGGGCATAGCGAGTACGACCCTGTTGATACAAACTCAACCCCCGAGGGCAGGGCAAGAAACAGACGAACGGAAATTATTTTATCTCCCAGGCTGGATGAACTATACAAACTCATCGGCTCATAAAAAATAAAAAGAACCTTGGAAATATTCTTCTTTCAGATTATGGTCGCATCAAATCTCTTGCACGTCCCACTTATAGGAAAAGGATTTTGGCGTATGAAACCTAATAAAATTTTACGCCCTTGTTGGAAAAAGCCTTGCTTAAGAATAAGAATGAATGCTATTTTGTTGCGATAACTATCGGGTATAATAAAAAATCCTATTCAATAATAATTGCACGTTGGATGTATTATTTGTTTGTAGCTCCTTTTGATATGAAAGATAAAAGGCTGTTGGTAACATTTAAGGATGGAGATAATACACATCTGCATCCGCAAAACCTTATGCTAAGTAATAAGAGTACGGAAATAGTAAGAAGCTTTGAAAATGGGAGAAGAATAAGAGGTTCATTTAATACGAAACCACAAAAGGTAATACAGTTAAACGAAAAGCAAGAAGTGTTAAACCGTTTTCCAAGTATAAATCAGGCAGCACAATATCTTGGCAGAGATAGTAAAATTATATAGGCAATGTTAAAAGGCAAATTAAAGAATGTATATACTTTGCAATACGCGGAAGAATAAAATTCAGAAGTCTATTTTTTTATAAATCTTTTCATTTCTCTCTCTACATCTTTTTGTTTGATGCTTTCTCTTTTATCATGAACTTTTTTACCACGTGCTAAACCGATTTGAACTTTCACGAAATTTTTTGCATTAAAGAAAACTCTAAGCGGCACAATGGTAAAACCTTTTTCTTTCATCTTTGTTTCCAGCTTTCTCAATTCTCTTTTTGTAAGCAGTAACTTTCTGTCGTGCACGGCAGCGTGATTGTTTGCGGTGCCTAAAGAATATTCGGCTATATACAATCCTCTAAGCCAGAGTTCTCCTTTATCAAACAAACAAAAAGCATCATTGAAGCTTAGTTTTCCTTCACGTATAGATTTTACTTCAGTTCCCATTAATACCATCCCTGCTTCATATTTATCTTCAATATGATAATTGAAATAAGCCTGCCTGTTGTTTATTTGTTTAGTCATATAAAACCCTCTAAATCTCCCTAAAGGGAGACTTGAAACGTCGCAGATGAATTTAATTGTAAGTTGATAAAAATAAATGTATGAAGTTAATTTTTCAAGAGCCGTATTATCTGTGTAAGTCTTTCCTTTAAACGTTTTCGGTCAATAATAAAATCGAGAAAGCCGTGCTCTAATAAAAATTCACTTCGCTGAAAACCTTCGGGCAGGTCTTTCTTAATAGTTTCTTTTATTACACGGGGACCCGCAAAGCCAATGAGGGCGCCGGGCTCCGCAATATTCAAATCGCCCAGCATTCCAAAGCTTGCAGATATGCCGCCAAATGTAGGGTCAGTTAAAAGAGATATGTAGGGAATCTTTGCATCACTCAACTGCGAAAGTTTTCCGCTGGTTTTTGCAAGCTGCATTAAGCTGAAAGCGCTTTCCATCATTCTTGCACCGCCGCTTTTGCTTATTACAAAATAAGGTAGTTTATGCTCAATGCAATAATCAACAGCACGGCTGAATTTTTCTCCCATTACACTTCCCAAAGAGCCGCCAATAAATTCAAAATCCATACAGGCAATTAAAATTTCTTCTCCATTCACTTTGCCAACAGCCATGCGTATACTATCTTTTAAATCCGTTTTCGCATGAATTTCATCTAATCGTTTTTGATAGGGTTTCAGGTCAGTAAAACCAAGAAAATCTTTGCTGTAAATGTTGTCGAAAAGTTCGGTGTATTCATTATCATCAAACAAAATCTCAAAATAATCTTCGCTGCCAATACGATGATGATAGTTGCATTTGGGGCAGACAAATAAATTTTCTTTTAATTCAGTGGTGGTGCAAATAAAATTACATTCGGGACATTTGGTCCATAAGCCTTCAGGCATTTCTTTTTTATCAGCGGTGGATGTGGTGATTCCCTTTCTCTTGCGCCTGTACCATTTTTGTTTTGTAATATCTGTGGGAGTTGATTCTCCTGAAAGGTCTGTTTCAAAATCTTCATCTCTGTCTTTTGCCATAACACAAAATTATAAGTAGAAAATGGCGGGCCGATTATTTACAATATAACCTGCCCGCCAAATGCAATTTACAAGTTTATTTTTTAAGCAATGGTAATGCTCTCGTCGAGATATACGTCCTGCACGCTTGTTAATAATTCTACTCCGTCTTTGAAGGGTCTTTGAAAAGCTTTACGTCCCATTATTAATCCCATGCCGCCTGCACGTTTATTTACAACAGCAGTAATAACGGCTTCCTGCAAATCGCTGTCGCCGGTACTTTCACCGCCACTGTTAATTAAACCCACTCTTCCCATATAACAATTCGCTAATTGATATCTGCAAAGATCAATGGGATGATCTGTTGTAAGCTTTTCGTAAACAAGCTTACTTGTTTTGCCATGCTTTGTTGCAAGATAACCGCCATTATTCGTAGGTAATTTTTGTTTTATAATGTCTGCCTGCAGTGTAACACCAAGATGATTTGCCTGCCCTGTTAAATCTGCTGAGGTGTGATAGTCTATGCCTTCAACTTTAAAAGCATTGTTGCGTGTATAGCACCAGAGAATAGTGCACATTCCTAATTCATGGGCGTGTTCAAATGCCTCAGCAACTTCTTTTAACTGACGTGCACTTTCGGCGCTGCCCCAATAAATTGTAGCACCCACACCAACTGCTCCCATATTCCATGCACTTTTTACGGTGCCAAACATGGTTTGGTCGAAGCGATTGGGATAACTTAAAAATTCGTTGTGATTTATTTTTACTATGAATGGAATTTTATGTGCATACTTACGGCTCATAATGCCAAGCACGCCAAAAGTTGAAGCAACTCCATTGCAGCCGCCTTCAACAGCGAGCTTAATAATATTTTCGGGGTCGAAATAAATAGGGTTTGGCGCAAACGCAGAGCCACCGCTATGTTCAATGCCCTGGTCAACAGGAAAGATGCTGCAATAACCGGTGCCCTGCAGTCTTCCATTGTCAAGTAATTGCTGCATACTTCGCAACACCTGATTATTGCGATTGCTTTGTGCCCAGATTTTATCAAGATGCTCCGGACCGGGCAAATGCAAATCAGATTGATTAATTGTTGTGCATTTGTGATTTAAGAGAGACTCTGCTTTATTACCAAGTATTTCTGCGGTTTTTGAATTTGCCATAGTAATTTAAGTTATGGTTTAAAAAACAAAAAAATGGCGGCTTCATAAGGTGGCGGGCAAATATAGGAACTGTGAAGCAGGCGAAAAAAAAATCAATGCAACACGTTTATTTTATTGAATGTTTCAATCAGCTTTTTAAAATAATCAGCGGCATATAACATACGGCTTCCATACCAGCTAAACATTTCACCATCAACCAATAAAATTTTACTGTGAGGTAATTGCAGTTGTATTTCGGCTACATGTTTTTCTTTGAATGGATAAGGCTCTGATGATAGTAAAACAAGTTGGCAGTTGGCAGTTGACAGTTGACAGAGGGGAAATTCCGGATAGCGTTTTTCATTTTCAAATATATTTTTAAAGCCGCATTTGCGCAGCATGTCGCCGATGAAAGTATCGCCGCCAACAGACATGTAGGGGTTGCGCCAGATGAGGTAAGCAGTTGGATGTTCGATGTTGGATGTTGGAAGTTTAGAGAAACTCATTTCAATTTGAGGAACTATCTTTTTTGCTCTTTGCGCCTTATTTACAAGTGCTCCAACCTGTTCAATCATCTCAAAAGCGTCTTCATAATTACTTACATCACTAATCCAAACGGGTGCAATTTTTTCTAATTGTTCAATTTGCTCTTTTACATTTTCTTCTTTATTGGCAATGATAATATCAGGCTGTAATACTCTTATCTTTTCAATGTTTACATTTTTCGTTCCGCCAATTCTTTCTTTATTATTAAACCAAATTTTAGGATGTACACAAAATTTAGTGATGCCAATCACTTCATCATTCAAACCTAAATCATGCAACAATTCTGTTTGTGAAGGAACAAGGGAAATTATTCGTTGTGGAGGATATTTTTTAAGCGTAACGGTTTTGCCTAATTGGTCTATGCAGTGGAACATATTTCAAAATTAGCTTGCTATGAGAACCGGAATAAATTATAATTTGTGTGAATCAATTAACTGTAAACCTTTAATATTCTTGAAATCATCAAGATTATGTGTAATTAGTTGAAGGTTGTATTCTAATGCTGTTGCAGCAATGATTAAATCCGGCAGCTTTAATTTCGGATGTGATTTTCTTAATTCCATTGTTTTTGTAACAACATTTTCGGATAATTCAATTTCTATTAAACTAGCAAACATTTCTTCGTATTTATCCATCTCATCTTTCGAGCCATTATAACCCATCACTTCTATTCTTGTAATTATTGAATTAAATGAAGAAGCTTGCAAGATTTATCTATTTCTAAAGCAGCTGGCGCAGGTAACTTCTTACCAATAAAATCTATCATTACATTTGAATTTCTATCGTTCTCAACATGCTTTAGCATTTTTTCTGCTGTTTCTTTACTTATCGAACCAACCAAATGCATCAAACTTCTCTTTCTCTGTGGAGCATTCTTTTTTAAATTCGCTATGTATTCAGCATTTTCTTTTTTTCTTTGCTCCTCACTTTTTTCATTCTTTTTCGTAAGCGTTTCCATAAATATTTTTTTAAAATTAATAGATATCTAATTCTATTTTGCCAAACTCTGTATCACATCATACTTGGTAACGATGTGATAATCGCCTTTTTCATCTTTTGCAAGCACTGCGCCATTTTCTTTATTAATCAAGCTTCCTAATCTTTCTACAGGCGTGTCGAATGCAACTACCGGATAGGCTAGCTCCATAACAGTTTCAATGGTTGCATTTTTTATTTCAGGATTATTAAATACTTTCTGAAACAGGCCATTTTCACTTATACCTCCCACAGGTCCGCTGCCGTTCATTACGGGTATTTGCTCAATGTCGTATTTCTTCATCAGCTCAACAGCGTCTGCAACAGTTTGGGTTGGTTCAATAGTGATTAAACGTTTGGCCGCTCTTGCATTTACAATATCCTTGAATGTTTTTACATCGAGAAAACCTCTGTCCATCATCCATTGGTCGTTGTAAATTTTGGCTACATAGCGGCTGCCATGGTCGTGGAAAATGCAAACAACAAGGTCATCTTTTTTCAATTTGCTTTTTCCGCCGGAGCCTCCGGCTAATTGCATTAATCCCTGTAAACAGCTTCCGGCACTGTATCCGCAGAAGATGCCTTCTTCTTTTGCAAGTCGTCTCGCCATGATTGCTCCGTCTTTATCTGTTACCTGTTCAAAAGAATCTATCACGCTCATGTCATAATTTTCGGGAACAAAATCTTCACCAAAACCTTCACTGATGTATGGGTGCACTTCATTCATATCAACTTCACCCGTGCGGAAATATTTTGTGAGCAGTGAGCCGTAAACATCAATCGCCCAAATTTGTACATTGGGGTTTTGTTCTTTTAAATACATAGCAACACCTGTTACCGTACCGCCTGTACCTGCAGTGCAAACAAGATGAGTAATCTTTCCTTCTGTTTGCTTCCATATTTCAGGGCCTGTGGTTTCATAATGTGCAACGCGGTTGGCAAGATTATCATACTGATTGCAGTGAAAAGAATTGGGAATTTCTTTTGCAAGCCTTCTTGCTACAGAATAATAACTGCGGAGATCATGAGGCTCTACGTTGGTGGGGCACACAATTACTTCGGCACCTACGGCTTTCAAAATATCCATCTTCTCTTTACTCTGTTTATCTGTTGTTGTGAAGATGCATCTATATCCTTTAACGCAAGCTGCCAATGCAAGTCCCATTCCCGTGTTGCCCGATGTGCATTCAATAATAGTTCCGCCGGGTTTTAATTTTCCTTCCTGCTCGGCTACTTCAATCATCTTTACTGCCATGCGGTCTTTGATGGAATTGCCGGGGTTGAAGTAATCCACTTTTGCAAGCACCGTGCATGGAAAATCTTTTGTAATCTTATTTAGTTTGATGAGCGGGGTGTTACCGATAGTTTCTAAAATATTATTGAGCCACATAAAGCAAGCGTTTGTTTGGGGCAAAGATACGTTTCTTGTTTATCGTTCGCACACATAAAAAATGGATTTCATTCATAAAAATTTCATTTCACGCATGTGAAAAAAAAGTTATTCGCATCCACTTGGGCACAAACAAGAAACAAGAAACAGAAACAAAATGCTTCTGGCTAATGAAAAGATTTGGTTATTCCGAGGTTAACACCGGCGCTGGAAATGGGTAAATTCCCTGTTCCTATTTTACTTATGGGAATTTTTAAATAAGGCTCTATTCTTAAGCTGAAATTTTTACCCAGTTGTTTTTGGTAACCTGCACCCACATTGATAACACCAAACAAATTCGTTGATGAATTGTGATAGGTATAATCGTATTCTGAAATAGTGCCATCCTCTTTAATATAGTAATTATAATATTCTTTGCTCATAAAGTACGACGATGCTCCAAGCATTGCCGTGAAGTTGCCTTTCGTTTTCTTTGAATTAAAATCGTATTTTACAGTAAGCGGTACTTCGAGCATGTTGCACCATCCATCGGCAGATAACAGGTCAACAGTATTTGGAGATGGCAGGCTGCTTTTATCGAAATAGCTTCCTTTTGTGTAATAGTTTTTCCTGTCAATTAAAAAGCCTGTTTCAATGCTCCATCTGCTATTGAGATGATAGCCCCCGATAAACCCGAATGATGTGCCAATATTTTCTATTTTTTGAAATTTTACAAAAGATAAATCCGGGGAAAAGAGTAAGCCTGCATAGAATCCGCGCCCTTGTTTCTTTAGTGTTACATTATTCTTTGCATCATCAGAAGCTTTATCTTTTTGTTCAGTGCTGCTTGTAATTGCATTGATTTTTAATTGCTCATCCTCCTCTGTATTTGATTGATTCGCTAATGGAAGATTATTTTTTTCTATGCTTTGATTTGCCACCGTGTTTTTCGGTATATCATTATATATAATTTCCTGATTGATTTTGTTTGATAAAATTTCAGACGAAGTATTATTGTATGATGCGGCAACTGGTAGCTTAAATTTAAAATTGGGTTTTGTTTGCACAGAAAAATTGAAAGCGTTGTTTTTAATCTTTGCAATATTATTATTAGCAACTACAGGTTGCTTACTTTTTATATCGTTATCGTTATTGAAATTTTGTGAATGGAGTGCAGCATTTTTTTGCTCTTGTGCAGCTTGCTGTTTATTTTGCAAAGCCTCTTTTTGATAAGCTTTGTTTTGTAATTCGTTTGTGTACAAATAATGGGTAAACCATCCGAGAGGAATAAGCAGCAAATACCAGAACACAAACCGGCGTTTTTTATTTTTTGGTGATTCGGAAGGTTCATTTTTTTTGCTGTCTGATTCGTGTACGGCATTCTCAATTCTTTCCCAATCCACAGCGTCTTCAGTATTTATTCTGTAGTTTTTTGCAGCCTCACGAAAAAGACCCTCCATATTGCTATTTTGATTCAGGTAAAACATAGAATATTTCCCTTTGTATCTTTTACAAGATATTTTTGTAAAAATGCTTTTGCTTTTGATAAGTTCGATTTTGATGTGCCCACAGAAATGCCAAGCATATGTGCAATTTCTGTATGCGAGTAACCGTCTACCACATGCAGATTAAATACTACCCTGTAAGCCGGACTTAACTTGCGTATTAATTCAATAAGTTCTTTATATAAAAGCTGGTTATCGCCGCCATTGCTTGCATGGGATTGAGGCCAGATGCTCCTTACAAGAGAAGCTCGTTCATTTATCAGGCTTTCTTTTCTCATATAATCTATAGATACGTTAATTACAATTTTTCGTATCCAGCACAGCAGCATTGCTTCTATATGCTCAGTATCGCGTACTTCAAAAGTTTTGAATCCTTTAAATATTCTGATAAATGCGTCATTTGCGGCGTTGGCGGCATTTTCATAAGAACCTACATAGCGAAAAGCTATTTTTAAAGCATAGCCAAGATAGCGGTCATAAAATATTCGCTGATACCTTGCCTCGTTATCAGAACATCCTTTTATTATGGTTAAAAGTTCTTTCAGGTAATAAAGTTTAAAGAATGTTTGCTTAAATAAAACCTTTGCTTTGCAGAAAAGGTTGCTTCGTTGAAAATTTATTTAAATAATGGTGAATGAAAATATCTTTTCTCAAAATTTTAATTGCCTTCTTATTCCGTTTAAAAATACTTATTATTTTGATATAATTAAAATTAGTGCAGCTTAATTTAGAGGCAATTTATGAAGAGGTGATTAGGGAAAGAATTTGATAAGAGCTACAGCTAAACCTATAATTGCAGTAAGAAAACCGATTACCCACACAATGGTTTCTTTAAAACCTTTTTCCATTCTTACTTTAAGATTCTTAATATCATTTTTGGTTGATGCTTCAAGATTCTTAATATCATTTTTGGTTGATAATTCGAGGTCTTTAATTGACAATTCAAGATCTTTAATATCTTTCCTTGTTGCAAAATCACCATTTTTCATTTCCTGTGAAATGGTTTCAGAAATTTCCGTGTGCAACCGTTCTTCAGCATACGCAAGCTCCTTTGCATATTTTTTTGCCTCAGAATCTGAAAGATTAACCTTCTCCTTTAAAAATTCATAAACACTAATTTCAGAAATCAGCATATTTTTTATTTACGTAAAATTACAATCTTTTTTATCATCGGCAAACACTGAGCATCTTTCGTAAGCATTTGAAGTATTTATTTGTTCGTTCACCTGCAGCAACTTCATTACGGCTTGCTTTCCATCTTCACCGAGATCTACAGAATAGCCGTTTACATATAAATTAATATGCTGCCGCATAACATCTTCATTCATTTCCTGCGAATTTTCTTTTACATAATCGGCCAGCTGTTTATAATGATTTTGATATGCATACTGAATGCTCTTTTTTATCAGCTCATCAACTTTTGCAATGATTGGTTTATCTAAATTTCTTTTAGCAACAATACCGCCTAAAGGAATTGGCAAGCCTGTTTTTCGCTCCCAGTATTCACCTAAATCCAGCAGCTTATGCAATCCTTTCAAATGATACGTAAAACGGCTTTCATGAATAATAACACCGGCATCAGCTTCTTCGCTCAACACAACGTTTTCAATTTCACAGAACACTTTGAACACTTTATTTTTTGCATCAGGAAAAGCAAGAGAGAACAATAAGTGAGCAGTGGTATTTTCGCCGGGAATTGCGATAACAGCTTTATTCAAGTCTTCAATATTGAATTTTAAATCTGAAATGAGTAACGGTCCTGCGCCTTTTCCAAGAGCGCCGCCGGTATTCATCAAAACATAATCATTCAAAATCAAAGGCAAAACGCCATAGCTTATTTTTGTAAAGTGAAGCTTTGCGTTCAATGCCCATTCATTCAGCGTTTGCACATCTTCAAGCATTACATAAAACTCTAAGCCTTCGGTATCAATTTTGTTATTCACCAATGCATCGAAGATGAAAGTATCATTAGGGCAGGGAGAAAAACCAAGCGTAAGTTTCATATTCAAAAATTTTTCAACCACTTATTTATTGTAAACACTTTCCAGTGTTTCAATATATCTGAGTAAAGTTTCGTTGAGGCAATTAATGGCTTCTTTCATCATCCATTTTTCTTTATTTCTTTCACCAATATAATTGCTCAGGGCTCTTAATTGCAGAAAGGGAATATTCATTATGCTGCACACATAATGCAATGCAGCGCCTTCCATACTTTCTAAAAATGGATTATATTTTTTTTTCATTTGCAAAATGCGCTGCTCTCTTGTAGTAATTTCATTTATTGTAATAGCAGTTACTTCATCTAAATTCAGTAAGTTAAATTTTTGAAGATGCGGATTTAATAATCTTTTATTTTTATAAGGAGAATTATTGGGCTCCTCTAATTTCAAATCAAATAGATCAACCCATTCACCGTTTTCTTCTGCACCGAGGTCTCCCAAAATTTCTTCTTTCACGGTTACTACTTTTGTCAAATTAATTTCTTTATCAAAACATCCTGCTATACCAGCCTGGATAATTAAATCAGGCTTTTCTTCAAATATCAATTTCATTAATGAAGCAGCAGTAGCCAGCATGCCTGCTCCTGTTTTATGAAATGATACTTTTACACGCTCTTTTTTTTCTTTTCTGCGTTTGTCAAACTTTGTAAAAGCAGGCATCCATTCATTAGCCGTTGCGGCTGTAACAGCAATTTTCATAGTTGCAAATATCGGTTTAAATCGTCTCAGCTTTTGCATTCCCTTTCATATACTAACTTTGCCAAACTTTTTTCAAAAGCATGGTTTATCTTACACGTGTAGAACATTTTAATGCAGCGCATAAGCTGTACAATCCAAATTGGAGCAAGGAAAAAAATGATGAAATTTTCGGAGCCTGCGCCAATGAAAACTGGCATGGGCATAATTTCGATTTGCATGTTACAGTAAAAGGAGAAATAAATGCTGACACGGGTTTTTTGATTGATGCAAAAAAATTGAAAGAGCTTATTAAAGAGCATGTAACTTCAAAACTCGACCATAAGAATCTGAATCTCGATGTAGATTTTCTAAAAAATAAAATTTGCAGCACAGAAAATCTTGCGGAAGCAATATGGCAGCAACTGCAACCGAATCTTCCTGAAAATGTGCAACTGCATTGTATTAAACTGTACGAAACGCCAAGAATATATGTTGAATATTTTGGATAGAAAAGAAAAATTAATCCTTAATGATGACTTGCCGAAAGTTGCAGATAGATTAGCAGCAAGGATTGATAGGATGGAAAACAGGCCTATATTTTTAGGCTTTATATTTTGGATAACTCAATTAGCAGCAACTTTTGCTTTTATAAAACTGATATTACAAAATAAGATTTTGAAAACATGGATAACAAAGTAGCCGTATATCGCAAAGAACATTTCAATGCAGCGCATCGCTTGCACAATACTGAATGGACGACAGAGATGAATGAACGAATATTCGGCAAATGCAACAATCCAAATTATCATGGTCATAATTATGAAATAATCGTAAAAGTTATCGGCGAACCAGACAGCAAAACAGGATATGTAATTGACCTGAAAATGCTGAGCAACCTTATTAAAGCAGAAGTGCTTGAAAAATTCGATCATAAAAATCTTAACCTCGATGTGGAAGCGTTCAAAAAATTAAATCCCACAGCAGAAAATATTGCCATTGTTATTTATAATATTCTTAGAAAAAAAATTGAGAGCAATCTTGAACTGAAAATTATTCTTTACGAAACCGAACGCAACTTTGTAGAATATCCCGCATAACTTTATCCGCACTTTAAAATAATATGCTATACAACAAAACAGAACACTACGACGAAACTACCACGCAGAATCTTATTGAATTATACAAACAGTCAATCAGTTTACTTGGTGAAGATGCAAACCGCGAAGGCTTATTAAAAACTCCTGAACGAATGGCGAAATCAATGCAATTTATGACACAGGGTTACCAGCTCGATGCAGTTGCCATACTAAATTCAGCAAGGTTTCATGAGCACATCAGCGAAATGATAGTCGTAAAAGACATAGAATTATACAGCATGTGCGAGCATCATTTGTTGCCATTCCTTGGCAAAGCGCATATTGCATACATACCCAATGGCTGGATAACAGGTTTAAGCAAAATTGCAAGAGTAGTAGATGTATTCTCACGAAGACTGCAGGTGCAGGAGCGCCTCACTATTCAAATAATGGAAGCCATACGTGAAAGCCTTACGCCGCTTGGTGTTGCGGTAGTAATTGAAGCAAAGCATTTGTGCATGATGATGCGCGGCGTGCAAAAACAAAACTCAGTAACCACCACATCAGCCTTCTTCGGCGAGTTTGAAAAAGATACCACACGAAGTGAGTTTTTAAAGCTTATCAGTGCGCATTTGAGTTAGGTGTCAGCTATAAGCTATCAGGTGTCAGCTATTAGCTATGAGCCACCACAACTAATCAACCAATCAACTATGAGCAAGCACGCTTACATATTTCCCGGTCAGGGTTCTCAATTCAAAGGAATGGGGAAAAATTTGTATGATTCAAATGCAACAGCAAAAAATCTTTTCGAACAAGCGAATGAAATACTCAGCTTCCGCATTAGTGATATTATGTTTTCTGGAACTGATGAAGATTTAAGACAAACTAACGTAACACAGCCCGCCGTTTTTCTGCATTCAGTAATTGCCTATAAAACATTGAACGATGCAAAACCTGATATGGTTGCAGGGCATTCACTCGGTGAATTTTCTGCCCTTGTTGCAAACCATGTTTTAAGCTTTGAAGATGCATTAAAACTTGTAAGCATTCGTGCAAAAGCAATGCAGGCTGCGTGTGAGTTAGTGCCTTCAGCAATGGCGGCGGTATTGGCTTTGGATGATGATAAGGCAGAGGAAATTTGTGCGGCTGTTCAAAATGAAACCGGTGAGGTAGTTGTTGCAGCAAATTATAATTGCCCGGGACAATTGGTAATCAGCGGACCTGTAAAAGCAATTCAGCTTGCCTGCGAAAGAATGAAAGCAGCAGGCGCAAAACGTGCTTTGGTGTTACCGGTTGGCGGTGCATTTCATTCCCCTTTAATGCAGCCTGCAAAACAAAAATTAGCAGCAGCTATCGAGAACACATCATTCAATAATCCTTCATGCCCCATATATCAGAATGTAATTGCAAAAGCAGTAAAAGATGTATCACATATAAAACAAAATCTTATTGAGCAGTTGACAAACCCTGTGCGCTGGACACAAACCATTCAGGCAATGATTGGAGATGGGGCCACACATTTTACTGAGGTTGGTCCCGGAAAAGTGTTGCAGGGATTAGTAAATAAAATAAATAAAGAAGTAGTTACAGATGGCGTAAGCTAAGGGGTGCCTGAACACTCGCAGAGTGTCTGCACACCGAAAATCTTTTGAATGCCGTACTACAGCGTGAAATTATTCAGCAATACAACATCGGTCTGACGGCTCAAAGCCGTCAGACCGTAAACCTTCATTTATATTACACTTTAAGATTGCTTGTTCCAATCTCTAAAATAACTTAAACAAGAACGGTTAAAATAAAGAGGAAATTCTCAAAGCTTCAGGAAATATTTTTACATCCAATCTCAAAGTAAAAGCCATTTTGCTAACGTTTAAACTTCATTATTAATGTAGTAATGGAAAATATTTATTTTCTGCAGGTAACAATATGCAAAATACAAGGATTATTATATGAGCCTCCATACAACCTTTGTTCATCGTAGTGTTTTATTATTTTTAAAAGTAGAGCCATGAAAGCAAAACGGCAACTTCAACCCGGCAGTTTAAAAACCGAAAAGAAGACCAAAGATTTACCAACTAATAATTTTAATCTCACCATTAAAGAAATTTCTGTTCTTACCTCCTTAGCACAAGGCAAAAGCTATAAAATGATTGCTGAAGATTGCGGCGTTACTATTAATACCGTGAGAGAGCACATAAGAAAAATTTACCGAAAGCTAAAAGTACATTCCATGACAGAAGCCATAATGATAGCGATGAAACATGAACTGCTTAATTTTTTTATAATAGTTTGCGCCCTTTCATAGCAAGTTATAATCATTAACATTAATGGTGCACCGGTATGGGTTTTTTTATGCCCTTCTGGATATATGAAACGTAGATAATATTATTTCTCCATTTTTCTTCCGGAGATTAAGGTGATTACTCCACATCAAATTACTTTAAATTTGCAGTATAGAATTATCTCTTTTGATAGTACACCCCGACCAGAAGTATATTGATGGTTTGATAAGCAACGATTCAGCTTTACAGCAAGAAATTTATGAAAAATTTTCAGGAGACATAAAATGGATGGTGCTGCGAAACAATGGCAGTGAGGCTGACGCCGGAGACCTCTTTCAGGAAGCATTAGTGTTTATTTACAAAAAGATAAAATCAAATAAGTTCATACTAACCTGTCCCTTTGGCGCCTTTATGTACCTGGTTTGCAAGAATAAATGGCTAAACGAATTAACAAGAAGAAAACGGGCGGAGGTAACATTTAAAGAGATAAAGAAATATACCAATATAAGTGAAGACAGTTTTCACCTTGCAGATGAAATTTATCTGCAGCAGGCAAGGATAGATATGCTGATGGGAAAGCTGTCAGAAATGGATGAAGTATGTAAAAAAATTCTTTGCCTTAGCTGGAGCGGCAAAACAATGGTACAAGTGGCAGAGGCACTCAATTTATCTTATGGATATGTTCGTAAAAAAAAATGTAAATGCATGGCTGAATTAGCTATATCAATCAAAGAATCCGCTGAGTATGATTCATTAAAATGGTAGTGTATGGATAAAGCTATATTCGAAAAAATTGACGAATATCTTAATGGAGAAATGAGTCATGAAGAGCAGTTGGCCTTTGAAGCGAAAGTAACTGCAAATAAAGAATTGGCTGCTTATTTGAATATATATCGCTCAATTGAAAAAGAAATGCATGATTATGCGAATATTGATGAAGATGAAGCTTTGTTCAGAAATTCATTAGAAAAGCTCACACCCCAATATTTTAATATACCTGAAGACCATGCTGTTACTCAAACAAAAAATTTTTTTTCTCAATATCCAATCTCCCCAACAAGCAGAGGAAAAAATGCCGGCGCATCAAAAAAAATAAAGTTATGGAAAACACTGGCAGCTGCCGCAGCAATAATTGGAATAATTATTTTAAGTGTTTTTTTTCTTTTAAAAAATACAAACAAGAATGCTGTTGCAGTCAACAACAAAAAAGCAGATACCGCAAAAAGCATTGTTAAGCAAGACACTGCTCCTTTGCAGCAAAATATTCCGCGAGGGAATAGAGTTGAAAAAGATACAGCGAAAACAAAAGAAATTGAAAACCAAAATAAGCTGCCATTAAACGGTACAAACCCGAATGCCTTATACGCAACTAATTTTAAACCCGATGCATTACCTGATGAAATACCCGCAGCCTTAGAAAAGCCTTTGGCTTATTACGAAACAGGTGATTATACTAATGCAATTAAAGCTTTCAAAAATGCTTCCCCTGAACTTGCTATCAGGGGTGAAGAAGCAGACAGAAAGATTAATAAGTTTTACATATCCTATTATACTTCTTTAAGCTATATGGCAAATGGCAGCGCTTCAAAAGCAATCCCTGAACTAAAAAATGCAATTGCCGGCAGCCCTGATTCCTCTTATTATATAAAAGCGCTGTGGTATTTATCACTGGCTTATTTAAAAACGGACAACACAACAAAAGCAAAAGAATTGCTGCAACAAATTGCTATTAATAAAACGGAATCAAAGTTCAACCAAATGTCGCTTCACTTATTAAAAGAGCTGAAATAAAAAGTAATAAAACGTTTACTGCACAGCATCATCTTCCAATTTTGTATGCATCATTTCTCAACCATTTATTCCAATTAAATAAAACAGGATGTTATAAAAATCATTATTTTTAAGGGGCGTTACAACCTGTTAGTACATTCATAAGCAAAGCAATTTATAATTCATTTCCTTTGATATACCGCTTGTTTGTGTTCATACTTGCTACCTTCTGATACAATTGTTTACTGGTATTATTTGTACAAACCTTATAAACATGTTTTATGAAAAAGCTCTTCAAGAACCTGATTGTGCCTGCTTTTATCAGTGTACAAATTTTATTTGGAAACCCTCAAAATGCAAGTGCGCAATCTTCTGTGCAGGATAGCCTGCAATATCTTTTAAGTTATTTTCACGATAGTGCGGCAAATGAAAATATAAGGCAGGCGATAGCAGAAACGCAGGTATTATATCAGGCGGATAAAATAAACGATTCGCTGGCAAAAAAGCTCTTGCTTGTTGAAGATCTGTTATTAAAAAATCCCCAGCTAAAAAAGCAAATGGTTATTAAATATGCAGAAAACCTGGTTTATATATTAGAAAATTTAGAACCTAAAAAAGAGAACCTTTATTATGCTGCAGGGTGCAATAGCCTTGGACGGTTATACGCACAAAATAGTGAATACAAAAAGGCAGAGCTGCTTTTATTAGAAGCAAAACAAATAAGAGAGAAGCTTCTTGGCAAAGCGAATGTTGAGTATGCTGCCACTTGCAGCAACCTGGGTTATTTATACCGCCTTACAGCTCAATATAAAGAAGCAGAAAAATTTTATTTAGAAGCAAAAGACGTTAGAGAAAAAGTGCTTACTAAGAACCATCCCGACTATGCACAAAGCTGTAACAGCCTTGGTAATTTATACAACGATATGAGCCAATACAATAAAGCGGAATTTTATTACACGGAAGCAAAACAAATAAGAGAAAAAGTGCTGGGTAAATCACATCCTGATTATGCTGCAAGTTGTACCAATCTGGGTATATTGTATATGAACACAGGGCAATATACAAAGGCAGAGAAAATTTACCTGGAAGCAAAACAATTACTGGAAAATACAAGCGGCAAGGAGCATCCCAATTATGCAGCAACCTGTCTCAATCTCGCCAATTTATATAACAAAACAGGGCAATATCAAAAAGCTGAGCCGCTTTATTTTGAGGTTAAAGATATAAGAGAAAAAGCAGCCGGTAACGAACATCCTGATTATGCTATGGTTTGTCATAATCTCGGTATTTTATACTGGAACATGGGCCAATATGAAAAAGCAGAAGCTCTTTATTTAGAAGCAAAAGAAATATATAAAAAAATACCTGTTAAAGGAAAAGCCAATTATGCTCAAACTTGCAATAATCTTGCTTCTTTATATGAAGATATGCGTAAATACGAAATGGCTGAATCACTATACCTGGAATCCCGGCAAATACTCGAAGGTGTGTGGGGAAAAGAACATGCTGAATATGGCGCAAGCTGTAATAACCTTGCCAATTTGTATGTAAAAATGAAGCTGTATGAAAAGGCGAAGCCGCTTTATTTAGAAGCTTTACAAATAAGGGAAAAAGTGTTGGGAAAACAAAATTCTGATTTTGCACAAAGCTGTAATGGTTTGGGTAGTTTATATGCTTATACGGGTGAATATGAAAAAGCTATTTCCTTACTTCTTGAAGCAAAAGAAATACGGGAAAAGACGCTTGGCAAAGCACACCCGGATTATATTGAAACCTGCATCAATCTTGCGAATTTATATTTCAAATTGAAGGAGGCTGAAAAAGCTAACGAGCTATATTCAGAGGCATATCAATCTCAAAGCATCGCTTTAAAAAAAATATTTCAGTTTACCAGCGAAGCAGAACAGCAATCCTATCTTAAAAAAATTGCCAACTTCCAAAATTATTTCCTCTCCTTTACATCAGTCTATCCAAACTCTGATGCAAATTTTATGTATGATGTTTCTCTCTCGAACCGCAATACAATTTTATCTTCTTCAAAGCAACTTCGAAAAGTAGTTTATAACTTGAGCGATACAATTAGCAAAAACAAGTACAACAACTGGATTAATTTGCGTGAGCAACTTGCTTTCTGGTATTCAAAGCCTGTTGCCGAACAACCGGATTATATTAAAGATTTGGAAGAACAGTCTAATACGCTGGAGAAAGAGCTTACCCGTATCTCATCGGCGTTTCAGCAAGAACAACAGCAGGGTGATGTTACCTGGAAAACCATTCAGCAAAATCTGAAGCTTGATGAAGCCGCTATCGAATTTGCAAAATTTCATTTTTATAATGGCAGCCGATGGACAGACAGCACCTATTATATTGCCCTGTTGTTAACAAAGCAGGCAGAGCCAAAACTTATTCCGTTGTTTGAAAATAATCAATTCACCAATTATAAAACAGTTACTGCATTTTACACCCGAACAAAAGGAATAAATATTGCCTATAATTTAATTTGGAAGCCCATTGAAAAACATTTAAGCGGCATTACAAAGATCTACTTTGCCCCTGCCGGTCTTCTTTACCATATTTCGTTACAGGCCCTGCCTGTGAATAATACTGAGACTTTGAGCGATAAATATCAATTGATACAATTAAATACCACCGCGTCCATAGCAAATCAATCTGAAAATTTCATTAATGCCTCTGATAAAATTTATTTGTATGGAGGCATACAATATGATGTAGATTCAGTAACCTTAAAGAAAGAGGCAGTAGCATATAGTCGCAATGATGAAAATAAAAGTTTTTTCCCAAATGATTTAACAAGAGGTGGCGGCAGCAGTGAATGGCAATATCTTCCCAATACTGAAAAAGAAATAAATGAAATAAAAAATCTTGGCAGGCAAAAAAATTATTCTGTTACTGTCTCAAGCGGCACTGCGGTTACAGAGGAGAGTATTAAAACACTGAACGGAAATGTTTCACCCGCTGTGCTGCATATTGCTACGCATGGTTTCTTTTTCCCTAACCCGAAAGAGGAAAAAAAAGAGAGCAATTTTGGTACTGTATTCAGGCAATCAGATAACCCATTGTTCCGTTCTGGTCTTCTCTTTGCCGGCGCAAATTATGCATGGAAGGGGCAGCCAATTAAAGGTGTGGAAGATGGCATATTAACCGCTTATGAAATTTCTAATTTATATCTGCCAAATACAAAGCTGGTTGTATTATCTGCCTGTGAAACCGGTCTTGGGGAGATAGAGGGAAATGAAGGAGTATATGGCTTGCAACGTGCATTTAAAATTGCCGGTGTAGAAAATTTAATTATGAGCCTTTGGAAGGTGCCCGACAAAGAAACTTCAGAATTTATGCAGGCATTTTATAAAAATATTTTTGACCGGCAATCTATTGATGATGCGTTTTATAAAGCCCAAACCACTATGAAGAATAAATACCACAATGAGCCTTTCAAATGGGCAGCGTGGATATTAGTGAAATGAGGGTACTTGATGCCCCATGTGATTGTTGACCTTCTACTAACAATCTATGCGGTTGTTGGCGTCCCTCGCCAACAACTTACCATTCATGTGCCTCATTAAAATCCTGCTTTGTAAGCGATACAGCCGCAAGTATAACGTTCGGGTATTGCTGCAGGTGGGATATTTTATAACGTCCCCGCCTGGAACTGAAGCTTGGTTTTTTTAAAAGTTGAAGATAAGATTTTCTGCCTGGCTTTATTTGTCTCGCTGGAACTATTGCTGACAGCAGCACATAGCTGATGTTTTAATCAAGCCCCACTTGCAGTCCCGCTTTTAGCGGGATTGGCGGTTCGTGCTTTTTGTCGGGCTTTTTGTTTTTGCCTGTGTTCTTTTGATGCTTTTATAAATTCACTGATGGCTTTTTCCTCTTCTTTTGTTAGTGGTTCCATACCGCCAATGAAATCAACGTTGAGTTCATTTTTATTATGTTTCATTATTCTTGATTTTTAAAATATTTGTCAATTAGTTTTAATGCTGCTTGTGTTTCTATAATCATAAGGCGTCCGCCAAAATGGAATGCGCCTAACGTTTTAATGTAATGGTCAATTAATTGTGTTTTGGAAATGAAAGACACGTTTCCTTCAAAGCCTCTTTGAAATGAAAGTCTGCATGCAAAGGCAACTAAATTTCCCGGAACACCAGAGTAAACTTTTGATTTGCCTTTATTGAAAGGTGCACTTTCTACTAAGTGCATGTAGATGTGGTCGCTTTTTATTTCGAGGCTGATAAGACCTTGAATTACTGAAATGTTATTGGGAATTGTCAGCTTATAAACTTCTCTCTCTGGTTGTTTTAATTCATATTTCCAATCGAACTGCCAACCATTTTTCTTAGTCACTGATTTAAGGTCACTTGCAGAAAGCAAAGTAATATTAGTAGGAAAAGTATCACCTGTTTGAACATTTTCAATTGAATTAGTCAGCTTGTCAATAAGAAAATCCAGAGCTATTTGTTTGCGTTTTTTCACTTCGCTAATTTACGAAATGTCGCTTGGTTTGAGTTGAAAGTTTTAAGTAAACGCTGTCGTTGTAGCATGACCGCCAACTCATTACTTTTTAGGGTTTCTTTTTTTGTATGCTTCTCTTGCTCCGGCCTCCATTTCCTCAAGTGTATAGCCTTTTACCTTACCGCTTTCCATCTCTGCAAAACGCCTGTCCATTTCAGCAATATACGCTTTGTCATCCCACCATGCTTCTTCACGGGCAAAGTCTTCACCACACTTAGCACAACTTCCTTCTGGTGCACACTCAACTGACCTAAATATTGAGTAATCTCTTTATCTAATGGTTTTGCTGCTCCCATAATTTATATTTACTTCATTTGCACAAATTTACTTTTTAAAAGCTCACCGCCCAAACCGATGATGTCTATTTACGTAGTGGTCTAACTTCTATTCCTGCACTTAATCTCTTTCTGATTCCATGCGTTGGTGTGGCGTCTCGCCAACAACTTACCATTATGCCGTTGTTGGCGGCGTCCTCGCCAACAACTCTTATCGTTCATATGCCTCATAATCCCGCCTTATGCGCTGCCTTTAATCTATGTGCCTCTTGTGCGTTATGTGGTTATTTTTATAAAAACAGGTAACAAAAACTCGCCCCGCAAAATAATTATATATCACAAACAGTGAAATTGAGTAATACAATTCCGAAAAAATGAACGGACTCAGTTTAGAGGCATTTTCGAAAAAATTTATTGCAAACCCACGTATGTATTATGACAGAGTGGTTAATAATGCAAAAGGCAGGATTTGCTTATCTTCTTTTTTTAAATGCCATCGCATGATCATGCGATGGCATGTATCATTTTTCCTCAATAATTCGTCTTACTTTTTCACTTTGAAAAGAATCAACCAAATTAATGCCCGACAATTTTGATAAAGAACAAGCCTGAATAGTTCCATTCTATTTAAAATATAAATGAAAATCTTTCAGTAGCAGGCTCCCTTTGTTCAAGTTGTAAATCGCCTTGCGGACATGATTGATGTTGTGCCCTTTTATTATTTGATCATTTAAACTATTGGTGATCATGAAACTAAAAACTTTACACAAACGAACTATCATTTTTCTCTTGTGCACTTTTATATGTGCAATCTTACTTGTACATATAAACCTGCAGGCACAAACAACGCAGGCGCTGCCCAAGCAATCACAAACGGATAGTAGCAAAACAACTAATCAATTCACTAACACAAAATTCACTTACAAAATAATCGAAGCGCCCAACAACACATTCGGCTATGATATTTATGCTGATGACAGCAAGCTCATACACCAGCCCTCGATACCGGCAGTAGCCGGCAGCGAAGGTTTTAAAACAAAATCTGATGCTGCGAAAGTGGCAAAGCTTGTAATTGGTAAAATGAAGAAAGGTGAATGGCCACCCGCCGTAACGAGTGAAGAACTTAAAAAACTAAAAGTGATAAAGTAAATCATTATTATAAAAATAAACTTTTAAAATGTCAAGGCATCCCGTTATGATAAGTGCACTTTAAAGCCTCTCTCCCTCGGAGAGGGGTTTGGGGTGAGGTCGATGAAAAGCAAATAATTTCTTAAAACTTAACAAATACAAATATGAAAAAGATTTTAATTCTCAGCATTATACTACTTAGTATAAATGTCCTTCATGCACAACCGGATGAATGGCTTCGCAAAGATGACTTTTCCAGCGGTGGAAATCGTTACGGAGCTGTTGGTTTTTCTATTAATGACAAAGGATACATTGGAACAGGTGAAATCACCTTTAGCGGACCAACAAAAAATTTCAAACGATGCGACCAGGGGGGAACCGGCTGGACAAATATGATGGATTTTATGGGCGATGCCATTCGTTTTAGTGTTGGTTTCTCTATTGGCACCAAAGGTTATATTGGCACAGGTGAAGGCTTGCCTTACGGAACATACAGAGATGATTTTTGGAGGTATAATTCCGAAGATAATACGTGGACGCAGAGAGCAGCCGTTCCCGGTGGAGGTCGAAGGTTTGCCGTTGGCTTTAGCATCCTTGATAAAGGATACATAGGCACAGGCCAAGGTAATTCCGGTCTTAAAAATGATTTTTATGAATACGACACTGCTGCCAACTCCTGGTCTATAAAAGCTAATTTGCCCGGAAATCCCCGAGCAGAGGCATGCGGGTTTAGTATTGGTGATAAAGGATATGCAGGTACCGGCTTCGATGGTACTTACCTGAACGATTTCTATGAATTCGACCCCACAAGCGGAAGCTTGGGTACATGGACACCTAAAGCAAACTTTGGAGGTGTAAGCCGCAAAGGAGCAACGGGTTTTAGCATTGCCTACGATGGCTATATCGGAACAGGTTATGATGGTACAAATGCCCGAAAGGATTTTTGGAAATATAATACTTATACTGATGAATGGTCTCGTGTAGCAGATTTCCCCGGTAGCCCCCGTTATTGGGCTGCTGGTTTTAGCATAGAGTATAGCGGATATGTGGGAACAGGAACGGATGCATCTAACGAATCAATTTTCAGAAATGATTTCTACGAATACAGACCAGACCTTGATGGCGATGGATGGAATGTGTATGTAGATTGTGATGATGGCGATGAAAATATAAATCCCAATGGATTCGAAGTTATAAATGGGATAGATGATGATTGTGATGGCTCAATTGATGAACCTTGTATTCCTCCGCCTTCAGGAATGACAGGCTGGTGGCCATTTGATGCTAATACCGATGATATGGTTGGCTGCAGAAGTGCAGTATTACATGGTAACACAACCTATGACGCCGGAATGGTGCGAGCATGTTACAAACTTGATGGCGATGGTGATTGGATAGAAGTGCCTGATGATGATTCTTTGAATGCGGGCATCGGAGATTTTACATTAGACCTTTGGGTTTACTTCAACAGCACGGATGGTCAGCAGGTGATTGCCGAAAAATATATTGAGAGATTTGGTTCAGGCAGTCAGGGCTGGACTTTTCCAAAACAGGAGAATACACTCACATTCATGAGTGCCTCTGCACCAGTTTCGTTATCTGATAATACGTGGTATCATTTGGCAGTACGCCGCAGTAGTGGGGTAGCAAGTATTTTTTTGAATGGAGTGGAAGTTGCATCCTCGTCCAATGAGTTTAGTGATGTAAGTTCTTCTTCTTCTCTTAAATTTGGTCACCGCGGAAATCCTGATGATACTCCCGGCTCATTAGATACCCGTAATTTTTATCTCAATGGCAAGGTTGATGAAGCAGAATATTTTGGCAGAGCGCTTACCGATGCAGAAATTCTTGCAATCTATAATGCCCGAAATGCCGGCAAGTGTAAACCCGCATTCTATGAAGATAAAGACCACGATGGCTATGGTTCTACGAATATAACTTATGCATGTACTGCACCTCCTGATTGGGTGAGCACTACGGGAGATTGTGATGACAGTAATCCTGAAATATATCGTTTTGACACGTTGTATTATGACTATGATGAAGATGGATATGATGATGGGCAAACGGTACTTTGCATTGGCGATACAATACCACAAGGCTATTCTGAAACAACATTAGGACCCGATTGTGATAACAGTGATAGTACGATATGGCGAAGCACTTCTCTATATATAGATAGCGATGGCGATGGCTACGATGATGGACAGACGACGCTTTGCATTGGTAATACAATACCACAAGGCTTCTCTGAAACAACATTAGGTGCTGATTGTGATAACAGTAATAATACAATTTGGCGAAGCACTTCTCTATATATTGATAGTGATGAAGATGGTTATGATGACGGACAGATAACGCTTTGCATTGGTAATACAATACCACAAGGCTTCTCTGAAACTACATTAGGTGCTGATTGTGATAACAGTAACCCTGCAATTCATCCTAACGCTCCAGAAATATGCAATGGCATTGATGATGATTGTGATGGACAAATTGATGAAGGCAAACCATTGGCTAAAATAACACCCTTAGGTAATCTTGATATTTGTGCAACAGGTTCCGTAGTGTTACGTGCAAATTATGGTGTTGGCTATACTTATCAGTGGACAAAGAATGGCAGCAATATTTCGGGAGCAACGCAAAGAAAATATAGTGCAACTACAACAGGCAGCTACAGAGTAATTGTTACCAGTAATGGTTGCAGCACCACATCAAAGAAAAAAGTTGTTACCAATTCATGCATTGGCAATATTGCCCGCAACACATCTTCATCAGTTAATACATCTTCTCAATTATTACTGTATCCAAACCCAACAACAGGCAATATAAATGTTACATACTACAGCAACAATAATGAAAGAACAGAATTGCGGGTATATGACAGAATAGGAAAAATTTTATTCACCAAAACAGAAACTGCCATAAAAGGAAGCAATGCTTATCAACTAAATTTATCAAACTTAACACCCGGCATCTATGAGCTTGAATTAAGCAACGGTATTCTGCCCAAACGTGTGAAGTTTGTAATTGAAAAATAAAAAATAAAAGCCATCCCGCTTTAAGCGGGATGGCTTTGCTTATTGTTCAACCTTATTAACTTATATCATTCATCATGAAAACCAATCTTTTCTTTAAGTATGTATTGCTTTTTCTTTTTGTAGTAAGCTTTTCGTTACAATCAATAATTGGCTATTCACAATCTTCGCAATACAATGTGTTGTTCATTGTCTCTGATGACATGAACGACCACTGTACTTTTTTTGGAGACACAGATGTAGTGATGCCCAATTTGCAAAGACTTGCAGCTCATGGTATGTTGTTTAGGCGTGCCTACTGTCAATATCCTTTATGCAGCCCCACACGCACTTCGCTTCTTTCTGGATGGCGTCCGGATAAAACCGGAATATTTGTGAATAATACCCGCCCCAATACTATAATTGACTCTCATGTTGTTTATATGCCTGAATATTTTAAGCAAAATGGTTACAGAACTGAACGGTATGGAAAAATTTTTCATGGTACATTCGAAAACGATATTACGTGGGATTATGCAGAACCCCCTGAAGCTTTGCAAGGAGATGGTGGGGGAAAAAAAGCTGATGGAAAATGGTGGGTTACTACTGTTAAAGATTCAATTCTGGAAGATGGAAAAGAAGCCCGTCACCTGGTAATCAGAATGAAACAGCCCCAGTTACAGCCCTTTTTTTATGCTCTCGGGTTTCATAATCCCCACGAGCCTTTTACTCCAAGTTTAACCTATTGGAACAAGAATGGTGATGCCTCTGCGCAGGAACTTTTACCGGTAAACAGCAGTGGGCGCACTACTAATCGCAAGGGGAATGGTTCGGGTAGTATTCCGATTCCCGAAACACCTGCTAATGATCTGAATGATATACCTGCTATCGCTTTAACCGATCGATTTCCTAAACCTGATACTACATGGCAAAGGATAATTCATGCTTATGATGCAGAAATAGCCCAAACAGATGCTCAGTTAGGATTGATACTTGATGAGCTGGATAGCCAAAATCTTTGGATAAACACCATCGTGATTTTTTTTGGAGACCATGGTCAGCATCTCGGCGAGCATCAGGGACTATGGGGTAAACTCACTCTTTTTGAAGAATCACTTCATGCACCTCTCATTATTTGTTCACCGGGCAAGCAGGCGGGAGAATGTTCGAGGCTGGTAGAGTTTGTAGACATTTATCCTACCCTGACGGAATTATGCGGACTTCCGCCTTTTTTAGGCATGGAGGGAATAAGCTTTGCGCCTTTATTAGACAATCCAAATCAACCCTGGAAAAGGGCAGCTTTTTCGCAGGTTACAAGAGTTGACACTTTGAATGATACTTTAATGGAGCGAAGCATAAGAACAGAGCAATATCGCTATAATTCATGGGGCGTTGACGGGGAAGAACTTTATGATCATTATGCTGATTCCAATGAATATACAAACCTTGCAAGTGATTCTGCATATGCGACTACGTTGAATGAAATGCGGACTATTTTAGCAGAAGGCTGGAAAAGATCTTTGCCTCCCTGTGTACAAACATTTTATAAAGATGTTGATGGAGATGGTTATGGAAACGCTGCAGATACTGTGTGGTCATGCTTACTCCAGTCTGGTTATGTGGCTAACAATACCGATTGTAACGACAGTAATACAAGTATTCATCCCGGTGCAATAGAAATATGCAACGGGATTGATGATAATTGTGATGGGCAGATTGATGAAATAAAATCAATATTCTATCATGATGTGGATGCAGATGGTTTCGGAAATCTTTCAGATACTGTTCAGGTATGTGCCGCCCCAACAGGTTATGTAAGTAACAGCACCGATTGTAATGACAGTAATATAAATGTTCATCCAGGCGCAACAGAAATTTGCAACGGTATAGATGATGATTGTGATGATCAAATTGATGAAGGTACAATGCCAGCACAACCAGGACCTATTTCCGGGCCCAGATACAACCTGTGCGGTGGCGGAACATTCACTTATTCAATCGCACCTGTTGCTAATGCCACCTCATATATTTGGACAGTGCCTGCCGGATTTACATTGGTACAGAATAACGGAACCTCTGCCCAAATACAAGTGCCTGCAAGCTTTACATCAGCACAAATAAAAGTGGCTGCAAGTAATTTCTGTGGTACAAGTGCACAAAGTTCTCTTACCGTTTATGCAGTAGCTCCCAATCCATCAACCGGTATTGTTGGTCCTACCACTGTTACCTCAGGACAGCAGGGAGTTGTTTATAAGCTTCCAAACGGCCCGGGTGTTACTTACACATGGATTGTACCAACAGGTGCCACGATTGTTAGTGGTCAGGGTACATTTAAGATAACGGTGAACTTCGGAACCACCAGTGGCTACGTAAAAGTAACCGTAAGCAATACCTGCGGAACAGCACCGCAAGGAAAGGTGTATGTAACAGTTGGTGGCAGCAGTAAGGTAACAAATGATGTGATTGCGAAATCTTATTTAAGAGCCTATCCAAATCCAACACAATCAATAGCAAATGTTCTATTCAATGCAGATAAGACAGGCAGCAAATATGAGATTGTTGTAACGGATGTTTATGGAAAAGCAATATTGCGCAAATCCGGCGTAACAAATATTGGTGATAACATGTTGCAACTCGATATGAGCAGTATGCAAATGGTATGTATGTGGTGAAGCTTGTAATGGATAGTGAAGTAAGAACAGTGAAGTTGTATAAGGAAAGATGATATGGAAGAATTATAAAACCTAACAGGTCTGCCAGACCTGGTAGGTTTTTAAAAGTCATCCTTTAAACATATATCAATTTTCAAACTTTTCAATAATTTTTTTATGCGTAATCTCTCCAACTCATCAATGAAACTGCAAAACCGCTCATTATCCGTACTAAGCTTAATGATGTTTGCAATTATGAACCTTGCCTCATTACATGTTAATGCGCAAGTCTCTCTTACCGCCACCGGCGGAACTACATCGGGCTCTTACACAACCTTAAATGATGCGTTTGGCGCTATCAATGCCGGCACGCATCAGGGTGTAATTACCATTGCCATTACAGGAAATACAACGGAGCCTGCCACTCCCATTCCATTACTGAAGAGCGGAGGCGCTTCAGCTTACACCAGCATTACCATTTCTCCATCAGGGGGAAATTATACCATTAATTCGGCTCCCACTCCTACCGCTTACAGGTCTGTTATTGAACTCTACGGCGCCGATAATGTAACCATTGATGGTGATGACCCGCTAACAACCGGGAATAATAATTTAACCATCCAGGTTGCACCAAGCTCCAACGCTACAAGTGTAATCACGCTGGGCTCAAAAAGCAATACAGGAGCAGACGGTGCAACGAACAACACCATTAAGAACTGCAATATTATTGGGGGCAAAAACTCAGCTACCTCTTTCAGCGCAACCTACGGTATTCTTTTCTCATCAAATGTTTCATTTAATCTTTTTACACAGGGTTCTGTCGGCAATACCAATATCACCATTCAAAACAATATTATCACAAGATGTTATTATGGTATTTATGCTGAGGGTGACCCCACATATGGATATAATTATCCTAATACGGGCTTAAAAATTCTCAATAATATAATAGGAAGCGCCAATTCATCAGACAACATAACGGGTAGAGCAATAGACCTGTCATACACCGCCACCACTGCAGGCCCCGGCTCTGCAATTATTGACGGGAATGATATCAGGGCAGGAGTTTATTTTAGCACAACAGGTATCAGTACTTCCGTTTCGGGCATTTATCTTACCTACGGGAATGAGGGGTGTATAATTCGAAATAATAAAATTCATGATATTTCTCAGCCAAGCTCAAGTGGCTGGGGCGCTTATGGTATAATGATTCAGGCTGGCGGTTCAGGCATTAATATTTATAATAATTTTTTCGCCGATATTACGGCCTACACATCTACTACTTCTCTTGGAGCAACTTATGAGAATTATGCTCTCTTTGTCTTCTCCGCGGCTACAGGAATCATTTTCAACAACAATACAATTTCGCTGCAGGCTGCCAACTGGGGTACCACACCAAACACTTTTTCAGCCTGCATTAATGTTCAAAATTCTACAGCCACTTTTGCTCAATTCCTTAATAACATTTTAGTTAATACACAGAACAGCACACTCGCTTATGGAATTTATACGGCTGCCACTACGAATATATCGGGTGCATTAATGGATAATAATAATTATTATGTGCCTAACGGAAAAATTGGTTATTATAATGGCACTACATACGCCACATTAGCCTCCTGGCAAACTGCCACAGGGAAAGACGGCGCTTCAGAAAATGTGCTGCCCTCATTTGTAAGCCAAACAGACCTCCATATTCAGCCGGGCACAAGCGCTAATTTAGATTCTGCCGGTGTTTCCACAGCAATAACAGGTGTTACAACTGACATTGACGCAGAAGCAAGAAACACGCTTCCTGATATTGGAGCCGATGAATTTGCAGGTCCTCTATGTACAGGAGCAGTGGGCGGTACTATTTCTGCTACCGATCCAATAATTTATGGGGCCGGTTCTACTACTATTAAAGGCAGCGGCTATTCAAGAGGTTCAACTTCACAATATTCATGGGAAGTATCGGCAACCGGGAATGTAAATGATTTTACTGCCACAGGCCAAACAAATCCGAAAAGCTTTACCACAGGCACTATCACCAGCACTACATATTACCGGCTTAAGGTTACGTGCGGGAACAGCAGCTCGACAGATTATTCCAATATTGTAACTATAACGGTATTGCCGGCCCAGATTTCCCTTACCGCTACCGGCGGCACAACCTCTGGTTTTTACAACACATTGAAAGCCGCATTTGATGCGATTAATGCCGGTACTCATACTGGAAGTATTGCAATAACTATTACAGCAAGTACAACAGAAACCGCGACCGCCGCATTAAATGCAAGTGGAGGCGGTGCTGCTTCTTATTCAAATATTAGCATTCAGCCATCGGGAAATGTTACAGTAACGGGTAACATTGCAAGCCAGCTTATTAATCTGAATGGAGCAGATAATGTTGTTATTGATGGCTTGAATAGCAGCGGTAATTCATTAACAATCTCAAATACCAGTACCGGAGGTGCTAACACTATACAATTTATAAATGATGCCAGCAACAATACTATTACAAATTGTACAATATTAGGCTCAGCATACAGTACAGTTTATTTCAGCACAGGTACAACTACCGGAAATGATAATAATAAAATCTCAAGTTCTAATATTGGTCCGGCAGGAAGTAATTTACCGACAAATGGAATCAGAAGCTTCGGTTCAACAACAAACACCACAATAACCAATAGTAATGATACCATAACGGGTTGTAATATTTATGACTTTTTCTCCGCATCATCTTTTGGTTCTGGTATTGATATCATACGTGGAAACGCAAGCTGGGTAATTTCAAATAATAGATTTTATCAAACCGCACCCCGTACACAAACATCAACCGGATCCTATCATCGTATGATTAGCATTGATACTTCTCCTTACACAGGCGAGGACAATTTCCAGGTTACAGGAAATATTTTGGGCTATGCTTCACCCAACGGAACAGGTACATATAGTATTGCTACTTCATCAATAGACGGTGAGCTCATAGGCATTTATTTTTATGTTTATGTTCCCGGCCCACTCTCAGTTATACAAAACAATACTATAGCTAATATATCCTATTCAGGCCCTGTAAAAACTCATGGTTCTTTTTTAAATCCTCCGTTTGCTGGTATATATGCAATAGGAGGACCGGCGAACATAACAGGTAATACAATTGGCAGCTCAACAGGCACCGGCTCTATAAATGTTTCATCCTCTTCAACCAGTTATTCGAATGTATATGGCATTTATGACAACTCCGGCACAACTAACGCTTCTGTAACTAATAATACCGTAGGTTCAATTACAGTAAATAATACATCAACTGGAGATATGTATCTGTACGGAATATTTGTAAGAGGCGGAAATATCAATATTGCAACCATCACTAATAATACCGTTGGCAGTACTTCAACCCCCGGCTCACTAACTAATAGCGCTACCAGCACATCATCATCAGTATTCGGCATTACAGATTTTTATTCTATAGCAAACATTTCAAACAATACCGTTGCAAATCTTACTACATCTTCGCCAAGATTAACATATGAGTCTGTTATTGGAATTAACGTGGGTATTACAGCATCTACAACAGGGCATAACATTTCTCAAAATGTTGTTCATTCGTTAAGCAATACAAACTCAACTGCAGCAGTATTAGTTACAGGCGTTCTTATAAGTGCACTCGACGACACAGGACCAAATACTGTTAAGGGCAATTTTGTTCATTCGCTCTCAGTTGCTTCTAACAGTCCTTCAGCACACATTAGAGGCATTCATGTAAGTCGGTTTTCAACTACCTATTCCAACAACATGGTTCGATTAGGTATAGATGCTAACGGTGCATCAATACCAAACGGTTGTATAATTGAAGGCATTTACGAAAACGGCGGCATCAACAATTATTACTTTAATAGTGTTTACATAGGTGGCTCTGGTGTAACCGGCTCTGCAAATACGTATTCCTTTAGAAGTACAGTTACAAATAATACCCGAATAATCAGAGACAACATTTTTTATAATGCACGTTCAAATGGCTCGGGAACGGGCAAACACTATGCAGTACAGGTTAGCGGAACAGGCACTAACCCCGCAGGATTAACCATCAACAACAATATCTATTTTGCTGATGGCGCCGGCGGATATTTAGGAACGTATGGCGGGAGTGATATAAGCACTCTCAGTGCATGGCAGGCTGCAATTGGTCAGGATGCTAATAGCTATTTTGTAAATCCGCAATTTATCAATCCTGCCGGTTCTGCATCTGCTGTAGACCTGCATATAAGTTCATCTCTTGGTAATGACAATTTAGGTGTTCCCGTTGGAGGAATTTCAACAGATTATGATGCACAAACAAGGAATGCATCCACACCTGATATTGGGGCAGATGAATTTGACGGACCACCATGCAGTGGTGCTGTGGGTGGAACAGCTTCAACTGCCATTCCAACTTTTTGTAATTCAGGTTCTGCAACTATAACAGCCAGCGGTTATTCCAGTGGCACTACTTCTTCTTATGTATGGGAATCATCAGCAACCGGAAATGTGAATGACTTTACAGCTACAGGCCAAACAAACCCTGCAAGCTTTACAACAGGTACTATTACAAGCACCATGTATTACAGGCTCAAAGTAACATGTGGTAACAACAGCTCAACAGCTTATTCTAACGTTGTTACTATTACCATAGACCCTGCCGCCACCGTAAATGCAGGAACAGATAAGACCATTTGTTATACTGATAATAGTGGCAACCTCAATGGCACTATCGGAGGCTCTGCTTCATCCGCAACATGGAGCACGTCCGGTGATGGAACCTTCAATAACACCGGCAACTTAAATGCAATCTATACACCGGGAATCAATGATAAAGCTGCTGGTACTGTAACCTTAACCTTGACTACAAATGATCCTCCCGGTTCTTGCGGTGCTGCAAGTGATAACCTTATATTAACTATCAATCCTCAATTAAACATTAATGTAACTGCTGGTACTATCCAATGCGTTGGCGGTAAAACATCTGTAACTGTTACGGCATCTGGCGGCACGCCACCTTATTCCGGAACAGGAACCTTCAATAATGTTAGTGCAGGGACTTATACATACACTATAACAGATGCTAAAAGTTGCACTGCAAGCCAAACAATCACTATTCAAAACGGAACAGGCACAGCACCAGCAACGCCGGGATTGATTACTGGTCCTCAGTATAATCTTTGTGGTGGAGGAACATTCACTTATACCATTGCCCCTGTTGCAACTGCCACATCCTATATTTGGACAGTGCCTGCGGGATTTACTTTGGTACAG
>JBBRBB010000003.1:0-249515 GCA_038206235.1 Chitinophagales bacterium
GTCTTCTTTATCCGCGATAGCGATACATTTTTTGATGATCTTGCGATGTCCCGCACATGCGGGATCCGTGGGATAGGTAATATTTTTTTCCTGTACCGTTGTATCGGTGGTGGCTTCCTGCTGATGAGCATCTTTACCATTAATACGAATGCTTTCTTTCAAAATCAATTCTATTCCTTGTTCTCCGATACGATTTCTGAAATGTACTAACTCGCTGGCCTCACAAGGCTCTCCGCAAGCATACGATTTTTCCCCGCTAAAATATTGGTAGTAAATATTTTCAAACCACTGCTCTACTACACTCTCATCGCTTATGTTACGAATGTGTTTTAGTATGATTAAGGACACCATCAACCGTATGGGTTTTGCCGGACGGCCTTCTTCTGAATAGAGCTTTGCATCCCGCATATGCGGGACAAAAATATTCCAATGGATTTTGTTGGCTAAAATGTACAATGGGTGGCTGTGGCTAAGCTGTTCTTCAAATGTACTGTAAAAGCATAGTTGCAATTTGGATTGTGGTTTTGATAGCATAAAATCTGCAAGGTTTTGAATACAAATTTCAGTTTTCCTGCATTTTTTATCAACCTTTTTTATCCCCAAACCCTTGTCTATTGTGGATTACGTTCGTTTTTAAGGACTGACTAAATATACTTCAATGCAAACTGTAAACGGAATATATGACGGAAAAAAAATAAAATTGCTGCAGCAAGCACCTGTACAAAAGCCCTGCAAGGTTATTGTTACGTTTGTAGAGGAGGAATAAGAAGAAACAAAAGGCTTTAGAAATCATACAGCAGACGAAGATGCTTTTAATTTCTGGAAAGCAAAAGAAGAAGATATATACCAGGATTATCTTAAAAACAAATAAGTGCAAACCGGCGATATTGTTTTAATTCCTTTTCCATTTTCGGAGTTAACTGATGTAAAGGTTCGTCCTGCAATTGTAATTACTGAGACAAAAGATAAGTATAAAGACTTAGGGCTCGCAGCAGTTTTTGCTTTGCAACGGTCTCAATCTAATCTTTCTTCTGCCTCAACGTCTTCTTAAAAGCTTGCGCATTTTGTAAAGGAATACAACAGTCCGAAAGACTCCTTTGGAGCATTCTGCCCAGCATTATATTTTTGAAACTTTTCGTGCCTTCAGAGTTTGCTAAATGCTGATGGCGAATGTTTTCAAACCGTCTAAAACAAACTCTCTGCTAAGCATCTTTAACACACTGCCATTTGAATTGTAGGTTAAAACATAATTCATCTCCAAATGCTCCTTATTTTCGATTACATTCCGTACCGTTACTTTTTGTGAAAACGCTTTTTTTACGGACGGATATTTACTCAGCAACTTGGCATCAATGGTTGTATCCCATACTACCGTGCGGTTTGTATTTGTTACTTTTTCAACAGTAATGTATATTTCTGCCGAAGTACTGTTGTAAACTTTTGAGGCATAATTACTTCCTTTATATATAGCAAATGAAATGGTTTTGTCAACACGGTTATCTTTCATCATTGCTGCTTTTATTGGTTTATAAGCAGCTATGGCTATAAAAGAAGTCAGTAATATTAAAGTAAGCCATAATAAATTCTTTTTCATAACCCCTCCTTTATTTTCTTTTCTAATGTGTTTTTATTAAACATAGAAATTAATTGTTCAAAAAAAAATAATAACCAGCTTTAATTTGTTACAGAAACTTGAACTCATTTCTGCTAATCACAATGTTTAAAATAATGTTTAATTGAATAATGTGTAATTTTTACACAAATGTACGATTAATAGATAAGAATAGCCGGTGTAATAAAGAATTTTAAAATGAATTTATGATGAAGGGCTTAGTGCAATTTAAGTTTTATAACAACAATTTCACTCTGAAGCCGTATAGATTACAACTATATACGAAGGTTACTTAATTTTAATAAATAATCAGAAGCTCATCGGTTTCATCGGCTAACTGATACTCTTCATAGTCATCGTACTGTACCGCTCCCTGAGTAAATACCTGATACACATTACCCGTTTGGCCTATTTTATAAATAGTGCTGCCCGAACGGTTTTCGAGGCATAAAAGTGTACCGGAATGCAGGGCACGAAGCTCTAAAGCAATTTTATTATCAGGCAGTACTCTTACTCCATCAAAAGTTTCTTTGAAGAGATTAAGAATTTCAGGACGGGTTAAAGAGTTCCAGTTTTGATGATGAATAGTTTTTTTCAAAAGAAGATTGTACATTTTTTTGGCAGGTGTGCATTCACCATTTAATTCCATGTAAAAGTTCACGAAATGCGGGTGTAAGATACGGGTTATAATTCGCATACTCATTATTTTAAGTAATCGTATCACATTCACACCTGCACATTGGGAAATCATTTTCTTTGTTTGCCCTGGAGTGGGCAATCATGTTTTGTGTACCTGTTATCGGGTACACTGTCGCAGCATTTATAGTTTGCTTAATTAAATCAATATTCTCAAACTTTCCATAAGGTTCGCTTCCGGAGTAATTTAAACATCGGCAATGCACGCTATTTCCTGTTTGCATCAGGTACAATAACTAATTGCTCTGCATCAAATTCGTGAAACTTAAGAATATTATCCTTACCCGTATACTCACAATATGCCTTGCCATCCTGAATCTTTATTACATGAAATGGTTTGCCGCCATTCATCCATGTAATTGTTTTATGCTTTACAAAATCTCCTTCCCGCACATTTTGCATGCTCTGAATTTTAGAATCACTATTATATTAATTGCAGTATAATAGTTGCCTTGTTTATTGCTAACTCAAAGTAAGGCATGACTTATATATTCCCATTTTATAATTTTTTGTCTCGCTTTCTATCTTTTTCATAAGCTCACTAGTTTGGGCTTCGTCTAAAAAAAACTCCAGTATGTACCCGTACATGCAGCTTTCGTAATAAGCCTGATAAACATTTAAGCAGCGATAGCAGGTAAGCTTTTGGTAAGCCGAAATATCTGTTTGTGCATGGCTAAGAAAAAGCATTAATTTAATTTCCTTTTTATTTTTGCCGGGTACATGTTCAATTTGCACAGGCATATAACCACCAGCCTGTACAACTTTTACCCCGCCTTTTGGAAAATGTTCTGACATTCTTCCTTTCATAAAAACAAACTGAAAATCTGTATCCTTGCATTTATGCTGAGATACATACTTAAAATTGTTTTTGGTGTTGGACTGCTGCAGCGTTACCTCTGTATCTTTAGTTGCAAATTGTTTTGCATAAGGTTCCCATTGAGCAACGAATTCATCCTGCTCTATATTTGTCTCGAAACCTTCAAACTGAATTATTGTATCGTTCATAATTGTGCTTTAATTAATAATGAATAAAAAGGTATCATTTATCCGTGTATGTTTTCATAACACAAGCAAATTTTTTTTAGAGGATTTAAGCGTCTTTTAAATTACTTGTTTTTTAACCGTGCAAATGAAGGTAATCATTTACTGTGTATCAATAAAATTTATTCCGCTGAAAGTTGCGTAAAGGACAAAATATTAGCAGAATAAAAAAAGTATCCTAATTTAAAGTACTGCTGCTGCAAATATTTTATCTCTGAATGGGCATAATAGAACAGTAAAAATTTCTAAAAAAAATTCTGAATGATACTCATAAGCTTCATTCAATTCTTACCTGAATTTTACGGATACCTGTTATCGGTCTTCGATGCTGAAACTATGATTGGGTATGGAGGATTGTTGATTCTATTCCTGGCTGTGTATGCTCAAACGGGATTATTCTTCTGTTTCTTTGTGCCAAGCGGGGCTTTCCTTTTTACGGGAGGAATGTTTGTAGCAACTGGTGCACTGCAATACAATCTCATCACTGTTTGCAGTAGTTTGGTGATTGCTTCTGTTTTAGGATGTTTTACCGGTTATTGGTTCGGATTAAAGACCGGCCCGTTGCTGTTCAAACGAAAAGATTCAAGATTCTTTAAACTTAAGCATCTAAGAGCTGCCGAATCTTTCTATAAGAAATACGGTCAATTAGCATTGACAGTTGGATTATTATTTCCCATCACACGCACCTTTGCACCTATTGTTGCAGGAATAATCAGAATGAAGTTTAGCCGTTTTATTCCGTTAGTGTTCATAGGCTCTGTGCTCTGGATACTGGTATATGTATTGGCCCGTTATTTAATTGGCAGTATTCCCGGTATTAAAGAATATCTTATTTATGTCATGACTGCTATCATCCTTGCAGTAACAATACCTGTTGTTATCCAAATTATCAGGGAATTTAAAAAGTTAGAGAAAGAAAAATGATACGGGCATGAACATTTTACTAATAAATATCCAGACAGGGTACGCCCTGTGTTTTTACAATAATAACTTTGAGTTCACAAATAGCAAGGAATGGTTTTGTGCAACTATTTAACATGCTTCAGCTGAAAAAACCTTAGTAGAATAATTGACCCCAAACTACCACCCTTATTACCGTATTTTAGCAATAATAAGGTAATAAGGTTAGATGGCAGAGACCATTGCGTTTTACTAAGGTTTAAAAGCAGGCTAATCAATTCCTCTCTGGAGTTATATAGAAGATTGAGGTAAAGCCTTCCCCTTTTTAGGAACATAGCTAATAGAAGAATGTTATGGTTTTAAATCTTCCCGTTCTTTCATGGGCGGAAAGTTTGTATTCCTGTTTATAAATTTTTCTTTTGAAACTCATGTATTATATCAATTATATTTGGATAACTATTTTTTAAGAGCGCATCAACATCTTTTTTACTAACCCATTTTATCTCTTCAATATCTTCATCTGTCTGAGGAATTAATTTTTGTTCCCCCTTCGCTTTCATGGCAAACCAGTAAGTTTCTTTTAAAATATCAGCCTGCAGATATTTGTCAAAGTATTCATGGTATGTAATGCCGGCTAAGTTTTCTACAATGAGTTGCTTCAATCCTGTTTCTTCTTTCACTTCTCTTACCGCACACGATTCAATGCTTTCTCCTTCGTCTAATTTTCCTTTTGGCAAATCCCACTTACTGCGGCGGAATATCATTAATAATTCTCCTTTCTCATTTGTAACTAATCCGCCTGCGGCAATTATTTTTTTCTTCATAAAAAATTTTAAAAAATAAATATCTGTAAAAAAACAATCAGCTTAACAAACAAAAAACGAGAAACCTCGTCTTTGTCGGGGCAGGCCAGAAACGGGAAACGGTTTTCTATCTTCGCAGCATGAAAAATGAAAGAATTATTGCAGAAAAATTATTGCAGATTGGGGCAGTGAAGTTAAGCCCCGAACAACCTTTTACATGGACAAGCGGCTGGAAAAGCCCAATCTATTGCGATAACCGCAAGGTTTTATCGTTCCCTTTTATAAGAGATTATATTAAAAGCGAAATGTGTAATGTAATTTTTGAAATGTTTGCAGAAGCTGAAATGCTTGCAGGCGTAGCCACGGCGGGCATTGCATGGGGAGCAATGGCAGCAGACCAGTTGAAGCTGCCTTTTATATATGTGCGTTCCAGCTCAAAGGAGCATGGACTTAGTAACCAGATTGAAGGTTATTTTGAAACAGAGATAAAAACGGTAATTGTAGAGGACCTTATTTCAACTGGCAAAAGCTGCTTGCAAACGGCAGAGGTGTTGCGTGCTGCCGGTACAAAAGTGATAGGTTGTGTTTCTATTTTTAATTACGGATTTAGCATTGCTGATGAAGCATTTGCTGAGGCAAAAATTCCTTATGAATCTTTAACAACCTATTCATCGCTGGTAGCAATAGCTTTGGAGAATGGAATGATTGATGCGGCTCTGGAAAAAACTTTATTGCAATGGAGAGAAAATCCGGAGACTTGGGGAAGGGTTTAAAGTTTATCGTTTATCGTTTATCGTTTGTGCAGTTGATAGATGATTGGATGAGGAAAGAACAAACGATGATGGATATTTAATAACACATGATATATAGTACAAGGGTGCGATTACCGCCTTTGGCGGGGCAGGCGCAACGAAGATGCTATAAAATACAAAAGCTGGTAACATAAAAATAATTGTATACATGAAAAAAATTGCTTTCACTTTAACGCTAATATTTTTTATTGCTTATGCAAAGGCGCAGGTAATGCAATCAAAAGCAGCATGGAGCACTATTACTGTTCCGCAATTAAGATGCTGGGAATGTAAGGAACGCTTAGACCATTATTTAATCCGCGAAAAAGGACCGGGCGAAGATGCGGGCATTATAAAATGGACTATTAATATGAACAACGGCACACTCCGTATACAATATATTCCCGACCGGATGCCTCTTGATTATATTCGTGTAGCTATTGCCAATGCAGGCTTTGATGCAGATACAGTAAAGGCGGAAGAAGACAGCTATAAATTGCTGCCGCCTGTTTGCAAAAGAAAAGAAGATGGAGGCGGGGCTGTAAAGGGATGTACTGTGCCGCCGGAAGATAGGGTAGGTGTCAAAAGAAAGTAGTTTACAGTTTATCCACAGGACTCTGCGAGCAGTTCACAGTTTACTGTTTACAGTTCCTTACTTAAACATTAATTCATTTACTTTCTCTTTATTTATTTTTTCTTTCTTATCGAACATAGTTCCAAACACATGATCCCAAAGCGTGGTGCTTACACCAAAACCTTTGCCGTCATCTTTATAATGATGCAGGTGATGATTTCTCCATAAGGGTTTCATCCATTTAAAGGGTGGGTTCCACGCATGTATTGCATAGTGCATGCTGCCATACATAAGATAACCCAAAATAAAACCGGGAAAAAACATGGCGACATTCCATCCCATTATTAAATATATCAGTGAGAAAACAAAAGCTGCAATTATTAAACTTGGAATTGGCGGCATAAATAATCTTTCTCTGTCTCTTGGAAAATGATGATGATTGCCATGCATGATGTAAATAATTTTTTGTGCCGTTTTATTTTCGGCAATAAAATGAAATGCATAGCGATGCATCAGATATTCAAAGAAAGTCCAGAACAACATGCCCGCTAAAAAGATTAAGAAAATTCTCCCCGCTGAAAAGGCAAGTGTAGTAATGCTATAATAAAGCAAACCAATAATAACAGGTAAATAGATACCCCATATAACTAACGGGTGTGTTTTAGTAAGTACTTCAAGGAAGCGGTTATTGAAAAGCTGCGCCTGCCCTTTATTATGAATTTTTTCAAATTTCATGATGCAAAAATAAGAAGGATGCTCAATTTCAAAAACAAAAATTGTTAAGAATTAATGGCAGTTTTCTTTTACTCTTAGTTGTTGAAAAGTCTTAATTCTGTTACTCTTGCTTTTTCCCTATTTTCATATTTATGTTGAAAAGCAACTTTGTTTACTTACTGGCTGCTGTAGCAGTTGTAATTGGTTTGTGCCTGTATAATCCCTTTATACTCTATTTTCAGAATGATGATTTAGTGCATATTCCTTTAAGCAGAGATTGTGTTTTGCTTCAGCATAATTCTTTTCGCCCGGTATGTGATATTTTTATGATGCTTGATTACCGGGTTTGGGGTAAAGAAGCATGGGGCTATCATTTTACCAATTTGCTGCTGCACATTGCTAATACCATTTTTGTTTACAGGCTTACAATATTGGTTGCGAAAAAATATAATATCAGTAATAATATATCCATTCCGGCTTTATTAACTTCTGTTTTATTTTTTATTTATGCGAATCACAGTGAAGCTGTGTTTTGGATATTAGGAAGATCGGGCATGTTGGGAATGCTCTTTTTTTTACCGGCTTGCATTTGTTATTTGAAAAGAGAAAATAACATCTTCTTTAGTGCTTCTGTTGTTTTTAGCTTATTGGCCTGGCTATCGTATGAGTCTTCTTTTATTTTAATTATTGTTTTTACTGCTATTTCTATTATTGATGTAAGAAAAGAAATTTCCTCTGTAAAAAAGGAGAGTAAATTTTTGCTTTTTTCTTTTTTCGCTTTTATAATGTACATGGTAAGCCGGTATTATTTTACAGGAGAACTATTGGGTAGCTATGAAGCTGGAGCTTTGCAAAACAACCAGTTTATTTTATTGGCTGAAAATTTTGTAAAACTTTTAATCCGAAGTGTTACTCCTTATGCGCTTGATTCTAAAATTTTGCTGTTACACTTTGCTCTAATATCAATTGTATTAGTATATACAATACTGAAACAGGAGAAGCAATTAAAAAATACAATTCTCGTGTTAGGGTTTCTGTGGCTTATTTCTTTACTTCCTTATATTTCTTTGGGAATTGATACGAAAGGAACTGAATCCGAAAGATTTCTCTACCTGCCCTCTTTTTTTATATGCTTTATAATTGTTCTTTTGATTAGCAATACATCAAATCGCTTATTGAAGAGTATTGCTTTTTTTGTTCTGTTTGGTATAGAATTATTTATATTGTTTGAAAATTCAAAGCGCTATCATTATGCAGGGAATGTTGTAAAAACAACGATAAGCGAAATCAATAAATTAAAAAATAAAAATAATTTATTAATAGAGTCGTTGCCAGAAGAAGATGGAGGAGCATTAATATTCCGCACTGGTTTTCCTGAAGGTGTGAATTGGTTAAAAAATAAAAACACAGTAGATTCCCTAATGGTAGTTTCTCGTCATCACACAGATTATCCTGTTAGCAAAAGTTTTATTGTGCAAAGAAGTAATGATGTTTCCCTCATAACTAATTTATTCCTTAAAAACAACGTATCGGCAAATGATGTAGTATTTCGTTATACAGATTCTTCCCTGCAGGTTATTAGTATAAATAAATAAATAATGCAACGCATACTTTATAAAGCGAGCCTGGTTATTTATAAAAAACCTTTTTTTATTCTTTTTTGCATTTGGCTTATTGTTCAGGGAATTCTATTAGTAAGCCTTGGTATTAATACCGGTAAGGAAGCCATTAAATACAGTGAAGAAGCAAATTTTTTTTTAAACTATCACCATTTCTCTGAACCCAAATATATTTTTTATTCAGCCTATATTTTTTTACATATTGTATTTATTAAGCTTGGCTTCGAAACAATTGGCGTGTATCTTTTTCAACTGCTTGCAAATCTCCTTGCCATGTATTTGCTTTTTAAAACTGTTATTACTATTTCAAAAAATACTTTTACTGCATTTTTATCTGTATTGCTTTTGATTACCTGCTATTCCTGGCAATACTGGACGGTGTTTCTTTACACAGAATCATTCTTCTGCTCGCTGATAATCACCTTTACCTATTTCTTATTTGGTATTGCTGAAAGGCGCAAACATCAATTGATTATTGCAGGTTGCTTATTGGTTTTGCTTGTGTTTGCGAGACCAACGGGGATGCTTTTTATTCCTGTATTATACTTCCTTCTGTTATATAAATTATTTAGGGAAAGAAAAATCATTCCTGCATTAATCGCAGGCGCAATTATACTTTTTATTTTTTTTACTCTTTTGAATTATGCGATGAGGGGTGGTTCAAGCTATGATTTTATGAAACCGCTTATCGAAAATAATGTGCTGTGCTATATTCCGCAGCAATCAACTACGCAAGATGCGTCTTTTCAAAAATCGGGAAATGGGTTAGAAGATATTGTTTCGTACATCACACAAAATCCATCGCAATTTCTAAAGCTGAGCGGGCTTAAATTTCTTTCATACTGGGGCTTTACAAGAACGTATTATTCATCATTTCATAACTGGTGGCTACGGTGTTTTTTTTATCCCCTTTATTTTTTTGCGATCATAGGAATTTGGAAATTGAAAAAGACCCATAAGAATTTTGTAATTTACACTACAGGCTCACTAATTATTTTTACAGTAAGTGTTATGTTTACTTGTGATGACTGGAATAACCGCTTCAACATGCCCATAATTCCTTTTGTGATTTTACTTACTGCTGTTGGAATAAAAGACAGGTATGATAAAGTAACTGGTAAAAGAGATTCAGCATCGGTCTCTCGGCTTAGAGCCGCCTGACCGTTATCGCACTCCTCATTAGCATTCCCTTCAGCTTCAAAGAATAATTTGCTATTAATTTTTTTGCAAGCGTATTAAAGATAACGCTCTGTAAGAATATTTTGATGATGCAGCAAATGCCCATACATAATAAATGCAATGGCATTCCCGGTTACAGGATTGTTACCTGCTACACCTCTTTCATTTAATTGCTCATTGGTAAAAGATTGAAGCAGCAAATCAGTTGAAGTGCGAACAGCATTCCATTCTTTCTTTAATGAGTCTAAATTTCTTTTACCGGCATTTGAATTTTCTGCAAAACTATTTTCATCAAAAGAGGGGAGAGGCGTTTCATCTTTTCTGCTTATGCGCAGGGCACGGTAACTAAAAACTCTTTCTGCATCTATAAGGTGCTGCAGTAGTTCTTTTACGGTCCACTTCTTATCAGCGTAAGCAAAATCTGCTTTACTTTCCGGCAGGTTATTATAAAAATCTTTTAATGCTGATGAATGATTTTTTATTATCTCATCAACAGATTCACCTTTTACAAGCTGAATATATTTTTCATAATAAGGTGCGTAATCACCTGCGGCAGGATGTGGCATATATTAATTATTTTCTTTATTATTTTTTAATGTGGCTTTTTGCAGCTTGTTATTATCTTTCTGCGCCGCTTCTGTAACTTCAGGCTTTAGTGTTGCCGCAAGCTTAACTGCGGAATATGCGTTTACAAATCCACCTGACTTACTTAAGTCGCTCATTAAAACCTGTTCTTTATAAAAAGTTCCCGGCTTATTTACAAGCATTGCGGAATCCGGCAGATGTGTTGCAGACTTTTCAATTGCATACTTTACCTGCTTTGCAGAAAGTAAGGGATAATAAGAGCGTATCAATGCCGCAATGCCCGCCACCACTGGAGATGCCATACTGGTGCCCTGCAAAAAACCATATTCATTTCCACCGGGCAAGGAAGAATAAATTTTTAAGCCGGGGGCAAACACATCTACAGTTTCAGGTCCGTAATTACTAAAGTCTGCAATGATTTCTCTGGAGCCAATATGCGGGTCGCCGCTTGCACCCACACTGATAAAATTTTCCGCCGTTGCATGATAAGCTAACAAACTTGCATTGGGAAAGTTATCGGCTGTATCCACATTGTGCGATTCATTTCCTGCTGCATGTACTAATAAAACATCTTTTTGCTCAGCGTATTTTATCGCATCATCAACCCATTTTTTTTCCGGTGAAAATCCTTTTCCAAAGCTCATGTTTATAACTTTTGCTCCGTTATCTACCGCATATCTTATTGCAAGTGCAATATCTTTATCGTATTCATCGCCATTTGGCACGGCACGTATCATCATTATTTTTACATTATCTGCCACACCATCAACACCTAAATTATTATTTCGCTGCGCAGCAATGATGCCTGATACATGTGTTCCGTGTTTTGCATCGGGACCCATTACATCATTGTTTCCATAATAGCGGTCATTGAAATTATAGTAATCGTCTTTTATTATTTGTGCACGGTAGTCAGGTGGCGCTTTGGTTTTTGATTCCATAGATTTTTTTCTTCCGCCAAGATATTCGTCAAGGTCATCAAGAATAGATTTGTTGGTCTCATCGCCGTCAACACCAATCAGCTTCAGGCAGGTAAGAAATCCCATTTTTGCCTGCTTCGCTTCCTGTGTTTGAGGTAAAAATTTTTCAAGGTCATCTGCTGTGTATTCATCTTTGTTCATAGCGCTGCGAATAACAGCATCATGCTTTTTCAATGCTTTTTCTGTAAGGTCGAGCAGCATTATTTCCATTTCATCATCCGGCGTTACATTCATAGCGGCAGCAGCTTTTTGCCACTCAACATACAACCATTTTTCATCATCGCTTAAGCTATCTCTGTTAATTGTTTTTCCTGAAAATTTATCCTTGTAATGATAATATACCCTTGACTTTTCATCGTTCTCATCTTCCAGGTCCTGTCCATTTTTATTGCCCAAAAAATTCCAGCCGTACAGGTCATCAACATATCCATTTTTATCATCGTCTATGCCATTGCCCGGTATTTCTTTTGCATTATGCCACAGCACCTGCTTCAAATCTTCATGTGCTGTATCAACGCCGCCATCTATTACGGCAACTATCACAGGTATTGATTTTTTATTTTTCAAAAACTGATATGTACTATTCAGACTTATTCCGTAAACACTATCTTTTACGGGGTCAAGTAACTGCCAGCCTTTCGCATCTGTTTGTGCATTGGCAATTATTGAAGTGAAAATAAATACAAGAATGATGAATGATTTTATATGCTTCATATTAAAAATTGATTGGCAAATTTCTATGAATACCTGAACTGGCAAAAATACAAGCGATAAGTTTATGAAAAGATTAATAAAAATGCAAAGTGATGGAGTGCAAACCAAGTTGTCTCTCGAAAAATAATAAGATAATAAGGTCAGTATAAGTTAGGTTCCATGTTTTCTATTAAGGTTGAAAGCCATGTTTTTAAATTTCAGTAGAAACCTGTACCTGTTAAATCCTAACATGGACAAGCCAGAACCAACAGGGAAAAATATTATTTTTATGAGATGGAATCAATCACAAAAAAACTCAAAAGATATTACTTCAGTTTTATCATAAAGCATTACTGCCTTATTTTTTAATTTAATGCGACAATTTGGTTTGCACCTGTTTATTCGAGATTTATTATACCAAACTCCTGCTGCAAGCCTGTAGAATATCTTAGCATTATTTCAATTATTGCTTTTCCATATTTTGAATAAAAGCCGGCAATATTTTCAACTCTTTCCTGCAAACCATTATTGGGAAATAAATGTGTTTTTATTTTTTGAATTTGTCTTTGTTCATCGCTGAATTTTCTTTTTTCAGCACGCAATAATTTTTTCTCCAACTCATGCAAACGCCTAATGGTATTTGTTTTTAAGGCATATACATGCTCTTGCAAACTTTTATCAGTTAATGCTGCTGCATCGGTTATGGCAGAATATATTTTTTCTATTTCTGAAATTTCTTTGCTTAAATCAGTTTTATAATTACTTCTTTTTGTAATTACCTGTTTAATAATTTCATGTTCTGATAAAAAAACATTTTCTAATTGAATTTCTAATGTTTGCAATAACTCATTCCACTTTTCTTCAATCACCAAAAATGAATTGCGAAGAATCAACAAAGGGAAAGAAATATTCACTGCGGCAAAAACATTTTTCAATTCAAGCCAGTAAGCAATTTCTCCGCCACCGCCAATAAAAGCGATATTGGGCAAAATAGTTTCCTGGAATAGTCCTCTCAAAATTACATTGGTACTAAAGCGTTCCGGATAGTTATTTAATTCTTCTAAAATTTCCTCCATTGTCCATTGTACATTTAAACCGGAAACTGAAAACTGAAAACTGGAAACTGGAAACTGGAAACTGAAAACTGAAGACTGTAAACTGGAAACTTCAATTCTCTCTCTCTTGTCATCAATCAAATAAAATAAATTCAGTTCCCGCCCGCCTGCCTGCACCTTGTATAATTTTCCTAATTGTTGTATAGTTATCTCTGCTGCCTTGTGAGAGAATTGTTCTTTTAATTCTTTTTCTGCAATGGGCTGAAATATTTTTTTAAGAGTTGCATTATCAGGAATCAATACAACCAACCCATATTCACCAAATAAAATATTTATCAATTCCAATGTTGCCTGTTGTATTGTTTTCCTTTCTGTGTAAGCTGTTTTGAAAATAGTAATTATCTCAGCACCGTGTTCCTGAACTGCAAGCTGGCTTTGCATTTCCTCAATCAGCTTACGAAATGCTTTATCAACTTTCATTCTTCCCACGGCGCCGGTTTGTTTTGTTTGCCATTCATATTTTTTGCTATCAATAGTTATATTTCCCAGCTCATCAATATCGGCATCTTCACTGCCCATATAAAAAACCGGAACAAAATTGTGCTGCGGCATCAGCACAGTTAATTCATTTGCGAGCTTTATGGTATGAAGTATTTTGTAAATAACATATAAGGGTCCAAGAAAAATATTGGGTTGATGCGCTGTGGTAATAGTGAATGTATTTTGTTTTGAAAGCAGTTGAATATTCGATGATAGTTTTCCTGATTGCGCTATGCCTTCATACTGCAGTTGTAATTGTTCAGTTAAAACAGAGCGATGTGCAAATGACTTCTTGTTTTCGATTGCATTCTCAACTCCTTTTAATGAAAGCGGATGTGTAAAAAAGGATTTTAATTTTTCATCCTGCTGCAAATAATCTATTACAATCTTTGAGAAATATCCGGTGCTGCTATAAGGTAAATAAATACAATTCGACTGCATGTGGTTTATGAAAATGGTTCAGTGATGCTCAAAGATATAGAGATGAAATCCGAAATCTGAAAACTGAAAATTGGAAACTACAACCCACAAACTACAAACTACAAACTGTTTCTCCTTCCAAATCATAATCATAAGCTGCGGTGATTTTTACATTTACAAATTCTCCTAACTGTAATTTCTTTGTTGAACTAATCAGCACTTCATTATCAACTTCAACACTGTCGTATTCCGTTCTCCCCAAATATCTGCCTGCTTCTTTTTTATCAATCATTACCTTATATACTTTGTTTACTTTTTCTGCATTTTTCGCATAACTGATTCCCTGCTGCACTTCCATTATATCCTGCGCTCTTCTTTCTTTTTCCGCTGCGGGAATATTATCTTTTAAATTATAAGCTGAAGTTCCTTCTTCATGGCTGTAAGTGAAAACTCCTACACGGTCAAAACGCTGATGTTGTATAAAATTTTTTAGCTCTTCTGCATCATCCTTTGTTTCGCCGGGAAAGCCTGCAATAAAAGTTGTTCGTAAACATATACCGGGAACTTTTTCACGAATCGAACTCAAGGTCTCTTCTATTTCTTCTCTTGTGGTTTGCCTTCTCATTTCTTTCAACATCTTGTTGCTGGCATGTTGCAAAGGCATATCGAGATAATTACAAATGTTTTCTCTTTGCTTCATCACATCGAGAATTTCCATTGGAAAATTATTTGGATAAGTATAATGCAATCGTATCCATTCCAGTCCGTGTATATCTGCAAGCCTGTTTAATAAATGAGGCAACATTCTTTTTTTGTAGATATCCAAACCATAATAAGTTAATTCCTGAGCAATCAGCATAATTTCTTTCACACCTTTTTTTACTAAATGCTCTGCTTCCGTCACCAAAGTTTCCATTGGCTTGCTTATGTGCTTGCCCCGCATTAATGGAATAGCGCAAAACGCACAGGTGCGGTTACAGCCTTCGCTAATTTTCATATAGGCATAATGAGAAGGAGTGCTCAGCAATCTTTCACCCAACAATTCTTTTTTATAATCTGCATTCAGTGTTTTTAAAAGTGATGGAAGCTCAAGCGTGCCAAACCATGCATCTACTTCGGGGATTTCTTTTTCAAGTTCATTACGGTAACGCTGACTTAAGCATCCTGTTACATACACTTTAGCGAGCCTGCCATTCTTTTTTAATTCAACCTGTTGCAAAATTGTGCTGATGCTTTCTTCTTTAGCCTTCTCAATAAATCCGCAAGTGTTTACCACCACAATATTGTGATTCGTTTTTTTGCTTTCATGCATTACATCAATATTATTCGCCTGCAACTGACCGCTAAGCACTTCACTATCTACAAGGTTTTTACTACACCCAAGTGTGATAATATTTACCCGATTTCTCTGAATGCTTTTTGATTTCATAATAAAGAGGGCAAAGGTAAGTAAGAAGGCAGAATGTAAAATGCAGAATGTAAAAAATGGAAATTTCAAACATCCTCCGAAGGAGTCCTTCGGACAACATCCAACGTCAAACATACAACATTATCCGTTTCTTTGCCTCATCACTTCATACAAAACTATTCCGGCTGCTACGGAAACATTTAGAGAATCAAAATTACTTTTCATAGGAATAGTAAAGTGTTCATCTGTCGCTTTGGAAATATATTGCTGAATTCCTTTTTCTTCACCTCCCATAACAATGCAGCAAGGCTCTGCAAAATCAATATCAAATATTTTTTTTGTTGACTTCATCCCGCTGGAAAAAACTTTTATACCATTCAGTTGTAAAACATCAATAGCTTTTAGTAAACTGCTTTCCCTGCAAATCTGTATTTGCTCTAATGCACCCGCACTTGTTTTCATAGCATCCTCATTCAATGCGCCAACGCCTTTATCAGAAATAATAATAGCATGTGCACCGCTACAAACAGCGCTACGGGCAATGGCTCCAATATTTCTTACATCGGTGATGCCATCAAGCATCAGCAATAAAGCGGTTTCGCCTTTTTCATTTATCCAGTCTATTACCTGCTGCAAATCCTGGTAAATAACAGAAGATTTAAAAGCAACCACTCCCTGATGCTGGATATTTGTAAGGCTATTCAGCTTTTCATTCGGCACATGCTGTACAGGAATATTTTTCTTTTTTGCAAGCGTTTGAATCTCATGAATGCTTTCTCCCGATGCATTTCTGTACAACAAAATTTTATCAACATTTTTCTCTGCCTGTAATGCTTCAATCACGGGATTGCGCCCTGCAATAATATTTTTCTTTGATTGAAATGATTTGTGCTTTCTGTAAAGCTTTTTTTCCACACAATTTTTTTTAAACAAAATTTTAAACGCTGCTGCTGCTGCTAACATGTCGCTCCTACGGAGCTATTACACAATTCCCAATTCCTCACTACCTACTACCTACTTACCTACTGCCCTCAACTGCTTTCTTCACGCTTCCATACTGTAACAATAATTCCTGCGCTTTATCATAATCATTCATCTTTAATTTTTCCATCACCATTTTTGTGCCGCGGTCAATTAATTTATCATTGGTTAGTTGCATGTTCACCATTTTGTTGTCTTCTACTCTTCCCAACTGAATCATTACAGTTGTTGAGATTATATTCAAAATTAATTTTTGCGCAGTGCCGCTTTTCATACGGGTGCTGCCCGTAACAAATTCAGGGCCGGCAACAACTTCAACGGGGTAATCTGCAACAGCAGATAGCGGGCTATCCATATTGCATACAATGCAACCCGTTTCAATTTCATTTTGCGTGCATTGTTGTAACGCTGCGATTATGTATGGTGTAGTGCCGCTTGCAGCAACTCCTATTACAAAATCTTTGTTGCAAATATTATGTTGCTTTAAATCTCTCCATCCCTGCTCCACATTATCTTCCGCATCTTCTACGGCGTGTGTTATCGCTGTTTTGCCGCCCGCAATAATAGCTGTAACTAATCCGTCGGGTACACCAAAAGTGGTAGGGCATTCACTTGCATCAAGCACACATAGACGACCGCTTGTGCCCGCGCCTATATAAAATAATCTTCCTCCCGCAAGCATTTTATCGGTAATGGCAAGAATTAATTTCTCTATTTGCGCCAATGCTTTTTCTATGGCGACAGGAACCTTTTTATCTTCGTTATTGATGTGTGTAATTATTTCCATCACACTCATCTTTTCCAAATGCCTGTAGAGGGATGGTTGTTCTGTTGTTTTAATGAAATGAGACATACTATGTGCTGTTGAATTTTTACTGCCCTTCAAAACAAAACGATCAACTATGATATTTAATTAATCCCTCCATTGGTTGTTTTAATATTGTTCCCAATTGCATTTCATATTTACTGCAAAGTTTTTTTATAATATCTCTAAAACCAAATGCCACACTGCCTGCAAAGCTAACAGGGTGTAACCAACTTTCTTTGTATGTGTGCAGATGGGTAACAAAAAAATCATTCAGCCCATCTTCTGTTATTTGGTCTATTATTGAATGCCCCCGGTTTTTGGCAAGGAATATTGTAAAGCCGGCAAGGTATTTATTTGGTTGCGGCTTAGTGTAAACATATTCAAGAATGGTGGCAAGATTTGTATTAAAGTTTAAAATAAAATCTTGTGTTAGTTTATCATCAAATTCATTATAGAGAAAATGCTGCAATACTTTTTTTCCAAGATAGGCGCCGCTGCCTTGATCACCTAATACATAACCAAGAGAAGGTATGCTTTTCACAATGCGTTTGCCATTATAATAACAAGAATTAGAACCCGTACCTAAAATACATGCCATTCCTTTTTTGCTGCCGCACAAAGCTCTTGCCACTCCAAGTAAATCTGTATGGCATTCAATAGAAGCTCCTGGAAAAATTTTTCGCAGCACAGATCTCATCACACTTACATTCTTTGCATTTCCAAGCCCGGTGCCATAAAAATAAATCTCATCAACAAGAATATTTTTGATTTTTGCTAAAAGATCTTTTTTTATCAGCGCTTCGGTTTGCTCTGCCGTTAAAAAATAAAGACTGATTCCTTTCGTTAAAATTTTTTTTCTTCTGCCATTATATAAAACACACCATTCGCATTTCGTAGCTCCGCTATCAGCAATCAGTGTAACAGGCATAATTTATTTTTCAGAAAACATTAAAAACATTTTACAACCCTTCAACAAATCTAATAAAGTCTGTGTCAACATTAATTCTGATATTCGTATTTTACAGTTTTAAGTAAAGTATAATACATGGTGAATAAAAAATTACAGGTTTGGCTGCCGCTTCTGTTTGCGATAGTTATGATTTTGGGCATGTTCATTGGCTTTCAGCTACGGGAAAAAACAGCAGGTGCAACTACGTTTTTGATTAACTCGAATAAAAATCCGCTTGATGAAATCATTAGCCTTATTCAATCTAAATATGTTGACAATATAAAAACGGATAGCCTGGATAATCTTGTAGTAGACGATGTGCTTGGTCATCTTGACCCACACTCTGTTTATATTCCTGCGAAAGACCTGCAGGGTGTTACAGAAGATTTGCAGGGCAATTTTCAGGGCATTGGAGTAGAGTTCCAGATATTTAATGATACAGTGAATATAATGAATGTAATTGCTGACGGCCCTTCCTTTAAAGCAGGTGTGCAGGTGGGTGATAAAATTATTCGGGTAAATGATACGGCGAACATTGCCCGTGCAGGCATTGCACCCGATGACGTGAGAAAATTATTGCGGGGGCCTGCAGGCACTGAGGTAACTATCACTGTACTTCGCGATAATCAGCAAAAAAAAATAACCATTAAACGCGGCACCATTCCCTTGCTTTCAGTTGATGCCGCTTATTTAATTGCGCCGCAAACCGGCTATATACGCATCAATAAATTTTCTGAAACCACGTACGAAGAATTTATGCGGGCAATGGAAAGCCTGAAGCAAAAAGGAATGAAAAAATTGATTCTCGATTTGCGGGGCAATGGCGGCGGCTTTATGAATGAAGCAGTTGATATTGCTGATGAATTTTTAGATGCTGATAAAATGATAGTATATACGCTGGGAAGTAAAGTGCCCAAAGCAGAATATCGTTGCAAAAGAAATGGATTATTTGAATCAGGAAAGCTTGCCGTATTGGTTGATGAAACCTCCGCTTCTGCCAGTGAAATATTAAGCGGGGCTTTGCAGGATTGGGACAGAGCTACTATAATAGGTCGCAGAACATTTGGCAAAGGATTGGTGCAGCAGCAATTTCGGTTGTCTGAGGGCTCTGCTTTAAGACTAACCATTGCAAGATATTATACGCCGCTGGGCAGAAATATTCAAAAGCCATATAATAAAGGACGTGAGCAATACGAAGAAGAACTAATAGAGCGCTTTCATGACGGAGAGGTTGTAACAGGAGATACATCAACGCCTGCGGGTAAAGTGTATACAACGCCCGGCGGCAGAAAAGTGTATGGCGGCGGAGGCATTACACCCGATATCTTTGTTCCTTTTGATACTACCAGTCAGCCGCAGGAAGTCATTGACCTGTATGTAAAAAACATTTTGAACAATTTTGTTTATCGCAATTACATTCAGAATAAAAAATATTTTAATGCATTTAAAACACCGCAGGAATTGTATATAAAATTTCATCCCGGTGAAAGCGAATGGAAGCAATTAGTTTCGTTTGCCGGAAAAGATTCGGTTGATATTAGTAAGGTTTCTCTCACCGCTAAAGCTGACCTGCTGAAAAAGATACAAGCGCTTACAGCAAGACAAATATGGAGAACAGAAGGCTTTTATGAAATTAGTAATCCCGATGACCCGATAGTGAAGCGGGCGCTGGAAGCGGTAAAATAAAAGTTATCGTGAAAGTGATGCCTTTGATGTTATTTTTTTGATTGCGAGTTTATTTATAAATAAGATTTTTATGCAATAAGCTTGTTTAAAAATTTTAAGCGATAAGCAGAGAGGCTATAATTTTTTTATAACCATAAACGATTTCTGAAAAAGCAACTTCTATACTCATGCTGATTTTATTTTTCAAAAGATTTATCGTTTGTACTTCCTATTCAAACAGGGTCGTTGGAATGTATCCTTTACAGGTTGACGAATTTGTCCAAACAGAATAAGGTTTGCTTCTTAGAGCTTGTTTAAAAATAAATTATTAAATTTCATATGCAAACCCTAAAATTGGCTGGAGGGATACAGCCAATGGCGGTCTTGCCGCTCCCGCTTTTTGCGGGATGCACCCACAAACGATTAATGGTGATTGAAATTTGTAAATTTAAACAGGCTCTTGGAAAATATCTATATCTTCTATATAACTATACTCATGCTGCTGATTTGAGTGTAGCAAATCTCAAAACACATAGCGCGCCTTGGTGCGATACTTATACCGATTGTGCATCTGTAATAATCCCAGGGGATTTGGACTAAATCCCGCAATACCTGCGGCACTACATCGGCATTATACCAGAATAATTAGACTAATTTGAAAATACAATTGGTGTTAGTAAAAAACAGAGAACCTAACGTATGCTAACCTTATTATTTTTTCGAAAGGCAATTGGGTTTGCACTCTCATGAAAAACAATAACCCTAACGATTATTTTAATACCTTGGTGTTTTGAAAACCACCGGAATGAAACGTTTGTCAGTTGTATTCTTTTTTATTTCGTTAGCCTGTACAAGTCTTGCTCAAACCTTTTATGATGAAACGCCTGAAGCAATACATTGGACAGATAGTGTTTTCAATTCTCTTTCAAAAGAGCAACGCATTGCCCAATTAATGGTTGTAAGGTTATCGGCGAAAACAGGCAACACTGTTGTGTTTTATGATAAAAAGGTAGAAGAGCTTATCAATAAATATAATATCGGTGCAATTTGTTTATTTCAGGGAAACCCTGCAGAGCAGGCAAATTATATAAACCATTTTCAAAGTATCGCCAAAACGCCTTTACTTATTTGCATTGATGCAGAAACAGGCTTGGGCATGCGCATGACAGACAGCGTGCAAAAATTTCCAGACCAGTTAACACTCGGCGCCATCCAGGATACAAGCCTTATATACTATATCGGTAAAGCGATTGGTGAGCAGTGCAGGCGTGCCGGCATACAGGTGAATTTTGCGCCTGTTGTTGATATAAATAATAATCCTGATAATCCTGTTATTAATATTCGTTCTTTTGGAGAAGATAAATATAAGGTTGCATTATTCGGGTCAGCAATCATGAGAGGCATGCAAAGCGCAGGCATCATGGCGTGTGCAAAGCATTTCCCGGGGCATGGTGATGTTTCGGTAGATTCGCATCTTGATTTACCCGTTATCAACAAATCTTATACAGCGCTTGATACACTTGAATTATATCCTTTTAAAAAATTATTTGCCGCCGGCGTGGGCAGTGTAATGATTGCGCATTTAAGCATTCCTGCAATTGATGCAACAAAAAATCAACCCACTTCCCTTTCCAAAAAAAATGTGACGGATTTGCTGAGAAACACGCTGGGCTATCATGGAATTTCTTTTACGGATGCGCTGGAAATGCAGGGCGTGGCAAAATATTATCCTCAGGGTGATGCAGCATTACAAAGCTTAGTTGCGGGTAATGATATGCTTTGCCTGCCAGGCGATATTTCATTAAGCATTGAAAAAATTTCTAAAGCAATGGATAATGGAGTATTGAAAGAAGATGATATAAATGCAAGAGTAAAAAAAATATTATTGGCAAAATATAATTTGGGATTGAATGCTGTTTATGCGGTAAATACAAACAATCTTACAACTGATTTGAATGAAGATGTTCTGCTATTGCGTAAAGCTGTTGCAGAAAATGCAATCACGTTACTGCGATTGAATGATACGAAATTATTGCCGCTGCAGAGAAATAAAAAAATCGCTTATATAGGTGTTGGCGCTGGTGAAGGGAATAGGCTTTCTTCTCTTCTAAAAAAATATAATGCAGATGCTTACTTTTTCAATTATAATGACGGTGAAAACGAAGCGAATAAAATTATCACAGCACTCAAGGGAAAATATGATGCAGTCATTATCGGCGTGCATCATTACCATAAATATCCGGCAAATAATTTTGAGATCAGTGCAGGAGCAATTCAATTCATCAATCAAATACAAAAAATAATTCCTTCCGTTACTTTGGTATTTGGGAATCCTTATGCAATAAAAAATTTCTGCACCTCACCCAATCTTATTGCATGTTATGAAGATGACAGCATTTTTCAGCATGCAGCTTTTGATTTTGTTGCAGGAAATATAAAAGCAAAGGGAACATTACCGGTAACAGTTTGTGAAGATTTTCATTATGGCGATGGCATAGTATCAAAAAAAAATGACGAAATTGTATTACCGGAAATACTTGGATTAAGCAGCAAAAAATTACAAAAAATTGATTCCATTGTAAATGATGCTATTCGCTATCATGCAACGCCCGGCTGCGTTGTATTGGTTGCACGCTATGGTAAAATCGCTTTCTGCAAAGCTTATGGCTATCTCACGTATGACAGTATTGAAACGGTAACAAAAGAAACGGCGTATGACCTGGCATCAGTTACAAAAATTTCCGCAACTACGATTGCAATAATGAGGTTGTATGAAGAAGGAAAGCTTGATATACACAAATCCCTTTGCGATTATTTGCCGTGGACAGAAGGCACAAATAAAGCTTATATACCCCTGGAAAGTTTACTGCTGCACCAGGCAGGATTAAATCCTTTCATCGCCTTTTATAAAGAAACCATTGATGCGATGTATGGATATGCAAGCCGGAATTTTTATCATGCATCTGCTGATAATTTATATAATATACCTGTTGCAAAAAATATGTATTTGAGGAAAGATTGGGTTGATACAATGTATAAACGTATTCTCGAAAGCGCAATAACTACTCCGGGTAAATATGTTTATAGTGACAACGATTTTATTTTGCTTGGGAAAGTAGTGGAGCAAATTACAGGCATGCCATTGGATGAGTATGCAAAGGAAACATTTTATCAGCCGCTTGAAATGAAAAGCACCGTTTTTAAACCTGCGGAGAATACTGCACTTTATTTTATAGCACCTACAGAGAATGAAAGAAAATTCCGTTCGCAATTAATAAGAGGTTATGTGCACGACCCCGGCGCTGCTATGTTTGGCGGCGTTGCAGGCCATGCAGGATTATTCAGCAATGCAACCGACCTCGCACAATTATACCTGATGCTTTTAAATGAAGGTGAGTGGAATGGAATTCAATTTTTTAAAAAAGAGACGATTGAATTTTTTACAGCATACCACAGCAATGTTAGCAGAAGAGGATTAGGATTTGATAAGCCTGAAAAAGATAATCTTGTAAGAAGAGAGCCGTATCCATGTTTAAGCGCATCGCCTGAAACCTTTGGCCACACAGGCTTTACGGGCACGTGTGTGTGGGCAGATCCAAGATATAATTTGTTGTTTATTTTTCTTTCAAACAGGGTAAATCCCGTAGGTGCTAATCCGCTTCTTGGTAAATTAGACGTTCGCAAAAATATACAGCAGGCTGTGTACAATGCCATCATCAATACTCCTTAGTAGCTGTTAAATATTTAATTTTAAAAAAAATATTTATGGCTACACGTACAATACCTTAGTAGAAAAACGCTCAATCAATTTTTAACCTTATTACCTTCAATGAGGAGAAAATGCTGCATCAACGAATGTAGTTGGCATTCAAAAAAAAATTTCCCTATTTTTATCCCATTAACCCTTATTATGAAAATTGTTTCCTGTATTTTTTTCGCTGCAATAACTATTTGTTTAATCATGGTTTTAAACATTCAATTGCCTGCCGGTGGCGGCAAAACACCGAGGCTTGGTTTTTTTCTTTCTCCCCAAACGGGCTTCTGGCAAAATGCCGAGCCTGCTGATATTAAATATAATGAGAATCTGCACTTCGATAATCTTTCAGGCAAAGCAGAAGTTTATTTTGATGAGCGCCTTGTGCCGCATGTGTTTGCAGAAAATGAAAATGATGTTTATTTTATTCAGGGTTATCTGCATGCAAAATTTCGGTTATGGCAAATGGAATTTCAAACACAGGCTGCCGCAGGAAGATTAAGTGAAATAATGGGCGACAGCGCAAATGGAACTAACTTTTTAAAAATAGATAAATTTTTCAGGCGTTTGGGAATGGTATATGCCGCTGAAAATTCTTTGAAAGCTTTGGAAGAAGATGAAGAAACCAAAGCAGCCTGTGATGCTTATACAAAAGGAGTGAATGCCTGCATCAATAGCTTAACAGAAAAAAATTTTCCTGTTGAATATAAGTTGCTTGATTATAAGCCAGAGCCATGGACAAATTTAAAAACGGCTCTGCTTCTAAAATATATGTCGTTTGACCTTGCAGGCCATGAAGAAGATTTTGAGCACACTAATGCAAAAGCATTTTTTACAAAAGAGCAGTATAAAAAATTGTTTCCCATAGCGCCGGATTCTCTTGACCCTGTAATTCCAAAAAATACAATCATTCCAAAATCTAAATTCGAAGTGCATCTGCCTGCCAATGCTGATTCATTATACTTCGATTATAAAACAATTGCAGCGCCTGAGAATAAACCCATAAAACCGCACAAACATCATGGTAGCAATAACTGGGCTGTTGCAGGCAGCAAAACAAAAAGTGGCAAACCCATCTTGTGCAATGATCCGCATTTGGGATTAAATCTTCCCTCTCTCTGGTACGAAATGCAATTAAGCACTCCCCAGTTTAATGTCTATGGCGTTTCATTTCCCGGCGCACCCACAATTATCATTGGCTTCAATGATAGCTGCGCATGGGGATTCACTAATGCAGAGCGTGATGTGAGAGATTATTATGAAATGCAATTCAGAGACAGCACCATGAACGAATATTTTTACGATAGCGCCTGGCAGAAAACAGAATGGAGAAATGAGATAATTAAAATAAAAGGTAAGCCCAGTGACACCGAGCATATTGCTATGACTGTTTGGGGGCCTGTGATGTATGATAAAAATTATCCTGATAAGCTGAATAGAAAAAAATCGTATGCCTGTCGCTGGAAAGCGCATGACAAAAGCGATGAGCTAAAAACTTTTTATAAGCTCGACCATGCAAAAAATTATGCAGATTATCTTGATGCCATTTCCACCTTTGAATGCCCGGGGCAAAACATGGTATTTGCTGCCAAGTCAGGAGATATTGCTATACGTCAGCAGGGGCGATTTCCTGCAAAATGGTACAGGCAGGGAGAATTTATTATGCCCGGCACAGACAGCAGCTTTGCATGGCAGGGATATGTGCCCGATTCAATGAACATCACCATGCACAATCCTGCAAGAGGATTTGTAAGCAGCGCCAATCAAAGACCTTACGATACATCGTATCCTTATTATTTGAATGGAACATTTTTGTTTCATCGGGGCTACCTTATAAACAGGCAAATATCGGCCATGCAAAATATTACTGTGGAAGATATGGAAGCGTTGCAAACGAGCAACTACAACCTGCGTGCAGAAATGGCGAGACCAATATTTCTGAAATATCTCAATACAAATTTTTTGAATGGTGAAGAAAAAAAATATCTTGATATGCTCACCTCGTGGAATTTGCAAAGCGACGCTCACGAAACAGGAGCAACAGTCTTTACTGTATGGCTTGATAGCTTAATGGCGAATATGTATAATGATGAATTTAAACAATCATCTTTACCTATGCCATGGCCTGATGAGAGCACTATGATAGACGGAATAGCAAAAGACACCGCTTATGAATTTGCTGATAACATTAATACTGCGCAAAAAGAGAGTATAGGCGATGTGGTAACATCATCATTCAAAAAAGCTGGGCAGGAATTAAAAAAAGCAGAACAGCAGCACAGGCTTGAGTGGGGAAAATTTAAAGATGGCGGTGTAACGCATCTATTAAAACTGCAGCCTTTTAGCAGGCCGCATTTGTATGGCGGCGGAGGGGAAGGGATAATAAATGCTTTTGAAAAAAATCATGGCCCAAGCTGGCGAATGATTGTAGAGTTAACAGATGATACACACGCTTACGGAGTGTATCCCGGCGGGCAAAGCGGTAATCCCGGAAGTAAATATTATGATGACTTTATTGACAATTGGCTTGCAGGAAAATATTATTCCTTGCACTTGCTTAAAAAAGAAATGATAGAAAAACAGCCAAAACGTTTAGGAAAAATAACCTTCAGCAAATCTTAAAAACTAACTGATGAAATTTTTAGTTGCTATTTTATTAACGGCCTTATTAGGATACACAGCGCCATTATATAGCGTGTGGTGGACGTTTGCAATTACTTCATTCATTGTATCAATCGCAGTGCTACAAAAACCATTCATGTCATTTCTTTCCGGCTTTCTTGGATTATTTTTTTTATGGATGATAATGGCCTTTATTATTGACAGTGCAAACAATCATTTGCTTGCAACGAAAATAGCTATGATATTACCTCTTGGAGGTTCTGTCTTTTTGCTGATAATAATTACTGCATTGATAGGAGGATTGGTTTCAGGCTTTGCGGCTTTGAGCGGAAGTTTTGTGAGAGGAGGGGAGAAGGTGAAAAAGACAATGGTTTAATACCATAATCTTGCGTCTACTTTTTTCAAATAGTTTAATGAAGACTTATCAATTGGAATTCTTTTTTCGGTACTTGTAATTTTAAAAATTTTTTTCCAGCCTTTTAAAAACCCTGCTAAATTAAAATTTGTATTCTTCAGATATTGAACGCTCCATAAAAATGCCGTTGTATAAAAATATTTTTTTGGCAAATATTTCCAGGCAACCTTCGTTTTATTCACCCACATCATTCTAACTTTTTCTTCTTTCGGCTTTCTTCCCAATTGAGATTCTTTATGAATTATTATTACTGAATCATCATACTTAATAAAATATCCTGCATTCATCACTCTATATGCAAAATCATATTCTTCCATTCCATAAAAAAAGTTTTCCGGGTATTCGCCAGCCTTTAACCACGCTTCTTTTAAGATGGCATGTGCACAACCGGCATAGTAATAAGTAGGAAAATCCTGCTTGTTCTTATATAGCTCAAATTTCTTGTGCGGAAACGCATTTTTTTGCATTTGCATGTCTGCGCTGTATAATACCTTAAAACTAACAACACCCAATTTTCTGTTTTGATAAAAGCTGCTATTGAATGAATCAATAATTTTTCTGAGTAAATCTTTATCCTCAAAATTAGTATCGTCATCCATATAAAAAAATACTTCGCCCTTTGCAACTCTTGTTGCGTAGTTTCTGCCCTTTGAAACACCAAGATTCTCTTCTGATTCAATTAAATTGAAATTAATTTCTTGGTGCTCGTTTACAAACTGTTTTATTTTTTCATAACTATCCGTTGAATTATTATTCAGAATAATAACATCTTCCAGCAAATCTTTTTGATTTATCTTAGTTATATCGGTTAATAATTCTAAAAGATCATGAGGTCTGTTGTATGTGATAATTATAATGCTGAGAGCTTTCATTAATTATGCATTCGTCTAAGAACTACAAAAATAAAGTGCTATAGAAATTATCCATAGTACTTTTCAAATGTTAAATATTTTATTATCAATACCAAACTACACTTGACTGTCCGTCTACATTAAAATTTTCCTGCATAAGCTTTTTGCCTGTATTGCTATTATAAAGATTTACCCAGTCAACACTACCTGAACCCTTAAAAGCAATTTTAATTCTTTTAAGAGAACCAATTTTTGTTCCGGAATAGTCAATGCTTTTTATAAGAATCTCATCACGATAAACACTTAACTTCTTGTTTCGGGCAACCAGAGCCAATTTTGTCCATGTTTGAAACTGATAAATAAGGTCTGTAGTGTTTGTAACTCCATAACTTCCTACTGTAAGAGCCGTATAGAGGATAAGCTGCAAGAAATTGTACATGGCCAGTATCTTTGGCTCCGTATAACCACATTGACACATCATAGGGATAAACACTGCCATATTCACCGGAAGGATTTTTTAAATATGCAACAAATCTTGTACTATCTCCATGAATATTTCTGCAATAGGGAATAGGAAGTTCAATACTTGTATAAAAGTAACTCCATGGGCTATGGGTTAACATGGCTATACCCCCGGAAATAAAATCACTATCCGCTTCATACAGATAAGGAAGTCCATCCGTAGCATACAGGCCACGCCACTGTTGTTTGTGTGAGCAGGGGTCAACAGAATCTGTGCGTGCAAATTCATCATTAGCTGTAACAGATGAATTATTCTTGCCTGAAAAATTATTATTTTCTTTTTTACACGCAAACAAAGAAACAAATGCAAGAATCATCAGGTACGGGATTAATTTTCTCATGGGGTTAATTTTAATTTTTAGTTGCACAAGATAAAGGGATTTCTTAGAATGTAAATTAAAAAGAAATTTGTTTCTATATATAGGCTTGTAAACTCTTTTCTCTGTAAATATTATTTTCTAATTATACATGGTGCTAACTTCTAATTCAACGGCATCAGCATCTTTATAATTTTTTATTTCGTTGTATAAGGTATCTCTCTCTACAGGTTCTCTCTTTGCTTGTTTAATAAGATTTACTAATTGTGCCGTTGAGAGAGAAGGGTTTTGCTCTTCACTGCCTGCCATAGAATAAATTTTTGTAGTATCATCAATGGTTCCGTCTAAATCATTTACCCCGAAAGATAAAGTAAGCTGAGCATTCTGCCTGCCAAGCATTGGCCAATACGCTTTTAAATGCGGAAAGTTATCCAGGTACAAACGGGCAACGGCATATAGCTTCATATCTTCTATTACAGAGCTTTCAGACAAGTGGCTCATGTCATTATCCTTGTTACGAAACTTAAGCGGAATGAATGTATTAAAGCCTCCGGTTTCATCCTGCAATTGCCTTAATCTTTCCATGTGGTCAATGCGATGCCAATACTTTTCTATGTGCCCGTATAACATAGTGGCATTGCTGTGTATGCCCATTGTATGTGCTGTGCGGTGAATGTGCAGCCATCCTTCTGCATCCACTTTGTCCGCACAAATTTGTTCTCTTATTTCAGGATGAAATATTTCGGCGCCGCCGCCCGGTAAAGAATCGAGACCTGCATCATGCAATTTCTTCAATCCCTCTTCAACAGAAACTTTCGCTTTGCGAAACATATAATCTAATTCCACCGCAGTAAATGCTTTTACATGCAGCGAGGGCCGGTGCGCTTTAATGTTTTGTATCAGCTCAATAAAAAAATTCAAATTCATTTTAGGATGCACGCCGCCTACAATATGCACTTCAGTAATGGGTTTGCCATCATAGCTTTTTACAATCGTCATCATTTCATCCATACTTAATTCCCAGCCTTCTTCACGGCGGGCATACAATCTTGAGTAGCTGCAAAAAGCGCAGGTGAATACGCACACATTGGTAGGCTCTATATGAAAGTTGCGGTTGAAATAAGTTTTATCTCCATGCTTTTGTTCCCGCACATAATTTGCCAATGCCCCAACATAAGGCAGGGAGCCTTTTTCAAAAAGAAGAACGCCATCATCAAAGCTGATGCGCTTGCTTAATACAATTTTTTCGCCGATGTTTTTCAGTTCAGCATCATTCATTGAATCAATCATCCATTGCACATCTTTCATCATAATAAATTTATAAATGCAAAGATAGGCAGCAATCTAAAATATAAGCGATGAGATAAGGATTGCAACTAAATGGGTGCGGAGTGAGAGTGAATTAACAAACGAGAAAGATTACACAAAAAGAAGGCACCAAGCTTGGTACGTTGTATTTGCCGAAACAAACACTACTTACTAACCCGATGCTTTCGATTGAGCAGCGTTTATCTTGTTAAAGGATTTCCCGCTTCTCAATTGTAAACCGAAAGTACAGTAAGCGATATTAGCCGCCAAAATTTCTATAGGTTTTGTTTTACACTTGTTATGCACCTGGTTATACACAGTCTTCTTTATTCATTTGTCTATTGTATAAATACTTTTTGTGTTAAGCCATCAGATGTTTTTAAAATATATATTCCTTGCTGCAGGGTTTGGGGAAACTGCATGGTAATGGAATTTTCACCCCGATGCAACATAACAGTTTTGCCCATGATTTCTGTTCCATTCAAATTATAAAAGCTAATATTTATTGGATGACTAATATCAGCAGACAGGGATAATTGTAATGTGTTTTTGCCTGCAATTATTGCTTTAGTAGCTGATTCATTTTCCTGCGTGGGCATTATTTCGTTACCCTGGTTTTCTTTCATTAAAGCTTTGAGTGAATCTAACCCGGCCTTATCACTAGTTACAAGAGAATTTAATGTTATCTGGTCTCTGTATTCTTCGGGAATGGTTGCTTCAATTTTCTTGAACTCATCTTTAATAATGTTTGAAGTGCGTTCATCTTCTTCTGAAGTCTCCGGCCTATTATTTAAACTGCATTTTACAGGAATTGAAAGAAGATTTTCTTTTTTGAATGATTTGAAGTCTTTACACAAAATCTGTTTATCGAAGCATGCAAATTTGCTTGTCATTTTAGCAAAATCTTTATCAGGCTCAAAATAATGTGTTGCAAAAAGTAACCCGTATAGTTGCATAGCCTTTGCTTTATCATGAAAAAAGTCATTTACCTTACCACTTCCATATACGGGCAATAAAGTTTTAGCCTGCGGTCCGCAAATGCCATCAAGTATGGGTGAAAAATCATAAAAAATTATATAATCAAGCTCTCCATGAAACATAATAGCAGAAGTGTTTTCTATCTTTTCAATATGGGCTCTGCTAATACCACCCGAAATTGAATTAATGCCTTTTACAGAAAATGGGAATAAAAATGGCAGCGGGTCAAGAGGACCTAAAACTACTGTATTCAAATTGAGCACGTGATTAGCTTCGCTTTGACTAAGCATTTCTACACTTAAAGCGGTGCAACCGCCGGTGCTGTATCCTCCAAAAAACATATTATTGGCATCAATACCATACAATAAAGATTCGGTGGAAAGAAAATGCCCTGCTTTAATTGCATCCTGCACGGCGCGGTAAGCTGCATCGCTATAACTGAAAAATGGAATTGGAAATTTCTTTGTGGGCTTGCAGGGATAAAATAAACCCTTACGTGTATTAATTGCTGCAACAACATAACCCGATTGCGCTAACTGATAAGCATAGTAATACCAGTCTTTACTGCTTCCTGCAAGATAAAAGCCGCCCGGAATAAGCACTATAACCGGTCTTTTCGATAAAGGGTCTGCATTAAGCTTTGGATAATATAAATCAAGCGTGAGAAGATTCGGAACATCATACAAAATATCGAAATTTACTTTTATCTGGCTTGTGTCAAAATAAGGTGTACCGAGAAAGCGATCTGTTTGGCAATATTGCTGCGCCTGTGCATTCATTGCACAGTAAATTGAAAGAATAAGCAACAGAGTTTTTGTTTTCATAAAAATATATTTTTGAGATGGAATAAAATTGTAACCAAAGATATATATTTAAAAACCGGGAAGCAAAAAATAAAAATGTTCAGGGTAAAATATTTGGGAAAGAAGAATACGAATCTTATGAAACCGTGAAATGGAATCTTGTCATAAATAATATTTTTATTTTCAACATATTCTTCATCATCCATTTCCCTGAAATAAGGAATTAGTTCTGATGTTTTTTCGTCTTTAATATTTTGAAGCATTATCTCGCCTTCCTTGATTATTTTATAAGAAAGCAAGCAATTTTCCAAATCTTTAGTTTGAAAAATTTTATTCTTTAATAACTCCCTCTCTGATGAGAAACAGGAAGTTTTTGTGAATCAATTATTATATAATCAAACATTCCCATAAACGTTATTTTAGGATTGGAAAAATGATCTTACTCGCATACTGCGCATCGTGCCAGATTTTTATATCGCTCTTAATAAAATCTTTTTCATCGCAATGATAAATATCAATAAACTGCTGCGGATTTTTGTCAACAAGCGGAAACCAACTGCTTTGTATCTGCACCATGATGCAATGTCCTGTTTTAAAAGTATGTGCAATAGAAGGTAATTCAAATTTTATTTCTTCTGCTTTGCCCGGTGTAAATGCAGTGGGATTCTCATAACTCTTTCTGTAACGTCCGCGAAAAATTTCTGCACGCACCAGCATTTGGTAACCACCCATGGGATACATTTTTTCTGGGTCTTTTTCTGCATAAATATCTACGTCGCTGAATGATAAATTATCAGGGAACACATCAATTATTTTTACAACAAAATCTGCATCGGTTGTTGAAATGCTTGTCATTAAATCTGCAATAACATTTCCGGTTACAGTAACATCATCCCTTAAAGTATCTGTTTTAAAAACTAAAACATCAGGTCTTCTTGCAGCGAAGCGCTGGTCATCTGTCATATAACTTCTCGTTCTGTTGAAATGTACATCTTCAGTATAAGGAACTGGCTTCGAAGGGTCGCTAATATATTCGCTGAAACTCTTTACTGCCGAGGGTTTATTCCAATCTAATTTTCCATTAGGTTGAAGATACAATGCTTTATCCTGTTTTTCTGCAGGCGGCCATTGCGAAAATGTTTTCCATTCATTACTGCCGGTGATAAAAATATTTGCTTCAGCAATTTGTGAGACATCTCCTTTCCCTTTCAAAAAATAATTGAAAAATGGAATTTCAAAATGCTGCTGAAAATATTCACTTGTATTGGATCCAAATTGAATATTGCCCAAATGAGTACCATCATTACTTGCCCACTGCCCGTGATACCAGGGACCGTCAACAATTTTATTAAATGTTTTTCCGGGATCATTTTGCTCTGCTGCTTTGTATGCGTTCCATGCGCCCCAGCAATCTTCCGCATCAAATAAACCACCAACCCAAAGCATGGCGGGTTGCAAATTTTTTGTGGCATTGCGAGCATCATGGGCTTTCCACCATGCATCATAATTGGGATGCACATATAAATCTTTCCAGAATTTAATGCTGTCGCCCGTGAGCTTTGCAAGATTTTTTAAGTCACCTGTTTCAAGATAAAATTTGTAATTATCATGAGTATAATATTCAAAAGATGCCGGGCCCACTGTAGTAGGCTGCGGGCGGGGCTTTCCGAATGAAGAATAAAATGCAAATCCATCCATTTGAAAGAATGCGCCATTGTGATGAAAATCATCTCCAATAAACCAATTGGTAACAGGAGCCTGCGGGCTTACTGCTTTTAATGCAGGATGATTGCTTGCCGCTGCCATAGTTGAATAAAATCCCGGATAAGAAATACCAAACACACCCACATTTCCATTGTTGTGCGGAATATTTTTTACAAGCCAGTCTATTGCATCATAGGTATCACTTGATTCATCAATGTCTTTTCCCTTTTTATTTGGATTGAACGGACGCACATCTTCAAACTCTCCTTCACTCATCCATCTGCCGCGCACATCCTGTGTTACCATAATGTAACCTTCTCTAAAATATTCTTTTTGATAAGAAGACCAGACCTTTGCAAAATTATCTTCACCATAAGGACCGCAGGAATAGGGAGTTCGCTTCATTAAAATGGGATGTGCTAGGGTTGTGTCTTTGGGTGAATACACAGAAGTGAATAATCTTACCCCATCACGCATGGTTATATAAACTTCTTTTTTGTTGTAGTTATTTACAATCCAGGCAGAGTCTGCATTCTGGGCTGCTGCAGTGCAGCAGATAATAATACACAAACACGTAAATAATTTTTTCATAGTGTAATATTTAATTGCTGATAAAATTATGCGATTTTAATTTTTCCACATGATTTGAAAAAAAATGTAAAATTCAAAAACGAAAAGAGTATAAAAAATAACACAAAAAAATCCTCCGTTTTTTTCGAAGAAAGTTTTTATTCAACTTTTGTAATTTTTAAAACATTTGTAGGTAAATGCAGCTTCACTGGCGTGCTTCCTGTATTTACAACAATACTATCCTGCTCTATAAATCCTCTCTCTTTTAAGATATTAATTTGATCGGATATGATGCCATCAAGGCTTATTTCTTCGGCATAATAAAATGCACGCACACCCCAGCTTAAGCTTAATTGATTTACAAGAGATCTTTTTTTTGTAAAAATATATAAGGGAGATGCAGGGCGGTAGCTGCTTAGCATGAAGGCAGTGTAGCCGCTCTGCGTCATTCCAATTAAAGCATCTGCATTTACATCTTTTGCAATTTTACAGGCATTGTAGCAGATTGCATCGCTGAGAAAAGAGGGAGAATGTGCCAAAGGTTTCAGGTCTTCTTCACGGTTGTAGCGGTATTCTGTTTTTTCTACCTCCATAATAATTTTTCGCATGGTTTCCACAACGAGTGCAGGATGCTTGCCCATTGCCGTTTCACCGCTAAGCATTACTGCATCTGCACCTTCGAGCACTGCATTTGCCACATCGGTAATCTCGCTTCGGTTTGGCTTGGTTCTTTCAATCATACTCTCCATCATTTGTGTAGCAACAATTACGGGCTTTGCACGATGAATGCATTTGCGAACGATTTCCCGCTGTGCCATAGGCACTTTTTCTACGGGCAGCTCAATACCCAAATCTCCCCGGGCAACCATTACGGCATCCGATTCAAGAATAATATTGCGAAGGTCTTTGAGCGCTGAAGGCATTTCAATTTTTGCAATCACTTTTATATCGCTCTGTTTTCCTGCAATTCTTTTTTTCAGGTCAATAATATCTTCTGCTTTGCGTACAAAGGAGAGGGCAACCCATTCTGCTTTTTGTTCTATAATAAATTCAAGATCTGCCAAATCTTTTGCTGTTAAAGGAGGTAATGATATTTCGGTATCAGGCAGATTAATTCCTTTTTTTGGTAATAAAATTCCGCCCTGTGTTACCGCTGCTTTTACATCACCGTCTTTTGTTATTTCAATAACAACCACTTCGAGCTTTCCATCATCAATCAAAATTTTATCTCCCACTTTTACATCTTCATGCAAGTTTGGATACGATACATACAACCTCTCTTTTGTTCCTAAAACCTCTTCACTTGAGGTAAAGCAAATGATATCGCCAACATTAATTTCGAGCAGCCCGTTTTGAATATCGCCTATGCGCAACTTAGGTCCCTGCAGGTCTGCAAGAATTGCAATATTATAAGGCTCTTCTTTATTCATTCTTTTTATCAGCTCAATAGTATTCAGCTTATCATCATGGGTGCCGTGTGAGAAATTCAGGCGAAAAACATTCACGCCAGCTTTTACAAGCTCAAGCAGCTTTTCATACGTATCGCAGGCCGGGCCCACGGTTGCCACGATTTTGGTACGATGAAATGTATGTTCAATACCTGCCTGCTTATCCATTTCTTTGTGCAAGTATTTTGAAATATTATCAGTCATTTTAAAGCCATTAAAGTATATAAGGTAAATAAAGTAAATAAAGTAAATAAAGTATATAAAGTCATAAAGTCATTAGTCATTAAAATGCATAAACGAGAAACGATAACGAGAAACGAGAAACGAGAAACGAGAAACGGTTAACTCGCTAATATCTTCACAATCTTCAGCCACTCTTCGCTTACTTTTTGCTTTTCACGAATTGCAGTTTCAATGGGTGTATATTGTACTGAATTATTCATAACGCCTACCATCACATTATATCTTCCCTCGATTAAGCTTTCCACTGCATGATAACCCATGCGGCTTGCAATAAGCCTGTCTATGCACGAAGGTGAGCCACCACGCTGAATGTGCCCAAGTATTGTAACACGTGTTTCAAGACCCGGAATTTTTTCCCGCACAATTCGGGCTACTTCATTAGCTCCTTTTATTTCTTTATTTGCAGGGTCTGGCTGGTAACCCTCTGCAACCACCACAAGATTCACCAGCTTTTTCCTTTTTTCTTTTTCTAATAGGGAGGCAAGCAACTCATCCATACCTGTATCAACTTCAGGAATTAAAATATTTTCTGCGCCTGTGCTTATGCCGCTGTGCAAAGCAATGTATCCGGCATGGCGACCCATCACTTCAACAATAAATAATCTGTCATGCGCATCTGCGGTATCGCGTATTTTATCTATGGCTTCTACTGCTGTATTCACAGCCGTATCAAAACCAATTGTAAAATCGGTTCCGTAAAGGTCTTTATCAATAGTACCGGGAATACCAATGCAGGGAATATCGTGTTCCCGGTTTAGCTTAAGTGCGCCTGTAAAGCTGCCATCACCACCAATAACCACCAGCCCGTTGATGCCTCGTTTTTGTAAATTTTGATAAGCGATAGTTCTTCCTTCGGGATTATAAAAATCCTTGCTGCGTGCAGTTTTCAGCATAGTTCCGCCGCGCTGAATAATATTGGCAACAGAGCGGGAATTCATTTGAAAAATTTCATCTTCTATCATTCCATTATATCCGCGTACAATTCCAAAAACCTCAAGCTCATTATACAAACCTGTTCTTACCACGGCTCTTATGGCAGCATTCATTCCCGGTGAATCGCCCCCTGAAGTTAATACGCCAATCGTGGTTACTTTGTTTGCCATAATTTATTTTTAAGGCCAGACCTTAAAGGTTTATAAAATCCGCAGGGGATCTTATTTTCTTTTAGGCAGACCTCACAGGTTTATAAACCTGTGAGGTCTTATTTGCAAGGTCTTATTTTCAAAAATAAGGCTTTTGAATACTAACACGTATTATTTAAAAAAGGGGAAATTGGTTGTGTGATAAAAATAGAAAAAAAAGAGTATGTAAAAATTAATGGCTTAATTTAATAATTGTATGTGATATATAGAATCCTTTAGTTTTTATTATTGAACGATAAGATAAAAAATCTGAACCGGCAAAAAAAATAACGCCCGAGTAAACCAAATGTCGCATTAAATTAAAAATAAGGTAATAAGGGTTTAACCGATACAAGATGTAGTTTTCTGCTAAGATTTAAACCATGGCTTTTAACCTTCTCTATAACTCTATTTATTTCAAAAGTTCCTGTTCTTTTGAATAATTTATTTTTTCACTTCCTGCATTGCCTGCATTCTCTCACCCTTTTATGCATTAGCAATATGACTCTGCACTTATCAAGGTGTTATCATGATAATTTGAAATACTTGAATTGTACATTCTAAATGATGTGCAGCAGATTGTTGTACTCAATTATCCTGAATGTTGGTTGCGGTTCTGTATTTTCTTCTCCATTCGTCAATCGAAATCTTGCCTGCACCATAAAATAAAAAGAATATAGAAGCGGCAATAATTACCCATGCGGCAAAACCTTCTTCAAAACTGTTGTGTATATCAACAACAGCAATGGCAACAATGAAATTTATAATCATTATCAGTGCAACTTCACGAACCCATAAACCAATGATGAAAAAGATGCCGCAGATAAATTCAGCATAAACAGCAACAATGGCGCTTATCATTGGTACAGGCAAATTAATCTGTGCAAAAAAATCTTTTATGCCCACCAGTTGTTGCCAGTTAAATACAATATTCCACATGCCTTCAACTAATCTAAAACCGATTACCAGTCTTAAAAAAATTGCGCCGTATTCTTTTTTTGATTCAAAAAACTGATTCAGTTTCATAAATAAAATTTTAAATGTAATGCACCCATTTATCTGTAAGCAGTAAAGGCTTATTTTTATTTTATTTGCTGCCCTGCAAGCATCAGTGTTTGAGTATAGGGAATCATGATGTGAAATTCCCTCATTCCATATTCACGGTTAAAGGGTTCTCTTACTTCCATTCCGTGCATTTTATCTTTAATGGAATTCCACAATGAATCTATATCATCTGCTTCTAAATAAAATTCCGATGAATACTTATCGTTCCATGCTTTTTTAATGTGAATGGTGCGGTTATCCTTATATACAATTACATATCACCGTCATCTCTTCCTATTTTAAATAGAAGAATATCTGTAAAAAAGTGAACTGTTTTTTTTACGTCTGAAGAGTGAAGCATGGGACTTAGGTATAAAGCTTTGTACATATTAATATTATTGAAGTGATTTGAAAAGAGTATTGGCAACTTCGGGGCTTATTCGTGATTAATGCGATATTTTCTTAAACTTCTGAATTGTATTACCAAGAATGTCTGCAACATAAATATTTTCTTCTTTGTCTGTAACCACATCATGATACCAGCAAACAGGACCATCATATAACCCGCTTCTTCCGAATTGTGATAAAACATTTCCTGCTGAATCAAAAAAGATAATATCAGAACCTTTATGTTTCAAATAAAAACTCGTAACATCATCAACAGCAACTACAGTGTTTTTTACTTTATCAAATGTAACCGAACAGATATTTCCAAAACTTTTGTTCACCCATTGATTTATAAATTTACCTGTTGAATCAAAGACCTGTACACGACTATTTTCACGGTCTGCTACATAAATATTTCCCTTATCATCGAGGCAAATGCCATGCGGTATGTTGAATTCTCCCGGACGGTCTCCTTTCTTTCCCCATGCAAAAAGATATTGACCTGATGAAGAAAATTTTACAATGCGGCTGTTGCCATAACCATCACTTACGTAAAAAGAACCATCATCAGCAACGGCAACATCTGTAGGGTGATTAAAATGTGCTGTATCATCACCGGCAACTTTTGCTTCGCCCAGCTTCATTAATAATTTGCCTTCATGACTGAACTTAAAAACCTGGTGCAGCCCCACATCTGTTACCCACACATTATTATTTTTATCAACGGTTAATCCGTGAGGCATAATAAAAAGATTGCTACCCCAGCTATTCAAAATTTTTCCGCTTTGCCTGTCGAGCATTAAGATAGTTTTATCCGTAATAAAACTCTCTGGCACGGGCTTAAGCAACGGCCATGTTCTATACGCTCTGTGAAAAATAAAAATATTTTTATTGGTGTCAATATCAATACCTGTGGGGTTGCCTAATTTAAAACCAGCAGGTAATTGAGGCCAGTTTTTTGCGAGTTGATATTTAATTAAAGTGTCCATGTCTTTCGAAGAATTTTGTTGTTGCGTATTTCTGCAACCTGCAACCAAAACCAGGAATGCAAAAATATAATAAAGACAATTTTTCATTACTTGGGTTTGAAGGTAAAGACCCATATAACATTGAGGAAAAAAAATTTTTGTGAGAGCATTTATAATTTCTTAGTTTAGAAGTTCCCCGAAATCCTGTATTGGTTGTAACTTTAAAACAAAAAAATGGAAAACAGAGGGCTGCTTTTTATTCCTGATATAAGCGGCTTTACCCGGTTTATCAACGAAATGGAGATTGAACACAGCCGGCTTATTATCCAGGAATTGCTGGAGGTAATGATTAATGCCAACCAGATAGGACTTGAAGTTTCTGAAATCGAAGGCGACGCAATTCTCTTTTACAAATTTGGTGAATCGCCAAACCTGGAGGAGTTGTACAAACAGGTAGAGAAAATGTTTTGTGAGTTTCACAGGCATCTTATTGCTTATGAGTATCGCCGTTTTTGTCAATGCAAAGCCTGTACATCGGCAATTGAACTTACATTGAAAGTGATTACACATTACGGCGAATTCACCGGCTACACTGTAAGAAATTTCAGCAAGCTCATTGGAAAAGATATTATTGTTGCACATCAGCTTTTGAAAAACGACATTGACCAGCATGAATACTGGCTGGTAACCCCGCCATTGGCAGGGCAGAATAACATGCCTGCTCACTTTACACAATGGATGAAGTGGAACAGCAGCGCCAAACAAACTGAAAGCGGCGAAATACCGTTTCTCTATACACAGTTAGGCGAGCTGAAAAATGAAATTACACCCGAACCACTCCCGCAGCCGCAGCTTTCAAAAAAAGTAAAAGTGATTTCTGTTTCCAGCGAATATGAAACAGATATTATTACGCTGTTTCATGCAACCGGAGATTTTACTTATCGCAGCCGCTGGCAGCACGGTGTAAAAGCGGTAGAAGAGGTAAATCATTTTTTGCCGCGTGTTGGTATGCGGTGCCGCTGTGTAATGGAGAACGGGCAAGCTATTATCTACGCCAGCAGCTACTCTTACAGTGAGGAAAGAATTGAGTTTAGTGAAACGGATGAAAAAACAAAAAGCTCGGCATATTATACTCTTGAAAAAAACGGTGCTCATAAAACAAGACTAACAATTGATTTTTACATCACGAAAAGTATAGCCGCACAATTTATATTTAAGCTAATGCACAAAAAGAAAATGGAAGAGAACTTTCATAAATCACTACTGAATCTTGAGCAATTGGTGAAAGAGATTAAATAATTGAATAAGGGAAAAGAAACTTAGAGCCGAACCACACGGAATAGAAATCATTAACTTTGAAGATTATTAAAAATTCATGACAAATTCTTCTCACATTCATCAATACCTTAAGCCACTTGCATGGGATGTAAACCTTACCCCTGAAGAATTGGAAGAGTTGTTTTCAGGCAAAAAAAAGATTATACGCGGCGTAACAGCTCAAAATATTTATGTGAAGCTTTTGGGAAGTTATAGCTGGTACACTCTTTTAAAAATAGCCGGGAAAGAAAAGCTGCGGGAAATATTAACGGACGAAATAATTACAAGGCTAAAGTCAAAAACCCTGCAGCAAAAATATTTTTATGCAAGAGCCTTATTATTTTAATTCGCTTTATCCCTTGCAGGATAAGGCATTGAAAATAATAGACGGAACAGCAACCGGCTTTTATCTCACAGGCGGCACGGCATTAAGCAGGCATTATTTACATCATCGCTATTCAGATGACCTTGATTTTTTTATGAATGCACAACCTGATTTTCATCAGCAGGTTGATGCAATAATAATTGCACTAAACAAAAGTTTCAATCAATCTTTATCTGCAAGCCTGAAAGAAGACACTTTTGTACGCTTATTCATTTCAGAAAAAGATGTTCTTTTAAAAATTGATTTTATTAATGATGTGGCTTTTCATTCCGGTAATCTTGTTGCAAGCAGCCTGTTTTCAAAAACCGACAGCCTTCAAAATATTCTCACCAATAAAATTTCGGCGCTTCCGAGAGATGAATCCAAAGATTTTGCTGACCTGCTCTTTATTGCACGCTTTCTTTTTTTTAACTGGGAGCAGGCAATAAATGAAGCCAAACAAAAAGATACCTGGGTAAATGAATTGGATATTTCAAAGCGGTTACATGAATTTTTGGTTGATAGATTTAAGGGATTGAAATGGATAGAAAATATTGACTTTAGAAAATGTGAAGAGCAGTTAGCACAAATAGCATTAGATGTTTTAAACGGGGCTGATAATTCTGTTTGCATATAGAGAGCAGAACTATGCTAACGCACGAACGCTTGAAGATAAAGAACCCCTTTGAGACAAGAAGCTAACAGGAAAAAGAAACTGGAAGATGACTTTCAAAAAATCGTTACAGAATCTTGAACAATTGGTGAAAGAGATTAAATAACCTGCAAGGCTTTTTATTTTAATAAGAAGAATTTTTATGGTACAAGCTTAGTTCTTCGTGGTATCTGGGTTGCGTCGTAATTCTTTCATCTGAAGTACAAATGGCATCTGTGGTTTCAACAATTAAATTCATCTCTAATTTCTTACCTTGCTTTTATTTATTTTTTCAAAATGAAAAAGCTTAATAATACTTATTCTGGTGAAGTGCTTCAATACGAATTTTTAATATTATTGAATATTTCACAAAGTTGCTGAAATTAAAGTAGTGAAAATGACTTAATTGATTTAAGAAAAACACCAAACAGTTTTTGTGCACAACACTGATGAACTATAACAAAACAAGATTGCAAAATGAAATCGCTAATAGATAGAGTTGACAGCCTTTACGAAACGCTTAAACAACTGCTTCCAATGAAACCGGAGCACGAGCAAAGGCTTGACAAAAAATTTCGGCTTGAATTTAATTATAATTCAAACCACATTGAAGGCAATACACTTACTTATGGTGAAACAGAGCTTCTATTAATATTTGGTGATACAAAAGGCAATCACAGCATAAGAGAGTATGAGGAAATGAAGGCACATGATGTGGCGTTCAATGTGGTTAAGGAATGGGCAGAAGATAAGGAACATCCTCTTACGGAAACTTACATAAAAAATTTAAATAGAATAATTCTCTTTGAACCTTTCTGGAAAGATGCAATTACACCTGAAGGGCACCAGGTAAAAAGAAAAATCAAAATTGGAGATTATAAAGATTTTCCAAACTCAGTAAGACTAAGCACCGGAGAAATATTTGAGTACGCTTCTGTTTCTGATACACCAATTTTAATGGGAGAACTTATAGAATGGTTTAGAACTGAGGAAGAAAAAAAAGAATTGCATCCTGCGCAATTGGCTGCTTTGCTACAATATAAGTTTGTACGCATTCACCCTTTTGATGATGGTAATGGCAGAATTGTCCGGCTGCTTACGAATTATGTGCTTTTGAAAAATAATTTGCCGCCCGTGGTAATTAAATCAGCCGACAAACAGAATTATATACACGCTTTGCGAGTGGCGGATACCGGCGATATAAATTCATTTATTGAATATATAATTGAACAACTGATATGGAGTTTGGAACTCTCCATTAAAGCTGCAAGAGGCGAAAGCATTGATGAGCCGGGAGATTTAGATAAAAAAATTTCATTATTGAAAAGAAAATTGGGTGAAAAGGATGATGAAAAAATTAAAATGAAATATGGTGTAGAAGCCATAAAGTCTGTTGTTGAAAACAGCATTACTCCATTATTAAAAGTTTGGGAAAGAAGATTAAAAGATTTTGATCCGTTATTCATGTTACGGAAAGTTTATATTTCTTTAGATGACAAACGTTACGGCGGCAATAATTTTGAAGAGCTCTTAATCACAGTTTTAAAGAAACATCTATTGCCAAACCTTGAAAAAAATATACTTGTTAGAAAAATGATTTTTCAAACAGATTTTACAGGATTGAGAAACATTAATAAATCCATGAATATGAATGGCGGAGAAATAACTTTTGCTTTTTATGAAAATGCTTATGAAAAATTTGATTCCGTAAATAAGAATATAATAAACAGATTATATCATCAGCCTCTTAAAGATAAAGAGATAGAAAATATTATTGAAACTATTGGTACATGGTTATACAGAAATATTGAACAAGTAGTAGAAAACGAAAAAGAGAATTCAGCAAAATAAACATGTGTGCCACTTTGAGAATTTTAAATGTTGAAAAGCTGGAGAATAGATTTGATGCAAGCGTATGTAAAGGCATAAGATGCAACTCAGAAAGTGATGCCTCAATCATGGTGTATTAATATGAGTAGCTGCATACCGCAAAGGCAAGATGATTAAAAGAATTATTTATGAGATTCATGAAAAATTATAACTGTTGTTATAGTTGAAGTATGGCATAGACGTGATATTTATAAACGCCTGTGATGTGTTTAGCGATATGTTGAATGTTGAATTTTAAATTTTGAATGAAAGCCGGAGGGAACTCTGGCTTTTTTATGAGAGGAATGAATACATTTGAGGCAGGATTATGCGAAATAATTTAAACGCTATATGAAAGAAAAAATAAATCAGCTTGAAATTTTATTAAATGAAATAATTGAAGCGATACAATTACATTTAGAAATTGTGCAGATAGATATTAATGAGTTCGATACTAATATTTTTGAAGCTCAAAAGATTAGTCCGAGACCCTTAGAGTATTATAAAGAATTCAGAGATTATATAATTGCTGAAAAGAATAATCAATTATTTCATGAGAGCTATATTCCTAAATTGAAATCTTTATTATCCGATATGTTATCTCAACTTACCATAACCAACTTATCAGAATCAAGGTTTAGAAGTAATCCTCGGAAACCTTATAAAGAGTTTATCAGATTATTAGAACAAGGTATATTAAATACCGAATCCCGTATTTTCGGAAAATTTGGAAATAAAGAATATTCAGGACATTTAACAAAAGACGGATATTTTTTAGTGAACAATATTCCAATCCAGTTTTCTTCTTTAAGATCTGCTGCTTGTTTGCTCTTGAACAAGGGTATATCAGAAAATTGGAAAGTATGGTACACTTATGATGAAAATGGAATAGCCCAAACCCTTGAATATTTCAGAAAAAAAATTAATTGATCAGTTAAATTATATTTATATAATTTACCAAACAACTATTAGATGAAAAAAATATCAGGTGTATTTATCGTTTTTCTTCTGGCTACTTCATGCATGAAACTTTTGCCTTTAAGAGGCAATTATCCTGAACCACCCTTTGCACTCAAAACAAATCAATCGTATGATAGTATATGGGGAAAAATTGTAGATGTATTTGCGGACAGAGGCATACCTATAAAAATAATAGATAAAAGCAGTGGAATTATAGTTTCAGAAAAAATAAAATTGAGTACTACAATAGAAGATAAAAACGGTGAATTAAAAGACAAAAATGCTTTCATTGTTCCTCATTATTATGATCCAGGGTCTAGAAAAAATATTACCTCTTATCCTTTAGATGCTTATACAGGTGAATTTAATGTAAGAGCTAAAACAACTGAAAATGGGTCAATAGTTACTATAAACATTGTGGATGTTACAGCCCAGAAATATATGTCGGCTCAAATGAAAAATGGAAGTGTATTGAATTTTAAATCTACAGGAAATTTGAACAATCTTTTTTTGACCTGATAAAGTAATTTTTTGCTGAATAGAATTATTGAACGTATAAGTGTGCGACGCAACGAAGATGCCATGAAAAACTTCAGCCGGTAACATAAAAAATCCCTTCAAAAATTTACGCATTCTCAATCAGCAATTCCTTTCCTCTCTTTTTATACAACAGCCTTAGCATGGATGGGAGTACGATGAGGAGCAGCGGCATGGCAATGATGAAGCCGCCGATTACTGCAATGGCGAGTGGCTGGTGCAACTGTGCGCCGGCGCCAATGCCGAGGGCAAGGGGCATTAATGCAATGATGGCTCCGAGAGCTGTCATGAGATTTGGTCGCAGGCGGGTAGAGATGGAGTAAATGATAGAATCATCAACCGATTGCCGTTGCAGGTTTTCCCGGAATTGTAAAATGGTGAAGATGGCATTTTCGCCAATGATGCCCACAATCATAATTAAGCCGGTATAACTGCCAACATTCAGCGGCGTGCCTGTGATATATAATGCGAGATAACTTCCGGAAATGCCGAGCACCGCAATGAGCAAAATGGTGAGCGCTATGCGAAAATCTTTGAATAAAAAAAGTATTACACCAAACACAAGTAAGCTGGATGTAATGAGTATCATAAGCAATTCTTTGAATGATTGCTGCTGCTCTGCATAAGCGCCGCCATATTCAATGTGATAACCGGAGGGCAAATTTATTTTGCCTGATAGCTGCGTTTTTACGTCTTTCATTACAGTGCCTAAATCACGGTTTTCTAAACGACCTGTGATTACGCTCATTGATTGTAAGTTCTCACGCTGTATTTCGGCATCGCCCTGCTGCACTTCAACGGTGGCAAGGTCTGCGATGGGATGAAGGGTTCCGTTGGGTAAGAATATTTGGAGCTTGCTGATATCGGCAATGCTCCGGTAACGGCTGTTGGGATACATCATACGTATTGGTGTTAGCTGTTCTTTCTCCAGCATGTTACCTGCAATATTTCCTTCAAGCGCTGTTTGCAATTGCGTTTGAAGATTTTCTGGAGTTATTCCGAACTGCGCCATTCGAGTGTAATTGGGTTCAATGCTGACTGAAGGACCTGCAATCACAATTCCGTTGAATACATCTGCAGTGCCTTTTATCTTTTCTACTATGTCGCCGATTTGCGTGGAGAGTTCATTTAGCTTTTGCTTGTCGTCGCCAAAAACTTTTACTTCTATGGGCTGCACAGAAGCCATGAGGTCGCCAAGCATATCACCAATTACCTGACCGAAATCAATTCGCAGTGCGGGTTGTGTGGATTCTATTTGCTGGCGAATAGCACTAATCACTTCTTCTGAGGTGCGGCTGCGCTTTCGTTTTAATTGAATGAGATAATCGCCGGTGTTGGGTTCGGTGATGAAGAAACCCATCTGGGTTCCTGTGCGGCGTGAGTAAGCCTCCACTTCGGGAACTTTCACAATGATTTTTTCCACTTCAGTTAACATGCGGTTGGTTTCTTCGAGAGATGTACCGGGTGGAGAAGAATAATCCATAACAATGGCTCCTTCATCCATATCAGGTAAAAATCCTGATTGCAACCGTGGTAAAATCAGCCAGATTGCTACAGCTAATGCAACCAATATAATTATACTTATGTATGGGCGTGTGATGAAGAATGAAACCCATCGCTGTTTTTTTACTGCACCGTCCTTTATTGTTTTTTTAGCTGTGTTTTGTTTTGCGTGGCGTGTGAGCAGGAGATAAATCACAGGGAGACAGAGCCATGTTACAAAGAATGAGCAGACGAGGGTGATGAGCATGGTGTTTGTCATTACACTAAAGTATGCGCCTGCAATACCGCTCATTAAAATAAAAGGAATAAATATAACGATGGTGCTCATGGATGAACCCACCATTGCAGGGAATAAATATTTTATTGCTTTTTGCAAAAGACTCCTCGTAGGTTCTTCGGGATTTTCTTCATGCGTACGGTGAATTTGCTCAATTACGACGATGGCATCGTCAATGATAAGACCGATGGCAGCAGCGATGGCGCCGAGAGTCATTATATTCAGTGTGAAGCCAACGGAATACATTACAATGAGTGTAAGACAAAGCGTTACCGGAATTGTTATAAGCATGGTGCCACTTGCCTTGAGGGAACGCAGAAAAATAATTACAACGATGATGGCTAAAAGCAATCCTATCCATAAACTATCTGTTACACTTTTCACGGACTGACTTACAAAATCTGCCTGTATGTAATAGGGTTTAATGGTTGTATTTTTCGGAAGTATTTTTTTAAGGTCTTCGATTTTTTGCTTCATCTGTGCAGCAAGGTCAACGACATTGGCAGTGGGTTGTTTTACTATTGCTATAAGAATGCCTTCTTTTCCGTTTGCATTTATTTTTGTGAACTCCACTGCTTCATTTACATTAACCGCGGCAATATCCTGTAACTGAACAACACGCTTTCCGCTGTTACTGATAACGATTTTTTTCAGGTCTTCCTTTGAGTGAACAGTTGCATCTGTTATTGTGAGATATAAATAGCGATAGTCTGATAAATACCCATTTGATTTAATGAAGTTGGTTGCGCTGAGTGCATTGGTTACCGCATCAGGAGTAATACCGAGTGTGCTCATTTTTCTTGCATCAAGCTGCAGCCAGAACTCTTTTGATTTACCGCCAATGATTCTTACTTCTGAAACACCTGCTACCTGCGATAAAAATGGTTTGATGGTGTAAGCGGCTAATTGCTTTAATTCAATCGGCGATTTATCATGGCTTTCTAATGTGTAACCCATTACAGGAAGAATAGATGGATTCATTTTTTCTACTGTGATTTGCACATCAGGCGGAAGGTCGTTTCTTATCTGGCTTATTTTAGATTCAATACGTTGCTGGCTGATGTCTATATCTGCTTTCCAATCCATCAAAGCAGAAATCTCGCAACTGCCCCGGCTGGTGATGCTGCGAATGTCTTTCAGGTCGGGCACTTGTTTGATGGCGTTTTCCAAAGGTTTGGTTACGGTTACCATCATTTTATTTACGGGCTGCAAACCTGCATCTGCAATGATTTTTATTTTAGGGAAAGTGATTTCAGGAAATAGAGAGACCTGCATTTTCTGATAAACAAAAAGCCCGCCTGCAATGATTAATACTAAAACAACGGTGAGGGGATTTTTATATGTGATGAAGAAGTTTTTCATTGAGAGGTGTCAGAAATCAGGTGTCTGTTATCAGTTATCATCTCCATTATTTTTGATTACTTTACTACTTTCAAAATCATTTTATAAACAAACAGCAATGTACTGCATTATGAACTTTGGGAATAGATTTGTGATTCATATTGTAAAGTTTTACATTTTATTCTATGAGAGAAAATTCTTATCACATATAAGCCCTCTAAATCCTTCTGCGGGGGACTTCAATAAACAGTAATAAATTTTCGGGTTAGCTTAATATTTTATCAGAAACAATTTCTGATACGGGGTTTACAATAGATATCAACGGCATTTCAATTGTAAAGATGCTTCCTTTGCCGATGGTGCTATCCACTTTTATTTTTCCATTGTGCTCATCAATGATTGTTTTTACATAGCTCATACCTAATCCAAAGCCCTTTACATTATGCAGGTTGCCTGTATGTGCCCGATAAAATTTTTCAAAAATTCGTTTAGTGGTCTCTTTACTCATTCCAATGCCATTGTCTTCAATTTTTATTATCAAATTCTTTTGGGTTGATTGTGTTGAAATTGTAAGCATTAAATTTTCTTTTGAATACTTAATGGCATTGTCAATAAGATTGGATAAAAGATTGGCAAAATGAATTTCATCTGCATTAATCAAATCATTTTTTGCCGCAAGTGAAATTTTTGTTGCTGCATTTTTCGATTGAAGCTGCAGCCTGTAATTATCAAGCACCTGATTAATTATTTCATGCGCATGTAAAGGTTTGAAGTTTAATTGTAAATCCTGTTTTTCCATCAAAGCCGCCTGCAGTATGGTTTCTACCTGGCGGTTCATTCGTTTATTTTCATCTTTTATAATGCTGCGAAAATAATTCAGCTTGTCTTTATCATTCAAAACCTTTTCATTTTTCAATGCGTCCACGGCAAGCGAAATGGTAGCGAGCGGTGTTTTAAATTCATGCGTCATGTTATTTATAAAGTCACTTTTTATTGCACTTAGCTTACGTTGATTCAGCATTGTTTTTAGCGTAAGATAAAATGCGGTAAATATTATGATTGTAAAAAGTATGCAGCCGATAATCATAAGAGTGAGAGATTGCCATACCTGTGTTTTAAAATCAGGAATCAAAATAAAAAGATGCTCGTAAGCTATCAGCCCCTCAAGGTCGCTGCCTGTTTGCGGAAATACCGGCATCACCCTTTGCTTATAATGCGTGGTATCAAGCGACTCCTGCTGAAAATGCGGCGATTGCATTTCAAGCATATAATCATCAGAGTTGGAAGTGATGGCAAATTCAAAGCGTAGATTTTTTAATCCTTCCTTATTAAATGCATTGGCAAGAATAGTATTGATTTCTTCAGCGCTATATCTTTCTGCTATCGTTGGTTGTTTGCCAATGCCAAGTGAGAATTCATCTGGCATCAACGGAAACACCGGCTTACGCCGTAAGCGAAAAGAAGAGCCTGATGACACCTGCTTGCTAAGCTCTTCTGCAACATTAAAGGTGGCTTTATCAACCTGCAATAAAAATTTTTGTTCCTGCACCTGCAAAAGATTATTGAGCCAGGAAATCTGCAGTATGATGATACCAACCAGGGAAAGCGCTATAAGAACAATAATTACCGGAAAGACTTTTTTCATTGATGCAAAAATATGCAGTTGAATGCAGCCTTTACACAAAGAAGTCCGTCTTAAATTGATTTTAACGGTATTGCATTTCTCGCAATGAAGTTTTAAATTTATGACTGATATTAAAAAACCAATTAAATTTCGTTTTAATTTTAATTCTTATTAAGGTGAATTATGACTGATATAAAACCAGGCATTATATTAATAGCCGAACCTTTTTTAAAGGACCTGAATTTTATACGCTCTGTAATTTTTCTTTGCGAGCATCAGGGGGAAGATGGCAGCTTCGGATTCGTGATTAACCATAAATGCAATAAATCAATTGGCGAATTGATAACTGATTTAGAGAGCTGCGATTTCCCTGTATATTATGGCGGACCTGTACAAATGAACACTGTACATTTTTTGCATCGTTGTCCTCATTTGCTTCCCGGAGGCATTGAGATAAGTGATGGCATTTACTGGGGAGCAGAATTTGCTGAAGTTGCTGAGCTTATTAAATTGAATAAAATAAAAAGCAGCCAGATACGCTTTTATATTGGCTATAGCGGATGGGGAGAAAAACAATTGGAAGAAGAGGTTAAAGAAAAAACATGGCTCATCACACACGGTAACAAGAGATTAGTTTTTCATAATAAATCTGAATTAATATGGCAGGATGCGCTTAAACAATTAGGCGGTGAATATGAACAAATGATACATTACCCTATTGACCCGCAATTGAATTAATAGTTTTATTACCTGATAGAAGTTTCAGAGTTTACGAGTTTCAAAAGTTCAAGGTTCAATAACTTTTACCATAACTCGTAAACTTGTAAACGTTTGTAACTATATAAACGTTTGAAAAAATAAAATACTAAAGATAAACTCTCAGGCTGCCGCACCTCTCCGTTGATTTTAATTTGTCAATCGCCTTGTCTTTTATTTGCCGCACTCTCTCTCTTGTAAGATGAAAATGCTGGCCTATATCTTCGAGTGTTAGCGGATACTCTACACCAATGCCAAAAAAATAACACAAAACATTTTTTTGTTTTTCTGTTAAAACATGCAGTAATCTTTCTATGTCTTTTTGCATAGACTCGCAATGGGTTAATTGCATATCAGCTCTTTCAGCATTTGGATTTTCAAGCACATCAACCAGTGTAAATTCTTCATGGTTACCAGATGGATTATCTACACTAATATGCCTGCTCACAACATTAAGAGCTGCTACTACTTCATCCTTTTCAATTTCAAGAAATTCGGCAAGCTCTTCTGGTGTTGGCTCACGCTCATATTCCTGCTCGAGTAACTGAAATGCACGGTTTAGCTTTTTAGTGAGGTCAACCTTGTTTGCCGGCAGGCGCACAATTCTGCTCTGCTCAGCAAGCGCCTGCATTATGCTTTGTCTTATCCACCATACAGCATAAGAGATAAATTTGAATCCCTTGGTTTCATCAAACTTTGAAGCGGCTTTTAATAATCCAATGTTGCCCTCATTTATAAGGTCGCATAATGATAAGCCCTGGTTTTGATATTGCTTGGCAACAGAAACCACAAAGCGAAGATTGGCTTTTATAAGTTTTTCAAGAGCCCGCTCATCTCCTGATTTAATTTTTCTTGTTAAGGCTGCCTCATCATCCGGATGCACCAGAGCGAGTTTGCTGATTTCTAACAGGTATTTCTCAAGACTTTGAGATTCACGGTTAGTAATTGATTTGGTAATCTTTAATTGACGTAAGCTCATAGGTAGTTTGTTTTTATAGGTACGAATAATAATATCTTAAAAATTATTACTGCTGTAAGCGGCAATAAAATTTTTGGTTGCAAATTTTTTTTAAAAGGAATTGGAAAATCTTTTTTTGAGGGGCTTTTAGCGTTTTCTTCTTTGAGGGAGAAGACCGAAGACGAGGCAATTTATACCAAAGAAATAATCTTTCCAAAAAAATTTTAAGAATGCCGGTAAACAAAGTAAAATAAACAATCACCTATTCAAAACGGCAGCACTTTTTCCAAAGTGTAATATCAATACGCTAAAGAATTAATTTATCTTATCACCAATTTTTTATTACTGTTATAATCGTTGCTTATTACCTTAACCTGGTAAACGCCTGCAGCAATGCCTGGGGGCAACTCAATTGACTGCGATGCACTGCCGCCTGTATGCTCTATGGCTTTGCTAAATACAAGCCTTCCTTTTGCATCATAGATTAAGAGATTATATTTTGCAGCAGCCATATTAGTCATTTGTAAAGTGAACCTTCCATTACTTACAGGATTCGGATAAATTGTAATGGATGCACCACCGTTGGCATTTATAGGCACATTTATAATTTGTGTATAATAGATTGCGCCATTTTTATCGAGCACTTTTATGCGGTAATAATTATTTCCAGTGTTGGGCTTCTGGTCTGCAAAACTGTAATCAGCAGAGGAGCCTGTATTTTTTGCTGCAATATTTCCAAGCATAGTAAACACTCTTGCATCTGCACTTCTTTCCACTTCGTAATGGTCAATATCAATTTCATTAAGAGCAGTCCATGCAAGCTGCACAGCGTTTTCCTGCTGCCATGCTTTAAAGCCAATGATGTTTACAGGTAGAATATATCCGGCAGAATTGATTACAGAAAAGCGTGTGAAAGTATTAATGCCCTGCGTTGCATTAAGATAATCAGGGCTTACACCATATGAGTATAATCCATAAATCTCTGTTCCATTTGCTGAGCCTATAAAATTTTGTTTATCGGCGCCATTAGAAATGTTTAGAAATAAATTGGAATTATTTTCCTGCACCAGATGAATATCTGTATAGTCAAAACCCGTTTCTACTTCATCTTCAGAAAGAGGAAAGTTTGCAGGGTCTCTTTTTGTAAAATACAACTGCATGGTTGCTTTGTTTCCACTGCCGGCATTGGTTGCATTTACATACCAGATGCGGTTTACACGGGCATTTGGTGTATTGCCAATATCGCCTTTGCCAACCACAACAGTGAAATCATTCGCTGAACCAGTGAAATTATTTATCATCATGCGGTTGGGCGATTTATAATCTGAACTAACAGGGAAAACTATATTTGTATTTGTGCCGCCGATATTATTTATTTTAAATCCCTGCGAGCCATTGGTTGCATCGGTTACACTATCTGCTGTGCATGTGCATATATAACTGTCAGTGTAAGTTGCCGGTGCTGTATAAGCTCCCGTTCTGTCGTAAGTAAGCAGCTTATGATTCGTTCCTAAAATTCCATTAGTTAGTGTAAGATTGCTGATAGATAAATTTGTTCCCAATAATGCTGCGGCATTTTGACCAACACCGGAACGATTCAAAGTAAAATTGTTGAGCGTTTGACTTCCTGATGTAAAATTTAAAATACCCACACTTGATGAAGAACCGAGAACGCTAAGATTAGAAGAAGATGAACCTGTAAGTGTGCCGCTGCCGGTGATTGTGCCATTTAATGTGAGGGTGTTAGAGCCAATGGTAAGCGCATATCCCGGGGCAACATTTAAAATATTATTCACAATCATATTACCTGTTTGCGCAATGCTGTTAATCACTCCAACATTATTAAACGTTCCTTTTTGCAACGTAATAGTTTGAACTTCTCTTCTTATTAATGCTGTGGTGGTAGAAGTTGTAACCCCATCATTCCATACACCATTAGCTGTGGTAAAATAGGCAAAGAGTGATGTATCTGCATTTCTTATCTCCACTCTTCTTACACCATTCATATTAATAGTACCAACAGGAACAACTGCTGCAAAATCTCCGGTAGTACTGGTTCCGGTTTGAGAAAAAACATCAGCAATAGCTGTTGGTAAATTTGCCGTATTAGTCGTTGTAGTAGTAGGTGTGGTTGTACGCACCTGGTAAGAATAAAGCGGGTCACCTGTGCCTGCTTGATTATCATACAACAAAGCATACTTGCCTGAAAAAGCAGCAGATGAAATGCCCTTAATAAAAGCGCCATCATCAGTTGCAACTGCAGTAAGTGGGGTAGGTGCAATATCAAGGCAAGTAATTGTTTTAGTGCCTATAAACGAAGGAGAGCCTGGAAAAGTAGAGCCACTCTTTATATAGCGTACTCTTAAGTTGAAAATATCTCCCGGATAGAAGCGGCTTGCATTTCCTGATGGCTGTATATAAAACCAAACCGGGCCGCTGCTTTTAAGTGAATTTGTAGTAAAAGCATTAATTATTTTAGTTGCAAAAAATACGTTTGTCTCCCATTCAACCCCTGCGCCATTAGAAGAACTTGCCTCTGATGTTAAACCAAATCCAATACCCACATCATACGCTGTCGAGGCAAGGAGGTTATCGAACTGTAAACAAACAGCAATTGTTGCCCTGTTAGTATTAGAGCCCGAATCAGTTTTACTCCCTATATATTTCGGAACAAATAATTCCGTGATAGTCGCTACTGGCAGAAATGTTGTTGCATTGGCCGATACTCCAGAAGAATAAGTTGTAGTGCCGTCATAAGACCATGCTTTATAAAAATAAGTTGTATTGGCTAATAAAGATGTATGATTAAAGGTACCGGCAGGGCCCTTATATATAATAGTTCCTCCGCCTGTAATAGTATTGCCTGTACTGTAAGAGGTACCATTAACAGGTGTACCAAACAAATTGTTTAGCGTATAAGCTATAATAATATTATCACCTGCAATATTAGCTGCAGATGTAACATTTATTGCTGAAGAGCTTACAGCAGTAGCATAAAATATAGTTGGATTCTGCACTGTTGAAGCAAGACCTACTGAAAGACTCACTTTTATATCATCCACTTTCCAGTTGGCAACCCCCGCATTGTTTGAGCCGCCAAATCCGTAAATTCTATAGGTAATAGCTGTTCCCGATGCACTTGTAGTAACTATGGTAACAGGGCTTTGCAATGCCCATGTGCTGTTGGCAGTTAATGTTCCGCTGGCAATAGCGGGAGAGCCATAGCTATTTAAGCTGGTTCTTATTTCGAAATTAAGAGGACCCGTTCCTGTTGAACGGGAACCAAAACTAATACTGGCAACACTAACAACATATCCCGGGTCTGGAGTTAATGTAAATTCGAAATACGCATTTATAGCAGTATTTAATATGGCGCCCGCCTTGGCCGAAACCTGTGCATTATATTGACCTGATGCATTTGTATATCCTGATGATGATGATGCATTACTTAGCATGGTAACAACACCGCCATTATTATTCCCCTGCGAAACAGCACCAATAGTAAGATTGCTTACAGGTACACCACCTGTAGCATTCGCTGTTGAAGTGCCCGATGCATCTTCAAACTGCCATGTAACCGCAGAAGGTATTTGCACTGTAAGCGTTCCTGTGTTGCTGGTGCCTGTGCAGCCTGTAATGCCATTCGTAATAATACACCTGTAATAATATGAGCCAACCGATACATTGATATCTGTGATTGTGGTTAAGGTGGAGGTAGTGTTGCCTGAGTACGTAATGCTAACAGGAGTTTGATCCACAACATTGGCCCAGCCGGTGCTGCCATTTGCGCTGTATTGCCATTGATACGTTGGGCTTGATGCAGAGGTAGTAACAGAAAAAGTTGCATTGTTGCCTGCGCTGATTGTTTGATTGGATGGCTGCGCTGAAATTGTAACACCATTGATAATTATATTACTTCCATTATCTGTTCCATAAGCTACAGGATTGCTTGAGACAACTCTTATGCGATAACCGTTGCCTGCTGTTAATCCGGAAGGGATTGTTGCAGGGACAGTTCCGGAATTTGCATTGGATAATAAAGTTCCGATATTAGTAGGTGAAGCAAAAGAACCACTGCTGCTTGAAAGCTGCGCAGTATAAATATTAGCTGCATTGAATGTTCCTGTTGATGTGAATGATACTGAAATTCCTGTACTTGCATCATTACAAAACGGACCATAAGATGCAGGTGTTGTAGTAATGGTATTCGATGCACCCGCATAATTTGCAACCAATGAAAAATTATCTATGCCAAGTGCCTGCGCATTTGCGGGATTAGGTCCACTAGCTACAGAATAACTGAAGGCAAGATATATAGCACTACTTACACCCACTGATATGGAAAGTGTTTGACCCGTTACGTTGACGGTTGCGCCAGGTGCAGATGAATATCCATTATTGGTTGCGTCTGCAGCAAATGTTGTTAGAAATGAAGCTCCCGCCTGAGTGTAAGTAATGTCATCCGTTGAATAATACATTTGAACACGGAAACCTGCTGCATTTGTACCCTCCCTGTATTTTTCTACATCATAGCTTATCGTAAAATCTGTAATAGTAGTTGTGCCATTGTTTACTAACCAAACATAAGCGTTTCCGCTTTTTGTACCACTGCTTGAAGAAAGCCCTCCTAAAGCCCTGTCAGTTGCGCTTGCTGCAGCGCCTGCTCCAAAATTATAAATTCCATTGCCTGCACTGCTTGACATGAGGTTTCCTGCTCTTGAGTCGGTGGTTGAAACTCCCGCCGCATAAGTACCTAATGTACGAACTACATTTTGTTTGTCCACTTTCCAGTTTGCGGGTACTGTAGCAATTGTGGAAACACCCATTCCATCAAAATTCTCTGCAGCAGTATTAAAGCCATTGTTTAGTGAATATTGGGCATAGCAATTTGAGAAGGTCACAAGCAAGATAGAAATTGATAAGATTATCTTGTAATATTTTCTAAAGGAGCAGTACGGTATCATTTCAAAACTTGGTATTAATGCAGAAAATTACAAAAAACAGAATGCAAATTTACTTTCGGGGATTTTAAAGTTACAATTTATATATTAATCGTTCATTAAAACTTATTCAATCCCAGAATATTAAACTCTTCTGCCTAAAAATGGATGTCAATCTTTAATTCACTGTTATCACTAATTTTTCTTCAAAGTTATAATCCTTACTTATCAACCTTACCTCGTACACACCAGCCGCCACGCCTGTAGTCAACTCAATTGCCTGCGATGCACTGCCGCCTGTATGCTCTATGGTTTTGCTGAATACAAGCCTTCCCTTTTCGTCATAGATTAAGAGATTATATTTTGCAGCAGGCAGATTAATCATCTGTAAAGTGAACCGTTTATTAATCACAGGATTTGGATACATTGCAATGGATGCACCACCGTTGATATTTATTACCACATTAATAATTTGAGTATAATAAATGGCGCCATTCTTATCGAGCACTTTTATGCGGTAATAATTATTTCCTGCGTTGGGCTTATAGTCTGCAAAACTGTAGTCGGCAGATGAGCCTGTATTTTTTGCTGCAACATTTCCAAGAATGATAAACCCTCTTGCATCTGCGCTTCTTTCCACTTCATAATGGTCAATATCAATTTCATTAAGAGCCGTCCATGCAAGCTGCACAGCGGTCCCCTGTTGCCAGGCTTTAAAGCCAATAATGTTTACGGGCAAAATATATCCGGTTGCATTGATTACAGAAAATTTGATGAAAGTATTAATGCCCTGTGTTGCGCCAAGATAATCGGGACTTACTCCATAGCTATACAAACCAAAAATTTCTGAGCCATAAGGATAGGTCATAATATTAGAAAAATCCTGTTTGTCGCTTCCATTGGAGATGTTTAGAAATACATTAGAATTATTTTCCTGCACAAGATGAATATCCGTGTAATCAAATCCGGTTTCCACTTCATCTTGGGATAAAGGGAAAGGGCTAATGCTCCAGTTCCTCTTTGTAAAATATAAACGCATAGTTGCGTTGTTTCCAGTACCTGTGCTGGTTGCATTTACATACCATATACGATTTACACGGGCATTAGCAGTATTGCCAATATCGCCTTTACCAACCACAACTGTAAAATCATTTGCTGAGCCATTGAGATTATTTATCATCATCCTGTTCGGTGATTTGTAATCTGAAGAAACCGGGAAGAAAATATCTGTATTTGTTCCCCCAACATTATTTATTTGAAATCCTTGCGTGCCGGTTATTGCATCGGTTACTGCTAAACTATCGCAGGTGCAGATATAACTGTCTGCCGGGCTTGCAGGCGGAGTATAAATTCCTCCCGTGTTTGTGTAAGTAAGTAATTTGTGATTGATTCCTAAAATTCCATTCGTAAGCGTAAGACTTTTTATAGTGAGATTTGTTCCCAGCAATGCTGCTGCCTTTTGGCTTAACCCTGTACGGTTTATCGTAAGATTATTCAGGGTTTGATTGCCTGTGCTAAAATTAAGAATGCCAAGAGTATTTGTTGATGCACCGCCAACCGTAAGGTTAGAATTATTTGAACCATCCAGCCTGCTTGAATTCGTAATGGTTCCATTCAGTGTAAGTGTGTTATTATTTATATTTAATCCAGCGTTTGAAAAAATATCCAGCGTATCACTCACAGTCATGTCTCCTGTTTGTGCAAGATTAGCGAATATGCCCACATCATCAAATGTTCCTTTCAGTAAAGAAATTGTTTGCACATTCGCTCTGGGAATTGTGGTTGTGTTTTGTGTGAGAGCGCCATCATCCCATATACCATTTGTTTTTGTGAAATAAGCAAAGATGGAGTTGTCAGCATTTCGCACTTCAATTCGTTTCACACCGGCATTATTATTTGCGCCTATGGGAATAACCATCGGTGCATCACCGGGATTTGCAGTACCTGCCCCGCCGCTTGTTTGATAAATATCATTTATAAGAGTTGGTAATTCTGATTGGGAAGATTGATTAGCAGTAGTTGCTCTGCATTGATAAGAAAATAGAGGGTTTCCAGTTCCTGTGCTGTTATTATACCCAAGTATATATTTCCCTGACAATAATGATGAAGAAGCAATTTTAAGATAAGCGCCATCATCCGTTGTGGCTGCAGAATAAGTAGTATTAGCGCCAGCGTCAAGTGTGGTTAGTGAATCAGGAGTTTCAAAATTTATGGTGGAAGAAAAAGAACCACCACTTACCCGGTAAGCAAATCTTATTTTCAGATTGTTGCCGGGATTAAATCTGGCATTCCCTGATGGTTGCAAAAAAGCCCAAAAAGGACCTGAACTGCCTGCTGCATTGCTTGTAAAAGCACTTGTGTAATTTCCAAAACCCGATGCAGTAAATAAGGAGCCATTCCACATTAAACCACTAAGGTTCGATATGCTATTTCCATCCAGGGTTAATGCAAAACCATATCTTAAATCATAAGTTGTGCTTGCGCTTAAATTATCAATTTGAAAACAAACGGCTATTGGAGTTCTGCCTGTGTTAGTGCCCGATACCGGGCTACCTGCTATATACTTAGGTACTACCAGTTCTGTAAATGTTGCTAATAATAACGTTCCGGTATATACCACAAAATCATCAATGCGATAATTACCATTTGTATTCGTTCTTGTGAAAGTCCATCTGAATCTCAGGTTAGGCTGCCCATTTGCTGTCGGCGGCAAAATGATTGAGACGCCGCTATTAATAGCTCTCCATGTTGAATTGTTAGCAACATTACCGGGAGTAATATTATTCCATGTGATTCCATTACTGCTCCATTCAAAAAGAATCGTTCCTGTATAAGAGTTGGTTTCTCTTGCGCCATAAGTAACTTTTATTCCGGAATATCCCACTGTACTAATAACACCCGTTACAGTTAAGACTGCAGTACCGATAGTTGAACCGGGATATCCATCTGTAACATTGGAACCTGCTGAAGCAGAAGTACCGGAAGGTAATGTATAGCCGTTTGAAGCGGATGATGTATTTACAGTTAAATTAGTTGACTGGGCTCCGGAAGCAGACCATCCTGCGGGAAAAGATGTGCCTGTTCCAAAGTCTTGTATATAGATAATAGTTGTCTGTGCTTTTGCAAATTGAAAAATGAGGGTGTATAAGATTATGAATAGTAAATATTTTCTTGTCGCCATCAAGGAACGAAGCGGTATCATTTCAAAAGTCAGCATTCATCAAAAATTTACAGAAGTAAAAAAGCAAATTTACTTTGGATAATTTTAAAGTTACAATTCACATAGCAAGCATTCATTAAAAATATCTCACCAAAAAAATAATATCAAGAGCCAAAACTTAATGTTACATGTACATTATCTCAGGGTCAATGCCAAAAATTTAATATCACAAACTCATCATCTTACAGGAGTTATAATTTATCTGATGTCAACATGCCAAAGTTTAATTTCCTGTTACTACTATTTTTTTTCTAAAGCTATAATCCTTACTTACCAGGTTCACCTCATACACGCCGGCCGCTGTGCCTGCGGGCAATTCAATTAACTGTGATGCGCTGCCATCTGTATGCTCTATGGCTTTGCTGAATACAAGCCTTCCTTTCGCATCATGGATTAAGAGATTATATTTTGCAGCAGACATATTCGTCATCTGCAGTGTGAATCTTCCGTTGCTTACAGGGTTTGGATAGATTGCAATGGATGCACCACCGTTGGCACTTATCACCACATTGATAATTTGTGTATAATAGATTGCGCCATTCTTATCGAGCACTTTTATGCGGTAATAATTATTTCCTGTATTTGGTTTTTGGTCTGCAAAATTGTAATCAGCAGAGGAGCCTGTATTTTTTGCTGCAACATTCCCAAGAATGATAAACCCTCTTGCATCTGCGCTTCTTTCCACTTCGTAATGGTCAATATCAATTTCATTAAGAGCAGTCCATGCAAGCTGTACTGCGGTTCCCTGCTGCCATGCTTTAAAGCTAATAATGTTTACAGGCAGAATGTAATCTGCTGAATTAATAACAGCAAAACGGTTAAAAGTAGTGATGCCCTGCACTGCTCCAAGATTATTAGGACTTACACCATAAGTGTATTGTCCATAAATTTCTGTGCCGTTTGCCGAAGCGATAAAATTCTTTGTATCGCTGCCACTTGAAATATTTACAAATACATTTAGTGCGTTTTGTTGCGCCAAATGAATATCGCCATAATTAAATGGAGATTCCACCTCATCTTCTAAAAAAGGATAACCTGTAACATCTCTCTTGGTGAAGAATAATTTCATGGTTGCTTTTGCACCGCTTCCCGGGTTTGTTGCTTTTATATACCAGATGCGCTCTACCACAGGGTTTGGAGTGTTTCCAATATCACCCTTACCAACCGCAACGGTGAAATCATTGGCTGTACCATTTTGATTATTTATCATCATTCGGTTTGGTGATTTATAATCTGAAGAAACAGGGAAGAAGACATCTGTATTGGTTGCGCCAATATTATTTATTTTAAATCCCTGTGAGCCGTCTGTTGCATCGGTTACTGCAGCCGCATCGCAGGTGCAGATATAACTGTTTGTGTACAGTGCAGGCGGAGTATAAGTTCCTGTCCTATCATAAGTGAGCAGCTTATGATTTGTACCAAGAATTCCATTGGTAAGTGTAAGGCTTTTTATAGTAAGATTAGTTCCCAGCAAGGCAGCGGCACTTTGACCCACACCCGTACGATTTAAAGTAAATAAATTTAATGTTTGCGCTCCTGATGCAAAATTGATAGTTCCTGAATTACCACTTGTTCCCCCAATATATAAATTTGATGTTATTGAGCCTTTCAAATTTCCTGCACCGGTTATAGTACCGCCAAGCGTAAGTGTATTTCCATTGACTGATAAGTTACTGCCTGTTTGTAATGTAAGAATATTATTAACTGAAACATTTTTATTCATAGAAACATCAGCGCTTGTATTGTTTATTGTAAGATTATCAAAAGTAGTTGCATTGCTTCCTCCAATTGATTCAGCAGCCGTACCGCTAAAAAATACTATATGCGCATGAGTTAGAAATGTGCCATTGTTTGTCCAGTTTCCTTTTACAATAATATTCCCTGTTGTGCCTGCATCCTGCGATTCAGAAAGATTTCCATTGAGAAGAATATTTCCGTTTACTGTGAGTGGCACTGTCATATTATTTCCGCTCTCATCCATAGAAAAAGATGAGCCTGCATCAATGGTGAGGTCTCCTGCCATATTTAATGTTGTTCCGGTATTTGATGAGCCGCCGGGAGCTAATGTTGTATTGTTTGAAATCTGAACATGATAGGGGTAGCCTGCACCGCCGGATGTATTCCATTCGCAATACCGGCTAAATGTTCCGGCGGTATTATATTTAAGCGTTGAGCCCGCAGCATACGCAGGATGAGTGCAATTAAAAGCAAAGGCTCCGTTATTAATTGTAAGTATTCCATTAATGGTTGATGCTGTTCCAAAATCAAAACCGCCATTCCCAATAGTCAAATTCATAAAATTAATAGTGCCGCTTGCTGTGCCGCCAGAGGTATAAGTTACCGAGCCTGTGCTGCCCGTTGTAATATAAGTACCGTTGTTGGTAAAAGTTCCTCCAAAATTTATTGTGAGATTACCGCTGCCGCTCATAGTGAAACCCCCATTGTTAGTAACGCTGTTTGTTGTAAGAGTAATTCCTGATGGAATGGTGAGTTGTGCGCCTGCTGCAATGGTTACAGAGCTTGCAGCAATATTTGCACTGCTTGAAGTAAGGGGATAAAATGAAAGCCCGCCCGGAATTGTTACCACAGTAGTTGCAGTAGGAACACCACCACACCAGTTGCTTGCATTATTCCAATCGGAGTTTACGCCCAGCCAGGTGCCACTCGATTTAACCGTTATAGTAGTTGTACTGCTGCTTGTGCAACCTGAACCGGATGTTGCAGAAGCAGTGTACACGTTTATACCAGGCGGAGGTTTTGCATACACAGGAGATACAGGGTCGCCGGCCATGTAATCAACAGTAGCAGCCATATCTGTATATATTCCGAAAGAAGGCGACCATATATAATTAATATTTTGCTTGTATGCTATTTTAATTGACCAGCTATTCAATACCCCCACACCGCTTGCCTCATCATCATATACCCTGAGCTTCCAGTTACCATCCGGAATAGTAAACAAATTGCTGAACAGGTTTGTACTGGTTGCCACTGAAGCTATTTCAAAACTTGATGCAGCATCTGCTTTAAACGTTCCTGTAAAAGGAGCAGAGACGCTGTTAACTGCAGGCTTTGTATTATCTGAACTAATGGAAGTATTTGTAAAATTTGTTCCTGATGTTATAAACTCACCACTTATTAAATTTATAATTTGTCCGTTTGGCGCTTCAAGATTTACGATTATATCAGGGTCGAAAAGATTCATTGAAATATTCAGCGTTACTATTACGCTGTCAATATTAGATGCTGCAGGAATATTAGTTATGCTGATACTATTATTGATGCCTGCTGGATTCGCATCAGGAATGGTTAAATTAATATTACCCGAACTTGCTATGGATGTTCCCGTAAGAACAGAAGCGCCGGTAACCGTAAGTGTTTGAATGCCTCCCTGACAAAAAGATGCTGATGTTGGAGTTACAATTGGCGCAACGGGTAAAATATTCACTGTAACAGGAACCATAGCAGTAATGCTGCATCCCGAAATATCTGTTGCCGTAACTGTATAAAGTGTAGTAACTGCTGGCGTTATTGTTTGAGATGCACCATTCAAATTGCCCGGGCTCCAGTTGTATGAATAACCGCCATTAGAGCTGGACACATTTAACGCCACAGTTGAACCTGTACAAATACTCGAAGGCGACGCGGTTGCAGTGACAGGGGCAGGGGAAGTTATAGTAGCTGTAACTTTTGTACGGCCGCTTTCACACCCATTTATTATAGTCCAGTTATAAAAAAAATAATAATTGGGTGAAGCGCTTACATTCCATCCGCCGGTTATGCTCCCAACACTTCCTAAAGAATACGGAAAAGTTACACTGCTTGCAAAATCTCTGAAAAGATTTACAGCAGAAGCATTTGAGCTGATTATCAAACGATGATTCGTTCCCACAGGTATGGAAAACCCGAGAGGAATATTTACAGCAATTGTAGAAGCGCCAGTGAAAGTATAGCTTATAGAACAGCCGGGAATTAATGCGCCTGAATTCGTTAAAGCCTGGATAGTAATAGTGCCGGCACCCTGAGGATACACATTTACCGATGCTATTGTAAACGCAGAAGTTGCAGTAAAAACAAGACCTGCATCCGCTGCATTATTGACTCCGTCTAAGCCGTTGGTAGAGACTTTACCGCCTGTGGCAGTTGCACCTGAGCTTGCACTTATCCAAAAATCGGTAGTGCTGCTAAGATTAGGAGTAGTAAATGATGAAGCAGCAGAAGATTTTAAAAGATTACCGCCTGTGGCTGCATCATACCAGTTATAAGTTGTGGCGCCTGAAGCTGCTGCATTTAATGTCAACGTTCCTGTGCCGCAGCGTGTGGCTGGTGTTGTACTTGTGATTGAAGGATTATTAACGGTAATAGTAACTTGATTAGAATTAGCCGGAGTTCCTGAATTGCATGTAACCTTTAAGCGATAAGAAGTAGTAGAAGTAATAGTTCCCGAATTCATTGTAAAGGGTAAAGTTTGCCCTGTAAGATCATTAATATCCGATGAAAAGTTATCACTTGAATATTGCCATTGGTAAGTGCTTCCTGCGCCACATGAATATCCAACATCAGTAATAGTTACAGAGGCAGAGCTGCAGAATGAGATATTGCCGGTGATTGAAGCTGTACCACCTGCTGCGCCGCTGCATGCAGCAGGTGTAATTTCATCTGCGCCTATATCGGGTGTGGATGCATTGCGTGGAGCAGCATCAAAATCTGTTGCGATACCTGCTATGGGTGTTGCTAAAGCATCCATTGGAGAGCAGTTTTGTAAATGCAGGTTAGCGGTTGAGGTAAATAAGGGGTCAACATTATAAGAGCTTGCATCCTGTGCTGTGGCCGATTGCCAGTTAGCAAAAGAGGTCCTTGCACCGGTAAGAAACCCCACACTGCCCCCTGGTGCATAATAATCATTATAATTAATTGTTGTAAATGCTGCATTGGTTCCTTCATCGTATACTGCATACCGCGTACCCGTAGTTTCTGTATTGGAAAAAATATTGTTGCGTATATTTAATGAAGTAACTCCGGAGGCAATATATAAAGCGGCTGTGTTGGCTGATATGGTCTGATTGGTGTTTAATGAAATTGAGTTAAAATAAATATTATATCCTCCTCCGCTTATTATGCCTATACCATGACCGTTATCTCTCCAGCCAAAAGCCCAGCCCTTTCCCGTTACATCATAAATAAGATTATTAGAAATAATAAGATTAGCAGCAGAAGAAGTGGATTGCAGAATAATACCATAAGAGGCCCATCCAGAAGAGCTAGTATTTTTTATATCAGTGATAATATTTTTATCAATACTGCCTCCCGAAATTGTACCCCCTGCATCAATACCTCCAGACGGATTATTTGTAGAAGAGGAATTTACACTGGAAACTCCAGTTATAGTATTTCCTATTACAGAAATATTTTGCTGCTGCATAAGATGAATTCCTCTGAAGGAAATTTTACTTGCCGCAACAGCAGATCCAATCGTATTATCTGAAATAACGGTACCGCTTTCATTGCCTGCAGGCCCTATAACCTCTATGCCATATTGTGCAGTGCTAGGAGCATTGTTTCGATAAGTATTATTTGAGTTCGCAGCTTCTGCTGTGCCTCCAATTGTTGTTCCCGAAGAAGAAACAATTGCAGCGAGAGTTGATGTAGATGCCTGCCCTGTAACAACACAATTTTTAATTGTATTATTTGTTGCGCCATCAGATGCAGCAGCGCTGCAAACCCATAGCACGGCTGAAGAGGGGCTGTTATTTAAATTACCGAAAGTTAAGTTTCTGGTAGTAGTTCCATTATTTGAACCATCAATAATTATATAATCAGCACCATTCAGTTTTATTATTGATGAGGTGCTTGAGCCGCTTATTGTTGTGCTTACACCGCTTGCAGGTTTTATGGTTAATGTGTTTGCCGCATTTGCATTTCCATTCGCGTTAATGATAATCGGAAATATTTCTGAAGGATAGGAAGCATCTGTTAGCTCAAATATAACAGGCCCGCTTAAGCAAGTATTGTAGGCTGATATAGCGGCAGTAAGTGTAGTATATACCTGACCAACACCTACAGTATAAGTACCGCTTAAACAAGCAGCAGAGCGAAAAGAATTTTTTTCATTTTCTTTTTTTATAAAAGAAACTGTCTTTGTTACAGCAGTTTTATTTACTCCAGGGCTTTGCCCGTAAGCAGAGTTCACGAAAACAATTAATAGACAGAGTAAATATTTTTTCATTCCCAAAAAGTAAACTACAAAGTTTTAATAAATTACAACACCTCAGAATTATTTGTATTGACTATTAAAAAAATAAATCAAAATATACGAGTTATTAGCCAACCCAAATTGTTATATAAATAAAAACCTATGCAATTTTCGTGCACAGGTTTTTTTATTGATTTCGAAAATCATTTTAATTCCCGGTTATCACCAGTTTTTGTCTAAAGTTATAATCCTTACCCATCAGGTTAACTTCATACACGCCGGCCGCTGTGCCTGCGGGCAATTCAATTGACTGTGATGCGCTGCCGCCTGTATGCTCTATGGTTCTGCTGAATACAAGCCTTCCTTTTTCATCATAAATTAAGAGATTATATTTTGCAGCAGACATATTCGTCATTTGCAATGTGAATCTACCATTGCTTACAGGGTTTGGATAAATTGTAATCGCTGCCCCACCGTTGGCATTTATTATCACATTGATAATTTGAGTATAATATATTGCACCATTTTTATCGTACACCTTTATACGGTAATAATTATTTCCTGTATTGGGCTTTTGGTCTGCAAAACTGTAATCGGCAGATGAGCCTGTATTTTTTGCTGCAACATTTCCAAGCACAGTAAACCCTCTTGCATCTGCGCTTCTTTCCACTTCGTAATGGTCAATATCAATTTCATTAAGAGCCGTCCATGCAAGCTGCACTGCGGTTCCCTGCTGCCATGCTTTAAAGCCAATGATGTTTACAGGCAAAATATAATCAGCAGAATTGATTACAGCAAAGCGGTTAAATGTATTGATACCCTGCAGCCCGCCAACATTATCAGGGCTTACACCGTACGTGTACAGTCCATAAATTTCTGTGCCGTTTGCCGAAGCGATAAAATTCTTTGTATCACTGGCACTTGAAATATTTACAAATACATTTGATGCGTTTTGTTGCGCCAAATGAATATCGCCATAATTAAATGGAGACTCAACCTCATCTTCTAAAAAAGGATAACCTGTAACATCCCTTTTAGTAAAGAAGAGTTGCATGGTTGCCTTTGCACCGCTTCCTGATGCTTTTACATACCAGATGCGCTCTACCACAGGGTTTGGTGTATTTCCAATATCACCCTTACCAACCACAACGGTGAAATCATTGGCTGTACCATTTTGATTATTTATCATCATGCGGTTGGGTGATTTGTAATCTGAAGAAACCGGGAAGAAGACATCTGTATTGGTTCTGCCGATGTTTTGTATTTTAAATCCCTGCGAACCATCTGTTGCATCGGTTACAACAGCACCATCGCAGGTGCAGATGTAGCTGTTTGTGTACAGTGCAGGCGGAGTATAAGTTCCCGTTCTGTCGTAAGTAAGAAGCTTATGATTTGTGCTCAAAATTCCATTAGTAAGCGTAAGACTCTTAATGCTAAGAGCACTTCCCAACAATGCCGCAGGATTTTGACCAATACCTGTGCGGTTCAAAGTAAAATTATTTAGATTCTGACTGCCCGCTAAGAAATTCAGTGTGCCGACACTCGAAGTTGTGCCGCCAATTGAAAGATTCGATGATATTGAACCTGCCAGTAAACCTGTACCTGTTATTGTTCCATTTAAAGCAAGAGTATTAGCGCCAAGAGCTAAAGTACTGCCTGCATTTAAGGTGCCAGTTTGGTTAACAGTAACATTCTTGTTCATTGTTACTGTTGCAGCAGCATTACTGTTAGTGAAATAATCAAAGACAGTATTGTTGCTGCCTCCGATTGATTGTGCTAATGTGCCATTAAATGTTACAGTACGATTCTTAGGAGTAAAGGTGCCATTGTTCAGCCAGTTTCCTTTGAGTTGAACATCACCACCACCAATATCAGATTCTGATAAACCACCATTGATGGTTATATCTCCATTAACAATAAGCGGTATAGTCATATCGAATGAGCTGAAATCCATATAGAAGTTAGAACCCGCATCAATGGTAAGATTGCCTGCTGTATTCAATGGAGTCGCTGTATTAGAGGAGCCACCGGGAACTAGTGTTGTGCTGTTAGAAACCTGTACATTATATGGATACCCTGGTCCGCTGATTGTTCCCCATTCAACGGTTCTGTTGTAATTGCCGGTAGCATAGTACTGGAGCAGTGAACTATTACCATAAATTGGCGCACTTGTTACAAAGCTGTTCTGGTTCATACGCAAAATTCCATTAATAGTAGTTAGACTTCCACCAAAATTGAAGCCCTTATTCAACTCAACTCTTACTGCTGAAGAAGTAATTAAACTTCCTGAACCATTTACTGATGGAGGTGTTACTGCTCCATTAAGCACAAAAATTCCTGTTCCTATTGAACTGATTATATTTCGTGTTCCGTTTATTTGGATAGAACCAAATGTTCCGAGACCAAGCGTGCAGGTTTGTCCGTTCAAATCCAAAGGTCCGGCCGCTAATAACTGTAATGCGTTACCAGCAACTGAATTTGATACACTAATATTTGTTCCGGTTGAAAGTTTTACACCGCCTGCCGAACCATTATTAATTAAAATCATATCAAAGGGTACTGTTGCACCTCCTGTTATGGTTTGTAAAGTGGTTGCATTATTGAAATTAACAGCACGGTTATGAAAGTTGAAAACGGACGCCGCAGCCGATGTCCAATTTCCTGCCAACTTCAAATCTCCTCCACTTGCATCGCCTAAAGAAAGATTGCCATTTACTGTAATATTTCCTGGAACTGTAAGGGGTGCATTTGTTCCCGGACTTCCATAATCCATATATAAAGAAGAACCGGCATCAATCGTTAAATCACCCACAATGCTGCGTGCTACGGTGGGACTACCATTAGGATAATTGAGTGTTGTATTGTTGCTTATCTGCACATTGTAAGGATAGCCAACTCCGCTTAAAGCGCTCCACTCACAATTACGGCCGTACGTGCCGCCTGTATTATATTTGAGTAAGGAACCAGAAGCATAACTTGGAGGTTTACAGTTGTTCACAAATCCTCCTGAATTAATTGTAAGTGTTCCCAATATGCTTGATGTTGTTCCAAAATCAACACCCCCACTTATATTTACGTTTCTAAAAGGCACTGCAGTACCACTAACAGTTCCTGTGCCACTGAATGTAACAGCGCCTGTGCTTGTTGTAGTTGTAAAAGTACCTGCGTTAGTAAAGCTTCCGCCGCTATTAATATTCACGTTGGCGGTACCTGACATGGTAAAGGTGCCATTATTTGTAAGCCCACTCGTTAAGGTTAAAGTAACACCGTTAGGTATGGTAAGCAGGGCACCACTATTAATAGTTACTGTATTTGCCGAAATTGCCGGAGCACTTGAAAAAGTAGGATAAAACGATACACCTGTTGGAATAATTACATTGGTGCCGGGGCCTGGTATGCCACCACACCAATTACCTGCATTATTCCAATCTACGCTATTGCCAAGCCATGTACCGGTAGAAACAACAGTAAACGTAGAAGTGGCGCTGCTTGTACAGCTTGTGCTGCCTGCTGTAGCTGTAGACATATAGGTTGTAGTGATTGCTGGTTTTGCATAAACAGTTGTTGTATTAGCCCCTGCCATATAAGGAGTAGTAGCTCCTGCATCTGTATATAACCCAGCAATAGGTGCCCATGTCATGGTAGAGCTTTGCGTTCCTGTTATTTTTACGTTATCTATTGCCCAGTACCATCCAAATGAAGAACTATATCGAAATCTTATTTGCACTGAAGCATTTCCAATATAGGGGGTGATATCTAATGTTGTAAGCAGAAATGAGGTTCGTCCGCCTTTGGTGCTAGTTTGGTCAACTAAAGTATTCCAGGTGCTTCCACCATTTGTAGTAATCTCCACGTACGCATGGTCTGATAGAGCCAAGAAATATTGATAAAAGTTAAGTGAAGCCGAAGTATAACCCACAAGGCTGAATGTTGGTGAAATAAGTTCGGTAAGTGTTGTCCCCCCAAAAAATTGGTCATCACTATTTGATATATAGAACTGAGAATTATCATTGCTTTGAAAAACTGTTCCACGTCTGGTATATGTGTATGGACTGGTTTGCAATGTCCATGCTGCTAAAGAGGGGTCAGTTCCACCGAATGAATTATTAATTTTTGTCCATAAATTGGTTACATCATTGAAATCTTCTGTAAAAATGGTAATACCTGAAACAGTACCGCCGCTTGCAGTAAGTAACTGAGCAGATGAGCCTGAACAAAATGAAACACTGGAAGGGCTTACCGTTACTGTGCTTGGTGTAGCAGAAACTGTAACAGCGACATTAGCTGTAGCTGTGCAGCTATTGTTAGCTCCACCTGAATTATCTATTGCATTTACAGTATAAACTACACTTGAAGCAGGAGTTACCGTTTGAGAAGCACCTGATAAATTACCTGGAACCCATGTATAAGTATACGGATTTAAACTGGTAACATTTAATGCTACATTTCTTCCACCGCAAACTGTGGAAGGTGTTGCAGTTGCGGTAATTGCCGGACTCGCTGTTACTGTTGCCGTCACCTGTGTTCTTGGGCTTTCACATCCTTCAGATATATCAATATCATAGAATGAATTATAAGAAGTAGTATTTGTTCCTACTGTAGAACTATTGGCTGAACCTACAATTTTAAACGTTCCTCCTGCAGATGTAAAAGGATATCCGCATGTATATGAAGAAATACGGTAAAGTCCACCCTGGGTGCTTGTTAATTGATAATTACCTGAACCTCCAATTGAAAAGTTGAGTGTGATTTGCACGGGAGTTCCAATCTGTGCGGCAGTAATAGTAAAGTTGGCTGTTTGCAGAGTAGTAGTTGTCGGAGAGTTTCTTAAGACAACAGTTAATGTACCGCTCGTTCCTGGAATTACATATGCACTTTTAATGATAGCGGGTCCCGTAGTAGTAATACGCAAAGGCTTATCTGTTAAGGTATTTGATACGATAGAGCCACATCCGGTTGTATTACTTGATAATCCGACAAGAGAACTTGCTCCTCCGGCTGTTACCCAATAATCCGTTGTTGTGGTAATAGCGGGAGTGGTAAAGGTTGCAGTTGTGGAGGATTGTAAAAGGTCTCCGCCGCTGGCTGCATTGTACCAGTTATACGTTGGAGAACCACTCGCCGAAGCACTAAGGGTTACACTGCCCGGTCCGCAACGTGTACCGCCGGTTGCGCTGTTCAGCGTTACTGTATTTACAGTAACAGTAACCGAATTAGAATAAACAGGACTTCCTAAAGAGCAGGTTACTTTTAATCGATAGTAAGTGGTTGTAGATATAGTTCCTGTATTGTAATAAGATGGCGTGTTTGCTCCCGAAATATCTGTCCATGTTGAATTATCAGGAGATGACTGCCATTGATAATCTGTGCCCGAGCCAACTGAATAACCTGTAGAAACAATATCCGCGTCCCCTGAGTTACAGAGAAGTCCTGATAAATTTGAGGCTGAACCAGCCACAGCACCTGCACAGGAAGCAGTTGCAAATTCATCTGCACCTATATCAGGCGTTGTTGCGCTGCGGCTATCACCGTCAATATCTGTTGTAATCCCTGTAATTGGAGTGCCCGCATCACCAACTATTGAAGTTGTTGATGCTATATGTAAATCTGTAGTAGATGTAAATTGTGGGTCACCATTTAAAGAACCCAAATCCTGTGATGTAGCAGACTGCCAGTCGCTTAATGTGGTTTGGTTAGTACTTGCAAAATAGCCAATATATCCTGTTGCGGGGAAGCTTACATTTATATACAGGTCATTAAAAGTTAAGCTGCTGCCGCTGTACGAACCCAGGGTTGTATAATGTACGTATAAGTTTCCACTGATAGTACCTGCCATATAAAAGGCGTTATTTTTAAGAGTTATTTTAGAAGTAGTAACAGATGTAGAACCATTGCCATTGCTAAATATGGCTGATGGTGCGCCAGATGATGCTACTAAAGAGCCTGATAAATATATAGAGTTAAAATAAAATTTGTCTCCATAGCCGCCATTACAATTAATACCGCTGACTCCCCAAATTGCCACCCCGCTTCCGCTGCCGCGGCAATCATAAATCATATTATTAGAAAAAACGTTTGCTGATTGATTTCCGCTTGTATTAAATGCCGGAGACTCTGCAGATATGCAAAGCAACCGTTGTAACCCAGTTGCCGAAATATTAATATTGAATACTTTATTCTTTGAAACAGATGCCGTTTTACAATTACGCAAATAAATTCCCGAAATTACATCACTAACGCCCGCTAAGTCACGAAGGAAGGTGCCTCCCGTATTTTTTAAATTTTGAATACTGTTTTGTGAAATGGAAACACCGCTTTGATTCTGCACAACAATTCCGCTGATGCTAAACCCATCGCCGGAAACAGCAGTGCCAAGTGCATTGCTGTTTATGCTATTTGAAGCATCGAGTGTGCTTGTTGCGGTTCCTAATAAGAAAATTCCATATTGAGCTTTGGATATTTGATTATTCTGAAAGGTATCATTTGAGTTTTGTGTTAATGCATTGCCGCTTATGCCGATTGTAGAAGTGCCGCCGCTGAATACACCCATAAGCGTGGTTGTGGAACTGTTACCGGAAATAATAGTGTTTTTAATGGTATTCTTGGTAGCTCCGTCTGAAGCAGAAGCGCTTGCTACCCAAACTACGGCTGATGAAGTGCCTGTATTGGTATTGGTTATTGTAAGGTCTTTGCTTGTGCCGCCACTATTAGAACCATCAATCGTTACATAATCTGCACCATTCAATTTGAATATGCTTGTGGCGCTTGAGCCGGAAATTGTTGCTGTTACACTACTTGCAGGTTTAATGGTAAGAGTATTGGTTGCACTCTGGTAGATATTTGAATTTATGGTAATAGGGAATGTTTCTCCTCCACTGCTATAACCAGCCGCTAACTGAAACACAATAGGCCCCGCTATACAACTGCCGTTATAAGCTGATACGGCTGCACTAAGAGTAGCATAGTTACCGGGTATATTATATGTTCCCGCCAAGCCTGTAATGGTAAAGCTATTAGTTACCCCAACAGGAAATGCTGCTGAAGTAAGTGCAACACTTGAAGGTGTTGCAGTGAAAGTACCGCTATTGATAGCTACGTTGGGTGGTGTTGCAAGGTCTTGTGCAACCACAAAATATTGTATTTGTTCTCCACCGGTTGTAGCGCCAAACAATATTGATGCATCAATTGTAAATGTAAACGGACTTGAACTGTTTGTTGCTTCTACATATTTCCAACCATTGTCTGCAGAAGTATTGCCTGCATAGGTATCTGCATTGCTTGCCCTTTTGTAATAGAGGCGTGGCTTGGTTCCTATGGTGGTATTAACTCCGCTGCCTGCATCTGTAATTATTACATTGGAAAGCGTTTGAACAGGTGTGCATGAAGGGTTTAAAATGGTATAAGTAATTACAGGCGGTGTACCATCAGTTACCGTAATAGTTCCGTTGAGTGTGTCATTGCTTGTAACCTGGTCGCCGGTTAATAATGCAATCGCTTGTATTTTATAAGTACCTGTTGTAGTAAACATTCCACTTACAGGAAAAGTAACCGTAGTTGTTGCACTTTGTGCAAGAGAAGCAATCGTTGCAGGCTGGTCATAAAAAACTACATTTACCGGATCTAATATTCTATATTTCACCTGAACACTTGTTTGCGTATATGCTCCATTGTTTGTAAACGAAGCCTGTGGAGTTACGGTACTGCCGCTTGCAATACTTGCCAAGTCTAATGGCACTACAAAAGCTGCAGCCTGTATATCTTTATAAATATATGGCGTGAAATTCCCTTCATCTGCACCTATATCCGGTGTAGTTACATTTCTTGTTTGTGCGTCTATATCGGTAGTTGTCCATGTATTTGCGTAAGTGCCGCTGAAATAAGAGCCATTGCTTTCTACAGGAGTTGCAACACCTGTTTGTATATGCAAATCGCTGGTTGCTGAAACAAATTTCGGGTCTTCTCCTCTTGTACTGGCATCCTGCCCCGAAGCTGCTTGCCAATTTGCTAATGCAAGTTCATCAAATGAATTATATGAACCTGTAAAACCAGTTCCGCCTGTTACGTAGTAAACATTGTTATTCCATACACCGCTGCTGCCGCCCAAACTGCTGGTAGGTGTTACTACGCAATAATGAGTTCCGTTTGTAGCTGTATTTGAAAAGACATTATCCCTCACGAATATATTACCAATATTAGTTTTTTCACCAAACTCAAAACAGGAGCTGGGAGAAGTTGAAGATGAAGTAATACTTACTGAATTAAAATCTACATAATAAATACTAAGTACACCGCTTAATCCGAAATCCTGTACTTTAATACCAATAATTTGTCTTGTTGATATGTTGCCGCTGTTAGAACTCAACCCAAAAACAAAATTGTTATATATACGGGCAGTATTGTTGGCCATGCTTGGCAGGTTAGCTCTTATACCCGTTACAACGCCGGCGGATGTATTGCTATTATTCAACGTTTGTACAATATTGTTGTATATTTCACAAGTACCCATATCCACAGCGCTTGCGCTATCATCCAGAAAAATTCCATCAACCTTAAAAGTAGATGTGCCCGTAACATTTCTTACAGTACAATTAAATATTTTTACATTCTTCTGATAAGTTGCTCTTATACCCCAGGTTTGTGCTGTACCCCCTATATCGTTGGGAACTGCATCACCAATAGTAGTGCTACCGCCACCTGTTGTCCCAATTTCACAACCCACATCGGGGAAACTATTAGTAGTACTTGCTTTTAGGTGAATACCCGAAAAAGAATTTTTTACTGTAACATTATAATATTTATTATTGCTGTTGGCACCAGAAGAGCTTGTTAAAGTAACCGGAAAAATGTTTTGATAAATCCCAATACTATTTGGATTACTTCTCTCTAAAGTTATGCTTACGTCTTGTATGGTATTGTTGGTGGCGCCATCGCTAACAGTTGCATTGGTAATATACACGCCTCTTGACGGCTTATTGGTTAAAACGGATGCATACCCTAAAGTAAAATTTTTAAATGTAACATAATCACTTCCCGCCAGTGCTACTATGGGTTGGTTTGCCGCCGTCATACCAACAGCACTGCCTTCTGTTATAACATTACCTGCGAAAACACCGCGGCTTGAAATGGTTGCACCGTTACCCTGCACCGTAATTGTATTTGCTGCAGTTACCCCGCTTATTACACCAAAAGCAAGCGGAAAAGTATTATTACTACCTGATGAGCCGGTCGTATTATAAGTAGCATCTGTACAATTAAGTGTTATTGCCCCTGAAACGCCGCGATGATTTAAGTCTGCAATAGCTTCGGTAAGCGATGGATAAGTTTGCCCCGCACCCACATTGTATGTACCTCCTGGCTTAGCAGTTGGAGCACCCGGCGTAAATCTGTAATTAATAGTGGGAAATTCTTCTGAGTTCACAGAGTAATTTCCCAACCTGCTCGAGCCTGTGATGGCATCTATAAAATTGCCAATACCACCCGTTCCATATTCTATACCAAGGGATGCACTTTCACTTGCAGTACTATGCAGTGCATTTGCGGCACTGCCATACAACAGCTCTATAACGTTCGTTCCTTCGTAAAGCTTTATTTGAAAATTTATAGTAGATGTAGAAACTGTTTTATAGCTTCTCAAACTATATTGTATTGTCATCACCTGGCTGCCAGCAACTCCCGTTGTTAAATATTGTACAGTCCCTGTATTCGCATCTAAGTCATCCCACCAGCCCGCAATAGTTATATTTGGCGTTGCCCCGCTATATAAATCAGCATTTACACTTGAGATAACTTTACTGGCATTTGCATTTGTAGTAACAAAAGAAATGAAACCATTGGTACAAACGTTTACATAGTTAGTAAGCGCTGTGTAAGCAGTTCCATTATAAGTAAAATTAAAGGGCAATGGAATTAATGCGGCGCCTTCATCGGTACTTGTACCCCCAGCAGTCGTGCTGAAATTAGTTGTTAGCGCTCCACCGGTGATTGGTGTACCAGCTATTGGAGTGTAAGCCTGCACAAACGAACTTCTCGTATACGTCTGCGCAGCAACTGCATTTGCAAAAACCATGGCAATCATTACAAACGCTGCGATGCGTACCGAAAAATAATTTTTCAACGGGAGTAAAAATTGTTGCATAACAATTATTTTGTCTTTTAAATTTTATTAAGAACTGCTGCAAGTGATATTTTTTGCTTGCAGTATTTTTATTTCAAATACTTCAAACTTAAATTACTAATACCGGTGTCTGTTGCTTGCTTTTTAAGGAAGTTGTATTCTATCTTCGAACATGCTTAAAACCTTTTATTCATCAGTAGTTTCCCTGAATTTATTCATGTTTGTATCCTTCATTAGAATAGCGAACGGTTTTAAATGGGAGATTGGAATTATATGCGAGTGTGTATAGGGTACACATCCACCTGCGAACATACTGATAATTTTTAAATTATTCGTGAAATAGAAAGGTTTTTTTATGCACCTGCTTTTATTGTGTATAAGGATTCATTAATCCGGAAGATTTAAAAACTTATTTTTGAAAAATTTAGAGAAGTTAACTGGTGTGCAGACTTCCAAGGATGTGAATGCGACAATTTGGTTTGCACCGCTGTGATTTATACTGCGCTATTAAATACTTATCAGATTTGGAAGACCAAGCAAGGCTGATTTTTTTGTGAACCTTTTTAAAAGAAATTAATATCACGGAATACTTTACCACAAAGGATTTCACGCTCCCCATCTCCTTTGGAGAGAGGAGCGGGGGTGAGTCAAGCCAGGCACAGCTTTGAGGTCTTTAGTCGCACAATAACAATAACTATAACCTTATTGAACTGCTTCCACCGGCTGTTGTATCACATTAGTAATTTTTTTTGCAGGCGAATGTGATAGTGTATATGCCTGCACAGCCGGTTTGCATTAAGACGCGTGTTTAGATAGTAGAGATTCATATCTGCCACGTGATAATCATTAATAAGCGGTCCTAAGTTTATAACATCTTTACTTACCCAAAGAATATTGCCATGCACTATGGCATCAGCTACGCCCGGAACAAGTGTATTAAATCTTTTGGATTGCCACCTTTATTGGCAATTTGATCGGCTACAGGTTTGCTGGCTTTCCATGTAAGCGGGTTGGTAACAATGGCATCAAAATTTTCATTCTTTATATCCAGCGGCACGTATCCTTGTTTATAGGTGCGCCAACTGCACATGCAGCCCGTTTCATCGGGTTGATTGCATGCTGTAAGCGAAGTAAAATCGTTGGGATTTAATGCATATCCAATAGTATAAGAAGCAACTAATTTTGATTGCAGAGTTTTGCCATCAAAGAAGTCCATTAGCAAATGTGCTGCATGTAGTGCGCCCTGGCTATGCCCTGCAATAATAATAGGGGCGCCCATTATTATAGTGGTCGAGATAATATTGAAACGCTGCTTTTACATCTTCATAAGCACGGTCAAGCGCCTGTTTGCCCTTCACTTCATTAATAGGCAGAAAAGCGTCAAGATTTGCCTGCTGATACCGCGGCGCATACACAAGACCTGCTTCATTAAAAATGCTGCATTGAAATAAAATGGTTCCCTTATCTGTTTGCTGATTAAGGGCAGCATTATCTACAGGAGCATTCCATCCGAAGGGACGAAGAATATTTGTATAGGTAGTAGGATGCACAAAGAAAATATCGGCACTTGTATCCTGGCTATAATCGCTGCGCAAAGATTGCGGAATGCTGTCAGCATAATCCCATTTAAGAGGGTGGGAAGCCCAGTTATTTATATTGCTGTAATCAGTTACAGTAAATGTTTCTGAAGTATTTATTGTTTGGGCTATATAGAAAGGCAAGGGGTAATAAATGCCAAAACAATGGCGAAGCGGAAATTATGTTGCATAATTTTTTTTGATAATAAAGGTAGGGAGGTTAATGTCTTGCTGCAAGTGTTTGAATAGATAAAAAATACTTTGCTGCTTCTTTATCGAAGGTGTAATAGTTTTTGCAGGTTGAATAAATCTTTAACGCCATTCGTTAATATTTTTAAAAAATGGATAAAAATCTTTTCATAAAATAAACAATAATTACATTTGATACGAAAAAATTCGTAAAATGAATAACAGGAAATTTTTAAAGCCTACTGAAGGTGAGCTGGAGATTTTGCAGGTGTTATGGAATAATGATGAAGCGACTGTTCGCACTGTGCATGAAGAGCTCAACAAGTATAAAGAGAGTGGCTATACAACTACACTTAAATTAATGCAGATAATGTTTGAGAAGGGAATTGTAACACGTGACTCATCAAGCAAAACGCATGTATATAAAGCCAATGTAAGCAGGCAAAAAACACAGCAGCATTTATTAGATAAAATGGTTGATTCATTATTTGGCGGCTCAACCACACAATTGGTAATGCAGGCATTGGGTTCACAAACTCCGGGCAAAGAGGAACTGGCAGAAATTCAAAAACTGTTAGATAACCTGAAAAAAGACTAACTATTATGCAAGCCTTATTTCAATCTGCTTTTCTGCATGCGTTGGGTTATGCAATATTCAACAGCTTATGGCAGGCAGCGCTTCTATGGCTTATAGTAATGATAGTAAATGGATTGTTCAAGCTATCTTCTGTAAGTAGATACCGAATTGCTTTGTTATCTCAACTCATGATTTTTTCGTGGTTTTTTGCAACACTTATTTTTTATTATGAAAAAGGTGCTGAAGCTATTTATGCAGGCACAACTTTTTCTGATTCTCCTGCTATAATTATCCCTGACGCTCACAATTTTAATTCATTACTGTTATCTGCAATTATTAGAGCAGAGGCTTTATTGCCATTATTGTCTGTTGCTTATTTATGCCTGCTAAGCTTTCAAATTTATAAATGGTGCAGAGGGTATCAATATACAAATCATATAAAAACAAATAGCCTGCAAAAAATTGATGCTGAATGGAAATTTTTTGTAAAGCGAATTGCAGGTTACTTAGAAATAAAACAAGATCTAAAAATATATTTATCAAGCCTGGTTAAAAGCCCGCTTACCATTGGTTTTATAAAGCCTGTAATTCTTATACCGCTTGCCTGCATCAACAATCTCAATGCGCAACAAATGGAGGCAGTTATTCTTCATGAGCTGGCTCATATAAAAAGGGCAGATTATCTTTTTAATATGCTGCAATTGATAATAGAAATGATTTTATTTTTTAATCCTTTCAGTAAATTGCTTAGCAACATGATTCATAAAGAGAGAGAAAATTGCTGCGATGATTGGGTTTTGCAATTTCAATATAATCCTGTAGTATATGCTGAAGCTCTTCTTAAAATTGCCTGTTTAAACAGCAGCCCTTGTTTTGCAATGTCAGCATCAGGAAAAAAAGAAGGCGATTTGTTGTTGCGTGTAAAGCGTATGCTGAAACAAAAAGATAAAACATTTCAGTACCGTAATTACGTATTTGCCTTACTAAGCATCACCATTCTTTTAAGCTTTACAACATGGCATAGGAAAGCTTCAGATGTTTTTTCGGGAAACGTGAATCAAAAGCAGTCTGTGATTATAGTGCCGCTTACAGCACAAATTGATAATCCATTTTTCAATCCATTATTTTTTCTTAAAAATTCTTTATCAAAGGAAGTAAGTGATGCGATAGCTGCCGTTACAACAAGCAGAAAAAAGAGCGAAAAAAAATTAAATAAATCATTGACGCAGGAAGCACCGCTTGCAATAAGTGAGATTACTTTGGAAAGATTAGAGAATACATCAAAGCTTTTAAGCCCGAATGATGAAGCTGGCTCCGGTGAATCAACATCTGCATTATTAAAACAAGATGATGAACTCAATAATAACACTGAATCTTTTACCGATGCGCAAAAGTCAATGGCTGATGGTATGGCATTGCTGCTGAACCAAAATAATTTTTTGCAACAAGCCGAAAAAGCAACACAGGAATTAAATGAATTAAATTTAGAAAAAAGCTTTTCAGCTTTTGAAAAGGAAAAGATAGAAGCAAAAGTTCAGGATGCTTTATCAGCAATCAATTTAAAAAATGTGCAGATCTCTTTGGAGAAATTAACTACTGCCAAAACAGCGCAGGAAAATCAAATCAAAAAAGCCGAACAGAAGGTAAAGCAAATAATGGAGCTTGAAAAAAAATTTCAAAAAGATATACTTAAACCCTACATTCATCAGCTTGAACTAAAGGCAGATTCAATTGCTAATGTTTATTCTATATCACAAAACTTTGATTCCATTTACACTAAGAATTATTTTATAAATACAGCTTTAAACAGCAGTCTTTATAATCAGGATTATTCAGATGATGTAAACAACGATCATAATACCATTGTTTCAATTAAGGAAGATAAAAAGTGCAGCAGTAATTACAAAAAGAAAATCACGGTTGAAACCATTGACAGAACGGGAAAAAAACACAGCTTCAAATTAACAATAGAACTTTACCAGTAGTAATCACGTGTAAACATCGAGCAGCCCTTCAGGTAAAACAACCTGTATTTCCAATTTTTCTTTGTCAATCTTTTGAAGGGTTTCTTTGTGCACAGGAATAAAAGCTTCTTTCCCGTTTATAAAAATTTTTAATAAGGTTTGATGCGGCTGCTCAATTACTTCTTCGACTACACCCAGCGCATTTCCTTCATTAATCACAGTATAACCAAGCATAGAAACCGGCCCAAATGCTTTCGGTGTTTTTCTAAAATCTTCATTTGTGAGCCATACTTTTTTATTCAAAATTGTATGCGCGGCCTCCTTACTGTTAATACCTTCAAGCTTTACAATCGTTTCATTTTCATTTTTAGATTTGGCATTTTGAATAAAGTAAGGAATAAAAGAATTGCTGAACTCTTCAACAAACAGAGCTTCTGTATTTTTGAAATTAGTTCTTTTGCCTAATACATGTTTTATTAATACATCGCCATTGAACCCGAACGTAGCTGCAAAAGTTCCAATACTGATATAATTATTCATAACAAAAAAAGGATTGTTCTTTTAAGCAGATGTTGTAATGAAAAAGATTATGTTTTTATAAATGATAATAAGCCGCAAATCTTTACTTACATGCATACCACAACTACTAAGCTTTTGCAAGCTTATCGGCAAACGTAAAATTGGGATTGTTATGCTCCGGCAGCAGCGTTTTGATCTCTTGTGTCCATTCTTCTGGAAGAGGGCATATACTTTCTTGTGCGTTGCGTTTTTTTATGCTCTTCTGTGCGGCGAAGAATATTACTCTCATGCTCATCGTGCCACTTCTGAAACTTTTGCATTGCTGCGGCATCATCAAACAAGCCAAGCTTTACCCCGCGCAGCAGGTGCTTTAAATAGAGCACACCTTTGAAAGATAAAATGCGGCGAACAGTGTCTGTAGGCTCAGCCCCTTTGTTTAGCCACTCTAAAGCTTTTTGTCGGTCAAGCTGAATGGTGGCTGGTGCGGTCAGCGGATTGTAGGTACCAATTTTTTGTAGAAATTTCCCATCTCTGGGTGCACGGGCATCGGCGATTACTATAAAGTAAAAAGGCCTTTTTTTACTTCCATGCCTCTGCAATCTGATTTTAACTGCCATTTTAAATAGAAATTTACAGGCTTAATTAATAGGGTTATCTTTTTTTATTTTGGTTTGCAATTGTAGCAACAACCTGCGAATGTAGTAACAATTTAATATTTTCCAAACATCTGATTAAAATTAATATTTTTTATTTTCACTGGGACACTTTAATGATATTTATTGCAGCAATGGTGCCCAGAATTTTATTATCTTCTTATCCCGGCAAAGCGCCCTCCCATAGGCATTTTACTCATGGTTTTCATCATTTGTCGCATTTGCTCAAACTGCTTCATCAAAGCATTTACATCGCTTATATCTTTACCCGACCCTGCAGCAATGCGGCTGCGCCGGGTTTGAGTTATGCTGTCAGGGTTTGCTCTTTCATACGGAGTCATAGAATTAATAATCGCTTCTACGCCTTTGAAAGAATCATCGCTAATATCAATATCTTTTATTGCTTTTCCTACGCCGGGAATCATTGTCATCAGGTCTTTTAAATTACCCATTTTTTTTATTTGCTGCAATTGCTCATAAAAATCCTGGAAATCGAACTGGTTTCTTCTAATCTTCTTTTCTAATTTTTTTGCTTCTTCCTCATCAAATTGTTCCTGCGCCTTTTCTACCAGGCTGGTAATATCGCCCATTCCCAAAATTCGCTGCGCCATGCGCTCAGGATAAAACACATCAAGCGTATCCATTTTTTCTCCGCTGCTTACAAATTTTATCGGCTTATTTATGGTGTTCTTAATTGACAATGCTGCGCCGCCTCTTGTATCACCATCCAACTTGGTTAATACAACACCCGAAAAATCAAGACGGTCATTAAAAGATTTTGCGGTGTTTACTGCATCCTGCCCCGTCATGCTATCAACAACAAATAATATCTCTGCGGGGTTTACGGCATCTTTAATGTTGGCAACTTCTGTCATCATTAATTCGTCAATCGCCAAACGGCCTGCAGTATCTATTATAACAACATTTTTATTTTTACTCCTGGCTTCTTTTATTGCGTTTTCAGCAATAGCCACTGCATCTTTATTTCCTCTTTCACTATACACTTCAACATGAATCTGCTCACCCAGAATAATAAGCTGGTCAATAGCTGCAGGGCGATAAATATCTGCTGCAACAAGCAAGGGAGATTTTCCTTTTTTTATTTTTAGATAATTGGCAAGCTTACTGCTGAAAGTTGTTTTACCGCTGCCCTGTAATCCTGCAATTAATATTACGGCAGGGTTGCCTGTAATATTAAATTCGGCTTCAGTGCCGCCCATCAGTTCGGTTAATTCATCCTGCACAATTTTTATCATGAGCTGCCCGGGGCTTATGGCATTAATCACTTTTGCGCCAAATGCTTTTTCTTTTACCCTGTCTGTAAATTCTTTTGCTATTTTAAAGTTTACATCCGCATCAATCAATGCACGGCGAATATCTTTTACAGTGTTGGCAATGTTGAGTTCGTTTATGCGGGCTTCACCTTTTAGATTTTTAAAAGCGCTTTCTAAACGTTCTGTAAGATTATTAAACATGAATTACTTATATGGAATATTTTTTATATGCCAGTTCTTGTATATTGATGATCTCATGATTGCGCCTGGGCCCGCCTCATATCAGGCGAAGCGGGACAGGCGTACTCCTTCATGCCTTGAATTTTATTCAGCAACTGAATGTTGGTCAGACGGCTTCGAGCCGTCAGACTGTAGATCTACATCTATTACAGCATGTTGAATACGTCAATTAGTAATTCTGTTCAGCATGTTTCAAAAAATGCGTTGAATTTACTGGGGTTGCAAATATAAGAATGAACCATTATGCTATATCACAAAAAAATAAAGCGAATGGCAAGCATTCACTTCATTCAAATATTTTTGAAAATAAAATGTAAAGACTTTTATCTTGTTACCACCAGTCGCATTGTAATTACAGACTTATCATTTGTAATTATTTTTACTACATATAGACCCGCAGCCAAACTTCCGACATTTATATTATTATTTCCGTTACTTACAGGAGTTACTAAAACCGCCTGCCCTGAAGAATTAAAGAGAACACATTCTCCCTGATCGCTCTCACGAAAGCTATTTATATAAATTGTTGTAGTTCCTTTTGCGGGATTGGGGTACATGTAAAAGCTCCCGGTTCCAATTTTGTCTGGCTTAGATACGGTATAATTCATTGCTACATTATCCTGTGTGCCAGATGTATCACTATATTTTTGATAGCTATAATCGGTGGCTGTTCCTTTCTTCGCGAAACCTGCTAATGCAAAAAACAGAAGTAAATATTTGTATTTCATAAGTCAACAAGGTTTTATATTTATAGTGGTTAAATTTCGTGCCACTTTACCTTTTCCCCATAACTTTTAACACTACTGCCCCTGCCTAAAATATATTATTGCACCCTTTGGTTTTTAATTATTTTTACTTCTTAAAATCAATGAGCTTATGATACAACGCATACAAACGCTTTGGCTTCTTTTTGCTGCGGCCTGCAGCTTTCTTACTTTAAAATTTCCTTTTTACATCATAGGTAATATGCAGGATGCATCTCCTGATTTTAATGCTACCACCAAAATTCCTTTACTAATGCTGTCCTCTGTATTAGCAGCGTTGTGCTTAATCATTATTTTTATTTTCAAGCAGCGTAAATTTCAACTGCGGTTGTGCTTGCTTGCATTAGCTATAAGCATTTTAGATTTATATCTTTATTTCACATACATAAAAGAATATACAACTGGCGGCTTATCTCTCTTTTCGATATTTGCTTTTCTTATTCCGCTGTTTTTATTACTTGCAATACGGGGCATTTATAAAGATCAAAAATTGCTGAAAAGCACGGAGAGATTGAGATGAGTTTGGAGTTTATCGTTTGAGGTTTGTAGTTTGTCTAAATGTGATGTAAAGATAAATCAAGAGGCGATGCTTTTTTGAGAAAGGCATCGCCTCTTTTTTTGAGGGAAAAGTATATGTAAAAAAATTATCTGCTCACTACAAACCGGCTGCTGCCTATAAGTTCGTTATTAGCAAATAATTTCACAATGTAAACGCCGTTTACCATGCGGTTTAAGTCTGCAGGGCTGTAATGATAATCTCCTGATGCCTGATTGCCTAAATGAAGACTCTTTATTTCTGCGCCATACATATTGTAAACAGATACTTGAATGTTTGAAGCAGATTTCTTTAGTGTATAGAAAAATGTGGGAATATCAGAAGATGCTATGGGATTTGGTACTATTGTTAGTTTGATAAAATTAGTTTCAATACCAGAATTTTTTGTTTGTGGCTGACTGCCGCATTTGCCTGAAACAGTTACTGAAGAGTGGAAGCCGCCGGTTACTAATGTTGCAGTCATCCTGCTTTTTTGACCCTTGGTAAACATATACATGCAGCGGTCATCTGCATAATCCATATAGTTCATGAACATATCTCCATTTGGTCCGTTGCTGCAGGATACTTGCGGAAATTTCGGGCAGCCATAATGTTCGTCTGCCTGGTTGGGTGTATCGGTTACTTTATCGCTTCCACTACAACCACTTCCATCATCTCCCCATATATGTCTTAAATTAAACCAATGACCTATTTCATGGGTGGCAGTTCTGCCTGTATTATAAGGAAAAGCCGCAGTGCCTGTAGTTCCAAAAGCTTTGGAATCTATTACCACTCCATCTGTAGCAAGAGCTCCGCCGGGAAATTGTGCGTATCCTAAAACACCGCCGCTTAAATGGCAAACCCAAAGATTAAGGTATTTGGTGGCATCCCATGCATTATCACCTCCTCTGCTGCTAAACTTCACATCATTATTGGTTGAGAAAGAAGTTTTAGTTGTGTTTTTACGAACAATGCCTGTAGTTGCATTGCCATTAAGGTCTTTTGTAGCAAGACAAAAAGAAACCTGTGCATTTGCAACAAGCGATGTCCATACGGAAGGCACTTTTGTTACATCACTGTTTAGCTTTTGATAGTCCTGGTTTAAAACATCAATCTGGCTTTGAATTTGAGCGGTGCTTATGTTTTGTGCTGTGGTATTGTAAACCACATGCACTATTACCGGAATAGTATAAATAGCGGCAGCTCCTTTGCTGGTTACACTTGCGCCACCTTTCTTTATAAACTCCTGAGTAAATTTCTCAATCTTTTGTTGGTTAATAGCAAACTGCGGGTCGTCTTTCAGCATTTGCTGATAATACTCAAAGCTTGAGCATCTTTTTTGTAATGTTTGCACTAACGCTGGTGTTTGTGCATAGGATATTGTGCAAAGGCACAATAGAATTGAAAAGGATAATAGATTTTTTTTCATGATGCAATTTTTTTTAGGGCAGTAAATTACACAATTTTTTATTTATAGTTACTTTTTTAGGTAAAAAATTGTGTTTGCGCTTAAAATTTCTCTTTTGCGAGCAGAAAAAATTTCGAAATTTTTAATTAATAAGGAATAATCTGTTTCGCCATCTGATGAATAGAAATATAGGCACATAGATTTGCAGATAGTTATACAATAATTCAAATCGCCAAAAAAAATATATTTATTATGAGCAAGATTGCAATCATCGGCGCAGGAATCAGCGGCTTATCGGTCGCATACTTATTGATGAATAAAAAACATCAAACAGAAATTTTTGCAAAGGCATTTTCTCCCAATATAACTTCTGATAAAGCTGCTGCATTCTGGTTTCCCTATCACATTCGCAACGATAAAAGGGGTATGGAATGGTGCCGTAAAAGTTATGAATATTATAAGCGATTATCTTTTGTTTCTGAAACCGGCGTTAGCATGCAAAAGCTGACTAAGGTTGTGAGAAAAGATGTTGAAGAAGAAAAATTATGGATTGATTTTATGCCGCAAAATTCTGTTAGAAAATTAAAGAGTGATGAATTAAATGAAAAATATAAAGAAGGATATGAAGTAATTGTTCCCCTTATTGAAACACAAATATTTCTTCCATGGCTGCAGATGCAATTGAAAAAACACGGTGTGCAATTTCATGAAAAAGAAATTCACAATTTTGATGCAGTAAAAAATGATTATGATGCAGTGGTTAATTGCTCAGGTTTAGGAAGCAGGGAATTATGTAATGATAAAGAGCTTATGGCTGTTCGCGGACAAGTTGGGTTGCTGTCACCAAAAAAAGAATTAAATATTTTTCTTGATACAGAAAAGCCTTTATACGTTGTTCCCCGTAAAGATGCAATTATAATCGGCGGCACTTATGAAGATGGAATTGAAATAGAAACAACTGAATCATCAATTATAAAGAAATTATTGAATAATGCTTATTATGTATTTCCTGATTTGAGGAAGCAACAGTTTATTGGCAGTTGGTCAGGGATAAGACCTTATCGTTTGAATGTAAGAGTTGAAATAGAACACAACACCAACATCATTCATAATTATGGGCATGGTGGAAGTGGCTTCACACTTGCATTTGGCTGCGCCGAAGAAGTGGTTAGATTGATTAAAGAAATTGTTGTGTATAAATTGTAACTTTACTGAAAGCTTTTTATATGAGTAATGAAGTATTAGAAAAAAAATTAAGCGGGTTAACTCCTGAACAGCAGGAGCAGGTTTTGGAGTTTATAGACAAAATGATTTCTGCAAAAATAAATTCATTAACTAAACCGCATCTTACATTTAATTGGGAGGTGGATTAAAAGAATTAAGAGATAAATACACTTCAGTGGAATTACAGAAAAAAGCTATGGAATGGATGGGAGGAAATATTTAATTGAATAATACCTTTTTAAAATTTCTTGCAGATGTTCTCCCTCTTTTAGCGGTAATTTCTATGCACACAAAAACTTCTCGTTTGTTACAAATAGCTCTTTAAAAAATGCATTTGATTTTGATGATGCTTATCGATTTATTGCTGCCCCCAAAAAAAGTCAGAGATTGTAACGCTTAATTTAGATTTTTAAAAAGTTCAACATTTGCATTCTATAATTTTTATATGAGCATACATATTCGCAAAGCAGAAAAAAAAGATTGTGCCCGCTTGCTTGAGCTTGTAAAAGAGCTGGCAACTTTCGAAAAAGCGCCAGATGAAGTAACGGTTACTTTAGAACATTTTGAAAAAAGCGGATTTGGTGAAAAGCCTGTGTGGTGGGGCTTCGTAGCGCAAGAAATTTCCCCCTCTACACCTGTGGAGAGGGGTTTAGGGGGTGAGGAAATTTTCGGTTTCATCATGTATTACATCCGCTATTCAACATGGAAGGGGCAGCGCATGTATCTCGAAGATTTTGTTGTTACGGAACAGGCAAGAGGAAAAGGAGTTGGTAAATTATTATTTGACAGATTAATTGAAGAAGCCAAAGAAAAAAGATTCAGTGGTATTGCATGGCAGGTACTCGACTGGAATGAACATGCCATAAGCTTTTATAAAAAATACAATGCAAAGTTTGATGATGAATGGATTAACTGCAGCATCGAAACACCACAATAGCACCATTCACCACGCAACTATTGATTAATATCTTTTCCCTCTTTCAGTAAACTGATTATTCTTTCCACATTTGATTTGTTACCTGCATCTGGCGCCTGTGGTAATGCTGCATTCGCATACTTCAATGCTTCCTTATAATTGCCCATTGCAGAGGAGGCTCTTGCCATTCCCATATTTGTTGTAAATGTGTTAGGGGTTTTATCATAATTCATTTTAAAAACATCAAATGCTTCTTTAGTTCTTTTTTGTGTCAGCAATTGGCGCCCATAAGCATGTAACTCAGCCATCTTAGCCATGGGCAATGCTTCTTTCATAAGAGCGTCAGCTTCTGCTGTGCGATTCAGCTTAGTCAATATTTCAGCCTTTGTAGAGAGTGTTTGAAAATTTTTCTCACCAACAAATTGCCCGTTAATGGAATAATCTGCCCAGATCAAACCTTCTTGCAAATCAACATTATTATCAACAGTGAATTGCGCAGCCTGTTGCCAGGCTTGCCATTGAAAGCCTTTATCAGATTGAAGTTCCCTGCGAAAAGAAGCAAGCTGTGCCTGAATATAATCAACCTCAACTTTAAATGGTATCATCAGCTTTTCCCATTCAAGCGCAACAGTAGCGCTGTTTTCCGTTTGATTCATAAATTCATATTTCAACCACTCAACGCTTTTATCTAATGCAGCAGGCTTTACTTTTACCCGAAGCGCATCTTCCTTTTCATTATAAAAAAAGCTGCCCCACGCGGTGCTGTTGTTTGAAAAAATTAAAGTGCATTCATTGGGGTCATAGGCCACAAAAAAAGCATACATCCCTGCTTTCAATGGCTTACCTTCAACTTTTACATCACCGGAAAATTCAATGGTAGTATTTTCATTTGCGCCGGCTCTCCACGGCGCTGCTTTACTGGTTCCAAAACCTAAGTCGGTATAACCAACTTGAATTAACTTACCCCAAATTTGTCCTTCTCTTCCGTTAACATGCGGACGGTCGTAGTGAATGGTAACATCTGTAATTCCTATGCGTTCGCTAACAGATGCTTTTTTGTTTCCTCCATTGGGAGAAACAGTTAATTGTGCGTTCAATGAATGTTGAACAAAAAGAATAACGAGGAGTGTAAATAATTTTCGCATAAAATAATTTTTAAGAGGGTTAAGTTACAAAGAATATTGAAGCGGGAAATAATAATTTGATTAACGTGAAATAAGGAGGATAAGAGGAATTCGGAATTAGGAATTGGGGATTGGGGATTGGGAATTGTGCATCGCATATATGTTATTACACTTTCAGAATTTTCTCCACTTCATGCCGGTACGACCTGCTGATTGGTAATTCATATTTATCCATTTGTATAAGGTCTTGTGTAAAGGATTCTATTTTGCTTATTGAAACAATGAAAGAACGGTGTGTACGGATAAAAGCATTGGCAGGCAGGCTTTCCTCTAATGATGAAATAGATTGCTTGGTAACAATGGTCTTGTCTTTAGTAACTACTTTAATATAATCTTTCAGGCTTTCTATAAATAAAATATCATCGAGGTTTACTTTGATATTTTTTCTGTCTGCCCGCAGGTAAATAAATTCATCAATTGCCTGATTTTTTTGCATGGTATTCACTGAAATGTTTTCCGTAACAGGAAGATTTAATTTCATCACCTTATTCACTGCTTTAAGAAAACGTTCAAATGAAATGGGCTTTAATAAATAATCTACTGCATCAAGATCAAATCCTTCAACCGCATATTTTCTGAAGGCTGTTGTGAAAATTACTTTGGGTGGATTTACAAGCGTGCGCATAAAATCAGTACCCAGTATATAAGGCATTTGTATGTCAAGAAACAACAGGTCAATTTGATTATTTTGAAGCACGGCCAATGCATCTACGGCATTGCTGCATGTTGCAGCAAGATGCAGCACAGGTACCGAGGTAACATATTTTTCTATTACCTGTAAGGCAGGTGGCTCATCATCAACTGCCAGGCAGTTTATTTTTTTATGGCTCATGTTTTGGGTTTGTTATACATCATCAATAATCATTTTTTTCCTGGTTGTATATTGCCCCTCCTCACTCACCTCCTGCAGGGGTATCTGCATATTTACTGTAAAAGTATTTACTGAAGATTCAACCGTTAATAAATGATTGGAAGGATACAAAAGTTCGAGTCTTTTTTTTACATTATTTAAACCAATTCCACCCTTGCCATTTATAATTTCATCTGCAGGTTTGCTGTTGGTTAATGAAAAATGTACAACGTCTTTGTCTGCCTGTATAAATAGTTTTATCCAAGGTTCTTTTAAAATTTTACTGGTTCCGTGTTTAAAGCTGTTTTCCACAAACGGTATCATAAGTAAAGGAGCGATTAGTTTATTATTATAATCACCGGTTATTTCTAACTGCATATCGAGGCTGTTTCCGTAGCGTATTCTTTCCAGTTCAAAATAATCCTCAATAATTTTTACTTCATTTTTTACAGGAACGAGCGGCTGTTCGCACTCTTCTATCATGTAATGAAGAATTTCTTCCAGTCTTTTCAATATGTCTTTTGCAAGCGGAGATTTATTCAGCGTAAATGAATAAATATTATTGAGCGTATTAAACAAAAAATGTGGATGTATCTGTGCTTTTAATAATTGCAATTCTGCATTTGAATTTTCTTTTTGAAGATTGAAATTATCCCGCTGTTTTTGTTGCCAGTCTTTAAAAAATTTCACTGAAATAAGCGCAAAGCTTAAAAAGGCGGGACCATCAAAATTGAGGATAATGCTCATTCTCAAAATATCATGTACTGAGTTTACATGCAATCCCAATTGCTTCATAATGGGGTTATAGACATACAGAAAAATCGCATATCTGAAAAAAGAAATTGCTATTAATAATATACAAGACATCAAAAGAAATTGCAGGTATTTTTTTTTCCAGAAAAAAAGCGGCATTAAAAAATAACTAACAATGTAAAAAAATAGTAACACAAAAAGCAGATAAAAAGCAGATCTTATCACCACCATTTCATAGTATTTTAAAAATCCATCTCCCTTAAGCCCGTTGAGGGAACCATAGCTACCATTAGGCGGATAAGCGAGCACAGTAATTAAATAACTTGCAATCCCCAATAAAGCATGTCTTTTTATGCGCATACCTGGCTGATTAGATAATATTCTTTTATACACGCTCATATATGATGCTCTCTTCATTTTGAATTGTGAATTTTTTTAGATTGCTGAATTTATCGGGTTCAAGCAACAGTATAATAGCAAAGCTGTTTGAAGCAGATTGAAATTCTAATTTGAATTTATATAAACCAGAAGTTTGCAGCCTTCTTTTTGTACTATCTAATGCTATTTGTGCAGCAGGCGTTTTCATAACCTGAGTGCCCGAAATATTAGTTTTTAGGTTGAAATAAAGTTTTGATTCAATAGTTTTTAATTCTAAAAATACAGTGAGCACTTTTTCTAACTTTTCAGGAGGAATAATTGCTATTTCCAATAAAGGAAGCAATAAAACAGATAAAATATAATGTGTATCCATTTCGCCACTCACTTCAAAGTCTATTTCAATCTTGTTTTTATATTCTAACTTTTTCAATTCAAAATAAGCCTGAAGCATCTTTATTTCCTTTGTTAGAGGCACTTGTTTCAATTCTCCTTCATACAGCAAATAGCTCAGCAGTTCAGACAATTTTAAAATCATCTCCGGCGCATACAAGGTTCCTGCATCTATATCATTATAAATATTATGTAAGCACTCAAACAAAATACGGGGGTGTATTTGCATTTTCAGCAACTGCAGTTTGTTCCTGGCATTTTCAATAGACAATCTTTCGTTTTCACGTTGTTTAAAAAAATAGTCTTTCATAATTTTCATAATAACTGCAGAGCTTGAAATTGCTATAAGACTTGTTATGGATCTGCGCAGCGCCAATTCGATGTCCAACTCATTCTTGGGTTCTCCGCCATTAATGAAAGTCATAACAGTAATACAATAAGCTGATAAAAGTGTGATGATAACTACAGAAAGAATGCATAAAGCGAGGAATAAAATATTTCTTTTTGCAAGATATTTTGGTAAAATAAAATAGAGTGTAACATAAACAGCGAACAGGTAAACCGGCAAAAAATTAATTGCATTCTGAAAGGCATCTGAATAAACATCTGTGCCTGTAAGTGTTTTTATCTTTACGTCAGGTAAAGCAAGTAAAACAAAACGCAAATAGTATAATCCCCAAAACACAAGGTGCCTTGCAATACGCGGCAAAGGCTTATTGGAGAATATGAATGCGCTTACCAACACATTAATTTTTCTTTTTAAAAATAAGTTTGCAAAAGCTGTACAAATATGCTTTTTCAACCAAATGGACGGTTTCGGCGACAGATAACATCGTATGCTGAGACAATTTTTCTTCAACCTAAAGATAAACACCAAATCATAGTACTAAATATGCTTTTCAACAGAAAGATGCCTTTCGGTGATAAATGCCATTCGTCTATAAAAAATTCAAAAAAACATCTATGTATGTAAAATGTAGCCAGAACATAGCTGTTTATCGAAATAGCAAAAAAACGTTTGCATACCAGTGTAGGTTTGAATTACTAAAACAAAAATTTTATGAAAACGATTCTTTACACTTTACTTTTTTTATCAGCATTTTCAATCACCGCTAATACGCAAACAAAAATTACTGATAACAAATGGAAAAATAATTTCCTGCAACACATGCAACAAAACCAAAATTCAAAAGGTTCAAACCAAAAATTTGGACTAAAAATTAACTCCTATTGGAAAGATGTTGATGCGCCGCACTTCTACAACAGTTATATGCCGCAAATAAAAGTGCCGTGTTTCAATACAGTGTGGGCAAGAGTAAATTTTGATTCATTGTATTACGATTCAAAAGTTTTTGTACGTACAGCAGATGGAGGAAAAACCTGGCGGTTTGATTCAATACCCTCTCCTGCCGGTTATGCATTAGGCAGCCTTTCAGCCATTGATGGTAATACCTGTTATGCTTCAATGTACGATGGTAGTGATGGACAAGGTGGCGGCATTTACAAAACGACAAACGGCGGCGCTGCATGGAAGCATCTTGAGCCGGGCAAACTATTAGATGATAACTCATTTGCTGATTTTGTTTATTTCTTTGATGCCAAAAACGGGCTTGCCGTGGGCGATAATGATGGCACTGATACTTCCACGCTGCAGATATATACAACCTGCGATGAAGGCAAAACCTGGCAGCGTGTGCCAAAACAAAATATTCCGCCAACACTGGGTTATGCATACAGTTTTAATTTTAATGTATACACTGTTTTTAAAAACAGGATTTGGTTTAGAGCAAACGACAGTTATGGCAACAGTTATATTTATCGTTCTGATGATTTAGGGCATCACTGGCAATTATCTCCTTACACTTTAGCTACGCCTATTTTTGATTTTGCTTTCACCGATAAATTAAATGGACTTGGTATTTCATTTGATTTTGGTGTAGGACCGCATGAAGTAGAAACACACGATGGCGGTATAACATGGGCTGACAAAAGTTTTACCGGCTATCCTATGGGTGGGTTTATTACGGTTATTCCCGGCACGCACACTTTTGTAAGCACTTTGCCGTATGGTCTTACACCGGTTACCGGTTCTTCATACAGTAATGATTATGGAGCAACATGGAAGCTGATTGATTCAGGGGTTAATGCCAGCCATTCGGCGGTTGCATATTTGAATCCTTTAATCGGCTGGACGGGAAGAGCTGAATCAGCAGACCCGAATGGCGGTATGTTTAAATGGAAAATAAATTTTTTATGCGATGGTTTTGATGAAAATATATCTAACACAAATATTCTAAAAACTGATTTAGGTAATGAAAATATCATAAAGCTTTATCCAAATCCTGCAAAAGATATAATAAGGGTTGAAGGCTTAAATCCTGCAATCAAAACAACACTTTTATTATTTAATATTTCGGGGAAATTAATTCAGCAGTCATGCGTAACAGAAGCAAGCCATACATTCAATTTACCAAAATTAACTGCAGGCAATTATTACATAAAAATAGAATCCGGTAATAATACAACCACATTAAATTTTTTGAAACAATAATATTCTTATCATCCTGAATATTCTGAAATAAAGTAACGCTGTGATTAAATTAATAATGAATATTCCAAAATCATTTGTAATTCTTTTTTTCAAAAAAATAAATCAACAATCATGAAAACTACATTCACATCTTCGCTGTTGAAAAATTTTCAGCAACCTAAATTTTCAGCAGTAAATCTCTGTCTTTTATTTTCTGGATTATTTGCTATGTTGTTGCTTAGCAGTTGTAAAAAAAATATTAATGATGAGCCTGCAACTAAAAATGTTTCGTCTGATAAATCGAGCTTGCAATCGCAAACATACAATGCATCTGTTGCAACAGACTGGTATAAGCTTCAGCTTCGCTTTTTGCTTGAGAAAAATTCTGTATTGGCAACCGGCGGCTTCTTTGGCTACATCGGTATTGGATTGTATGAATCTGTTCGCTACATCAATCCCAATTCAATCAGCCTTTCTGAAAAATTGTATCAAATGCCTGCTATGCCTGCGATACAAAATGGTAAAAGTTACAACTGGGAAGTTAGCGCCAACGCCGCTATGGCAAGCCTAACACGCTATTTTTTTATAGGAATAACTACTGCAGATTCAGCCAGTATAGATTCCTTAGAAAATGCGTATAATGAAAATACGCATTGTACAAGCGCCGCAGAGTTTACAAGGTCTCAATCTTATGGGCAAAGCATTGCAACAGCAATATATAGTTGGTATTTAACCGATGATATTAATCTGTCCAATGTTGGTTATGTATCCCCTGTATTTCGGGGAGCATGGGTGCCCACTCCTCCTGCATTTGTTAATCCGCCTGTGCTGCCTTATGTTGGTGATGCACGCACTTATTTAGTAACTGACTTAGGTTGGGTGTCTCCGCCTTACCCGGCACCTTATTCTGAAAACAAAAATTCTCCTTATTACAAAATTGCACGTGAAGTGTATAATATTTCCAAACACTTAACCACAGACCAACAGACCATTGCTTTATACTGGGTTGATGCGGGCGACGGTGTTGGCTATACACCGGCAGGTCATGATATGTCAATTATTACAGAAGCCATTGAACAAACCGGTGCGCAACTGCTGAAAGCTGCGGAAGCTTATGCAAAAGCAGGCATAGCAGAAAGGGATGGGCAAATAGTATGTTTCAGAACAAAATATAAATATACGCTTATGCGCCCTGTAACATACATTCAAAAAGTAATTGACCCGGCATGGCTTCCGTTTATTGTAACACCTCCGCATCCTGAATATCCTGCTGCTCATGCAGCGGTAACAGGCTCTGTGATGCAGGCAGCATCAGGCGCATTAGGTTATAATGTTTCCGTAACTGACCATACTTATGATTTCAGAGGCTGGGCTCCCAGAAATTTTTCAAGTTTGTTTGCTGCTGCTCAGGAAGCCGGTATTTCCAGGCTTTATGGAGGTATCCATTACCGCGCTTCCATAGATATAGGATTAGGAATGGCAAAAGTTATTGGTACCAGTGTAGGAACAATACAACTAAATAATGGCAATACTGAGAATTAACCCTTGCGACTAATCACTTATTACAGATCTAATCTTTCTCTTTATAACATCATTAAATGCTCTCTAAACCCTTTCCATTATATCACAAATTTAAATTTAATAAATATGAAAACGCAAACGTGTTACCGTTGTCGGTTGCCAATTGCTTTGCTTATATTTTGCTGTTCAAGCATCAACAGTTTCACCATTGCGCAGAATACCTTCCCTCAACCGGCAAGGGTTGGTGTTTATACAACCACCCTGGTCACCTCTTTGCAAGTAAAAGGTGGAGCCGCATCGGCACTGCTGCAAATTATGTAAACATAGATAGTGCAACTGGCAATTTAAATTCGCCGGCAGTGGAGCTTATCGTGTTGAATTATCCAACGGTTCTTATAATTTTTCACTGTTTGTAGATGGACATTTAATAAGCTCGAAACAAATGGTTCTGATAAAATAATTTAAATGTTTGGCATAACACCTTCATAAGAAATATAACCAGGAATTAAATTAAAGTATTTCACGTAGTCATAAATTAGAGATAAACTACGAGCCTCTCTTTTTAAGGAGGCTTTTTTTTAAATATCCTGTGCAGCTAACATCAATTGTCTTTTATACATCTGCACGGCATTTTCAAAACCCAGATACAGAGCATCGCAGATTAGCGCATGACCAATAGAAACTTCATCTAACCACGGAATGTTTTGCTTAAAATATTTTAAATTACGTAAGTCAAGGTCATGCCCGGCATTTAAACCCAAACCTAATTCCTTTGCTTTTGAAGCTGCAGCGATATAAGGTTTAACTGCTTTTTCTTTATCAATTAAAAATTGTTTAGCATAGCCCTCAGTATATAATTCAACTCTGTCAGTTCCTGTTTTGGCAGCGCCTTCTACCATTTCCAAAACAGGGTCAACAAAAATGCTAACACGAATTCCTGCGTCTTTAAATATTTTAATAACATCAATTAAGTAATTTTTATTTTCAATCGTATTCCAGCCATGGTCGCTGGTGAGTTGATTTAATGCATCAGGCACAATTGTTACCTGGTGCGGTTTTACTTCTAATACAAGATCAACAAACTTTTGTTCTGTGCAATTGCCTTCAATGTTGAATTCGGTGGTGATAATATTTTTTATTTCACGAACATCGTTGTAGCGAATATGTCTTTCGTCAGGGCGGGGATGAACTGTAACACCCTCAGCACCGAAACGCTGCACATCTATTGCTGCCTTTACCACATCAGGATTGTTGCCGCCGCGACTATTACGCAGTGTAGCAATTTTATTTATGTTGACTGATAGCTTTGTTTTATGCTGCACTGAAATTATTTTTTCCAGATGTAATTCTTTTTTTGCAAAACTCATTGAACTCCTTTTCTAATTCGGCAGGCACTTCACTCTCTGTTTCTTTTTGAAGTATGCGGTTATTTTTAAAATCTATCGTTAGCATATTCTCTTTAATGAGAACGTTGACAAAATCGGCCCAGTTAAAATTTTTTTTCGGAAATGAATTAATGATAATACCTTCTTCATTAACACCAATCTCATACGGAAACTTTACCTGGGTTTCTGCCACAAGAGCAGTAAGATACAAAACGGCAAGCAGCCAGTTGCGGTACGGAATTGTAAGCCATGCAATAAAACAAATCGAAAAAGCGTAGTTGTGATTTATTTTTTTGCCCTGCTTTTTTTTAAAATAATTGATGATGAACTGAACCACAATCACGGCGATAGTAATAATATAAGGCGCCGGCTTTTCAGCACCCATAACAAGAAAGTATGTAAAGAAAATAACCGTTAATAAGCACAAAAGAAAACTTATTATATCTGCAAGCTTGTAGCCCGGATGCTTTAGCGTAATTATGTAATCATAATTTTTTCCGGTCATTGATTGTTGCTTTTAATTAACAGGTTGCACATTTTCCAAAGCAGCTTCGCAGATACCATAGCATCGTAATTACCTTCTCCCACGCCGGTTTCCACCAGATCAAAGCCGATTAATTTTCGTCCGCTGTCAACCACTTTTTTAAAGAGATATAATACCTGCTCTGCCTGAAAGCCACCAAATACAGGCGTTCCCGTATGCGGGCAAAGCTTGGGGTCTAATCCATCAACATCAAAACTAAAATATACCTGTTGCGGTAAATGATTTACAATTTCTTCGGCTATGTGCCTAAATGTTTCACCCTCGATTAGTCTCTCCTTAATTGTATCATCAAAATAAGTAACAATGCGGAAATTGCTGCTGCATATATAATTCCATTCTTCCTCGCAATAATCTCTTACGCCTGCCTGCACCAGCTTTTCAATTTCCGGTATTTCTTCCAAAGCATTGTACATAATGCTGGCATGTGAATTGGTGAAATTTTCGTAAGACTTTCTCAGGTCGCAATGCGCATCAATTTGTAATATTCCATAAGAGCCATATTTTTCTGCCAATGCTTTATAAAAACCAAAAGGCGTGCTGTGATCTCCGCCCAAAAGCGCTACGAGCTTATTTTTATCAAGCAACTCTTTTGTTTGTTCATATACCCAGTTATTCAAAATTTTATTTCCTGCATTAATTTCCTTCCTGCTTTTGTCCATGAATTTATTTTGCTGAATATCCTGCTCCTGCGTAATAAAATTGATATATAGCTCAGCCTCTTTGCGCAGGTAATCACTTTTAACCAAAATCTTTTTTTCAATATCCCGCATATAAAATCCTTTCTTCCAGCCGCCTGGCACATCCGCATCAAACAAATCAACCTGCATGCTTGCTTTGAAAATATATTCAGGACCTCGGGCAGTGCCACTTCCGCAGCTCACCGTAACTTCCCAGGGTACAGGAAGAATAATTAGTTGCGCTTCTTCTTCAGTGAACGGAAGTCCGAAAATGGTATTGTTGGGATTTCCAGGAGAATTCGGATTAAATTTTGATAGGTCAACCATGATATTTTTGGTTAAAACAGCACGCAAATTAGCTGCAAATTTTTTCTAATGAAAAAGAAAGTTTTACAGGGTTTATATCCTTCATAAATATCTTAAATTCCTCAATGGCTTTCACTTAATTTTGCACAAACCAATTTTATAAATGAAGAAGACACATATTATCATACTTATTTTAATTGCATTTTCTATTGCGGTGCTCATAAGCTTTATGGGCAATGTTACCACGTATGAAACCATTGCATCTGCGAAAGAAAAACCCGGAAGATTTGTAACTCTTGTTGCGAAGATGGATAAGAATTCACCATTGCAATACGACCCGGTAAAAGACCCCAACTACCTTAGCTTTATTGCAATTGATACGCTCAATAATTCTATACAGGTTGTTTATCATAACAGCAAGCCTACCGATATGGAAAAGAGTGAACGCATGGTATTAAAGGGAAAAGTGGAAGACGGGCATTTTGAATGCACTGATATTTTGTTGAAATGTCCTTCGAAATATAAAGATGATGTGAATGCTAATGAAAAAAATGTGAGCAAAACAATATATCCTTCCTCATCGTCAGAAGATAAAAATAGCGTAAGCAAATAACCCGATGCAATACAATGGCGAACATCTGTTACCGGGACAACTTGGTCATTTCTTTGCGCTTCTCTCTCTTGTCGCCTCACTTATTACCACCATCGCTTTTTTTTTAGCGAACAAAACAATTGGGCTCTCTGAAAAGCAAGGCTGGCTTCGGTTTGCACGCATAGTTTTTTTTGTTGAAACACTTTCGGTGCTGGGTATATTCTTCACGCTTTATTACATCATCTCCAATCATTACCACGAATATTATTATGCATGGAATCATTCTTCACGTTCGTTGCAAACAAAATATTTGCTGGCAAGTTTTTGGGAAGGGCAGGAGGGCAGCTTTATGCTCTGGAACATCTGGCAATGTGTGCTTGGATGGATATTAATATCAAGAGTAAAAAAATGGGAAGCGCCTGTAATGACGGTTATCAGCTTTGCACAATTCTGCATCGCTACTATGCTGATAGGAATTTATTTTTTTGGAGTGAGGATAGGAAGCAACCCTTTTATTTTATTCAGGGAGCAGATGCCTCAATTGCCCATATTTCAAAACCCTGATTATTTACAACTGCCCGGAGTTTATGAGGGCAACGATTTGAATTCATTGCTGCAGAATTACTGGATGGTAATTCATCCGCCGGTATTGTTTCTTGGTTTTGCATCAACCATTATTCCTTTTGCATTTGCATACTCAGGATTGATAAACAAAGATCACACATGGGTAAAAACTGCAATTCCCTGGACAGCATTTTCCATCGCCGTGTTAGGCACCGGCATTATGATGGGCGCTGCATGGGCGTATGAAAGCTTAAGCTTTGGCGGCTACTGGGCGTGGGACCCCGTAGAGAATGCATCACTTGTTCCCTGGCTTACTCTTATTGCAGGCTTGCACGCTAATCTTATTTACACGCATAGCGGCTACTCATTAAAAAGCACTTATCTCTTTTACATCATTAGCTTTTCACTGGTTTTATATTCTACTTTTTTAACGCGAAGCGGAATTCTTGGAGATACTTCTGTTCATGCGTTTACAGGTGCGGACATGACAACGCAACTGTTATTGTTTTTTTTAATTTTCTTTCTCCCTGCTTTAATGTTGTTTTTTATCCGCAATAAATCAATCCCGTCTATAAAAAAAGAAGAGAACACATACAGCAGAGAGTTCTGGATGTTTATTGGTTCTTTGGTTTTGTTCTTATCTGCCCTTATCATCACTGCAAAAACTTCAGTGCCTGTTTACAATAAAATTTTCGGAACTAAAATCGCATTGCCGCAAGACACTGTTTTTGCTTATAATCAGGTGCAAATATTTATAGCAATCATTATTGGCGCTCTTACTGCCATAACACAATATTTTAAATACCGCAATACACCAAATGGTTTTTTTTCAAAAAGAATTTGGCTTCCTACTTTAATTGCATTGGTGATAAGTCTTGCGATAAGTTTTTTCGGAAATATCAACTACACACAAAAGGGTGCAGGTTTTTTGGCAGCCATTCATCTTGCTATTTTTGCAGCGGTGTATGGAGTGGTGGCAAATGCTTCGTATATATGGATTGGAATAAAAGGAAATTTTAGAAAAGCGGGACCATCCGTTGCGCATGTAGGTTTTGCACTGGCATTGGTTGGTATTCTTATATCATCAAGCAAAAAAGAAGTGCTGAGTAAAAATACTACGGGCATTGCCATGTTTGAAAAAACTAAGAATGAAGACCCGGCTGAAAATATCACTTTGTTTAAAGGAATAAGAACTGATATGGGTAAGTATCATGTTACTTATGCAAGAGATACTTCAAATGAAAAAGACAGAAAGAAATATTTTGAACTGAAGTTCGAAAGCAAGGAGACCAAAGAAAATTTTACTCTTTATCCTGATGTATTAAAAAATAATAAAGGTCAGGAAGGATTTTCTGCAAACCCTGATAAAAAGCATTACTGGAACCGCGACATTTTTGTGTATGTATCATCGTGGCGCGGCGAAGAAGAAGATACCAGCACTTTCAAGCCTGCGCAAATGAAACCGGGAGATACCATTTTTTATTCCAACGGAACGATTACTTTTAATAAAACAGAAATTAATCCTCCTGATTTTAAAAGAAATGCAGAAGCAGGTGATACCACTTTGGTTTTGAATATTTCAGTAATCACAAATGATGGAAGAAAATATACGGCCATGCCCGCAATTTCAGTGAAACAAAATGAGCTGATAAGCTTACCCGATACTGTTTTTGCTCAAGGGCTTATATTCCGGTTTAATAAAATTGTTGATGAAAAAGAAGGGAAGTTTGAAATCGGCATTAAAGAAAACAAAACCATGACGAGTCTGCTTACTTTAAAAGTTTATGAATTTCCCTTTATAAATATTTTATGGCTTGGAGTAATTATAATGGTAGCGGGAATTATAATGAGCATCGTGCAAAGAATAAGAAAAAAGCCTGTTACTGTTGAAGTTAAAAAACCCGTATATCATATTTCCGAAATACATTCTTAAGGAAACAATAACACATAAAAGCAGTTACTTTACTTGTACGATTGAATTATAAAATAGGAATTGCTATTTTTACAAAGTATGCCAAAGCGCATTAAATATATAAAGCTAACTTTCGTTCTGTGGTTGATAATTTCATTTCTTTCACCACACAAATCTTACTCCCAAAATGGCACCGGCATTTATGATACTATTAGAGTGGGCATTAGCATAGAAGCCAATGGAGATACAATTCCCTCAGGATGGTTACCTCCCTTTTCCATTTATGGACGCCTTACTGCAAAATGGAAAAAACAATATGCAGACTGGACGCGGCTGCGTAATGCAGTGTATGTAACCTATCCATATGCTATCAAAGCTTCGGCCATTATGAATGAAATAAATGCGCAACTGGTAAACGTAAAAGATAAAAGAAAACGAAAAGCTATTATACAATCACGTGAAAAGGATTTGAAAAAAGAATTTGCAGATAAAATAAAAGATCTTTCTGTTTATCAGGGAAAAGTTTTGATGAAGCTTATATACCGCGAAACAGGAAATAACTGTTATGAAATAATTGAAGACTATAAAGGAAAGTTTGATGCGGGCTTTTGGCAAACCATTGCATTAATCTTCGGCTCAAACCTTCGTCAGAATTATGACCCTTACAATAATGATAAGACGATGGAATTAATTGTGCACGATGTTGAAAAAATGTATGGAAGAGGAAGTTAGTTTATCGTTTATCGTTTGTGGCTTGCTTGATACATTATACCTTGATACTTTGCTGCCTTGTTACCTTTTACCTCAATACCTTATTACCCAATACTTAAAAACAGATTCATTTGAAAACAGATATTCTTGCCTTTGGAGTTCATCCCGATGATGTAGAGCTGGGTTGCTCTGGTACTTTGGTTGCAGCCATACACGAAGGAAAAACTGTTGCAGTGATTGATTTAACGAGAGGCGAATTGGGAACAAGAGGAACTGCGGAAATAAGAGACTTGGAAGCGGCAAGTGCCGCAAAAGTGATGGGCATTCATGCAAGAGAAAATTTGCAAATGGCCGATGGATTCTTTTTATATGATGAAGCTCATCTTCGCAAAGTAATTATTGCCATTAGAAAATATAAGCCCGAAATTATTTTATGCAACGCGCCGGAAGACCGTCATCCCGACCATGGCCGCAGTTCTAAGCTTGTTACAGACGCTGCATTTCTTTCAGGCTTAAGAAAAATTGAAACCATGCACAGTGGAATTGCGCAAGAAGCATGGCGGCCTTCTTATGTTTTTCATTATATACAGGACAAATACCTGAAGCCGGATTTTTTGTTTGATGTTTCTTCCTTTCATGAAAAAAAAATAGAAGCCATTCTTTGTTATACTACTCAGTTCACTGCGGAAGCTTCCCGAGACAAAAGTGCAGACAGCAGCGAGCCTGAAACTTATATTTCCACTCCTGATTTTATTGAAATTATAAAAGCCCGTGCATTCATGCTGGGTAAGCGCATTGGCGTGAAGTATGCCGAAGGATATATTTCGGCCAAGATGCTTGGTGTAAAAAGCTTTGATTCGTTTATACAGAACATTACATAAACCGGTCAGGTTTCATTTCGCATTTCTTTTTCATTGTAAATCCTCATAAGATTTTTATATTTGAATAACTTAAGCTCATGTTTATGAATAGTACAGAAGAATACAATGTAATGTTGGGAAAAATAAACAACTTGATTACTGAAGCGGCTGCAGATTTTGGCGATGGCGAATCTGATGCTGAGGCTTCGGAAGCAAAAAGTATAATTAACAAACTGGCGAACGATAAAATTATTCTCCCTGATGAACCCGTTGATTTTATTACAGTAGATAAAGAAAAATATTTTAAAGACATACAAACTCCGGACTGGCTGCTCGAAGGAATTCAATCCGGCTATAAATTTTATTATATGCGTTTTCCCGCAGAGCTTGAATCGAAGCTGCGGTTTAATACTATTAAGATTAAAATGGAATTTGAAAAAGACGAAAACGCAAAGCGTCCCTTCTTTTATAAATTTTTTCCAAACGATGAAGTGAAAACAATTCTCGAAGGAAACCTTTCAGGAAATGTAACGGTGGATGCAGGTTTTAATTTTAATGCACTTCCTCCAAACAATATGGCAAAAGCGAAGGCAGAAGGCAATCTTTCTCTTAACCTGAAATTTAATTTTCCATTCTCGTTTGGAAAGGCAACTATTGAAGCCTCGCCGCAGGGAATGAATTATGCAGAGTGGAAATTTCACTCAAAAGACATCCAAAACAAACTTGAAAATTTTGCTGCGTTATTGAAAGTGCGTGAAGACGCAGAGCAGATTAAAATTAAGCTCACAGCCAGCGGAACACGCACACATCAATGGCTTCCTGACGTTGTATTCAAATGGATACAAAAAGCGTATGCAAAAGGAAATGATAAAGCGAAAACATTTATAGCACAGGGTTTGCCATTTTCACCACCTGATACAAGCTGGCAATTTAAATTAAAAGAATAAAATTTTTTTTCTCAAAATCAGTTATGGCAACGAGTTATAAACTGCAATTTGAAAAAGGTGAGGAATTAAAAATAATTACTGAGAAGGGAAATGTTTCTCTTCAAAGCTGCAAAATTCCTGACCGGGATATATTTATGCAGCAACTCGAATTTTTTCACAAAGTCATCAATGGAATTAATACCGGAAGCCAAACCCAAAGCGAAATCATTGGAAAGCAACTTTGGAAATTTATTGCTACTACTAATTTAGGTGATGATCAGAAAGGAAATTTTTTTAAAGAACTGCCGGCTGAAGCCTTGCAAAAATGTACACTCATTATTACGTATGATGATGAGAATATGGAATTCGAATGTTCTATTCCCTGGGAACTATTTTGTTTCAGAATGCCCAACAATGATTTTTTTTATCCGTATAAAAGTGAAAACATAAATGTGATAAGGAAATATGTTCAGAAAGGTCAAAATGAAGATTATGACAAGCTATTTTATGGCACCTGCAAAATTCTTATTTATGTGGCCGGGCCTGTTACTGAAGAATATGCTAAGAAAATAGACAGGGGCAAAGGCAAGCTGGGCACAGATTGCGTTAAGTATAGCGCTTTGCAGCAAAAGCTTGAAGCAATTACTGCTGAAATAAATCACGGCGATAAAAAAAATATAGACGGGAAAAAAATTGCATTGGAATTTGAAATTCTTATCGAAACTGACTTTGAAGAATTTTGTAAAAAGCTAACTGCTTATCAGCCTGCGATAGTTCACATCATAACGCATGGCCGCTTTGAAGAGAAAGAGGCGCAAATCCTCGTGAATGAATCTATTATTCCTGCACAGCCCCGTTTTGTATTTCAGGATATAAAAACATTTTGTACCAATCTGGAAAATGGGTCTGCGTTTAAACCTGATTGCTATATTTTAGAAATATGCCAGTTAGGGAGATCTACTTTGCCTTTAAAGCTCTCCAGGCTTGGAGCAAAAATAGTTATCGCCAATATGTTTGATATAAACCAGGATATATCGCAAAGTTTTTATTGCGACTTTTATTCTAATTTATTTAATCCGCAAAATTCACAAACGATAATAGATGCGTTTCATAATAGCAGAAGAGAAATTTTTAAATTAAAAGAAGAGTATGGATTAAAATATATTGGGCTGCCTGTTTTATACTACAACCTTAATATTAATAAAGAAAAACTTTTTTTATCTGCTGAAGCAGCTCAAAAGACCGGGGGCAATATATCAGTTACGGATAATGAAGAAATTTTTACATCACTAAATACCAAGCTTGCTAAACTTAAAGCACAAGGTGAAGATGAATTAGCAAAATCAGCCGTAAACCAATTTTTTCTCTATTTCCCCTTCAAAAAAGATACTAAAGATGACCATTACGATTTATATCTTTCATGGGTTCGTTCACTGAGCGAAGACTTTGCTGCTTATAATAATATCAACGAAAATTACGATGATTTATATAAAAAAAGGTTTTCTGAGAGTAGTAAGAAAATAGCTGCTGATAAACCCGTTACAGATAAACAAGAGCTTCTAAGGTCTTCGAACGTAATCAGTGCAACAGATGCCGCCGCAGATACCGGTAAATCAAAAGAATCTGAAAATACTTTAGTCATCCGGCTTCATAAATCATAAGTAAACCATTATACAAACTATGTCTCTCTTTGGCTTTCATGATAAGGAAAACATTGTATCAAAACTTTACCATGAGCTTATTTATATATTTTTTTTAAAAGGAGAATACAAAAAGGTAATTGCTTTATATGAATTATTGTTGCAGCAAGCATCAGGAGAGGGAGAGAGTGCAGAAGATTATTTTATTGCTGCCCGTTGTTTTATTCAATTGAACGATATAGAAAACTTTAATAATCGTGTTGAGAAATTAAAACCTTTTTCAGAATGCAGTGGCAAAATTTATTTCTTACATGCTGAGCTGGCTTTTTTTTCAAATGATATTACCGTTGCTTTAAACAATCTGGAAAAATGTGCAGATGAATTTAAAGAAGATGAGAACTTTAAAAACATTATAAAAATATATCAGTGCAGATGCAACTTATTATGCGGAGAGCCTGTTGATGATTCGATTGTTTTACCACCAATTGAAAATACAGATGCTGTTTACAGAAGCCATCTTTATTTTTTACATCTGTATCAAAAAATTACAGAACTGCTCGCTGCACCTGATACAAAGTTGAATGATCTTCTTTCAGAATTCAACAACATACCAGATATTCATATTCTCACAGCGCAATTTAATCTTCTCAGTAATAGCTTGGAGACTGCCTCTGCTTCCGCATCCTATTCAAAAAGCTTTTTGCCGCAATCTGCCTACGTTGATTTTCTTTCATTACAATCAGCAGGAGAGAAGCTTGATGATTTTCAAAACATATCACTTCTTATTGAAGATTTTATTAAAAAGCATGGAGCAGAAAAAGTAAATGAGCTGCTCAATAGCGTTACAATTGCTAAAAAGGTTAATGCACCCGAAACAGAAATTTTAAAATTGTTTATTCAGTATGAATTAAAAAATATTAAAAATTATGAAACAGCACAGAAATTAATCAGCACTTACAAATTAAAATTTGTTGAGTATAAGAAGATAAGCTTCATAAGTCAGCTTGCAGCAAAACTGTATGAAGCTGTCGGCAAAACTAACAGCGCCGCAGAGGAATATTACAATGCAGGCATTCAATATTATAACAATAATAATTTTGAACAATCAGAGATTCATCTGCGCAGGGCATATACGCTTAATCATGGGCTTATTAAAGCGGGCTGGTATTTATCTGACTCGCTCTACATAAATAGTTACATAAAAGCTCCCCCTTATGCAGATGAATCTAAGCTGCGGCAGGCTCAGGAAATAATGGATAACTGTTTTAAAAAATTAAACACAGGAGACAAACAGCTTTCATTTGATTTTTCATGGGTATATTTATTAAAAGCATATCTCCATGAGCAAATCAGCAACCTGAAAACATCGGATACGTTTGCAGAACGAAGGCAGGCTGCTGCATTTATTGAATTTGCACTTATTACAGACGCAAATAATATCATCCGTTTAAAAACGGCCACACGTATTTATTCCAACTTAGCTATTGATGCAAATGCATTTTTGCTGGCAGAAAAAGCTTATAACATCAATAAAAATGATAAGGATGTTATTGAAGAATTTACTCGTGCTGCTATTAATATTGGAGAATTTAACAAGGCCGCTTTATTGCTTCCGCTTCTTTATAAACTTAGTGCCACAGACCACGAATTTTATAATGGATGGAAGGCATTTATTGAATACATGAAAAGCGCTGATGAGCCGGGATTAATAAATTCCGCAATTGAGCTGCTTGCAAATAAGCTAACTAAATATGATAAAGATCTGTGGACGCACTATCTCTTGCTGAACTGTTACTGGTTAACCGATGATTCTGAAAACGAACTTGAGCAGGCAGACTGGATTATAGCGATTGAAACAAATGATGAATATAAAGAAAAATACAATGAAATCGCATTTGCATATTTCCTGAAAGGCAATACAGATAAGGCTCTTGAAATAAATGAAATAGCTTCATCCATTCCTCAATATTTGCCCGATGCATTCTTTGATGCAACATTCTATTTTATTAAAAAAGGAAAATTTAGAGAGGCTGATGCGGCATTTGAAAAGCTTACTGCTGCTCACTTAACAAAGTATCAAATAAAAAATTATATCCGTTATTATACAGAATTATTTGGCAAATCGAACCGGGAAGAGTGGGAGGGAAGCGATGATATAAATGAGCTGATAAATAATGCTGAAAAAGGATTTATAAAGCGATTAAACAAAAAGCTTGAAGCTGATAATTTTTCAATTGATGGCATAAATGAAATAAAGAATCTTTTTGATACAGACGAAAACTTTCAAAACGATACATGGGGCCGGCTTGCTTTAAACACAGCGATGTTTCGCCTGCATGTACAGAAAAAAAATTATACACAGGCTCTGTTTGTTTTTAATGAAATTATCAAAGATGAGAGAAGTCAATTTTATTTGCTTACATGGGAATATGCAGCAAGCTTTATTAAGAACAGTTTAAAAACAATAAAAGATTTTTCAGAAGCTTACAGGCAAATAAAGAAGTTTGAAAAAGATAACTTAAATCATGAAGGCCTTACCAAAATATATATTGAATTAGAAAATTATATAAATGATTCTTTAGGAACGCAGAACCGTATTGAATGGGCGTTGCAGGTGAACCCCATTACTGTAGAAATGCAAAAAAAAATAATTCCAGCAAAAGTGCTTGAAAGCAATGATATTTCTGGCTGGGTCTTCTTTACATCTTACGTTCCCCAATTACGGCAAGCGATAAAAAAAACTTATGGCATTGAACCGCCTGGCATACGTGTGCGTCCATTGAATGATTCTATCGCAAGCCATGCAAATGGAGTTTTCATATACCAGTTTTTACTTAATGAGGTTCCCTATGTTAGCGGCGAAATTTATTCAGCGTACTACTATTGCTATGAAAGCTCCGCTGAAGATTTAAAAAATGAAGGAATTGAACCAGGTGAAATTATTGTTCCGCCGTTTACAATTCGTAACAAAGGTGCATGGGTATTACAAAGCAATAAAGATATTCTCGATGAAAAAAAAATAAACTATTGGGAAGATTCTTTGCAATACATTGTTGCACATCTTGAATATGTTTTGGTTAATAACCTGTCTATACTGTTAGGGGCACAGCAAACAGAAAGCTTATTGAATGAATGGAAGAAGAATGGCTTTGAAAGCTTGATTAACGGGCTTTTCAGGGAAGATGCAATCAATCGTAAAATACGATTTGGAAAAATTATCAGGGCTTTGGCTGAAGAAAAAGTTCCCTTAATAAATGCTGAAGTTATTTTAAATTATTGCCTGCAGAGTGAATTACAGCGTGATGATATTCATGATGACCTGCAGAATTTACGCAGCAGGCTGCAAGATTTCTTTATTGAAAAAATAAAAAATAATTCAGGGAATACAGTTGCTCTTACACCGAATCTTGAAGAGGATGTATCATCATGGACTATTAGAAATAATGGAAAAATTTTCGTGCAAAGCCCGTCGGAAAATGTGCAGCAATGGCTAAGTGATTTCCGCGACTTTGTCGCTAAAAATTCTCATGCAGAAATAATCACAGTGCAGAATAAACAGGTAAGAAGATTTATAAAAAAAATTGTTGAGCTGGAGTATCCTCAACTTGAAATAATAGAAAACTTTTTGTAAAATTAAAGCCATTAGAGTTTTCCTTCAATAATGTTACCCGTTACAATAAATATTAACCCGAGGATAAAATTAGCAAACAGCAAGGCTTTAGAGCAAAGATTGAAAGAAACATTGCAGCATGTAATGCAGCGTTACGGAATTCAATATGAAATGGAGGTAAAGCTGATTCAGCAAGAACCTGCTGATTGTATTGTTTCCGTTCATATTAATAATGAAGAGTTAGCTCCTTCTTATTTTCTGGCAAATTCAATTTGGTGTTTCACAAAAGATAAGCATATCGAAAATAATAATTCAGAAAAAATACTTTTAAACGAAATTTCAAAATCTAACGATGAAAAAATAGTTGAGCAGTTCTTGCATGATTATGTTATTGAAATTGTGAAAGAAAATATGGAAGCGCTGGTTACAGATGAACTGGTTGAAAAAATATTGGATGAACAGGGCGTGCCATTTAGAAATGCATTTTACTTGGCCGGAAGAATTTTAATAAAAAAATTGTTTGCACATCACATTTCCATAGACAGGTTTAGAAGCCGGTTTAACGAAATAGCAGATAAAAACGCAGAAGAGCTTGCAGAAGAAATTATCGCTGAAAGCAGGAATAAAATGGTAACCATTGTATGTTCCGAAAATTATTTTCTTGATATTATCTCAGGCTTTAATAACAGCGATAAAAATATTTTTAAAACAATTGACGAGGGAATGTTTTATGAGTTAGGAATAGATTTTCCTGACGTGGAATTTAAAATGGATGATGATGTGCCTTATGGCCTTTTTAAAATATGCATAAACGATTTTGAAACCAGGCTGATAAAGGGGCTTAATGCAGCAGAGGCAATAATTTTACAAACTGATTTCACCGTTGCAGAAAATTTTTCATCATCTCAATTGCAAACAATCATTCATCCTGCGAATAATCGTTTATGCAATATTATCAACGATACTGATGAAGCGCCTCCTGAAGTGCAAATTTGGCCTCCATTTGCATTTATGGCATTGTATCTTGTGAACCTGTACCGCAGAAAAGCAAATTTGTTTTTTGATTTGAATACTGCAAAAAATATAATCAGCGAGTTAAACATCACTCATCCTCAACTAATGGAGTGTGTTCATCAAAAAGCGAATGAATATTTTATATGCCGCATTCTACGCTCACTCTTAGAAGAAAAAATCTCTCTCAGAAATATTGAATCTATCTTTCAATCTATAGTTGATTTTGATTATATAGCTGCAGATGGAATGAATAATATTGTTTTTGACTCACGTCTTACTACCATAACAGAACCGGACGAAGAATGGCTTAAAAACCCGGATAATATTGCAGACTTTGCCCGCATTAATCTGAAGCAATATATAAGCAGCGCTGCAACAAACAGTTCCTATTCCTTATCGGTTTACTTGTTAGATCCTGAAATAGAAAAATTAATTAGTAATACAGCCAGTAAAGCTTCGGTTGATATATTATCAGCAGAAATAATTCGCTCTGCAGAAAAAGAAATAGCCAATAGCTCGAATAATTTTTATCCTGTACTTACAACCATTGAAGTGAGAAAAAAATGTAAACGTATCATTGAAAAACGTTTCCCCGATTTAAGTGTATTATGTTATCAGGAATTAGCTCCGCAAACCAATATTACTGCGGTTTCAAGAATTTCATTAAGTGCTGCTGCTGACTATATAAGACTTTAATCAACGGTCAGACGGCTCTAAGCCGTCAGACCGATCTTGGCATGTTCGTTTTTACAACATCAATTTTTCGGCAGCGGATAAAAATATAAATGTTATATCCTTACCTCAAACTCGGCTTATAAACTCCCGGCTTTATCGCAACAGGTTTTTCAACAATTGCCCGGCTGCCAAGTGGTCGGTTTCTTGCAAAGTCAACCAATATGGGCGCTGCCACAAAGATGGAGGAATATGTACCGGTGATAACACCCACAAGCATTGCAAAGGCAAAGCCTCTTGTTACTTCGCCGCCAAAAATAAAGAGGATAAGTATAGTGAGAAAAACAGTAAGCGAAGTCATAATGGTTCTGCTCAACGTTTGATTGATTGCCGTATTAATGATCGTTGCTTTGTCAGCGCCTTTCATCAATCTTGAATCTTCGCGTATACGGTCGTACACGATGATGGTATCATTCATTGAGAAACCGATTACGGTTAAAATTGCTGCAATAAAATACTGGTCAATCTCTAATGGAAAGGGAACTAATTTTCTTGTAAAGCTGAATACAGCAAGCGTTACCAGTACATCGTGCAGCAAAGAAACAATAGTGCCGAGCGCATATCTCCAGTCACGGAAGCGAATAAAAATATATAAGCAAATAATGATGATTGCAAATACGGTTGCTTTTTGTGCGCCGCTCTTTAGATCATCAGAGATAGAGGGCAGTACTTTTTGCGAGGCTTGCTTATATTTTGTTTGAAAATCACGGTAAGAAGTGCCCGCAGCTAAAAATGGTTTCAGCCCGCTGTACAAAGTTCTCTCAACAGCAGAGTCAACATTATTTCCTGTTTCCTGTATTTTGTATGATGTAGTGATGTCGAGCTGGTCTGGGGAGCCAACGGTTTTAATAATAGGGTATTCGCCAAAAGATTTTTTCAGTTCATTTCTCACATTCGTTGTATTAAGCGCTTTATCAAAGCGAATAGTATAGCTGCGTCCTCCCGCAAATTCAACGCCTTCATCAAAACCATTTATAAAAGAGCCTATACCAAGAAGTAATACCACAACGGAAATACCATAAGCATACTTCCTGTATTCAATGAATTTGAAAGATGCATGGCGGAAAATTTTACTGGAAATTTTTGTAAAATATACAAAGTGACGGTTCTTTGTTGTATAGCTGTCTGCTATTAATCTTGAAACAAGAATGCCGCAAAAAAGAGAAAGCAGAATACCGATAATTTGTGTAGTGGCAAAGCCAAGCACCGGTCCTAATCCAAAATAAGCCAGAATAATTGCAGTTAATAATGTGGTAACGTGTGCATCTAAAACAGGCGAGTAAGAACGCTTGTAACCATCTGCCACTGCGGTGAGATAACCCTTGCCTTTTGTAAGCTCTTCCTTTATTCTTTCAAAAATAATTACGTTGGTATCAACAGCCATACCGATGGTTAATACCAAACCGGCAATACCCGGCGCAGTAAGTGTAAAGCCCATGGCGCTAAGAATGCCAATAGTAAAAAGCAAGTTTAATATCAATGCAATGTTTGCAACCCAGCCCGCCGTGTTGTAGTAAATTAGCATCAATGCAAAAATTACAAGGAATGATATAAAGAATGATAGCGAGCCGCCATTTACAGCTTCCTGACCAAGGGTAGGGCCTACAATTTGTTCCTGTACAATTTTTGCAGGCGCAGGAAGCTTGCCAGATTGAAGAATGTCTGAAAGGTCCTGTGCTTCAATAATAGTAAAGTTTCCTGAAATTTCTGAAGATCCATTAGGAATAGCGCCATTTACAAATGGTGCGCTATACACAACGTTGTCTAAAACAATAGCAAGAGGCTTACCTACATTGCGTTCTGTCATTTTTGCCCAGGTTCTTGTACCCGCAGCATCCATTGTCATTTTAATTGCGGCTCTTCCTTTTTCATCATAATCCTGGCGTGCATCACTGACATGCTCGCCTTCTAATTCAGCAGCGCCATTATCTAATGTTTTAACTGCATATAGGGTAAGAATGTTTTTGTATTTAGGGTCATCATTTTCAGATTTTCCATACATAAAAACAAGATTGCCGGGAAACCTGCTCTTCACAAAATCCATGTTAAGATAACTGCTTAGCAAACCTGTATCTTTTGTTGCCACATAACCAATATTTGCAGGGTATTGCGTTTTTCCGTTTTGTGTTTGCGGTTGTGCAAATGCAGCAAACAAGCTTCTTATGGGCGTTTCATTCTTTTTATTTTTTGATGTATCCGTTTTTGCTGTTGTATTAGCAGAAATTTTATTAGAATCAGTAAGACCTGAAAGGGTTACGGTTTTATTTGTATCAGCAGGAATGGCTGTTGTTTGTTTTGCAGCCGTATCTTTTTTTGCAGCAGCAGAATCAGATGCTTTAGTTCCGTTTAAATAATCTGCCACGGCTTTATCTGCGCTTAGCATGCCCTCGCCAATATCATTAATATTATAGACTTCAAAGAACTGAAGATTAGCAGTAGATTGCAAATAGCGGCGCACTCTCTCAGGGTCATTAATACCGGCAAGCTCAATGTTGATAATTCCTTTTTGAGCGTCAGGATTTATGTTGGGAGAAGCCACGCCAAAGCGGTCAATTCTTGTGCGCAGAATGCGGTTTGTGTTATCAAATGCGTTGCCTGCCTGTTCGTGCAGGTAAGTAAGCACAGCATCATCTGATGCATCGAACTTTACTTTGCCATTGCTGCGCGCAGAGAAAAAAGGAGCCAGCTTTGCGCCATTGGAACTGCGCTTAAATTCATCTCCGAAAAATGTTATCAAATCTTTACCGCTGGTAGCCTTCTTTTTTACAGCAGCGTCTAATGCTTTATTAAATATGGGGTCTTTAGAATAATTAGCTAGGGAGCGTATCAATCCATCCAGTCCTACTTCCATTGTTACACTCATACCACCCTGCAAATCGAGACCCAGCATTAGTTCTTTGTCTTTTGCATTACGGTAAGTGGTTAATCCCAAGGGACCGATATTGGTTTCTTTCGTACTATCGAGCAGGCGTTGTAATCTTTGTTTTTTTAGATTGTTGAGACTGTCAGTATAAACTTCCTGCAATTCTTTATTGCCGGAATATTTTTTTTCAGCAGAAGGATAATGTGCTTTAAGCCACAAATCTGCTTTTTCATTCATCGCCGATTCATGACTGCGAACAATCCATGTAAAAGATAATTGATATAGACAAATAAGAATAAGTGCAAGAGTGAAAAAACGCACCAGGCCTTTCAGTTGCATATAAATATGTGTTTACGAATTTTTTGCCCCGAATTTTTTCGGGAGGCAAAGATAATGGATTGATAAATACATTGAGAATTGAATTGATGGCAGTGAGTAGGAAGAAAGTAGGGAGTAAGGGAGTAGGGAGTAGGGAGTAGGTAGTAGGTAGTAGGGAGTAGGGAGGGAGTAGGGAGTAGGGAGTAAGGGAGTAGGGAGTAGGTAGTAGGGAGTAGGGAGGAGTAGGTAGTAGGTAGTATATAGTATGTAGAGTAGTAGGAGTAGGTAATAGAATATTGCCATTGCCCATTGCTTATTGCCTATTATTTATTGAACAACATCAACCAAAACAAGATCGTAGTATAAAGGCGAATTCGGTGGTACGCTCGGCGTGCCGCTGCAACCAAAGCATAAGGAAGAAGGTAATACCATTTTAATATGTCCCCCTTTTTGGATATAAGGTATTGCGAGCTGCCATCCTTCAATAAATTCGCTTAATAAATTAGTTACAGGCATGGTTGTTCTGGAATCAAGGATATAATCATTTAAGAAACTGGAAGTATAAGTAACCGATATTTCAGACTCGAGTGATGGAGTGATTCCCGAACCGGGGTCTATTATCTGGTAAAAAATTCCATTACTGTCTTTAGTATAGGCAATGCCATTTGTATTACAAAAATCAGTAAGCTGCGGCGCTTCGGAGGCTGGCGATGCGGGCATACAGGGCTTGCTGTCATTCGACTTTAAACACCCAGAAATTATGGATATAAGAATTATTAGTGCAGCAATTTTTTTCATCTCTTCTTTTATTCAATCCTAAGACTAAATAAACGGCTGATTAGCTGCATTATTTTGCGAATACGTGTTTTCTTTTTTCGCTTTCAGTTCTTTATAAAGCTGCTCATTCATTTCCCATTTGTGCTTTTTATAAAAAATGGCGCTAAATATGGCAATGGCCATTACCGCAGTTAAAAGAATATAGGGATTCAATTGAGTGGCGGCAACCATGTTTGCCCGCTCGTACCACCCCGAATCAAGGACTATGAGAATAGCTGCACCCATTAATAAACCTATAATTAAACCCGGCAATAACTGGGGCAACAGTTGCTTTTTTTTGTCACGGTTTTTTTCCCAATATTCAACAAATTGTTTTTCTTTCGCAGTAAGCATAGTGTAATCAGTTGTGTTAATTCGATATTTTAAAAGTAGAATAAAAAGGCTAAGTTGAATGAATTCATTTTTCAGGTTGAAAATTTATTGAATAAAAAAATAATTTTAATAGGGTGAAACATTAATTTCATGCCTGTAATATTGCGAACATTTTTATTTTCAAAAAAGATTACTGTGAATAAATATGATGTTTTAATAAGAGAATTTCTTATTCTGAATAAGTTTGTATCATTAGAAAAAATTGGCACGTTAACATTAAATGCAAATGCAGCATCATCAGATGATTCGGGCTATTTGCAGCAGGCTGTCTTTGCATTTCAACATGATAAAAAAGCTATAACAACCACTGAGCTTATTGGTTTTATTGCAGCAAAAACCGGCAAGAAAAAATCGCTTATTGATTCTGACCTTGCTTCTTATTTTGAGCAGATACGGGAATTTATAAATATTGGAAAGCCTTACGAGATTGAAGGCGTGGGAATATTGAAAGGAAATAAGATAGGCGAATATGAATTTTTTCTCGCAGAATTACGGCCAGACCAGTCTCAAATTTCAAAAGTAAACAGGCGAGACACAAGGGGAGAGCAGGCTATAGTAAAAAAACGTTCTGGTAGTTTTTTGAATGCACTTGCATTGCTCATTTTACTGGCAGTGCTGGCTGCACTCGGCTGGTGGGCCTATCAATATTTTACCAAAGGAAATTTTTCTTCATGGGAGGAAAAGATCAGCAATGACTCCACCAATAATGCAAACGGGCTGAATGATACAACCACTGCATTAGCTGAACCTGTAAAGCCAGACAGTTTGCTATTCAAATATATTTTTGATACTGCGGTCTCTTTGAAAAAAGTCAATGCAAAACTTACTGCTTTACATGCAGGGGGCAGGCAAATAATGTATGATAGTATAGAAGATAATGGCATTAAAGCATATCGCTTATTTATAGAACAAAAAACATTGCCTGCTGATACAACGGCGATAAAAGATTCCCTGGAAAATTATTTTAAAAAGAAAATTTCAATTGAAATCTCTCATCCTTAAGAAAAAATAATTGTAAAAAAAATTTCATGAAACCTGTATCTGTTTTTCTTGCTGTGCTCTACTGGACGGCTTTAATTTTTGATTGTATTCTTATAAGCTCTCACAATACAGAATTTCGATACGTGACCAAGCTTGTGCTTATGCCCCTTCTGTTTGGCATAATGGTATCAGAAATAGAGCGCACTACCAAATGGTGGAGCATAAGAATTATGAGTGTGGCGCTTCTTTTTTCTTTGATAGGAGATGCATTGCTCATAGACCCGGGAAACCTGGTAACTTTTATGCTGGGTATTTTTTGTTTTTTCATAGTACAAATATGTTATATCTCTTTTTTCTATCGTAAGCGGCCCTTTCTAAAAAAGGATGCAACCTTTCTCACTTTTGCAACCATTGCTATACTTGCTTATGTTATACTAATGCAATACCTGATGTGGGAAAAATTGTACGACAAAAACTTATACATTCCTATAATAATTTATTCACTTACTATCGGCTTTATGCTGCTTACTGCGGCTAATTTAAGCACCAGCCACCGTTTGCGTGATACTGCTGTAATGTTCTTTATTCCCGGAGCTGTTTTGTTTGTTATTTCAGATTCGTTAATTGCGTTGAACAAGTTTTATTTTTCTAAACCCACTTCCGATGTTTATATTATGTTCACTTATGCTTTTGCGCAATTTCTTATTATGCTTGGTGCTATCAGGGTTATAAGAAAAAAATAATCCCGGACTTTTTAAAATCCGGGATTGTATATTATTGCCCATTGCCCATTCATTATTAATAATCCATTCCCATTCCGCCGCCGGGCATTTGAGGTGCGGCATTTGATTTAGGCTCCGGTTTATCTGCTACTACACATTCAGTAGTTAATAACATACCTGCAATAGAAGCTGCATTTTCCAAAGCAATACGGGTAACTTTAGTAGGGTCAATCACTCCGGCTTTAAAAAGATTTTCATATACTTCAGTTCTTGCATTAAAGCCAAAATCATTTTTACCCTCTTTTACTTTTTGTACTACGATAGAAGCTTCAATACCACAATTAGCAACGATTTGACGAATGGGTTCTTCCAGCGCTCTTTTTACAATAGAAATACCAGTGGTTTCATCATCATTTATGCCTTTCATTTTTTCAAGCTCTGATATGGCACGAATGTATGCAACACCGCCTCCTGCAACAATACCCTCTTCAACCGCTGCACGTGTAGCATGCAAAGCATCATCTACCCTGTCTTTCTTTTCTTTCATTTCCATTTCTGTAGCGGCTCCTATATACAATACAGCAACACCACCGCTTAATTTAGCCAGGCGTTCCTGCAATTTTTCTTTATCATAATCTGATGTGGTTGTTTCTATCTGCGCTTTTATTTGATTTACCCTTGCGGTAATATCATCTTTATTGCCCTTTCCGCCAACAATAGTTGTATTGTCTTTGTCTATTGTTATAGAATCTGCTGTGCCGAGATAAGTGAGGTCTGCATTTTCTAATTTAAAACCTTGTTCTTCACTCACTACAATTCCTTTGGTAAGAATGGAAATATCCTGAAGCATTTCTTTTCTGCGGTCCCCAAACCCAGGAGCCTTTACGGCAGCCACTTTCAGCGTACCGCGTAATTTATTTACAACGAGTGTTGCCAGTGCTTCCCCTTCAAGGTCTTCAGCAATTATTAATAATGGACGACCACCCTGTGCAACCTTTTCAAGAATATGCAGAATATCTTTCATTCCGGAAATCTTCTTGTCATATATCAAAATATAGGGGTTTTCTAATTCAACTTCCATCTTTTCGCTGTTGGTTACAAAATAGGGAGAAATGTAACCGCGGTCAAACTGCATACCTTCAACTACATCAACATTTGTATCAGTACCTTTTGCTTCTTCAACGGTAATTACTCCTTCTTTACCTACTTTACCAAAAGCTTCTGCAATAAGCTTACCAATGGTTTCATCGTTATTGGCAGAGATAGAAGCTACCTGCTGAATTTTATTACTGTCGCTGCCCACGGTTTGCGATTGATTTGCCAAGCCCTTTACAACAGCGGCTACAGCTTTTTCAATTCCCCTTTTTAAATCCATAGGGTTTGCACCGGCTGCCACATTTTTAAGCCCTTCGCTGATGATTGATTGTGCAAGCACAGTAGCGGTAGTTGTGCCGTCGCCTGCAATATCAGCCGTTTTGCTTGCTACTTCTTTAAGCATTTGTGCGCCCATATTTTCAATAGGGTCTTCCAGTTCAATTTCTTTGGCAACGGTAACGCCATCTTTTGTGATACCGGGTGCGCCAAATTTTTTCTCAAGCACCACGTTTCTTCCTTTAGGACCAAGGGTTACCCTAACAGCATTCGCCATTGTATCAACGCCTTTTTTCATTCTGTTTCTTGCGTCAATATCGAAAAATAATTGTTTAGCCATTTTAAAAGTTTTTAGTTTGTATTTTGTCGTTTGTATTTTTTTGTTCTTAAGAGTAATAAGTAATTTGTACTTAATTAGCACATTAGCACATTAGCACATTAAATTATCGCCAATATATCGCTCTCTCTCATGATAAGATAATCGTTGCTGTCAACGGTAATCTCTGTGCCGGCGTATTTGCCGTATAAAACTGTATCTCCCACTTTTACAGTTACGGGTTCGTCTTTTTTGCCAGGCCCGGCAGCTAAAACAGTACCCCGTTGAGGTTTTTCTTTTGCCGTATCAGGAATAATAATTCCGCCTGCAGTTTTTTCCTCAGCAGCGGCAGGCTTTACAATCACCCTGTCGTGAAGAGGAGTAACATTGATTTTTTGTTCCATAATTTTCTTTGATTTTTTTGTTTAGATGGTTAATTGTTTCCGCAAATTCAGTTTTACGATTATTGTGCCATTGTATTAATTAAAGTCAAAATTTCATAAACATTGCAATAATCCATAAAATTTCGGGGCACAAAGAAAATGTTTCTGCAAACAATGACAAAATTTCATTATTAATTTTTAGCGTAACTGTGAAAAGCCCTTTGTTTTATGGTATTCTGCTATTCTAGTTTTTTCCGGTGTTGTATTTATCCGCAAAAGTGGAGAAGCTAAAATGAGAAAAATTATTTTTCTTTATACCCCGGACCTTTTACAAATCTTCCGGGAAGCGTGCTGGTAAATTTCCCTTCATCCAAAACTTGTTTTCCATTTACAAAAACATTATCTATGCCTGTAGCATATTGCCGTGGCTGCTGAAAAGTTGCATGGTCCCGAATATTATCGGGATTGAAGATGAGCACATCGGCATAATAACCAACTTTGAGCATTCCGCGTTTTTTTAATTTCAAATTTTGTGCAGGCTGCGATGTAAGCTTGCGAATTGCTTCTTGCAAAGAAATCAGTTTTTCATCTCTCGAATATTTTCCAATCACTCTTGCAAAATTTCCATAAGCACGGGGATGGCAGCTCGTTTTGAAAAAAACTGAATCATCAGAATAGCTTCCCTCATCGCTGCCAAAGCTCATCCAGGGAAGTTGTAATTCTTTTTGCTTGTTAGCTTCTGACATTATAAAATAAACTGCGCCGGTTGAGTTTTCATCCTGCAACACAAGGTCAATCACGGTTTCTTCCGGTGATTTATTGCGAATCTTCGCAACTTCTGCCAACGATTTTCCCTGGTATTTTTTTAAAGAATCTGTTTTGAATGATACAAGCAAGATAGAATCGGGTGAGCCTGGCTCCAGAAAATTATTTTCCCATTTAGTTGATTGGGTATCCATTTCCTTCATCACTCTTTTTCTAATAGCCGGATCTTTTAAGCGCAGGAATAATGAATCGTTGCCACCAGACTGAACCCACAATGGCAAACATGCATTCAGGCCGGTGCCTGCTGCGGTGTATGTGTACATGTTTGCTGTTATATGTAATCCTTCTGCTCTTGCATCTTCTACTTTTTGTGTAATGCGTTGAAGTTTATTCCAGTTATTTATTCCCGCCATTTTGTAATGATAAATTTCTGCAGGCACATTGGCTTCTCTCGAAATGCGTATCAATTCATTTACAGCGCTGTCAATATTTTCTGCCTCGCTGCGTATGTGGCTTATGTACATGCCGCCATATTCACCCGCAGCTTTGCACAAGGCAATTAATTCTTTTGTGCCTGCATAATTATCAGGAGCATAAATTAAGGAGGAGCCCACTCCCAACGCACCTTCACGCATGGCTTCTCTTACAAGTTCTGTCATGCGCTGTAATTCTTCAGGCGTTGCAGGACGATTGCTGAAACCAACTTCATGAATACGCACCGTACCTGCGCCAATAAAGGAGGCAACATTGCAGGCAATTGCTTTTTGCTGCAGGTAGTTTAAATAATCGCCGAGTGTTGTCCATTTAATATCATACTTAATATCGCCCTGCATTTTTTTAAAAAGCACTTTCATAGAATCATTCCACGGACCCATGCTGCTTCCCTCTCCCATTACTTCTGTGGTTACACCCTGAAGTATGTCGCTCTTTGAAAGACCATCCTGTATCAATGATTCATTTGCCCAGCAAAGCATGTTGATAAAGCCGGGAGTAACTGCTCTTCCCTTTGCATCAATTTCTTTTGCTGCATGTGCTTTACTTAAGTCGCCTATGAAGGCAATAGTATCGGCATTAATAGCGATGTCTGCTTTAATGGGAGAGTTACCCGTGCCATCATATATGAATCCATTACGAATGATGGTATCATATTTTGACGATGGCTTGCAAGCATTAAATGCTGCAATGCAAAAAACAATCAATGCAAATTTTGTTTTCATAATTGTGAAGTAAAGTTTTGAAGTGATAGCGATTTACTAAGATAGATTTTATATAAACAAAACGGTCAAATAATAATTTTTTAATGGCAAGTATAGCCAATGTTTGATTATTTGTTTTTAATTGTATTTTTCCAAAACATTCGGTGAGTAATTTTTATTTTATTGATGAATCTTAATAAGCAACAGGGAACTGTAATGAAGAAAATTCATATTCTAAAAGAGAGTATTATCGCAACGCTTATTGTATTGCTGATTACTTACGTAATAAGTTTTTTTCCATGGAGTCTTGAATATGGAAAGGCGCTGCATCAGGGATTTGCAGACTTTGATATTTACGACCTTTATTATTCCGGACGAAATACACAGAACACAGAGCGTGATACAAATATTGTGCTTGTGCAGTTAGGTGATAGCAGGGAAGAAATTGCTGAGCAGATAAATTTAATTGGTGCTCATCATTCTAAGGTAATTGCAATTGATGGATTTTTTGTAAGCGCTGGAGATAGTGCCGGCGATTCAAAATTTTTTACAGCCATTAATAAAAAACCCAATTTAATTTTTTCAAATGTATATACCTCTCAGGGTTTAATTCCAAATTTTTTTTATAATAATACAGACAGGTGCGGCTATGGAAATTTTCTTGGTGAAGAATTTTCTGTAATAAGATTTTTTTATCCCCGGCTTACTGTTGATGGTAAGCAATACGAGGCTTTTACTTCGTGTATTGTACGGATGGCTGATAAAAATAAGTATGATATTTTAAATGGCAGGTACAACGACCGTGAAATAATACATTACAAAGCAATTTAGAAAGCTACAACAATTTTACTGCACAGGAATTTAAAGAATATGATTCTGCAGACGAATTAGAAAAGGTAATTAAAGATAAAATTGTGCTGCTGGGATTTTTTGTAAAGACACCGCCACTTGTAATAGATGATTTGCATTTTACGCCACTGAATGAAATTGTTTCAGGCAAAAGCTTTCCCGATATGTATGGTGTGGTAATACATGCGAATATTTTATCAATGATTTTAAGCGGCAAATATCCAAGGCTTGCATCTGCCGGCATAGCATACCTCTTCGCTTTTTTAATAACCCTGCTTTTTAACTTTTACATTCTTTTGAGATATAATAAAAAAGCGCATCCCTCTCATCTCGGGTTTATATTAGTACAAATTTTCTCCATTCTTTTGATGCTCTATTTTTTTCTTATCTTGTACAAATATTTTTTCTTTAAAGTGGCTTTAGAACCGATAATGATTTGTATGGTGCTGTCTCTTGAAATGGATAGCCTGTATAAACGATTGGCGCTTTGGCTGCATAAAAAATATAGGTATAAAACTGTTTTCAGTAAACATGCAGCCTAAACCAGATGATATTTGTACAGGAAAGAAGTTTGATTGCTTTTGATTGGATACAAAATATTCAACAGCTTTAATCAAAAAAAAACGTACAATATGAAATACCTGATATTATTATTATTTGCTGCATTGTTTAATATTTGCCGGGCACAATTTCCTGATTATTACGTTTATCTTGTAAAAGGAACAGTAACTGTTACAGCGACAAATGCAAAAAACAAAAAACTAAAGCAGGGAGATTTTTTGTTTAACAGGGATGTTTTAATTATCTCTAAAAATTCGGAGATAACACTTGTAAATAAAGACGCAAAGTATTTGGGGATAAATACACCGCGTACACTTACAGTAAGTACGCTAACAAAGATTTTTCCAAGTCTTATACAGGTGTTACCAAAAAATATGTAAGCCTGGTATGGCAAGAGACGCTTGACCCAAAATATGACCTTACTAAATTCAAGCAGAAAAATTTAAACAGTACATGGGGCGGAGTGTTTAGAGAAACCACCTGCGGAAACATGATTTTTCCTGTGAATGGTTTAAGAACATTTGAAGATTCTCTTAGCTTCGTATGGAAGCAAACAAGCGCTGCGCATAGCTATACGCTTTTTCTGTATGATGGTACAGGAAAAGAAATTATAAGCAAGCCAGAGAAAGATACACAAGCAATAATCAGCACAGTAGCTTTGCAACTGCAAAACGGAAAATATTATTGGCTGATAAAAGGAGAAAATGGCAGTTGTGAAGATGGACGTCCTCTTTATTTTGAGCTTATGACAAAGGATGAAGAGGCTAAGCTTATTGACTTGTTAATTACAAACAATAGTGAAGATTTATCTAATCAATTACAGATAATTGATAAGCTGGAAAAAAATGGACTTATATATGTGGCCTCAAATTATTATGCAAATGCAGTTAAAGCAAATTCCGGTGATGAGTTTTTAGCAAGGAGCTATACATTATTTCTTTTACAGTATGGATTTGATGATGAGGCATTAAAAGTTTGGAATAGCATAGAGAAAAAATAAATTGCAACGCTTTCGTTTTATCAATTTACATATCCAACTCCTTTGAAATTCTTTTAAATAGAACCAAATTCTTTTGGTTTTTTTACTACAGGCAATATAATTTTATCTTCTTCCCAACAACTCCGCCAATCAATATATAATTCATCCGACACAAGTATTCAAAACAAATACAATTCATGGCTTGATGACAGACAGCAACTCTCATCCTGGCATTCTAAACCAATCGCTGAACGCCCCGTTTATGTAAAAGATTTAGAAGAACAAGCTAACACTTTAGAAAAAGAACTTACGCGAACATCATCAGAATTCAAAAGTCAAAAGTCAAAAGAAAATATTACATGGCAAACTATTCAGCAAAACCTAAAGCCAAATGAAGCCACAATTGAGTTTGTTGATTTTAATTTTTACAATGGCAAGAGGTACACAGATAGCACGTACTACATTGCCCTGCTTTTGCGCAAAGACAAACCGGAACCTCAACTCATAAAACTTTTTGAGAAAAAACAATTAGATACTTTGCTCAATGATGCAGACAATTTGAATACTCTTTATTCAGAAAATAATTCACTCTACAATCTTACATGGAAGCCTTTAGAAAAATATTTAAAAGGAATATCAAAAATATATTTCGCACCTGCCGGCGAGCTTTTTAAAATATCTTTTGCTGCTTTGCCTGTTGACAATAAAAAAGTATTGAGTGATAAATATCAATTAATTCAACTCAACACTACCGCATCTGTTACAGATAAAAATCAAAGTTTCGTAATGCTTCTGATAAGATTCAATTGTATGGCGGTATTGAATATAATGCAGATACTACAGCATTAAAAGAAGTAGCGGTCGCTTATCATTCAAGCAATGAAATTTCCCGCTCACTCCCAGATGACCTTGAACGAAGCGGCAGCATTCAATACTTACCCGGCACACAACAAGAAGTGCAGGAGATAAAACAACAAGCAAATAAAGCAAATGCATCCGTTACCCTTTTATCCGGCATTAATGCAACAGAAGAATCTTTTAAAGCATTAAACGGTCAATCTTCTCCTTCTGTTTTGCATATTGCTACGCATGGCTTTTTCTTTCCAGACCCCAAAGAAGATAAACGAGACAGCATTCAAAGAAAATTTGAAAGCAGTGCAAAAGTGTTCAGGCAATCAGATAATCCCCTATTCCCTTCAGGGCTTTTGTTTGCAGGCGCTAACAATGCGTGGCAAGGGAAAAGTATAAACGGGATTGAAGATGGTATTGTTACCGCTTATGATGTTTCAAACATGTATTTACCCAACACAAAATTAGTTGTGCTCTCAGCCTGCGAAACTGCATTAGGCGATATACAGGGTAGCGAAGGCGTGTACGGTTTGCAGCGTGCATTTAAAATAGCAGGCGCACAAAATTTAGTAATGAGCTTATGGAAAGTGCCTGATGCAGAAACGTCAGAATTTATGCAGCAGTTTTACAGCAACATATTCAATAAGCAATCGGTGAGTGATGCATTCTATCATGCACAAACTGCAATGAAAAATAAATACAGAAGCGAACCATCGAAATGGGCTGCATGGATTTTGGTGAGATAAATTATCTACAAAGCTGAATTAAATAAACAGGCAAATAAATTATTTTCTGCCCATCTGCCGCAGAAAATTAATATGCGATGCAACTGCCATGTACATGCGGGGATATTCCACATACGCAATTCCATATTCCTGGCATGCCTGCCTGATAATTTTACTGATGGCAGGATAATGTACATGTGAAATTTTAGGAAACAGGTGATGCTCTATCTGGAAATTTAACCCGCCAACCAGCCATGAAATTAATTTATTACGCGTAGCAAAATTAGCCGTAGTCTTTATTTGATGAATAGCCCATTCATCTTCAATTTTTCCGGTGCTTTCTGCAGGTAGCGGAAAGCTTGTATGCTCCACCGTATGTGCCAGTTGAAATACTATACTGGTTACAATACCGGCCACCACGGTTACGGTTAAAAAACCGATAATTGCGGGCACTACTCCTGCAATCATAAATGGAATAATGATGAACAAAAACAAATGTATCACTTTGAAAAGCCAGAAATAAAAGTGGTCGGATGAGTTCATTTTTTTTAGGGGAATATCACCAATCTTTCTTCTAAAATATTTTTTGTAGTCGCTCATAAATATCCAGTATATATATAGCAGGCTATAGAAAAACCAGAAATAAAAATGCTGGTATTTATGAAAGAAATATTTTTTTTGGGTAGATGCCATGCGAAGAAATGGCTTTGCATTTATGTCATCATCAACACCATCAATATTTGTATATGCGTGATGAATAATGTTGTGCTTTATATTCCACATAAAAGGACTTCCGCCCAAGAGTCCTAAAGTTATTGCCGCAATTTTATTAATAACCGGATTTTCACTAAAGCTGCCATGCGAACCATCGTGCATCACATTAAAACCAATAGCAGATACAACACCGCCGAGCATAACACATTCTGCTATTGCCAGCCATGCAACCGGAGAAAAAAACACGAGATGAATATAGATAGCCAGAAATATGCAAAGGAGTGAAATGGCTTTTAACCATAACTTATAATTGCCTGTCATTTTTTTGCCCGTCTGCTGAAAATATTCGTTGATTCTTTTTTTTAATTCAGCGTGAAAAGAAGGTTTCACCTGAATGAATTTCGGAGCTTGCATTATAAATAAACTTTTAAAAGCAAAACCAATAAATGTATTGCTTTGCTTGCTTTAAACAATAAGCAGCGAAGGTAAACTATACAAAGGGAAAACCCGCTCTTTTATTTGCTAAAATAGCTTTTACTTACGGGGATAAGCTAAATCTTAACTAACTAACACATGGAAGTTTGTAACAATCGGCCAGACAACTCTAAGCCGTGAGACCGGTATCACCCATACTTATTTTTTCTTCGCCATTGATATGGTAAGCCGAATAATATTATCACAACAACCGGCGCTGCAATGTTTATGAATTGCCACGCAGTTTTTTGTTGCTGCACTTTGTTTTTATCTAATAACCGCAAAGTAAAATCTTTATTGCGTGCTTCAAAGATGCCGGTGTTGCTTACAAGATAGTCAACACAGTTTAAAAAAAATTCATGATTAGCGAAGCGATAATTTTCGAGAGGCAATTCACCCATCGGCAAGGGCCCTTCAGATTTGGTTACAGAGTTCGTTACAATATCAGCGTCTGACACCACAATTTCTTTGGCGCTTTTTTCTCCCTGTGCCAGAAAAGATTTGCCTGATGCTTTTGCAACCGAATCACGTAAGGCTGGCGTAAGCCGGTTTGCAAAGAGTGAAGAAAATTTTCCTTCGAGCAACACAGCAACCGGAACATAACTCCTGGTATAAGTTGAAAAATTTTGCGTGCTTATTTCATCCCTGATTTTGTTTAAGCTAACAAGAGCGGGCGAGCTTAACACCCGGCTGTTTGTATCACTTGCAAGCAAAATTGTTTTCTTAATTCCGGGAGCTTTTATGGTATCAATGCTTGACGGAAAAAGGGGCAATACTCTGTCAAGATTCTTTGATATGGGATTATTATTATTTGCTGAAAGAAACGGATAGTAGGGCCATGGGAAGCGACTTATTTTAGGCGTGCCGTCAGGGTTATAATCATACACCAGCGGAATTTTTGAACAGTTTAAATCCTGCAGCAAATCACTGTTTATGCGTACTCCGTAATGAAATAAAATATCATCGAGGTTTAAGTTTCTGTCAAATGCAATAAAGTCGGCCTGGCTGCGCATCAGGCTATCTAACTCAGCATACAGCTTATCGATAAACCAGATTATTTTTCCTCCGTGCATTACATACTGGTCTAATTTAAGCTTGTCTTCATCAGTAAAAGATTGTGTCGGTTTTACTATCAGTAGTGCATCTATTAAATTCACATCGGGATACGCCTGCTTTAAATTGAAAATTCCAAGACGATAATCATTGCGCAGGCTTTCTCCCAAATCATTCACCGTTAAATCAATTGGCTCACCATTGCCTACTGCATAAGCAATAGCCGGAACATACTTTCGTGTAAGCTTATCAATCGCATTTGCAAATTTATATTCCAGCAGTGCTTCGGCAGCATTGAGTGTGGCTTCCTTATCTTCCTGCGGAGCATCATTTAAAACATTAAAATTTTTAAAAACAGTTCTGCTGCTGCGCAAATCAACTGTAATGGGTTTATAATTTTTATACAGCACCAATGCAGAGGGAACAATTAGTTGTTGGATTGCTTTATTTTGCGTAGCAGATATGTTTTCATTTTGCTCAAATACAACTCCAAGCCTTGCAAGACTATCGTAGAGTAAAAGCTTGCTGCTGTCTGGCAAATCTTTACCGGGCTCCTCAAATTTAATTGAAATATGATTGTGGCTTAAGTCTCTGAATTCTGCAAGCAAGTCTTCAGCAGCCATGCTGAGCTTTCGGTAATCAGCAGGCAAATCACCCGTTAAAAAAACTTTTATTGTAATGGTTGTATCAATATTCTGCAGTAATTCTTTTGTTGAATTATTAAGACTAAATCTTTTTTCTGCTGTAAGGTCAATTCTGTAACGCAATGAAATGGATAGATACGTGATTGCAATAAACAAAATGATAAGAGCAATCCACCAGTATTTAGAATTTGATATGGTATGCAGCATTCTTTTCACTTAATGGGTTCTCACATTTTTTTTTGTGATGATGATAAAAACAAAAATGATTGTTATGAAATAAATAACATCTCTCACATCAACCACACCTTTGCTAATGCTGCGATAATGAAAATCAATGCCCAGCACCTGTATGTAATAATCCATGCCTGATGCAAAGGCCGGCAATTTACTAATGGCATCGAAACCTGCATATAAAATCAAACAAACAAAAGCGCCGCCGATAAAAGCGATTACGGTATTATTAGTAAAGCTGCTGGCACAAATACCTGCTGAAATAAATACAGCGCCCAGCATAAGCAAGCCGATGTAACTTCCTGCTGTGCTGCCAACATCAATACCCCCAATAGCGCTTAGCTTTTGCAAGCTGAATGCATAAATAACAGTTGGCAGCAATGAAAGAAATACAATGAGTAAAGCGCCAAAAAATTTTCCCCAAACAATTTGCAGTGAAGTAAGCGGCATTGTCTTCAGCAACTCAAAAGTGCCGGCCTTGTATTCATCAGCAAAGCTGCGCATGGTAATAGTTGGTATGAGAAATAAAAATATCCACGGTGCAAGCCTGAAAAAATTATCAAGCGAGGCATAGCCAAAATCCAAAAGGCTTGTATCAGGAAATACAAAAAAAAGGAAACCGTTTATCAGTAAAAAAACAATCAGTGCAATATAACCCGTAAGGCTGCTGAAAAAATGATTCCATTCTTTTTTACAAATCATCCACATCGTTCAAAACTATATGAAACAAAAATGCAGCGAGTATATTTTTTCAAAAGAAAAATGAAAAATTATCAATTCAATTATAATCTTGAATCTGCGTTGCCTCAACTATTTTTGGGTGTAAACCAAATTGTCGCATTAAATTAAAAAATAAGATAATAAGGTTTAACAGATACAAGATGTAGTTTTCTACTGAGGTTTAAAAACATGGCTGTCAACCTTAATAGAAAGCATGGAACATAACTTATACTAACCTTATTACCTTTCTTATTTATCGAGTGACAAATTTGGCTTACCCCACTATTTTTTGTGCGGCAAAAATTTTATAATTATCTTGTCATCTCTCTCAATACTGCTAAAGACTATAAACGCGTGACGATGAAACAAAGATTTATTTGTACTCTGTTATTTTGTGTGATAGTATTGCTTTTTTCAATTACAGGTTTTGCTCAATCAATTGATAAAAATGCAAAGGGGATTTGGCTATATCACGTTGCGCCGCTTGATAGACCAAGCCCTCAGCCCCCAACAAGAAACTTTGATAAAAAAGTTTATGATTATCCGGGTTTAAAGGGAGTACAATTGGCTTTCTCATGTCGCAAGCTGCAACCCCTTGTACCCGTTGACAGTGCGGGCAATCCTGATGCAAATGGCGGATTTAACTGGAACTATTTAGACCGTGAATTAATTGATGTTGCTTCTAATTCCAATCTTTTTATTGGAATACTGATATGGACGGGTGAAGATGCTCCCGACTGGTTATACACTGCGCCTTACAATATTGGCAAATGCAATACAAATTGGAAGGATACCGGCGGTGTGATTTATCCAAAGTATTTTCCTGATTATTTTAATTCAGGTTATAGTCAACTCTGGTATGCAATGATTGATAGTGTAATGCATCATCTTAATATGGGCCCTGATAGTGATGAGCCCGATGGTGATGATGACAGCCCGTTGATTTTAGAAAACAGCTTGTATTTTACCAATCAAGTGAGGGCGCCACCGGCGACCTTATTCCTAAAAGCGGAACATTAACAGAAGGCTATGCAAGCTATTGTAATATTCAAAATTCTGTATGGATTGATGATATTGTAAAACCTGCATGGCTATACACCAATAAAATCATCAATGACAACAAATCAAATTTGCCAAACATTCATTTGTTGGTAAATACAGGTGACGCCACGGATATGACCTTGCAAAATTTGAACGGTGATGTAAAGTTTACTTCTTTAAATGATTTTGCAAATGCGAATAGCTTATTTAATTGGGTAAATATAAATCTGCCATCTGCATGGAAAAAAGCAACGGGCTGGCGCATTGGTACCAGTTAAATTATGAAAAATTTTTTAAAGAAAACTATGATAAATCTGTTTACAATGATTCAAAGAATGAAATATTAACACGTGATGAATGCGACCAGCACAATATAACATTACCCAATGCAGAGAGCAGCTATAATTTCTATACCATTGCTGCAAGCAGCTTGTATAGCGGTCTCGATATGAATGTTGTTTTTTATTACCAGCTTTATATGAATGATTCTTTGCTTGACCCGCTTGATACACTAACAAGAGATGATATTATAAATCCGGCCAATAATATTGTGGTTGATTTTTTTAATAAGAATGTTGATGAAAACCCACTTACAGCAACGAATGCATTCTGCGCACTGCATGATGGTCTCGATGCTGCTGATACCAGGCGCTTTGCCATAAATCAATTTAATTCCGGTTCTAATTGTAACCCCACACCAAAATATTTTGCACCAGATACAACTCTCCCGGCAAATGATGCACGCAATCTTAATTGCGGTTCTTCGCGGTGTATTAAAATTGCTAAGTCAAAAGAAAAATATGGCGCTGTTCAAAATGATGCGCCTGCCGCACAGGGAGCGCCCATTCATCAAAGAAATAATGCAGAAGCTATGAATGATGCGGGCTGGTATATTCAGGAAGGTAACTATGAAAAATTTTTGCATCAAATAAATCCTGTTATTAATAACCAATCGCTTAGTGATCCTAATAATACAACAAGCATTGGATACGGGAATAAAATATTTAACGATGCAAATACATCAGATACAGATTATAACAACCTCATCTTTGGGCGCTTTGCAAGAGGCTTTGATGTAGATGACGGAAAGAATGCTTTCTATTTTGATATTGATGATACATTTCTAAAATCAGCAGTAAAATGCGGTAATCAAAATGCCTCTTCGGGAATTATAAAAGTAACTTATCTCGATTCCGGCGAAGCGAAATGGCAATTGTTTTATGATGGATTAAAAACAGATGGAGGTTTTGTTTTATCATCTTTCCCAACAGTTACAAATGGTAACACCGATACATGGAAAACACAACAGTTTACTATTTCCTGCTCAGCCAGGTTTAAAAATGGCTGCGGGTATCATTCAGATTTTTTTATTAAAGGAATGAATAATAGAAATGGAATTTTTGCAATGGTAGAATTTAAAACAGAAAAAGATAGCCAAGATACAGCAAACAATTCAGATGATAAAAACGCTGCATTAATTATCACGCCCAATCCTTCAACAAATTATTTTTCTGTAAAGCTTGATAACGACGCAGCAATGGAATCGATTCAAATTTATAATCTCATAGGGCAAAAAGTTTTGAATAAGTACATAGGAAATAATATTGCATAGATAGATAAGAGTGAATTAAAATGGCAGCCTGGCTATTATTTTGTAACTGTCATGTATCACGGAAATAAAAGTGCAAAAGGAAAGGTTATAATTTTTTAATCTTCTTCAATACTGATGTGTTCTAAAGAATAACATCAATGTTTGCGCATTAAACTATTTTTTTGTACGTAAAAATTTTAGTATCTTGTCATCTCTCATTACTACTTAAGACTGCAAAATCGCACCGATGAAACAAACATTTACTTGTACTCTGCTATGTTGTGTGATAGTATTGCTTTTTTCAATCAAATGTTTTGCTCAATCCGTTGATAAAAATGCAAAAGGAATTTGGCTATATCATGTTGCACCGCTTGACAGACCAAACCCTCAACCCCCAACAAGAAATTTCGATAAAAAGGTTTACAATTATCCTGGTTTAAAAGGAGTACAATTGGCCTTCTCCTGGCGCAAGCTGCAACCCCTTGCACCTGTTGACAGTGCGGGCAATCCTAATACGAATGGCGGATTTAACTGGAACTATTTAGACAGTGAATTAATTGATGTTGCTTCTCATCAAAATCTTTCTATTGGAATAATGATATGGCCAGGTGAAGATGCTCCCGGCTGGTTGTACGCTTCACCCTACAATATTGGTAAATGCAATACAAATTGGAAGGATACAGGCGGCGTGATTTATCCAAAGTATTTTCCTGACTATTTTAATTCCGGTTATAGTCAACTCTGGTATGCAATGATTGATAGCGTAATGCATCATCTTAATATGGGCCCTGATAGTGATGAGCCCGATGGTGATGATGACAATCCCGTTGATTTTAGAAATCAACTTGTATTTTATCAATCAAGTGAGGGCGCTACCGGCGACCTTGACCCGCAAAGAGGTACTTTGATTACAGGTTCTGAGAGTTATTGCACAATTGATGACTCTCTTTGGATAAACCAGTTTGTAAAACCCGCATGGTTATACACAAACAGTATTTTAAATAATAATAAATCTAATTTACCAAATGTTCACCTTCTGCTGAACACAGGTGATGTTACAGAAATGACAACAAAGGATTTGAATGGGAATGTAAGCTTCAATTCTTTAAGTGATTTTTCCGATTCAAATAGTTTATTTAATTGGGTAACCACGAATCTTCCCGGTGCATGGCGAAAGGCAACCGGGCTTGCGCATTGGCACCAGTTAAATTATGAAAGATTTTTTAAAGATGGTTATAATGAATTATCTGCCGATAGTGTAAATTCCGAAGTATTAACCCGGGATGAATGCGATCAGCATAATATAGCCATACCCAATAGTGGCAGCACTTATAACTTTTACACGATTGCGGTGAGTGCATTGCATAGCGGTCTTGATATGAACATGGTGTATTACGACCAGCTTTATATGAATGATTCATTGCTTGACCCGCTTGATTCAATTACTACAGATGATACAATTAATACTGCAAATAAAATTGTGGCAGATTTTTTTAATAATAATGTTGATGAAAATCCGCTTACCGCAACACATACATTCTGCGCTCTGCACGATGGGCTTGATGCTTCTGATACAAGCCGGTTCCCCGTAGCAAATTACAATTCTGGTTCTAACTGTATACCTTCACCAGCATATAAAGCTCCGAACAGAAATTTTGCTCCCAATGACCCGTTTAATCTCAATTGCGGCTCTTCGCGATGCATTAAAATTGCGCAAAAGAAAAAGAAATATGGCGCTGTTCAAAACGATGCACCTGCAGCACAGGGAGCGCCTATTCATCAGCGAAATACGGCGATAGATGTTAATGATGCGGGATGGTATATTCATAAAGGCAATTATGAAAGATTTCTGCACCAGATAAATCCTGTAATTATTCAATCCGTTAATGACCCTTACAATTCAACCAGCATAGGATACTGGAATAAAATATATAAGGATGTAAATACAACTGATACTGATTATAACAATCTCATCTTTGGTCGCTTTGCAAGAGGCTTCGATTTAGCCACGGGAAAGAATGCTTTTTATTTTGATATAGAAGATACATTTCTTACTACAGGAGCTAAATGCAGAATACAAAACAACCAATATGTTTATGCAGGAATTATAAAAGTTACTTATCTTGATTCAGGAGGCGCAAAATGGAAATTATATTATGATGGTATGAAAGCTGATGGAAGCTTTCTGCAAAAATCTTTTGCCACCATAACAAATGGCAACACAAATATTTGGAAGACGATTGTGTTTACTATTCCATGCGCTGCCCGGTTTAAAAATGGATGCTTAAATCAATCCGATTTTTATATAAAAAGCACGAACAGTAAAAACGGGGTCTTTGCTTTGGTAGAATATATTACAAATAAAGACAGCGCTGTGGCAATGAAGCCTTATACCAAAACATCAAACCAATTAAAAGAAAATGTCTATGGCAACGAAGCAAAATTAATTATCACACCAAACCCTTCAGCCAACAGTTTTTTTGTAAGGCTTGATAAAGAAATTGAAATAGAATCTGTTTTTATTTATAACAGCAATGGAGAAGAAATTTTGAATAAAAGAATGAAATCAAAAATTGCTGCAATACATAAAACTGAATTAAAATGGAATCACCCGGGTTATTATTTTGTAACCGTTTTATATAATGGAAATAAGAGAGCGAGCGGCAAGGTTTTAATTTTTAATGAATGATGTGTTTTTGAATGTTGTGCAAAATAATTATTCAGTTGTTACTAAAATTAACCACCCCCCTCGGCGTGAATAGGCACATAAGACACATAGTTTTGCGGCAATGCTATATGCAACAATTTTATTCATTAAACAGTTTTCACACGACACATGACAAAAGACTATCCCGGGGAACAATGGAAGACCGTTAAGTTCGACTTTAAATTTACAAACGACTTTCGCCTTGAAGTATCCAACTTTGGACGACTGAGAACTTTCAACAAAGTATCTGACGGCAACATTATTAACGGTTCAATGATTAACGGTTACCGCATTATACGACTCAAACTATACCGACCAAGAGAGGGGAAAACTCAAAACCGGCTTGAGTATTTACAGCAACAGGTCTTTAAGCTGACAAGAAAATTAAAATCACTTAAAGAAAATAAAGAAAGTAAAAAAGCAATTAACGAAACAACGGATTTGCTGAACAGTTTGAAAAAGAAGCTAAGCAAAAAATTTCAGAATGACCTTAAAGAAAGAACAATCCATTATCATTCGCTTGTTCACCGGCTTGCAGCAGATTATTTTCTTAAAAAACCAACCCTTAAACAAATCATTGTAGCACACCTTGACCATGACAAACTAAACAACAGATCTGGTAATTTAAAATGGATGACACCAGAAGAAAACTACAAACATCAACAAAACAGCCCTCATGTAATCAAAGAAAAACAAGAGAGGCGACATAGACGCAAAGAAGATTCAAGGGCCACAAAACTTACAGTAACAAAAGTTATGTTGCTGAAAAAATTACTGAACCAGGGTAAGCCAATGAAGCAACTTGTAAAACATTTTAAAATCACTGACACACAAATTTTCAGAATCAAACGCGGTGAAAATTGGGCAGACATTGAAGCAGCAAAATAACGGCACACAAGAAGCAGATGCCACAAACCGAATCATTTTATACCAATTGTATTTTCAAATTAATCCAACTTATATGGTATAATGCCGATGTAGCAGCTGTTTAGTCCAATTTATTGGACTATTACAGATGCACAATCGGTATTATTTATTTGAACACCGCATCATCAATGCCTTTATTTATACTGTAAGATTTATAGGTAATTTCAACCTTTCCTTTTTTATTTTTCAGTTTATCAAGGTCTGAACTTTTTTTACCTTCATCCATTTCAAGTGTAATGCCTTTTGGTAATTTATAATCTTTAGCATTAAAGCTGAACACAACTTTATCGGGAAGCCCGTAATTGCTGTATTTTCCGTAAGTCATGGTAATTTCATACGTGCCATTTTCTTTTGTGGTGGTAATTGCTTTGCGCACCAGTGTATTGGCTTCATCAATATATAGTGTAGAGAGAACTATATCAGCATTTTCATCAACAGGCAACAGCTTTACTATTCTTGTTTTAAATCCATCTACCACCGATTCACCGGCGTTCAATGCTGCAAAATCTTTCATAGCAACTACATTATCGAGATTAATGCTTACACCACCTTTTGGTAAAATAGAAATGCCGCCCTCTTTCTTCATCCTGAATTTATTCGGTCTTTTATAATACACTTTTATTTTACTTATAGGCGCTTTAATAAATACAACATTTGTTTTTAGAATTCCCTCTGCTGTGTAATCGTTTACCTGTTCCAGTTTTGCTCTTACTTTATTTACAAGCTCTGTCATATCCTGACAGTGAGCAGTGAACAGTGAACAGTGAGCAGTGAGCAGTAAAATGAAAATTTTCTTCATTGAGAAAAATATGTAACATGCAAATTAATGCGACATGCGTGAAGAGGTTACAATCTATCAGAAAATAACAAAAAATTGAAGAGCTAATACAGAATTGGTTCGGGGTTTTAAAGTGCAAGAGTTGAAAATATTATTTTTGACGTGTCAAACCTGTACGTTTACTTCAGCAGTAAATCAATTTATTGTGCTCTGTAGAAAAATAAAGTTTGCTCAGTCAGTAAATGGTATTGGCATGGTTACTTCAGTGCTTGTTTTACTGTACTCTACAACTTTCTTAATCTTTCCTTTTATTCCTTCACTATTTATATTGATACTTTGGTTTGTTCAATTATATTTTTACCAAAGTTAAGTTTTGCCAGCTAAAAAATTGTTCAGATTCCAGGGTCAAAATTATGTCCAACTACTTTTAAAAGAACAAATTCTTACTTCGACATTATTTTCTTATTTCTGCAGAAGAAGGAAATTAGATACACTTATAATTTACCGCTTTTTATCCGTCGGAAAACAAATAATCTTCAAATCTTTTACCTTTAGCAAAATGCTTGTATGCCTCAATTTTTTATAGACCCTGATATTGCTAAAGCCAAAACAATTAATACGGATTATTATTTAAGTGAGAAGAACTATGAAGATTCCAAAGAAAAAATATTTGCAAAAAGCTGGCAATTCATTGGCGACACAGATAAAGTAAAGGATGCAGGCTCTGCATCTCCTCTTATTTTATTGGAAAATTATTTGAATGAACCTTTACTTCTCACAAAAGATAAACAAGGTGAATTGCATTGCATGAGTAATGTATGCACACACCGCGGCAATTTAATTGTGTATGAGCCTTGCAAACTAAACCAGCTTCGATGTAAATATCATGGACGACTATTTTCACTCGATGGAAAATTTATTTCCATGCCCGAATTTAAAGAGGTAAAAAACTTTCCAACAGAACAAGATAATCTTCACACCCTTTCTTTATTTCAATGGGGCAAATTGCTTTTTGCTTCTTTGCATTCACAGCTTAGCGGAGAAATATTTTTTGATGATATGATAAAAAGAGTAAGCTGGCTGCCTATGGATAAACTTGAATTTCGTGCAGACCTTTCAAAAGATTATTTTGTAAAAGCCAATTGGGCATTGTACTGCGAGAATTATCTTGAAGGATTTCATATTCCATTTGTACATGCAGGCTTAAACCAGTTGCTTGATTTTGGAGAATATTCAACCGAAATTTTTCGCTATTCAAGTTTGCAATTGGGCATTGCTAAAAACGATGATGTGATATTTGATTTACCTCAAACTTCTCCCGACTATGGTAAAGATATTGCCGCCTATTATTTCTGGGTGTTTCCAAACATGATGTTTAATTTTTATCCCTGGGGTTTATCGCTAAATGTTGTGCAACCGCAGTGTGTAAGTGAATGCAAAGTTTCATTTCTCACTTATGTTTTTGATAAAAGCAAATTAAATACTGGCGCGGGCAGTGGCCTTAATAGTGTTGAATTAGAAGATGAAGAGGTAGTGGAAAATGTACAGAAAGGTATTCGTTCCCGCTTTTATTCTCATGGAAGATATTCGGTAAAGCGGGAGCAGGGAACGCATCATTTCCATTCACTGATTGCAGAATTTTTTACCTCACCCTAACCCCTCTCCGAAGGAGAGGGGAACACTTAGCAATATGAGGGATTTTAAAAGAATACTTGGAATAAATACAACCATTGCCATTGTCGTTGGCGGCATTATTGGTTCGGGTATTTTTATGAAGCCTGCTTTAATGGCTTCGCAGCTTGGCTCACCTTTATTGCTTTTATCTGTTTGGATTGTTGCAGGCATCATCACATTATTCGGTGCATTAAGCAATGCAGAAGTTGCAGCCATGCTTCCTGAAACCGGCGGACAATATGTTTTCTTCAAAAAAATGTATGGCGATGCATTTGCCTTTTTGTATGGCTGGTCTGCATTTGCGGTTTTCAATACTGCCGGTATAGCTTCTATTGCTTATGTATTTTCTCAATACGCAAATTATTTTATTGAGCTTCCAAGATTCGCTGCTTCTGTTGAGCAGTCTGTCTATTTTCATATTCCTTTCATTGGTGATATTTATCCGCTGGAAAATGCAGGTGTTAAAGTGCTCACCATTTTTTTGGTAATAATTTTTACCATCATCAATTACTGGAGTGTGCAATATAGCGGAGCTTTGCAAAAGGTTTTGACATTTCTAAAAGCGCTTGCTCTTGCATTTTTAATTGGCGGTATTTTATTTTCCGGCAAAGGCTCTCTGCATAATATGGTAACTGCTTCATCCGCTATGCCGCATGGCACTGCTTTATTAGGCGCCTATATGGCGGCCATCGGCGGAGCTTTCTGGGCTTATGATGGCTGGAACAATATAACATTTGTTGCAGGCGAAATAAAAGAGCCGCAAAAAAATATTCCGAAGAGTTTGTTTATCGGGGTTCTTGCTGTAATCATTATTTACGGCTTGGTAAATCTTTCTTATGTGTATGTTTTACCGGTTGAAAAAATGGCAAGATCTTCACTGGTAGCATCAGATGCAGCAACAGTTGCCTGGGGAGCAATTGGAGGTTCACTAATTGCAGCAATGGTTATGCTCTCTACTTTAGGAACTACAAATGGGAATGTGCTTGCAATAGCACGTGTAACATTTGCAATGAGAGAAGAAAGCAAGTGGTTTACATGGGCGGGCAAAGTGCAGCCACGTTATCAAACGCCGGGCAATGCACTTATATTAAATGCAGCATGGACAATTGTTCTCATCATCAGCGGCTCTTTTGATATGCTTACTGATATGCTCATTTTTGTTACCTGGTTTTTTTATGGCATGAGCGCTCTTGGAGTTTTTATTCTGCGAAAAAAAATGAAAGATGCAGAGCGGCCTTATAAAGTTTGGGGCTATCCTGCAGTGCCATTTTTATTTGTGCTCTTCACAGCTTTCTTTCTTAGCTCTACATTATATACTGACATTACAAATTATATAAACGGAACAACACATCTTATCAATTCATTGTTCGGAACAGTAATTACATGCATGGGAATTCCGGTTTATTATTTATCGAGGAAGAAAAAGAAAATTAAGTAACTGGTGTCTGTACACTCGCAGAGTGTCTGACACCTTTCCTACAAAGTGGCAATCTAATTAAAGCAGAAATAAATTAATTTTTTGAAGAAGAGAATCATATATAAACCTTATATCAATTGTAGTTTTGCAACCCTTGGATCTACAATAACCGTATCATGCTCAAAGTCCAGCTTTATTCTCCATTTCTGAAGAGTAGCAGAACCAATAATAGCCTCTTCGCTTAAACCAGGTACTACCAAAAATTCATCACTCAATAAAATATCATAAATAAAAAAATCAAGCCTTACCACTTCTTTTATTTCGATGTAATGACTTTCACTTGCAGTGGCCAGCCTTCTTATTCTTCCTAAACTCACAGGCACTTCCAGTCCTTCAATATGTTCAGGATGAATACAGGAAAGGTTTGCCCTGCTATCAAACAAAGTATGCAACATTTTCTCTCCTTTTGAACCGGCATACAGCAAGGGTAATTTTATTACTGACATAGTATTTCAATTTTCATAAAGATACAAAATAGAAAGCCGAAAATTTAGTTGCAAAGAATATAAGTGGTGTCTCTTTATAATCAATAGTTGAAATACTTGTTGAGCAAACTCCCGGGCTTTTACAATAATATTATTGGGTAGAATCACTTTTTGTATAGAAGTATAAAATTTCATCTTGTTATTTTATACTTGTGGTTTCAAGCTGAAGAGCGGACAGGTATTTGCGATGGCAGGGTATTTATTAATGTCCAGCCCAGAACAAAATGCCGATTGAAAATATTTTGTTGAAGGTAAGAATTGTTGCCAAATAGAATTCGGTCGCCCTGACAACTGAAGCCGATTAAAGATTTGTTGCCGATTGATCTTCCGTCAAGCCCTGCAAATACTTGTGTTGTGCGTCCGCTTTTATCATCCATGCAAAATCGTTAAATTAGAAAGCATGTGGTTTAGGCTTTTCCTTAATTATATAATCACCTTTTTTTCCATTCAAAAAAAAATATTTATCATATGCAGAATTTTCAATTGTCAGTCTATACCAAGTTTTTGATTTAAGATGAATTGTGTCTGCATAGATATAATTTGCTAAAAATGGGTCAGGTTGGACTTGCCAATAATATTTTTTGTCAGGCTTTGCAAAATATATTTTTTCGTTTGAATTAGCAGTTATTTGTTTTTGATTTTTTCGGTCAACCAAGGTAAATGCTTTAACTTCTTTTCCTCTTTTGGATAACCAAAAGTGCTATCAATATTTAAAGGAATTATCTCGATGATGCCAAATGTCTGCCCGGGCTTTATAACTTCAACATATTCATCTGTCATGTATGCTTTCGGAAACTTCATACAAGATGTTACTGTTAGAGTTAAAATTATAAGTGAAAGTCTTGTCATTGTCAATCTAAGTGGCTGTTGAATACAGTAAGTACTTTAGAACTGTCATCTTAAAGTGGTGCACAATTAAATAATATGTCGAATGCATAACTTATATAACGCCCTGCGAGGTTTTATTTCTTTTCCATTTCTTTCGGCTTTAAATATTTGTCCAAAAATTCAAGTGTTCGTTTCGAGGTAGTTATCTGATTTTCTTTTTTTACAAAGCCATGCCCTTCATCGGGATAAATTACATATTCAACCGGTACTCCATTCTTCTTTACCCCATTTACAATTTCATCACTTTCAACTTTAAGCACACGCACATCATTGGCTCCCTGGAATACAATTAACGGGTTGCGTATTTTATCGTAGTTATATAATGCAGAAGTTTTTTTCAGCATTACACTATCGGCAGTATTGGGGTCACCCATTTCATCATACAAAGCTTTACGAAAAGATTCCCAGTAGGGCGGAATGCTCCGCAGGGTTCGCAGCCAATTGGCAACTCCGAATAAATCTACACCTGCTCTAAACTCATCAGGATAAAAACACAATGCTGTTAATACCATGCAACCGCCATAGCTTCCGCCCTCGATACCAATAGCGCTGCTGTCAATATAATCTTGCTGCGCCAGCCATTTTTTCCCCCATACACAATCTTTCAAATCACCATTGCTGTGGTCTTTATTATCCATTTTATAAAATGCTTTTCCATAGCCGCTGCTGCCCCTGTTGTTCACAGCAAGTATGGCGTAACCATGGTTTACCAAATATTGAATCGAATTGCTAAAGCCAACACGGCTTTGTCCGCCGGGACCACCGTGAACCCAAATTAATGCAGGCGATTTATTGCTTTTGGTTGCCTGCAAAGGCTTAAAATAAATTGCGGGAATTTCTTGGCCATCGAATGATTTAAAACGAACAACCTCTGCTTTTGCCAAATCATTTTGGTCAATCTCTTTGTTAAGTGTAGCAGTAAGCTGCTTCAGATTTTTTGTATCGGTATTGTACACATACAGATTTGGCGGGCTGGTGCTGCTGCCTGCGGTAAGCAATAAATTTTTTTCGTTTTGCGATATAATTACGCCGGTTACATCACCATCTTTTATTTCAGGAAAATTAATGGGTGTATTGGTTGCATGGTCGTACAACAATACTTTATTCTTTGCATCTTCATTCACAAAAATTACATGATACTTTTCATTTTCACTTAAAAACATTCCGCCTACGTCCCATTTGTCTTCATATACTTTTTCTGAATTACCGGTATTGATATTGTATTTTACAAGATAGCTGAATTCATTGCCATCATTGGTGGTGTAATACAATATGCTGTCATTCTTTTCAAAGGCTGTTGCATTCCAGCTGGCTTCGTTATCGTTGCTTATACGCTTCATCTTTTTCGTATTGCGGTCATAGAGATACAGTTCATTCTTATCAGTAGTTATGCTTTTGGTAAGAGCAATGTAACGTTCACTCTTACTAATGCCTGCAGCGTCTAACCCTGAATCATTTTGATAAAGTAACGTGGCTGCCCATTTCGATGTATCGAGTTTCCATATATCAAAAAATTTTGCGTTGCGTTTATTGCTGCTTACATACATCGTCTTTTTATCATTGCTCCATCCTATAAAACTATTCGCACTTCCCTGCCATGGGGTTAAGTCTTTTGCTGCAGTATCTCCTTTGCTCATTAAATACAAATGATTGTTTTCATTGCCGCCCTGGTCTGATGTATAAATAAATTTTTCTGTGCCCGGTAAATAATCCACCGCAAAGAAGGATTCTTTTTTAGAAGCAGTAAGAGGTTGCATGGAACTATCGGCCACGGTTAATTCATACACATTATAAATGCCGCTGCTGTTATTATCAACAAGAATTTTGGTTTCACCAGAATTGAAGCCTGCGGCATTTACGGAAACATTATTATACAATTGTTCAATGGTATATTGCCTTGGGGTTCGGGCTTGCTGTTCCTGTTGCTCACACGCAGCGAACAACCACAGAGATGCGCTGAAATAGAGAATTTTATTTTTCATAAACAAAGATTTGAATTTAGAAATTTACACCGGCTTTATTGATTTGCCAAAAGAGTTTTAAAATAATAATGTTTATGAGGAGAAATGTTTAAAGCTGAGTAATGGCAGCAGCCGGAAATACACTTCAATTATTTTTATTCTTAATCAGCCTTCAACAGGAATTAAAAATCTTTCGCCCTTAAACCTCGCAGTAAAATGCTTATTTTTGCTACTATGTCTTTTTGAATTTGAGAACCGATCAATGTCTTTACCATACCTTGTAAAATATATTTACAATAACGGCACGGATGAAGTTATCCGCCGCGGCAAAATAATTTATGCTGCGGGTAATATTGAGCTGCTGGAACGCGATGAATTGCTTAGTTCCGTTGTTTTCAGGCTGAAAGATGATTTGTATTCTATTTACTACAAAGTGCATATTCATAATTTCAAAAACGCTGAAACATTATCATTACGCTGCTCATGCCCTTATAATCTTGGCGATATTTGCCGCCATGAAGCCGCAGCGCTGCTGCGTTTGCAGGATATGACAGATAAAAATCTGCTGTATGAAAAAGAGCAACGCTATCATCAGAAGCATACCGTTGTAAAAATGAAACAACTGGATTACCGGATGATAAAACTGCTATCTGCACCTTCCTCATACACCGATGCACAAAATTTTTTAAGAAGTAATAAGATTAATATCATTGAGGCTGCCAATGAAAAAGTAACCGGTGAGCTTGTGTATGGCGAAGAACATTTTAAAATAATTATTAAGAAGAACGAAGAACGAAATTTTGATACAAGTTGCCCTTGCCACAGTGAACCACTACATCCTCTTTGTGTGCATAAAATTATTTTATTTCTGCAGTTGCTGAATAATTACGGACCCAATTATTTCGATACCATACGAAATTTGGATAACGAAAAAGAAAAGCTTCTTTCTTTATATGGATATTCAAGCAAAGATGATTTGAATGGCAAGTTTGAGTTTACTTACAAGGAAGGAAAGCCTTATCTGCGTGTGCTCGATGCATCTATTAAAAGAGTGGGCGCTGTGCAACAGCCTAAACCCGCTTTTATTCCACAGCAACAAGATACTCTTGTGCTTGATGCCGCAGAAACAATAAAGCCTTGTGTGCAACTGGGCGTGGTTATTAGTTATGATGCAAAGCAATATCCTTACATACAGTTTGATGCGATACAGGGCGAAGCAAGCGATGAAGATGATGCTTTTGCCGGAAAAGTTGAACGGCTCGACCTTACAAAGTTTATCAATACAGAAATATTTAGTGAAGAAGATAAAATGCTTGTGCAGCAACTGCGAAAGTTATTGCCTGCCGAAGTGAATAAATATCTTAACCGCAATTCACCCTTTAGCGGAATATGGGAAAACATTATTCAGGAGGAGAAGGATGAATTACCCGAAGAAACACGCCATCTGATTGCAGAATATCTTCATCCCAAATACAAAAAATTATTTGATGAATTAAGTGAAAGCAAATTTGTTTTTTATCTTCCTGCAGGCAACACATTTCAAACTTCCAATCTGCAGAGTGCCGTTTTTTCAGGCGACTTTTTAAAGCCTGAGTTCGCTGTGCTTTTTAAAGATGGATTATATGAGATAGAATGTAAAACAAAGCTGAATGAAATTTTGCATACTGTTGCAGTGAATGAAATTGAATCACCCATCCTGTTTAAAAAAGAAAATGTTTTTTATACCTGGCAAAAAGCAGAAAACATTTTACTCGCAGAGAAATTTCTGCCTTCAGGAAAAATAACTATCACAGCAGAAGACTGGAACAAACAACTCACCGAATTTATTTTGCCTTTATCAAAAGAATATCATGTTCAGTTTATTAATGTGCAGAAAGAAGAGCTAAGAGATGTAAAGCCTGAAGCGAAAATTGTGCTGAAAGAAAAAGGAGATTATCTTTTGTTCCATGTATTATTTACTTACAGGGGTTATGAGGTAAAGCAACATGATAAAGAAAGAATTATTCAGCCATCAGGCGATAAGCTTCTCATCATTCATCGCAGTATATCAGCAGAGAAAGAAATAATTCATAAAATTGAAACTCTGCATTCGGGTTTTATAAAGCCCGCCGGGTCTGATGCTCTTGCATTAAAAGGAATTGATGTTTTAAAAAACAACTGGTTCTTTTTATTTACAGACGTAACAAAAGAAATGAATATCCCGGTATATGGATTTGATGCGTTGAAAAATTTTCGTTTTAATACAGCGAAGCCTTCTACAAAAATTTATATCAGCAACAATACAGACTGGTTCGATGCAAAAATTGATATTCATTTCGGCAGTCAGAAAGTAACTGTGGCAGACATAAAGAAAGCACTTGTAAACAAGCAGCAGTTTGTGCCGCTGCCGGATGGCACACTCGGTATTTTGCCCGAAAGCTGGATACAAAAGTATTCTTTGCTCTTTCGTGTAGGCGAGGGAAAGGCAACGAGTATAAAACTAAGCAAATATCATTTCAGCGTTATTGAAGATTTGTATGAAAAAAGAGATGAGGAAGAATTGGTTTTTAAACTGGAGCAAAAATATGAACAGCTAAAAGATAATTATTCCATAACAAATATAGAGCCGCCGCCGCATCTGAAAAATATTCTGAGACCTTACCAGCTTTCGGGTTTTCAATGGTTGAATTATTTAAGCGAAATACAATGGAGCGGAATATTGGCAGATGATATGGGTCTTGGTAAAACCATACAGGCACTGTGTTTCCTGTATTATCTGAAACAAAAACAAAGCGCAATAAAGGCGTTGGTTATTTGCCCCACTACGCTGATATATAATTGGGAAAATGAAATAAAAAAATTCACTCCCTCTCTCACCTATATTATTCACCATGGCGGGGCAAGAACAAAAGAAACATTAATCGGCAACAGTGCAGATATTATTATCTCTACTTACGGCACGTTGCGCAGCGATATAAAACAATTTACTGAAACCAGCTTTGATTATGTTATTTTAGATGAGAGCCAGGCCATAAAAAACCCGTTTAGCAAAGTAGCTAAGGCAGCAACTTTACTCAATGCAAAAAACAAGCTATGTCTTAGCGGAACTCCTTTACAGAATAACACGTTTGATATTTATGCACAGATGAATTTTCTCAATCCCGGCATGTTAGGAAGCGTTGAATTTTTCAGAAATGAATTTGCCGTGCCCATTGATAAGTTTGGTGAAAAAGAACAGAAAGACCATCTGCGAAAAGTTTTATATCCATTTATACTAAGAAGAACAAAGGAGCAGGTAGCAAAAGACCTTCCTGAAAAATCTGAAATGATTTTGTTCTGTGAAATGGGTGAAGAGCAGCGTAATATTTATAATGCTTACCGCAATGATTATCGTGATAAAATTTTGGGTGTAGTAGAAGAGCAGGGCATACAAAGATCCCAATTAACTATTCTTCAGGGATTGATGCGCCTGCGGCAAATATGCGATAGTCCCTCCATTATTAAGGATGAAAAATATCCGAATGTCTCTGTAAAGTTGGAAGAGATTTGTCGTGAGATAACTGAAAACATCAGTAACCATAAGGCTTTGGTGTTCTCACAATTTTTGGGAATGCTTGCATTAATAAAAGGAAAGCTCGAAGAATTAGAAATAGATTATGAATATTTTGATGGAAGCACTCCTGTTGCAGACAGAGAAAAAGCTATACAACGTTTTCAGAATGATGAAAACTGCAGAGTATTTTTAATTTCATTAAAGGCAGGAGGAGTTGGTTTAAATTTAACTGCTGCCGATTATGTTTATATTGTTGACCCGTGGTGGAACCCTGCAGTAGAGCAACAAGCAATAGACCGTACGCATCGCATTGGCCAAACCAAAAATGTTTTTGCTTACCGCATGATATGCAAAGACACAGTTGAAGATAAAATAATAAAGCTGCAGGAAAAGAAGAAAGCGCTTGCCGCAGACCTCATCACAGACGATACAGGATTTATAAAATCTCTCACCAAAGAAGATATTGAATATTTGTTTAGTTAGGTGTTGAAAAGATTACTATGATTCTAATTTCTAAAACTTATTCTTCCACATCATACTCTCCACAGGTTTATCGCCTTGCCCGCTATATTTAGCGCTCTTCTTTTCATTGTATTTTATTTCCGTATCACCTTCTACATTAAAATAAATCAATTGCCCCACAGGCATACCGTGATAAACTTTCACAGGTTGCTTTACCGAGATTTCTAAAGTCCAATGACCGCAAAAACCAACGTCGCCTTTGCCTGCTGTTGCATGAATGTCAATACCCAACCGCCCCGTAGAAGATTTGCCTTCGAGAAATGGAACATGTGCATGTGTTTCGGTGTATTCATCTGTAACAGCCAAATAAAAAATATGCGGATACAAAACAAAACCCTCTTCCGGGATTTCGAAGTATTCAATTTCGTTATGCTTTTTTGCATCCAGAATATGTTCTCTGTAAGTAGCCAGCCACTTGCCAAGATGCACATCATAACTGTTACTGCCAAGATGTTCGCGGTTATAAGGCTTAATTAAAATAGATTTTTTTTCTATTTCTTCAAGAATACGTTGGTCAGATAAAATCATTGAAATATATTTTGTTTAGATAAACCTCACAGGTTTTACAAACCTGTGAGGTTTGCGGGTAGCAAAATAAATCTTAAATATTCAATCTTAAATATTCAATTTTGTTTGTGCCCTTATTGTATCAACATACCATCAGCGAAAATACAAAGCTCGCTATCTGGAAAATAGAAGAGCCAGACACATTTTTTTTACAAAAAGTTCCAGCACCCCCTGCAATTTCAAATTTGCATAAACGCCTGCAACACCTTGCCGGGCGTTGGTTGCTGCAGTTTTTATTTCAGGATTTTCCGTACAATGAAATAATAGTTGCAGATACACGAAAACCATATTTGCCTTATGAACAATATCATTTCTCTATTTCTCATTGCGGAGATTATGCGGCAGCAATTGTTTCAAAGAACAGAAGAGTAGGAATCGATGTTGAAGTGCCCACAGAAAAAGTGGAACGAATAAAACATAAGTTTCTTCATCCAGAGGAACTGAGGCAACTATCAGCTATGAGTAATCAGCTCGCAGAGTCCTTTGGACAATCGGCAATCGGCAATCAGAAAACATCGGTAAGAAAACTGTCAACTGTCAACCGCCAACTACAAACTACAAACTATAAATTACTAACTCTACTCTGGTGCGCCAAGGAAGCAGTATTCAAATGGTGGAGCTATGGCGGGGTTGATTTCAGTGAGCATATCCGGTTACAAACATTCACTGTTTCTGATGAAGGAACAATAAATGCTTACTTTCAAAAAACTGAAAATAAAATAGACCTAAAACTGCATTATAAATTATTGCAGGATTTGTGTTTAGTGTGGGTGGCAGAATAAAAATCTTTATAAATCTTTTGCAGAAACTTTTTTGATATTGTCATCTTTATTTGAAAGAATAAGATAGCTGTTGTTTTTCTTTGTTTCAGCTATAAGCTTTTCTGAAACTTTTTGTAAGCCTTTTTCAATTGCCTTGCTTTCCTCAAGGAATTTTTTTGAAAATTCTACATGTTCTTTAGTCTTTCCCATACATCAAATTTAAGTATTTTATTTGATCCATCTCTTTCGCCAAAAGCAATTTCTTCAGGAGGCGAAATTGAATTTTCAAATATTCGCCATCGGTCAACGACATCAATAAACTAAAAAAAATTTTTTATTCCTGCATCATATCTCCTTTCTATAACATCAGCAGGAATATTATGCCCGCCTTTACTTACTCTTAAGGCTACTCTTTGCTTAGCAATTTCTGCTGATGGCAAATAAAAAAAGGTAAGCACAACTTCATATTTAATTAGCTGGTGCTTTTTTTATCAAGCTCAAATAACTTTTTGTTGCAAGAGTTGTTTCAATGGCAAAGGTTTTTTGTTGCTGCAGCATTTCATCAATTTGCTGCAGCATTATTCTGCCGGCCTGCAAAGCAGCAGCCTCAACATTTACAGGATTTAATTGTGCAGCAATCCATCTGCATTAAGAAAAATATCGCAATGAAATACCTCCGGCAATAAAGTATTCGCGGCTGTGGTTTTACCTGCACCATTTGGTCCTGCTAAAATGTAAAGTGTTGGCATATATTCAATCAGCGAAGTAATATTATCCGCCTCCGCCAAGCTCTGCATCTTCATCATTCAAAAACTCTCTTTCTATTTCTTCCATTTGTACAATATCCCATGCTTCACTTTCGGTTGGAGTAATATTTATTGCATCAGCAATTTCCAGCTTGTAAAACATTTGCAATACTTCAGGGTTTACTTCACACAAAACAAAAGAAGCGTTTGCTGCATAAAACTGTTGTTGTAGTGCAGAAAGATTGTGTGCCGCATTCTCATCAATTGTACTAACTTGTGCCATATTAAGCACAATATTTTTAAAGTCTTTCGTTAAGTAACCGGTGGCAAGAGATGAAAGTTTTTCTGTTAAACTGTCAGATAAAAAATCGGTATTAGGAGTAATTACCGTAAATTTTTCTCTGGTATCAATTTTGACCATTCTAAAAATGTTTTATTAACTCATTCACATGATGTGCATAACTGCACATTATGATTGCTCGAAAATATTTGTTATAATTGTACAAACAACAATAATGGACAATAACTTTTCCGCCCAGGTAAAAGAGATTATTTCGTTCAGCAGGGAAGAAGCATTGCGGCTGGGAAATGATTTCATAGGCACAGAACACTTGTTGCTCGGTCTTATAAGAGAAGGCGAGAATACAGCTATTAAAGTATTGAAGCAACTCAATATTGATCTTTATGATTTGCGAAAAGAAGTAGAGCTTGCTGTAAAAGACAAGACCGGTAAAAACATTGCGAACATAAACAGCCTGCCTCTTACCAAGCAGGCGGAGAAAGTAATTCGTGTTACTGTTCTGGAAGCAAAGGCATTGAAAAGCCCGCTGGTAGAAACAGAGCATCTTATGTTATCAATATTAAAAAACAAAGAAAATATTGCCACACAAATTTTAAATCAGTTTGATGTGGACTACGATATTTTCAGAAATGAATTAGGTATGGTAAAAAGTAATGAACCGCGCAGTGAATATACTGAAGAAAATGACGATGATTTTGATGATGAAAAAAAACAAGCATACTCATCGCAGCAGCGCAGCAAACAGGCTGCGAATGCAAAAAGTAAAACACCTGTTCTCGATAATTTTGGAAGAGATATAACCAAGCTTGCAGAGTCGGGCACATTAGACCCGATTGTTGGCAGAGAAAAAGAAATAGAGCGTGTATCTCAAATTCTTTCACGCAGAAAAAAGAATAATCCTATTCTTATCGGCGAGCCGGGTGTTGGTAAAACGGCTATTGTTGAAGGTCTTGCACTACGCATTGTACAGCGAAAAGTTAGCAGGGTTTTGTTTGATAAAAGAGTAATAAGCCTTGACCTTGCTGCTTTGGTAGCAGGTACAAAATATCGCGGTCAGTTTGAAGAACGCATGAAAGCGATAATGAACGAGCTGGAAAAAAATCGTGATGTAATTCTTTTTATTGATGAGATACATACGATAGTAGGAGCCGGCGGCGCCAGCGGCTCGCTTGATGCAAGCAATATTTTCAAGCCTGCTTTATCACGGGGTGAATTGCAATGTATTGGCGCATCTACTTTAGATGAATACAGAATGCATATTGAAAAAGACGGAGCACTTGACAGGCGCTTTCAAAAGGTAATGATAGATCCGCCAACGGTAGAAGAAACGATTCAGATACTCATCAATATTCAATCGCGGTACGAGGATTATCATAATGTTACTTACGATACAGAAGCCATTGATGCCTGCGTAAAATTAAGCGACCGTTATATGACTGACAGGTTATTGCCCGATAAAGCGATTGATGTGCTTGATGAAGTAGGAGCAAGGGTGCATTTAAAAAACATTAATGTTCCTCAAAACGTAATTGACCTGGAAAAGAAGATTGAAGATATAAAGCTGGAAAAAAACCGCGTAGTAAAGAGTCAGCGTTTTGAAGAGGCTGCTGCACTAAGAGATACGGAAAAACGATTATCTGAAGAATTGGAAAGGGCAAAGAATGCCTGGGAAGAAGAAAGTAAGCATAAGCGTTACCCAATTGGTGAAGCCGATATCGCAGAAGTAGTAAGTATGATGACGGGAATTCCAGTGAAACGTATGGTTCAGGCAGAAACAGAAAAGCTAAGAAAAATGGCTGATGATATGAAGACGATGGTTGTGGGGCAGGAAGAACCCATTTCAAAAGTTGTAAAAGCCGTTCAGCGTAACCGCGTTGGATTAAAAGATCCGAAAAAACCTATCGGCACGTTTATTTTTCTGGGGCCTACGGGAGTTGGTAAAACAGAAATGGCCCGGGCTTTAGCAAGATATATGTTCGATTCTGAAGATACGCTGATACGTTTGGATATGAGTGAATATATGGAAAAATTTACGGTGAGCCGTTTAATAGGAGCCCCTCCCGGTTATGTGGGATATGAAGAGGGCGGACAGCTTACAGAAAAAGTACGGCGCAAGCCATACAGTGTAATCTTACTCGATGAAATTGAAAAGGCGCATCCTGATATATATAATATTTTATTGCAGGTATTAGATGATGGACAATTAACAGATGGATTAGGAAGGAAAGTGAATTTCAAAAACACACTCATCATTATGACATCTAATATTGGAGTACGCCAGTTGAAAGATTTTGGTGAAGGTGTTGGCTTTGCCACAGCAGCCCGTATGCAAAACCAGGATGATAATAATAAAGCTGTAATTGAAAAAGCTTTAAAACGAACGTTTGCACCTGAGTTTTTAAATCGTATTGATGACATTGTAATATTTAATGCCCTTACAAAAGAAAATATTTTTGATATTATTGATATATTAATGAAAGGTGTAGTCAAGCGCCTGAATAATCTCGGTTTTACATTAGAGCTTACTCCCGATGCAAAAGATTTTCTTGCCGACAAGGGATACGATATTCAATTTGGGGCAAGACCACTTCATCGGGCCATTCAGAAATATCTCGAAGACCCTTTGGCAGAAGAAATTCTGAATATGAACGTAAAACAGGGCGATATACTCATTGCTGATTTAGATAAGGAGAATAGTAAGATAAAATTTGACTTTAAAAAAAAGACAGAAGAAGCAAGCGTATAAAAAACGACTTTTAATTTTCTTATCAAGAGAAGCTGGATAATTTTTGTTCGGCTTTTTTTTGAAATCAATCGGCATGAAATTTAAAACTAATGATTCTTATTCTTTTTTATCTCCTCCATGATTTCTTTTTCTGTTTTCAATGCATCATCATCAGGCTTCTTTTTAATGTAAATAATAATATATTTTGATAATTTCGGATTTTGCTTAAAATAAGCGTTTACTTCAACTGAATCCTTAGTATAAGAAGGGTCAATGATAAGGCTGTTACCATCCCAATTACCTGCGCTTGATGAAAAAGTAATAGTTGTATTATTGAGAGGAATATATCTGCCGCTAGAAAGCTTGCCATCTACATTAATATAATTGTACACGCCTTTTTTTAAGCTATCTGTATATAAATGAAAATAAATGTTTTCTATTTTCTGAGCCTTTATACACAATGATGTGAAGCTAAATATCGTTATTAAAAAAATTCGCATAGTTTTTTAGAAAGTATGTAAAAAATTATACCAAAAACATTTTGTAAGAAAAATATCCTAATTTTAACGCCTCCAAATATATTTATCCTGTGAGTAAACCTGACTTCAAGTTTTACGTATATACTAAAACTAGTAAAAATAATCCATATTGGTTGGAACCCCTGAAACATATAATCGAGGGTTGTATAAACAATGAGCAGAAATGTCAAAAGATATTCTATGAACATTATTATGGATATGCGCTTAAATCTGTTTTTAGATATATATATCGGTACGAGCGGGCAACGGACGTAGTAAATGATGGGTTTGTGAAGATCTTTAGGAATTTTAAAAATTTTCGGTATTCTGACGAAGAGAATCTTGAGAAGATTGTGATGGGATGGATAAGGCGAATCCTAATAAACACCGCAGTTGATGAATTGCGAAGACAGAATATGATGCCCGAAGTTGGAGATTTACCCGAGCATCTTTGGCAGGAACCAGATAATGAGCTGCCACCGGATCAGTTGATAATTTATAAAGAATTGATATTACAGCTAAAGAGATTACCGCCATCTTATCGAACTGTTTTCAACATGTTTGTAATTGATGGATACACGCATCAGGAAATTGCAAACGAGCTTGGCATATCTGTGGGAACATCAAAATCAACCTTGTTTAAGGCAAAAGCATTTTTGAAAAATTATTTAAATAACCAAGTTTCTGAAGCAGATGTATGCAGCATATAAATAAAGATATTGATGAGTTATTCAGGAAAGCTGCCGAGAATTATCCCTTGCAAACTGACAACGTTAATTGGGATAAAATTTATAGCAGTTTAAATGCGGCCCCTGAAGCTGGTGTGTATACTCCGGCTTTTTCAAAAGCCAAGAAAAGGTTTCTGCTGGCAACCACGTTTCTCCTGTTACTTTTAATATCAGGTTTGTTTGTATATAATTATTCAGATGACAATAAGTTGAAATCCTCTGAAAAGAAAGAAATACCAAATGCTCAGAAACCTATACTATCAGATGATAATAGAAATCCTTCAGATAAAACAAAGAACGAATTAAAAATTGAAAATATAACTGGTGTTCAAGAGAAGGCATTAAAAGTATATCAAAAAACAAATAAATCAGTCCCACGATTTTTAACAGACGAAAAAAATATGGAAAGCATATTAAATAATAAGTACAACAGCAACCATATAAATGATGAAAGCAATACAATAGTCCTTAATGATAATAACATAAAGACTGATGAGCCTTCTTTTTTGCAAAATTTGAACAGGAAGTCTGATTTAAAACCTGCGAATGACGGGAATAATACTAATAATTCCGCATCTGCTAAAACACCCATTACACTTAAAACACAAGGGCAACAAAAATTATATATAGGCTTAATTGGCTCTCCCGATATTTCAACAATAAAGTATCAAAGTATAAATAAGATTGGGGTTGATTATGGAATTTTAGCAGGATATAAATTGAACAAGCATCTTAATATTGAATTAAGTATAGTTCGCGACCACAAACATTATTTTACAAACGGAAAATATTTTAGCACCGACAATTTGAAGTTAAAAGAGTCAACTACTATTGAAGATTTAAGAGGTTATAATCGTATAACAGAATTACCCGTATGTGTAAGATATAATTTTTCATCAAAAAAGAATACTGGGCAGTTCTTTACTACAATAGGCGGTACTACTTTATTTGTACATGAAGAAAAATATGATTATGATTTGAATAAAGCAGGCAGAATGGCTGAGGTTGACAGAAATTATAAGAAGGGTGCAACAAAAGTATTTTCTAATTTACAGCTTAGCGCAGGGTATGAAGCACCCATTAATAAATTGGGTAATATTAGAATTGAGCCATATTACAAATTGCCCGTGCAGGGTGTAGGTATTGGTGAACTGCATATTACGAGTTTTGGAGTAAACATTGGAATAACAAAAAATATAAGATTATAAACAGATTTCTTGCCCATGAATATGACCAGAATAAATTTTTAGTTTTTTGTTGTTAATGTTTCCCGTAATTATAGCCTTGAAAAACACAATTCTTTGGGGGTTCTTTTAGAGTGATAAACTCGGGCCAGGTGAAAGCCTGGCCTTTTTGTTTTTAAATTCTATGTACCGAAGTGTATTTTTTATAGAATTTATTTAGGACAAAAACTGCCCATGAATATAATCCACTACATCTGAAAGATCTTTCGTTTTTTCGTAAATGGCTAATTGCCTATCAGCACCAGTGCCATGTTCCATTATTTTTGGAATGTATTCAATAATATGCCTGCTGCCAAGATGGTCAACCACATCATCTACAAAGTCTAATAATTCATAAATAAGCACCCGGGTATTTATTTCGGCTTCTTTTCCAAAGTCTATTAAGGAACCGTCAATACCATAGCGGCCAGCTCGCCATTTATTTTCATTTATCAAGGCACGCTGGTACATCATAAAATTCATATTCTGGTTGCGAAGTTTATATAGTTTTGCGCACACTGCCTGGAATAAAGCAGTAATAGCAATGGTTTCATTAATAGTCATCGGCACATCGCATATACGAAACTCTACCGTATTAAAGAAGGGATGCACCCTAAGATCCCACCAGATTTTTTTTGCATTATCAATGCAATTGGTTTTTATAAGAAGGTTTACATAGTTGTCATAAGCTTCTATGCTTTCAAAATAATCGGGAATGCCCGTTCGTGGAAATTTATCAAAAACTTTTGTGCGGAAAGATTTATAGCCTGTGTGCCTGCCTTCCCAAAAAGGAGAATTGGTGCTCAGTGCATAAATATGCGGAAGAAAATACCGGGCAGAGTTGGCAATATGAATAGCGAGCTTTCTATCTTCCATTCCTACATGTACATGCAAACCAAAAATGAGATTGCTTCTTGCTGCTTCCTGCAGTTCATTTACTATCTGGTTATAGCGGGCATGGTCTGTTATTAACTGGCTTTGCCAATGACTAAAGGGGTGAGTGCCCGAAGCTCCCACCCAAAAGCCAAGTTCTTCTGCTATTTTTGAAATGGTTCCCCGCAGAGTTGATACATCGCGGTAAGCCTCATCAATATCCTGGCAAATATCTGTACCAACTTCTACAACAGCCTGGTGCATTTCTGCTTTTACTTTATCCTTAATTATTTTCTGACCCTCGGTAACAATTTTTTGTTCATGGCTTGTGAGCTCTCTTGTTTTGGGGTCAATTACCATGTACTCTTCTTCCACGCCCAGAGTAAAATGTTTATAGCTAAGATTGCTCATATATTTTTAAGTTTAGGTTTCACAAATATTTTACATCAGTGCTTTCTTATTACCGCTGCGCTTTATATACTCACCCCATGTAAGGTTATTCACATCCTCTTTGTATGCTAGTGCTTTTTCAATAGCAAAATTCGCTGCCGTTTCTACTACCCATGCAAAATTTTCTTCGCCTACGCTTGTTTTCTCTGCATCCGGCGCAGGATTGCAAAAGTCAATTGCATAAGGAACTCCGTCGCGTAATGCCAGCTCTACTGTATTAAAATCATACCCTAAATATTTATTGATGCGCAATACAATATCTTCCATTTGCTTTAAGCGTTCAGGCGAAGGTGTGAAGCTTGCAACATAACGCAGATGGTGCGGATTACGCGGCTCATAAGGCATAATGCGTACATATTTTCCACCAATGCAATAACAACGGTAATATTCATCAAACACAATTTCTTCCTGCAGCATCATTACTAATTGGCCTGTTTCTGCGTGCTTATCAAAAAAATCTTCGGGGCTTGTTAATTTATATACACTCTTCCAGCCCCCGCCAGCAAAGGGTTTCATGTAAGCGGGAAAACCAATGTATTTAAAAATACTATCCCAGTCGAGTGGATAAACAAGATTTTCAAAAGATTTGTCATTAGTATCTGTTGGCAAATCTCTTGAAGGAAGTATTACCGTCTTAGGAACAGGTACATTTATTTTAGTAGCGAGACAATTGTTGAAAAACTTTTCATCGGCACTCCACCAGAAAGGATTATTAATAACAGCAGTACCGCAAAGAGCTGCGTTTTTAAGATAAGCCCGGTAAAAAGGAATGTCCTGGCTTATACGATCAATGATAACTGCATAATCTGATGGCATACCCTGCTCCACTTTGTCAATTCGAACAGACTCTGCCACAATGCCTTCTGCTTTTTTGCTGTTTACTTTTTGAATAAAGGCTTCAGGAAATGAACGCTCTTGTCCATAAAGAATACCAATCTTTTTCATACGCATCTTTTTATTTTTTAAAAAATTTTGCTTGATGCTTCAAATTAAAAAACAAATTTGAATTTGTTGCAACATAAGAATAAAAAATCTGAAACATAAAAAAATTACTTGCCCTATATTTGAAAAATAATGGCTAACGAGAGACCAATGCTAACCAATATACTGGCTGAAAGAAATACAATAACTTCTTCCTTTTTGGAAAGAGAAGTTTTAATAGATGCCTACCTGCCTTTAAATATTGTCCATCCTGAAAAAATGAGCCTGCTATTGATTAATGACGGACAGGATTTACCCCGCATGCCCTTTAATGAAATACTCAGCGAATTATTTGCTGAAAATGAAATAACTCCCTTGCTATGCATTGGCATACACTGCAGTGCACAAAGAAGAATGGAGTATGGCGTTGCAAATCATCCAGATTTTAAAGGCCGCGGTGCAAAGGCTAATTTATACACGAATTTTATTTTTAGAGAGTTATTGCCTTTTATAAGAAGAACTTACCGTCTTCTTGCATTTAAAGAAAAGTCTTTTGCAGGATTTTCATTAGGCGGCCTTAGTGCCCTGGATATTGCATGGAATCATCCGCTTGAATTTTCTAAGGTGGGTGTTTTCAGCGGCTCTTTGTGGTGGAGAAGCATAGGATATAAAGAGGGATATAATGAAGATACAGACCGCATAATGCATCAGCAGATACAAAACGGCAAATATCATTCCTGGCTAAAATTCTTTTTTCAATGTGGTGAATTGGATGAAAAAAAAGACCGCAACAATAACGGCATTATTGATTCTATTGATGATACACTTGATTTGATTAAAGAACTGAAACAAAAGGGATATACTGATGAGGATATTTATTATCTCAAATTATCTGATGGCAAACATGATGTTCCCACATGGGCAAGTGCATTTCCCGAATTTTTAAAATGGGGATGGGGGAGATAAGTTTATAGTTTACAGTTTGTAGTTGTTTTGAAAATATTAACCTTCTTACTTATTATTGGCTTTCTTCGAAGATTTTAATTTAGAGTTTTGTGATAATCACAACTTAGGACAATATCTTTTAAACCGTTGCCTATAAAAAATTAGTGGAGCTGAGGGGATTCGAACCCCTGTCCAAACACATTTACCATAAGCTTTCTACATGCTTATTTCCTTATTGCTTGTTAGCATATAACAGGAAATGAACAAACCAATTACATGCTTAGCTGAATAATCTTTTGCAGCAGTCACAGCCTTCTGCTGCAGCATCCTGTTTTATTTTTTATTGGGCGGAAAAGCGAGGCAACAGGCCAGCCTGCTCAACGGCCATAATAGCTACGCTAATCTCTGATTAGGCAGCCATAGCGAAGTTAGATTCGCCATTTTTTGTTTTGAGTATTCATATTAAAGTGCTAATTACCCAACGCACTGCATGCTTACACCTACCGTAATCTGTGCTGTCAAAACCAGGTACAGCCCCAGGATTATTTAATATTGAATAATTGTTAATTGTCCGAAGGACTCCTTTCGCGGAGATATTTCAAAGAACTTAAAGCGTAATGTTTATCGTTTATTTTTTCGATTCTAAATCAAACTCCTGAAACTTGTAAACTTGTAAACTTATTTAAACAACCTGAAAATATCTAATCCCAAAGCGTATGCCATAAGCCCAAGCAGCAACACCATTCCAGCCATTTGGGCGTATTCCATAAACTTATCGCTGGGTTTATGTCCTGTTATCATTTCATAAATACAAAACAATGCATGTCCTCCATCTAAAGCAGGTATGGGAAGAATATTCATGAAAGCAAGAATGATGGAGAATATGGCAGTTAAGGTCCAAAATCGCTGCCAATCCCAAATACCGGGGAAAGTATTTCCAATGCTTATTACACTTCCCAGAGAATCATTGGCGCTTACTTTACCCGAAAAAATTTGTTTAAACCCTGTGATATATTTACTTAGGGTAGAAAAACACCTTCTTATACCCGTAGGTATAGATTCTAACAATGAATATTTGTGCGTAATCGTTCCAAATAATTCATCAGGATTCGCATTCATAAAACCTACCATTGCATTATCGTTTAATTTAGCTTTTATCTCTCCTGTATCTGCGCCTCTTAAAACCTTTAAAAGCACTTCTTTGTTTTTTAAATCTTTTTTCAAAAAATTAAACTCATTGTAATAATTAAAGGAATAATTATTTAGTGCGATTATCTTATCGCCTTTTTGAAGCCTGCCTTGTGTAAAATTTGCAGCAGGGACAACAGAATCTACTATTACCGGGATTCTTGCATCTACAAAACCTTCTGTCCTTGTTTTATTAAGAGCATTAATAAAATCATCGGGGAGATTAATATTTAATAGCTGCCCGTTTCTTTGCACCTGTATGCTTTTAGCATCTGAAAGAATAATATCAGCACCTATACTTCCAAAATTTACAACAGGCTTATTATCTATGGCAATAATATTATCACCATCCACAATGCCTATTTTTCTTGCAAGGGAATCTGCATACACGCCATATTTTAAATTTTTGGCCGGTAAATATTCATCTCCCCATGTGTAGGTAAGCATGATAAATAAAAAGAGGGCAAGCGCTACATTCAACACTACACCACCAATCATAATAATTAAACGCTGCCATGCCGGTTTGCTTCTAAATTCATAAGGTTTTGCAGGCTGCTTCAATTGTTCCTTATCCATGCTTTCATCTACCATGCCTGCAATTTTTACATAGCCGCCAAAAGGTATCCAGCCAATGCCATACTCTGTTTCTCCAATCTTCTTTTTCCACAAACTAAACCAGGGATTAAAAAAAAGATAAAACTTTTCTACCCTGCATTTAAACCAGCGGGCAGTGAGATAGTGCCCCAGTTCATGTATGGTAACTAAAATAGAAAAAGAGAAAATAAATTGTAAGGTTTTAATACCCACACCTGCCCAGTCAATTACTAATAACATTGAAAATATTTTTGTAACCTGTTTTAGAATAACTACTAAACTTTTTACAGCCTCCCATGTGTTTCGGGATCGTCATCTTCTTTTTCTTTGCCTTCACTTCAAGAAAAGCCGCCCAAAGTAATAATAATTTGCTTATACAATCTATGTTAAACTTTAGAGATGGAATAAAAGGAGATAACGATGTGCCAATTAAGGATTAAAAGTTATTTTAAACGCATATTTTTTTGCTGAATTAAGCATGGAAGTTTTTAGGACCTAAAAAAAAGGTGAACAATGAACAAAAGATAAAATATTAAGAAAAAAGGTTGCATAAGTTTTTCTATTTTTACCAGTCATCATCGAAAATATTATTTTGTTTTTTTAACTGCCTTTCTTAGTCATGTAATTGTTGCAAATTATATTGTGTATTATCGCACAAAACAAAGAGGTGGCTGCTTTTGCAAATAGAACTTAAAAAGTAATGACTCCGTAGCTCAGTTGGTAGAGCATCCCGATTCTTATCGGGAGGGTTCAGAGTTCGGAAAAATAAAAATAAACAATTTGACTCCGTAGCTCAGTTGGTAGAGCAGCTGACTCTTAATCAGCGGGTCCAGAGTTCGAGTCTCTGCGGGGTCACTAACTTTTAATATTTTTGCTCTTCTTTATTATGCCCGATAGTATAATGGTAGTACGTCAGATTCTGGCTCTGATAGTCAAGGTTCGAATCCTTGTCGGGTAACTATCTTTCTATCTCCCTTATCAAACGCAAAGTCTTCAATTCATGATTTTTGTTTTTACTTTGCTCATGCCCTCATCTCAAAATAAAATAATTATTATTACTGCTCCATCCGGTGCAGGTAAAACATCCATTACACATTGCTTGCTTACTAAAATGCCGCAGCTTGCATTCTCTGTTTCTGCTGCTACCCGAAAACCAAGAGCAGATGAAAAAGATGGGCTTGATTATTATTTTATAAGTATAAATAAATTTCAGCAAAAAATAAAAGAAGATGCTTTTGTAGAATGGGAAATGGTTTATGAAGGAAAATATTACGGCACATTGAAAAGTGAATTAGAAAGAATATGGAATAAGAATAAAACGCCGGTGCTTGATATTGATGTTCATGGCGCTATTCATGTGCAAAAACAGTATCCCGAAAATTCGCTGGCAATTTTTATTGAGCCTCCCTCAGAAGCGGAATTAAAAAAAAGGTTGGAAAGCAGGGGCACAGAATCACCTGAAAGCCTGCAAACACGGTGGAATAAGGCGGCTTACGAAATGTCTTTCAAATATCATTTCAATAAAATAATTATGAATGATGAGTTTCAAAAAGCTTGTGCGCAAACAGAAACAGAAGTGAGTAAATTTTTAGGACTCAAGGCGGATGGATAAATTCAGTACCTGAATTTTGAATTTTTTTTCTGATGAAGGTAACGGTTGAAATTTATTATCCTCTGCTACAAATCCTTCGCACTGCAGAGTTGTTGGTTCTACTAACCAATATTCTTTTACACCACATTTGGCATACATTTCTTTCTTCTCTTTTTTATCATACTTATGTGTGCCTTGTGATAATACTTCAATCACTAATTCCGGTGCACCATGTATATAGCCATCATCTCCCAAAATATGCAATTGATTATTTGTGATAACCATAATATCAGGCCTGTAAACATTTGCTTCGTTTAAATAAATATCTACATCAGATAAAACAATCCCTGCAGGATTTTTTTTGAGATAATTATCTAAAGCCACAAGAATTTTTTTCACAATATCCTGGTGCTTCCATTTGGCAGAGGGTGACATAATTATTTGATTATTGATGAGTTCACATTGTGTTCCTTCGGGCAGTATTTTATACAATTCCAATGCGGTTCTTGGAGGATGCAACATCGTTTCCATACTCTTTATTTTAAGTATTAAAAGTTTATCACCAATTCGAAAAGCTTACATTTCATCTCAGCATTATATTCACCAATATCTTCAAAAGCCATTCTCACTATTGGCAAAGCCTTTACACCATTTGGTTTTATAATCCACAACCCAATATTCTTTTACGCCTTCTTTTTCATATACATCCATCTTATCATACAAGTCATATTTCCTGTTTCCTTTCGACAGAATTTCAATAACTAAATCAGGAACTCCCATAATCCCTTTATTCCAGTCAATAATATTTTCTTTTTCACTGCTTACAAAAACAATGTCAGGCTGAAAAGCATTCTTTCATTAAAATATACATCAATGGGAGAATAAAAAACTTTCCCGAGATGATGCTCTGTTACAAAAGTTTTTAAAGCAGAAAAAATTGTACTGCTTGTATCCTGATAACCGGTGACGTTGCTGGTGACAGAATTAAAACATCTTTTATAAGTTGACATAAAGTTCCTTCCGGCATTAATTCAAATGCTTCATGGCCGGTTCTTGGTGGTGGTATATACGTATCCATACTGCTAATTTACAAAATGTGATTGTATTGTTGCAGGTTATCTGTTAATTTACAATCTTAAAGATTTTTTTATGTCTTCATTTAAAAACAAAACCATTTTTATTACAGGTGCAAGCCGCGGCATTGGCAAAGCTATTGCTTTGCGCTTTGCAAAAGAAGAAGCTAACATTGTAATTGCAGCGAAAAGCACAGAAGAAAATCCAAAGCTTGGAGGAACAATTTTTTCTGCAGCGCAGGAAATAGAAGCTGCCGGTGGTAAAGCGCTGGCCGTTAAAACTGATATTAGAAACGAAGATGAAATAAGAAATGCGGTAGAGGAAGCTATAAATAAATTTGGTGGTATTGATGCGGTGATAAATAATGCATCTGCTATTCAATTGTCAAACACAGAACAAACAGAATCGAAACGCTTGGACCTGATGCATGATATTAATGTTCGCGGAACTTTTCTTGTAACACGCTACTGCATTCCGCATTTAAAAAAATCTGGCAATGCACATATTCTTAATTTATCTCCTCCCATCAACATAAATATAAAATGGCTTGCCCCGCATGTGGCTTACACTATGAGTAAATACAACATGACGATGATGGCTTTAGCCTGGGCAGAAGAATTAAAGAAACACAACATTGCCGCAAATGCTTTATGGCCAAGAACAACCATTGCTACTGCGGCAGTTAAAAATTTATTGGGCGGAGAAACATTAATGAATATGAGCCGCATTCCAAAAATTATTGCTGATGCTGCTTATTATATTTTAAACAAGCCTGCTGCAGAGTGTACCGGAAACACTTTTATTGATGAAGATGTTTTAAAAGCTGAAGGCATAACAGATTTTGAAAAGTATGCAGTAAAACCCGGAGCGCAATTATATACCGATTTGTTTTTGTAAAAAATTTATATAGCAGTATAATCTCTTTCTAACTTTATAGAGCAGCAGCATATTAAATATTTAATTTAGATTTTTTATTAACCTGATTGGACGAATAGAAACTTCACTCAATTTTTTTATTATTTTTACTTCTTATCCAATATTCCTCCTATCATGAAAAGCCACTTTTCCCTCAAGACTTTGCATGTTTGTTTGTGTATCTTATTTACTTCTAACATTCTTTTTGCACAAACCACAAGCTGGAAAGGTATTACCAGTACAAGCTGGGCTACAGCCACTAACTGGACAGCAGGTGTACCCAACTCCACAACTGATGCTATTATAGGCGATGCAAACTTTACGGGTGCAAATCAGCCTACAATAAGTGGTACTTCTTCGTGTAAATCACTTACTGTTGGCAGCAGCAGTTCAGCAACTCTTACTGTTAACAAGGCACTTACTGTATGGGGCGACCTTTCAATCGGAAGCACCAGCACTCTAACGCAAAAAGGAATTACAATAACTGTAAAAGGAAATTGGAGCAATGGCGGCACGTATAGCTATACAAGTACAAATTCCAGGATCACCTTTGCGGGCACTGCTGAAACAATTAGTGGTCCCAATTCTACTGCTTTCAGAAAAATTACTGTGAATACAGGCAGCACAGTAACACTTAATATCAACATTTCTGTTGCAGGCAATTTCACTTTAGCCGGAACTTTCATTCCGTCAGAAAACGTCACTCCTTATGTAATGTCTGGCGGCGGCACAACCACATTATCTTACGGCTGCCTGCTGAAAGTAAATGCATCCACTTATGCAGGCAATTATGGTCTTACAGGCAGTATTACCGTAAACACCGGCACAACAGTAGAATACAGTGCTACTTTAAGTAACCAAACCATTAAAGAAAATCTTGCTTATTCAACTCTTAAAATCAGCGGATCGGGTGTAAAAACGCCCGCTGGAAATTTAATCAATTTAAAATCTTCTGCAACCACAGAAGGCAATATCTATGTTAATTCCGGCACATTAGACATCTCAACCTTTACTGCAAACAGAGGAACCACAACGGTAGGTGGAACTTTCAGCGTATCCAACGAAGCTACTTTAAAAATCAGCGGCACCAACACCTTTCCATCAAACTATAATACAAAAAACTTTGGCTTAACAAGCACAGTAGAATATTCAGGTACTGCTCAAACTGTCTCTGCCCAAACGTACGGCAATTTAATACTGTCATCTTCTTCAGGGGCTGCAACCAAAACAATGCCTGCAACTGATTTTACAGTCTCTGGAAATTTCAGCAGCACAATTGGCTTGGGCACATCGCTTACATTTACGGCTGCTTCCAATATTACGGTCAGCGGAAATGTAAACATTGGCGCATCAACCACCTTTAATGGCGGAAGCTTTACCCACAATATTACTGGCAACTGGATAAATAACGGCACGTTTACAGGAAGCACCAGCACCATCAATCTAAATGGAGCAGGCAGTTCTATCAGCGGTACAGGGGTTCATAATTTTAATAATCTTACCATTTCAGCTTCAGGTATTACTGCAGCGGCTGCAAGCAATATTTCTATAGCAGGCAATCTTTCTGCTGCAGGCTCAGGTTCATTTACACATGCTTCAGGAGGTACGCTTACTATGACAGGCGCCGCAAAAACAATCACCGGCACAGGATTTACTTTTGATAATCTTACAATCTCTGGTTCCATTACTGCAGGCATCAATTTTACATTAACCGGTAATTTATCTGTGAGCGGAAGTTTAACAGCCACTGGCGGAACTATTATTATGAGCGGCTCTGCGAAAACCATTTCAGGAGCGGGCACTGTTAGCTTTGGTTCAATATCTGTTAGTGGTTCCATTACAACCACTTCGAGTTTTTCTGTAGCAACTTCGCTTGATGTTAGCGGAAGCCTTACTGCATCAGCAGGCACAGCAACGTTTACAGGCACAAGCACGTTAAATGGTACAGTCAATTTATATAATGTTACTTTAAATGGAACAAGTCTTCAATTATCTACCAATGCTGTATTGGGCATTGCAAATACGTACACAATAACAAGCGGTACGCTAAATGTTAGTTCTACAACCCCTAACACCGTAAATTATAATGGAACCGGAGCGCAGACGATTACAAGCGGCACGTATCATCATCTTATTTTATCAAATGGAAATACAAAAACTGCGGGAGGCGCAATTACTGCAAACGGCGATATTACAATTGCAGCCTCTACTACTTTTAGCGCATCTTCGTTTACCCATACAGTTAAGGGAGATTGGACAACAACCGGAACCTTCACAGCATCTGCAAGCATCATTTCATTCACTGGTTCTGCTGATGCCAACATTATCGAGGCAACCACTTTTAATACATTAACCATCAATAAATCTTCTTCATCTAACCAGGTAAATATTTTAAACAATGTTTCGGCAGCAACGGTTAACATGACCACAGGTATATTAAGCACTTCAAGCAATACCCTTACCATTACAACTACCCGAACGGGAAACGGAATAATACTCGGCAATATACAACGCACACATACTTTTTCAATTGGCGTTGCTTATGCATTTGAAGGTCCTGATAATACAATTACTTTTACCACAGTTTTAGGCGTAAGCTCTGTAACAGTTAATGTAACCAAGGGTGTCATTAGTGATTTTCCCTTTGGTAATTCAATCAACCGGGTATATAACATCACCATCCCTTCGGGAACTTATATCGCAACCTTACGATTGCATTATGAGGATGCTGAATTAAACGGAAGTAATGAATCAACTATGCAAACATGGCATTACAGCGGCTCTGCATGGAGCGCCACCGGGAAATCTGCAAATAGCTCTGCAGCGAATTATGTTGAACAAACATTATTAACAAGCATTACAGGAAGGTGGACATTGAGTGATGTTTCAAATGTTGTGCAATGGAATGGTTCTGTAAGCAACGACTGGTTTAATGCATCAAACTGGACAACCGTGCAGGGCAATCCATCAAAACCGCCGGGTATAAATGATATAGTACAAATAGGCACAGCAACGTTTACTAATCAGCCAACCATTAACAGCAGTGCATCTGTAAAGAGTATTCTATTTGGAAGTGCACAGGCTGTTACGCTTTCTGTAACTACAGGCGGCTCATTAACTGCACAGGGTAATATTTCAGGAACATGGAGTGCCAATGCAACGCACAACATCAATGCAAACAATCAAAACATAACTGTGAATGGCGATTTGATATTGAGTGATGGAACAAGCAATCATGTAATTAATGTAAGTGCAGGAATAGGAACAATAACTCTTGCAGGTTCATTAACTGAAACAGGCGGGGCGAATGTTACGTTTACGGGAAGCGGCTCGCTTAATATCGGAAACAATTTTAATTACACAAGCGGAGCTTTTACTGCATCAACGAGCACGGTAACTTATAATGGAACAGTATCTCAAACAATAGCAGGGTTAACTTATAATAATCTAACCATTAATAAAACAGCAGGTATTGCTTCTATAAACAATGCTGCAACCATCAGCGGAAATCTTTCAGTAAGTGCAGGTGAGCTTGATATAAATGCTGCAACAACAATAACCGGAAATGTAACTATCTCTGCCGGAGCAATTTTAAATGGTGATGGCGTTACTGTATTAGCAGGGGGTAATTGGACTAACAGCGGAACTTTTATTTCTTTAACCGGCACTATCAACTTTAATGGAACAGGCACACAAAATATTTCGTCCACTACCTTTAATAATTTAACTATCAATAAAACATCAGGCACTGCTACCCTCACAGGCAATTTAACTATCAATGGAAATTTATCTGTAAGTGCAGGCACACTCGACCTTTCAACATTCACCGGTAAACGAAGCTCAGCAGGTGGAATTTTATCAGTATCCGACGGTGCAACACTGCTCGCAGGCGGAGCTAATAACTTTCCCTCAAATTTCAATACCAATTCTTTTGGAAGCAACAGCACTGTAAATTATAATGGAGCAGCAGCACAATCAATAGCAGGCGTAACTTACGGTAATCTTACTTTAACTAATGGAGGTGCAAATGCTAAAACCCTTGCAGCTTCGGCTACAATCAGTGGAAATTTTTTAATTAATAGCGGTGCAACTTTCAATGCAGGTGCATTTACTATTAACCTAAGCGGCAATTATACCAACAGCGGAACATTTACCGCTGCAACAAGCACAATGATTTTCAACGGCTCTTCCAAAACAATTACAGGCAACACCACTTTCAATAAATTAACTGTGAATGGAAGTTATACAGTAAGCGGAAGCGATCTTACTTTTAATGGATTATTATTAATTACATCAGGGGCTTCTTTTGATGCAGGTACGGGCACGGCAACTTTGAATGGAGACCTTACAAACAACGGTTCTTTAACCAGCAGCGGCACAACAACATTTACCGGTACAAGTCTTCAAACTATTCGTATAACAAATACTGTAACTTCTAATGCAGGCAGCATTCTTAATTTCAATGGCAGTGTTGCACCTTCATTGAATTTTTCAAGCGCTCCTGTATTTGCCACATTAAATATTAATAACACTGCTGGCATTACACCAAATACAGACTGGACAATTGCTACAGCTTTTAATATAAACAGCGGAGCTTCATTTTTCGCAGGCTCGTACACACATAATATTAATGGAGCATTTACAAATAACGGAACAGTTACCAGCAGTGGCATACTCAATTTTTCTCCGTCCTCTATAAAAAACTACACACTCGCCGGAACAAATTTCACGAGTACGGGCAGCATTATTTTTGGTGGTTCCGGTGCAATTACTACGGCTGGAACACCAAACAGTTTAAATGATGTTACCATTTCAAATACCACAGGTGTATCACCAGGTACCGGCTGGAATATAGGTGGAAATTTTACTATTAACAATAGTGGAATTTTCAATGCCGGAAGCTATGGTTATACCGTTGCAGGGAATTTACAATCCAGCGGCACTTTAAATGGAAGCACATCCACTTTTACTATGAGTTCCGCGGCAGCTCAATTAGCAGGAAACATTACTACAACGTTTTATAATTTAACCGTAACGGGAGCAGTTACTGTAAACGCTGACTTTAATATCTCTGGAAATTTAACCACAACAGGAACGTTAGATGCATCTGCAGCTACCGTAATATTTACCGGCAGCAGCAATGCAACCATTAGCGGAGCAGCAACAGACCTTGCCTCATTTAATATTGCAAAAAATTCAGGAGGCATTGTTACGCTTGCACGAAATGTAACACTTGTTACTGATATTGATATTGTAAGCGGCACGCTTGATGCTTCTACGTTCAGCATAACACAAGATGGTACGGCAGGATTGACAAACACATTAGCTGTTGGGGCTAATGCTGCTTTTAAAATTGCAGGTACTAACAGCTTGCCAACATTTACTGCTTATAATTTTGATAGCTTAAGTACAGTAGAATACTCTGGAACCACTCAAACAATCACATCCATTTCTTCTCTTGCTGCCAAGTATGGAAATGTTACCATCTCCTCCTCAGGAACAAAAACAGCGAATGGACCTTTGAACATCCGCAATAATTTTGCGCTCACGAATGGAACTTTTGTTGGCGGAAATAATACTGATACTTTAGGCGGTAACTGGAATATGAGCAGCGGCACATTTACCAATACAGGCACTACAATTCTGCTTAATGGAACAGGCACGCAGGATATTTCTTCATCAGGAGCATTTAATAATCTTATCAGCAATAAATCTGCAGGTATCACAACCCTGTCAGCAAATGCTACGGTGAATGGTTCTCTAACTTTTACTTCCGGTAAAATTCAAACCGGCAGCTTTAGTGTAATTATACCTTCGGGTGCAAGCGTGTCCGGTGCAGGTGCGAGCACAGGATGGGTTAATGGTAAATTGCAAAAAAATATTGCAACCGGAACAAATGTTTCAAGAACATTTGAAGTGGGAGATAATTCCAATTACGCTCCCGCTACTGTAAGCTTTGCAAGTGTAAGTGCAGCAGGTAATTTAACTGCAAATGTTACTAACACTGACCATCCAAATCTGGCTTCTTCTGTAATAAATGCAAACCGAAGTGTGAACAGGTATTGGACATTCACAAACAGTGCTACTATATTTACTTCCTCTTCTATAACCATGAACTGGGTAGCTGCCGATGTAGATGCAGGCTCTGTTACTGCTAATTTTAAAGTGTCGGAATATGCAGCAAACGTATGGACTTTACCAGCAGTTATTTCACCTTTGTCTACTTCGATACAAACCACAGGTATTACATCTTTTGGAGATTTCGCTGTGGGTGAAACCGGTTGTGCAGTTATTGCTTCCGCATCAAACAATGGTCCTGTTTGTTCAGGGTCAACTATAAATCTTACAGGCAGTGGTTCTGGAGGCTCAGGCAATTATAATTATAGCTGGAGCGGTCCTAATTCATTTACATCAACAGCGCAAAACCCTTCTGTTAGCAATGCTACTACAGCAGCATCGGGAACTTATGCTCTTATACTAACTGATGCTTCAAATGGCTGCAGCGCAAATACTACTACTGCAGTTACCGTAAATGCAACACCATCAGCCCCAACAATAAGTGCGGGAAGTGCAACTACTTTTTGCCAGGGCGGAAGTGTAGTATTAACATCAAGCGCTTCATCAAATAATGTATGGAGCACAAGTGCAACCACACAAAGCATTACAGTAAGCACATCGGGAAGTTATACCGTTCATTATACTGATGCGAATGGATGCACCTCACTAAACTCTGCTGCAACAGTTGTTACCGTAAATGCAACACCTGCTGCACCCACAATAAGTGCGGGAAGTGCAACCACTTTTTGCCAGGGCGGAAGCGTTGTGTTAACCTCAAGCGCATCATCAAATAATTTATGGAGCACAAATGCAACCACGCAAAATATTACTGTGAACACATCGGGAAGTTATACCGTTCATTATACTGATGCCAATGGATGCACATCATCAAACTCTGCGGCAACAATTGTTACGGTAAATGCAACGCCTGCTGCCCCAACAATAAGTGCGGGCAGTGCAACCACTTTCTGCCAGGGCGGAAGCGTTGTGTTAACCTCAAGCGCATCATCAAATAATGTATGGAGCACAAGTGCAACCACACAAAGCATTACAGTAAGCACATCGGGAAGTTATACCGTTCATTATACTGATGCCAATGGATGCACATCATCAAACTCTGCTGCAACCGTGGTTACCGTAAATGCAACACCATCAGCGCCTACCATAAGTGCAGGCAGTGCAACTACTTTTTGCCAGGGCGGAAGTGTAGTATTAACATCAAGCGCATCATCAAATAATTTATGGAGCACAAATGCAATCACGCAAAATATTACTGTGAGCACATCGGGAAGTTAGACAGTTCATTATACTGATGCCAATGGATGCACATCATCAAACTCTGCTGCAACCGTGGTTACCGCAAATGCAACACCATCAGCGCCTACAATAAGTGCAGGCAGTGCAACTACTTTTTGCCAGGGCGGAAGTGTAGTATTAACATCAAGCGCATCCTCAAATAATTTATGGAGCACAAATGCAACCACGCAAAATATTACTGTGAGCACATCGGGAAGTTATACCGTTCATTATACTGATGCGAATGGATGCACATCATCAAACTCTGCTGCAACCGTGGTTACCGTAAATGCAACACCATCAGCGCCTACAATAAGTGCGAGCAGTGCAACAACTTTCTGCCAGGGCGGTAGCGTGGTATTAACTTCAAGCGCCTCCTCAAATAATTTATGGAGCACAAGTGCAACCACACAAAGCATTACAGTAAGCACATTGGGAAATTATACTGTGCAATACACTGATGCCAATGGATGCACCTCGCCAAACTCTGCGGCAACAGTGGTTATCGTGAGTACTGCAGCCACTGCCAATGCAGGAAGCAATCAAATGATTTGCTATAACTCTGCGGCAACACTTAATGGTTCTATCGGCGGCAGTGCATCAAGTGCAACATGGTCTACGAGAGGTGATGGTGTATTTAATAATGCAAACAGTTTAAACGCTATATATACACCAGGCCCTTTGGATAAAACAAATGGTTCTGTTGTTCTTACTTTAGTAACAGATGACCCTGTGGGTTCATGCGATGCCGAAACAAGCACAATGACCCTTACCATAAGACCTGAATTAATTGTTACCGCAATGCCAGGCACAATTCCATGCAATGGCGGTACAACAAGTGTAGCAGTGAGTGCAACAGGCGGCTCAGGTATTTACAACCCAAATGATATAGGAACATTTGCCAATGTATATGCAGGTACGCATACTTACACTGTAACAGATAATGCGGGCTGTTCAGGCTCCACAACCATAACCATTACTGAGCCGGCTGCAATAGTTGTTACTGCGGCTGCAGGAACAATTGACTGTAAGCGAGGTAAAACTTTTGTGCAGGTAAGTGCAACAGGTGGTTCGGGAAATTATGTAAGTGGCACAGGAAAGTTCACTCACATTAAGGCCGGCACCTATACTTATACAGTAACAGACGATAATGGTTGCTCAGGTTCAACTACCATTACAGTTGCTGATGGTACAGCAGACAGACCACCAAGACCGGGAGGAATATCAGGGCAAAGCACCAATCTTTGTGCGGGCGGAATTTATACTTATACCATCGCCCCCGTGCCTAATGCTACTTCCTATATCTGGACTTATCCGCCAGGCTTTACAGAGATAAGCAATACAGGAACCGGCATTACACTAAGTATTCCGCAAGGGCTTATTTACGATTCTATATCCGTTCAGGGAAAAAATGATTGCGGAACGAGTCATTCTAAAAAGCTTAAATTACATGGCAGTCCTAATTCTGCGGTTATTTCAGGCGCAACTGTTGTACAGGCGCAACAAAGCGGGGTGGTATATACTGTAACAAATGTACAAGCAGGAGAAACCTGTATCTGGACAACAGAATACAACTCCATTGAGATTCTTTCAGGGCAGGGAACACCAAGCATAACGGTTAAATTTGGAAACAGGTCCGGCTTTATTCGTGTGCAAACTACTAATGCCTGCGGTAGTTCAGGCAAAACAGATTACCCCGTAACTGTTGTATTTAATTTTGCTAAGAGTGGGGGTTCTGTTGATGGTCAGATGGCTTCACAACAGAAAGATGTATTCACTGTGTTTCCTAATCCGGCGCAGCATGAAGCTAAAGTAATATTTACAGCAATAAAGGAAGATAAGTATGTGTTAGAGCTTTCTGATATGGCAGGCAAAGTATTGCTGCGAAAGGAAGGCAATGCAGCAACAGGCATAAACCAGGTTGATTTAGATGTACATAATTATGCCAATGGCCTATACTTTATAAATGTTATTTGTAATGATGAAAGAAAAACGATTAAACTAATCAAGGGGAAATAATTTAATAGTTCCGTTTATAACTTTAATGATGTCTCTGTTGTGTTGCAATATATGTACGTTCTGTTCGATGATGTTCCGTATTCTCCTAAAATAGGTTTACAATATGTTTCAATGTTGCAAACTAAGGTTTATCCTGCCCGGCTAAAGCCCTTATTGCTAAAGTTTTATTTTAAAAATAAAGGCGCTCTAAAAAAATTGAGCGTTTTTTTGTGTAATAAATACACTTTCTAATATTTATTTTTAAAAATATTTTAAGTAAATTTTTTTTAGTTATGTTTTTAATTCATTATGTTTGCACTGGTTTTTCATAGGATATTGGATTTTAAAACGGGGCAGGATCTTCATCCAAGCCCCCTTTTTATTTTTCAAAGTGCTCTTTTATTATTCTGGCTTTAGCTTTTCCTGCCACTTTTTCTAATTCATTTACAGATGTTGCTTTTATATTTTTAACTGATTTAAATCGCTGCAATAAAAGCGTGGCTGTTTTTTCTCCAATACCTTCAATACTTTCAAGGCTATTAATAAATGTTCCTTTAGATCGCTTTTGCCGATGAAATGAAATTCCAAAACGATGCACTTCATCACGTATTCTTCTTATCAGGTTAAGACTTTCACTTTGCATAGGAAGGCGTATGCTTTCTTTATCATCAGGAAAAAAAATCTCCTCTTCGTTTTTTGCTAATCCTATCACAGTCATTTGTCCGGTAAGGCCAAGGTCTTCAATGCTTTTCATTGCAGCGCTTAATTGCCCCTTTCCACCGTCAATGATTATTAATTGCGGCAATGGTTGCTCTTCCTGTTTTAATCTTTTATATCTTCTGTACACAACTTCCTGCATGGTTGCAAAATCATTTATTCCGCTTACTGATTTTACATTAAAGTGTCTGTAATCTTTTTTGCTGGGCTTGCTATCTTTAAAACAAACCATTGCCGATACGGGAAAGCTTCCCTGAAAATTAGAATTATCAAAGCATTCAATCTGCAATGGCAATTGAGCCAAGTGCAAATCTTCTTTCAACTGGTTAAGTATTCGTTTGTCATCTGCATCATTTACATCTTTCAAATTCAGCATTTTTTTCTTTTTCATTTCTTCTATGCAATAACTTACATTTTTTTGTGATAGATCAAGAAGCTTTTTTTTCTCACCGCCTTTTGGAACCGTAAGAAAAATTTCTTTATCAGGATAATCAATTTGCATGGGAACAATGATTTCTGCTGCATTGCTATTAAAAGTTTTTCGCAGATTGCCAATGGCGAAAACAAGAATTTCTTCTTCGGGTTCTTCAAGCTTTGTTTGCAGCTCAACTGTATGCGTTTGCACAATAGTTCCATTTTGCACCATCAGGTAATTTACAAAAGCCATGTCGCTTTCTTTTAGTATGGTAAACACATCAACATTAGTGATGTGCTTACTTACAATCACAGAGCTTGCCTGGTATTTTTCCAGATGTTCAATTTTTTTTCTTATTTGCCCGGCCTTTTCAAACTCAAGGTTCATTGCATAATCACTCATTATTTTTTTGTAATGCCTTAAAACAGGTACAAGATTTCCTTTAAGCATTTGTCTTATTTGCTGAAGACCCTCATTATATTCTTCTTCAGTTTGCAAACCTTCGCAGGGACCCTTGCAATTTCCAAGATGATATTCAAGGCAAACTCTGAATTTTTTTCTTTGAATATTCTGCGGCGATAGTAATAGCTTACAGGTGCGTAATGGGATGTATTGCCTTATAAAGCTGATAAGCTCTCTTACTTTTCCTGCAGAGGTAAATGGTCCTAAATATTCTGAGCCATCGTTTATTTTTTTTCGTGTAAGAAATATCCTGGGGAAACGCTCCTTTTTTATAATGATATAAGGATAGCTTTTATCGTCTCTCAGGTTGATATTGAATTTGGGTTGAAATTCTTTTATTAAGGAATTTTCAAGAAGAAAAGCATCCTGCTCTGTATTAACAATAGTAAAATCTATGTGCGCTATTCGCTGAACAAGCTCATACGTTTTGTAGCCGGTGAATGTTTTGGTGAAATAAGAGCTTACTCTTTTTTTTAAATTTTTTGCCTTGCCTACATAAATCAACTCTCCCGCAGAATTGAAATATTTATAAATGCCAGGCTGGTGAGGAATATTTTTTGAAATGTTCTGAAATTCAGTCGCTGTCATAACACGCACAAATTAATTTTTATTCCATACCACTTTTATTTGCTGAATCCGGTCTGGTTGATTATTGTATTGAATTATTTTATTGATAGAAAAACTGCTGTCGTTTTTCCAGCTCAGTTTTTCTATGATGCTGCTGTCACCAAAAGTATAAGCTTTATTAATGAATATTCTTTTCACCTGATTGGTTTCCGGGTCAACGAGTATATCTGTACTTTCAACAGGGAGACTTTTGTTTATGCTGGTATAATTAAAAGTGTAGCTATGGGTGCTTTCATCAAAGAAAATATTTTGTTTATAAAATTTTTTGTTGGCGCTTGCTGTAATATCCGGTTCTGAAAATTGTTTTACCAATTGGTTAAATTCCTTTTCATCAATAATAACAGAATCTGTTTTCCCATCTTCAACAGTAATTTTATATTTCCTGCTGCCAACGCTGTCTGCATATTTAAGTTGCTGAAGATAATATTCCTGTATGGGAAAGAATTTTACAGTATCCTTTGTATTTGCACTTTTCAATTTATTTTGTTTGCTCTTGCATCCGCCCGAAAAAATTATTGCAATGATGTACAACAAAATGCATTTTTTCATTTTGCAAAGATATTCCTAAGCAATGTGCAAGGAATAATGATATAGAATTCTTCGACTAAAAAAGCCGCTATATGCGGCCTTTAAAGAATAAACTTTATGAGGAATAAATTTATTTTAAAGATTTCGCCACGCCTGCTTTCAGTCCATAGTTAAGCAGGTATTCTTTAATGGGATATTTATTGGTAAGCGAAGGCAGAAGCTGGTAACGGAATTGCGGACCAATTTGCCACCTGTAACCTCCTCTTGTATATCCAAAATAAGTTTCAAGATTTGAATTCAAATTCCAGTTACGAATAAGTAACGAACCATCAGCATAATTTTAAAACTAAAATAAATTTTAAAAAATAAAATCGTAAAGGGGGTAACAGCCTTCAGGGTTTTTTGTTCTACTATTAAATATCAAATTCATGGCAAGAAATATAGAAGTTGCTAACCTTAAACTTATTTAATTTCTTTCATTGGGGTTATATGCTGACAAACACTACGGCGGTTTTCTAACCGCTGTTTTTATTTTATATGTAAGCAATTATTCGTTAGCTTTATAAAATTATTGCAATGAAAATCTTGCTTAACTTTTCTTCTTTATATAGGTAATGGGCTGCACGCACAGCATCTGCATGACCAAAGTAAATGGAAAACTCATATTGAAAATGAACTATTCAGCCGTATATCTTACGCGCCGGATTGGGAATTGAACGATGAAACCCCACCTGCTGGGGCAAGCTATTCACCCAAAGAAAGCAATACAGATAAATATCGTGAAAACGTTACCCTGGTTATATCATACAGCAGTGAAAGAGCTATACCGGGAGATGTAAAAGATTTTGCAGAGATAAGTTTTAGTCAGCTAAGAAAACTAATGAAAGATTGTCGTGTTATGTTGAATAAGTATGTTGTTGTTAATGGAATAAACATGTATCTCGTAATATTGAACGGAATATTTGGCAAGCAATATCGCTATTTCAAACAATTATTTTGCTTGTATAATGGCGCTGGCTATATGCTTACATACACAGGTGAAGCCGAAAAAAAAGATGCTTATGGAATTATAGCTGGCGATATTCTTACTTCATTTAAGCCCAACACAATTTCACAAAAATAACTGAAATAATTAATGCTGCATTTCATTGGCAGCGGCTTCATAGATTTTCTTTTCTTTCCATTTATACCATTGCTGCGGAATTGCTTTTTTCATCAGCGTATCAATATTTCTCATACCGGCAATATTCCAAAGACCTTTCAGCTTATACACTCCATTGTTTAATGCACGCAAGCTCATGGCAAAACCGCTTTCCAAATATTCCATGTGGTGCCAGTAACCGCCGGGCATAAAAAGTGTATCGCCGTGTTCCAGAATAACATCATACCCCCTTGCAAATTCGACTGCAGGAAATTTGGTTTTATCTAATTTGCTTTTTGCAGGTTCGTAATAATGGGTGAAGTCTGCCAGGCTTAGCACTTCAAAAGGTTTACGATAAAGTTTGTGTTGTTCTTCATTAGGAAAAAGCAAAACGCGTTTTCGTCCCATGAATTGTGTGTGTAAAATATGGCTGAGGTCAATATCAAAATGAATGTGTGTAACCGAGCCTTGCCCCCCTGCAAATAACATAGGCACACGTTTTATAAATCCTTTCATCAATTTTTCAGGCCATGTAAAATCTTTAGTAAGCTGCGGTGCATGGCTGAATATATTAAAGAGAAAAATACGCCAGGCTGCAGGGCCGCTGCTTATCATATCAATATATTCACCAAACGTTGTGTATTCATCGGCCTTATTTACCGGAGTATAAGAATCGCTTTTTACATTGTTATAAATGCCTACTTTTTTATCGCCCACAACTTTTTTGAAGTATTCCCAGTTCCATTTGCTATAAGCCGGCCACTCTTTAGCAAGGTTGCGTATAACAACAGGAACTTTCGGAAGAAAATATTTCTCCCGAAATTCTTCAGCAGATATATCATCCCGTATATCAATTGGTTTTAGCAGCATCAATCAAAAAAAAAATTTAAGGAGGCAAAGGTAAAAGCAAAAAATTTTGAGGAAAGGAAATTTATTCGTAATGAATATCCTAACAGTGTGTTTGCTCTATAAAGACAAAGCTTGTCTGATTAGAGTATTATTTTATCCGTTATAAAGTTGTGGATAAATTGTTAGGATTTATTTTTATTCCATCAATATAAAATATGCTGATAAACCTCCATATTTAGAAATCCAATATCCGACAAACCACGTCGCTTCGAAAAACACTAAAAAGCTCTCCTGGGGCTTTTTTAGTTTATGGGTTTTAGAGATATAATATTTTACAGTTGCGGCTCTGCTTCGCAATGAAATATATCAAAACTTTTTCGGTGATATTTACATAATCCATGTTCTTCAATTGCTTTGCGGTGCTCGTGAGTTCCATAGCCTTTATTGTTTTTCCAGTTGTAGTGCGGATGCTCTTCATGCAATGCCCTCATAAAATCGTCGCGGTAAGTTTTCGCCAGAATGCTTGCCGCCGCAATGCTTGCATAAATACCATCGCCTTTTATAATGCAATAGTGTTTGCAAATTTTATAAGAATGAAACCTGTTTCCATCTATCAATAATAATTCAGGAAGTACCGGTAATTTTTCCAACGCCAAATGCATGGCTTTGAAAGAAGCATTCAGGATATTTATCCTGTCAATTTCCTCATGATCAACCATTGCAACTGAATAGCAAATAGCTTTCTTCTCGATATAGGGTCTCAATTCTTCTCTTTGTTCAGGAAGCAGCTGCTTGCTGTCGTTCAATTCAGGGTGACGAAAATTTTTTGGTAATATAACGGCAGCCGCAAATACAGGACCTGCAAAGCATCCTCTGCCTGCCTCATCGCAACCGGCCTCTATATATTTTCTGCTGAAATATGACTTTAGCATGTTACCGAAATGAACCCGAAATTAAAATTTTGAAAAAATAAAATTAAGATTTGCGAAATAATAAGTGTTCACATTTTTTCCACTATTAAACCTCCGCTTTAAACCTAACCGGTTTTTCGCACTGCAAAAATCCATAATTATTCAACCTGTTAGGTTTATACGTCAGCGATGCAACAAAATATTACAAGCTAAATTTGCAGATTGTTAATTTGTAAATCAATGAGCAAATAAAATATCTTGAAAAAAAATATTCAAAAAATTACAACCGTATGAACAAGCTCGAAAATTATATTACAGGAAATTGGATTAGCGGTGATGATGAAGGTCAACCTTTATATAATGCAGTAACCGGCGATATGATTGCAACCGCATCAACAATGGGATTAGATTTTAATTCCATTTTGGAATATGGCAGAACTGTTGGCTCACCTGCCTTGCGTAAAATGACTTTTCATGATCGTGGTTTGATGTTGCGTGCCCTGGCGCTGCATTTAAAAAATCATCTCGATAAATTTTATGCAATCAGTTACCAAACCGGCGCCACAAAAGCGGATAGCTGGATTGATATTGAAGGCGGCATAGGTAATTTATTTTCTTACGCATCACTTCGGCGTAAATTCCCCAATGAAGTTTTTTGTTTGGATGGAGAAAGCCACAACCTAAGCAAAAACAATTCTTTTATGGCACAGCACTTACTGGTGCCGAAAGAAGGAATTGTTGTCCATATTAATGCATTTAATTTTCCTGTGTGGGGCATGCTCGAAAAAATTGCGGTGAATTTGCTTGCAGGTGTGGCTGCTGTGGTAAAGCCTGCAACTATTACGTCGTACTTAACCGAAGCTGTAGTAAAAGAAATTGTTGCATCTGATATTTTACCTGAGGGTGCATTGCAATTGATTTGCGGCTCTGCAGGTAATATGCTTGATTATGTAACGTCTCAGGATGTAATAACATTTACCGGCTCTGCTTCCACCGGCTTAATGCTAAAATCAAATAAAAGAATTCTGGAAGAAAATGTTCCTTTCACTATGGAAGCAGATTCGCTTAACTGTATTGTGTTGGGTGAAGATGTTGCATCCAACATGCCTGAGTGGGAAATTTTTATAAAAGAAGTTCGCAAAGAAATGACTGTAAAAGCTGGACAAAAGTGCACTGCCATTCGCCGAATTTTTGTACCGCAAAATAAATTAGAAGATGTGCATATCGCTTTAGGCAAAGCGCTTGCACAAACTACAATCGGTAACCCGTTAAATGAAAAAGTAAGAATGGGTTCTTTGGCAGGAATAAGTCAGCGAAATGAAGTGAGGAATGAAATTCAAAAACTGCTCGCTTCGTCTCAAATTATTTATGGTTCATTAGATAGTGTGGAGGTGCTTGATGCGGATGCTGTAAAAGGCGCTTTCATAAGCCCCATTCTTTTATTAAATGAAAACCCTCTGCATTCAAAAGAGCCGCATGAAGTAGAAGCTTTCGGGCCTGTATCTACGCTGATGCCTTATCATTCTATGGAAGAAGCGATTCATCTTTCAAAAATGGGCAGAGGCTCTTTATGTTCAACAATCGTGACTGCTAATGATAAAATTGCTAAGCATTATGTACTTGGTGCTGCAACGCATCACGGAAGAATTTTGATATTAAATAATGATTGTGCAAAAGAGAGTACGGGTCATGGCTCGCCGCTTCCGTTGCTTGTGCACGGTGGCCCGGGACGTGCAGGCGGCGGCGAAGAAATGGGAGGCATTCGCGGCGTAAAACATTATATGCAGCGTGTGGCAATCCAGGGTTCACCCACAACTCTTACTGCTATCACTAATGTTTTTCAACCTAATGCAAAAGGCAGGGAAGATGTGGTGCATCCATTCAGAAAATATTTTGAGGAAGTTGAAATCGCCGACCAATTGATTACAGGCAAACGCACCATCACAGAAGGCGACATCATCAACTTTGCCAATCTTACGTGGGACCATTTTTATGCACATGTAGATGCAACATCTCTCGAAGGAACAATATTTGAAAAGCCCGTAGCCCATGGTTATTTTATATTAAGTGCAGCGGCAGGCTTGTTTGTAGAAAACAGCGTGAAATGTCCGGTATTATTGAATTACGGGATTGATGAATTTCGATTTACCAAACCTGTTTATGCAGGCAACACTATATGGGTGCGTTTTACCTGCAAAGAAAAAATTTCACAGGAGGTGAAAGAAAAAAATGATATGCCTAAAGGAATTGTAAAATGGTTTGTTGAAGTGATGGATGAGATGAATGAGCAAGTAGCCGTGGGAACAATACTTACAATGGTAGCTAAGAGAATAAATAAGTAAAAAGAGAAAAGAGAAAAGGGAAAAGTAAACTAAAGAGGAATAAGGGGAAAATATTATCTGATAAAAACAAGAATGAATGGAGATAAATGATATTACGTGGAATATAATTGATGCCAGCATAAAAATACACAAAACAATAGGTCCAGATTGTTTTGAAAGAGTGTACGAAGAACTGTTGTATTATGAATTGACCAAAAGAGGATCATTGGTAAAACGCCAATTATTATTTTCAATTACTTATGAAGAATTAAGAATAGAGAATGCGTACAAACTTGACTTATTGGTAGAGAAAAAGTAATAGTTGAAATTAAATCAATAGAGCATCTCCCACCTGTTCATTTTAAACGAATAATGACTCATTTGAACTTATTAGGAATAAAAAATGGAATACTTTTAAATTTTAAAGTCAATTTAATGAAAGATGGAATTCATCGTGTATTTAATAATTTTGGCAAAGAATAAAAGAATAATTAAATAGACTCCTTTCCTCTTTTAACTTATTTATCCTCTTAGCTATGATTCTTGAAGACAAACACATTCAGCAAGGCTATGTAAAAGCCGAAATACATAATCAAATTGCAACGATAGAATTTTTTCATCCGCAGAGTAATTCGCTGCCCGCAAAAATACTGGCAGAGCTTGCCCATGAAATTACATACTCAGGGAATGACGCAGATATACGTGTTATTGTTTTGCGCTCTGCACGCGAAAAGACTTTTTGTGCCGGCGCATCATTCGATGAACTGATCGTAATTAAAAATGAACAAGAAGGCTTACAATTTTTTAGCGGTTTTGCCAATGTTATAAATGCGATACGCAAATGCCCGAAATTTATTATTGCACGTGTGCATGGTAAATGCGTGGGCGGAGGAGTAGGATTGGTTGCAGCCGCTGATTATGCCATTGCCATAGAAGGGGCTGAAATAAAATTAAGTGAACTGGCAGTTGGCATTGGACCCTTTGTAGTGGGTCCTGCGATTGAAAGAAAAACAGGACTATCTGCTTATAGTCAATTAGCGATTGATGCGGGAATATGGCGCAATGCAGACTGGGCACGGCGGAAAGGTTTATATGCAGAGGTACATTCATCTGTAGAAGGAATGGATGAATCCGTTTTAAGATTATCAAATTCACTGGCAAGTTCTAATCCCGAAGCTATGGCTGAAATGAAAAAAGTTTTCTGGCATGGAACCGAGAACTGGGACAATCTGCTTCATGAAAGAGCTGTCATAAGCGGACGACTAGTATTGAGTAATCACACCAAAGAATTTATAGAGAAATTCAAACAAAAACAAACGGCATCGTAATGCCGGATAAAGTCTTCAGTGAAAAGAATTTTATTTCGCTGTGCGATGCTTTAATAAAAAAGGATAAGCACTTATTAAACATCGTTCACATCCATGGATATCCGCCCTTATGGAATCGTACCGCCACTTTTTCTACACTCATACATATTATTCTTGAGCAGCAGGTTTCACTGGCTTCTGCGAAAGCGGCTTTTTTAAAATTGCAGGAAAAAATAGGAGCTATTGAACCGGAAAAAATTTTATTGTTAGATGATGAAGAAATGAAGGCCAGTTATTTCAGCAGGCAGAAAATGAAGTATGCAAGGCATCTGGCTGAAGCAATACTAAATAAACATTTAATAATAGATGAACTGACAAATATGAATGATGATGAGGTAAGAATACAACTTAAAAAAATAAAAGGAATTGGAGACTGGACGGTTGATATTTTTCTGATGGTGGCACTGCACCGTTGCGATTGTTTTGCCACAGGAGATATTGCTTTGATGAAAAGCATTAAAGAAGTAAAGAATTTGCCTGAGAATATTTCCAAAGAAAAAATTACAGCAATTGCAGCCCGTTGGAAACCATACAGAACTATTGCTGCTTATTTGTTGTGGCACGCTTACATAAAAAAAAGAAATATCCAGATTTAGAATTTGTGCGTGAGAGACAAAGTATCAGCCTAAATCAATTTTACAAATCATCATATTCATACAAAGGGTCAAGAGGTGTATCAGGGTTCACTTCCAAAACCGGTTTTATTAACCCATCTTTCAATCCATACACCCAGCCGTGCAAGTCAGGTCTTTGCTCATGCTTCCACGCTTTTTGTATAATAGATGTTTTGGCAAGATGCATCACCTGCTCTGTTACATTTAATTCAACTAACCTGTCACATTTTTTTTCTTCATCATTAATTGAATCTAATTCTTTCCTATGCAAGCGATAAACATCTTTAATATTCCGCAGCCACATGTTAATGACATATTTATAATCGTGATTGCACATGGCAGCTTTCACACCACCACATCCGTAATGACCGCATACAATAATATGTTTTACTTTAAGATGATTTACTGCAAAGTCGAGCACACTTAAAAGATTTACATCTGTGTGCACTACAAGGTTGGAAAGATTACGATGCACAAAAATTTCTCCCGGTTGAGTGCCCGTAATTTGATTTGCAGGTACACGGCTGTCGCTGCAACCTATCCATAAAAATTCGGGTGTTTGTAAATGTGCAAGACGGTTGAAATAATCCGGGTCTGCTTCCACCATTTGAGCAGCCCAGGTTTTATTATCTGCCAACAATTTTTCGTATTCGGTCATGCAAAAACTTTTTAAATTAAATGGCTAATCCGCCGCATACGCTGATTACCTGCCCGGTAATGTAAGCGCTCATTTCACTTGCAAGAAATAAAGCAGCATTGGCAATTTCTTCTGCTTTGCCAAAACGGCCTAAGGGAATTTTTTTGAGAAACTCATCTGCGCCGCTTGCTTCTTTTAAATAATGCGTCATATCTGTTTCCACAAAGCCCGGCGCTATTGCATTGCAGCGTATATTTCTGCTTGCAACTTCTTTGGCAATTGATTTTGTAAAACCGATGATGCCTGCCTTGCTTGCTGCATAGCTGCTCTGACCTGCATTACCGCCAATACCCACAATTGAACTCATGTTGATAATGCTGCCTGCCTTTGCTTTCATCATGGGGCGAATTACCTGCTTGGTCATGTTGAAAACACTTTTCAAATTTGTTATCATCACTTCATCCCATTGTTCCGGTGTCATTCGCAATAATAAATTGTCTTTACTTATTCCTGCATTGTTCACGCAAACATCTATCGTTCCAAACTCTTTCATTACATCATTCACGAATTGTTCGCAGGCTGTATAATCTCCTGCATTACTTCTGTATGCTTTTGCTTTTGTTCCGAATGCATGCAATTTTGTTTCAAGTGCAGCGGACCTTTCGGCGCTGCTTTCACTTATGTATGTAAACGCAATATGTGCACCGTGCTCTGCAAGCTTTAGTGCAATGCCTTCGCCAATTCCGCGGGCTGCACCTGTAACTATGCAAACTTTGTTTTCGAGTAGTTGCATTCAAAAAAATTTTTAACTATGAATAAAATTGATGAACTATTTCTTAAAATAATTACCAAAGAAAAGATATAAGAGTTGCAAATAAAATGAATTTATAAAAGAGAAGCAGTTTTAGTTTCAGAAATAAATATTACGAGATAAAAGCTTTTATCTCCTCAATATATTTCCTCTCATTGCTAAGCCTGGGCACTTTATGCTGTCCGCCAAGTTTGCCTTTGCTTTTAAGCCATGCTGCGAAAATGCCTTTTCTTAATTTGTGTATTACAGGCATACGAAGCGCAATATCTTTCTGACGCTTTGCTTCATAATCACTGTTGAGGTTTTTTAATTCACTATCAAGCTCACAAATAAATTGCTGAATATTTTCGGGTTCCTTGTCAAATTCAATCAGCCATTCGTGTGCGCCATTTGAGTTGCCGCTGAAATAGATTGGAGCCGCAGTATAATCGTTTACAATGGCATTTGTTTTTTCACTGGCAAAGGCTATCGCTTTATCCGTATTATCAACAATCACCTCTTCACCAAATGCATTGATAAAATGTTTCAGCCTTCCGCTCACTTTTATTCTGTATGGATTAAGATTTGTAAATTGAACAGTATCTCCTACAAGGTATCTCCATAAGCCGCCGTTAGTAGAAATTACCAATGCATAATTTTTTTCCAATTCAATATTTTTTAGCCCAATGGTTTGTGGATTTTTTTTGCCATATTCTTCAACCGGCATAAACTCATAAAAAATTCCATGTTGCAAAAAGAGCAACATGCCTTCTTTGCCGGGAGTATCCTGTGCAGCAAAAAATCCTTCACTGGCATTGTATATTTCAAGATAATCTACTCCGTTACCAATAAGGTTTTGCATGTATTGTTTGTAAGGAGTAAATGATACGCCGCCATGTATATACAATTCAAGATTTGGCCAAACCTGCTTCAGCGTTGATTTTCCTGTGATTTCAAGAATGCGTTTTATGAGTACAGAAGTCCATGTGGGAACGCCCGCTATTGAAGTTACATTTTCTAAAATGGTAGCCTGAGCCAATGCCTCAATTTTTTGTTCCCATTCATCAAGCAGTGCGATGGCAAGTTCAGGAGTGCGAATCCATTGCCCCCAGAAAGGAGCATTCTGCATTAAAACAGCGCTAAGGTCTCCATAAAAAGTATTTTCATTTATTTGACTCACCTGGTGGCTTCCACCAATAACCAATCCTTTGCCTGTAAGTAAATCACTTTGCGGATGGGCAATATAGTGAAGTGTTATCAAATCTTTTGAGCCCTTGTAATGACAATCTTCCAGGCTCTCTTTTGTTAGGGGAATGAATTTACTTTTATCGCTGGTGGTGCCGCTGCTTTTGGCAAACCAATTGACAGGTGTATTCCAAAGCAGGTATTGCTCTCCATCCATTAATCTTTTTATATACGGCTTAATATCATCATATTCTAAAATGGGAACGTGTTCTTTAAACTGTGCGATAGTAAATAATTCATCGAAGTGATATTTTCTTCCAAACTCTGTATGCTGGGCATGGGTTATTAAATCCTGCAGCACTTCACGCTGTGTCGGGTATGGATTATTTATCCATTGCTCTATACGCCAGTAACGCAAACGGGCCACACGTGATATAACAGGAGAGAGAAGCTTCATGCTAACAGCAGCAAAATAACAAATGCTGGGGGAAAAATAAAAAGCTATTTTAATCTTCTTTTATGGTAAGCGTTGCTGCGGGTGGTCTGAATGATGCAAAGATTTGAGAGTATTTGCTGCAACCTGAAAATAGATTTTATATGGAAATTTATGTATTTTTCTTTTTCGAACGTCAGAAGTCTTTGCAATTTGGATGATGCAAAAGGATTGTTTGAAATTGAAATTCTTGCATCAAGATATTAATTAAGGAAATACTGATCTAAACCAGTTTGCTTCTGCATATCAATTACAAATATTTTTCAAATCATTTTTTGCATCCTGGGTTAGCTCTGCTGCATATCGAACCATATCAGGAATTTTTTTTCCTTGTTTCTATCAATTGTCTTATTTCATCTTCAACTTCTTCTGCAGGATACATTTTTAATTTCTCCTCTTTCCATTTTTCGATTCTTTCCTTCAGCAAAGCGATTACTTCGGGAGACTCTTCATGATATGAAGCAATATCAAGAGAATACAAAGAAGCTAAAATCGCCTATCTTAAACGTAAAATTTCTCAACTCAAATCAGCAGCATGAGCAGAGTTTTATAGAAGGTTGACTGTACCCGAATGGAGTCTTCGGAGAATGATGAATGATGGGCAGCGCTTTTAGCGACGGAGTAAAGATGAATGCAACCATTGGTCCTGACGGCTTCGAACCGCCTGACAGTTACCTACTCTCCAAACTACAGAAATCTGCCAGTATAACTTCCTTTTACATTTTTCAAATCATCGGGAGTGCCTGCAAATACAAGGTTGCCGCCTTCGTCTCCAGCTTCAGGGCCTAAATCAATAACCCAGTCGGCGCATTTTATTACTTGTGTATTATGCTCAATTACAATAATGGAATGCCCCTGCTTTATTAACGCATTGAAAGAGGCAAGCAATTTTTGAATATCATGAAAATGGAGACCTGTAGTTGGCTCATCAAAAATGAAAAGTATTTTACTCGTAGCTCTGCCTCGTCCTAAAAAAGAGGCAAGCTTTACTCTCTGTGCTTCGCCGCCACTAAGGGTGTCGCTGCTTTGCCCGAGTTTGATGTATCCCAAACCTACATCCTGCAAGGGTTTCAGGGCAGCCCCCTCCCGGCCTCCCACCGTGGGGGAGGAGGCAGACAAACGTCTCTTATTATTTTTTCTAACAATGGATGAAGAAAAAAACAGGATGGCATCATCAACACTCATCTCCAAAACATCATACACATTTTTTCCTTTGTACTGCACTTCGAGCACTTCTTCTTTAAATTTTTTTCCGCCGCATACTTCACATGTAAGATGTATGTCGGCAAGAAATTGCATTTCAACCAACTGCTCACCTTCGCCTTTGCATGCATCGCATCTTCCGCCATCAACATTAAAAGAAAAATGCTTTGCCTGGAAGCCTCGCATCTTTGCCAAAGGCTGTTTTGCAAAGAGGTCTCTAATTTCATCCCATGCCTTAATATAAGTAACCGGATTGCTGCGTGATGATTTTCCAATCGGATTTTGGTCAATCAGCTCTATCTCATCAATCATTTCAATATCACCGGTGATTGCACGGTGAAAGCCTGATTTATCTGCAAACTCACCTTTCCATTTTTTTAAGGCAGGATAGAGAATTTGTTTTACCAGCGTAGTTTTTCCGCTTCCGCTAACACCACTGACCACGCACAAAATATTGAGCGGAAATTCAACATCAATATTTTTAAGATTGTTTTGCCTGGCGCCTTCAACCTTTATACTCCGCTTCCATTCACGCACAGCATCAGGAACAGGAATGCATAATTCTCCCTTCAAATATTTTCCTGTAAGACTTTTGGGATTAGAAATAATTTCATCGTAATCACCAAAAGCAACAACCTCGCCGCCAAGATGCGAGGCCAGCGGACCCATATCAATAATATAATCAGCATGGCGCATCATCATTTCATCATGCTCAACTACAACAATGGTATTTCCTTCATCACGCAATTGTTTAAGCACGACAATTAAATTCTCTGTATCACGGGAATGCAAACCGATGGATGGCTCATCTAAAATGTATAATGAGTTGGTGAGATTGCTGCCAAGACTGCGTGTGAGCTGTATGCGCTGGCTTTCGCCGCCGCTAAGAGAATTGGCAAGACGATTTAATGTGAGATAGCCCAAACCTACATGCAGCAAGGTTTGCAGGCGCTGATTAATTTCTAATAAAATGCGCTTTGCTATTTGCTGCTCATGTTCACTTAACAATAATTGCAGAAACCATTGTGCCAAATCTTTTATGGGCAACTCGCATAATTCACCAATATTTTTGTCGCTAACTTTTACATACAATGCTTCTTTTCGAAGCCGGTAGCCTTTGCAAGAGGGACAGATTGTTCTGCCGCGATAACGGCTCAGTAAAACGCGGTACTGAACTTTATACAGATTTTGTTCTACCTCTTTAAAGAAATCATTTATACCTAAAACTTTTGCTGCACCTGTCCAAAGCATTTCATATTGTTGCGGTGAAAGGTCTGCGATTGCTTTATGCACAGGAAAATCTATGCTTCTTGCGCCGCGAATAAATTGTTCTTTCCAAAGCGAAAGCTTTTCACCTTTCCACGGTGCAATGGCGCCTTCATAAACGCTTAATGTTTTGTCTGGGATAACAAGGTCTGGGTCTATGCCAAGAACAAGACTAAAGCCTTCGCAGGTGGGGCATGCGCCGAAAGGATTATTGAATGAAAATAAATTAGGAACGGGCTCTTCGAAAGTGATGCCATCTAATTCAAACTTGTTGCTGAAGTGTAATAAATTTTGCAGGCCGGAGGCGGGATTAATTTCTATATCCATTTCACCTTCGCCTTCATAAAACGCAGTGCCGATTGAATCTGCGATGCGGTGCAAATCATCTTCATCAAAATCTTTTGTTACAATGCGATCAATGAGGATAAAAGTTTGTGGTTTGTCCACAGGACTCTGCGAGTAGTTTGTGGTTTGTAGTTTATTGATGACTGATGACTGATGACTGATGTCCGAAGGACTCCTTTCGGAGACTGATGACTGATGACTGATAACTGATGACTGAAGATTGATAACTGATAAAAGTTCTTTATCATCTTTATCAAGTAAATCTTCGATGCGAAAGATTTCTCCTGACTGCTGACTGTCCACAGGACTCTGCGAGCCAACTGCAGACTGCCGACTGTAGATTCTGCTGAAACCTTTTTGTACCAGGATATTCAACTCTTCTTTTACATCTCGCTTTACATGCTGCTTAAAGGGAGCAAGAATTACAACTTTGCTGGCTGGCGGTGTTTGTTGTATGGCTTTTATAACATCAGTTGTATCATCTTTTTTTACTTCCCTTCCGCTTACCGGTGAAATGGTTTTTCCTATACGTGCAAAAAGCAGGCGCAGGTAGTCATAGATTTCAGTCATGCTGCCTACCGTGCTGCGCGGTGTACGTGTAATCACTTTTTGCTCTATTGCAATAGCAGGGCAAAGACCTTTGATATAATCTACATCTGGCTTTACCATTCGTGCCATAAATTGGCGTGCATAAGCGCTAAGGCTTTCAGCATAGCGGCGCTGTCCTTCTGCAAAAAGTGTATTTATGGTGAGAGATGATTTGCCGCTGCCAGATACACCGGTAACAACAATAAATTTGTTACGGGGAAAAGTAACGGTTATATTTTTTAAATTATGTACCCTTGCCCCTTTTATAAGAATGCCGTCAACGGGCAAACTGGTTCCCTTTTTTTGGGATGATTTTTTTTTATCAGCCACGTTTTCGCTTATCGCCATGCTCATCATTTTTGCGAAACTAACACAGAACAAATCAATCTATTTAGAGAGCTTACTAATTTTAATTTTTTTGTAAAAACAAATCCTCATGACTTTAGATTTGTCAGAAATGAACATTAAAATGTCCGCTTCTCATTTCAGATTATTTTGAATTTTTGCTTTTTTTTTACATCTTGCAGATAATAAAACTGAAAAATAGCTATACTTTCATACCGCATTAATAAAAATTGTTGCCTATAAACAAAGTTTACTTAAGTATTTAACGAAAGTAATTTTTTACATCTATTCGTGTTTATTTTAAATAAGGCAACAATTATGACTACGTACAACACACTAACCGACACAGAACTTATTCTCTCTTTTCAAGACGGAAACACCCATGCGCTTGAGATGCTTATCAATCGTTATAAAGACAGGCTCTTTAGCTCCATTCTTTTTCTTGTAAAAGATAAATACCTGGCGGAAGACCTTTTTCAGGATACATTTCTAAAAATCATAGATACGCTTCGGGGAAGGCGCTACAACGAAGAAGGAAAATTTTTGCCCTGGGCAATACGCATAGCGCATAATTTATGTGTTGACCATTTTAGAAAAGTGAAGCGTACCCCATCCATTGTTACGAATGATAACAAAGATATTTTTGAAATAGTTCGCGTGGTAGTAAATGATAATGCCGAGCATAAAATAATTCGCACTCAAAGTTATGACCGGGTACATCAAATGCTTGAAAAGCTGCCCGAAGAGCAGCGTGAAGTAATCATACTAAAACATTTTGGAGACCTTAGCTTTAAAGAAATTGCAGAAGCCACTAACTGCAGCATAAATACAGCCTTGGGAAGAATGCGTTACGGGCTGATTAATTTAAGAAAGATGATGCTGGAGAAGCAGATTAGTTTGTAGTTTGTAGTTTTCAGTCTTCAGTTTTCAGTTCTCAGTTATTCTTTAATCTTATTTCACAACGAAAGAAGACTGTCTAATTTTTTTCGGGTTAATGTGAAATCATATAAATTATTATGCTCTCCGCCTTTGATAGTAATAAATTCATCTCCCGGTTTTAATTGCGTTTTTGATTAATCTCTCTATTATATGCATATTCCGATAAATTCTATGCAAATAACAAAAAATCATTCTTCCTGCTCTGTAAACACTCTTTGCAACCTGATACTCGGAGTAGTAGAAACAATTAATGGAAATTTTTCTATGGTAACAAAACTGGGGTCAAGTCCAAAGCCTCTTTCTTCACTCAAGCTCACATCTTTCATCCATAAATGCAGTCGCATGATAATCTTTTCAAAGAAGGGAAGCTCATTGTCGCCGCTTAAATATTTTTCCATTACAACAAATTGAAAGTCGCCCACAATATTATTTTTTTCAAGACTTTCATATCGGCTGGTAACATTTACCTCCCTGTTCTTTACCAGGTCTTCCACCACTTTTCTAAACATAAGATTTATTTTTTGCTGCACCCTGAACCCCAGCCTGAACTCAACCCGGATAATATCATTTGGTATAATGTGATCAACCACGTACTCGCAGGTATATGGGTCATCGAGTGTATCTACATGTACAAACCAATATATGTCTGAACGTTTTGGTTTTTGGTTGAGTATGGAATAAATTATTTTGTGCTCAATTTCTTTTGGGTTATTGGCGCTTGTAAGATATACGAGATGTGTGGAATATTTAGGAACAGATTTGTCGTTGCTTAGTTCCTGTAAAAGCGGTACATAATGTTCAAGGCGAACAAATTCTATATACCTGTTTTTAATTTTTCTGCTTCTGTACCATATATACATTACTGCGAATAAGAGGCCTCCTACAATTACTGATACAAAACCGCCATGAGGAAATTTTTTAAGGTTTGCAACAAGAAAGGCTGTTTCAATAGTTAAATATACGGCGAGGTATAAATAAATAAAAAATGCGCCTACCCTTCGCCCAACAAGATAATTTGCAAAGAGAATAGAGGTGCTTATCATACACATAGTAATGGCAAGCCCATAAGCAGCTTCCATATTTTTTGACTCCTGAAAAAATAACACAATGCTTGTGCAGCCAATAAATAATAAAAGATTTATTCCCGGTATAAATAATTGGCCTTTTTCTTCCGAGGGATAATTCACTTTCATCTTTGGCCAAAGATTAAGCCGCAATGCTTCTGAAATTAAAGTAAACGAACCTGATATCAATGCCTGGCTTGCTATTATTGCAGCGCTTGTAGCAATGATAATACCCGGTAATTTAAACCATACCGGCATCAGTCCATAAAATGGATTAGCGACATCTGCAATATTATCTGTTATCATTACTCCATTATAATTATGCAATAGCCATGCACCCTGCCCCAGGTAATTTAGAATAAGACAGGTTTTTACCAGTATCCACGAATATCGAATGTTTGAGCGGCCGCAATGACCTAAATCAGAATAAAGAGCTTCGGCTCCTGTGGTGCAAAGAAATACGGCTCCCAACAGCCAAAAGCCTCCGGGATACATCGTAAGAAAATGTAAAGCATAGTATGGATTAATGGCTTTAAAAATATCAGGCTTATCAAATATATGTGTGCACCCTAAAACGGCAAGCATTAAAAACCAAATCACCATGATGGGGCCAAACAATTTGCCTATGGATGCTGTTCCGAATTGTTGTAAGAAGAAAAGAAGGCTGAGAATAACAATAACAATACCAACAATAGTGTGCGTTGTTATGTGACTGAAAGCGGGAATATCATCCAGCCCCTCAATGGCTGATGTTACAGAAATTGGCGGAGTAATAATTCCATCTGCAAGCAAGGCTGCACCTCCAAACATGGCAGGCAATACCAACCATTTTTTACGTCTTCGAACCAATGCATATAAACTAAAAATTCCACCTTCACCATTATTATCTGCCTGTAGCGTAAGAATAACATATTTTATGGTGGTTTGCAAAGTGAGTGTCCAGATAATGCATGATAGTGCGCCTATAATCAACTCTTCATTAATAATCCTTCCCCGCATAATAGCGCTAAGCACATACAAGGGTGATGTTCCTATATCTCCATAAATAATACCTAAAGCTATCACAAGACCAGCCGCCGAAAATTTATTGATTCGTTTGCTCACAACTAACTATTGATTCTATTTATAATTCACTGACAAATGTATAAATGAAAAATTTTGCAAAAAATTATTTGTAGGTGAATTCGCGGTTTACCTTTTGAGAATAAATGCGTCTATCTTCCATTAATACAACTTAGTTAAGCTTAAATTTGTTTGCATAATCATGTATATGCGTTTTAAATTAATCTCTCTTTTTCTTTTACCGGCAGTGATTGCTATATCCGCGAAAGCGCAAAGAATTGATTATTCAGCGCCTGATAAAGATGATGTACGGTCTGTAAACTTTGAAGTTATCGGTAAAATAAATGCTCATTATCTTGTTTATAAAAATGTAAGAACAAGCTATACGGTTAGCGTGTTTGATGATGCTATGAAAGAGATTGAGAAAGTTCAGCTTGATTTTTTGCCAGATAGAATTATTAATTCTGATGTAATAAATTATAAAGACTATTTCTATTTTATTTATCAATACCAGAAAAAAAATGTGGTGTACTGCATGGCCGCCAAAATGGACGGTGACGGAAAATTGACAGGCGAGCCGAAACAACTCGACACAACACTTATCAGTTTTTTTGCCAGCAATAAAATATATACTGTAATTAACAGTGAAGACAAGCAAAAGATTGGCGTATTTAAAATAAATACTAAAGACCCCGAAAACTATCAGCTCTCTGTTTCTTTATTTGATGCTGACTTGAATTTTCTTTCCAAAACATTTGTTTCCATTCCTATGCAGAGCAGAAATTCTTCTCTCACAGAATTTGAACTTGATAATGAAGGCTCGCTTGTATTTGTAAAAGCCTCTGGCAGCAGCGAAAATAATAACATCAGTAATCTTACGCTTATTACTAAAGAACCGGATGCAAATGCTGTAAAAGAATATAATTTGAATATCTCTAATCTTTACCTTGACGACATACGGGTGAAGGTGGATAATGCAAACAAACATTATCTTGTTGCTTCCTTTTATTCTAAGCAGCGCCGGGGAAATATAGACGGTTTGTATTGTATGCTTTGGGATAAAAGTCAGGCAGCAGAAATAAAAACAAATAGTCTTACATTCTCTGATGAACTCCGCAACAATGCGAAAGGAGAGGGGAGCAGCAAAACGGCCTTTAATGATTTCTTTCTTCAAAATATACTTATGCGTAAAGATGGCGGCTTTGCAATAGCTTCTGAATCTTTCTATTCTTCCACACGAGGTATTTATAATAACCGGTGGGATAATACGTATAACTCACCCTATTGGGCAACGAGTGATTATTATTTGTGGACAAGCCCTTACGCAGGGTACTATTATCCGTGGTGGCGCTCAGGTTATTACAATACTCAAACCACACGTTATTTTGCAGATAACGTAGTTATTATGTCGTTTGATTCTGCCACTCAAATGCAATGGGCTAATGTGATACAAAAATCGCAGTACGATGATAACTCAGACAACTTTATTGGTTACGGGACTTACAAAACAGAAAGCCAGGTAAACTTTTTATTCAACCAGTTAGAAAAACGTAACCTGCTGCTCACCGTTCAGGGAGTAGCCGCAGATGGACAAATAACCCGCAACCCCACATTAAAAAATCTTGATAAAGGATATGTTTTTATGCCGAGATATGCCAGGCAGGTAAGCAGCCATGAAGTGATAGTTCCGTGCCAGTACAGGAATTATATTTGCTTTGCAAAAATTATCTTTTAATTACACGGCACGTGGTTTCATTATTTAAAGAAAAATCGGCTGCATCTGTCTTCTGGCTTATTCTTATAAGCTTGGGTCTGCATATTCAATTTATTTATCATTCCCCTGTAATAATTGCCTCTGCAAATGATGGCTTGCTTTATGGCGCATTAAATTCACTCAAAGAATTGCCGGGTATACTGCTTGCTGTTTTATACCAGGTTATTGTTTTACTGCAGGCATTTATTTTAAATTATATACTTAATGAGGCAAGAATGTTTGCAAAACCAGCCTACACAACGGCTCTTGCATATATTCTTTTAACTGCAATGCTCCCTGAATGGAATAATATTTCTGAGGCGTTGGTTGCTAATTTTATAGTGATTGCGATTGTTTACCAGGTAACAATTTTGTACAATAATGAAAAGCCTAAGACTGCGACATATAACATGGGTTTATTAGCAGGTCTTGGCATGTTAATATACTATCCGTTATTATCCTTGCTGCTAATCGTTTTTTTTGCATTGCTCAGCTTACGTCCTTTTAAAATAAACGAGTTGTTTATACTTACACTTGGCATCATCACTCCATTATATTTTTTTTCGGCCTATCTTTTTTTGAGCGACAGACTCAACGAGATATTTTTAATAAAAGATATTTTTCAATGGCATTTTATTCAACAAGAAAATATGTTATCGGCGATAATTACATTCAGCATTTGCGGGTTAGTAATTTTATATGGAATTTATGTATGGCAAATAAGTAATAGCCGCCTGATAATACAGGTGCGAAGAAACTGGTTGATTTTATTTTTGATGCTGCTCCTTTTTTTGCCTTGTCTTTTTCTAATAAAAATCTCGTGGCTTTATGCATTGCTTGTTCTTGCAGTTCCTGCGGCTGCCTTTGCATCGTATGGTTTTATTCATCCCCAAAGAAATATACTGCCTGCAATTTTTTTCTGGTTGTTGGTAGCCATTATTTTCTATAATAATTGGTTTCTTATAAAAAAATAAATAGACGGTGTATAATTTAAAAGCGTTTTTTAGAGTCCATGCTGAGGGATTTACATCGCATAGTTTTATTCATCTTCAAAGAAATATTTTACCTGCTCTTTTTTTCTGGCTGTTGGTAGTAATTATTTTCTATAATAATTGGTTTCTTATAAAAAAAAAAATAGAACGGCAGTGTGATTTGGAACTGTCTTTAAAGTCCCCCGCAGGTCCGAGGACTCCATTGGAGGGGATTTAGGGGGCTTTTTTAACTACATTTGCATTTCACGTAATGGCTATGAAATTTGGAATCGTTGTTTTCCCCGGCTCAAATTGCGACCGCGATATGCAGGATGCACTGCAATGCGATTTGAACAAAGAAGTAATTATGCTTTGGCATAAAGATAAAGACCTTAGCATGTTTTCAAAAAATGATTGCATTATTTTGCCCGGGGGCTTTTCTTATGGTGATTATTTACGATGCGGCGCCATAGCCCGTTTCAGCCCGATGATGCAAAGCGTAACTGAATTTGCAAATGATGGAGGCAAAGTTTTCGGTGTATGCAATGGCTTCCAGGTATTGTGTGAAAGCGGTTTGCTGCAGGGTGTTTTATTAAATAATGGTCAGCAGCAATTTGTTTGCAAAAATGTTTTTATTAAGGATGAGAAGAACGAAGTGTTGAGAATACCCGTTGCACATGGAGATGGCAGATTTTTTGCAAAGGATGATGTTCTCGATGAGCTTGAAAAAAATAACCAGGTAATTTTTCGCTATTGCGATGAAAAAGGAAATGTTGAGGAAGCTTATAATCCCAATGGCGCTGTGAGAAATATTGCAGGCATCTGTAATAAAGAAGGAAATGTTTTTGGAATGATGCCGCATCCTGAAAGAGCATCATCACCTATTCTCGGAAACATTGACGGCAGAAGGGTTTTCAGTATTTTGGGATTGAATTAACACGGAAACTTTTTATCTTTCGTCATAGTCAAAAATGTATTTATTTATGAAAAAAATTTTCTTCGGCATTTTAATAACTTTCATTGCCTGTAATGCGAAAACACAATCAACTCCTGTAAAATGGGATTTCGCTGCTGTAAAAAAAACCGAAAAAGTATATGAGCTTACCATAACCGCTACCGTTCCAAAACCGTGGCATATTTATTCCCAAACCACTCCCGATGGCGGACCTGTACCAACCAGTTTTTCATTTAAAAAAAATCCATTGATTACTCTTACCGGAACTCCCAAAGAAATAGGCAAATTAAAAACGGTGCATGATGAAAATTTCGGGATTGATGTAAAATATTATTCTAACGAAGTAGAATTTGTACAAACAATAAATTTGAAAGCAAGCGTAAAAACCAATGTTAGCGGCACAGTTGACTACATGGTTTGTAACGATGAAAAATGTCTCCCGCCCATGAAAGCTTCTTTCGACATAAAGCTGCAATAATATTGTAATACAGCTGCACTCATGAAGAAAATTTCAATTCTTATTTTCCTGCTTGTATGCAGTAAAATAATTTTTGCACAAGCTGACTCTCTTATTACATGGGGTATTCAATCCAAAACAATTTCTCAAAATATATTTGAAATAAATGCTAAGGCTCAAATTCCTGCAGGCTGGTATGTATATGCAATTAATAAAAATGTTGAAGGCTTAGAAGATGCAGTGAGCCTGAAGTTTGATTACGAAAATGCACAGCCGTTTGACAGCATTCAATTCAAAGGAAAATCTGATACAATAACAAATCCAATATGGCAAAATAAAAAAGTAAATGTTTACACAGATAATGTCGAATTCTCGCAGCAGATAAAAATTAATGGGGTTGTTCCTGCAAAATTAAAAACCACTATTTCTTTTTATTTAGGAAGAAAAGATGAGTTTCTTCCGGCAGAACAAATTTTTGAAATTCCGCTCGAGGGCGGCATTGAAGCATCAGCCGATGCACAAAGAATAAAAATTTCTTCCGTTGATTTATCACATCCCCAAAAAAATTGCGGTGGTGAAACAAGCACTGCACAAAAAAGCATCTGGCATGTATTTCTTTTGGGTTTTCTTGGTGGCTTAATAGCGCTGCTTACTCCATGCGTATTTCCTATGATGCCTGTAACGGTATCTTTTTTTACAAAGCGTTCTGCGAATCGAAAACAGTCAATACGCAATGGAGTGCTGTATGGTTTTTTTATTTTCCTGATCTATGTGTTGGCAAGTATTCCTTTTCATATTTTAGGAAATGTTGAGCCTGAAATATTCAACACCATTTCAACGAATGCATTGCTGAATATTATTTTCTTCATTATATTTCTTGTATTCGCTTTTTCATTTTTTGGTTTTTTTGATATTACATTACCCAGCAGCATTGCAGGCAAAGCAGATTCAAAAAGTGGGTTAGGAAGCATTCCCGGAATTTTCTTCATGGCGCTTACACTTGCCATCGTTTCCTTTTCATGTACAGGCCCAATTCTCGGTTCACTGCTCGTTGGTTCCTTGAGTGGCGGCGCATGGCAATTAACCGGCGGGCTTGCAGGCTTTGGAGTTGCATTAGGAGTACCCTTTGCATTGTTTGCAATATTCCCTCACTGGCTCCAGGCGCTTCCAAAATCAGGCGGCTGGCTCGATACCGTGAAAAAAATTCTTGCATTTCTCGAGCTTGCTCTTGCATTCAAATTTTTATCAAACGCAGATTTGGTAATGCATTGGGGCCTGCTGAAAAGAGAAGTGTTTATTGCAATATGGGCGCTCATCGCAGCAGGTCTTGCCCTGTATCTTTTTGGTGTAATCCACTTGCCGCATGATTTTAAAGGAATGAAAATTAGCAGGGCAAGAAAAATCATGGGCATAGTTGCATTACTATTTACGCTTTATCTTATTCCCGGAATTACGCAAACAAAATATGCGAATCTGCAATTGCTCAGCGGCTTTCCCCCGCCATTAAATTATAGCGTGTACGGAATGCACAATGCAAAAAATAAAGGTCTTGAAGCGAATGTTATGAATGATTATGATAAAGCATTGCAGCTTGCCAAGGAACAAAACAAACTTGTATTGATTGATTTTACAGGATGGGCTTGCGTGAATTGCCGCAAGATGGAAGAAAATGTGTGGACACAACCACAAGTTTCCAATTACATAAAAGAAAATTTCATTCTTGTTTCTTTATATGTTGATGACAGGCAACTATTACCTGTTGAAAAAAGATTTACTTATAAAACAAAAGATGACAACAATAAAGATATAAACACGCTTGGCGATAAGTGGGCAACCTTTGAAGCAGAAAATTTCAACCAGGTTACACAACCCCTGTATGTTATATTAAACACGGATGAAAAATTAATGAACAAGCCGGTTGGCTACACTCCCGATGCTTCTAAATACAGAAGCTGGCTGCAGTGCGGCAATGATGCTGCGTTAAGTAAGTAATGTTTTGTATGTTACCGGCTTAGTTTTTCATAGCATCGCCGCTTGTATCACTCACTTGTACGTTCTGAACTTTGGGCGGTATAAATGAATACGCCGAATGTTCTCAGCTAAACACAAACCTTTGGAGAATATTAAAGAAGGCGAAGCATAGCAATTAAAGGAAAAGGAAAACCATGTAAATTTGCTTACTTAAAAAAATCTAATAAGACCAAATTAAATTTAGGAATGACAAAGGATATAAACAAAGAAATTCAAGATGGTATATATGAAAAAATATATCAATTTTCAAAAGTGTTTCAACCACATCCACAAGACTCTCCGATAATTGATTTGTGTGATGACCAAAGAGATGGTAATTTGATTTATGATCCAGAGATCAAAGAAGATTTGTATGGAGCGAAGAAAAACAATCATATTTCATCGAAAGCATACTATATGGAATCGATACTCCAATTATTTATTTTGTAGAAGCAGAGCAACAAGTAAATGGCAATATAAAACTTGTAAAAGAAGCTATTGATGGCAGGCAAAGATTAGAGACAATATTTCGCTTTATAGATGATAAGTTAGTTTTAAAAGGTCTCAAAAAAAATACTCCTCTATATCAAAATTTAGAAGGCAACTCTTTTACTAAACTCGCACCGAAATTTAAAAATACTTTTAAAGGATACAGTATAAAAACTGTAACTTTTAAATTAGTGGATAGAGAAATCGATTTAGATGCGCAATTAAAATTTAAATACCAATTGTTTCATAGATATAATTCGTGACTTACAGCATTAAATCAACAAGAGATTAGAAATTGCACTTATCATAAAAATGATTTTTCAGCTTAAATTGCCCTCTTAAACGACTATACGAACAATCTTTTCAACAAAGAAGAAATGAATGAAATACTTAACCGTATTTCTCAATTAACACCCAATGCAAAACCATTATGGGGAAAGATGACGGTGTCGCAAATGCTTGCACATTGCAGTGTGCCGATGCAGGCAATGCTGGGTGAAAGAAAAATGCCGCAAACTTTTTTCGAAAAGCTCTTCGGTAAAATTGCAAAAAAGAGAATGGTATCGCCTGAACCATTTAAAAGAAATTTGCCAACAGACCCACGGTTTGTATAAAGCACAATCCAAACTTCGATGAAGTAAAACAAAAAGTACAATTATTCATACAACGTCTTGGAAACACCGCATCCCTTCTTTGGAAAATTAAAAGCGGAAGAATGGAGAACACACATCTACAAACATCTCGACCATCATCTGCGGCAATTCGGAGCTTAAAATGCAAAAGCATTTTTTTTAATTTTTTAAAAAAATTATATGCCTGATTTAATTGTAACAACTAAAAATAAGTGGGAAGATGCGGTCTTGTATAAGGCAATGCAGATAGGAAGAAAAGGTAAATTACTTAATAAGAAAGAAATGTCTACATTCTTACAATCGCTAAAAAAATTAGGTAATTATATACAAAGCTGACTATTCTAAAAGTCTTTATCGTAATATTTACAAAAGAATAATTGTGAAGAAAAGAATATCAAAAAAAGCTGAAGTAGTTAAACTTAATACTTCATTTGATGACCTGGTAAATTTATCTGTCGCAGGTAATCCAAAACCTAAGCCTAAAATAAAAAAGCAGCCTAAGAAGGCTGCTAAATCATGAAAGCAAATTTACTCAAACGCCTGCAAGATAAATCATTTTCTATTCAGGTCAAAGTAGTATATAATTGCTAAAAATTAAATAAATTTTGAAATCAAAAACTCCCTAATCTTTGCATCTAACCGATTTTCAAATTGACAAATTCTTCTTCTCTTTCCCCAAAGAAGCTTAAAATATTTCAACTCGCTGCTGTTATATTTCTCACAGTCTCCGGCGGACCTTATGGATTGGAGCCTTTATTAACTTATGCAGGCAACGGTTCATTATTGTTATTGATGATTGTTCCATTGCTCTGGGATGTTCCCACAATTTTTGTTGTGCTGGAGCTTAACAGCATGATGCCCGTAACCGGCGGCTACTATCAATGGGTAAAGCGTGCCCTTGGTTTGCGCTGGGCATTTTATGAAGGCTGGTGGACATGGCTTTATACTTTTGTTGACCTTGCCATTTACCCGGTATTATTTGTAGAATATGCTGCCTTTTTTTTTCCGCAAATTGAAATGTATAAAATACCAATTTGTTTACTCATTATATGGTCAGCCGCAGCATTGAATATTCTTGGCATTGTGCCTGTAGGAAAAACATCTTTGATATTAGGAGCATTGGTGCTTACGCCCTTTGCTGTTCTTTTTGCAACAGCAATTTCACATTATACCCCAACATTCAATATACCATCACCTTCATTAAAAGGGATTTCATTTCCATCACTCGGTCTTGCTCTGTACACTGTTATGTGGAATTTTCTCGGGTGGGACAATGTAACTACCTACGCCGAAGAAGTGGAGCATCCTGTGCGTTCGTACATTAAATCTATTGCCGTTGCTTTTGTCATTGTGTTTGCAGTTTACTTTCTTGCAGTGGTTACTGCGCAGCAATCGGGTATTGATTTTAAGGTTTTGAATGATGAAGGCTTTCCTGCATTGGGCGTATTGATTGGCGGACACTGGCTGGGTGCATTGCTCTCTTTCGGAGGCATGGCAAGTGCATTGGGATTATTTTCTGCTGTATTGCTTTCGGTATCTCGTGTGCCCGAAGTTATGAGTGAAGACAAACTGCTTCCGGCAAAGCTTCATGAGCTTCATCCGAAATTTAAAACGCCATACGTCTCTATCATTGTATGTGCACTCGTTGTTAGCGTTATGATATTATGGACGTTTGCAGATTTGCTTGTAATTGACATTACTATTTATGGTGCAGGTTTATTTCTCGAATTTATTAGTCTTATTAAGTTGCGTATAAAAGCGCCGCATGAAAAACGCCCCTTTAAAATTCCATTTGGTATTGCAGGTATTTGCGTGATGTTGCTGTTGCCGGTTGGTGTTTATTTTATTGCGCTTGGCGGTGCATTTTCAGAAGAAACAAACATGCTAACGCCGGCTCTCTTTACAGTGGGTGCGTTGCTTACCGCAGAAGTTGGGTGGCAGTTTATTATTTGGAGAAGAAAGAAAATGATTAATAAAATTTGAAAAAAATTTCTGCACCTGAAACATATTTACCAAACCCTGCATTGATTTTATTTCATATTTAAGAGATTTGGTTTGCAGGAATTTGAATCATTGCAACGAAAGTTCTCTCAATAATACAAGTGTCTGCTAAATAAAATTGATTATTTATCCAATATAATTTGCTTTACTTCAGAATAGCTGCCTGCATTTAGCTTATAAAAGTAAATGCCCTTCATAAGTTTACCTGGATTAAAAAGAACATGGTATTGGCCTGCCGGTTTTTCTTCATTTACAAGTGTTGCAACTTCGGTTCCATGAATATCATACACTCTCAGTGTTACAAATTGCTTTGCAGCGATAGAATATTGTATAGTTGTAGTTGAAGTAAACGGATTAGGAAATGCAGAAGTATTGGATTGAGAATTATCGGTAAATTTTTTCGCAGCGATACTTTCAGAAGCCATTGCATTGAAATCTATTACTTTTAATTTATCACTTACACTATAAGCAAATAAATGTTTGCTTAATGAAGAAAATGCAATTGTTCTTATTCCACCGGATAAAGGGCTTCCTTCCTTTTCAGTATATTGTTTTACCAAAGCGCCATCAGAAATTCTCCAAACCAATATTTCTCCATGCCAGCCTAATCTTCCCTCGTATTGCGTAGTACCAGACACTATGTATTTACCATCAGGCGAAAATCTGGCGGTATTATACCCGTATCCTCCATCAATGGGTAAAGTTTGGATTAATGCTCCGTCTGAAACTCTCCAAATTTTAACTGTCATATTATAACCCTGCCCGGCGCTGGAAAAATATTGTCCATCAGCAGATGCATCAACATCTACATTAGTGCCGCCATTAAGATAATCTCCATGAACCAATGTTCTAATGAGTGTCCCGGAATTATAGTCCCATGCTTTTACCAAACCATCATCTCCGCCCGAAATAAGATACTGCTCATCGTGAGTAAATACCAAACCATCTGTTTCGTATTGGTGCCCATCCAGTGTTCTTAATAAATTAAAATTGTTATCATAAATTTTTATATCTCCATTATTGTTGTAACCTGTGCCCGAGGCAATCACAGTTTCATCCGGCGAGTATTCAATAGCATACACATTACCGCCGGGGTTATCTAAAAACCTTTTGAGGTTTCCGGCTATTCCAAATTGAAATTGCCCAGGCTTATCTGTAGTGCATCCTCCTTCGGAATAACAGTAAACACTGCCGTTTCCTGAAATGATTGTATTTCCATTAGAGGTAATATCAACATCGTTTGTTAAGCCCATATATGGGTTGGTAATGGTTCTTAATAAAGTACTGTCCGGCACTCTTCAAACTTTTATTTGGCCACATTCATAAGGATAGCAATTGCCCAATGAGCCGACGGTAATAAGGCGATTACCGTGAGCAGAAAATTTTATGGTTCGCACGGACTTAGTCTCCTCCCACAATAAATTTATTTTGGATGATTGTGAAAAAGCATGAGGAGCAAAACCTAAGAGCAACAATGATGTTGTGAGAACAGGTGTAAAATAATATTTCATAAAAACCTCCGTGACTTAGATTTTTAAAATTAAAAAAAGAGAATGATGAGTAAGATATAAAATTAATGCCACCCTTTTAGTAACCGTTTGTGAACTAAAAAAAATGTTGAAGGCTGTGGAAAAGATTTTACAATAAAGGTGAAGTGTTGCGCATTTGCTGTTGACTAAAATTGAAGTTTTACAATCTTACTTCGTCAGCATTTCCAGCTTTGCTATAAGCTCCCGTACTTGTTTAATAGTATAAAATTGATAGGCTTCAGGTTCCTTACTATTTGCAGATTCTAAAGGAGTCAACGGATTATAAGGAGCAGCAACTTGTGCAGTGGTATTATCAGAAATTTTTACTGCTGTGTTTGGTAAGATGAAAAAATTACGGTTAGCTGCACTTACATTTTTATTTTCAACAAGCAGTTTCAATGAATCAAGCTTTGCTTTTAATTCATCCTGCGTCATTCTGTGATTAGCTTCTTCTGCCTTTACAAAACGCTGATAGCTGCCAATGATTGTATCATTGAGTTTTACGTTTACTATATAATAACCATTATCTGGTATGCCGATGGATGTTTCACCTTGTGCAGATTTTATTTTTAAGCTTATTGCATCGCCTGTTTTATATTCGATTGTTTTGTTTTGATAGCCATCGGAACCTGCTGTAATGATTTTGGATGCTTCTTCAATCACAGCATCTTTATTAGCAATTATCAATAATTTTTTTTCTTTATTTTCTGAACAGGAAACAAGAAGTGAAGCTGCCGCCGCTATGAAAAGAATTTTTTTCATGATATTTCAGTCATCAGATTTTGTTGGCATTTGCGATATATCAAATGCTCCTTTTCTCAGGTTGATGCCATATTCCAGGTAAGCTTTAAGGCACGCAAGAAAATTTGCCCAGCCTTCTGTATTTCGCATAAGCCATTTTATACCCTCTTCATCATTATCCCGGTTCCCTTCTGTTATAGAAACAAAAGTTGAGTTATCATCCATTTTCTTCAATGTGATTTCTGCAAATGTTTCGGTGCCATCCACATCGTTCCAGAAAAAAGAAATGTATTTGTAGGGCTCGGCTCTTTGTACCTGTATAGGAAACTCCATGTCCATTTCAGGAAACTGCCAGGTAATTGTTTTGCCCGTTTCCATCCATCCGGTGCTTTTTGAAATAAAGTATTTCGACATTTTATCAGGGTCAACGATTGCATTAAATACCTCATCAGCAGATTTCAGAATTTTAAGACCTGCTTTTATCAGCAGCTTATTATTGGTTGGCATAAAAGTTTTAATTTTTTATAATGGTATCTAATGCAACTACAAACGATAAACGATAAACGGTTTATGATTCTATTGGTGCATTCGATTCTTTCCATGCTGTCCATCCGCCGGCCATAGAGAACACATTGTTATAACCCATCTTTTGCAGATTATCGGCAGACAAAGCGGAACGAAAACCACCGCCGCAATAGAGTATAAGCTCAGTATTTTTATCAGGAAACTGCTGCACAATATCACGCTCAATAATGCCCCGTGATAAGTGAAGGGAATCTTTTGCATGATCTGCCTGCCATTCATTATCTTCACGCACATCAATTAACGCTGCGCCCTCTTTAATATGTTTCTGTGTTTCAGAAACTGAAATTTCTTTGATGCGGTTTTTTGCATCTTCAACAATTTTCAAAAACTCTTCGGAATGTTTCATGGAATTTTAATTGATCAGGTTTCTCTGAAAGTTAAAAATTAAAAATACAAAAGAGAGCGAATGAATGTAATAAGATTCCTATTTTTTATTAATTACTTTTTCCCTCCGCTCCTGTGGTTGACTAAATTATTACTAATACACATGAGCCATCCATTCTTGTACAAATTTAAGCAACTATAACCCAAATTATGTATTCTTTGTTCTTAGAAGTATCTTTATATTTTAGCTTTTGTACAATATATCTCTTCATAATTAAACTTAATTTATTATCGCGGAAATATGGGTAATGTCTCAAAAGAGTGGTGAGTAACTTTATCAATTGTATCTAAGCTATTTTTAGTTCCGCCTTTTCAATTTTCTCTTTTATTAAAGTGGGTATATAGTTCACAGTAATTATTTTTAGAGGCTAAAACAGCCTCTAATGTGTTTAACACCCCTAAGTGTCTCAAAAGAGTTGGTGAAAAAATAAGTTGTCCTTGTTGCCGGCAACAAAGTATAAAGTATGGCAGAAATAAAACAGGTAAACAAACGCCGCTATTGTAAGGATGCTGCAAAATTTTTTACAGCAATATGCAAAAAAAGGTTTTGAGCATGGCATTAATAACCGGATTATGGATGTAAACCAAAGAGGGCTGTTTAACAGAGCAATCGGCAGATGCCGTAAAAAGAAACGAATGTTTTCACAGATTACCGGATTTTCACGGATTGAAAAAGAAAAAACTCATCCTTTCGGATTCTGGAAGATAATAGTTACAGTGCCTGTTTGCACTTCGCTTCCCTTTGTGAATTTTAATTGATAAGCTCTGCGTACAGCAATGGAATTTATATCGGAAAAGGCACTGCCTAATTTTACTTTAGCACTCGTAACGGTTCCATTTGCATCAACCGTAACATTCACCAACACTTTGCCGCCATAGCGATATTCATCTTCAAAGTGTGTTGTGCCTGCGAGTCTGCGACCCGTAAGTCCATCAGTAATAGATACTCCACTGGTGCCTTTGCCGCCATTGCCTGTGTAGTTATCGCTGTTGGGATTTCCATTGGGTTTGCCCTGGTCGCCTGTGCCACCGGCAATTCCCTGGTTGCGACTGTTATTATAACTATCCGAATTGTTTCCGCCGGTGCCAGTGCTCTTTCCGCCTGCATATACGGCTTTTGCTTTTGGTGGTGTGGGTGGTGAATTCGTTTCTGTTTGTGTTTTGATTTTTGTTATGCTATTGATAGGCATGTTGGGTTTTTTTATTTCGGGCTTAGGCGATGTATTAATCGGTGTTGCATCAGCTTCATTATTTTCGGCAACTTCTTTTTGCGTTTCTGCAGAGGATTGTGTTGATGGCGGCGGATTATAATTTGTTCGCTGTGCAAGAGAAGGCTCGCCGGGAATTAATGGAGGAATATTTCCAAAACCCTGGTCGCTGTTACCAAGGTTTACTTCAACGCCTTCATCTAAAGTTTGGAGAGGAAGCTGAGGCAACGTCCAGCTAATAAAAAAAAATGCAAAAAATACTGCAGCAATAATGAGCGCAGTGATGCCAAGAGCCTTAAAATTTTTTTGCTGCTCAAAATGTGTATCCGCCATATTCATACCTACAAATTTATTATTTGCTTTTTGAATCCGTTGTTATAAAGATGCTAACATGTGTGAAGAGAGCTATGGTATCAGCAATCAGTTATCAGGGATTAAAAAAAACAAAATAAGAATATCTCCTTCATCTTATTGAAGCATTATAAAAAAATCTTGCATAAAAAAGATGTTAAACAGTTTTTGATATTAAACCATTTACCTGCGCCTGTATCAATAATAAAATTTTTTTTATGAAAAGGCGCATTACTCTTTTAACCGCATTGTTTTCCTTGTTTGCAATTATATCAGAAGCTCAATATTGGGGTGGCGGAGGTTATTATCAGCGTGGCTACAGAAGACCCCCTCCTCCGCCGCAGTATCGCAGACCCGCACCACGGCAAAGATTACCTCAATTTAAACCAACTGTTAACCTGAGCATTGGATATGGTTTTCCTAATCTTGACAAAGATCAGTTAGCACAATTTTACGATGCGTATAAAGGAACCGTTACACAGCAAGGTCCTGTAACCGCGGCGCTTGATTACCAGTTTAGCAGATATAGCAGCATTGGTGTAGCAGGCACTTATGGAAAAGTGAGCGTTCCCTATTTCGATTACAATTCTACTTCAAATATTCCCTCCTTTACGGGAAGAATTGAAAACTGGAGCATTATGTTTAATATGGTAAGTTATATGCCTTCGTCTTCAAAATATGTTAGTCCTTATTTGCGAACAGCCATAGGTGTAAATAACTGGAAGCAAAATTATTTATACAATAATGGAGATAAGGCAGCGGTTTTAGATGACCCATCTACGCTGGCTTACCAGGTTTCTATAGGAACGCGATTTAATCTATCTCAAAACGCAGGCTTTTATTTAGAAGCGGGCTATGGAAAATATATTCTTAATGGTGGTTTAACTTTCAGATTTTAAATTGAACTTCATGTGAAAATTGAGAAGGCTGTTCTGCATTAAGAGCAGCTTTTTTTGTTACAACATATAAAGCATAGAGATGTGTTTTTGTTTTTCTATACACCTTATGTCGCACAAGATGCATAACCGATAGCACAGCCTGTATGTTTATGGGGTTCATCTATACAATATAAATATTAACGATTAAATCTTCACGCCTTTACCTATTTTAGCAAACGGTCAGGCGGCTCTAAGCCGTCAGACCGATAAATATTATCTATGAAATTTTCTTTGTACCGCATCCTCTTTGCCGCATTCTTATTTTGCTTTTTATACAGTTGTAAAAAAGATGATTTAATTAGTAAGCAAAATCTTTTAGATTATTACCTTCTACAAGTGGGCAAAGTTTTCATTTATCGCCTGGATTCAACTGTAACTGCACCTTTTGGCACTGCTTTATTGTTGAAAAGCTATCATGCAAAAGACAGCATCGCTTCCCTATTCAACGATAATCTTGGCAGAGAGTCTTACACTGTTTATCGCTTCACTACTGATACACTGGAACAATTTCCCTGGCAATATCAATCCACATATTATATTACTCCAACGGATGAAACGATTGAATTAACTGATGATAATAACCTTCGTTTCATCAAGCTTAAATTACCAGTGCGAAATAATTTTTCATGGCAGGGTAATTCATATATTGATACACGCTCTGCTAATTCTGCTTATCAATATTTAGATGGCTGGAATTATACTTACTCAGAAGTAAACATGCCTTATACTGTTTTAAAAGGAATGCTTGATAGCACAGTTACTGTTTTGCAACGCGATGAAACTTCTCCTGAAGGTCCGTTCGACCCGCAATTTTACCAGCAAAGAAATTACTCAGTTGAAATATATGGCAAGGGAGTTGGTTTGATATACAAAGATTTTTTGCACTCGACATGGCAAACCACACCCGAGCCCGCTCATTATGAAAATGACAGCTATGGCATAAAATTAAATTTGATTGAAGTAAGGTGATGGAAGGGAATTGGGTATTAGGTATTGCGGTATTGAGCTATTTGGGAATTAGATGCTTCAGTATTTAATTTTTAATTATTAACTTCTCAAATGGGAACACTAACTACTTCCTACTAACTACTAACTACTGAATTTATGAATGCACCAAAATATCTTCTTATATTTTTCATTTGCATATTTCTTTCTGCAACAGGCGATGCGCAGTATTCAAGATTCATCGTTGAGTTTACAGATAAAAATAATTCTTCGTACAGTTTGAGTAACCCTTCTCAATACCTTTCTGCAAGAGCCATTGCAAGAAGAACACGCTATAATATTTCCATTGACAGCATTGACCTTCCTGTAAATGATTCATACATTCAGCAAGTAGCAGCAGCAGGCGCCGTTACTTTTCTTAGCGAAAGCAAATGGCTTAATCAAATTCTTATTTTATGCAATGACAGCGCTACTATAAATACAATTCGCAATTTATCTTTTGTAAAAAAAACATCTCCGGTTGCTCCATTTCGTGCTAACAATAATAATGGAGTTGATAAATTTAAAGAAACAGTAACTTCTTTATCTCTGACCCAAAAAATACATGGCGAAAAAGATTTAAGCTATGGATATTCTTATTCTCAAATTCATATTCATGAAGGCGAGTATTTGCATAATAAAGGATATACAGGCAGCGGCATGTTGATTGCTATGCTTGATGCGGGTTTCAACAGTTACAGAACCATCAATGCTTACGACAGTGCAAGAGCGAATGGACAATTTTTAGGCGAAAAAGATTTTGTTGCATTTGATAACAGTGTGAATGAAGATGACACGCATGGCGAATATTGTCTTAGCACCATTGCTGCGAATGTGCCGGGCACAATGATAGGCACAGCGCCCAAAGCAAGCTTCTGGTTACTACGAAGTGAAAATGCACCAACGGAATATCCAATAGAAGAACACAATTGGGTGGCTGCTGCTGAGTTTGCAGACAGTGCAGGCGCAGATTTAATTACTTCATCACTTGGTTATAACCAGTTCGATGACCCGCAATTCAATCATGACTACAATGATTTTTATAAGAATACAACAACAGTTTCGCAGGGTGCAACGTTTGCTGCAAAAAAAGGAATGATTGTTACCAACAGTGCAGGCAATGAGGGTGATAATTCATGGAAGTACATAATCTTTCCTGCAGATGATGATAGTGTTTGCAGTGTTGGCGCCGTAGATACGGCAGGCGTTATTGCTTTCTTCAGCAGCTACGGCTATCCCGGAAAAGTAAAACCAAATGTTGCATCAGTTGGTTTGAATACTATAATTTTTGGCGTGTTTGGCGCAGGCAGCGGAAGCGGCACTTCTTTTTCAAACCCAAATTTGAATGGGCTTATAACATGCCTGTGGCAAGCCTTTCCTGCATATAATAATATGACCATTTTAAACGCCGTGTATCAAAGTGCCGACAGATTTAATAATCCTGATAACAGGTATGGCTTTGGAATTCCCAACATGAAAACAGCGTATCGCATCTTAAAGAAAAAACAGAATATAGAACTATACGGAACTGACTGGCTGTTTGTAACACCGGATACTTTTACAAATAAGATTGATATAAAATTAATCGGGCAGGTTGACGGGAATGCCACATTGAATCTATTGAATGATGCGGGAAATATTGTTGCATCAATAAAGCTGATAACTGAAGTCGAAGAAGTTTATGATACAAGCTTTCTTAATCTGGGGGGATTGGCACCGGGAAATTATTCACTGCAATATGTTGATAGTATCAACAACCGGATTGTTCCTTTATTTAAAACAGGACAGGAACTGAATGATTGGCTGGAGGTATTTCCCGTGCCATTCAATATGCAATTGACTGCATTTTTAACCGCACCGGAAACAGGCAATGCAGTCATCAGGCTGATTGATGCAAGAGGAAGAGTAATTCAAACTCAGGAATTAAATGTTACAGAAGGAAGTGTATATACGATTGATTTTACAAATCCTTCAGCACTTGCAAAAGGAATTTATTTTGTTTTGTACAGAGGAGTTAAGCAACACAAAACAGTTAAGGTTTTGAAACAGTGAGTGGATAAGTAGATAATAAGCACTTGGCAGTTCAACGCTTGGATGCCACAAGCGATACAGTACACGCTATGCGACGCAAGGGACGATGCCATGAAAGATATAGCTGGGCTCATAAACAATAAATTTTTTCATCTAAAGGCTTCCATTTCTATAAGATATTTCGTTTCTTTAACGGATTCATTTTTTAAACACCATAATTTTAAACACTAAAAATCATCACCATGAAATCTGTTTTTACAAAAACGGTTGTATGTATTGTTGCTTTATTATTTTTATGCAGCAACAGCTATTCTCAATTCACCAAATGGATTATTCAATTCAAAGACAAAAACAATTCGCCCTACTCATTAAGCAATCCCCGTGCTTATCTTTCCCCACGTGCAATAGCAAGGCGCCGCCTTCATAATATTACTATTGACAGCGCAGATTTGCCAGCTAATCCTTCTTACATTACACAGGTGCTGGCGCAGGGACCTTCAAATTATCTGAGCACCAGTAAATGGCTTAATCAAATTTTAATTTATTGCAATGATAATGCAACGCTCACGGCAATTGCAGCGCTTCCGTTTGTAAAAGGTGTAAATGCAGTTGGATATTTGCCATCAGGAAATAATAATCAATCTGATAAATTTAAGGAAACAGTAGAGCCGCTTACACAGGAACAAAAAAATAAAAAGTTGCTTGCGAATTACGATTATGGATTTTCTTATGATCAGGTGCATATTCACAACGGAGAATTTTTGCATCAGAAAGGATACACAGGGAAGGGAGTGATTATCGCAATTATTGATGCAGGATTTTATCACTACAGAACCATTAAGGCATTTGACAGTGTAAGAGCACGTAATGGTTTTCTGGGCGAAAAAGATTTTGTAGCATTTGATGGCAGCGTAAATGAGGATGATTCGCATGGAGAATATTGCTTAAGCACTATTGCAGCAAATGTGCCCGGGCAAATGGTGGGCACAGCGCCGGATGCAAGCTTCTGGCTTTTGCGCGGCGAATACACACCCAGTGAATATCCCATTGAAGAGCATAACTGGGATGCTGCTGCAGAATTTGCTGACAGCGCAGGTGCAGATATGATATCTTCTTCATTAGGTTATTTTCAATTTGATAATTCGCAGTTTGACCATACCTATAATGATTTTTACAAGAACACAACTATGGTTTCCCAAGGCGCAACGTACGCTGCCAAGAAAGGATTGATTGTTACAAACAGTGCAGGCAACGAAGGTTTCAGCAGTTGGAATTATATTATTTTCCCAGCAGACGATGACAGTGTTTGCGCCGTTGCAGCCACAGATGTAAACGGAAATATTGCCTATTTCAGCAGCTTTGGATATCCGGGCAAAGTGAAGCCCAACATAGCTTCGGTAGGCTCTGGTACTACAGTGTATACATCTTTTGGTGTTAGCTATGCAAGCGGAACTTCTTTTTCAAATCCAAATATAAATGGATTGATTGCATGCTTGTGGCAGGCGTTTCCTAAGTTTAATAACATGCAAATATTAAAAGCGGTATATGCAAGCAGTGACAGGGCAAGAAATCCCAATAACCGCTATGGTTACGGCTTACCCAACATGAAAAAGGCTTTTCATATTTTGAAGAGAGCACAAAACGTGGAATTGTATGGTAACGACTGGTTGTTTGTGAATGCAAATATTAATAGCAATAAAATGGATGTAAGATTAATCGGGCAAACAGATGGAGCCGCTACCCTTAGTCTTATAAATAAAGCAGGTAAAATACTTTCAACAAGTTCGCTTAATACTGAAGAAGAAGAAGTGTATGAAAATTCTTTTGCAGACTGGAATCAATTAGCACCCGGCAAATATTCTGTTGTATATAAAGATGCTTTAAAGACGAGAAGCATTGAGGTAAGTAAAGGAGAAGAATATAGTGATAACAATAACTGGTTACAGGCACAGCCTGTTCCGTTTAAGCAAAGGCTTACAGTAAATCTGCAGGCTCCTGAAAATGGAGCGGCAACTTTAAAATTAGTGAATGCTAATGGAAATACATTGCAAACAAAGCATGTAACTCTTGTTGAAAATAAACATTATTCATTTTCTTTTGATGTAGCTGCATCAATGCCGCAGGGAATTTATTATGTGCAGTATGATGGAAGCACACAGCATAAAACTATTAGTGCGATAAAGGAGTAAATAAGGCTGCAAACATTGTATCCGCTTTTAGATTATAACCTTTTAATAATTCCATTTTCACTAATTGAAGATGGAATTTTTTTTGAATAAAGTGAACCATCTCTTCATTCTCTTTCTTAAAAACTGAACAGGTGATATAAAGAAAATAACCGCCTTGTTCAAGTAACGGAATTACATTGCTTACAATTTTTTTTTGAAGCGAAGCGTGATCAGCAATTTTATTGTGGTTAAAAAAATACAATTGCTCCGGTGTTCTGCTCCATGTGCCGGAGCCTGTGCAGGGCGCATCGCAGATGATAAGGCTATAGTTGGAGGTTGGATGTTGTCCGCAGGACTCTGTGAGGATGTTGTTCGCAGAACTCTGTGAGGATGTTATATCAGCCGCAAAAGCGTGATAATTTTTTATTCCAGCCTCCCTAAAACGTTTTTGAAGATTTTGAATAATGGATGAACGAATGTCGGTAACAGTTAATTCAATATTACTTACAAAAACATCATAAGCAAGAATTGATTTGCCACCGCTGCCTGCGCAGCAATCCCAGATGCTTATTTTAGATTGAAGATTTAATATTGAAGATTTGATAATAGCAAAAAATTCCTGTACCTGTTGCGATGAATAATCCTGTATCACTGCTTCTTTGTTTATATCGAGCAGCGAATCAATTTTAGTAGTGTTAGGCAAAGCAAGGCAATTTTCACCCCATTGTTCAAATGCAATTTTATTGTCTGATAATTTCTGTTTTACGTGTTCTAATCTGCCCGGTCTTATGCGAAGAAATAAGTTTGGTTGTATTAAATGAGATAGTGCAAATTCAGTTGCATCAATAGTTTCGCTTAGTTCATCCTGCCAGGGAAAAATATCTTTCACATCAAATGCAGGGTAAATTGATTGAATGAACTGAATTCTTTTTTGCAGGTCTTCATACCAATTATTAATCCATTCGGCACTAAATAAACCTCTCCACTCTGCTGCTTGATTACTGCATAAGAATAAACCGACTTTTAATCTGTCATCAACATTTAATTCTTTGAGAGCATATCCTAAGCGATAATAACAGTAACACAAATGCGTGATATATTTTCTGTCTTTTGAACCATGTTTTTTATTTTCAGAAAAATATTCTTTGAGAAAATGAGATAGCGGAATATTTCCCAAATATTTTTGAATGATTAAAAGAGATGTATTGAAATAGGATTGAAAACGCATAAAGTAAAAAACGGTCAGACCCGGGACTGTCTGTTCCGAAAAATTCGAAAGTCAGACCGGGTTTGGTTTATATTTCCAGCAATGTTTTTATCGCATCTTTTCCAAACAATAATAATTCAGGATTCTCTAATAATTCTTTGACTCTTACAAGAAAGCTAACACTTTCTCTGCCGTCCACAATTCTATGGTCATAGCTCAAAGCTAAGTACATCATGGGTTTGATAATAATCTGCCCGTTTATTGCCATTGGTCGTTCCTGAATTTTGTGCATACCAAGAATAGCGCTTTGCGGAAGATTAATAATGGGTGTGCTCATTAAGCTGCCAAACACGCCGCCATTGGTAATGGTGAACGTGCCGCCCTGCAATTCTTCCATGCTTAATTTATTATCTCTTGCTTTAGTTGCAAGCTCAATTACTTTTTTCTCAATATCAGCCATACTCAGGCTTTCTACGTTGCGCATTACAGGCACTGTTAATCCGCGGGGTGTGCTCACGGCAATGCTTATATCTGCATAATCATGATAAATTAATTCGTCGCCATCTATGTAAGCATTTACCGCCGGCCATTCACTTAATGCAATTGCACAGGTCTTTGCAAAGAAGCTCATAAAGCCGAGATTAACGCCATGCATTTTATTGAATGTCTCTTTGTGTTGTTTGCGGATTTCCATAATGCGGCTCATATCCACTTCATTGAAAGTGGTGAGCATAGCAGTAGTGTTCTTTGCTTCAACTAATCTGCGGCTAATGGTTTTGCGCAGATTGCTCATTTTTTCGCGTCGCTCATTACGTGAAAATAATTGCTGACCATTGAATGATTTTTTTCCGGGATGTGATAAAGCTTCCATTACATCCTGCTTCATTATTTTGCCGCCCGTACCTGATGGAGTGATTTGTGCAGGGTCAACTTCTTTATCGGCGATGATGGCGGAGGCAACAGGAGAAGCTTTAAGTTCGTTTATCGTTTCTGGTTTATCGTTTATCGTTTGGGGTTTCTGGTTTCTGGTTTCTTGTTTTTCGTTTGTTGTCTCCGCTTCGTTCTTTTTCTCGGGTTGCTGAACACTTACTTTTGATTTCTTAATGTTTGTTTCTAATTTCTGATTGTTGACTTCCGACTGCTGACTGCTGACCGCTGACTGCTGACTGCTGACTGCTGACTGCTGACTACCCACTGCCGACTGCTTCTCCGCTGACTCATCAATATTGGCAAGCACTGAACCTATTTTTAATGTGTCGCCTTCTTTGGCAATGATTTTTAAAACACCGCTTTGCTCTGCATTTACTTCAAAAGTCGCTTTTTCACTTTCGAGCTCTGCAATTACTTCATCGCGGTCAACATAGTCGCCATCTTTTTTTGTCCACTTCAACAGTGTTACTTCACTTATGGATTCACCAACCGAGGGAACTTTTATTTCAATCATTTTCGGGAGTATTTTTTAAAATGTCTTCAATTATGAAAATAAATTTTTCAGCGCTGTTCAAATATTCCTGCGTACGGTTAAAATCAATTTGAAAAAAATCTTCATAATCTGCTTCAAATCTTTTGGCAAACATAGTAGAATAAAAATCTTCCTCTTTTTTTCTATTAAACCTGTTAGAATAAATTCTTTGTTGAAGAGCAATTTTACACCACGATGTGTTTTTGGATAAAGCTTTTTTGTATATAGCAAGCAGAGACTACGTAAAAAACTGCATAATATATTCTATTGATAGCATCTGCATACGCACCCTCTTTCAAAATGCTTTTAGCAATTTGCAGTGCCTGCCTTGCTCTTTCTAATTTATATTGAACGAATTCGTTTCTTGTCATGAAATAACTATTCCTTCCTCTTCAATATTATAAAGGAGTTATTGCGTAATCATCTTCCCAAACTTTTTTATTATGAAAAAGTGTAAACACCAAATCAAAAGTTACATATTCAATTTCATTTAAAATATATTTTCTAAGTTTCTCTTTTATTTCGCTTCCTTCGGGTTGTTCACTTAAAATTAAAAAGTCCCAATCACTCTCTTCATCCCAATCACCACGGGCACGGCTGCCAAATAAAATAATTTCAGCATTTGCATCGTAGCGATGAACAATTTCTTTTACTTTTTGCACAACAAAGCTCTCTTCAATTTCTTTTAAAGAAGTGTTGCTGTATGAGGCGGCTAAGTTCATTGTAACTTTACTAATTCATGTATAAATTTATAGGGTATAAGTGAATTGGCGTTAATGCAGGCAAAAGTATTACAGCAAAATGAACTTTTATTTCAATCATTTTAAGATAAATATTTTAATTTTGGTTTCTATGGTTACTGCAAAAATATATTTTAGATTATTCTACTGTTCCGGTTATGGTTGTTGTTGTTGTTAACTATTGCATCTTCGGCTTCAATTTCTTTTTTCCTTTTAAATAATCCAAGAACGGTATGCTCATTGGATGGGCGTTGGTCTGCAAAACCAAAGTAGTCAGTTCGATTCTGACACCGTTCTCTGCTCATTTGCACATTTTCATTTTTGCACATCCGCACATTAAATACTAAACGCTGTTTCAATAATTTCATCCTGCTCCTGCTTATGAATTTTTGCATAGCCTGTAGCCGTTGCTGCACAAGGGTTTCGGCTTATGATGCCAAAATTTATACTCTTTAAATTCATCATAAGGAATGAAGCGGCGCCCATGTTCAACGGCTCTTCCTGCGCCCAGAACCAAATGGCTTTATTATATTTTTTATTTAGCTCTTCCAATTGTTTTAGTGGCAATGGATAAATCTGTTCTAAACGAATGATGGCTATATCTTTCCGGTTTTCTTTTTGTTGCTTTTCTGCAAGCTCATAATACAATTTGCCACTGCAGAATAAAACTTTTTTTACCTCATCTGCATTAGTAACAAATGTGTCATCTATTACTTCTTTGAAAGAACCATTTGTGAAATCATTAATGTGGCTGTATGTACCTGCATAGCGCAGATATGCCTTTGGCGAAAAATCAATCAATGGTTTTCTGAAAGGCCACGCCAACTGCCTGCGCAAGGCATGAAAGAAATTCGCTGCTGTCGTAATGTTTGTTACAACCATATTTAGTTCAGCGCACATTTGCAAAAATCTTTCCATGCGGCCACTGCTGTGTTCGGGTCCTTGTCCTTCATAACCATGCGGCAGCAACATCACAATTCCATTCATCCTGTTCCATTTTTGTTCACCTGCAGAAATAAACTGGTCAATCATTGTTTGTGTGCCATTAGCAAAATCTCCGAACTGCGCTTCCCACAACACAAGTGCATTTGGATTTGCCATTGCATATCCATATTCAAAACCAAGCACACCATATTCGCTCAACAGAGAATTATAAATTCTGAATTCTCCTGTTGCGCCTTCAAGATTACTCAAACGATTATACGATTCATCTGTTTTTTCATCTCTTAAAACAGCATGGCGATGAGAGAATGTGCCGCGCTGCACATCCTGCCCGCTCATGCGAACATCTTTGCCTTCGAGCAATAAGCTTCCATACGCCATTAATTCTGCTGTTGCCCAGTCAATTTTATTTTCAGCTTTAAAGAGCTTTACTTTATCCTGCAATATTTTTTCAACCTTTTTTATGGGAGTAAAATTTGCAGGCCATATCATTAATGTATTGAAGATTTTTTTTATGTCAGCTTCTGCAATTCCTGTTGCCGGAGATTTATCAAAATCTTCAGGAGTGGCTTTGCGCAGGCTTTTCCACCACAGTTCAGGCTGCTGATAAGTATAAGGCAATGGATGTTGTTTTACTTCATCGAGCCGCTCCTGTAAATCTGCCCAGAATTTTTTCTCCATTTCCTTTGCAAGTTCCTGCGCATCGGGTTCGCCGTTATTTAAAAGATAATTGGTATATACTTCCCGTGGATTTGGATGCTTATCAATCAGCGCATACAAATGCGGCTGTGTGAATTTAGGGTCATCGCCTTCATTATGTCCATGCCTGCGATAGCAAACCATATCAATAAAAATATCAGTATTAAATTTTTGACGATAGCGAATAGCAATCTCTGCACACTTTACAACCGCTTCAGGATCGTCTCCGTTTACATGCATTACAGGCGACTGCACAGCCGCTGCTAATGATGTGCAGTAGTCTGAACTTCGTGCATCATCAAAATCGGTTGTGAAACCAATCTGATTGTTGATAACAAAATGAATTGTTCCGCCGGTAAAATATCCTTTCAAATCGCTCATCTGTAAAACCTCGTACACAATTCCCTGCCCGGCAACAGAAGCATCGCCATGAATTAATATGGGAAGAATTTTATCGTAATCGCTGTTATACAAAATATCAGCCTTTGCTCTTGAAAAGCCTACCACCACAGGGTCAACGGCTTCAAGATGCGAAGGATTCGGCATTAATTTAAGATGCACATTTTTGCCACTCATGGTTTGCACATCACTTCCAAAACCTAAATGATATTTTACATCACCAGTGCCCATTGTTTGGTCTAATTTCGCTGTGCCTTCAAATTCGCTGAATATTTGCTGGTATGTTTTTCCCATAATATTTGCAAGTATATTCAGCCTGCCGCGATGTGCCATGCCAATCACTACCTCCTGTACATCATTGTCTGTTGCTGTGTTGATGATTGCGTCGAGTGCAGCAATGGTTGTTTCGCCACCCTCTAAAGAAAATCTTTTTTGACCTACATATTTTGTGTGAAGAAATTTTTCAAACATTACTCCCTGGTTCAGCTTTTCAAGAACTCTTTTTCTTTTTTCAATTGATAACGGAGCTGAAAAATTATTTTCTATTTCTGAAGTCAACCATCCCACTTTATCCTGATCGCTGATGTATTTGAATTCAATACCTACATGTGCAGCATAACAAGTTTGCAGCTTTGATATGATGTTGCGCAGCGTAGTGGTTCCAAGCCCGATGAAATTTCCTGCATAAAAATTTTTATCAAGGTCTTCTTCGGTGAACTTGAAAAACTCAATATTTAAATTAGCACCGCGGTCTTTGCGCTTACGAATAGGATTTGTTTTGGCAATAAGATGTCCTTTGTTACGATAACCTAAAATCAAACGGTAGGCATTTATTTCCCTCATCCAGTCAACAGGGAGAGCTTCTTTCGCTTCAGTTTTAATTTCTTCTGCAGCAGCAATGCCATTTCCTTTGCCATTAGGTTTTGCATAAGAGATGGCAAAGTCAAATCCTTCAAAAAATTTTTTTAGCTCAGGCTCTACATTGGCAGGATTTTTTGTGTACTCCTGATATAAATTTTCAATGTATGCCGGATGAGAATTAGTGATGTATGTGAAGTCTTTCATGTAAGAATAAATTGTTTAATATAATACAAATATCGGTTATTTTGATGCCACAATACTGGAATTAGATTAGGAGTTATTTCACCCGAAAAACCTTATAAAGGTTGGAACTTAAAATTTTTACTTTCTGCGGTGAGACCCTTACCTTTGCCGCCTTAAAATAATTTCATGGCAAATCATAAAGCTACAAAGAAAGATATGCGGCAGGCGGCAAAGCGCAGGGAAAGAAATAAATATTATGGCAAAACAACGCGTAATGCCATTCGTGATTTAAAAGTTGAAAAGGATGAAAAGATTTATAAAGAGCAATTACCATCCGTAGAATCTATGATAGATAAGTTGGCAAAGCGCAGAATAATACATAAGAATAAAGCCGCTAATCTTAAAAGAAAGCTTGCTAAAAAAGCTGCAGTTATTGTATAATATTTTTTACAGTGATAAGGAATAAATTTCCCGTAAGTAATTGCGGGATTTTTTATTTATAACTCCTAAATAAACACGCTTCAAAAAGAATAATTGTTTTCTCCTTTGTCAGTCTTTAAGACAATTCCAACAATTTTTCATAACGTGCTGGTATGATTTTTTTATACCTCTTTTTTGTTAGAAGTAATTGTTCTCACCCACAAATTTATTTTTATGAAAATCAAATTTACTTTTCTCTTTTTAGCATCGCTATTTGTGTTTTCTGTCTACTCTCAAACAAGATACTTAAAAGGCAGTCTGCAGGGCGGTCAGGAAGTGCCCCCAAATTCATCTTCCGGATTAGGAACCGTAATCGTTAAATACGATACGGTTACTAATCAATTGCAGCTTTGGGGAGATTATCAAAATCTTACCTCATCGATTTCCGCTGCACACATACACCAAGCACCTGTAGGTGTAAGTGGGCCAATAATAGTACCCCTTACTATTACCGGTGATTCAACAGGCACAATAAGCGGCACAGGTGTATTAACTGACGCTCAGGAAATTGAACTGCTCGCAGGCAACATGTATGTGAATGTTCATAGTGATAGCTTTCCCGCCGGTGAATTAAGGGCACAGCTTACCACAGCCACAGATAATCAGGCCGAACTTTTTAGCGGCAATTTGCAGGGAGCACAGGAAGTACCACCCGATAGTTCTTCAGCAACCGGTGCGGTAACCGTATTGCTGGATAAAGGAACGGATAGTGTTTTTCTCACCGGCAATTTTAAGGGATTAACGAGTGATGTGGTTGCTGCACATATTCACAGAGGCAGAGCAGGCGTAAGCGGGCCGGTGATAGTGCCATTATTTTTCAGTGGTGACATCTCCGGAACAATTACAGGCACAGGACTTTTATCTGCTTCTGATGTGAGTGCAATGGACAGCGGTCACACCTATGTAAATGTTCATACCACACTGTTTCCTGCGGGTGAAATAAGAGCTCAATTATTTATAAAACAGCAATTATTATTTTTTAAAGGAACGCTGCAGGGCAGCCAGGAGGTACCGCCTAATTCTTCCTCCGCACATGGAATTGTAATCTTGAAATATGATACAGCTACAAATGTTTTAGAGCTTTGGGGAGATTATCAAAATCTTTCTGCCGGCATTACTGCCGCACATATACATCAGGCGCCGCCGGGAGTAAGTGGCTCTGTTATTGTGCCGCTCAATTTTGCAGGTGATTCTACTGGCAGCTTAACAGGCTCAGGTACATTTACTGATGCGCAGGAGGTGGATTTGATTGCAGGTAATATGTATGTAAATGTACACAGCACTACCTATCCCGCAGGAGAAATAAGAGCGCAACTATCTGTTGCGACTCCGGGGCAATCAGATCTTTTATCAGGGAATTTGGAAGAGGCACAGGAAGTGCCGCCTACAGGATCCACTGCAATCGGTAGTGTGAAAGCATTGCTCGATAAAGGAACAGATTCTGTTTTTGTTACCGGCAACTACTTTGGATTAAGCGATACACCAACAGCCGCTCATATTCACAGAGCCCCCGTTGGCGTAGCCGGACCTGTAATAGTTCCCCTTAATGCAAGAGGCAGTGATACAGGAGCTGTGAGCGGAGCAGGTCTTTTAGTCGCTTCTGATGTTATGGAAATGGTCAATGGAAATACTTACGTGAATGTTCATAGCAGCTTATTTCCTGCAGGTGAAATTAGAGGCCAGTTGGGTGATATTGTATTACCTGTAAAGCTTCTCTATTTCAATGGATACAAAGATCAAAACAGAGTAACCCTTCTTTGGGCATCGGCACAGGAGATAAACTTTAGCCACTATGAAATTGAACAACAAAACCCCGTTTCTAAACAATGGGTAAAAAAAGCAACAATTGCGGGTACAAATAATGAATCCGGTTCTCAATACAGGTATAGTGATTTGCCCGCTACCTATAAAAACGATTATGTTTTTTACAGGCTGAAGATGGTTGATAAAGATGGCAGGTTTTCTTATTCGCCTGTAATACGTATCAATTACAACCAGGTAAAGGCTGAATTGCTCATACGTCCTAACCCTGTTAGGAATGGTGAACTGCAATTCACTATTACAGGTTTATCAACCGATAGAAAAATATATTTTGTAATAGCAGATTATAATGGACGTGAAGGTATATCTGGTTTGGCGTCTTCTTTAAGCAATAACACAATAAATGTAAGCAGTCTGGCTCCGGGAATGTATAAGCTTATAGTGAAATTTGATAATATTATTTTGCAGCAAAGTTTTATTAAATAAAAAAAAGGTATGAGTGAATGTATAGCCCTTGTTTAGAACAGGGGCTTTTTTTAGGCTGCCATTCATCAAGCCACTTTTGTTATGTTTTAATTACGCTGTAATTTCATTTTTATGAAATCAGTGCAATGAAAATTTACACTATAATAATTCTATTCTTTTTTTTCAGCATTATACATGCGCAAAAATTTATAACACCATTTGAAAAATCTAATGGCATTGAAACTGCAACTTATTTTGAGTGCATTGATTATTATAAAAAACTGGATGCTGCTTTTTCATCAATTAAAATAATAACAGGTGATACAACAGATGCAGGCTACCCGCTTCAATTAGTAATGTTTTCAAAGGGCGCAACATTCAATCCTGCAATATGGCATAAGCAAAACAAAGTTGTTATCATGATAAACAATGGCATTCATCCCGGCGAGCCTGATGGTATTGATGCAAGTATGCTCTTTATGCGTGATGTGACCACAGGAAAAATTAAAATGGCTAATAATGTTGTGCTGGCAATAATTCCGGTGTATAATATCGGCGGATGTTTAAACCGGAACAGTTTTTCAAGAGCAAATCAAAACGGACCGTTGAGCTATGGGTTCAGAGGCAATGCGCAAAACCTCGATTTGAACAGAGATTTTATTAAAGCCGATTCCAAAGATGCCAAAGCATTTGAAAAATTATTTCACTGGTTGAACCCGGATATTTTTATTGATAATCATGTAAGCGATGGCGCCGATTATCAATACACGATGACTTTGCTTACAACTCAGCACAATAAATTAGGCGGAGTAATTGGAGATTTTTTGCATGATGTTTTTGAGCCTGCATTATTTAAAAGTATGGAAGAAAAAAAATGGACAATGTGCCCTTATGTAAATTTTGAAGAGGCAGATCCGGCCAAAGGATGGATTGCATTTTGTGACCCGCCTCGATACAGCAGCGGTTATGCGGCATTATTCGGCACCATTACATTTGTTCCTGAAACTCACATGCTGAAGCCTTTTGCTGACCGCGTTAAAAGCACTTACGCTTTTATGCAAACAGTTACAGAGCAAGCATCTTTTTATGCGAATGATATTATTGAAAAAAAGAAAGCATCCATAGAAGCAATCAGAAAACAAAAAGAATTTGCATTAAGCTGGAAGCCGGATACAACAAAATTTGAATATATAAATTTTAAAGGTTATGAAACTGCAACAAAAACAAGTGAGGTAACAGGCATGCCGAGTTTGTTTTATGACCATTCAAAACCTTTTGATAAAGAAGTAAAGTTTTTCAATACATACACGCCGGCACAAACTGTTGAGAAGCCTGTTGCATATATCATTCCGCAGGGATGGGGTGATGTAATTGAACGGCTAAAATTAAATGGAGTGATAATGCAACGCTTTAAAAATTATACGAGCATGACAGTAGAATATTATCACATTGATGATTACAAAAGTTATACTCAGCCTTATGAAAAACATCACCGCAATTATGATATTAAATTATTAACCCAAAAACAAATGATTCATTTTTTAAAAGGCGATTATATTATTTATACAGGACAGGCTACTGACAGATATATTGTTGAAACATTAGAACCGTTGGGAGATGATAGCTTTTTTAGCTGGAATTTCTTCGATGCAGTTCTGCAGGCAAAAGAAGGCTATAGCGCTTACCGCTGGGAAGACCTTGCAGCGCAATATTTACAGCAACATCCCGAATTAAAACAACAGTTGGAAGAAAAGAAAAAAGCAGATACAGCGTTTGCCTCATCTGCCGCAGCGCAATTAGATTTTGTTTACAAACATTCTCCTTATTATGAGCCGGAACATTTAAGGTATCCTGTTTATAGAATAAAAAGTCACTGACAATAACAGTCATTAAGTCATTTAGTCAATAAGTCATTGGTGAAGTGATTTGGTCTTCGCAAATCATGAAAAGATTTCCGGATAAATTATATAGATTGCAAATCCATAACTCTTGGGTAGCGATTACAAGCAGGCACAAGTGTTATACACATAGCTATGCTAATTATAATTGCGTCAGATTGGGTTGTGATTTGTAATTTTATTCAACTGTTGTACTAAACATGCCGCAATGTTCTTAGCTAAACACAATGCTATTGAAGAAACATTGCGGAAAAGAAAACATATTCTTCAATTATATACCGTGTCATTAGACATGGATGACGATGGGAATTTTCATTTAACGTTGATGGATAAAAGGAATCATTCCATCTTAACCTTTATTGATAAGGCATATAGTGTGGTAATGGGCAAGGCATTCAGCCACATGATGAAAGAAATAAAAACAAGAAATAAAGATCAAACAATTTGAGTGAATGGCACCACGTTTTTGCCTTTTTCTTGCTGCAATATCAGCTTAGATTCAAACCAACTCAAAATTTAAAAACATCAATTTGAAAATGCCTTATTGAAGTTGTATTATTAAGAAACCGGGTTAGTTGAGTTTTTCAGCAATGTATTCAATCAATTTTTCGTCACTCATTTTATTGGAGGTGCTTTCTTTCGCAACTGTATTTTTAAACTGAGGTGTTTCTGCCATATAATGTATAAACTGTTCCTGGGCAGTGCCGGTACCGGTTACATGCACTTCTTCTGCGTTTTGCATGTGAGAAGTTATTTCTTTAAAAAATTTGTGGAGCAAATTTCTTTCTGAGTTGTGTGCCGCTTTTTCACCCGAGTTGTTTTCGTGAACCTCACTTTCAGAATGACCCAGTATAACAAAATTGCCTGCATCAACTTTTTCTCTTCCTAATACAGTGGCGTGATGCAAATCCATCCAAACCCCGAATTGTTTTTTATTCTTTAAAGACATATTTTTTATTTATTAGTTTCTTAAAAATAATTCCAGTTCAACTCTCCTGTTTTGTTCTCTTCCTTTTGCAGTATTATTATCAGCAATGGGCATTGTTTCACCAAACCCTGTAGCGACAATTCTGTTTTCAGAAACGCCTTTGCTTACCAGGTAAGTTTTTACACCATTGATGCGGCTTTGAGAAAGCGTTAGATTACTTGCATCGTTGCCAACATTATCGGTATGCCCTCCCATTTTTAAATCATAATCTACATATTCGTTAAGGATGCTTACCACCTCATCCAACATGGGGTAAGAAGTGGCTTTTAATGTGGCAAGTCCTGTTTCAAAGTTTATTCCGCGTGCTGCAAATTGCAAACGTTTTGCAACATCCTTTATCTCGGGGCAACCATAGTTATCTGCAGTTCCCGCTACAGCAGGACACTTATCTTCTGAATCCACCACTCCATCCGCATCCGTATCTAAAGGGCATCCTTTATCATCCACTTTAATTCCTGTTTTTGTATCAGGGCACTTATCTTCAGTATCAATTACACCATCTTTATCGGCATCTGCGTTACATCCATTTCCATCTACCTTAATACCTTTTTGAGTATCGGGGCATTTATCTTTTGCATCTTCTATTCCATCACCGTCTGTATCAGGACAACCCTGGAACATGTCCAGTCCTTTTGCGTTTGGGCATTTGTCTTTTGCATCTTCTACACCATCTTCATCACTGTCGGGACATCCTTTAAATCTTGCAAGACCGGGGACATCAACACACGCATCATCATTATCTGCTACACCATCTTTGTCTTTATCCTGGCAGCCATTCATCTCTTGTGAACCCGGCACGTCAGGGCATTTATCCAAATAATCTACTACGCCATCTTTGTCTGTATCCAAAGGGCAACCCATAGCATCTACTGCAACACCCTTGGGTGTTTCTGCGCATTTATCTTTTCTATTCTTAACACCGTCACCATCTGCATCTTCACGTATGGTGTACTTTGATTGGGCAACAACATCATTTTGGGCATATGAAGGGGAAAACACCGTTATTAAAAACAGAGCTGAGAGAAATAATTTGATTTTATTTATGTTCATAATTTTAGATTTTTATTATCCACAAAGGTAGTGCCTTTGTGCTGATAACTATTACACAATTAAATAAACATATTACATGATTTACAGGTTTTCTGTCAGCATTTTTGAAGTGCGCCGGATAGTTTCAGGAGAAAATCAGGATGTTGCAATTGCCCTATGCTGGTCGGGATTTGCAATCACGACCCCATGAGCTGTGGATTTGCAATCCACCAAATTACTCGAGTAATACAACAGTCACTTTACCTTTACGCTGTTCATAATAATCCGTCGCAGAACTAAGTGCATAATGTTGCGGTTCCCAAACAAAACCTGCCTTTACAGGATTATTATGAATATATTCCAGTTTCTGTTCTAAAAATTCTGCTGAGAAACAAGCAACGGGGTGGTAACCATCCTGCCACACTTTATAATCCTTTATCTTAGAGTTATATCTTCCTGCAAATTCAAATTTATCTAACAACCATTCCTTTCTGCTTTCATTTATTAACTGAATTGTTTCAACAATCTTTTTTGAAGTGAATTTTTTAAAGTCACGCATTATATCTGAAAGTGCCGGCTGTTCCTGCGTTACCGATGTGAGCAAATGCAAATGGCTCGGCATAAGGCACCATGCATGTATATTTAACCCTTTTTGCTGCTGACAATAGTTTAATGAATCAACAATAATTTCACTGTATTCACTTCGTGTAAAAACATCAATCCAGTTTATTATGGTGGATGTGATAAAATAAATATCATGCGGGTCTTTAATGGAATATTTGAATGCCATGGTTTTAAGTTTATATTAAAAGTAGCAATAATTGCTATGGATTGAAAATCCATAACTCTTGGGTCGGGATTGTAAATCCCGACCAGCTTTCAAAACTTTACATTCCACGTAACCGAAGGTATAATTGGAAACAGCGAAACTTGTTTGGCGGTTACTTTAAGTGTGCCATTGACGGCGCTGCCTTCCTGGTCGAAGTAATAGAAATATGGGTTGAGGCGGCTGTACACATTGTATATGCTGAAGACCCAGTTGCTGGTGTGGTTGCGTGGCTTTTTTGGCTGCGGTGTGTAGGTGGCGGCAAGGTCGAGGCGGTGATAGGGCTTCATCCTGTAGGCATTGATGCTGCTGTATTCCTGCGTTAATACGCCTTCGATAAAATAAAAACGCTCGGGCAGCGAAATGGCATTGCCGGTTCCAAAAACAAAGATACCGGAGAGCTTCCACTTCTTGTTTAACTCATAAGCGGAGACAACGGAGAGGTCATGACGGCGGTCGTATTTGCTGGGATATTTTTCGCCATTGTTTAAAGAGGGAAACCTGCGCCATGTGTATGAGAGCGTGTAACCTAACCAGCCTGTTAGTCTACCTTTTACTTTGTTCACGAAAAGCTCGGCGCCGTAACTCCAGACACGCCCAAACACAAATGATTCTTCGGGGTCGCTGAGTGAGGGTGTGTATCCTTCTTTATATTCAATTTGATTTTGCATGTTCTTGTAATACACTTCCAGCGAAGTTTCGAATCCCGCTCCAGCGGGATTATTGAAATTGCGGAAATATCCGAGTGCATATAACCAACCTATTTGTGGCTTTACGCGGTAAGTGCTGGGCACCCAAATATCTGTGGGCAGTGTTGATGCTGCATTGCTTACGAGATGTATGTATTGCAGGTTGCGTGTGGCAGATGCTTTGATGGAACTAAAATCGTTGAGTGAATATCTTACGGTGATACGTGGTTCTAAACCGCCGTAAGCTTTTACTGTTTGCCCCACGCCGTAAACAGTGCTGTCTAATTTGTTTCCGTCGGCATCGGTGGAGTATGCAGTGTATCTGCCCACTTGCTGAAATGCACTGTAGCGCAAACCATAATTTATTTTGATGCGCTTGTCGATGTCCCAGTCGTCCTGCAAATACAAGGCATATTCATTGGCATATTTTTTTTGCACGTTGGCGGGTGAGAAGACAACGCTATCCTGCGTGCCGCTTGCAACGCTGGGAAGAAAAGTATGAAAGGTGTATTGCGCTCCGAATTTTAATTTATGCGTTGTGGATGCGAAGAGATCGAAGTCAGTTTTTGCATTGAGGTCTTTGATGCCGGATGATAAATTGATTTTAAAATTGTCCTGCGTACCGAAGAAATCAAATTTATAATCGTTATACACAAGTGTAAGATTCGAGAAAAGTTTTTTGTTGAATACATGATTCCAGCGAAATGTTGCTGTGGAGTTTCCCCAGGGAATGCTTGTGGTGAAAGAGCGGCGTGCATTGTTGAATACAAATTTATCACGACCAAAATATCCGCTGAGGTAAATTCTGTCTTTATCGGTAAAACGATAATTCATTTTTGCATTGAGGTCGTAGAAATAATATCCCGAACCATAGAAGCTGCTGCTTTTTGAGATGAAAGGTTTTATGAGCGCATCAATATAAGTGCGCCGTGCAGAGAGCATGTAAGAGGCTTTGTCCTTCTTGATAGGTCCTTGTATTGCAATGCGGGAAGCAATTAAGCCGATGCCAGCGTCCACTTCTGTTTTATTCATGTTGCCCTCTTTCATGGTAATATCAATTACTGAAGAGAGGCGGCCTCCATACTGTGGCGGCATACCGCCTTTGATGAGTGAGATGCTTTTGATAGCGTCAGAATTAAAGACCGAAAAAAATCCGAAGAGATGACCGGTATTGTACACGACGGCTTCGTCAAGCATGATGAGGTTTTGGTCTGGTCCGCCGCCACGCACATAGAAGCCTGCATTGCCTTCGCCTGCATTGCGAACGCCGGGTAGAAGTTGCAAAGTTTTTAGTACATCAACTTCACCAAAAATTACGGGCAGTGATTTAATAGTGTTTATGTTGAGATCAATTTTTCCCATTTGGGCGCTCTTTATATTGCTCTCTTTTTTACGGGCTGAAACGGTTACTTCATTTATTATGGATGAAACAGGTTCAAGTGCGATGTTTTGAGAAACATTTTTGACAAGATTTATTTCAACAACCTTTGGCTGATAACCGATGTAAGAAAAGATGAGCTGATAATTTCCCTGCGATAAAGTGAGTGAATAAAAACCATATTGATTTGCTGAAATGCTCTTGCCAACTTCTTTTATTGTGACGGATGCGCTGGTTAATGCCTCGCCGGAAAGAGAATCACTGATGTAACCGTTGAGGGTGAATTTTTGGGCATGGGTATTTGAAACAGTAACAAAAGTAAATAGAGTAACTAAAGTAAGAAAGGTGAAGAGGTATTTCATAGAGAGTCCATAAAAATCAATATGGATAGCTTCGTTGGATTAGTGAAGAAATCAAAACATTTGTATCAACGATTCTTTGCATTCCTTACTGCTTTAACTTCCTTTGTTATATCATCCATAGTCATATCAGCAAGACCGTATTTTTTGGCAAGCCGGACCGACCTCTCAAGCGCTTGTTTTGCAAGCTCTCTTTTTACAATATCAATAAATTCAGAAAAAGAAATCTCTTCTTTTTTTAAACCAAACTTATTGTATTCAAGTTCAGAGATTGTTATGTTGAGATTTTTCATTTTAATTTTTTGATATGTAAAATTAATCATTCCTGAAATCAATACTATCTCCCACATTTCCACAACCAATCATTGCACCATGATACTTCGGATGCTTGTTACCAAGATATGGATTGACGATGTTTGATGAATTGGAAATCCACCAGCCTTCTTCATTTTCATTAAATGCCATAGGGCATTTTTGATGATAAATTACTTGCTGATCATAATGAACTGTTTTTAGCAGATTATACATTGCTTCTGATAAAGTATAAAATGAACGGCGCTTACTTTCAATTGTATTTTCAGCAATGAGTCCTTTAGCTTCTGCGGCAGCACTTTCTGAAAGATTTTTTGCTTTGTTGATTGAATCAGAATTTATTTTTAATTCATCGTACGGAACATTTGAAAGTGTTGCACTCAATTCTGTTGCAGCTTTGTTTGCGGCAATAGTATCCCAATTTACCAACGCATCTTCAACGGTGAAGTATTTGTTTAATGCACCATTGAATGGCTGATTAAAGGCATCAGTGTTCTTGCCTTTGGAAAGCGTTTGTTGTTCAACAGATAGAGTTTCGCTATCAGACTTTTTATTATAGAGGAGGAAATAAATTGCAATAACTATTGCTGCGGCCCCTATTATTATCAATCCCTTATTCATAAGATTTCATTTTGGCGCAAAGTTATGAGAGGAGAATCGGATTGAATGCGTTAAAAAAAGACTATAAAAATTTTCACCAGGTTACAGAGAAAATAACATGAATTATGGAATAAAAATCTTTTTATACAGATTTTAATATCTCAACAGGACAATGAGATTTGCGCTTCTCATTTTTTAATGAGAGGTAATTATCAATGAGCAATTGAGAATCTGCAATTATTGCTACTTCTTCATCTCCGCATAAAATTTATGGAAATAGGGAATGGTTTCTATGCCCTTATAAAAGTTATTCAATTCAAATTTTTCATTAGGGCTGTGCAGATTATCACTGTCTAATCCAAAGCCAAGAAAAACGACTTTGCAACCCAATTCTTTTTCAAATAATGCAGTGATAGGAATACTTCCTCCCCCGCGAACAGGAATTGGTGTTTTGCCAAATGTTGTTTCAATGGCTTTTGCCGCTGCTTTGTATTCAATGCTGTCAACCGGCGTCATATATGGATTACCGCCATGATGTTCTTCTACTTTTATGGTAACATAAGGCGGTGCAATTTTTTTAAGATGATTAATAAGTAAGGGTGTCATTTTTTCTGTTGTTTGATTTGGCACAAGCCTGCATGAAATTTTTGCATACGCTTTTGAAGGCAATACTGTTTTAGCGCCTTCGCCTGTGTACCCGCCCCAAATTCCATTCAGCTCAAGTGTGGGACGAATGCCTGTTCGCTCATTCGTTGAATATCCTTTTTCTCCCCACAACTCTTTTACACCCAAATCTTTTTTGTACTCATCTTCATTGAAGGGAGCTTTGGCCATTGCATCACGTTCTTCTTTTACAACATCAACCACATCATCATAAAAGCCCGGAATAGTAATGCAGTTGTTCTCATCATGTAAACTTGCTATCATTTGTGCAAGTATGGTAATTGGATTTGCCACTGCACCGCCATACACACCGCTGTGTAAATCACGGTTAGGACCGGTAACTTCCACTTCAATGTAGCTAAGTCCGCGAACACCAACATCAATACTTGGTGTATTCAAACTTAACATTGCAGTATCGCTTATTAAAATAACATCGGCTTTCAAAAGGTCTTTATTATTTTTTACAAAATCTCCCAAATTCTTTGAGCCTACTTCTTCTTCACCCTCAATAATGAATTTTAGATTCACAGGAAGTGAGTTGGTATTGGTCAATATTTCTAATGCCTTTATGTGCATATACACCTGGCCTTTATCATCACATGCACCGCGTGCAAAAATTTTCCCGTCTTTAATGACAGGTTCAAATGGTCCGCTATGCCAGAGTTCGAGAGGGTCAGGAGGCTGCACATCATAATGCCCGTAAACCAAGACAGTTGGCTTTGAAGCATCAATTATTTTTTCAGCATACACAACCGGATGACCTTGCGTTGTATGAATTTCAACAGTGTCTGCGCCAGCCTCCTGAAGTCTTTGCTTCACTGCTTCTGCACAGCGAAGCATACCATCTTTATGCTCGCTTCTTGCGCTTACGCTCGGTATTCGCAACAGTTCGAGCAGCTCATTTAAAAAGCGTTCTTTATTTTTTTCCTGATATTCTTTCCATGCTTGCATAATATAAATTTTTAGGAAACGAATGTAGCAAAAAAAGTTTATCGTTTATCGTTTGTTGTTTATCGTTTCTCGTGTCTCGTGTCTCGTTTACGGTTGTTTTTATTATTGCTTACTCCCTGTTGCTAATTCCGTATTGTTTATTGCCTACTGTTTATTGTTTACGGCCTATTGCTTACGGCCTACTAATTACGGCCTACTGCCTTCTTATAATTTCTTCTTAAAACATTCACTTATACAAAATTTATTAACAGTGTCTGCGTTGTGTTGTGATACAGCCTATTTTAGCAATTATAAAATAAACGCATGGGAATTTTATTGCAGGTAGATTCTTCTCAACTTCTTACAGGCGCAGCAAGTGCTGCACAGCAAACAGCACAAACAATAAGTCTCTGGAGCTTACTCGAAAAAGGCGGATGGCTAATGTATCCTTTATACGTGCTTTTTGCTGTAGCCATATTTGTTTTTTTTGAACGGTTGATTGCTATCCGTAAAACATCAAAGATTGATGCAAACTTCATGAACATGATACGGGATAATATTATTACAGGGAATGTAAGTGCAGCACGCAATCTTGCAAAGAATACAGATAATTCAGTGGCAAGAATAATAGATAAAGGACTTCAGCGTATTGGTAAACCGATTGATGCCATTGAAAAAAGCATGGAGAATGTAGGTAAGCTTGAAATGTATAAGATGGAACGAAACCTGAATATTCTTTCACTCATTGCAGGCATTGCACCCATGTTTGGTTTTTTGGGAACGATAGTGGGAATGGTTCAATTGTTTTACAACATTAACAGCACAGGTAATTTTGAATTGAGTGTAATTGCCGGAGGTATTTATGTAAAGATGATAACTTCTGCCACTGGTTTAATCATTGGTTTGATTGCTTATGTGGGATATAATTTTCTTTCAACGCAGATTGATAAAACAGCCAACAAAATGGAAGGTGCAAGCGCTGAGTTTATTGATATTCTGCAGGAGCCAACGAAATAGGAATTGGGAATTGGGAATTGTTGATTAGTAAAACCAGATTATTGTATGTTGATTTCTATAAAACCTTTTGATTACAAACGAAGCTAAAACTCCTCTCCGCCAACGGGCGGAGGAGGTTGGGGGGCTTTTAATGAACATTCGCAAACGATTAAAGAGTCATCCGCAGGTGCACACAGGTGCATTGAACGATATATTATTTATACTGCTGCTATTCTTTTTAATTGTATCAACTCTTGCCAATCCAAATGTGATTAAAGTGAATAATCCCAAAGGAAAAAAAGACACGAAGGCAAAACAGAACATTGTTGTTTCAATTGATAAAGACCAAAAAGTTTTTATTGGTCAACGGCAGATTGATATGAATTATATTGACAGCCTTCTAAGGTTTGAAGTAAATAAAGTGAAGCCTTTTGTTGACACGCCTTCTGTTGTTATTAATGCCGATACAATTTCTTATTACGGCGAAGTATTCCGCATCATGCAAAGCGCAAAGCGGGCTGGTGCAAGAGTTGTAGCCAATGTGAAGTAAATTGTTATCCTGATTGAACTTATACCGATACGGTATCTGTAATAGTACAATAAATTGTCGTATAACAGCTACTCTATCGGCATAATACAATTTTAATTTGGAATAAAATTTATTAAGTATTGGTATTACTTTTCATTTCAATAAAAAAAGCACACTTCTTCCATTGATTTCTTTTTTATGTCGGGAACCCAGCACTCATCGGCGGCATACCCGACAGGCAGAAGTAAAAACGGCTTCTCATTTTCTGGTCGTTTAAGAAGCTTTGATAAAAAACTCATGGGGCTTGGTGTATGTGTAAGCGTTACCAAACCTGCCGCATGTATTGCTGCAATTAAAAAGCCAACAGCGATGCCCGTGCTCTCCTGAATATAATAATTGTTTTTCTTTTTTCCTTCTGCATTTATCTCATAGCTTTTTTTGCAAACAACAATAAGCCAGGGTGCGGTTTCTAAAAAAGGTTTTTGCCAGTCTGTTTGCAATGGTTTCAGATCTTCGAGCCATTCTGCCGGCATTCTTCCATGATAGCTTACGTATTCTTCCCTTTCTGCAGCCTGTCTTATTTGTTTTTTTAATTGTGCATCTTGTATTACGCAAAAAGTCCACGGCTGTTTATTTGCACCCGAAGGCGCAGTATTGCCAACTGAAAGAATATTTCTGATAATTTCTTCTGATACGGGCATTTCGCTAAAATGCCTAATGCTTCTGCGTTTTAGCATAGCATTCAAAAACTGTTTTGAATTTTCAATGCTTTGTTCTTCCGGAATATTCTTCTGTTTGTAAGAAATAAAAGGATAACCATTAATAAATTTACTTTCCGACATTCCTTATATAATTTTCACAAAAATTCCTGAAAGATTTGCGCATCCCAGAGGATAATATTCAGCACAAAATAAAAAAGTCCTGCAATAATCAGGACTCATTTATATTAATCAAAATTTGTTTTCTTAAATTTTAAAATGAGAGAATGCTTTGTTGGCTTCGGCCATGCGGTGCGTATCTTCTTTCTTTTTAAAAGCCGCGCCTTCGCCCTTGGCAGCAGCCATAATTTCATTAGCTAATTTATCAGCCATTGTTCTGCCATTGCGGTCGCGGCTGTAGCGAATAAGCCATTTCATGCTTAAAGAAATTTTTCTGTCTGTACGTACTTCTGTAGGAATCTGAAAATTGGCTCCTCCAATTCTGCGGCTTTTTACTTCTACTGCAGGAGTTACGTTTTGCAGTGCTTTCTTCCATATATCATATCCATTCTCATTCGTAATCTTACTTACTTTATCAACTGCATCATAAAAAATATTTATTGCTGTACTCTTTTTCCCTTGCCACATTAAGTTATTTATAAAACGGGTAACCAGTGTGTCGTTGTAACGGGCATCCGGCGCTAACGGTAATTTTTTTGCTTGTGCTTTACGCATATTTCAAATACTTATAAACTTTACAATACTTTATTTACCTTATATACTTTATATACCTTATTTACTTTTTCGTTTTTTCTCTCTTAGTTCCGTATTTAGAGCGGCTTTTTTTGCGGTCTTTTACACCGGCAGTATCAAGGCTTCCGCGTACAATGTGATAACGTACTCCCGGCAAGTCTTTCACACGACCACCGCGTATTAAAACTATTGAGTGCTCCTGCAGATTATGACCTTCACCGGGAATGTAAGCAATCACTTCAATCTTATTTGTCAATCGCACCTTCGCAACTTTACGCAAAGCTGAATTGGGTTTTTTGGGAGTTGTAGTGTAAACCCTTGTACAAACGCCGCGGCGCTGAGGACAAGAGTCCAAAGCTCTTGATTTGCTTTTCGCCCTGATAGTTTCACGTCCTTTTCTAACTAACTGCTGTATGGTAGGCATTCTTTACCAATAATTTTTAGGTGGGCAAAGGTAAAAGCATCAGCCTGAAATACCAAAATTTAAAATTCAATTCATTATGCAACAAAATAAAAAAATCTCAACTCAGTAATAACCATCAGAATTGAGATTTTATTTCGTTTAGTGATTGCAATAACCTGATACCTGACTGCTGACACCTGAAAGCTTTTATATCTTATACATCCATTCATGCACATCCTCAATCTTTCCTTCTTTTATATCATTCATGATGTGTTTTAATTTCGGTGCAATAGTATATTTCTCTACAGGTAAGGGCATTACTACATCACGATATTTTAATTCGCTTATCATTGCAACAGTAGCTGCAGTGCCCATTCCGAAAACTTCTTTCAGTGTGCCGTTTTTATAAGCTGCAATTAATTCATCTATGCTTATTCTGCGTTCTTCAACCGGCACTTCCATATCCCTGCAAAGTGTAATTACACTGTCTCTTGTAACACCATTTAAGATAGTGCCCTCCTCAAGTGAAGGTGTTACTACGGTATCACCAATTACAAAACCCACATTCATCATGCCTACTTCCTGCAACCACTTGTGCTCAAAAGCATCTGTCCATAACACCTGGTCATACCCTTCTTTTTTTGCAAGTGTTGCAGGCATCATACTTCCACCATAATTCCCTGCATTCTTAGAATAACCAACGCCGCCGGGGGCTGCCCTTGTATATTTTTCTTCAACCGCAATTTTCATGTGCTTTGAATAATAGGGGCCCGTTGGGCTTAGCATGATGAGAAACTTATAATTATCAGAAGGTCTTACACCTAATATGGTATCTGTTGCAAACATCAATGGGCGTATGTATAAAGAATGGTCTTCTCTGCCCGGTATCCAATTTTTATCAAGCTTTATCAACTGATGCATTCCTGCTATAAAAATTTCTTCAGGAATAACCGGCATATTCATTCTCTCTGCAGAAATATTGAAGCGTTTAAAATTTTCATAAGGTCTGAAAACAAAAGCTTCGCCGCTTTCATTTTTATACGCTTTCATTCCTTCAAAGATTGACTGACCATAATGCAGCGCAACAAGTGAGGGCTGCAATAACAAAGGCTGGTAAGGCTTTATCTCAATATTCGTCCACTCATCATTCTCGAAATCTGCCTCGAGCATGTGGTCGGTGAAATACTTTCCGAAAGGAATATTTTCCAAATCCAAATCATTCAACTTACTTCTTTCTACCTTTGTAATGGTAATATCTAATGTGTCTGTCATAAACGATATTTTTAGCAAAGAAAAAGAAAAAAACAGAAAACTAACAGTTATTAGTTTTACATTTTTAAAATGAATATAAAGTTACCTGATTTTTTAATTGCCGAACTCTATAAAAATTCATTGGTTAGCGCTGATGAAGCGGTTATTTCACCTATTAAATCTATGGCAGATAAAAATGCTGAAGACATACAAAACGAAGAAAATAAGAAATGGTTTTTAGGAGATAATAAAAAGCGAATTGTAATACTGGTGAATGAAGCTAACGCAGTATTTATAGATGATGATGCGCTGCAGTTACTTACAAGAATTTTGGCAGGATGCAATTTGAATCTTGCTGATGTTGCGATAATAAATTTTCATAAAAATAGCGCTGATTACCTTCAGTTAAAGAAAGCATTGGAGCCGCAGTATTTTTTTCTTTTCGGCGTTACTGCTTTACAAATTCAATTACCTTTTACAATTCCACAATATCAAATACAGCAGTATGATGACTGTACATTTTTATTGGCTCCTTCGTTAATCAGCATGCTTGGAGAAGATGAAAAAACAAAAAAAGAAAAAACAAAACTTTGGAATTGCCTGAAAAAGATTTTCAATATATGAAGACGAGGCTAATATTTGCAACGAACAACCGGCATAAAGCAGAGGAAATAGAAGCGATAATGGGCAATGAATTTGAAATAATAACTTTGAAAAAGGCCGGAATTGATATTGATATTCCTGAACCGCACGATTCGTTAGAAAAAAATGCTTCTAAAAAATCCAAAACAATTTATGAACTTACTCAGCAGAATTGTTTTGGTGAAGATACTGGTTTGGAGGTGGAGGCATTGAATGGCGAACCCGGCGTAAAAAGTGCACGCTATGCAGGAGAAGAAAAAAGTTTTGATGCGAACATCAAAAAATTATTAGATAAATTAAAAGGGAAAGAAAACAAGAGTGCAAAATTCAGAACAGTAATTTCTTTGATATGGAATGATAAGGAATATTTCTTTGAAGGAGTTTGTGAAGGAACTATTATTGAGGGAAATCGTGGCACAGGCGGTTTTGGATACGATTCTGTTTTTATACCAACCGCAAGCAACAAGACACTTGCTGAAATGAGTATGCAGGAAAAAAATGTTTTTACACACAGAAGAAAAGCTACCGATAAATTAGTAAACTTTTTAAAACATATTCAACATGCAACGAATAAAAGTTCAGTTACCTGAAACATTTTCTTTCTCAACAGACATTCGCATTCGTATTACGGATATAAATTATGGCGGGCATTTGGGCAATGATGCATTTCTTGCATTGATACATGAAGCAAGACAGCGTTTTCTAAAAAATTATGGATACGAAGAGCTGCGTTTTGCAGGCTATGGATTAATTATGGCTGATGCTGCACTCGAGTTTAAAAGAGAACTGAATTATGGAGATGTGCTCACTATTTCCGTTGCGGCATCTGGTTTTCATAAATATGGATTCGATCTTTATTACAAATTGGAAGTTTTAAATTCTGACCAACCGCAAATTACAGGCAAAGCCAAAACAGGTATGTTGTGTTACGATTATACGAACAGGAAAATAGTTGCAACGCCTGTGGAAGCAATTTTGAAATTAAGCAATCAATAAATTAAAAATAATTCAACTATTCCAGATTCTCCAGTTTTCTTCTGCTTGTATAACGAGCGTTTCATATCCGTTTTTAATAGTTGCGCCATGCTGTGCACCTAATGAAATAAATTTTGTTTTAGCGGGATTATAAATCATATCGAATAAATAATGCTTTGGTGTAAGCAAGCCATAAGGAATTTGAGGTGCTTCATCTATATTTGGATACATACCAAGTGGTGTGCAATTTATAATCACAGTATAATTATGTAAAATATCCTCGTTCAAATTTTCATAGCTCAAAATATTTTTTTCTTCCGAATCTTTTCTGGAAACATAAAGAAATTCCATTTTTAATTTCTTCAATACAAATTCAACTGCGGCTGCTGCCCCGCCCGTTCCAAGAATGATTGCCTTTGTATGATGAGCTTGCAGTTGCTTCACAAAAGATTTTTCAAAACCAATTACATCAGTATTATAGCCAAGTAATTTTTTGTTTGAAATTTTTACGCAATTGCAAGAGCCTGTCTGCTTTACAACATCATCACACATTGAAAGAAATTTTAGAATAGATTTTTTATGCGGAATGGTAATTGCAAAACCCAATAATTGAGGATGCGTTTTTATAATTTCAGCAAGCTCACTAATTTCATCAATTTCAAAATTTAAAAATTCAGCGCCTGCTATTCGCTCCCTTTTAAATTTTTCAATGAAATATTTTTGAGAGAAAGAATGCGATAAGGGATAACCGATTAATCCATATTGCCGAGGCGTATTGTGAGCAGGATTGACATTCATTAAGTGAAAGTAATTAGAACTTTACTTCGTTCCTTATCGATTGTCGTTTATTTGCCGCAATGTGTCCTCCATAGCTTTGTGTTAGGATAGGGACACCATTTCAAAACGCAGCCAACGGCAGAACTAAATAAGGTAACAAATTTATCATACGCTTGTTCTATATTATATATTATAAATTTCTTACCACATTTAAAAATCACCACTATGAAAAGATTTTTATTTGCAATAATATCTACATCAGTTTTTTGGTCTTCCTGCGTCCATTACTATTATGCTCCTAATGCTAACAATGTTCCGTTATTAAAAGAAAAGAATGATGTACGTTTCCAGGCTCAATACAGCAGTGGTAATAATTTTTCGGGATATGATGTTCAAAGCGCTTATGCTCTAAGCAATCATGCAGGGGTACAATTAAATTTTTTTCATGCTGCTGAAGATGATGGCGAAAACGGCTCCGGTTTTGGTAACTATATAGAAGCGGCAGGCGGATATTATCATCCATCACACAATAAACACTGGATTTTCGAGAGCTATGCCGGATTGGGAAATGGCTGGGTAAATAATAATTATGGATATTCAGAATTTGCCAAAACAGGTGTTACCAAGTTTTTTATTCAGCCTTCTTTCGGTTTTACAAGCAAAAATTTCGATATGGCACTCTCCTCAAAATTCGGCTTTGTAAATATAAATGTAAAGGAATCTAACCTTTCAAATAACCATAATTCATTCGATTTAGATTATATTAATTTTCTTAAAACCAGCAAGCCATTTTATTATTGGGAACCCGGAATTTCAATACGCGGGGGGTTTAGGCAATGTAAAGTGTTGATTCAGGTTACCCACACTTTTGCAAAAAATTCAGAGTTGGCATTAGATGATACAAATCTTTCTTTGGGAATTCTTATTCCATTCAAAATTACAACCGCACATCAATAATTTATATGCAGGTAAAACCAATTTAAACTTTCATCACATCCATCTGTTCCTTATCTGCTCTAACACATGAAGAGTGTATAGCTACTCCCGCTAAGGAATCATAATAAATTTTTTATGCCGTTTCTTTATCTAAATACAAGCTAAATGTATCTCCCCGCAAACCCATGCGCATTGTCTCTAACGGAATAACTTCTGAAGGAGCAATGTTGCCCAGATTTACATTGCAGCCAAGCAATTCAAGAAAATATAATTGCTGCTGTTTTTGCGGCGCTTCCCAAATAATACTTTCGCCAGGAATTTGTGTAAGAATTTCCTGCACCAGCCCTTCACGTACTTCCCCGCTGCCGCGATAGATACCAACATTGCCTGACTCACGGGCTTCTGCAATTACATACGAGCTTCCCGCTTCAAGCTCTGCACGCATTAATTCAATCCATTTATACGGCGGAATAATATGCGCTGCGTCTTTGCTGCCCACTTCACTTAACACAGTTCCATGTTTCGTGAGCTTTTCTATATAGCCGCATTTTTCTGCATGTGGAATATTGATTGAGCCATCGCTCACTTCCATGTAAGTGATGCCATAATCTTTGCAGATAGATATATAATCCTCGAATTGATTGCGTATTAAGAAAGCCTCGAATAAAGTTCCGCCAAAATAAATGGGAACATTAAACGAATGAAATACTTCTATCTTTTCTCTAAGATTTGGTGTTACGAAAGAAGTGCCGAAACCAAGCTTTACAATATCAACATGCGGCTCATTAACGCTGAGGAAATTTTTTACTTCATTAATGCTAAGTCCTTTATCCATTACCATGGTAAGTCCGTTGATTCTGGGCTTAAGAGCACGGTCGGGCATTTGTGAAAGAGTAAAATTCATGCTGACTTTTTTGGTGGCGCAAAAATAAGTTGAATAGTTGAATAGTTGATTGGGTAAATGGTTGAATTGTTGAATGGCTGAATGATTAAATTTTGAAGAGCAAAAAAAGGAAATAAAAAAGCCACTCTTTATAAAGGGTAGCTTACTTATTTACTTATTTACTTATTTACCTTACTCCTTGCTCACTTCCACTTCTCCTTCAATGGTCAATATCACAGGCTCGGCAACATTTGCAAATTTCACCGTAACTTTTTTGGTAAACTGTCCTGGATTTTCAGCATTGTATGTTACCTTAATAGTTTCGGTTTTTCCTTTTGCAATAGGTGTTTTTGGAAATTCAGGTGTGGTGCAGCCACACTCTGCGGTGGCAGACTCAACAATGAGCTTACCATCTGATTTATTTGTGAATTCAAAGCTGGTAGAAGCAGGCACATGCTGCTTAATTTTTCCGAATGAATACTTTGTTGTTGTGAATTCAATTTTATCATTTGTTTGTGCGTGTGCTGCAACAATTCCAAAGAAGATTAAAAAGCTTATTATTTTTTTCATATAATAAATTTTATTTGCCGCCCCCTGATTTTAATTTATCAACCTGTCCATTTCCCGGAGCAGGGTTATCGGGAGTCTTATAGGTTTCTCCATGAAAGTTTATTACCTGTGTTACACCACCCGGAAAATAAATAGTAACAATCTTATGAAAAGCGCCTTCTGTATAACCATTAAATCCGATGTGTATTTTAAAAGTTTCACCAGCAGCATAGGGACCGGGCTGCCATTTGGGAGTAGTGCAGCCGCAACCGGCAACTACATTTTCAAGGCGAACAGAATCACTAGAAATATTTTTCATTTCAAGATCAAATTCTGCAGGCTTTCCATAAGGTATCTTTCCAAAATCGTGGTCAGTCTCTTTAAATTGAATGATAGAACTAATATCGTTTTTTGGGGCATTATCTGATTTTAGTTTTAATGCTTCATTATAAGCTTCTTTAGCTTCGTTATAGGCTTTTTTCGCAGCGGTATCTTCAGGTTTTAATTTTAATGCTTCGTTATAAGCTTCTTTAGCTTCGTTATAGGCTTTTTTTGCAGCGGTATCTGTCTGTGCATGCAATGCTGCCGTTACTAATACTGCAAGGGAGAATAAAATAAATTTTTTCATTTTTTTGATTTTAAAAAATTGAGGTGTAAAAATATTAATTATTTTTTTATGGCAAAGTAATTATATATAAGGGTTTCTTAATTCCTCCATTTCATTTTTACAAATATCCTGAATAAACCTTTTCCTGACCAAAAATTTGGCCATAAGTTTAATTTTTTGCCTCAAAAGGTAAAATGGTATTTTTGTCCCCATGGAAAATATTGCTTCGCCAATAGCTGCTAATGAAAGCATGCTCTCTTACGAAGATTTCAAAACTACTGTTTTAAATGATTACCGCTTAATTGTACAAAGCAGAGAAACAAGTCTTTTAGGAAGACGTGAAGTGCTTACCGGCAAAGCCAAGTTCGGCATCTTTGGCGATGGAAAAGAGTTAGCCCAAGTGGCGATGGCAAAGTTTTTTCTACCCGGCGATTTTCGCTCAGGATATTACCGTGACCAAACTTTTATGTTTGCAGTAGGTCTCGCAACCGTGCAGCAATTCTTTGCGCAATTATATGCTGACCCTGATTTGAATCATGATCCCTTTAGTGCAGGCCGCCAAATGGTAAGCCATTTTGCAACCCGTTTTACTGATGATGATGGCAATTGGGAAAATCTTGCCCGGAAAAAAAATATTGCGGCAGACCTTGCTCCCACTGCAGCGCAAATGCCACGCAGTATTGGCTTGGCGCTTGCTTCAAAAATGTATAGAAATTCTGCGCCGTTAAAACACTTTACTGATTTTTCTATTAACGGAAATGAAATTTGTTTTTGCACCATTGGCGATGCAGCAACATCAGAAGGGCATTTTTGGGAAACGATTAATGCTGCAGGTGTGCTGCAGGTGCCGCTTGCAGTATTTGTTTGGGATGATGGGTATGGCATATCAGTTCCCCGTGAATATCAAACAACCAAAGGCTCTGTTTCTGCGGCGCTGAAAGGATTTCAAAAAAAGCCTGAAACCAACGGCATAGATATTTATAAAGTAAAGGGATGGGATTATGCAGGTTTATGCGAAGTGTTTGAAGCAGGTTTACAAAAAGTAAGAGAAACTCATGTGCCTGCACTTTTTCATGTTGAGGAACTTACGCAGCCTCAGGGACACTCCACTTCAGGAAGCCATGAAAGATATAAAACCGATGAGAGGCTTGAGTGGGAAAAAGAATGGGATTGCATTAAAAAGATGAGAGCATGGGTAATTGAAAATGGCATTGCTGCGGATTCTGAATTGATTGAATTAGAAGAGCAGATAAAAAAGCAAGTGAGAGAAGAAAAGAGCAGGGCATGGAGTGAATATCTTGAACCTATAAAGCAACAGGCATCTTATGCAGCAAAGCTGATGAAAGTTATATCTGTGAATGAAAGCGATGCAAGCAATCACCTTCAATCCTTTGCAAAAGAATTAGAGAGCAATGCAGAACCATTACGCAGAGAGGTGCTGCGAAATTTATCCATTGCCTCAGATATAGAAAAAAAAGCGGGCAGTTCAATTGAAATAAAAAAATATTATGATGAATTAAAGCAGCTTAATCAGTCATTATATAATTCCCATCTCTACAGCAATAATAGTAAAAGCGCATTAAGAGTCGTTGAAGTAAAGCCTCATATTACAGACGATGCTCCTTTTGTAAATGGCTACGAAGTATTGAATAAATATTTTGATGAATTGTTTACTATAAACCCTAAAGTAATTGCCTTTGGCGAAGATCTTGGCTTTATTGGTGATGTGAACCAGGGTTTTTCAGGATTGCAGCAAAAGCATAGCAGCGACCGCATCTTTGATACCGGAATTCGCGAACTCACTATCATGGGACAGGGAATAGGACTCGCTATGCGTGGACTAAGACCCATTGCCGAAATTCAATACCTCGATTATTTATTATACGCATTGCAACCATTAAGCGATGATGTTGCCACCTTACATTATCGTACCAAAGGATTACAGATTTGTCCATTGATAGTTCGTACCCGTGGACATCGTCTTGAAGGTATATGGCATAGCGGCTCCCCAATGGGAATGATAATAAATTCTCTGCGCGGCATGTATGTATGTGTACCGCGAAATATGGTGCAGGCTGTTGGCATGTACAATACGCTTCTGCAAAGCAATGACCCGGGTTTAATCATCGAGTGTTTAAACGGTTATCGCTTAAAAGAAAAGTTGCCATCAAATCTTACTGAATATACTGTGCCATTTGGAGTGCCTGAAATTATTAAAGAAGGAAATGATATAACCATTGTTTCGTATGGCTCTACCCTGCGCATTATTATGGAGGCGGTTGAAAGATTAGAGCAGGAAAACATAAGTTGTGAAGTAGTTGATGTGCAAACGTTGTTGCCTTTCGACATCCATCATACAATACTCTCCTCATTAAAGAAGACCAGCCGCATTGTTTTTGTTGATGAAGATGTGCCGGGCGGCGCTGCGGCATATATGTTTAACCATGTAATGGAAATGCAGCAAGGTTATCGCTGGCTCGATGCAAGTCCCCGCACAATTACCGCAAAAGCGCATCGGCCTGCTTATGGAAGCGATGGAGATTATTTCAGCAAGCCCAATGCAGAGGAAATTGTGGAAGTTGTAAGAGAAATTATGACGGAGTAGTTCAATACAACGCATCGTCCCTGCGGAGACGATGCTTGATTTATAAATATTTGCAAGAGCAGGGCTTGGGGAATGAATAATCGGCAGCAAACGTTATCTTCAACAAAAAATTTTTCAATTAGCATTTGTTATCGGCAGACGGAAAAAAGAATGCCCTGCCATCGGAAATACCGAAACGTTGTGTGGCAATGTCTATTGGACACATACACTAAATATGACACTGGACATTTCTAAAAATATTAATTTAAAATTTAAAGGACTTGGGATTTATCAGGTAGTTGGCGGCGCCATTGGCTTCGGTTTGACAATTTGGACAACTGCTCAAACAGGAACAATAACTGGATTGATACTTTTAGTTCTACTTATTGCATACGCACTTTATTCTTATTCTATTTTTTGCGGAATTCTTCTTCTCAAAAAGAAAATGTCTGGACTTAACTATTCGTTGATAAATCAATTTTTGCAACTTATCAATTTTGCAATACTTGGCTTTGCGTTCAAATACATTTCTGGAGTTTATTTATGTGCAGGTATTGACATAAATACATTAGACTTTAAATTAAACTTTGGTGTTTCGACTTGGCAAATAAATATAAATCATGACAAAGAATTACTGGAAGTGTATTTCAATTTTATTGCAATGTTTTTAATAATCATGATTGACAAATTAAAAAAGAAAGTAGTTGAATGGAATAATAAAACTCAATTATCACAAGTAGGACAATGAGGCACTACCACTAACAAAAGCATTTGTAATGGCAGGTCTTGGCGAATGAGCAATCAGCAATGAAAGTTATCTTCAAAAAATGGTTTTTATGAAATTCAAATTTGTAATTCCATTATTAATTGCAATAACAAGTTGCAATCATAGCAATAATACAACCGTGAGGAGAAAAAATCTACAAAACATTTTTTTTAGCAGGCAACCCTTTTACCGTTTATGATGTTCTTTAATTACAGATTGCTTTACGGTGAAAATATATTACGGCAGGAAAATATTTTCTAAACTGCTTGCTTTATTAAAATCAAATGCTTAATCTTAATCCTTGATTTTATACCATTACACAAACATGCAAAAAATCCTCCCAATGTTCTCAAACAAAACTTATTAAACGCTCTTCACTCATTTTTTATAAATATGTATTTAATTTTCAAACCAATAAAATAAAAAAAATGAAACTACATTTACCAACTCCAATCAGCTTAAACAAAATTGGAACACACTTTTTTTCAGGAGGTAATTCTGGAAAACCTTCTATCTGCCTCAGTATATTGCTAATGATTCTATTTGCAGCTATCAGCGCACAAAACCATGCGCAGGGAACATGGATACCCGTTGCAACAACTGCACCCGATCTTAACGGCGGAGGTATGCTGCTACTTTCTGATGGCAGTGTTATCTGCAAATCATTCTCCGGTGGTTTTGATGGCATTGGAAATATTTATGATAAGCTTACACCCGATATCAATGGCAGCTATGCAAATGGTACATGGAGTACAATTGCACCTATGAACAGTACACGCCTCTATTATTCATCACAGGTTCTTAAAGACGGACGTGTTTATGTAGCCGGCGGCGAATATGGTTCGGGCGGCTCTCGTGGCGAAGTTTATAATCCACTTACAAATACATGGACGCCTACTCCCTCTTATGCCACTTTTCTCTCTGATGCAAACTCAGAAATACTGGAAGATGGCAGGGTGCTTCAGGCATCTGTTTACAATTCACTGCGCACTACATATATATATGATCCTGTAACAAATACTCATGTTGCAGGACCCACTTGCATTGGACTTCACAATGAATGCACCTGGGTAAAACTTCCTGACAACAGCATTTTAATGGTTGACAGAGATACAAGAAATTCAGAAAGATATATACCTGCTATGAACAAATGGATTGCTGATGCTACCGTACCTGTTAACTTGTATGATGTTTATGGCTCTGAAACCGGAGCTGCACTTTTATTAGCAGATGGTCGTGCCTTTTTTATCGGGTCAACAGGATACACCGCTTATTACACACCTTCGGGCACCACATCTAATGGCAGTTGGGTTGCAGGGGCTGTAATCCCAAAAAAGCAGGGCGCTCCTGATGCTGCCGCAGCACTAATGGTTGATGGAAAAATTCTTGCTGCAGGCTCTCCTGTTCCTTCATTTTTAGGAGTTTTTCAAACACCAACTTCTTATGCAGTAATTGACCCCACTACAGATGCACTTACGCGTATAGATGCACCGGGCGGAGGCAATACAATCGAGATACCGTGCTATTATACCGGCATGCTCTGCCTGCCTGATGGTACTATACTTTATGGCCAGCAATACTCTTCTAATTATTACATATTTGTGCCTGATGGGGCAGCTGTTGCTAACGGCAAGCCTGTAATCAGCAATATCTACAGGAGTGGAGGCAATGTATTTACCATGACAGGAACAGGCTTTAATGGATTAACCGAAGGCGCATATTATGGTGATGACTGGCAGATGGCAACTAATTATCCCATTATACGGGCAACATCAGGAAACAATGTGTATTATGCCCGCACCTTTAACTGGAACAGTACTGGCGTGAGGAGAGGAATAAAAAAAGATACAACACAATTTACTCTTCCCCCTGGTCTGCCGCATGGAACTTATTCGGTAGTAGTAACAGCAAATGGGATAGCTTCAAACCCTGTTATAGTAAATTATTCTCCCGGGCCACATTCTGATATTGCAATACTGAATAGTTATAGCAGCAGGCAAAGCAATTCAGTAATTGCAGCGAGTGATATAAGCATATATCCTAACCCTGCAAAAGAAGAGGCAACTCTTTATTTCAGGCTGCAAAAAACATCTCATGTAAATGTAGAAATTTGTGATATGAATGGAAAGAAAATGCAAACATTGCTTGATAATAATCTGCAGCAGGGGGAACATACTTTACAGCTTAACACAAGAAATTTCTCAGCAGGAACGTATAATGTAAGAATACTCAACGAAAGCGGAATTGAAAACAGGAAGCTGGTTGTGCAGTAAACATTAAATTTCTGTTGAGTAATTTGTCAGCGTATTTTTTTTGAAACCATCGTTGGTCAACAGGCCTGACGATGGTTTTTAATTCTTCAAAATTTTGCATTTAGTTACGTATGAGGCTTTAGAACATTTTCTGAATTCATCACTAAAAATTTTCACGTAAATAAAATTGCTGTACCTTTCTAATTAAACTTATCGCCATGAAAAAAGTTAACTGTTCAGCTAAAAATAAAAGAGTCTCTTTCTCTTTTAATCATCTTTTTTTTCTCCTGTTTATTATTACTCTTTTCTCCTGTTATGCAAAAAAAGAAAAGCAGGAAAAAGAAAGCGACCCCGATGTGGATTATTTTGCTGTGCGTAATGAACATTATGGCACTTTGCCACAACAGGTAAAAGATGCAATACAGGCAAGACTTTCACAAGACGAACTGCAGCAGCGGGAAGGCTCAAGAACAATTCCAGTTCCTGAATGGAAGCTCATAGGCCCTGCCAACACAGGCGGCAGAATTACTGATATTGAAATGCCGCGCAGCAACGATAGCGTTATTTATGCAGGCTGTGCAAGCGGAGGAATTTTTGCAAGCACGGATTATGGTGCAAGCTGGACTCCTATTTTTGATAAAGCCGCTTCTATTGCTATTGGTGATATAGAAATTGACCCCAACAATGACAACATTATTTATGCAGGTACCGGCGAGCCAAATACCGGTGGTGGTTCTATTACTTATGATGGCAATGGTATTTACAAATCTGCCAATGCAGGAAGAACATGGAAAAATATTGGGCTTACCAATGTGGGTACAATAGGAAAAGTATCAGTAGCTAAAACAAACAGCAATATTATTTATGTGGCTGCAGTAGGAAATATTTATCAAAAGAGCACTAACAAAGGTTTATATAAATCAACAGATGGAGGAGTTAACTGGAACAAAATTTTATACCTCTCTGATTCTACTTCGGTAAACGATGTAGCAGTAAGCTCCGCAGATGCAAATGTATTGTATGCAACTACGTGGGAAAGAATTTCAAGACCCGGCGTAAGAGTCTATGGCGGAATTACTTCTAATTTATTCAAATCAACAGATGGAGGAATTACCTGGACAAAATTATTTGCCGATGATGCTAACCGCGGCAAACTCACTATTGATATTGCGCCAACTAATCCAAACAAACTTTATGTGAGTGTTGCCAATAAAAACGGAACCTTCAATACCATTTACAGATATGATGGAATAACTTTTACCAAAATAAATAATGGTGTTTCAGGCGCAACTACTTATACGTGGTGGTTTGGAGGAATCAAATGTCATCCCACCGACGAGAATATTGTTTACTACAGTGATTTTAGTTTATATCGTACTGTAAATGGCGGCACAAGCTGGCAGTTTGTTGCAGGCTCATCGCATGTTGATCAGCATAGTGTATGCATTCATCCCCTCAATATTCAAAAAGTAGTAATTGGGAATGATGGTGGCGTTTATACTTCCACCAATGCATTAGCGAGTATCACGCTGCGCAATATTCCCAATACACAGGTATATGACTTTGATGTATATAAAGCCGATGAAACATTTGTGAGCGCAGGTTTCCAGGACAATAGCTTTGCGCACACTTCTACACAAACTTTAAACGGATGGCAATTTTATGGTGGCGGTGATGGTGTTCAGGTAAGAGTAAATCCCGTTACTAAATTTGAGACATATTCATCGCAGTATGGCGGACTGAATATTACAACAAACGGCATTGGTTTTTCTGACAGGTTTAATTGGAAATGCCCAATACGCTTAGACCCTGTAAATCCCGATGTAAGATATTTCGGCACAAATAAAATATACAAATTCAATCCTTTACAAAATAAATGGACGGCCATAAGCGGCGACCTAACCAATGGCAGTGGCATCGGTAGTTTCGGCACCGTTACCACAATTGGTGTTGCGCCAACAAACAATAGTTATATCTATAGCGGCAGCGACGACGGGCAGGTGTATGTAACAAAAAACGGCGGAACAACCTGGACAAATATCACTGCGGGTTTACCAGTTTTTTGGACAACATTTATTAAGACAGACAGAACAAATCCTGAAATTGCTTATGTGGGTTTTAGCGGTTATCGCTATGGATTTAAGGATGCGCATATTTATAAAACAACTAACGCAGGTGCAAGCTGGACAAGGATTTCAAACGATTTGCCGCAGATGCCGGTGAATGATATTGAAATTGATCCGCTTAATAATAATGTTCTTTATCTGGCTACTGATGTGGGTGTGTATTTTAGCAGAAATGGAGGAGCACACTGGCTTAGGCTGGGAAGTAAAATGCCTGCCGTGGTTGTATCTACTTTAAATCTTGGAGTAAATACAAGGCAACTGTATGCAGCAACGTATGGAAGAAGTGTATATAAATTAGATGTGAATACAGGTAACTTGCCCAACGATAATTTCATAAGTGCAGAAACTAAAAAATCTATTGAAAGTGTATCACTGCACCCAAATCCTGCAAGAGATTATACGATGATTAATTTACATGAAAATAATAATGGTGCAATTATTCATGTTTATAACAACAAAGGTGAAATAGAATTTTCTGAAAAAATGGAAGCTAACACCTTGCAGAAAAAAATAAGTTTGCAAAAGTTAACTCCGGGAATTTATACAATAGCTTGCATTGCGAATAACAAACAAATGATTAATAGATTAATAGTGCAGCGATAAAATATTATTGCAGCTATAATTATCGAGAGCTGAATAAGCGTTATAGCCATTATGAGATTGATGTGCTGTAGGCACAAAATATTGGTCGAAATAAATACTAATAAGTGAAGGGCGTGCGTAGGTACGCAATCTTAATAATTGTTTCAGAATATTGCGTACCTACGCAGACAATTCAGGTAACTTCATTTTTCTACCAATATTAAGTCCCGACAGGACTTCCGGCACATCAAAATAAAAATTAACTTGATGCCTATGCGTTTTTTGCGGATGTCCCCCCACAAACGTCTTATGGGGATTGATTTTTAAAATTTTACAGCTTTTAAGAAGCTGTATAGAAATGGTTCTAAATAAACTTGTATAGATATCTCACTCCCGCCTTGACCGGATTCCTCCGGAACGTAAACAACAATTTTGCTTTTTCACTACCCACCAGTCGTCCCTATGGGGACGTTTCGTGGGTAGAAAATGAAGGGACAGAAACAAATAAGTTTCATTGGAACGTCTTGTTATGAATTAAGTGCATGTTTGAAAACGGCAATGTGGACAAAAATGGTTGGTGATTTTGTTAAGAATTAGACTCAATTTTGATTATCAATCTGAAGGGGAAGCAGGCTCTGCTGGAGAGCAACCTGCCAGCAATAAGATTGATGCTTATACGATAGAATGAAG
>JBBRBB010000004.1:0-228990 GCA_038206235.1 Chitinophagales bacterium
GCAGTATTGGTGCACAAAACATGCTTAATCTTAGAGTAACCTATATGAATGAAAAGTGGGACAACGTTATACAGTTGGTTAAAACAAATTTTAAGCATACCAATTTGAAACAAACAGGATAAGTGCGACAATTTGGGATGCACCCTATAATGTGTCGATACGATATGCAGGGTATGTTGTTTTACTTACGCTATTACTAATGACAGGAGTATTCGGCGGCAATCAGTTTATCTATTTTCAATTTTAAAGTTTGATGGAAATGATGCCCAATGAATTTGCTTACTCACTCTTCAGTTGATTTACCAAATCAACATACTCCTGCATGGCAGCTTCGCTGCTTTTTCCCTTTTGGTTTTCCCATGCATTAAATTTTGCCCCCGCAACTATATCAAAAGGATTAGATGGCTTATCAATATTTACATCTCCTTCAGCAGCCTGTTTATAAAGTGAATATAATTTTAGCAGTGTTTCATTGTCGGGCTTTTTGCTTAGGGTTTTGCTGTTTACCATAGCCTGCCCGAATAATTCTTGAAGTTCCATAGTTTATTTATTGTAATTAGTAAGGAGTTTGGTTTGTAATGCGTGCAAGATAAAGATAATAGCAAGAATCAAATAACAAGAAACGAAATCCCCCGCCTGAACGATGCAGTCGGACAGGGAAATTCGAAATCAGTGAAATTTTTTTAGTACAGAACTTATGCCTGCACACATTACATTTTTGTAATTACAAGTTTTTTAAAAATAGCTTTATTTCACGTAGCTCAGCCCTGGTGGAATTAACCGGACTTGCAATAGTTAATAATTGCCGGTAATAAATACCAGCTTTTTCAGCGTCGCCCGATTTTTCCGCAGCCAAACCTGCGCCATAAAGCCCATTAAAACGATTGGGATGTTTTATCAGGTCTGCCTCATAAGCTGCCAAAGCTTTTTCAGGTTTGTTCATTTGCAATAACATGTCTCCTAATAATTCTCTTGCCGGAATTACTTCGCCAGGAGTAACCGAATGTTTTTCGGTTTTGTCTTCCATATCGGCAGCAAAATTCATAAGCATCAATGCTTCATTATTTTTTCCCTGCCCGACTTTGTCATTCCCGTCCGTACCGGCACGCCCGCCTGAACCGGAACGGGCAGGGGCAGGCAGGCGGGCTTCTTTAAATTGAATCCATGCTTCGGATGTTTTAATCTGTATTTGTACCTGATTGGCTTTATAGAAATCTTTTTGTTCGGTCAGTGTATTATAAAGCAGGTTTAGTTTTTTTAATTCGGCTTTGGCTGAATCCATATTGCCTGTATGAACAGAACCAAGGAGCCGGGTAAAATGGATAATAGCTTCCTGCCAAGGAAAGTCTTTCCAGGGAAAGTTTGCCGGATATATTTTTAAATTGGCGGCTTCATTCCAAATTTTGTTTTCAAGTAAATAACGGGAAGGAATAGCAGCAAAAGCATAAGCAACTTTAAAAGTTAATGGAGAAACATCATTAATCGTTTTAAGATAATCCCATTGTTCTTTTGCAAGTTCATTTTCTCCCTTTTGCAGGTACGCATACATAAGATAATCTAATGCGTGAAGTTCCTCATCCCAATGCCCTTTGATACCAGCTGCTTCCGCATAGCATTGGGCAGAAGAGACAGAAGCAAGATTTGAATTAATGCATTCATCCCAAAGCCCCAGCCTTGTGAAAATGTGTGAAGGCATGTGCAGGGCATGTGCCGAGGAAGGAGCAATAGAAGCATATTTTCTTGCCATTGGCAAAGCCAATTCTGCAAGCTCAGGGTAATCGTAAATGTGAATAATATAATGCGCAATCCCGGGATGATTTGGTTCATTGGGATAAAGGGCATTTAAAATAGCACCGGCTTTTTTTTGATTTGCAAAAGTCTTATCAGCAGGATCTGCCGCTGCACGAAGTGCCAACGCATAAAATATCGCAGCCTCTTTATCGTTTGAATATTCTGTATATAGTTTTTCCATTGCCTTTTCGTAGTTGATATTCCGGGTGCGATGATCTGTTTTGTTCCAGTCTTTATAAAATAATGAAAGGGCTTCAATATAGTCTGCTTCTCTTTTTGATTTTTGCGTAATGGATTTTGCTAATTCGATTAATGCAGATCCTTTTTCAAGCTCCGGTTGTGAAGGAGGATCCCAAAGTTGGTGATAATTGCACATTGCTGCTCCCCAGTAAGCCATTGCGCATTCCGGCTCTTCATCAATAACTTTTGCAAAAGCTTTTTCTGCTTCATCATATTCAAATGAATGCAGCAGCGCTATGGCAAGGTTAAAATCTTCTTTTATTTTTCCGCTGCAGGAAGTTTCAAATTCAACTGAGCCAAATTCCTTGTCAGGAGGTCCGCAGGAAATAAGCTCTCCTCTTTTAAGATTGATTTCATTTATTATTTCTTTTGACGGGCCCGCGTTTTTTTCCCTGCATGATACGGGTATCAATAACAGTAAAATAAAAAACACCAGTTGTAACTGCACCAATAATTTTTTCATATTCTGAAAGAGGGGTTCATTTTAATAATTGTTTACAATGTTTAGCAGGTCTGCTGACTAAAATTTTTTTGGAAGGACGCCGGACTTGCCATTATCGGTAAGGCTTTGTGCAGGTGGAAAATAGCATGCCGTTTGCCCATATCCGCTGCCAATTTATGCACCGTATCCTGTGTATAAATAAATGTTCATTGTTTATTCTGTTGTTTGGCATTATTCGTCAGCTAAAACTATTGCTGATAGCGATGTGTAGTCGATTGATCCAATGTTCAGCCCACCTGCAGTAATATTTTTGTCGTGCGTAGTTTTTATCTCTTTGGAAGTCCAACCCTTGCAATTACTTCATTGGCTTTTGCAAGTTTCTCGGGAAATAAATTTTTTCCTCTTAATTTTTCCAGAGTTTTGTCAATTTTAACGATAGGAGTTTTACTCTTATTTAGTTTTTCAATTGTTGTCATAAATACAAATTTACTGTAATTTTCTTTTAACCAAAAATGCTTCATAGTGTGTTTCTCTTTCAAATGCTTGCCAAGTGTCATTTGTAAACCATAAACTTCAAAATCTTCAAGAATTTCCTCAAGATTTGTTGTTATTCCCATTCTATAAAGTCTGGTCCTTGCAGAATTGTTTCCTGTTGCATAGACCCAAACATCTGGATGTTTGTCTGTAAATACATATAAAGTTGCGGCTACTGTTGCTAATATTTTTTGACTGTCATTATTGTTTGTAATTACACTGTCATTAATTGATTCTGTTTCTTCATTATAGTCTCTAAAAGCGAGATTATAGATGTCCTGTTCTAACATCTGTGAGTTAAACCACTAATTTTTTTATGCTTCCTTTGGGTCCTTCACTTGTAAATTTGAATAGCTCGGCTTGTCCTTCTGTTGAAAATTCATAGCGAGTTAGTTTCATTTAATTTTTCACAAATATAAATGATTGATTATAGTTTTTGAGGTTGCCCCAAAATTGCGCCTAATACCCAAAATGCCGGTTGACAACTTCCGAAAGCTTATTATACTTTTAAAACTAAATCCGCCCTAGAAGCGAAAGAAACTCTTCTTTCCAGTTTCTTGCAATAGGTATTTTAGCGCCATTGCTCATTCGCAAACAGCCGCCGTCTTCCCTCATAAGCTCCTGTATCTTTTTTATGTTTACAAGGTATTGCCTGTGTGCCCTGAAAAAATTCGCTTCCTTCAGCAACTCTTCAATATCACCTAATCCTTTTGAAATAACGAAGGCGGGCTTGCCTTCCAGTATAAGCTTTGTGTAGGCACTCATAGCTTCACAATAAATAATCTCATCAATTTTTTGAAACGTATATCCTTTTGCATGCGGAAGAATAATGCGTTCTGGAATGGTATGCGATTTCACTATCTGCATATTTTTCTCTGTTATTTTTAAATGCAGTCTTGCTATGCTCCAATATCAATCTTATCAATTTTGAAAATTGCGAGAGGAATTCTGATGCAGCTTCGCTGTTGTTCATTAATGTAAAGCGGTTGATGCTGATTCAGTATATTTTTGTATAACAATAAAATGCTGAACAATGAGAACTTTCAAAATTTTTTTCCCTGCATTTTTATCAATAATTATCTTTTGTCTTTGTGCTCCTGCTCTTGGTGCACAATCGCTGGAAGGGCAACCTTTGATAGATTCCTTATTACAGGCACTGCCTAAAATAAAAAACGATTCTAACAAGGTAAAGCTCTTGCTCAGGACATCCAAAGCTTATTTACCAATAGACCCATATGCAGCAATAATTTATGCTGATTCAAGTATGCACTTTGCTCAACAGATTAAATGGAAAAAAGGGATTGGGATGGCATATATGATCAAGGCAACCATATATGTGACTATTTCAGATAATGTAGACGGGCTCGAAAATGCTGAGGAAGCTTATAAAATTTTTAAATTGTTAAACTTGAAACCTGCAATGGCAAATGCATTGGTTGAAATGGGCAACAGTTACGAACAGATCGGCAATTATCCCAAAGCAATTGAGCATAATTTCAATGCCATAAGCATTTATGAAGAAGCAGGCATGGATAAAGACATTGCAAATGTTTACAATAACATTGGTAATGATTATTATTGGCTCTTAGATTATTCCAAAGCAATTGAAAATTATAAGAAAGCTTTTGAACTCTATAAAAAAAAGAATGACAAGGATGGTATTGCTTCTGCATTAGATAATATAGGGCTTGTTTATTTGGAACAGGGTGATTATACAAAAGCAAACGAATACAATTTGCAGGCAGTAAAATTGTATGAAGAGATTAATGACCCGCCTCAATTAGCAGTAACATATTCAATCCGGGGTGGTATACTGCAGAAACAGAAAGATTTTATTTCGGCTTTAGAATTTCATAAAAAAGCAATGGCGATTAATAAAAAATTTGATATAAAAGGTGGCCTTGCAAACAACTATGGAAGTATTGGCGAAATGTATTTAAGTCGTGCAGAAAATGAAACTGTAAAATCTGTGCCTGCATCTTTTAGAATAAACAAAAAAGTTCTTTTACAAAATGCACGTGTTTATTTTACAGAAGCATTAAACTTAGGCAAAGAAACAAATGAACTTTCTGTAATGATGCGGCAAGCATCACTTTTATCAGAAACAGAAGAGCTTGGCGGCAACTATAAAGCAGCTCTTGCATGGTATAAAAAATGCATGTTGTATAAGGATTCCATTTTTAATGATGAGAACAAGAAAAAATTGGCTGCGCTGGAAACAGAAAGACTCACAGAAGTAAAAGACAAAGAGATTCAATTACTCAATCAGCAAAAAGCATTTGAAACTTCGGAGGTTAAACGGCAAACACTTATAAAGAATATTATTCTTGGTTCTGTGGGTGCAGCCGCTTTATTGTCTTTTTTATTGATATGGTCTTATAACCGCAGAAGAAAAACAAGGTTCGATAAACAGGTAATGGAAGTAGAGATGAAAGCATTACGTGCACAAATGAACCCGCATTTTATTTTCAACTCTTTGCATTCAATCAATAAATATGTAATAGAAAATGATAAAGAAAATGCATCATCCTATCTTTCAAAATTCTCAAACCTTATGCGGTTGATATTGGAAAATTCACGCCAACAGGAAGTGCCGCTTGAAAAAGATCTGCAGGCACTTGAACTGTATATGCAACTGGAAGCCTTGCGTTTTCGAAACAGGTTTACCTATATCATCGAAACAGATGCAGGTATTGATAAAGAAAATACATTAATACCGCCACTGCTGTTACAGCCATTTGTGGAGAATGCTATTCTTCATGGTATTCAAAATAAAGAAAGCGGATTAATAAAAGTAAGTGTGCATAAAGAAAATGAAATGATCAAATGCATTGTAGAAGATAATGGCACTGGCAGAGAAAATATTGTTATCACAGAGGATATTGGAGACAAGAAACGCAAATCGCTTGGCATAAAAATTATCAATGAAAGATTAAATATTATCAATAAGCTAAAAAAAGTAAAGGCAGCCATAAATATTTTTGATTTAAAAGATGCAGATAATAAACCCGGCGGTTTACGTATTGAATTATTACTGCCGCTTGAACTGGCTTTTTAAAGAATATATCTTATGATCAAAGCAATCATTATTGAAGATGAAGATAACAGCAGAACGGTGTTGCATGATATGATTAATCAGCATTTCAAAAATATTGAAGTAATGGCTGCATGTAAAAATAATGAAGAAGGGAAAGCGGCGATAGAGCATCTTCATCCCGATCTTGTTTTTAGTGATATTGAACTGGAAAGCACTTCGGTATTTGATATGTTCCAGCAATTAAGCTCTATTGACTTTGAAGTTATTTTTACAACCGCTTTCGATAGGTATGCCATACAGGCTATTAAGTTTTCTGCATTGGATTATTTGCTAAAACCTTTTAGCAAAGAAGATTTATCCGAAGCCTTAAATCATTACCAGCAAAAACAAAATAAAACGCAATCAGTGCAGCAGTTTGATGCGCTATTTCATAATCTTAAACATATTCAAAAAGATTTAAAAAAGATTGCGCTGCCAACATCTAATGGCTTAGCAGTATTTTCTGTAAAAGAAATAATCCGCTGCCAGGCCGATGTGAATTATACTACCTTTTTTCTTACAACAAAAAATAAAATACTCGTAGCAAAAACCCTTAAAGAATATGAGGAGCTTTTAAATGATTATGATTTTATCCGTGTTCACAATTCTCATCTCATTAACCTGCACCATGTAAAAAATTATTCAAGAGGCGAAGGCGGAACTATAACTATGAGTGATGCATCGGTGGTGGATGTATCGCGAAGAAAAAAAGATGAATTTTTAAAACGCCTTGCAGAGCTATAAGTATACCATCTTTTTGGGCAACTAATTTTTAACCATTGCTCTCCTTTTGTATTAGCTCTATTGGTGTCTCCAAAACACACTTGCCATTTTTCCATTTATTACTGCCAGAAAATAAATAATCTCTGCCATACAATCTATTGTGGTTGACATGCTTTGTCTATAGTTATATTTTTATTTCTTAAAGACTTGAAATGGGAATGCCGAAAACCCTTAATAAGAGCAGGCGTAAACTATAACATCAAAATTTTTAATTATGAAACCATTATTTTATTACGCAGCCATTGCAATGGCTGTATTTGCGGGAGTGATAAAACCTGTGTTCAAAACGGGGCCTATTTGCCTTTGGGCCGGGCAGCCATTAAATCTGCTCACTCATGCGGTGGTTGATAGCGAAAAATATTTTTTAAAATTTAAAAGTAATATCATGAAAATTTTCTTTGTGTTTGCGATGAGTACAATTATTCCGTTTGTTTCATACAATCTGGCTGCTCAAAGTAATTCACCAGAATCAACTTCAACCAGGAATGAAGCAACAATCAAAACAACGGATAAAAGTCTTTTTATAGACGTACATAACCTGGAACCGGGCAAAATAACCTTTGCAGATGTTATGGCTGCACATCAAAAAGATCTTGCAACAGAGGGTAAATATGATGTAAACTTTATTAAATTCTGGGTTGATGAGCAGAAAGGAAAAGTGTATTGTCTTTCATCTGCAAAAGATTCTACTTCGGTTATTCAAACACATGCCGAAGCACATGGTTTACTGCCATCAGCAATTTATAAAGTAACAGCAGGTTCTGAATCCACCGCAATTGATGGCAAACAATTTTTTCTTGATGTTCATAATTTAGGCGCCGGAAATGTTACTGCTGCTGCTGTTGCAGAAGCTCATAAGAAAGACCTTGCAGTTGAGAAAAAATATAGAGTCAATTTTATTAATTATTGGGTGGATGAAAAAAATGGAACAGTTTTTTGTCTTTCCGAAGCTCCTGATTCAAATGCAGTAATTAAAACGCATAAGGAAGCTCATGGATTACTGCCGGCTTATGTGTTACAGGTAAAACAGGGGGAATAGTTTTTCCGGGGGTAAAGTCGTACTAAGCAAATGATTTTGACAAAATAAAAATAAATGATTACAAGATCATCCCGATTGAAGCATCTGTGTGATTGCCTCGGGATGGAGCACTTAAAATAATAAAAGCGATTGCGACATCCCGCTTAGTATAAGCGTAGCGGGATAATTCTTTCAACATAAAACACAATCATTAATCTTCATTAAAAAAATTCATTATGAAAAAAATTACATTTCTTATTGTGTGCTGCATCATGTATGCAGGCACTTATGCTCAAAGCTGGAGCCTTACAGGAAATACCGGAACTACACCGGGTACCAATTTCCTCGGCACAACAGATGCCAAAGCATTAATGTTTAAAGTAAATAACCAACGCTCCGCCTATATTGACTTTGCCTTTGCAAAAGCCAATACCTCTTTTGGTTTTCAGGCATTAAAAAATCCTACAGGAAATAACAATGCTGCTTTTGGCTATAAAGCTTCTTTTTCCAACACATCAGGAATTTACAATACATCGCTGGGTGCGTATGCACTTTTTTTTAATACTACGGGCTACAGTAATGTGGCGGCAGGCGTTGGCGCTCTTTATAAAAATACCGGCATAAGTAATCTTGTTGCTATAGGCGATTCCGCACTTTATAATAACGGTGTTGGTGCAACTGATATTGAAGCAACGGGAAACACCGCAATAGGCTCTAAAGCTTTATATTTAAACACAACCGGATTTTATAATACCGCGACCGGTTATAATGCACTTCTATCTAATACCAGTGGCGGCGTAAATACGGCAACAGGATATAATGCGCTTATTTCCAATACAACAGGAGGCGCTAACACTGCAACAGGAACTTCTGCTCTTCAATCAAATACAATTGGGTACTCAAACACAGCCACCGGCACTTCTTCACTATCGTACAATAGTAGCGGTACCCAAAACACAGCAACCGGCAATTATTCGCTTTACTCAAATACCACAGGTTCCTCAAACACGGCAAATGGAAATGATGCGCTCTATTCTAACACCACAGGTTATCACAACACTGCAAGCGGCGAGCATGCTCTCTATTTAAATAAAACAGGTTTTTTTAATACAGCGAGTGGAAGTAATTCACTTTATTTCAATAACAGTGGCAGCTATAATGTAGCAACCGGAAATTATGCATTGTATAATAATACTATAGGGCATAGCAATATTGCCTCTGGATACACAGCACTGTATGGCAATACTAAAGGATACCGCAATATTGCAATTGGGAAAGGCGCTTTATATAAAAATACAATAGGGCACGATTTAATTGCCATTGGCGATTCTGCATTATATAATCAGGGTATTGGCAGAATTGGTGGTTTTTTTGGCAATGATACATTCTATTATAACGTGGCTATTGGCACAAAAACGCTTTTTAATAATACTTCGGGAGATAATAATATAGCTATAGGTAATTACACTATGTATGATAATACTACCGGCTACACAAATGTAGCCATAGGCAGTTCGGCGTTAACAAGTAATACCTATGGTCTCGGCAATACAGCAATAGGGGAATTTGCGATGTTTTGGAATGAGTCAGGCTATTATAATACCTCTGTTGGCAGCCAGTTTGGTGGTGTTGTTGTAAGCTATGATAATAATACCACGCTGGGCTACGATGCATACCCATTCGCCAATAATGCGGTACGAATTGGCAACAGCAGCGTTACCAGCATTGGAGGGCAGGTGGGCTGGACAAATTATTCAGATGAAAGGGTAAAAAAAGATATAAAAGAAAATGTACCGGGTCTGCAATTTATAAAACTATTACGTCCACTAACCTATCATTTCAGTATAGCTAAGCAAAACGAATTGATTGGCAGAAAGAATGATACAGCTAACTGGAAAGGCAAATATGATATTGAAAAAATAAACTACACAGGCTTTCTTGCACAGGAAGTAGATAAGGCAGCCCGGAAGATAAATTATGATTTTAGCGGCGTTGATAAATCAGGCAAAATTTGGGGTTTGCGATACAGCGAATTTGTAGTGCCGCTGGTAAAAGCAGTGCAGGAGCTAAGCGGCAATAATGATAGCTTAAGAGAAGTGAATAATCAGCAGCAACAGCAAATTTCAAACATGCAATTGCGTTTGGATAAAGTAGAGCAAATGCTTTCTTCTTTGCAGCAAAATTTTAATGCATGTAATCCCTGTAATGCAGTTTCTGGAGCAATATCCTCACAACAATCATCAAAAATTATTTCTGTTAGCAGTGCCTCACTTGAACAAAATATTCCCAATCCCTTCAATCATACAACAACAATCAATTACACATTGCCTTCGCAATATTCACCAGCCAAAATTATTATAACAGATAAGAGTGGTAAAGTTTTAAAAGAAGTAAACATTTCAGGCAGTGGCAACGGAAGTTTGAAAGTAGATGCTTTTTCTCTTTCATCAGGCGCTTATCAATATTCTTTGTATATAGATGGAAAATTGATTAATACAAAGCAAATGATTTTGACAAAATAAAATAAACAATTCCAAAATCATCCCGATTGAAGACGGTGTGTGAGTGGTTCGGGATGCAGCACCTAAAATGATAAACATTTTTGCGGCATCCCCATAGCGCAGCGTTATCGGGATGGTTTTGACAAAATAAAAACGCTAAGATGTCTTACACCTCAAAGGCGCAGGACATCTATTGTTACCAATAAACACAACACATCTTTCTTCATTTAAAAAAAATCTCATCATGAAAAAAATTACATTTCTTCTAAGTATGTGCTGCATCATACATGCAGGCATCAATGCGCAAAGCTGGCTTCTTACAGGCAACGCCGGCACAACTCCCGGCACAAACTTCGTTGGCACCAAAGATGCTAAGGCTCTTATGTTTAAAGTAAACAACAGCAGGAGCGGCTTTATTGACTTTGCTTCTGCAAATGCTAATACATCTTTCGGCTTTCAGGCGTTAAAAAATCCTTCGGGTGATAATAATGCAGCTTTTGGCTATAAGGCAAATTCATTAAATACAACAGGCAGAGTTAATGCAGCATTCGGCGCTTATGCCTTGTATTTTAATACTACGGGCTACAGTAATGTGGCAGCAGGTATTGGCGCTCTTTATAAAAATACCACGCAACACAATTCTGTTGCTGTGGGAGATTCGGCGTTGTATAACAATGGCATCGGCGCAACCTTTTCTTTTCAGGCTGCAGGCAATAGCGCCTTTGGTTCCAAGAGCTTGTACACAAATACAAAAGGTTATTCTAATACTGCGACAGGTTTTCAGTCACTATATTCAAATACTACCGGTTATGAAAACACAGCTAATGGTAATAAAGCATTGTTTTCAAATACTACGGGTGCTGACAATACTGCAAACGGCTATTTTGCACTTAATTCTAATACATCAGGTTCGTTTAATACAGCTAACGGTCACACCGCATTACAGTTTAACACAACAGGCAGTAGCAATGTTGCAATAGGCTACACAGCTATGCGGTTTAATACTACCGGCAGTAACAACACGGCAACAGGGATAGGCGCGCTTCAAGAAAATAGTACAGGCTCGGATAATGTAGCCAATGGAAAATATGCATTATTATATAATAGTACAGGATACCAGAATATTGCAGTAGGAGTAAACGCGATGTTTGACAATACCACAGGTTATAAAAATACTGCAAGCGGGTATTATGCTTTATTCAATAATACTACCGGTGCATTTAATACTGCAATAGGAACAGAGGCATTACGCCAAAACACGTACGGCACAAGCAATGCTGCATTTGGAGTAGCAGCTTTATATGCCAACATTTCCGGCGGTTATAACACTGCTACGGGCAATAATTCTTTAACCAATAATATATCAGGTTCATATAATACAGTAACCGGCGATGAGGCAATGCTTTTAAATACTTCAGGTGCATTTAATACTGCCGCCGGTGTAGATGCGTTATACAATAACACTACGGCTTATTATAACTGTGCTTTCGGTTATTTAGCCCTGGCTTACGTAAACCCGGGTTACAATAATACTGCCGTAGGAGCCTTTGCAGGCCCGGCTATTGACCTCGATGGCATTTATAATACAGTATCGTTGGGAGAAGAGTCAATTACAACAGCAAGTAACCAGGCTCGAATCGGCAATGGCGCCACTACAAGTATTGGCGGCTATGCCAACTGGACTAACATTAGTGATGGACGGGTAAAGAAAAATATTAAAGCAAATGTACCCGGGCTTGCATTCATCAACAAACTAAAACCTGTTACCTACAATCTCAATTTAGATGCTGCAGATAAAATTATACAACGGACTGCCAGGAAAGATAAAGAGGGAAAAGCAATAGCACCATTGCAGGATGAAATAATTGCACGCAATGCAAAACAACAAATTGTTTACACGGGCTTCGTGGCACAGGAAGTTGAAAAAGCCGCCAAAGAATTAAATTATGATTTCAGTGGTGTGGATGCAGCAAAAAATGACAGGGATTTGTACGGATTGAGGTATGCGGAATTTGTAGTGCCTTTGGTGAAAGCAGTGCAGGAGCTTTCGCAGCAAAATGATGAGTTAAAAAAAGAAAACGAATCTTTCCAAAAACAGATTGATGAATTAAAATCTATTGTTCTTTCCAATCAGCAGTCAGTTATCAGTCATCAGTCATCAGTAAATCAACAACGAGAAACGAGAAACCAGAAACAAGAAACGGGTTCCCTCGAACAAAACATTCCCAATCCATTTAATCGTTCTACAACAATCAATTACACATTGCCACAGCAATATTCAACTGCAAAAATTATCATCACAGATAAGAGTGGTAAATCATTAAAAGAAGTAAACATTTCAGGCAGTGGCAATGGCAGTTTACAAGTAGATGCTTTTTCTCTTTCATCAGGCTCTTATCAATATTCTTTGTATATAGATGGAAGGTTGATTGATACCAAACAAATGATTTTGGCGAAATAAAAACAAACTATCACAAAATCATCCCGGCAGCACAGCTTGCCGGGATGTTGCTTTAAAATAAAACACACATCAATCTTAATTTCAAAAAAGTTCTTTATGAAAAAAATTACATTTCTTATTACATGCTGCATCATGTATGCAGGCACTTATGCACAAAACTGGAGCCTTACAGGAAATGCAGGAACTACACCAGGCACTAATTTTCTTGGTACAACAGATGCCAAAGCATTAATGTTTAAAGTAAATAACCAACGCTCCGCCTATATTGACTTTGCCTTTGCAAAAGCCAATACTTCTTTTGGCTTTCAGGCATTAAAAAACCCAACGGGCAATAACAATGCTGCCTTTGGATATAAAGCTTCTTTTTCCAATACATCCGGAAGTTTTAATAGTGCATTAGGTGCTTATGCCTTGTTCTTTAATACTACCGGCTATAGTAATGTAGCAATAGGCGGAGGTGCGCTTTACAAAAATAAAAGTGGACATAATTTAGTTGCAATAGGTGATTCAGCGCTTTATAATACTACCGTAGGCGGGCTGGTAGCAGTTACTGCAGTTGGCTCCAAAGCATTATATTCCAATACCACTGGATTCTCTAATACGGCAAGCGGTAGCTCTGCGCTTTATTCCAATACCACCGGATTTAATAATACTGCCAACGGAGTGAACGCGCTTTTATCCAACACCACAGGAGAGAGCAATACTGCCAACGGAGTGAACGCGCTTTTATCCAACACCACCGGATTCGACAATACCGCCACCGGATACCAGGCGCTTCATTTCAACACCACCGGAATTTACAATACCGCTAATGGTTACGCAGCGCTCTATTCCAACGCTACAGGAGACCAGAACACCGCTACTGGTTTGGATGCGCTTTTTTCCAATACCAGCGGATTCGACAATACCGCCAACGGAGTGAATTCGCTTTTTTCCACACCATAGGATTCGACAATACCGCCAACGGATACCAGGCGCTTTATTCCAACACCACCGGAGTCGAAAACACCGCCAATGGTTTTAATGCGCTTCATTCCAACACCACCGGAAGCTACAACACCGCCAATGGTATTAATGGGCTTTATTCCAACACCACCGGAAGCTCCAACACCGCTAATGGATATAGGGCTCTTTATTCTAATAGCACCGGAAGTAATAACACAGGTCTTGGTTCTTATGCCGACATTACAACAGATGGTTTAACCAATGCCATGGCGATTGGGTCTAGTGCTGCTGTTAATGCATCCAATAAAGTGGTAGTAGGAAATACTACTGTTACCACAATTGGTGGCTATGCAGGCTGGACCACATACCCGAGTGACAGCCGTTTTAAGAAAAACGTAAAAGAAAATGTGCCCGGTCTTGCTTTCATAACAAAACTTAAACCCATTACTTATACGATGGATATTGCTGCTATTGATGCGCGGCTGCACCCCAACGGGCAAAGCAATTTGAGCAAGGCTGATAATAAAAAAATATCCACTGATGAAAAACTTGCAAAAGATGCAAAGAGTAAAATAGTTTACACAGGCTTTATTGCACAGGATGTAGAAAAAGCAGCAAAAAATTTGAATTATGATTTTAGCGGTGTGGATGCACCCAAAAATGAAAATGACTTTTATGGACTTCGATATGCAGAGTTTGTAGTGCCATTGGTAAAAGCGGTTCAGGAATTATCAGGTGAGAATAATGAATTAAAAAAGAAAGACGAATTACAGCAGAAACAAATTGATGAATTAAAAACAATAGTGCAGGCTCTTCAGCAAAATTTCAATAGCTGCAATCCTTGTGCAGTAAACTCATCAGTACAACAGTCAACAAAAATTGTTTCTGTAAGCGGTGCCTTGTTAGAACAAAACATTCCCAATCCATTTAATTATACAACAACTATTAATTACAGTTTGCCTCAAACATACAGTTCGGCAAAGATTATTATCACAGATAAGAGGGGTAAATCAGTCAAAGAAGCAAATGTTTCTGGCAGTGGAAAAGGCAGCTTGAATATAGATGCATCATCTCTTTCATCAGGCGCTTATCAATATTCTTTGTATATAGATGGAAGGTTGATTGATACGAAGCAAATGATGCTGGCGAAATAATTTTTTTGAGCCATAAACCTGTGCTGCTATTAAGCTTTTGTGGAGCCTGCGCTGAACTTGTTTCAGTGTCGCACTCTTCAACTGCAGAATAGAATTCGTCATAGCGAAGACAACAGCATAGCATTGTGCGTTGAGTTGTCTGTGGCTATCCCTTGATGTTTAGAAGTGAAGTTGAGGAATGACCTACCAGTACATAGCTTCAGGAGATTGCTTCGGAATTGCCTGCGTACAAGCCTAAAAAAATTCCTCGCAATGACAAACAAAGCTCAACAGTACAAGAGTGCGACGCAACGGAAGTTTAATTCTTATTCTGCTATTTGGCACAAAAAAAATCTAAATAACAAGTGAAGTCTTGCACAAATTTTATTAACCAAAAAAAAGTTCTTTATGAAAAAAATTACATTTCTTATTGTGTGCTGCATCATGTATGCAGGCATCTATGCACAAAGCTGGCTTATCACAGGCAACAGCGGTACCACAACAGGAACAAATTTCGTAGGCACTAAAGACAATAATGCTCTAATGTTTAAAGTAAATAACCAGCGGTCAGGTTATATTGACTTTGCATCAGGAAAGGCAAATACTTCTTTCGGTTTTCGGGCTTTGATAAATCCCACCGGCAACAGCAATGTTGCATTTGGTTATAAAGCAGGCTCTTCAAACACCACAGGAAATAATAATGTTTCTGTGGGAGCGTATGCTCTTTTTTTTACTACCACGGGGTACAGCAATATTGCAATGGGTATCGGTGCTCTTTATAAAAACACAAAAGTGTCGAATGTTGTTGCCATTGGTGATTCTGCTTTATACAATAATGGCAGCGGCTTAACCAGAGGTATTGAACCGTATGGGAATACGGCAATAGGCTCCAAGACATTATACAGCAATACGTTTGGTTATAATAATACGGCTACCGGTTTTCAGTCACTTTATTCAAATACTTTTGGCAATTCAAATACCGCTAATGGGTATGGAGCGCTTTATGCCAATACTATAGGAAGTGAAAATGTCGCTTACGGATACCAGGCGCTTTATTCTAATACCGCTGCATCTCATAATGTCGCTGTCGGAAAAGGAGCGCTATATAGTCAGTCTTACAATCCAGGCGTTGCATACATCAGTGATAATGTTGCCGTGGGATATGAGGCTCTTTATTATAATCAACCCATATCATCTCTCGCTGGCTCTTCAAATACAGCCATAGGAAGCTATGCGCTTCATTCCAACACTACCGGTTACTATAATACAGCCTGCGGAGACCGGGCACTTTTTTCAAATACAACAGCAGACTTTAATACTGCTTGTGGAATCAGTGCCCTTGCTAATAATACGGCAGACAATAATACCGCCACCGGAGCAGATGCCTTAAATTCTAATACTACAGGAAATAAGAATACTGCCGATGGAAATTTTGCACTTCAATTCAACTCTACAGGCAGTCAGAATACATCAGTGGGTTATTTTTCTTTGCACAATACATCTGCATCAGATGGCAATACTGCGGTAGGATACGGTGCAGGCTATATATTCAATAACGGATACTATAATGTATTTGTTGGTGCTAATACAGATGTGAATGGTTCGGATTACTATAATGTAATTGCCATTGGACAGAGTACAATCTGCACTACACCCAACCAGGTAACTATGGGAAATTTGGCTACAGTTTCTTACAGGGCTTATGCTAACTGGAGCAACATCAGCGATGGACGGTATAAGAAAAATATGAGAGAAGATGTGCCGGGTTTGCAGTTCATTAATAAATTAAAACCTGTTAGTTATACACTTGACGCTACAGCTATTGATAATTTTCTGCATAAAAACATTCCTGCAGATAAGAATATAAGTGTTGAAGGAAAAGCTGTAATGGAAAAAGGATTCAAAGAAAAAGAACAAATAAGATATACTGGTTTTGTGGCACAGGAAGTAGAAAAAGCAGCAAAAGAATTAAACTATGATTTCAGCGGAGTTGATGCTGCAAAAAATGAAAATGATGTATATGGCTTGCGCTATGCAGAGTTTGTAGTGCCTCTTGTAAAAGCAGTGCAGGAGTTGTCCAGTCAAAATGATAAATTAAAAGTTCAAAACGAACAACAGGAAAGGATAAACATTAGCCTGCAAAAACAAATAAATGAGCTAAAAGCACTTTTAATTTCTCAGGGCAAAGAGAATATGGTGGATAAAAAACAAACTGCTTCAAGTCAACAATAACATTCAGGTGAATAATCAATAAATTATCTCATCATCAAAAAAAATCTGTATTATGAAAACTTTACACACACTCATCGCAATTGTATTCGCTCTCCCGCTAAGCATGCATGCACAAAGCTGGAGCACCAGCGGCAACGCCGGATTAACCACCGCAAACTTTTTGGGAACCACAGACAACAAAGCCCTAATCTTTAAAACCAATAACCGTGAAAACGGAAGACTTCTTAACACAGGTGCGTGGCGGCTTGGCACTGCCACAAACTTTGCAAAAATTGATACCACAGGCAAACTAACTTTTGGCGGCACAGGTGTATATGTGGTTGGTGACAACAAATTTATATTTCAATATTCAGGGATGCCAATAAAGGATTGTTTTTAAACTCCGCCGCAAACCAATACGAATTCAGGAATTCTCTCAGCCAGGCGCTGTTGTTTGTAAATGGTGACAATGGCAACAGCGGTGTATTAGGGACATTTAAAGTAGGTGCTTACACTTTTCCAAAAACAGATGGCACAAATGGACAGGTGCTAAAAACAAACGGTTCCGGAGTTTTAACGTGGAGCAATGACAAAGCAGGTTCTGGTTGGTCGCTTACGGGAAATGCAGGCACCAATCCTGCAACTAATTTCATAGGTACTACAGATTCAAAAGGGTTTGCAATAAGAACCAACAATGTGGATAGAATGCGCATAGGCTTTGATGGAAATATTGGTATGGGTACTACAACACCTGTAACTACTCTGCAGGTAATAGGTACCTCACTTGTTACTCTTTCCAATCCCGGATATATGGTATTGGGAAATACTGCGAATTATAACTTAGGTATGGATTTTCAGCAGATACAGTCACGCAACAATGGAAGTGCATCTACTTTATTCCTTAATAATAATGGGGGCACCACCCAGATAGGAAATAGTTCTTCCAGTTTTCAGGGAGTATTAGCAGCTGGAAGCAGTTATGGGGTATATGCTTATGCACCTACTGGAACAGGTGTTTATGGACAGGGCGGCAATTACGGCGGCTATTTTGAAAATTTTAATGGAATAGGTGTTTATGGAATTGATGATGGAAACGGACAAGGAGTTTTTGGGTATGAAACAGGAAACGGAGAAGGTACTCACGGAGCAGCTTACGGACCGATAGGTTGGGGTGCCTATGGTTTTTCCGACCAAAGCTATGGAGTCTTTGGAGTCCAACAACCCCAGTTCTTATGCCGGTTATTTTAATGGCAATGTTTACACAACCGGCAGTTATCTTCCTTCAGATGAAAAGTTGAAACAAAACATACAGAATTTTAAAAGTGCTATAAGTATCCTCAGCCAGTTGCATCCAAAGCAATATCAATACCGCGAGGATGGAAATTATAAACTGATGAATTTACCACAGGGGCAGCATTATGGTTTAATTGCGCAGGACGTTGAAAAAGTATTGCCCGGTTTATTGAAAGATACCAAATTTGATGTAGATAAAGCTACGCCAAGAGGTAAGCCTGCGGCAGACCCAAAGGACCCGAATGCACAAACTAAAACGGAGGTTATTAAAACGGGAGAAGTTATAGATTTCAAGGCTATCAACTATACTGAGCTTATTCCTATAATGATAAAAGGCATGCAGGAGCAACAGGAAATTATAGATAGACAGCAAAAAGAAATTAATGCACAGCAGCAAAAAAACAAGGAATTAGAAAACGGGTTAAAGAAATTAGAAGGAATGATGAATTTAAAACAATCAGCGAATAAAACCACAATCAGTTTAAGCACTTCATCGTTAGAACAAAACATTCCTAATCCATTCAATCATACAACAACGATTAATTACACTTTACCACAAACATATTTATCATCAAAAATTATTATCACTGATAAGAATGGTAAAACATTAAAAGAAATAAATGTTAGTGGCAACGGTAAGCGAAGCTTGAAAGTAGATGCATCAACACTTGCAAGCGGCGCATACAATTATTCTTTATATGTAGATGGTAAATTGATTGATACAAAACAGATGATTTTGGTAAAATAAACAATCAATTCCAAAAATCGTCTCGGTAGCAAGAGGCTATCAGATGGTATTAACCAGGTAAAGGTTTAATTGTTGATATATAAGCTGCTCCATTTCTGAAGCAGCTTTTTTATTCTTTTTTACTAACTTTTCATACTATTTTAGCCTGCATGGCTAACAGAGATGTTTGTTAATTAGGTTAAAAAAAAATCTCCTTTGCAATTATGATAAGAGTAGCAATTGTAGAAGATGAAGAGTTATTCAGGGAGCACTTAAAAGAAACTGTGGATGCAACGAATGATCTGCAAACCATTGCAGTTTTTGAAGATGCTGAATCATTCGGCGCTGCCTTTATGGATTTGAATGTTGATGTGGTGCTGATGGATATTCAGCTTCCCGGCAAAAGCGGAATTCAAAGTATTTTTAAGTGGAAGCATCGTAAGCCGCATGTTCAGTTTCTTATGTGCACAGTTCTTGGTGATGACGATTCTATTTTTGATTCGCTGTGTGCCGGCGCAACAGGATATTTATTAAAGCTCGAGCCAACTGAACAAATTCAGCAAGCTATCCGAAACATTTATGCAGGAGGATCTCCTATGTCAGCAACCATTGCGAGGCAGGTTCTTAAGTCATTTCAGAAAATCAGCTCCGCCCCAAATGAAACTGATAAATTAACCCGTCGGGAATGGGATGTACTTCAAAAGCTTGATAAAGGGTTTCGGTACAAAGAAATTGCAGATCAGTTTACTATCAGCACTACCACCGTGCAGGGATATGTGCGAAACATTTATGAGAAGCTGCAGGTACACAGCAGAACAGAGGCTCTTAATAAAGCATTCAGAAAAAATTAAAGAGGAATAATTCATGTAAAAAATTATATCAACAGCCTTCAATGGATGTATGTAATCAAACCCTATAAAATAACGGTTTACATAAAGCAATTTGCAGGATAGATTTGTTTACAAATTAACTTAGTGAATTATTCTAAAATGAATTGCAGGTACAAAATAATAAGTATTATTATCTTTTTTCTCTTCCCGTTTTTTTTAAAGGCGCAAATTCTTCAGCATCGCATTGATTCTTTGAAAGCGGTGTATCAGCAAACAACGAGTGACTCGGGAAAAGCTGATATTCTTAATAAGGAAATTTTTTATTTGCTCTACCTTAGGAATTATTCAAAAGCCGATTCAGCAATCAGCGAAGAGATGCAAATTTCAATGCAATCACATTACCAGTTTGGAGTGCTCAATGCATTTTTGTGGAAAGGCAGAAGGTTCACTTTCGCAAATGAATTCGACCAGGTTTTGCCCAATTTTTTAAGCGCCCGCAAAATTATTTCTACTCTACCGGCTAAATATATTCTGCTCAAACAAAGTGCAAAAGTTGATTATGCTACAGGTGTTTATTTCATGCTTCGGGTTGTTCCTGACTCGGCTTTAAATTATCTTGAAAAAGCATTAACGGTTATTAAACGTTATCAAACTGAACCAGAAGATAAAAAGTTACTCTGCTCCATCTTCACAGCTTATGCCCGCACATACAGCCAGAGGGGAAATAATGATAGTGCGGCGTGGTATATTTCAAAAGCGCTGCAAATGGCAGAGCAATCAAATGACCCGCTTGTAAAAAGAGATGTTTACTGGGTTTATACAATGCTATTGGATATGCAGCGTCTTTATAAGGAAGAAATAAAATACTTAAAAGAGGCTGCAACTATTTCCCTTGAATATGGTATGCTTAGCTCATCTGGCTACTTTACTTACCGCATCGGAGATGCTTATTCAAAAATAGGCGAGGATAAAACTGCTTATGAATATTACAACCGGGCGCTTCCAATGCTGAAACAATATTCCAATAAAGATGATTATGTAGAAGCCTTGAGTGATTATGCACAAAATCTTAAAAATCTTCATAAGCTCGATAAAGCCGAAGATGCAATGAAGGAAGCGCTGTCGCTTCAAAATCTCTCAAAGCTAACTTTCACAAATTACGAGGTGCTTATGGAACTGTGTGACATTCTTCATGAGAAAAAAAATTATAATGAAGAATGGAAATTTCTACAGCAGGCAAAAACATTGATTGCCCCTTCAAAATTGCCGGAATGTATGATAGGCGTTCAGCAACAGACAATAAAATATTACGAAGCAACAGGAAATTTTCAGGAGGCCCTGAAGGTAATGGAAAAACTGAGTGTCTTTCGTGATTCGCTAAACCAGGAAGATGCGCAAAAAACAATGGCTGAACTGAATACTAAATATGAAGCCGCTCAAAAAGATAAAGAAATTGCTGCTTTAAATGCCGATAAAAAAATTTCTGCAATTAAAATTTCGCAGCAGCATAATTTTAATATTGCTCTAATCATTCTTATTATTCTCACAGCAATTACTGCATTTACAATATTTGAAAGAATTCAGCACAAGCGAAAAACAGAAAGAGAAATTGCACTTCTGGAACAGGAAAATCAATTGCAGAATATTCGTAACAAAATTTCGAGAGATATGCACGATGATATTGGTGCTTCCATTTCAAAAACCGGAATTCTGGCGCAGCAGGCTAAACAACAATTGCAAAAAGGGAGCGCAGAATCTGTAATGAATATATTTGATAAGATCACTAATCAGTCAAGAGAAATGATTGTGGGCCTTCGCACCATCATTTGGGCTACTAATCCTCAATACGATGATTTAGCCGGCATGCTTGGATTTATGAGAACTTACATTTCTGATTTTTTCGACGGCGCGGCCATGCAGTACAAAATTGATTTTCCTGATGCAGCGGAAAAAATCAAAATCAACCCTGAATTAAAACGCAATCTTTTTCTGGTATTAAAAGAATCACTTAATAATGTTGTGAAGCATAGCAGCGCCTCGCAGGTCGTTATCCGTTTTGTTATTGACCACATGAAATATCATTTTGAAATTACGGACAACGGAACAGGAATGGATGTTGAAGACAACAAATCATTCACACACGGTTTAAACAGCATGAAAAACCGCATGAATGAGATCAAAGGTTTATTTCGCATAGCTTCCAATGTACCAACCGGCACCTGTATAGAATTGGAAGGCATGCTGTTTTAAAAGCTATTATTTACTTTTCCCTATTAATTTTTCGCTTACCCCACAAAATAAGGGTTGTATGATTTGTCCTACCATTTCACCTTCGCAGATGAAACGTTTGCCACACAGAAGTTAGCAGGTTTAATTTAAATACTGCAAGATGAAAATGAACTTCTGAAAAAACAACAACGGTAATCAACTAAAAGTGAGCACACATTTATTCATTCACAAAAACCTTTTCTATGAAACAGTTTACACTTACTATTATTCTTGCAATTATTTTGCAATTTGCAAATGCCCAAAGCTGGCTTCTTACGGGTAATTCAGGCACCAATTCATCTACAAACTTCCTGGGTACAAAAGATGCTAATGCACTTTCGTTTAGAGTTAATAACCAGCAGGCGGGACATATAGATTACAGCACTTCCAAAGCAAATACCTCGTTTGGTTTCCAAACATTGAAAAATCTTACAGGTAATAACAATGCTGCTTTCGGCTTCAGAGCTTCTTATTCTAACACATCAGGAATCTTTAATGCATCCTTCGGAAGCTATGCTTTATTTAATAATACTAGCGGGTATAGCAATGTTGCTGTGGGAGCAGGGGCTCTTTATAAAAATAAATCAGGAAAAAATCTCGTGGCTGTTGGTGATTCATCATTGTACAATGCTGTACCAGGGTTTGGAGCAAACACTGCTGTGGGTTCAAAAGCATTGTATGCAACAACTACTGGCAGCAGCAATACTGCAAACGGATACCAGTCACTCTATTCAAATAATACTGGCTACAACAATACTGGTTCCGGTGTTTCTGCCTTGTATTCAAACACATCAGGTAATAATAATTCGGCTTTTGGATACGGAGCCTTACCTTCTAATACTACCGGCAGTTTTAATACTGCTACAGGGGGTTTGTCACTCGATGCAAATACTACCGGCAGTCATAATACTGCCAATGGATATTATTCACTCTTTTTCAATCAAACAGGTAATAACAATACCGCTACGGGTTACCAGTCATTATACTTTAATAAAGCTTCAAACCTTACCGCTACAGGTTACCAGGCATTATATTCAAATAGTACAGGAGGCTTCAATGTTGCAACAGGGAGTTATGCTATGTATTTTAATTCTACAGGACAAAGCAATGCAGCTTACGGGTATTCGTCTCTTTATTATAATACAACGGGCTCTGATAATACTGCATCAGGAACATTGTCATTATATGCAAACACCACCGGCAGCAGTAATAATGCGCATGGTCACTATGCCATGTATAATAATTCAACAGGCTCATATAATGTAGCCGTGGGCGATGACGCTTTATACACTAATACTTTCGGAAGCTATAATACAGCCGTTGGTATAGACGCTCTTTACCCCAATAATGGGGCATACTACAACACCGCTGTTGGCTTTTTAGCACTGGGCTATGCAGGACTACCCGGATATAATAATGTAGCAGTAGGTGCCTTTTCAGGACCTGATGTGAATACATACGCAGTATTTAATTCTATTGCAGTAGGTGAAGCATGTTATACTACTGCCAGCAACCAGGCAAGAATAGGCAACGCCTCTACAACAAGTATTGGCGGTTATGTTGACTGGAGTAATATCTCTGACAGAAGGGTTAAGCAGAACATAAAACAAAATGTGCCCGGACTTGCCTTCATTAATAAATTAAATCCCGTTACATATAATTTAAGTATGGATGCAATAAACAGGTTCATTCCGGATGTTAAGAAAGATAAAGACGGAAAAACATTGCCTGCAATAAGTGAAGAAATAACCTCAAGAAAAGAAAAAGAACAAATTGTTTACACCGGCTTTGTTGCACAGGATGTAGAGAAAGCAGCCAAATCGCTAAACTTTGATTTCAGCGGTGTTGATGCACCTAAGAATGATAAGGATTTATATGGATTAAGATATGCAGAGTTTGTAGTGCCTTTGGTGAAAGCAGTGCAGGAACTTAGCAAAATGAATGATGATAAGGACACAAAAATTGATGCTTTACAAAAACAAAATGATGAATTAGAAAAAAGATTAGAAAAGTTAGAAGCAATGATGAATGTTCAACAATCAACATCCAACATCCAACTTCGAATATTCAACATTTCTTCTGCTTCTCTCGAACAAAACATTCCCAATCCATTCAATCATACAACAACTATCAATTACACTTTACCTCAAACTTATTCATCAGCAAAAATTATCATCACCGATAAGTCTGCTAAAACTTTGAAAGAAGTAAATCTTTCGGGCAACGGTAAAGGAAGTTTGAAAGTGGATGCTTCAGGTCTTGCAAACGGCGCTTATCAGTATTCATTATATGTTGATGAAAAGTTGATTGCTACGAAGCAAATGATTTTAGAAAAGTAAAACTGATTTTCTCCCTTTAGGGCTGGGGCTTCTTCGCAGAGTTTTGAACTGATAGCTGCAATTTCAAAGCAAAGCAATCTTTTTATTCTTCATAGATTAAACTTTCTTTGCCGCTAACAGAAGATGATACTCAGAATGCTCAGCGATAAAATTCTCTTTTTTCTTTTCAACCTTCAGCTTCCTTTCAAATTACCAAAAGGCATTTCAACACTTGATGCACACAAAAACACCGAAGTTCAACAGGCATGCACTGCTTTCTATCAAAAATATTATAATGAGAATAATCAGCGTTCTTTAATCCTCGGCATCAATCCGGGAAGGTTTGGCGGAGGCGTTACAGGTATTCCATTTACAGATCCTATCAGGCTGCAAAATGTTTGCGGCATTGAAAATAATTTTCAAAAGAAGCAGGAACTCTCTTCGGTTTTTATATATGAGATGATTGATGCCTGTGGCGGAGCAAAAAAATTTTATCACGAATTCTATATATCAGCAACCAGCCCGTTAGGATTTATAAAAGATGGAAAAAATTTGAATTATTACGATGATGCATCTTTATTAGAAAGCATTGAACCCTTTGCGAAAGATTGTATTGAAAAACAATTATGCTTTGGTATAAATACTGATGTTTGCTTTTGCATTGGAGAAAGAGAAAATTTCAAATACTTGTCAATACGGAATAGAAAATATAAATGGTTCAATGAAATAAAAGCTTTACCGCATCCGCGTTTCATTATGCAGTATAAATTAAAAAAGAAGGATGAGTACATTAAGCAATACATCAGCATCTTAAATCCATCCCTCTAAGCCCCGCATCTAAAATTCTTAACTCTGCATTCATAATTCTGCATTCATAATTCTCAATTGCGCTTTATCTTGCACTCCTCAAACGAATCTATTATTTATGGAGTATAATAAAATAATTTCGGTAACCGGCTTCACCGGCTTATACGAATTAGTAATCAGCAAAGCCGACGGCGCTATTGTGCGTTCACTGGAAGATAAGAGCACAACCTTTGTATCATCCCGCAATCATACGGTCTCTCATCTTGAAAGCATAGAAGTATATACCCAGAAGCAAAATGTAAATCTTGTGGAAGTATTCACTGCCATGCAAGCAAGTGAAGAACCATTGCCTTCTGAAAAAGATGCAGATGCAGTAAAAAAATATTTTCAGAAAGCATATCCCGATATGGACTTTGAAAAAGTATACGCCAGTGATATGAAGAAAATGGTGCGATGGTTCTGTGTGCTTAAAGCAAACAACATTGAGATAAAGCTTCCTGAGCAATCAGAAGAAGGTAATGCGGATGCATCTCAAACATCATCAAAGGAAAAACCAGCAAACCAATCTGCAAAATTTACAAACACTAAATCAAAAGCAGCGAAAGTGCAGGCGCCACGAAAGATGGTTTAAAAAACCCCTCCACAGGATGCTGCGCATAAATCCCCCAGTGGGGGACTTTGTATTACGCCTTTCGATGAATCTTTAAAATTCTTTATACGAATACCTAATTCCCAATTACCTCATGACTCTTTCCGCCAACATTCAAAAACTACCACGCAATTTTTTATCACAAGATTTTAAGGTAACAACATGGGATGCACTTGAACCGTACTTTAAAGAACTTTTAGAACGCCCGATACATTCAAAAAGAGAATTAGAAAAATGGCTGGAAGATATTAGTGAGCTGGAAGCAGTTTGCAGCGAGGATGCCTGCTGGCGGCAAATAAAAATGACCTGCGACACAACTGATAAAACGCTTGAGGAAGCATTCAATTATTTTTGTTTGCAAATACAACCACACATACAACCCTATGCCGATGCACTAAATAAAAAGCTTATCAATTCACCATTCACGCAAGAACTCGATAAAGAAAAATTTTTCACTTACCTGCGCAATGTGCGTAAGAATATTGAATTATTTCGTGAAGAAAATATTCAGCTGCAGGCAGAGCTTAGTGTAATGCAGCAGCAATATGGCGTTATCGCCGGTAAAATGACGGTGCATGTGCAGGGGCAGGAATACACGTTGCAACAGGCGTCAAAGTTTTTAGAAAATCCAGACCGCAGCCTGCGTGAAGAAGTTTATAAAAAAATTCAGGAGAGAAGATTGCAGGATAAACAAGCCATGCATGATTTGTACACGCAACTTATAGACCGCAGAGATAAAGTAGCACACAATGCAGGCTTTGAAAATTACCGCGACTACAAATTCGCAGAGCTTGGAAGATTCGATTATACCAAAGAAGATTGTTACCGGTTTCATGAAGCCGTGAAGCTGCACGTGCTGCCGCTGGCAGATAAAATTCTGCAACAGAAACAAAAGAAATTAGGGATTGATGTGTTGCGCCCATGGGATACTGAAGCCGAACAACAAGGCGTGCAACCACTGCGCCCATTTGAAACAGGAAAAGAACTTTTAGAGAAAACGGAAAAATGTTTTACAGAATTAAACCCATTCTTTGCAGATTGTTTAAGACAAATGGATGCCATGCATCACTTCGACCTTGAAAGCCGCAAGGGTAAAGCTCCCGGCGGTTATAATTGTCCGCTGGCAGAGAGCGGCGCTCCTTTTATTTTCATGAATGCTGCCGGGCAAATGAGCGATGTAACAACGATGGTTCACGAAGGTGGTCATGCCATACATTCTTTCTTATCGCATAATCTTGAGCTGAGTGCATTCAAAGAATATCCTATGGAAATTGCCGAAGTGGCAAGCATGGCAATGGAACTCTTCAGCATGAATCACTGGGAATCTTTTTTCAACAATGAAGATGAATTGAAACGTGCAAAGGAGCATCAGCTCGAAAGAGTAATCACCATATTTCCGTGGATAGCAACAATAGATAAATTTCAGCATTGGGTATATGAAAACCCAACGCACACCATTGAAGAGAGAACGCAGAACTGGCTGCGTATACTCAACGAATTCACCGGCAGCGTAGTAGATTACAGTGGTCTCTCTGCATACCGTGAAATCGGCTGGCAGCGTCAACTCCATTTGTTCGAAGTGCCATTCTACTACATCGAGTATGGCATAGCCCAGCTTGGCGCAATCGGTTTATGGATGCAGTATCGGCAAAACCCGCAGCAGGCAATCAGTAATTACATAAATGCCTTAAGCCTCGGCGGCACAAAAACATTGCCGCAGCTTTATGCTGCCGCGGGTTTGCGATTCGATTTTTCCCCCGCACACATACAAACATTAATGGAATTTGTAAACAGCGAAATGGAAAAGTTGTGAACGTCATTTGCGGGTCATTTTCTTTAGGTAAAAGGTACGAAAAACAATATGAGAAGTTTCAAAAAGATCATTTGATTAAATTAATCATTTTATTTTTATCGTGAAGGTTGAATAAATAATAATTTGAGCATTGTATTTTACGATGTTGCAGGAATCTCAAAAAATTAAATCGCTTACATTTGCCATTTAGCTGAACGGTTGTTGGATAATCGTTTATTGGAATATGCACTTAAAACTCAGGAAACTTCAGAAAGAGATAAAGCATGTAAATGCACGTGCCTTGCTTTAATTCGTATTATTAAAAATCTTTAATTGCTACTCCTAAATCGTAAAATGCTCCAGGTCGCCTATAAATCTTATTAAGGAATTTAAAGCGAAAATCAACAATGCGTACCCGCTGCTTCTTTCAAGGGCAAGCCTGGCGATTTCTTTTAAATCGAATGAAAGCAATGCATCAGCCCATTCAAAACTTTTTTCTTTTTTTAAATTTCATGAGCATCTCTGCAACCTGCATGTTTTGAATAATCGCAGGATATAATCTGATAAGCTTTTTAATTAACCGGGGCGCTCTGTTTAATCCATATTCCAACTGCAAAAGACCTTCTTTTATTTTACCCGTTGCAATTAGTGCAACGCTATACAAAAAATAAAAAAAAGGTTTATATTCCGTAGCTTTTAACGCTGCAAGGCATTGCTGTTTTGCTTCTTCAAAATATTCTGCTTTGTACAGGCATCCTATCAGTGATTCCCATGCTTTTACATTTTTAGGTTTGCTATGCACCACTACGCCAAAGTATTGAATGGCTTCCTTGTATCTGTATAATTGCATAGCACAATCACCCAAAGCAAGATTATATTCAGGAACACTGCGGTGAATACGCATTGCATTCTCTAATTGTTTTATAGCATACTCCCATTGATTTTCCCTCATATAAGTAAGGGCGATTTTATAAATAATCTTACTATTTTCAGGATTCATGTGCGAGGCTTTGCGATAATTAAATCTTGCAGGCGCAAGTTTGCCTAAACGGAAATAACAATGTCCTATGGCCTCATAAATAACTTGTTCAGGCCGGGTAAGCTCAAGCACTTTTTCAAGAACTTCAATGGCATCTTTGTATTTGCGCAGCCTGATATAAGCATCGCCCATATTTCTATACGCATAGTCAAACTTTTCATCAATCACAACAGCATATTGATAGGCATCAATCGCTTTCTCATACAATTTTAATCCCTGAAAAGCTGCACCCAGGTTAAACCATGCGAGTTCATTGTAAGGATGGTTGTCAATTATTTTTTGATGCAGTCTTATACTTTCCTCATTGCGCCGGGTAAAATCTGTCCAGAAACAAATTTTATACAAGGCTTCCTCGTTTACAGGGTCATGTTCTAAAATTAGCTGCAGGCAATCGAACACTTTATCGAATTCTTCATAATCATCATATACATCTGCCAGCTCAAATAAAAGTTCAAGCTTTTCTTCGCCTTCGAATAGCAGAAGAGCTTCTTCGAGTAATTCAACGGCAACAGGCTGCATATCCAATGCGAGTAACGCATCAATTTTTAAAATGTAGATATTGATATTCGTTCTGTCGTACAAAATTGCTTGTTCCAATATGCTTAAGGCGTCCCGGTAGTGGCGCAATGCTATAAGAAGATCCGCTTTTTTTACAAGCAGTTCAGATGAAAATGGAAAGTACTCAAGACCGGTTTCCGCTGCTTCAAGTGCTTTATTCAAATCCGCTTTTTCATCGAAATAATCAATTATTTTTTCGAATGAATCTTCTTCAAGATAGCATGATGTTTTCCCTGAACGCAGATTATTATACTGTTGCAAAAGCTCTTGCAATTCTTCCTTATTATCATGCGGGAAATTTTCCTTCATAGTTTTGGATTGGTTAGCGAAAGGTAAACACGAAAAATAAAATTTCCAAGTTTGTGTAACATTTTGAAGAGAAAAGCGTTAATAAATTAATAGAATTTTGTTAAAGGCGTTACAAAAAAATTGTATATTTGTTCTGAAATTTTGAAATGAAAAAAAACTTACCATATATAAAATTATTACTTACACTCACTTCAATGCTGGTATTGAATGCAGGCTTCGGTTCCTTTATTGGGTCAAGACATGCAATTGATGATGATGATAAATTCAGCCTGAAAAATCTTAGCAAGTACAAAAAAAATTATTCATTGTCATCTATCCGGCTCTCTCAATTTCAGTTTATGGGCTCGCAGGATATTTTTCAGCAAAAAACCAATAATTCTGTTCAAATGCAGTCTATGTTAAGGTTGCAAAAAGGCAATACTACTTATATTTATCCTTATAAACATACTGTAAAAATTCCTAAGTTTAAAACACCAACGCCTTCACCCTTTCATTAATTGCTGCCCTTTTTCACTAATTTTTATTCCGAGAATTATCTTAACCATCTTCCAAAAATCTTGCTTTTACATCTGACGCAGGCATCATGCATGAATCTTTTTTCCCAAACCATTTATAGCGGTTTTTTGCAATCCATTTGTAAATCGTATTGCTGATGAAGGCAGGAAAAATATTCAATGCATATAATGCTTTTGCAGGCCAATCTAAATATTTTGAAATCCGTAAAGCAGCAGATGCATAAGTATATGCCTTATTATTTTCTATCAATACTACACTATCAACTTCATCCGGAATTACATACTGTTTTTTAAGTTGCTTTCCAATATCACTCTGCAAAGGTGTAAAATGCAGTTTGCTTTTTTTATCGTGCCGTATGGAAAAGTTCACCATTGCATTGCAATAATTGCAAACCCCATCAAAGAGAACAAGCGGCTGTTGTATTCCATTAACTTCAGACATTAAAAAAAAAATTTAAACAGCAGTCAAGACTTTTATCCCATATTATGAAACACTTTGCTTACATCTTCGTCCTGCTCTAAACGTTCTAGTAATTTACTTACATCTTCTGCCTCTGCATCATTTACAGGAACAGCGGTTGTGGGTATCCATTCCAGTTCTGCGCTTACAGGTGTAATGCCTTTATCTTCCAAAGCTTTCTGCATTTTCCCAAAATCATTAAAAGCGCTTCGCAAAACGATAATTTTATCCGCAGGATGCTGTGCATTTCCGTTATCATCAGTGCTTTCGCCCATTTCTTCCAATCCAAAGTCTATCAATTCAAATTCTAATTCATCTATATTTAATCCCTCCGGTTTTAATTTAAAAACTCCCATTTTTTTAAATTGAAAGCTAACACTGCCGCTGTTGCTTAAAGTTCCTCCGCCTTTATTAAAATGACTTTTTACATTCGCCACTGTACGCACATGATTATCAGTTGCTGTTTCTACCAATATTGCCACACTATGCGGTCCGTAACCTTCGTATAATATCTCCTCATAATTTTCCATCTCCTTTCCCTGCGCTCTTTTAATAGCCGCATCAATACGGTCTTTTGGCATATTTACACTCTTGGCATTTTGTATGCAACGCCTGAGAGCAGGATTTATTGAAGGCTCTGGCCCTCCTGCTTTTACAGCAATGGCTATGTCTTTTCCTATGCGGCTGAATTGCTTGGCCATTCTGTCCCACCGGGCAAACATGGTGGCTTTTCTAACCTCGAAAATTCTTCCCATAAATTATTTTGTGTGGGGAGCAAAGATAATGCGGATGTGCAGATGCATGAAAGTGCATATATGCAAATGATGAAATGTAAAATGATTATAAGAAAATCATATTAATAAGCAGCATTTAATTATTATTGTTTCTTTTGCCGATGCAATTGTTACCACCTTTAATACAAAAAAATGATAAGCAGGCTAAATGGCTTATCGGTATTTTCTCTTTTGTGGTCTTTAGCGCTGTTGCAATTTTAGGTAATTATAAATTGAATATTGATGCAGGGTTTGATGTACACATTTTAGCAAAGGCTAATGCTTTTATCAATTCCCTCATTGCTGTATTCCTGCTGGCTGCACTCGCAGCAGTTAAAAAAAGAAAATATCAACTGCATAGAAATTTAATGTTTGTTGCCTTGGGTCTCTCTGTAATTTTTCTTCTTTCATACATTGCACATCACTTGCTTGCAGGCGAAGCCGTTTTCGGTGATAGTAATCATGATGGAATTTTGAGTGATGATGAGCGTTTGGCTGCAGGTAATTTCCGCATTGTGTATCTTATTATTCTTGCAACACATATTTTGCTTGCGGCGATAATTCTTCCTTTTATTTTATTTACTGCATATCGCGGATTAACAGCGGAATTTGAACTGCACAAAAAACTCTCGAGATATACATGGCCTTTGTGGCTCTATGTTGCAGTTACAGGACCGATTGTGTATTTGATGATAAGCCCGTATTACAGGTAGTTTAATAATTTTAAACCTGAAAAAAAACCTCACAAGTTTATTTAAACCTGTGAGGTTTGAATAATAATAAAGAGCTAAAAGAAAACAGCCACTTTTACCCTTACAAAAAATGGTATGCCGGGTGTAAAATCCAATTCTGTTACTGATGCAGGCTCACCTAATAATCTTGACTCAGTTGCAAACTGCGCTTCGTTCCATTTCACATTAAAGATATTTTCGAAAGCCAACCCAACCTCGAATTTTGGTTTTGTATAATTAACAGAACCGTCCGTTATAAAATAGCCCTTGGCAATAATGGAATTGTCTTCATTGGCTGACCTGTTTGCAATATACCTGTAAGTAAGGCTGCCATTAATCCCATATTTTCTTTTATAAAATATGCCACCTGTACTGGTAGTAGTGGGTGCCAGACCAATAAAATTATGTCCTTTGGCTACATTAAGCGCCCTTGGCTTGGTAAAATTTATATTTGCATTTGCGAACAGGACATTAGAGAATTGATAACGGGCAATAATATCAATACCATTTCTTACAGATGCCCCACTTGGTTCAACATTGGCATCATCGCCATTATACACAAATTCCTGTTGCAGGTATAAATACCAAGCTGCAACATTTAGTAACAATTTGTCTGTAGGCTTTAAAATAATTCCAAGGTCAGCACCATAAGCAGCAGGCAAAATCTGGTAGCCATTATTGGCGACTACAACACGGGTATCATTTGAATGAAAGCCTTTGCCGCCCTTAACATACAATTGAACTTTCGGATTAAATGTGTACTGAATATTCAGTTTGGGGCTTACAATGCTTTTTCCCTGAGCAGGTTGTTGCGCACCTAATTCATACAAATAAGTAAAGTGAAGATAATCAAACCGTACACCTGCATCAATAGACCAATTACCACTGTTGATTTGTTCCTGTATATAACCATAAGCATTTAATTCTTTAATTTTTCCAAGATTAATGTAATTTAAAAACTGACGTTTTTCCACATGAACAAGTGTTGTACTGTCAGTTGCATCATATCGAAAACCCGCACCATAAGTAGAGTTCAACGACCACTTATTAAAAAAGTATTTATGATTTAATTTAGATGAGTACCCAAACATATTGCGGCTTTCTGCCTGGTTAATTTCATCACCATGCACAGAATCTATTAAAAAGAAAGTAAAGTCAGAATAAAGGCTGAAAATATTTTTTGTGTAATATGCCTGGTTTTCCCATGTAGTACCATTCATGAATGTGTGGGCAAGAATAATATTCGCATTATATCTTTGTGTATGCCCGCCTTCAAAAGGATCAAGCGAACCGAAACGGTCAATCAAACCCTCCTCGACAGCTCTTGTTGGAATTTGTCCGGATGCATCCCATTTACTTTTAAAGCCCGATAAAGAAGCAGTTAATTGAGTATTAGATAATATTGCAAGATTGTATTTTCCAAAAACATTAAAGCGATTAAAATTCTGCTGGTTATCAGTTGCGCCATTTGTATAATAAAATTCTCCGGCAAGGTAAGCGCTTTGTTTGTCTTTATTCTTTTTCAAAAGGTCAATCATAGCAAGTGTGCGATAAGTATCGAACAGGCCCGCTTCAACTTGTACACGGCTTTGGGGAATGTTGTTGTAGGTGCTAAAATTTACATATCCGGCCGTATTCAAATTACCATGTTGCGCATAATAGGGTCCGGTACCAAAATCAATGTTATTAACTGTTTCAGGAATTATGAAATGTGAATCAGCATATCCCTGTCCGTGTGCATGAGAAACCATATTAACAGGCAATCCATCAACACTTACTGCTATATCTGTTCCATGGTCGCAATCAAATCCGCGTAAAAATATCTGTTCAGCTTTACCGCCACCAGCGTGTTGGGCAACAAATAATCCAGGCACAAGCCTCATTAATTCCTGGGTGTTTCTAACCGGTTTTAAATCCAGATCTATTTTAGCAAGAGAACTAAATTTTGTAATATTATTGCTTTGCAAAACAACTACATCTTTTAAATTAACTACATCGGTTTGCAGTTCTATTTTAATTTCTTTCTTTCCGGCTATATTAATACTGATTGATTTGTAACCGATGTACGATGCAGTTAGCATTGCATTATCTGAACTGACTTTAATAGAAAAATTACCATATTGGTCAGTAAGAGTTTTTACATTGGTATTGCCTTCTGTCTGCACATTAGCCGCTTCTAAGGGCTGGCGGCTTACTGCATCAACAATTTTTCCTGTAATTAATGTTTGTGATATAGTGCAAAATGAAAATAACAGCGCTATTATTACTAATAGAGATTTGTTCATAAATGTTTATTTTTTCTGATAAAAAATTAATGCAGGCAATTTTGTGAATTGGGAAACAGGATAAGATTACTGCCCTGTTGCTCAGTTCAACAATTTGTGCCTCTGAAAGTTTTAATGAAATGATGTCTTTTATCAGGAAAATTTTGGAGGAGGAATTTGCTTTGCAATAAAAATAGCGGAAAGTGTATAATTTTTAAAAACAGGGTAACTTTTATTAAAGCTGTTTAAAGAAAAATCAAACGTGCATTCATCTTCCGGAACGTGAACAGGAATTTGTTCTTCTGATTTTACCGTGTTTTGATTTTTACTGTTATCATTATCAGAACCTTCGGTAGCTAATTCTGTTTCCAGGTGATTGTTCCCATATTTTGCATGTACAGTAGCTATATGAATTGCATCAGCAAACGTATGAGACAGCGCATCACTGATAATGGGTATTGCCGGTTTAAATACTACCGTAAGATAAAGTAACATCAGATAATATGCAGTTGGAAATCTCATTGGCTGTTACGGAGTAAGCTAAGCGTAAAGGAACAGTTTGGTTATATACGATTCAACTTTCAGAACGGTTTTATTATAATACAAAGAGCTTGATTAAGTTCTGCTGGTCATAATAATTCTCTCTAAAAAACTTACAGTAATTTTGTGCTATGGAAACAATAGAAATTAAGAACCGTGTTGCGGAAAGTAGTCTTGTTACTATAAACCTTGAAGAATATTATCCAAAAGATTCTATTGCCGTATTCGACCTGAAAGATTTTTTATTCAAGGAGTTGATAATAAAAGAAAAAGAATTCAGGGCAGCATTGCAAAATACCAACTGGCAGCAATATGAAAATAAATGCGTGGCTGTAACCTGCACCACCGATGCAGTGATACCTATATGGGCATATATGCTGGTAGCAACTTACCTGCAAACCGTGGCAAAAGAAATTTTTTACGGAGATGAAAAAGCGCTTTTCAATTCTTTATTCCTGCGTAATCTTTCTCAATTCAATGCAGAGGATTATGCAGGCAAACGTATAGTGATTAAAGGCTGCGGCGAGCTTCCCATTCCAGAGGCAGCTTATATGGATATTACAAACAAACTGAGACCTGTTGTAAAAAGCATTATGTATGGCGAGCCTTGCAGCACTGTGCCTGTGTATAAAAGGAAGGAATAGGTAAATAAGGTAAATAGGTAAATAGGGTAAATAGATAAATAAAGTATATAGGTAGCTATCTGTGTAAATGCTATTGTGATGAATGAAATAGACGAATTAAAACCAGCCTCTTTTTTTAAAAATCAAAATCATAATTGCAGGAATAAAAACCATTGCAGCCACAACAAAGTAAAAACCGGTTTGCTGGTGCGATAGCGGTATTATATCAAAGTTCATCCCGAATATTCCGCCGATAATCGTTGGCGGCGCCATAAGGCAAGTAACAATCGCCATTACTTTCATTACTTCATTCATGCGCAGGTTTACTTTGTTGAGATAGAGGTCTTGCAGGCTCATCATCATATCGCGGTAATTTTCTACGAGGTCATTTGCCTGCACAATATGGTCGTACACATCTTTAAAATACTTGGTTGTTCTTTCTTCAAGCAAATCACTCTCGCTGCGAATAAAGCCGTTTACCAGTTCACGCACAGGTGCAAAATTTCTTTTTAAAACAATAAGCTCTTTACGCAAGCTGTTTATTTGTCCAAGTGAGCGGGTGTTCCCATAGCGAATAATATCTTCCTCAAGAATTTCAATTTTTTCGCCAAGCTTTTCAAGAACCAGGTAATAGTTGTCAACAATCATATCAATAAGTGAGTAGCATAAATAGTCGGCAGTGCCCTGGCGCAGCTTGCTGCCCGCAACACGCAGCTTTTCCCGTACGGGATGAAACACATCTTTCTGCGCTTCTTCCTGAAAGCTGATAACAAAATTTTTTCCCAGCACAATGCTTATCTGCTCCTGCTCTACGCAATTGCTTTCTTCATTATAATAGAGCATATAGAGCAGGCAAAAAAGCAGATTCTCCATTTCATCCATCTTGGGGCGTTGCCCTACGCTTAGTATATCTTCCATTATAAGTGTATGGATGTTGAAGTGTTTGCATATTTCCTCAACATCATCTTTTCGCAGCCCGTCAATATTAATCCAGCTTATGGTTTCGCTCTCATGAAAGCCAAAACATTCCTGCACATTTTTCAATTCATATTCTTTCAGCCCTGCTGCATTAAAATCGTACACATAAATATGTATTTCACTTGCCTCTTTTCTTAAAGGCGCAATCGTAGGATTTACTGCAAGAATTTGCGTAGTACGCTTTAGATGAGATTTTATTATGGGCAGTTTTACATATTGCTTTGAAAGTATGGTCATATTTTTTTTGATGCGATGAAATTAGGCAATTAATTAAGGGGAATTAGATGACACAATATTAATTAACGCTACGAGTGCTTTTATAATTTTTTTTTTGATACTGGCTTTTGTTTCTTGGGGCATCGTCTGTTGGTCCCAATTTATCGGGACAGTTCCCAGTTCCATTTTCATGGTAGCACAGGAAAAATCTTCAACCCTTTTTCGAAAAGCATTTCAGTAACTTTGCTATATGTCAGTTATTAAAATACCATTGCGGTACGAAGGTTCACAGGGAGAAAAAGTATTATATACTTTATTTGATTCGGGAGCAACATTTTCTTGCATCAGTCCTGAACATGCAGAAGAATTAGCAATTATGGAAAAGCTTCGCAGGCCTTTGGAAGTGGCGACTGCTTCCAATGGGCATTATTTACGCATTAAGGATGTTTGCAGGTTAGATTTTTATTACAACGATATTCGTCTTTCAGATGAATTTATGGTAGTGCCCTCTCTTTCAGAAGATGTAATAATTGGTGCGAACACTTTACAGAAGTGGCGCATTAAGTTAGATTTTGAACACGATACCATTATAGTTGACCCCAAAGTTGCCAAAGCCATTTTGAAATAATTTATTGCGCATACAATAAAAAAATCGCCGGTCGTTTATTCATATCAGGAATTTTATTTTTCCATTCATTTATTGTTTTTGTTTGAATATATTCTGTTAGCGCAGTGATGTCCGCGGCAATACAGAAAAGAGTTTCAGGCTTGCAAACTTTCAGCACATCATTTATCAATTGATTATTGCGATAGGGTGTTTCAATAAATATTTGCGTGCAGTTTCTTTTCGCTGAGTCTGCTTCTAATTCTTTTAATATTTTTTTTCTTTCAGCGCTTTCAATGGGCAAATACCCGTTGAACTGAAAGGATTGCCCGTTCATGCCGCTCGCCATTAACGCAAGTAAGATAGAACTTGGCCCCACAAGCGGAATTATTTTTGCATGTAATTGCTGCGCTGCATTTACTAATATTTGTCCTGGGTCTGCAATGCCGGGGCAACCTGCTTCACTTATTATACCAATATTTTTTTCTTCCTTCAAATGTTGAATGAATGCAGACCTTACATTTTCTTCCGCATTGTGAATGGTATACCACACGTAATTATCAATCACCATTTCCTGCCCGGGCAGGCGGGCTTTCCAAAGCTTTTTGAAATATCTTCTGGCTGTTCTTTCGTTTTCTGCAAAAAAAATATCGCAGTCTTTTATTGCATCTGTTATATAGGCAGGCAAAGCCTGTAATGCTTTTTCATCATTATATAAATTAGCTGGTATTAAATAAACTTTTCCGGTGGGCATTATTATGAAGTTTAAATTGCTCAGAAAAATTGTTGCTCTTGTCCAAAGTACTCCTTACAGAGAAGTGTCCCCGCCAAAGGCGGAAGGAACGCTCTTAAGAGAAATAAAAACGGGCACCAAAAATAAAAATAAGATTATTGCACAGGCTGTTGCACCATACGCATATCATTTACATTGTGCATGCTTAATGTAGCCGCAACCACCGCATAAGCAGGCGCCATCACCCAGCCGAGGACCGGTATAAGCTGAATAAGATAAAACACAAGACCATTACCTATTGCAAGCCCCTTGTGATGCCCGATAAAATAAATGCTTTCAGATGCAGTCCATTTTTTTCTTTCGGAATTATAATCGAGCATTGAAAATCCATAATAATAACATTCAACAAGCAGCGCAAGCAATGGCGTTAGCCATCCTACAACCGGTATTAAAGTAAGCAGCACAATAGACAACATATAAACAGTTTGCCAAAGCGCATTGCGAATGGCAATGGCAATTCCTCTCCCAATATCCTTTGCAAATTCTTTGAAGTTAAAAGGATACTCTTTATTTTGAATAATGAAATCTGTTTTTTCGCTGAGGTATGCAAAAACAGGCGAGCCAACTATCAGCCAAAAGTATTTAAACAAAGAAAAATAAAAAAGCATCTGAATAATCCATAACAATACGCCGGCAAGTGCAAATAAAAATCCAAGCAGCCCGCTGTCATTTTTTGATAACCATGTTTTTAATCCTGTGTTCAGGCTTATCCATTCAATAAAATGGTTGGCGGTTTTTCCAAAAAAATACATAGAGATTAAAAACAGAATGGTGTAAACAATGCCGGGAATAATTATCCACTTCCACAACTTATGCTCCTTTATAAAACGGTGAGCCTTATAATAGCTTTGTATGGCTATAATGATTTCTTTTAGCACCAGGGGTTATTTTGCGGTAAATTTAGGCAAATGAAATGTATATGATTGGCGCAAAAGGTAAAGAAGATTTTTTATTACGATGTGAACGTTTAAAGCAGTCATTCTATTGCAGGGATAATGTTGTATTAATAGCAAAAGAATTATTGGGAAAAATTCTTGTAACCAATTTTGATGAAAGACTTACTGCCGGAAGGATAGTGGAAGCAGAGGCCTACAATGGAATAGTTGACAGGGCGTCTCATGCTTATGGCGGAAGAAGAACAAACAGAACGGAAATTATGTATGCAGCAGGCGGAACAGCGTATGTATATTTATGCTATGGCATTCATCATTTATTTAATGTGGTAACAAATAAAAACGATATGCCTCATGCTGTTTTAATAAGAGCAGTTGAGCCAGTAGCCGGTATTGATTATATGTTGCTGCGCACAGGAAAATCGGATGCAAAAGATTATACGCTTACAAAAGGACCAGGCAATGTATCGAAAGCGCTTGGCATAAAAACAAAGTATACAGGCCTCAGTTTACAGGGAAATGAAATTTTTATTGTGGATGATGGATATAAAGTGAAGAAAAAAAACATTAAAATTTCGCAACGTATTGGTGTTAATTATTCTGGAGAAGATGCATCGCTGCCTTATAGATTTACGATTAAAGATAACAAGTATGTGAGCGGAAAGCCAATGTGATAATGTGCTGATGTGATAATTTGCTAATCTGCTAATGTGCTAATGAAGTAAATGTGTTTATACTTTCATTTTTCAAAAACCAACACATCCGGTTTTGCACCCAGCTCTTCAAGCGCTTTTAAAATATCGGCAGTAAACCCATCCGGTCCGCATACATAAAAATGCTGATTAAAATCTTTGATATGTTTTACTATAAAGGTTTTATCAACTCTTGCATGCAAATATTTTGTATCGCTTTGTTGTGTAATTATATTGATAAAATTTTTACCCAGCATCTTTTCAAATTCATCCTGCAGAATAATATCTTTTTCTGTTTTGTTTGAAAAAAATAATTTATTGTTTTCAATTTTCCCTTTTTGAAACAAGTCTCTAAATATAGCTATAAATGGTGTAACACCTGCGCCACCAGCAATGAACACCCCTTCTCCTTTATATACAATAGCGCCCCATGCATCGCTTATTTCAAATTCATCACCCCATTTTGACAAGCTCAATTGTTGCGTAACACCTTTATGAGCCTCATAACTTTTTACAGTAAATTCCAGCAATTTATCTTCTGATAAAGAGGTAAAAGTAAAAGGACGTTTTTCTTTCTCCCATCCCGGTTTTATTAAAGATAAATCTGTTGCCTGCCCCGGTGTAAATTCAAAGTTTTTTGGTTTTTCAACCCGGTAAGAATTTACATTATGGGTAATTGAAATTATTTCCTGGATACGCACAATATGGTCTGCCATAAAAAATCAGTTGTGTTTTAAAGGTATGATGAAATTGAGGAAAATAAATTTTCATTTCGCTTCTTAATACTTTGCTATTATTGCAAACAGTTTATCATGGATTATACAATCGCTTTTTTTGTTGGCGCTTTGGTAAGTTTTCTCGGGCAATTACCTCTTGGAAATATGGCGCTTACAGCCACTCAAATTGGGGTGCAGGAAAGTTTTCGCAATGCATGGAAATTCGCTGTGGGAGTAGCTATTGTTGAAATGGCCTATCTGCGTTTATCTTTAACAGGAGTAAACTGGATAATGCAGCATGAATTTATTTTTATAATTCTCGGATGGCTTACCGTTGTCGTATTTCTTTTGTTAGGCATACTTAGTTTTATTGCCGCAGCAAAACAAAGCGCTGATAAAAAAGCAATACTGCTAAACAACAAAATAAACCGTTTTGTTTTAGGAACATCCATGAGTGCTATCAATCCTGTACAAATTCCTTTCTGGTTTCTATGGAGCACTTATCTTCTTAATAATAAAGTTTTGCATCCCGAAATCACCGAATACAATCTTTTTACGCTGGGTGCAGGCATAGGCACATTAGCAGGCTATGCATTATACATACATGGCGGCAACTGGCTTATAACAAAAATGAAAACAAGCAATAAAACACTGAATAAAGTATTGGGAGTAATTTTTATTGTATCAGCTTTAATACAGGGATATAAAATGTTTTTTGAGAAAACAATATAAATCTTTGTGTAAAGAAGTTTTTTTTCAGGTGTTTTTCTTCTCCCCTTTAGGGGCCGGGGTATTGGGGGTTTCCGTCCATTTATCTCTTTCATCAGGCGAAAATTTCCAGGGAGCAAAATTATTTTCTGTGTTACTGAACATGCCATTCCATTCCTGTGGTGCGCTGCTCTCTTCCATAACAAGATAACGGCGCAATTGCAGAATAATTTCCAGCGGTGAAATGCTTACCGGGCATTCTTCTACACAGGCATTGCAGGTAGTGCAGGCTCTTAGCTCTTCTTCAGTAATGTAGTCTCTAAGCAAAGCTTTTCCATCATCTTTAAAAGTTTTATTAGCATTCATGTTTTTACTAACTTCTTCAATACGGTCTCTTGTTTTCATTACAATCAAACGAGGGCTTAATAATTTTCCTGTTTGTGTTGCGGGGCATGCAGCAGAGCATCTTCCGCATTCTGTGCAGCTATAAGCATCAAGCAAGTTGCGCCAGCTTAAATCGAAAATATCTTTAGCGCCAAATTTTTTATGAGTTTGCTCTTCTTCATTATTTGCAGGAATTGATTCAGGCCGCATTGCATACAAAACCTCTTTCTGAATTTCGGGCATATTCTTCATCTTTCCCTGCGGCTGAAGCCTTGTATAATAGGCATTAGGAAATGCCAGTATAATGTGAAGATGCTTTGAATAAGGCAGGTAATTTAAAAAAGCAAAAATACCGGTGATGTGCAGCCACCACGCTGTGCGCTCAATTGTCACTAATGTTGCATTGCTTATTCCATTAAAGAGTGGATGCAGAAAAGCAGAGAAAGCAAAATTACCCGTTACATGCGCAGCATAATGGCCATATCCTCTTTGCTGCAGCAAAGTATCAGTTGCATTCATCGTTAAAAACAAGCTCATCAAAATAATTTCAGCAATAAGAATATAATTAGCATCGCTGCGTGGCCATCCGTCAAGGTCTTTGCTGATAAAGCGTTTCAGCTTTAAAACATTTCGTCTCACTAAAAAAATTACACAGGCAGTAAACACACCAATCGCTAAAAACTCAAAACCGTTAATGAGCCACGAATAGGTTTTGCCCATGGGTGCGAAAAATAAACGGTGTGTGCCAAAAATTCCATCCAACGCAATTTCCAGCACTTCAATATTAATGATGATAAATCCTGCATAAATTAAAAGATGCAACACAGCAACAAGTGGTTTTTTAAACATTTTTTTTTGTCCTAATGCAAGCAGCAAAACATTTCGCCAGCGCAACGGTTTGTTATCATTATAACTTTCCTCTCTCCCTAAAAAAATATTCCTTCTTATTTCTTTTGCTTTTCTGCTGAACAAATAAATTGCAATTGCAGCAAGCAGAATAAAGGCAACCTGAGAAAAAACATCCATAGAAATCTTTTATGGCACTAAGATAAACTTTGTTTGGAAGATGAATAGATGTAGATGTTTTTATTGTTATTACATTTGGCAATGTATAATGGAGTATAAAATTGTAAAGAATAGATGTACTCTTAGGAATTAAACTATTTTGATATCGCATGCCCAACAAAAAAACAATTCTAACGAAAGAAGTGGCTGCGGCCAAGCTGCAGCGAATGGCGCTTGAAGTAGCAGAACGCTTGAGCGGCGATGAAGAACCACTAATAATTATCGGCATAAAAAATCATGGCATCGTTATAGCAGAAAAAATTGCAACATTACTAAAGCCTTATGCAAATTTTCCGGTGCAGATGATTTCATTGTCAATGGATAAACAAACTCCGAAAGAAATTATATTGAATGATAAAATCAACTTAAGCGATAAAAATATTTTATTGATTGATGATGTTTGCAATACAGGCAAAACCTTGTTGTATGCGCTGAAACCCTTGCTGCAGTTCCATCCTAAGCGAATTCAAACGTTGGTGCTGGTAGAAAGAATGCATAAGCTATTTCCGATTAAGCCAGATTATACAGGGCTTTCAGTAGCTACAACTCTAAGCGATTTTATTCATGTAGAAGTAAGCAACAATGACATTACTGCAGTTATCACAGCAGGTGACTAATCATATTTTGTTGTAACTAATAAATTATAAACTTTAAAAAAAATTTTATGGAAGCGGCAATTGAAGCAAGAGTAAATCAGTGGCTCAATGGAAATTATGATGCAGAAACCAAAAATGAAATCCGGCGTTTGCAAAAAGAAAAACCCGATGAGCTTACAGAAAGCTTTTATCAAAATCTTGAATTTGGCACCGGCGGATTACGTGGAATTATGGGCGTGGGCACAAACCGCATGAATAAATATACAGTTGGTATGGCAACACAGGGATTTGCAAATTATCTTAAAAAAACTTATGGCAACACAGAAATAAAAGTAGCCATTGCACATGACTGTCGTAACAACAGCCGCTTCTTTGCAGAAACTACTGCAAATGTTTTTGCGGCTAACGGCATTAAAGTTTTTTTATTTGAAGATTTACGGCCTACACCAGAGCTAAGCTTTGCTATTCGCACATTAAAGTGTCAGGGCGGTGTTGTTTGCACGGCTTCTCATAACCCCAAAGAATACAATGGTTATAAAGCATATTGGAATGATGGCGGTCAGTTAGTTCCGCCTCATGATAAAAATGTAATTAAAGAAGTGGAAGCAATAAAAAATGTTGATGAAATAAAGTTCAGCGGCGGCGAAGCTAATATAACTATTATCGGAAAAGACATGGACGACGCATACATAAGCATGGTGAAGAGTCTCAGTGTATATCCGGAAATAATTGCGAAGCAGCACGATTTGAAAATTGTTTATACACCCATTCACGGCTCAGGAATTACACTTGTACCAAAGGTTTTGAAAGAATTTGGTTTTACAAATGTTACCCTTGTTGAAGAACAGGCAAAGCCTGATGGAAATTTTCCTACCGTTAATTATCCAAACCCCGAAGAAAGTGAAACGATGAATCTGGGGTTGAAAAAAGCAAAAGAAATTGATGCGGATATTTTATTAGGTACTGACCCTGATGCAGACCGTGTAGGCATTGCAGTAAAAAATGAGAAAGGTGAATGGCTTTTAATGAATGGCAATCAAACTGCCGTGCTTGCATGCGCTTATATGATCGAAGCGAGAAAAGCAAAAGGCATTGCCCGCCCCAATGATATGGTAATAAAAACCATAGTTACCACCGAAATGATTGATGCTATTGCAAATGCAAATGGTGTGGCCTGCTACAATGTTCTCACAGGGTTTAAATGGATTGCCGAATTAATAAAAGAAAAAGAGGGTAAGGAAAATTATATAATAGGCGGGGAAGAAAGCTTTGGTTTAATGATTGGCGATAAGCTGCGCGATAAAGATGCAGTGAGTGCTGTCGCCTTTCTCTGCGAGATGGCAGCGTATGTAAAAAATAATGGCAAAATCTTATACAGCAAGCTTCTTGAGCTATATGTACAGTATGGCTTTTATCTTGAAAGGCTTATCAGCAGTACAAAAAAAGGGATGCATGGTCAGGAAGAAATTGCAGAGATGATGAAAGGCTATCGTGAAAATCCACCAACTGAAATTAATAATATTCCTGTGGTGCAGTTGCTCGATTATGAAACACAAACCGGTAAAAATTTAAAGACAGGTGAAAGCTGGAAAATAAATTTACCGAAGAGTAATGTGCTGCAATTTATTCTTGAAGACGGAACTAAAATTTCTGCCCGCCCCAGCGGCACAGAACCAAAGATTAAATTTTATTTCAGCGTAAACACAAAGCTTAATAGTGTTGATGAATATATGAATACAAAAAAAGTATTAGAAGAAAGAATAAACGGTATAATAAAAAGTATGGGATTGAAATAATTTTTGAAACTTCCTTGCCAAGATCTTTTATCTGTGCAATCCTTAAAAAATTTTTATTAATAAACAATAAAATTCTCCTGAAGGGGTTAGGGGGCTTCTATGAGAAAACTCAGCATGGAAGAATTAGGCCGCAAAACGGTCGATGAATTTAAGCAGGCAAAAAAAAATAAAATTATTGTTGTGCTCGATAATGTAAGGAGTGTTTATAATGTTGGCAGCATTTTCAGAACGGCAGATGCCTTTTTAATTGAGGCAATTTTCATTTGCGGATACACGCCCTTGCCTACGCACAGACAAATGAATAAAACTGCTCTCGGCGCAACGGAAACCATTGACTGGCTTCATTTCAAAACTACAGCAGAGGCTGTTATGCAACTACAGCAAAAAAACTATAAAGTATTTGCAGCTGAGCAGGCAGAAGGCAGCATTTCTCTTGAAAAATTTCAACCAAAAGATTTTGAAAAAATTTCTGTTGTGTTTGGTAATGAAGTAACCGGCGTACACCAGCAAGTATTACAATCTTGCGATGGTTGTATCGAAATTCCGCAGCATGGCATGAAGCATTCATTGAATATATCAGTAGCCGCAGGAATTGTTTTGTGGCGCTTAGTTTATGGTTCCTAATTAAAAGTTTACGGATTTCAGAAGTTTAAACTCGTAAACATTTGAAACTATAGAGCTGGCTTTAGAAAAAATAAAAATTGAAATTTATATTTATACTTTCTCTTCTTAATAACAAAATTGAACCAATCAATAAAATCTATCGCTGCATTAGCAATACTCAATGAAGTAAAAAAACAACTGCAAAATGAAAATAATAAAGATTTCAAGTTAGAGGAGACAGCGAAGCAACTTACGCTGTACATAACAATGCTCAAAAGAAAGACCTGACAAAAAATAAAGAAATAGCTTCTATACTTGCTGACCTTGGAATGAAAATAAAAATACTTGAACATGTAGAGAAGGATGAGTTTAAGAATCCTGAATTAGAAATTAATGGAAATTTGGCTGATAATAAAATACCTAATCCTGAACTTTACAAAATAATTGAAAATCCTATTTATAATGCTGCTAAATCAGCGGTTAAGCAAACTGCAACGGATGTGGTTATAAAGCTTCGGTCAAATTATGATTACGAAACAGTTGTCAAAGGTGTTGCGAGTGCCTTCAGGCAAACAACAATTGAAAGAATATACCTCAACTTTTTAGGAAAATCTATAGTAGTTATTAACAGAGATAATTATGAAAGCGGGGTTTATAAACGTGCTATTAAAAACGGTTATCTTAATCCATAAAAAAAATGGGCACCGTAGCACCCATTCGGCGCAGTTGGCCATTTCTGACCGCCCGCAATGCAAAGTTATACAACAATTAAGTCATTTACCAAATCGTCATAGTTAATAATCTTATATGCCCAAACCATTTCACATGCTTCTTCCTCAATTTTAAGTTCAGGATTGCAAATGCAATCTGAATTTTCTTCATCAGATTAGCTCATCAACTTATTCTACATTTGCTAATTCAATCAAACAAAAAAAAACAAAATGGAAAATCTCATCAAATTAGTTACAGAAAAAACAGGTATTTCTGAAGCACAGGCTCAAACAGCAGTACACACAATGCTTTCATTTTTAAAAGATAAAATGCCCGGCGGAATTGGAGATCAGGTTGAATCTTTTCTTAAAGGCGGCGCAGGTTCTATGGACGATATGGCCGGTGGGCTTAAAGATAAAATAGGAGGCATGTTTAAATAAAAAATAAAAACAAAATATCCATGTCCGGCGACTACAAAAATCATTGGGAAAATATTTATAAAACAAAACAACCCCATGAAGTTAGCTGGACACAGGATGCTCCTAAAACCTCTCTCTATTTTATTCGCAGTTTTAACCTTCCCAAATCAGCCGCTATTATTGATATTGGGGGCGGCGACAGCAAGCTCGTTGACTTTCTGATTGAAGATGGATATTATAACATCACCGTGCTTGGTATAAGTGAACACTCATTGAACAAGGCAAAGCAGCGTCTTGGCGATAAAGCTGAAAAAGTAAAATGGATTGTCAGCAACATCACTGATTTTTCTTCTGCAGCTTCCTATGATTTGTGGTACGACCGTGCTGCCTTTCATTTTTTAACCGCAGAACCTCAGGCAAAAAAATATGTTTCCATTGCAAGAGAAGCAGTTAAAGATAAAGGCTTCCTTACTATAGCAACCTTTAGTACAAGCGGACCCAAAAAATGCAGCGGGCTTGAAATAAAACAATATAGCGAAGTAACCCTGACAAAATTTGAAAACGGGTTCAAAAAACTCGAATGCATTACTCAAGAACACCTCACGCCATTTAATACACCTCAGAATTTTTTGTTTTGCAGCTTTCAGAAGCATACAAATTAATAGGATCAATTCCCGAAATTCAATAACAAGCAACCCTTTTTTAAAAAGCTGTGTTTTATTATAATATATTTATTACAACTATGCAAAATATTTATATCTTGTACTGGTTTTTTATTTCAGCCAAACTGCTCGCAAAGTCCTGTGGACAAACTGCTGTTGCCATGACACAACTTTTATATCATCCTAAGAATATAATAAACCAAAATGAATTTTCTTATTCATCTTTAATTATAAAAACTAACATTAATTTAAAAACTAACAATTTATGAAAAAAAGATTACTGCTGCTTTGCGCCGCACTATGCGCATTACATGTATTTGCGCAAAATATAAACCTGAAGGGAAAAGGGGGTATAAGCAATCAATTCACACAGGTAAATGAAAATGTAAAAATTAATTTTCTTTCATCAAACCTAAAAGAATTGCTTCAGCTTAATCCAAACTCTAACCTTGTTTTAGTTAAAACAGAAGACGACCGTCTTGGCTTTATTCATTACCGTTATTATCAAACCTATTCAAATATTCCGGTTGAAAAAACTATGCTCAAAGTGCATACTCAGAATGGATTTTTAAAAAACATCAGCGGCACTATTGTTACCGATTTCGATGCCACAATGGACAAGCGAAATCATGCTTCTGTTTCTGCTGCTCAATCTGTGTCAATAGCCATTAGGCATGTTGCTGCAAAAAAATATGCATGGCAGGATGCGGGCATGGAGCAGCGAATTAAAGAACAATTCAAAAATGCAAAAGCTACTTTTTATCCAACGGCCCAATTAGTATGGTATAATCCTGGAGAGTCTCTTAACCCAAGAGAACTTACATTATGCTATAAGGTTGATGTGTATGCATTGCAGCCATTGAGCAGGGCAAATTATTTTATAGATGCGCAAACAGGAAAGGTGACAGGCAAAGAAGATGAAATATATTTTTCTGATGCAACAGGAACGGCAAATACCGCATGGAGCGGCACGCAAACCATTCATTCAGATTTTACCGGTACACAATATCGCCTGCGAGACCTTACCAAAGGAAATGGTGTTATTACTGTGCATGGTGAAAGCGGCAAAAGAGGTCAGGATTATACCAGCACTTCTGCTAACTGGAGTTTAACCAGCTTTGACCAGGCGGCTATGGATGCTCATTATGGTGTTGAACAAACATACTCTTATTACAAGGTAAATTTTGGAAGGAATAGTTATGATGACAATGGAACGACCTTATATAGTTATGTAAACGACCCCACTTATATTGATAATGCTTTTTGGGATGGAAGCGCCATGAACTTTAATAAACGTTCTACCGGAGAGCCTGGTGGTGTTACCGGCATTGATGTTACAGGGCATGAATTAACACACGGTGTAACACAGGAAAGCTGCGCTCTGGAATATAGCTATGAATCCGGCGCTATCAATGAAAGCCTTAGTGATATTATGGGTAAATCAGTTCAGTTCTGGGCAAAGCCAACGGATGTTAACTGGCTTTTGAGTAACGACATGAACTGGATAATTCGTGATATGAGTAACCCCAATACAGAGTTTCAACCCGACACTTATAAAGGAACATACTGGTACACCGGCTTTTTCGATAATGGCGGAGTACATACCAACAGCGGTGTTGGAAATTTTATGTTTTACTTATTGGTTAATGGCGGTTCAGGCACCAATGACAATGGAGATGCTTATACTGTTTCAGCAATAGGTCTTACAAAAACAGACCAGATTATTTACCGGTCTCAAACCGTTTATCTTACATCAACTTCTAAGTATGCAGACTGGCGCAATGCCTGCATTCTTGGTGCCGCTGATTTATATGGAGCAGCTTCCACTGAAGTTGCGGCAGTTAAAGATGCGTTTTATGCTGTGGGTATCGGCACTTCATCTGCTGGCTGCGATGCGCCTTTCGGCTTGTCAGTAACGAATACTACACATACAAGCGCAACAGTAAGCTGGGCGCCTTCTATTGGCGTTACGGGTTACAACATGCAATGGAAGCTTACCACCTCAACTGCATGGCGAACTGTTTCAAATATAACCGCCACTTCGTACAAGCTTACTGGCTTATTACCCGGTGTGTCATACGATTTTAAAGTTCAAAGTATTTGTACAAGCGGAGCTACAAGCGGGTACAGTGATGTGTATACTTTTACCACTAATGCGCTTGTTAGTTATTGCGCTTCTGCAGGGTTAAGCACTTCTTATGAATACATAGACAGAGTAGCTTTGGGAGGAAAAGGCTATTCAAGCGGAGATAATGGCGGGTATGGTAATTTTATAAATCTCGGCGGCGCAGTACAAAAAAATATCTCACTCAGTTTAATATTAACACCGGGCTTTGCCAACGCAACTTATGCAGAGTATTGGACTGCATATATAGATTATAATCAGGATGGAGATTTTGCAGATGCTAATGAACTTATCGGCACTGCAACATCCGTTTCCGCTGCTCCCGCAACCATTCAGTTTACTGTTCCTGCTTCAGCAAAGAATGGAATTACAAGGGTAAGAGTTCAGATGAGCTATGGCAGTCAGACAACTGACCCCTGTGCTACATTCTCTTTCGGTGAGGTTGAAGATTACACCATAAAAATTTCAACGGCTGCAGAAAATTCTATTGCAGATGCAAATAAAGAAACCAGCGGCGCATCATTTATTTCTGTAAAACCTAATCCGATAAAAGGATCTTCTGCAACTGCAGAATTAAATGCATTGAAAGGGGGAAATGTTACTATAAGAATTACAGACCTTTCTGGCCGGCCTTTACTATTGCAGCAGGTAGCCAATATTGTTGCAGGAAAAAATACTTTTACTTTAAATGGATTAGATAAATTAACGCATGGAGTATTTATGATAGAGGCAGAACAAAATAATATTGTGATTGCCCGCAGTCAATTGATTGCAGATAAGTAGTTGTTTGTTTATACTTGATAAAAGAGGTTGTGCTGCCTTGCAGCACAACCTCTTTTTAATGTGTCAGGCATGTATATCAGCTATGGTGCAAGTCCATAATACGCTTTACAGTAAGGAGCATTAACCAAGAGTCCCGCAAAATGCGAGATTCACTGCGGGGTGTAATCTGTCCAAAGGACTCCTATGGAGAAGGAAGCTGCGGCAAACATTAGAGCGTGCGAATCCCGCATGTGCGCAATGGCTACCTTCGTACTCGATTTTTATCTTTGCAAAGGGAGATAATAATATAAATTAAAAAAGTGTCCCGCAGTTTATTGCAGGGCACTTTACATTTAAAGTATATTACTCGCTTGCTGAGGAAGGTTCATTATTCCCTTCCATATTTTCATCGGGGCGTGATGGCGTCTCCATATTTTTATTTTCGTTTTCTGCGGGCATTCGCATCATTGAATTGTTGCTTTCATCAGATGTTGATGTTCCTGTAGTGGGTCTTGCAGAAGCGACTTTTGGTCTCACCCGCGGTGCAGCTTTTTTGGCACTTGCTTTTTTGGCTGGTCTTGCAGCAGCTTTCTTTGGTGGTGCAGCTTTTTTCACAGCCTTTTTAGGCGCAGCCTTCTTTACACTTTTTTTGGGTGCCGCCCTTTTAGGAAGCGCCTTTTTTACGGCCTTTTTTGCTGTTGCTTTTTTAGGAATTGATTTTTTTGCTGCTGCTTTTTTAACCGCTTTTTTTAACCTGCTTTTATTAGGTGCTGATTTTTTTGCGGCGGCTTTTTTTGGAGCGGCTTTTTTTGCGGGGTTTTTTTTATTTGCTTTAGCCATGAGGATTATTTTAATTTGATGGTAAAATGAATTCGTTAAGTTATAAACAGTTTTTCAAATAAAAACATTTCATGCAAAAAATTATTAAATAAAGTTGAAAATTAGCAACAACCCATATAAATTAGCAACTTGTATAAACACCTATTTTTGGCGGATGAACAAATTTAAAAGAAGTAAAAAGAAAAATCGAAAAACTTTATTTTACAACTTGCAGATTGTGCAAACCATAATTGGCATTGTATAAACATTTTTTGCGTTGTAGTTGTAAAAGCACTTTATGCGTTGGAAGTGCTTAAGTGGTGGGATAGCCAATTAACTCCATTATGATGCAGAACAGAAAACAAGGCTTTTGTTTCATTTATTTTTTTAGGAAAGGTTATTCAAACTACATACCAATTATGGGATCTGTGTAAGAATGACATTTTTTTATTGTAGTCGGCTTTTTGTTTTCTCTAAAGATGTCCTTTGAACAGAGCACCTCAGTTGAGCAATCCATTCATTTGAAGTTTTTCATGGGGACAAATTTTTTTCAACATTGATGTGCAAAACAAACTTTAATCTTTTTGAAAGGAAATATTTCCTGAATAAAAAAGGTGTGTATATTGAGACGCTCAGCATACAGAGTTAAGCAATCGTTTTAAAAATGGAAAATCATTCAACATACAAACATCCCGGTGGAAAACTCAGACGACTGGGACCGCATAAATGCACTGAGGTTGATCTTCTGTCCATAATAATCAACAGCGGCACAAAAAAACTCACTGCCCGGCAAATTGCAGAAAATTTACTCGACAAATATGCGAACGTTTATTACTTACAGGGAAAAACATTAGCAGAGATAATGGAGATTGAAGGAATTGGCGCAGTAAAAGCAACTCAAATAGCTGCGGTATTTGAATTATGCAGAAGAATAATCATACACAGCGAACGGGAATCCTAAATGAAAAAAGAATTCAACAGAAACATATCATCGGCGCAAAAAAAAGATGGTGTTCATCTCAACAGGCAAATACCTCCTGAGGCGCACACGCCAATGTATAATTTTCATAAGTATTGGTCGAGAAAAACATGGAATGTGGTAGGTGAGTTTATTAACAATTACTGTGCAAAGGGAGGAATTGTTTTTGACCCATTTGGTGGTAGTGGCGTTACTGCAATGGAGGCGCTTAAGATTGGACGACGAGTAATTGTTGCAGACTTAAACCCAATTGCCACTGAAATCACACGATTAACTATTAAACCTGTTTCACTTATCAAATTAAGAGAAGCGTATGAGCAAATTGAAAAGAACGTAAAAAGAAAAATCGAAAAACTTTATCTCACAACTTGCCGGAAATGTAAAACTGAATTTTCTTTTACTTGTGCCATTTGGCGAAATGGAAAATGTGCTCACATTAGATATGCTTCTTGCCCCAATTGCGGCGATTCTAAAACAGGAAGTAATCCTTTAGATAAATTTGATAAATCTCTATTGAATGAAATAGAAAAGCATAAAATAAAGGAGTGGCATCCTAAAAACGCCCTTTACCATGTAAATGGCGCCCCTTTTTTAAAAAAAGAAAAATTTGAATCATTAGATGAATTATATACGAAACGAAATCTTTACGCTTTATCAATTTTAATGGCGGAAATTGAAAAAGAAAACAATAAAGACATCAAAGATTTTTTGAAAATCGGATTCTCCTCCATGGTTCATTTATGCAGCAGCATGACTCCTGTGAGACCTACAAGACCTTTAAGTTCGGCGTGGACACTGCACAGTTATTGGTCTGCACCAGAATTTATGGAACAAAATGTTTGGGACAAATTTGAAAGTTCAATAATCGGTAAGCAAGGCTTAATAAAAGCTAAGGCAGAGTCAAATCAATACTATCAACAAATAAAATTTGGAAGAAGTTTTAATGATGTAATTGAAGGCGATGCAGATGTATTTATTTATAATGGAAGCTGCCTCACTTTAATGAATGAAATAAAAAAGAAATATAGAGATAATGGTTGTGTTGATTATATTTTTACTGACCCACCTTACGACCAATCTGTTCAATATGGTGAGCTGTCATATCAATGGGTTGCCTGGTTGAAAATGGATAAAGATTATCTTGAAAAAATTGACTCAGATGAAATCATTCACAATGAAAAACAAAATAAAGATTTTGATGTTTATGCCTCTTTATTACAAGAAAGTTTCAGAGGAATGTATGATGTTTTAAAGCCCAATACTTATTTAACGTTGACTTTTCATAATCCAAGCTTTAAAGTGCGTAATGCAACGATTAGAACCGGAATACTTTCAGGATTTGAATTAGAAAAAATTCATCATCAGGAGTTAGCTCATCCTTCCCCAAAAGCATTGCTGCAGCCCTTTGGTTCTGCTCAGGGAGATTTTTATCTGCGCTTTCACAAACTTGGCTTTGGCAGCGAAGGTGCACAATCAGAAGAGATTGATGAATTACGATTTGAAAAAATTGTTGTTGAAACCACAATTAAAATACTTGCTGAAAGAGGTGAGCCAACACCCTACACAATTATTATAAATGCAATTGACCCGGAGTTGGCGAAAAGAGGATTTTATTCAGAACTTAACACGGGACTAAACATTGAGCAAGTTTTAAAAAAACATCTTGAAGATGAATTTAAACTGGTTGAGGGAAAAATAGGCGGAGCCGCAGGAAAACTATGGTGGTTTAAAAATCCAAACCTGGTAAAGCATCTTGAAAAAATTCCACTATCAGAAAGAGTGGAACAAACTGTACTTCGTCAATTACAATCTAAAGGCAAGGTAACTTTTACTAATATATGGGAAGCAGTGAGCGTTGCATTTCCAAATTCACTTACATCAGACCAAACGAGTATCAGAAGTGCATTAGAAGATTATGCAAGAACTGTTGCAGACGGTTCATGGCTTATTAAGTCAAACTTCAAACCCGGTGTTGTTGAAAAAGAACACACATCAATTATTGCAATTCTTGCAGAGATAGGAACGAAAGAAGGTTATAAAATTTATGTTGGAAAAATTGAACAGAACCATGAGATAGATTCTCCAAGATTGAAAAAAACAGGCAAGCTAAAACAATATATCACTTACGATAATCTCCTATTATTAAAGAATATTAGCAATCATGAAATTGTTGGCGATATTGATTTACTCTGGATAAAAAATAATAAAGTTGAATATGCTTTTGAAGTTGAATCCACAACTTCAATGACGAGTGCATTGCAAAGAGGTTCTAATATTGCACAGTCTGCTAAGAAAGTAATGTTATTGCCTGTAGATAGATTGGGACAATTGTCACGAAAAATGAAATCACCTATGTTCTTCGAAAGTTATGAACAAGACAACTGGAACATTATTTTTTTTGATGTACTCTACAATCATTGGGATACGGCCAGAGCAAAAATTAAAATAGATGACTTATTTGGAAAGCCTTCATCAATAAAAAAGAAAAGAGAAGAAAATGGAAATCAGTTGAATTTATTTTAATTGCTCTTTTCTATTAAACAGAATTTGTTTCAGCATATTATATAATGCTGGCTATATATTATTATTTCTCTCAAACTCAACCGCCGCCATTACTAATCTTATTTCACCAAAGCTTACATCATCACCTAATTGTTGTTTAATGGGAGTAATAGAGCCGCCGCTGAAATCTTTAACAACTGGCTCTATCAATACAAACTTTTCCCTGCTTACTAACTCATCCACTTTAATGGTTCCATTTTGTACAAAGTGTGCAAGATGGGCTTCAATAGTTTGAGCAGTGAAATTTCTTTCTGCTGCAATTTCAGCAACGGTTTTGCCTTGTTTATAAAGTTTATATGTTTCGAATTTTGTATCGGGTTTATTTTGTTTTGCTGAAGTAACCTCATTCTTTTCTTTACGATTTCGTTTGGGCTTTTTCTCATGAATAAGAGAGTAAAGATTATTTTGAGAAGAGTAATTAATTATTATTTCCAAAAACCGGTTACCAAATTTTTCAACCTTTGATTTTCCAAATCCGCTGATTTGTAAAAGCTCATCTGTTGTTTGCGGAAGATAGCTCGCCATTTCATCCAAAGTATTAGAGCCTGCAATAAGATAAATGGGCATATTTTTTTCAAAACAAATTTTATCTCTCAACAACCGCAGTTGCCTGTGAAGAATTGGATGCGGGCTATCTGTTTTCTTATACGTGGCACCTGCGTAAGCATTTACCTGCAATGGCTGCAGTACAAATTCTTTTTTCTGTTCATGATATTTGTTGATTGAAAAACCTTCTCTTACACTGTTTATTAAATAAAGTTTTTGTGAAAGCAAACTGTGGAAATCTTTAATCGCCTCATTGTACGCCAGCGCATGTTGCTTGCTGTCAGTTACCGCAGGAGATTGTGGTAACAGTTGCAGTAAAAATTGTAATTGTTGTGAAAAATATTGAGAAGCAGCTATCAATCTTTTTTGTAACGCAGCATTCTCTTCTGGTAAAACATCTTGCTGCAATAGTTGCTGTAATTGTGTTTGAAATTTTTGGGCTGTGATGTTGATTTGCTCTTGCATATTTGTCAGCGTCTCCAGCCACTGCAAAGCTTCTGCATTGAAAGATGCCGCATTATCCTGAACTAATTTTTTTACTTCATTCAACTGAATTATGAGGTAATTAAAATTAAACAAGCCCATTAATATCATCTGCTGATATTCATTCCTTGCCGAGCTTAAATTTTCCTGCAGTTGCAATGTGTGCATTTGTGTTTTTATAAACTGCAAAATGCGCTCATCCATTTGTAAGCTCGCTGTATTAATGCGGCTTAGAAGAATCATTCCACTCAAACATGTGCAACGGCTTAAGGCAACATATACCTGCCCCGGCGCAAAGGATGAGCCTGCATCAATCATTGCTTTTTCAAAAGTTAATCCCTGACTTTTGTGAATAGTGATTGCCCATGCGAGACGCAAAGGATATTGTGAGAATGAGCCTATTGGTTCTTCTTTTACCTGTTGTGTCTGTGCATTGAGTGTATAGCGAACATTTTTCCAGATTTCCTTTTTTACCTCGATGGCTGTTGATTCATCTTTGCACTGCACATGAATTATATCATCTGCAATTTTTTTTATTATTCCAATTTTACCATTGAAAAATCTTTTGGGTTTATCGCTGTCATTTTTTATAAACATTGCCTGTGCGCCAACTTTCAATTGCAATGTTTCGTCTGCAGGATAAGATTTCTCATAAAACTCTCCTTCAATAATTGCTTTAAAAGATGATAAGGAGCCGCTCAGATTATTCAGCTCCGTTCCATTAATGGAATCGGCTTTGTAATTATGTGTGGTAAGTATGATATAGCCATCTTCTTTCTTTGGCTGAAACGCAGGCTGATAACGGTGATGCAGTAATTGAAATCCCTCATCATCCATCTCATTATTTCTTACCTGGTTTAATACCTGTATAAATTCATAGTCGCTCTGGCGGTAAATTTTATTTAGCTCAACAGATATTATTTGTTGTTGCTGCATCACACGGCTGCTGAAAAAAAACGGGCTGTCATAAAATTGAGATAAGATATTCCATTCTTCGTTAGGAACAACCGGTGGAAGCTGATACATATCGCCGATAAGTAAAACCTGCAAGCCGCCAAATGGTTCAGCCTGGCGATTGCGAAAATAACGAAGCACTACGTCAATGGCATCGAGCACATCGCAGCGCACCATGCTTATTTCATCAATGATTAATAATTCTAATTGCTGCAGCAATTTTCTTTTCTCATTATTAAATCGTATGCGTCCTAATAAATTATGCCTGTCTGTTGTTTCATTATTTGCAGCAAAGCCCCGGCGCTCTGGAATAAAAGGTGTGAAGGGCAGTTGAAAAAATGAATGAATGGTTACGCCGCCTGCATTAATAGCAGCCACACCCGTTGGCGCAACTACGGCTGTTTGTTTTGTTGTATGCTGCTTTATGTATTTAAGAAAAGTGGTTTTGCCCGTGCCTGCTTTGCCCGTAAGAAACACACTTCGGTTACTTTGGTTAATAAAATTGGCTGCTGATTGAAAGGGAATATTTGAGGTATCGTTTTGAAAGACGGACATGCGATGTAAAAAATGAGTGAAGCAAATTACGGAATATGCAGGAATTAGAACCTGCACTAGGTCTGACTTCCGAAATTTTTCGGAACAGGCTGTCCCGGGTCTGACCATTATTTTCAGTGAATCACTGTTACAAAATAAAAAAAATCCCCGCTGCTATAAAATTCAACATGGGGATTTTATGAGTGCGAAAATGTTTTGCAACAATTGTATTAATGCATTGTTAGAGTATTATGCCATTGCTCCATTTTTTTCTCCCAGCATCAGCACTTCGTTTACCTGAACTTCGGTAACATATTTTTTTACTCCGTCTTTACCGGTATAGTTGCGATTCACTAATTTTCCTTCAATAGCAATCTCGCTTCCTTTATCAAGATATTTTTCTGCTATCTCTGCAACCTTGCCCCATGCAATTAAATTGTGCCATTGAGTTTCTGTAATCTTATCGCCATTGGCATTGCGATATGCTTCGTTTGTTGCCATGCTGAAGCGTGCCATTTTTTTACCGCTTTCCGTGTTACGGATTTCAGGCTTGTTGCCTAAGTTGCCAATTAACTGAACTTTGTTTTTTAGTGCGTACATGATTTTAGGTTTTAAATTGTTTTAAAATTTTTTATTTCAATCAATCGCGGCGCCTTGCAATTGACAGCACAAAGATGCACCGCCGGAAAAGCGATAGTCGGTTTTTATTCGCTTATAGACGGATACAGCCGTTTGTAAACGTTTGCCAGCAATTGCCGATCTTTAAATTTGGTAGCGCTCCTTGAAGAAATGCTTGAATATGATGATGAGAATATAGATGATAATTTTTTTGGGCAACCCGCCTCAAACAAAAGAACTTCAATATAGCATGACTGAAATATTCAATAATATTTCAAAGCAATAGTATGCAATAGACACTTTGCAAGCCTTCAGGAAAAATTCAGGGTTCTAAAAAATATGGCAAAAACAAAAAATTAAAATATCGCTTGTAAAAAAGCAAAGCACCGATTTTCTTTTTAAGAAAATAAAATCTCAGATAGAGCAGGTGTGTTTGCAGGTGGCTGTAACAGTTAACCAGTCACTCACACATCTCTACTGGAATATTGGCAGGCTTATTCATCATCATATACTGGAAGGCAACCGGGCAGAATATGGTAAAGAGATTTTGGCGACACTGTCGCCAAAATTGACAGCGGAGTTTGGTCAGGGTTATAATGCTTCATCCTTGAACCGGATGCTAAAATTGTATCGCTCATTTCCTGATGCAAACATTTTGGCGACACTGTCGCAAAAATTAAGTTGGAGTCATTTTACAGAATTAGTGACACTTGAAAAGGAAGAACACCGAATGTTCTATACTCAAATGACGATTGCTGAAAGATGGAGTGTTCGCCTGCTTCGTGACCGCATTGACAGCATGCTGTTTGAACGAACAGCATTATCAAAGAAACCTGAGAAACTTATTAAGCAGGAATTAAAAAAATTATCAGGCAGCAGTGTTAACAATCCTGAAATAGTTTTTCGTGACCCTTACTTATTAGATATTCTTGGCTTAAAAGAAACCTATTCAGAAAAAGATTTGGAAGATGCCATACTTGCACAACTGCAACAATTCATTATTGAACTCGGAAGTGATTTCGCTTTTTTAGCAAGGCAAAAACGCATCATCATTGACGGAATTGATTATAAAATTGATTTACTTTTTTACCATCGTGGCTTAAAATGTTTATACCGATTGTGCATCTGTAATATCCCGATGTATCGGGATAAACAGCTACTACCTTGGCATTATAGTAGCCATTGATTTAAAATTAGAAAATTCCGCGCTGCCGATAAAGGACAAATGGAGCTATATCTGCGGTGGTTAGAAAAGCATGAACAACGGAAAGGCGAGAATGCACCGGTTGGATTAATTCTTTGCTCAGATAAAAGTGATGAGCATGCAGAGCTGCTATTGCTGAAAGAATATCGTATAAAAATTGCTTAGTATTACACACGGCTTGCATCAATGGAATTATTGAAAAACAAACGACGCAAAGCAATTTTAATTGCAAGACATAGAGAAGAAACCAAACAATTTAAAAAAAATAAAATGCCTTTAAAACCAAGGATAGGAAGAGAAAGAAATTAGAGAACAAAAAATAAATAAATGCGATGATTTATGCCTCAATCAACTGAAACTAAAACATGCATCAGCTGTGGCAAGCCGCTTCGTGGGCGTGCCGATAAAAAATTTTGTAATGATTATTGCCGCAATAGCTATAACAACCAGTTGAAAGCGAATAGTAATAATCTTGTGCGGAATATTAATAATGCACTCGGGAAAAATCGCCGCATACTCGAACACTTATTACCTGAGGCTGAAGAAATGAGCAAAACAAACAAAGATAAATTGCTGCATCTTGGTTTTCAGTTTAAATATTCAACGCATACATACACGAATAAAAAAGGCAACACCTATTTTTTCTGTTATGATTATGGCTATCTGCCGCTGGAAAATAATTGGTATTTAATTGTGAGAAGAAGAGAGGAATAAGATTTGAGTAAACGCTTAAAATCCCTTCCCCACATCATCCTTTATTTGCACTTCTGTTACAGCCCCATATTTTTCTGCAATCTTTTTTATATCGGCAGATTTTCCTATCAGCACAAACTGCAGCTTATCTTTCGGAAAATATTTGTCAGAAATTTCCTTTGCCTTCGCAACCGTAACAGCATTCACATTGGTCTCGAAATTATTGATGTAAGATTCATCAAACCCATACCAAAACATTCCTGTTAATAAACCTGCCAACTGGTCTGTTGTTTGAAAACGCGGAGGGAAAAGACCAATCATATAATTTTTTGCAGAGGTGAGTGTTTCCTCATCAATGCCCTGTGTATGCAAACGATTTAATACCTCCAAAGCTTTAGCAATTGTAGGCTCAGTAGTTTCATTGGCTGTATGTGTTGATATAAGAAATGCGCCATTTGTTTTGAGAGCAGAAAAATAACTTCCTGCACCATACGTAAGCCCTGATTTTATTCGCAGCTCATCATTAATCCATGAAGTGAAGCGTCCGCCAAAAACCGTGTTCACAACTTGTATGGCAAGATAGTCAGGATTATTTCTGCTTACACCTTTGCTGCCAATTAAGAAAGTGGTTTCACGGGCATCCTCTTTATTTACCAATAAAATTTTTGCTGCAGTGGGTTCAGCAACAGGTTGCGCAGCTAAATTGTTTGTGGATGTTGTTGTTTTCTTCCAGTCATTAAACAACTGGCTAATTCTCGTTTTCATTTCCTGGGTATTAAAATCTCCAACAACAGCAATAGCTGAGCCTTCAGGAGCATAATGTGTTTTGTAAAAATCTTTCAGGTCATTAGAAGTGAAAGGCGTTACCGAAGAAACTGTTCCTGTAACTACATTTCCATATACATGATTGCCGTAAAAAAATTTGTCCCAATATAAATTGATTACTGAGCCGGGGCTTTCCTTTGCCTGATCTAAATTTACGAGTGTACGCTTTTTTTCTTTGGTGAAATCTTCGTTATTAAAAACAGGCTCAACCAGCATTTCTTTTATAATGGGCAAAAGCTTGTCTTCATCTTTTACTGCAAGCCTGGCAGTTAATCCTGCAAACTCTTTTGCGCCATACGTATTAAAAGAAGCTCCTGCAAAATCAAAGGTTTGTTCAATTTCATTTTTGGTATAACTTTTTGTACCGCATTTTAAACACTCCGCAGTTAAGCTGGCGAGTCCTGCTTTATTACCATCATACACAGCGCCGGCAGATATTATTGCAGATATGCTTATTACAGGCACTGTATGCTTTTCCATAAGATAAACTGTCAATCCATTAGGCAGTTGAAATTTTTCATAAGGGGGTAATTGATATTTTGCCTGATTATTTTGTGCATGCGTTACATTGAAAGTGAATGCACATGTTACCAGAAGTATTGTTATGTATTGAATGGTTTTACGCATAGATTAATCCTCCGTGTTTGTTTGTAATATGCCTACGGTTCTGTTTGATTTTTTTAAATATTGATTTGCCACACGCTTTACATCATCAACAGTTACCTTGTTATACTCTGCGGGTGCATCGAACATTTTTTTATAGTCGCCAAAGAATACTTCATAATCTCCGATGTTTTGCGACTTGCCGTTAATGGTTTCTACCTGCGAATAAAACTCCATCAGCTTCTGATTTTTTACTTTCTGCAATTCCATTTCAGTGATGCCATCTTTTTTTACTTTTTCAATTTCATCATATACGGCATTTTCAACATCAGTGGCTTTTACGCCTTCATTACATTCTGCATAAATATACCATGCAAATGGGTCGAAGCTTAAAGGCAGATCTGAAGATATATCCGTTGCCAGTTGTTTCTTATCTACTATGGCTGAATATAATCTTGAAGAATTACCCGCAGATAAAACAGCATTCAATACATCGAGAGCATAATAATCTTTATTCTTTGTTTCAGGAACATGCCAGGCGATAATAAGATATGGCGTTGTAACATCTCTCTGCACCATCACCCTGCGTTCACCTGTTTGCGGTGGCTCTACAATATGCACAGGTTCGGGAGGAGTTTGTGGAGGAATAGACTCCATATATTTGTGTGCAAGATTTTTTACCTGGTCAAATGTTGTATTTCCTGTAATTACAACAACACAGTTATTGGGAGCATAATAGGTTTTAAAATATTTTTGAAGGTCTTCTTTTTTCCAATTCTTAATATCGCTTTCATATCCTATTACCGGCCAGTGATAAGGATGCTGATTGAAAGCCATACCAACAACTGCCTCGCTTAAAGGTTCCCACGGTGAGTTTTCAAAATCGGTGCGCCATTCAGAATGCACCACTTCTCTTTCACTTTCAATCATGGCAGAATCAAAAGCAAGATTGGCAATACGGTCTGCTTCAATATCGAAAATGAGTTCGAGTTTCGATGCCGGGAACCAATCGGTATATACCGTTACATTTTCTGTGGTATAAGCGTTGTTGGCTCCGCCGTTGAATTCCATAACCTTGTCGAGCATCTTGGGCCCATATTTTTTTGCGCCGTTAAACATCATGTGCTCAAAAAAATGTGATAAGCCCGTAATGCCCGTGTATTCATTTCTTGAGCCTACTTTATAAAACAAATACATATTGGCATTGGGAATGGAATTGTCTTCCATTACAAGAATCTTCATACCGTTGCCCAGTGTAAAAGATTTTACATCTTCAGCTTTTATTTGTGCCTGCACCGATGTAGTGAATGCAAGTAAAACGAGAAGCATGTTTTTATGTATCGAATTCATATTGCAGAGAATTTATTTTTTATCAGCGAATAAAGGTAAGGGTATGCATAATCAATATATTTTTATTCCGGTGCGTTTTATTTCGTTTATAAAGGGAGTATTACTATTAAATTCATCTGGATTAAAATGATGCACTTCAATATCTGCAAACTGGTAATTAATCAACGCTGTTTGTTTTGTATTATCAATAATATTATTGCCGAAAGAATGTGCAACGAGTGCGATGTCAATATCTGAATTTCTGTCTGCAATACCTTTTGCGTAAGAACCGAAAAGAATGGCTTCTTTAACCGGAATTCCTTCTTTGCGGCATGCATCAAGGCATGTGCATAATAACCTGCCTTGCAAAGTGCCTGCGCAGCACCAAAATCATTCTGTGCCTGTGCAATTAATTCGTTAATATGTTCTTGATGGGTCATTTAAAAAAATTATCGCTTGCTTTTGTCTTAGTTTAAAGTTGTTTTTATTGCGGCTGCTAATTGAATTTCATCTGTAAGCATTGTATTTTATTTGAGATTTTTGAAATAAAAGTATGATTTATAAATAGTGCAAGAACCATAATGAAGATGTATTATAAAATTCCATTGTGCCTCACCCGCACCGATGTAGTGAATGCAAGTAAAACGAGAAGCATAAATTTGTGTATGCAATTCATAATGGGAAATTTTTATCAGCGAATAAATATAAGATGATTTGCAGAATGAAATGTGTATAATATTTATTTGGCTGATGTTGTTTGCAAGAGATAGCTGCTTAGTTTATTGATAACATCTGCGGCAAGATTGCAGCGTGTGAAAAATTTATTGCATTCGATGTGTTTAAGCTAACACAGGCTGAATGGAAGCATTTTGCCTCAACCTTTCATTGCGACAACGACAGGGAACGAAGATGAGGTGGATGAGGTGATTGAGAGGGTGGGGTGAGAAGGATATAAACGAAAGTATAATAACTTTCTTTATTCGAAATTTTAAAACATCATAGCTTATTATTCAAAATCTGACAAAGTGATTATAATAAGAATAAGACATGCGAAACAGGAACCGAAGGAATATTAATCCATCATTTTTCTGAGACCTCCCATAACAAACATTTAAAATAAAATCTCTTGCTTCATCAATCCATTATCTTTCTATCTTTGTATCAAATGAAAATACAAGCCCGCCATAATATGAATATGTGTTGTTGCATTTGCCGGTTAAGGCAATCTGTTATGGAGTGAATAATAAAATTAATTTGAAACATATTATAAAGCTCCATAAATCATGGGGCTTTTTTAATTTATATATTTCTCAAATGCTGGTAAAAGATATTAATACAACACTCATCAATAAAGCAAAGAGGCTAAGCGTACAGGTTGGCAATACACCCTTAGTGCAAATAAAAAATCTTGTTGCAAAAAAGAATGTGCAGTTGTGGGCAAAGCAGGAGTGGAAGCAACTTTCAGGAAGTGTAAAATGCCGCCCTGCTTATAATATTATTATGGCTGCATTGGAAAGCGGTGAACTCAATGAAGAAAAAATTTTACTTGATGCAACCAGCGGCAATACAGGGATTGCCTATGCAACTATCGGTTCCTTATTAGGAATTAGAGTAGCTTTGTGCCTGCCCGAAAATGCCTCAAAAGAAAGAAAGAAAATTCTTAGTTCACTCAATGCTGAAATTATTTATACCTCAAAGTATGAAGGAACAGATGGAGCGCAGTACGAAGCAAAGTCTTTGGCAGAACATTATCCTGAAAAATATTTTTATGCGGATCAATATAAAAACGATAACAACTGGAAGGCACATTATTATACAACCGCAGAAGAAATATATTCAGCCCTTCCTTCTATCACTCATTTTGTTACCGGGCTTGGAACCACAGGCACTTTTGTGGGAACAGGAAGGCGATTAAAAGAATTAGCTTTGCATATAAAATTAATTTCTTTTCAGCCAGATTCGGCTGTACACGGGCTGGAAGGATGGAAGCATCTTGAAACTGCTATTGTTCCTGCAATCTATGATTCCTCTTTGGCAGATACAGAGCTTGAGGTAACTACCGAAGAGTCTTATGAAATTATAAAAGCCGCCGCAAAATATGAGAATCTGCTGCTTAGTCCATCATCGGCAGCAAACATTGCAGGTGCTTTGAAAGTGATTGATAAAATAGAGGAAGGAATTGTGGTAACCATATTACCTGATGATGCAAATAAATACAGCGACGTAATAAATAAAATATTGTAAGATGTTGTTCATTAAAGAAACACCCTTTAAAGAAATGATAGCAGATGCTGTTGAAGCATTTCCTGATGAATGCTGCGGATTTTTCTTCGGCAATGAAACAGTAAAAAAACGCAGCATAACAAAAGCAATGGCAGTGAATAATGCAAAAGAAGGCGATAAGCGCCGCCGCTTTGAAATTGCCGCAAAAGATTACATGTATGCTGAAAATTTTGCCGAACACCATAAGCTGAAGCTACTCGGTGTGTATCATTCGCATCCCAATTATCCGGCTGTTCCTTCAGAGCATGACAGAGTTGTTGCACAGCCCTACTTTTCATACATCATCATATCTGTATTAGAAAAAAAATTTTCAGCCATTCGTTCATGGCAATTGAACAATGACTTTCAATTTGAAGAAGAAAAAATTCATCAACATGCATTCATCCATCAAACAAAATAATATATGGCAACTGTAATTATTCCAACCCCGCTGCGTAAGTTCACGAACAATAATGCAAGATTAAATATATCAGGCAATAAAATTTCTGATGTTGTTAATGAGCTTACTCTTAATTTTCCTGAACTTAAAAAACACATGCTCGATTCTGATGGAAAGGTTCGTTCCTTCGTCAACATTTTTGTTGATGACGATGACATCCGCAACCTTCAGCAGGAGCAAACAGAAGTAAAAGAAAATACTGTAATCAGCATTGTTCCTGCCATAGCTGGCGGAACTCACCGTTCAATACATTAAGATGAACTACGATACTATACATTTTTCAAAAGAAGAGTTAGCCCGTTACGACCGTCATATTATTATTCCTGACTTTGGAATGGAGGCGCAAAAAAAATTAAAAGCAGCTAAAGTGCTTGTGATTGGCTCGGGCGGATTAGGAAGTCCTGTATTGCTTTACCTTGCTGCTGCAGGCATTGGAACTATTGGTATTGTTGACTTTGATGTTGTTGACGACAGCAACCTGCAGCGCCAGGTTTTATTTGGTGTGGACGAAGTTGGCAAACCAAAGGTTGAAGCCGCTAGGCAAAGACTGCAATCATTAAATCCGCATATCGAAATAAAAATTTACAACACACAAATCACGTCTAAGAACGCTTTAGATATTATTAAAGATTATGATGTGGTTGCAGATGGCACTGATAATTTTCCAACACGCTACCTGGTAAATGATGCATGTGTGCTGCTTGATAAACCAAATGTATATGCTTCTATCTTCCAGTTTGAAGGACAGGTTTCTGTTTTTAATTATCATACCAGCAATGTTGAGTTAGGTCCTAATTACCGCGACCTTTATCCTACCCCACCACCTCCCGGTTTGGTGCCAAGCTGTGCAGAGGGCGGAGTTCTTGGCGTGTTACCAGGCATTATGGGAAGCCTGCAGGCATTGGAAGTAATTAAAGTAATTACGGGAATTGGCGAAACGCTGAGTGGACGCTTTTTTATTTTCGATGCGCTAAGCTTTACATCGAGAACTTTTAATATTAAACGCAATCCTGCTAATCCGCTCAACGGAACAAATCCAACGATTAAAGAACTGATAGACTACGAACAATTCTGCGGCGTAAAAGCAGTTGAAAAACCTATAAAAGAAATCACTGCAAACGAATTGTACAACTGGAAAAAAGATGGTGAAGACTTTCAGCTTATTGATGTGCGTGAGCCGCATGAGTATGAAATTGTAAACATCGGTGCAGAGTTAATTCCGCTGGCAACAGTATCAGCAAATGCAAATAAAATTAATCGTAACAAAAAAGTGGTGATGCATTGTAAAATGGGTGGTCGCAGCGCTAAAGCCATAAGAGAATTAGAAGAAAAATTTGGCTTTCATAATCTATACAATTTAAAAGGCGGCATTCTTCACTATATTGATGAAATAGAGCCGGAGCTTACAAAATATTAAAGAGCATAGGATTTTCTTCAGGTCAATTATTTATTTTCCGGATCTTCATACCTCAACTTTTTCTTTAGGGTAAACAAATGAAGAAAGAAATTGATAATGACATTAAATGACAACTCCAGCCAACAGCAGGTTTGGCAATAGGTTGGCTGAAGGAATAACAATCGGCTACAACTCAATATCAGCAATAGTTCCAGCTGACCATTATTAATTTAGTTTTTAGTTGTTACCTTCATCTTTAATAACAATATTCGGCTTTGGTTTCGGGCTGGACAATTATAAAATGCCAGCCCATCGCCAAGCCTTAAGTTTTATGTAATCATTAATGGTCTTAATAAAACAAATAACCTTTTAGCATGAAAACACAATACAGAAATACAGGAATTCTTTTTTTAGCAGTAGTGATAGCAACAGCACTGTTAGTAATCAAGTTCAAAAGAAATAATGCTATTGATGATTATGACTGGTTAACGCTGTAATAAAGTCTGCCGCCACAATGCTCTGTATCTTTTGTACAAAAGGAAATCCGTTCTTTTTTTAATAGTAATTACAGACAGCAATTTCAATATGCTTGCTGAAAATGCTTTTAAAGCTCAGAGGCATTAAAAATTTTCGAGACAATAACTCAGATTGAAATGCTTGTTTTGAATGATTCTTTTTTATTAGGTAATCTTGTAGTTAAAGCCCTTTCGTCATGAGTAAATTATGTTGTTTTATTCTCACTCTGATATTGTATTACCCTCACGCCTTCTGTCAATCCTCACTCATAAACAGGCAACAATTTTTTTTGGATGATAGTGTAATAGAAGTAACGCTTACAACTGATATTAAAGATTTGCGTGCAGATAAAAAAAAGCTTGCCTGGCAGCCTGCCAATATTATTATGCATTTTTCAGACACTTCTGTAATCAGTGAAGAAATACATATAGAGCCACGCGGCAATTACCGGAAAACCTATTGTGATATAGCCTCATTAATGCTCAATTTTAAAAATCCTTTATCCCCCATTCTTTCTCCTCTTAAAAAATTAAAGCTGGTGGGCGGTTGTCATAACGGAAGTGCAAATGAAGAATTATTGCTGAAGGAATATATGGTTTATAAAATTTACAATCTTCTATCCATCATGAGCTTTCGTGTCAGGTTATTGCATATTACTTATAAAGACAGTAAGCAAAAAGTAAAAAGCTATTCGCAATATGCTTTTCTTATTGAAGATATGAAAGACATGACTGCAAGAAGTAACTGCGCGGAGGTAAAAAATAAAGTGTATGCAACAGAACTTACTAACAGGCAGCAAATGACCTTGGTAAGTATATTCGAGTATATGATTGGAAATACAGATTGGGCAGTTTCCGTATATCACAACATTAAATTAATGGTGCCCAAAAATGATACCCTTGCCAACCCTACTCCGTGCCGTACGATTTTGATTATGCGGGATTAGTTGATGCGCCTTATGCAGTACCTGATGAAAATCTCGACATCACCAGTGTAAGAGAGAGATTGTATCGTGGTTATGGACGAACTATGGAAGAGTTACAACCTGTTCTTGATATTTTCAAAGAAAAGAAAGAAACCATATTTTTTTGTGTTAATAATTTCCCTTTGCTCAATGCAAATACAAAAAAGGAAATGATAAGATACCTGGAGCAGTTCTACGAAATAATAAACAGTAAAAGTTCAGTGCGCTCAATTTTTATTGACAATGCACTGAGACATTAATCGGGTTTATTTCTATGCAGAAATAAAAATGCATTGAGGAGATTTAGCAGAGATTTGAAGGCAATTAATACTGCACTTTTCAATCAATTGCAGTTATTGCACTTACCATTAATTACAATATCAGTTTGCTTTGCAGTAAAGCCATTAGGAAGTTTTATTTGTGGAATGGTGGTATTGTCAAGGCAATAAGCAGTGCCACATACATCGCACACAAAATGAATGTGGTTATCGTGATGATGACCTTCCGTACAATCATCTTTACATAAAGCGTAGAGCACAGCGTTATCAGCCGTGGGTATAGTATGAATAATGCCTTTTTCCAAAAACACCTGTAATGTGCGGTAAATAGTAACGCGGTCAAAGCCATCCTTACCAAGCTTTTCTATATCACTGTGTGCTAAAGCACCGTTGCTGTGATGAAAAAAATCAAGTATCCTTACACGATTTTCGGTGATGCTTAAATTACTGCGTTTTAATATTTCTGCAATTTCATTTTTCATCTTATTCCAAAGTTACAACATAGAGTCATCGTAATTTTAATGAATCTATTTCTCCGCAAGTAAGGTTTTTATATCCTTTTTTAATTGCTCTATTTCATCCTGCTTTAAGCCATCATAAATATGACCGCGAACATTGCCATGCTTATCAACGAGAGCAAAGAATTGTGTATGCAGAAATTGGTCTTCAATCCTGGCGACATTGTTCTTAGGGTCATCGAGCAAATAACTGTTGCGTGCAGCAATATAAAGACTGTCTTTTCTGCCCGTAAGAAAAATCCATTTGCGTGTATCGGCTTTACGGTCTTCTGCATATTTTTTTAACCGGGGAGCAGAATCTGTTTCCGGATCGCATGTATGTGAGATAATAAGAAAGTCAGGCTCATTTTTAAACTCATCGTATATGGTTTGCATATTATCATTCATGCGGGGACAAATGCCTCTGCAGGTTGTGAAGAAAAAATTCACTACGCAAACTTTTCCATTCATATCTTTTTCAGAAAAAGAATTTCCATCTTGCGTAGTAAACCGAAATGGTTTCACATAACCAATCACAGGGCTTTTCGCCTTCCATTTATCGGTGCCTGCAAATACAAACACAAGAAAGAGCGCTGTTAGCACAACGAAAAAAATGGTATAGCCAATAAATTTTTTACTCATAATATTGATGAGTGCAAAGCTAACCTGATAACGAGTTTTTAAAATAGAATATTCAATCAAAAATTAGTTTGCAACAATGTTGCAAAGATACTATCTTTGCGTTATGAGTGATAACGGAATAAATACAAGAATAAATTGGGATGCACTCGGAATTTCTGCCTCCTTAGCCTGTGCCATACATTGTGCGCTTCTGCCTCTTTTTTTAACAAGCCTGCCCGTCTTAGGATTTAATATCATCAACAATCTCTTTTTTGAAACGCTGATGATTTTTGCAGCAGTCGCTATCGGATGTTATGCATTATATCATGGATTTAAAAAACATCATCATAATACATTACCGCTTATTATTTTTTGCTGCGGTATGTTATTGTTATTTGGCAAACAAATATGGCATCAATGGCAATTATGGTTTTTAATTCCTGCGGTGTGTATGATTGTATCAGCGCATTATCTCAACTACCGTTTATGCAAAAAGGCCCACCATTGCCATACAACTGATTGTAATCACTAAGGCATTAACGATTTTCTGCTACCGGCACATTCCTTAAAAAGCTTTCTTCAAGCGAAATAAAAGTTTCAGTTCTCTCAATACCTTTTATCTTTTGCAGTTCATCGTGCAGTACATAGCGTAGCTGATTAATATCTTTACATACAACTTCAGCGAACATGCTGTAATTGCCGGTGGTATAATTTAAGCGTACAATTTCAGGTATCTTTCTTAGCTCTTTTGCTACCGTATCGTACAGCGAACTTTTTTCAAGAAAAATTCCGATAAAGGCGATTACATCATAGCCCAATAATTTAAGGCTTACATTTAGTCTTGTACCTTTAGCTATGCCAAGCTCCTCTAATTTTTTTATACGAACATGTATGGTGCCTCCTGATACAAAAAGTTTTTTACCAAGCTCAGCATAAGAGATGCCGGCATTTTCCATCATCTGCTGGATGATTTGAAGGTCGAGTTTATTTAAATTTAATTTGGAAGTCATTTGTAAATAGGATATTTAGATTTTTCCAATAATAATGCAAATATTTGAATAAATTCTATATTTTAAAAATTTTAATTGAAATATTTTTAAGTTATTATAGAATTATTTTAATATTGTAATTCGAATTTAGTTCTTTACACTGTGGGGTGATGAAACTTCCGGCAGACATGCCCTCTCGTCTCGGGGGTGGGGAAACCAGGATAAACGCAGCATAGAGCCGACGTTATCCCGATAGCTATCGGGATTAAAGGCCGACCAGGGTTGACCACTAAACTTTGTGCTGCAGCTAACTGCCCCGTGGAGGTTCGAATCCTCCCCCTACAGCAAAGCCTTGTTCAAAAAAAGAGCAGGGCTTTTTTATTTTAAATAGGTGCCACATCTTTGCACCTTAAGCAATCTTAAACTATATGAAAAGAACTTTTTTCATTTTTTTATTGATAAATGCAATTTCTTCTTTTGCCCAAGACCCGTCTGTAAAAAATTTGCAAACCGAAGCGGGAAAAACGATTACGAAAGATGCGGCTGATACTATACCTGCAACCTGGAAAACCGGAGGCATTTTTAGTCTCAGTTTAGCACAGGGTTCGCTGAGAAATTGGGCCGCTGGTGGCGATGAATTTTCTCTTTCATTAAATGCATACATAAATGGTCATGCCTTTTATAAAAAAGGAAAGCATAGCTGGGATAACAATCTCGATATTTATTTTGGTTATATAAAAACTACGAGCCTTGGTGCAAGAAAAAATGATGACAGAATTGACTTTCTTTCAAAATACGGATATGCATTAAGCAAAACATTATCCGTTGCCGGGTTGTGTAATTTCAGAACGCAATTGTTTGATGGGTTTACTTATTCAGATACTTCAAGAGAGTTCTCATCTGCTTTTATGTCGCCTGCTTATATCATTCTCAGCCCTGGTTTAGATTATCATCCTGTTTCTAATTTTTCCATCTTTTTTTCGCCCATTGCAGCACGCTGGGTAATTATTAAGGATAATACGATTGCGGCAAAAGGCTTTTACGGACCTGCAGGAGAAAAATCGGTAAGTGAGTTTGGCGCTTTTGTCACTATTAACTATACATCCAATTTGAATAAAACGGTTAGCTACAAGGGAAGGCTTGACCTTTTTTCAAACTACAAAAACAATCCTGAGAATATTGATGTGTTTATGGAAAACCTTTTTGCAGCAAAACTTTCCAATGTATTATCTGCCACCTGGAGCCTTGATATTATTTATGATGATGATGCCAAATTATTCGGTCCTAACCAGAATGCGCCGCGCACACAGCTTAAATCGCTTATAGGAGTTGGCCTGCTTGTAAAACTGCAAAAATGAATGCAGCTATTTTAGAAAAATGGGGATTGCCTGTAAACAGTTTTATAAAAGTTTATGGAAGCGGGCTTATTAATAATACCTGGCTTGTACAAACAACAGAAAAGAAATATATACTGCAACGAATTAATGAGAATGTTTTTAAAGAACCTTATAATATTGATTATAATCTAAAAGCGATTGCAACCTGGTTACTCAAAAATTATCCTGACTATATATTCACTGCCCCATTGCCTGCAAAAGATAATGAAACTCTGCTGCATACAGGTGATGGTTATTATCGTCTTTTTAATTTCATTGAAAATTCACACAGTTATACTGTTGCAGAAAAACCTCAACTGGCCTATGAAGCTGCAAAACAATTTGGAAGGTTTACCAAGCTGTTAGCAGGCTTTAATGCTTCACAACTTAAAACAACCATTCCTCAATTTCATGATATCAGGCTCCGTTATAATCAGTTTCTGCAAGCATTAAAATATGGAAATAAAAAAGGGATAACAAAAGCAATTGATTTAATACATAAAATGCAATTGCATAAAAATATTGTTGATGTTTTTGATGAGATACAGCGCAATTCTTCTTTTAAAAAAAGAGTAACCCATCACGATTCTAAAATAAGCAATGTATTGTTTGATGAAAACGATAAAGCCATTTGCATAATTGACTTCGATACTGTAATGCCCGGATATTTTATAAGTGATGTGGGCGATATAGTGCGTACTTATTTGCCCGCCGCTTCAGAAGAAGAAACCGATCTCAACAAGATTGATGTAAGAGAGGGATACTTCGATGCAATTGCCGCCGGATATTTGAGTGAGCTGCAAAATGAATTGTCAGAGCCTGAAATAAATGCTTTTATTTATGCAGGAAAGTTTATGATATATATGCAGGCATTGCGGTTTCTTACAGACTATCTTACCAATGATATTTACTACGGTTCAAAATATGAATTACATAATTACAACCGTGCAGCCAATCAGTTCATGCTGCTGAAGGCACTGATAAAAAAAGAAGAAGTTTTCATTAAAAAAGTAAAAGAATTTCAAATCAGTTTCAGATAAGTAATTCCTTGTTATTGCTTTAATAACAAGTGAATCTTTGAGCTTCTTTAAGCTTAAAAATATTTTATTTTCATAAATCCGTTGATTATAATTATACGTAAATAAAAAGCGTTAAATCCATTTTCACTTTAACGTATACGTTCTATTATTTTAAAATTAAATTCAAACATTATGCAACTAAAGAAATTTACTTGGGGGAAGTGCATATTTATGCTCTGCCTGCTATGCGTATCAGGCATACTTATGTCTTCCAGCCACAGAGAGGCGCCGCTTATCGCAAACGACCCGCTTGCCGATAACACAGACCTCTACGTGTTTCGCAATCCTTCATTTCCCAGCAGGGTTGTAATTATTGCCAATTACATTCCCTCAGAATTGCCTTATGGCGGGCCTAATTATTACACATTTGGAAACGATGTTCGTTACGAGGTTCATATTGACAACAATATACTTACTCCGGGCGATGACATCATTTATCGTTTCACTTTCAGCAGCATTAATGAAGACTCAACTACTTTTTTCAACATTCGCTTGGGCAAGCAAAACTTAAAAACTACCTATAAATGCGAAAGAAGCACCAATGGTGGCACAAGCTTTAGTACTATTATTACTAACGGTGTTGTTCCTCCAAATAATATTGGTCGCAGAAGTATAGGAACGTCTGTTGGCTTAGGTGTCCAAAATTACAATGACCTTATTAATGCAGCAATTACTACTTCAAGCACAGGCGAAAAAGTTTTTTGCGGCCCTTCAGATGACCCCTTCTTCGTTGACCTTGGCGGTGTTTTCGATGTAGGTGATTTGCCACGTCAAACCAGCCAGCCAAGAGATGGTTTGGGGCATTACAACGTTCATTCAATTTGTTTGCAGATTGATATTGGCACCTTGCAGAAAGATCACAAATTTCCCGATGCCGCCACCAGCATTTTAGATCCCGATTTTGTAATTGGTGTTTGGGCTAATGCCAGCAGGAAATCTACTAAAGTTTTAAATACAGATGCAACTTCTAATGAAAGCGGCGACTGGGTGCAGGTTTCAAGACTGGGCATGCCTCTGCTCAATGAAGTTATTAACCCTATTGGAGAAAAAGATTACTGGAATTCTTTTGTCCCTTATGAGGATTTAACGTACCTGACCACTTTCGGACCTTACTTCTACAATCCAGAATTAGCTCTTTATATGGACAGTGCCTATTATGCGGCAGCTATTCCAGCATTTGCTCCTTTACGTATTCAAAAGAATTCATTGGGATTGTATGGATTCGGTAACGGGCAAAATGGGCTGTATCCTTTAAAAGGTACTGCGGCTGTTGAAGGTACTGCTTTAGATGATTCACTTTTTGGTACACTTTTACTGCCGGCGCCAAATTCGCCCCGCTCTGTTGATCTATATCCTATTTTTCAAACAGGCGTTCCAAATCTAAGTCCTTACCAGTTAGCAGTCAGTAAAAATGGAGATCCTTTTGCTCCGGGTAAACCTTTCATTAATAACTTTCTCCCAAATGGCGGAGATATGTTAAGGCTTAATATGGCAGTGCCGGTAACGCAGCGTGATGATCCAAACTTTAGTTCATTAGGTATAATACAAGCCTGCGTATTAGGTTTAACTGACCCTGCATATAACACCACTACAGATCTTCAGTTTATTCCTAATATGGATGGCTTTCCTAATGGCAGAAGGCTTGAAGATGATATTACACGCATTGAACTGCAGGCAGTGAGCGGCATCGTATTAGCCGTTATAGGATTGCCTTATGATGATTCTAATGGAACTACAATAGTTACTCCGGATTTGCTCAATGTGCTGGGTTATAGCACAGGTGTAAGTAAAAACGATACTACATTTAAAACAAAATTTCCATTTGTACAAACACCGTGGAAAGGCACCAACGTTTATAACTAAAAAAATAAATAATTATGAAACGAATAATAAATACCGCTTTAATGATGGCATTGCTTGTTTTTTGCGCTCTTTCCGGCAAAGCATCGAGCCATCGCGAAGCGCCACTAATTTCAAACGATCCCCTGGCGGATAATACAGACTTGTATGCCTTCCGCAGCCCTGATAATCCAAACAAAATCACCATTATTGCATGTTACATACCCATGCAATTTCCTCAGGGCGGGCCTAACTATTATCACTTTGGAGAAAACGTGAGATATGAAATTCACATTGATAATAATATTCTAACTCCCGGTGATGATATCATTTACCGCTTTACATTCAAAAGCACAAACGAAGACCCTACCACCTTTTTTGATATCAGGCTTGGCCTGGAAAATCAAAAAACTACTTATAAAGTAGAAAGGAGTATTGACGGAGGTGCAACTTTTCAGGTAATCAAATACAGTGGTGATGTGCCACCTCCATACATTGGTCCCCGTTCAATCAGCGACCCCGTTGTAGGATTAGGTGTGGCTGATTATCGTACACTTATTGAAAAAGGAATTACAACAGCAAACACAGGAGAAAAGATTTACTGCGGACCCGCAGATGACCCCTTCTATGTTGATCTTGGTGGCATCTTTGATGTAGGTGATGCACCGCGTATAGGACCCAATGATCCTTCTTACGATGGATTGGCATGTAAAAATGTTTCTGCTATTGCAATACAAGTTGATATATCTGCATTGCAAAAAGATCATAAGACTGTAAATATGGCCGCCGATATTCTTGACCCCGATTTTGTAATTGGTGTATGGGCATCTGCAACCAGACAAAGCAAAAGAGTACTGAATGGCGATGGCACTGAAAGCTATAGCGGCAAATGGGTGCAGGTTTCAAGATTAGGCATGCCATTGCTTAATGAAGTTGTTAATCCAATCGGTGCGAAAGATTACTGGAATTATCTCACGCCTTATGAAGATCTTCCGAATCTAAGCTATTTCGGAAATTACTTTTATAATCCCGAGCTATCACTTTACATGGATACCACTCAATTTGGTAGTGTAATTCCCTCTTTTGACCGGCTCCGCATTCAAAGAAATTCTCTTGGTATGTACGGCTTTGGTAATGGGCAGGATGGATTGTATCCTTTGAAAGGTACCGCGGCTGTTGAAGGTACTGCTTTAGACGATTCACTTTTTGGTACACTTTTACTGCCGGCTCCCGGCTCTCCACGCTCGGTAGATATTTATCCTATTTTTCAAACAGGAGTACCTAACTTAAGTCCTTACCAGTTAGCAATAAACAAAAATGATAATCCACTGGCGCCTGGTAAGCCTTTCGTTAATAATTTTCTCCCCAATGGCGGAGACATGTTAAGACTGAATATGGCTGTGCCCGTGACACCGCGCAACGATCCTAACTTTAATAAGCTCGGATTGCTGCAGGCTGCAGTTTTAGGTCTTACAGATCCGGCTTACAACACTACTAATGACCTGCAATTTATTCCAAATATGGATGGGTTTCCAAATGGAAGAAGGCTTGAAGATGATGTAACTCGTATTGAGCTGCAGGCCGTAGGTGGTATAGTATTAGCTGTAATCGGCTTGCCGTATGATGATTATGTATTGGGTGGTTCTCTTGTTACCCCGCAATTATCACGTACACTGGCTTACAGAACAGGAATTAGCAAAAATGATACAAATTACAGGGAGCATTTCCCCTATGTGCAAACACCATGGATTGGCACAGCAGGCTGTTGCGGAGTGCCTGCACCTGATGGCGGAAAATCTCACAACATTATAGCTAATCATACGCAGCCAATGAATAATTTGAATTTAGCAGCTCCGCAGATTGTTGCTAAGGCGTCGCCGAATCCTTTTGTAAGCACCACTACCATCAGTTATCATTTAGAAGTTGCTTCTAATGTAACTATAGCTGTTTATTATCAGGATGGCAAGACTGCCAAAGTATTAGTAAATCAAAAACAACAGGCTGGCAATTATACCGTAAACTGGAATGCAGGCAATATGGCCAAAGGAATCTATACGGTAACTACCATTGTTGATGGTAAACCTACACAGAGTATACGGCTTTTGAAGCAATAGAAATAATATTCAACCGCAAAAAAAGTCCGCACAGAAATGTGGCGGACTTTTTTCAGTTTAAGAACACACGAACAAATGTTTAAAGACTTTTATTTATAAATCAAAATAAAATAATAAGAGTTACAAAAGATTAATAAATAGATTTATTTTTTCTTCATTCAAAATCAAATCCTGAATTTTGCAAAAGCCGTATTTATTAAAGTATTAAATCATCTTAACAGCCATGTATGAAAAAAAAATCAACTTATACAATTATACTTATCGCATTTGCCGTAGTATTAGGCATTATAGTTTTGGCTTACAGAAATAAAAAAGAAAAAACAGAAACTGCAAACTATACTTTACTCAACAGAACAGGCGCCTCTGCCCAAACAGATGAATGGAAGGCTACTGTAATCCATGCTGATCAATTAATGAATACCATACAAAAAAATCCGGGTGATGCAAAATCACTCAATCAACTTGCAGAGCTATACATACAGGAAGCAAGAGTAACGGGCAACTATACCTACTACGATAAAGCAGCCTTGAAATATGTAAATGATGCGCTGAAAATTGATTCTCTGAATTTTGAATCAGTCATGCTAAAATCATTGCTTTATATTTCTCAACATCATTTTGCTCAGGGGCTGGATGTTGCAAAAAAAGCAAGTACCATCAATCCATATAATTCTTATATCTACGGTATTCTTACTGATGGCAATGTAGAAATGGGAGATTATACCGCAGCAGTTGAATCGGCACAAAAAATGGTTGATATGCGGCCAGACCTTCGCTCTTATTCCCGTGTTTCGTATTTAAGAGAAATTTACGGAGATTATCCCGGTGCTGTTGAAGCAATGGAACAAGCGATTGAATCAGGCGTTCCCGGCGAAGAGTCTACAGAATGGTCAAGGATACAAATGGGTCATCTTTACGAAAATACGGGTGAGATGAAAAAGGCTGAAATGCAATACACAATTGCATTGAATGAAAGACCAAATTATGCGTATGCTCTTGCGGGCTTAGCCCGTATTGCAACTGCATCGAAAGATTATAGCAAAGCGATTGATTTGTACACACAGGCATCTTCGCAAATAAATGATAACTCAATAAAAGAAGCGCTTGCAGATGTTTACAACTTATCTGGCAATAAAGAAAAAGCAGATAAAATTTCGGAAGAAGTGATTGATGATATGAATAAAAGTGCGCAAAGCGGCAATAGCGATGAGAATATCGGGCATTATGTTGACAGGGAACTGGCTTACGCGTATATAAAAATAAAAGATTATGACAAAGCATTGAAACATGCTTTGCTCGAGTACAACCGGCGCCCCGATAATATTGATGTAAATGAATGTGTAGCCTGGGCATACTACCGCAAAGGTGATTATGCAAAAGCACTCCCTTACATTAAAACCGCATTGAAAACAAATTCTAAAAATCCCACATTGCTTTGCAGGGCAGGCCTGATATATGCAAAAAATGGTGATACTGCAACAGCTAAATTACAATTGCAGCAAGCAATGAAAGATAATCCCAATATTGCTGAAGACTTAAAAGTGGAAAGCCTTAGTGTTTTGAAGGCAATCTAATCAGGGGGTGATGAAAATACATTTCAATACAAAGCCTGCAGCTTTTTTATTTCTGTGCTGCGTATTTGTTTTATCTGCAATTTCCGCACAGGCGCATCCTGTAATAAACTATGCATTGAAAGATGTGCCCGTAAACCAGGTAGTTTGGTTTTACCTTAAAATGGGCATCACACATATAATTCCCAATGGTTTTGATCATATACTATTCGTTACCAGCCTGTGTTTATTAAGCAAAAAAATAAGCACCATATTGTGGCAGGCTTCTGCTTTTACTGTTGCGCATTCTATTACATTAGCCCTAAGCATGAAAAGCATTATAGTAGCGCCCGGCGCCATAGTAGAGCCTGTTATCGCTTTATCAATTATGTTTGTTGCCATTGAAAATATTTTGCTTAGTGAACTGAAAGTCTGGAGAATTGCCATCGTTTTTATGTTTGGGCTGGTGCATGGAATGGGCTTCGCCAGTGCATTAAATGAAATAGGCATTCCCCCAAATCAATTTATCACAACCATTATTTCTTTTAATATTGGAGTTGAACTGGGACAAATCGCAGTGATACTTTTGGTGTTTGCTCTTATTATTGTTCCTTTTGGAAAATGGAATAATTACCGGCAAAGAATTGTATATCCTCTATCATTCCTTATTGCCTTAGTTGCTGCTTACTGGACGGTGGAAAGAATTGTAATGATGTGATATTTAAAAACAGTTAATCTTCAAAAAATATAACCCGCTTTATTGCCGGTTTTTTATTGATGGATGTGTGTAAGAAATGATATTTAATTTTTGCTTCCGGCTTTTGTTTTTCATGGCATCGCCGGTGCAGCCTGCCCCGAATTTATTTCGGGGGTCACTCACTTGTAAGTTCTGAACATTGGGCGGCAGGTTAAACTTCAGGTTTTATCTATAACATGCCGCAATGTGCTCTGCTTCACACAAGCTTTGGCTGAGAAACATTGCGGAGAAAGAGAGGATTTGTTTTATTCAATGTGCATTATATATTCTCATTAAGATTATTCTTCTGCAATCAATTCAATTACCATATTTAATGCATCCTCTACTAATTTATGAAGCTGGGTTGAACCTTTATGAATGGATGGTTGTGATTAAGCTGTTTTATAGGGTTAAAGTTTCGGCTGCAATCAGGGTACCGAACTTGCGACAGACGCGGAGTAAAGAATCCTAATAAATACAATACAATGAATGGACGTAAAGGGCGAAGATAGCTACTTACGATTACCTATTCTATACGATTACCTTTCTTATCATATAGACCGGTTGATTTTAGAAAGGCTACAGCAGGATTGTATTGTTTTCTTGAAATATATGGACGAACTTTATCTCTATTAACAGAATCTAAGTTTTGGTAAGCATTATATAATTCTTTTACTATTAATTTTTCAATGAGAGGATTATGTTTCCCTTCAAAATATTCTCTGCCTCCGCGATAGTATGTAAGATTATCACCTTGTAATTTAATATCATGATATATAGCTGTACCTTCTGTACCTACTTTCGCGGGAATAGTTTTTAGTTTTTCAACAAATTCTTCATACGACAACATAAAAAAACTACTTTTTCTTTTATAAAAACTGGTTTCCTTTATCGGTTACCCACCAATCCGCCATCAACTCCGCCTGTTTCATTACGGTTTCAATAGCCTTTGGTTGTTTGTCCGGAGGATAACCGTATTTATTTAATGTCCTTCTTACTATTACCATCAACTTTGCTCTTGCACTTTCTCTGATGGTCCAGTCAATCGTCGCATTCTTTTTTACTTTATCTGCAATTTCCCTTGCAATATCTCTCAGTATATCATCACCCAATACTTGCACGGCGCTATCATTCACCTCAAGGGCATTATAAAATGCTACTTCATCTGTTGATAAACCAAGCCGCTCACCTTCTTTATCGCTTTCTTTTATATTCTTTGCAATATTGATGAGTTCCTGGATGATTTCTGCTGTGGTCAGTAAATTATTCTGGTATCTTTTAATTACATTTTCCAGCATTTCTAATAACGCCCTGCTTTTTACAAGATTCGTTTTTGCCCTGCTTTTTATTTCATTGTTCAAAATCTTTTTCAATAATTCTAGTGCAAGATTTTTATGCTGCATGTTTTTTACTTCAAGCAAAAACTCATCAGATAAAATAGAAATATCCGGTTTTTTAATACCTGCTGCATCAAAAATATCAACTACTGTATCGCTGCTTATAGAGGTGTCTACAATTTGCTTAATTGCTGTTTCGAGCTCTGCATCTGATTTTCCGGTACCTACACCTTCAAATTTTGTAAGCCTTGCTTTTATTGCCTGGAAAAAAGCCACATCATCTTTTATTTTCATGGCTTGCTCATTCGGAATGGATAATGCAAAAACCTGGCTTAATAAAGTAACTTCTTTTATAAATCTTTCTTTCCCTTCTTTCAATCCTAAAATATGTTCTTCAGCCTGTAGAATAATGGATAGCTTTTCTCTCGCATCAACATGAAAGAACCTTCTATAATTAAACTTGAAACTATTTTCATAATAAGCTTCCGGCTCTTCCACCAAAATATCATCGTGTGTTTTACTCTCTTCATTAAACATCTGCTTTACCACTTCAAGTTTTTCAAGCATCAGCTCAATTGCCTTATCAATTTTCTCCGTTGGAGTTCCTTTTCCTCCTGCATCAGCATAAAACGATAGCGCCTGCTTTAAATCAGTGGCTATGCCTAAGTAATCCACTACCAGCCCTCCTTTTACATCTTTAAAAATCCTGTTTACCCTTGCTATTGCCTGCATCAGGTTATGACCTCTCATTGGCTTATCAATATATAAGGTCTTCAATATCGGCGCATCAAAACCAGTAAGCCACATGTCGCGGACAATAACAAGCTTCAAAGAATCAGTTTCATCTTTCATTCTATCTGCCAAAACTTTTCTTTGAGTTTTTGTTGTATGATGCTTTTGCATTTCCACTCCATCGGAACTTGCTGCAGTCATTACAACTTTTATCACGCCCTTGCTTAAATCATCATTATGCCACTCAGGACGCAGAGCAATAATTTCTTTATATAAATCAACGGCAATTCTCCGACTCATAGCGACAATCATAGCTTTACTCTCCAACACTTTTTGTCTTTCTTCAAAATGGGTAACAATATCTTTCGATAAATTTTTAATTCGCTCTTTGTTGCCTATAATGGCTTCTAACTTTGCCCATTTTGCTTTTGCTCTCTGGCTTTCTGATAGCTCATCTGATTCTTCGAGTTCTTTATCAAATTCCTCAATTAATTTTTTACCCTCTTCGGTTAAATTCACTTTCGCCAAACGACTTTCATAATAAATCCTTACAGTAGCACCATCAGTTACTGCCTGGGCAATATCATAAATATCAATATACTGACCGAATACCTGCGGTGTATTTACATCCGTGCTCTCTATTGGTGTTCCTGTAAAGCCTATATAAGTTGCATTGGGCAAAGCATCTCTCATGTATTTTGCAAAACCATAAGCAATGCGTTTACCTGTTACTTCTTTGGTGTCAGGATTTTTTTGGTCAATCAGTTTTGCTTCAAAACCGTATTGTGTTCTGTGTGCTTCATCTGCAATCACAATAATATTTGTTCTGTTTGAAAGCCTGTCATAACTTTCTTTGCCCTCTTCAGGCATAAACTTTTGAATGGTTGTAAACACAATACCGCCACTTGCCACATTCAGTAATTCTTTTAAATCTTTCCTGTCTGCTGCCTGTACAGGCTCCTGCCGCAATAATTGTGTTGACGAAGCAAACGTATCAAACAACTGTTCATCCAAATCGTTGCGGTCTGTTATTACTACGATAGTTGGATTCTGCATTTCAGGCGAGGTGATTAATTTACCTGCATAGAAAACCATGCTTAAACTTTTTCCGCTGCCCTGTGTATGCCATACAACACCTCCTTTTTTATTTCCATTTGCAGATGATGCTTGTATAGTTGATTCTACTGCCCTGTTCACTGCATGATACTGGTGATAGGCTGCCAGTTTCTTTTCTGTAATAATTTGTGTGATGCCTGTTTTTGCATTCCCGATTCCTTCGGATCGGGATTTCGGAGAAACCTCTACGTCCCTTTTTGTTTTTTCAAATACAATAAAATTGCGCACAAGGTCGAGCAGTGTTGCATGATTAAGCATTCCTTTTATCAATACTTCTAATTGAGGTTTAAACCGTGAAGCTTCTTTACTGCCATCAATAGTTTTCCATGCCATAAAGCGGCTGTAGCCTGCAGATAAACTGCCTGCCCTGCACTCATGACCGTCTGAAATAACACAAACAGCATTGTAAGTAAAGAGTGATGGAATAGTTGCTTTGTAGGTTTGTATTTGTTCATAAGCTTTGCTTAAAGTAGCCTGTTCGTCCATTGCATTCTTTAATTCCATTACTGCCAGTGGAATGCCGTTTACGAATAACAAAACATCGGGACGCTTATTTTGGTTATTCTCAATAATGATATACTGGTTAACTGCTAAAAATTCATTGTTCTGCCAGTTATCAAAATCTATTAAAGCCACTTCATGGCTTCTCTCATACCCATCCTGCTGATAAGGAATTTTTACTTTCTCCAACAAGTATTGATGAAAGATTTCGTTATTATGCAGCAAATCGGGTGAATAGATGCGTAATAATTTTTGTATTGCCTGTCCCTGTGCCTCTTTGGAAATATGAGGGTTTAATGCAGCAATGGCTTTACTTAATCTTCCAGTTAAAATAATTTGCTCAAAGCCTTCTCTTTCCTGCTGCTCAGCACCGGGAGCGATTGCCAAACCGCATATGTATTCCCAGCCAAGTGATTGCAGCGTTTCAATAGCAATGGTTTCAATATGACTTTCGGTGATGGGTTTCAACGGCTGTCAGTTTTGTATACAATTTGTTATACCCAGCCAAAAAACCTGAAAGCTCTTTGAACGATTTTTTAAAGGCTGCATAAACTTAGATATTTCATACGCTGCTTCTGTTTTTCTTAATCCCGTTTTGAAATAACCATTTCTTTGCAGCAATCTTTCCATTGATTCCCATGTGGCTTTAATATTGTCAGGGTTTTTATATGCAGCTTTATTTTCAAAAGTTTTAGAAAGTTTTGGGTAAGCTAATCTCATTGCATCAGGATCGCCAAAGAACCAAGCTTCAATTTCTTCAATCGCTATACGATTTAAAACTTGAAAGGAATTATTTTGAATGGATGATTTGATTGTTAATCCCGCATCTTCTGCCATTTTATTTAATTTGTTTTTCAATGCTATACAGTCTTCAGAATCTCTATCTATCAAAACGATAATTTTGTAATCAGCGGGAATCCATTTAGCATAACCTTTTAATTCTTTCGGAAGATTTTTAATCAAATCTTTTTTACCTTGGTAACGTATGCATCTGTATGTGTACTCACCTGTAATAATCAAAGGCATAATGTTGTCGAGAACCTTTTCGACAGATTCTTCTTCTAATAAAAATTCAAAATGCATAATTATTTTTTCCTGGGTTTGAATTTATAACTACCTGCATTTACAAGTGGGTCGCCAACTTCAAAATGTCCTTCAGCCCATAAATTACCTAACAGAGCGCCTTCGTCAATAAATTCATTAATGCCCTGCATATCGGATGTTTTTTTTGCCTGAGTGTAGCCTTTTTCATCACGATATAAAACATACAGTTCATTAGGACGAAGTCCATTTACAAAATAAGGGCTGTGTGTAGTTACCATTAATTGTGAAAATTCTGCTGCTGCCCTGCATTCTTCACAAAGCTGTGGAAGTAATCTCGGATGAAGTTGATTTTCGGGTTCCTCTATTCCAATTAATTGAGGAGGATTTGGGTCATTGAGAACGATAAGATAAGCAAGCATTTTTAATGTTCCATCTGAAGCAAACTTTGACAAAATTGGCTTTTCAAATGGAGCATCTTTTATGGTTAATAATAGTCTGCCGTCCTGCATTATATCGGCTTCAACTTTTTCAAGTCTGGGAACTCTCCTAGAAAGCGTGTTGAAGATTTTTGATAATAATTCTGAATGTTGTTCTTTGAGATATTGTATCACGTTCGGTAAATTGTCTCCAACAGCAGATAATCTTTCCTGAGGGCCGGCTTCCGGAACACCTCTTGTTTGGTCAGCAGTTAGATATGACAAGTACCATCCGGTTATAAACCGTCTTAAAGCAATAACACGCGGGTTTTTTGATAATTGACCGAGAGTATTTACAGCAAGCATTTCAGGGCTATCAAGTGATTCATCCATTTTTTCATCCGAAATGTCCGGCGCCTCTCCCGTAATTACTTTTCCTTGTCCCTTCTGAAATTCAAGAAATGCAAACGGTCTTCCTTTTTCGCTGCGTTTCCAAAGCAATTTCTCACTATCTACATAAGGACCTTTATTATTCTCACCAATTTTCAATTCGTAAGTAATTAGGGGACTATCAGGTGTTTCACGATATTTTATTTCAAAGCTAATTGGTCCCTCACAGCCTTTTGTTCTCAACTCTTTAAATCTTCCCCTTTTATCCCATGCTTTTCTTAACCCGACTGAGAAACATTCGCTTAAAAATGCAAAGACATCAAATACGGTGGATTTGCCACTTCCATTGGGTCCAAGAAAAACGGTTAGCGGTTTTATTTCTTTTAATTCTAAGTTATACAACGCCCTGTAATTTTGAACTCTTAGATATTCAATGCGGGGTACAACTGTTGATTTGCCTTGTATCTTTTTTTCTTTTTTCATTTTACAAATTTAATTATTTAGTACTCTCACTTCTCCACTCATTAGCTTTGGTAGCAATGCATCCCTTAATTGAGTGAGTTGTTTTATTTGTTTATAATTTGAATCTTTTTTATTCCAATAATCTTTAACTATGATTGAAAATTGTAAAACTTTTTCTTTTGAAGGCAACTTAAATTCAGGTATTTGCAAACCATCAATCGCAAGCATATTTACTGTAGAACCATTGGTTGCTCCAACTATTTGTTGACGCATTTCTTGTGTCATAAGCAAATAATAAATGAATTGGTTTGTTAAGTATGTGTCTTTGAATAAAGTTAATCTATAAATATGCTGGGTGAATAAACCACTGCTTCCAAAAGAATCAGGAACAATTGCCGGGAATCCAATTAATCTAAATTCATGTCCTTGTTCAGTATTTGTTACTATAATATCTCCAGCATTTAAGAGATGTCTGTCCCTATATTCACCGATATAAAATTTTATTCCATCACGTTTATAACCTCCAAATTCGAAAACTGAATTCAAGTTATGCATTGGCATTCCTTCGGTTTCTGATAAACCACTTCCTTTGTAACTTAATCCTCTAAAAACTTCAATGTGTTGAGATAATGTATTTGTTTCCCAACTTTCATTCGCTTCTTCCACAAACCACTGCCTGAAAAGCGTTTCAGCTAATTGCTCTAAAGTTTTGTTTTGGTGATGTAGTAAATCTATTTTATCGTCGAGGCTGTTGAGGGTGGAAACAATGGCGATTTGTTCTTTTAGTGGTGGAACGGAAATTGATATTTGGTCAAATGTATCTTTAGTTATTGTATCGAATACTGCTCCGTAAGAATTAGAAATAAAAGTTGAAATATTATTTTTTAAAAGATAATACAAAAAGTCATTTGAGGTAATGTCTTTGTTTGCATCTATACCATAATTTGATTGATTGAATGCCATATCTTTTCCAAGCATTGATACAACACCTACTGTGCCTCTTGCTGAAATAATTATTTGTCCTTTCTTTAAAATTTTAGTACTACTTTCTTTAAACCCTTTTTCTGTTATCTTCTTTTCAGCATCAAAACAATATTTCTTGCCGTTGTTAAAATCAGTAACTGATAACCAAGGTATATCTCCGCCCCAATATTCAGATACTGTAGTTTTTGGGGTTCCTCCTCCATAGAGTTTCATTAAATCAGAAAATTTGTATTTCTTCCATCTTTCATAAAAAACAATTCCAACTCTGTCTATATGCTCAACTACATCTTTATCTTTTATAGTTGCGTAATCGAGCAGGTCAATTTTATAAGGCAGGTTTAAATCTTCTAATTGTCCGTTAAGTTTTAGTATATCATCAAAACTTATACTTCTGCCTTTTACAGCAAGGTCAATGTCTGAGCCTTCTTTATAATTTCCTTTTGCACGGGAACCGAAAAGAATTCCTTCATCAATTTTTGAATAGCTTTCAAAAACTTTTTGTATGCGTTCAATTGTATTATCAGATAAACCGAATTTCATTTTTGCGGGTTATGAATTTTTTTGCTCAACATCTAAACGGGTTTGTAATTGCAAAAGCAGAGGATAATGTGTATTTACGATTTTAGTGATCACTTTTTTTGCTTTTGCCTCATCATACGTGTGCACTGTTATTATCCGGTCATCTACCATATCCATCCAGCCTTCGCCGCTATTAATAATACCTCTGTTAAATGCAAGACGAAAAGCGTCACGGCTGCCCTGTATGCTTACCTCTCCTTTGCTTTCGTAAAAATCTTTTATGGTGTTCCATGCCAGCTCGTATGCCATTTCAAAAAACTGGATTAAACCGGCTTTCTCTGTATCGCTCATTTCATCATCGGTATTGTATTGTTCAACAGCCGTGGAAAGAAGTTGCATAGTTCTTTTAAAGTTATTGAATCGCTGTTGCCAGCGTATATCTTTGTTATCCATTTGAAGGTTGTGTACTTGTCCAGTGAATAATTATTTGCTTACCATCGTCGCTTACTTTAAAGCCAAAACTTTTTCTTTTTAATACATCACTCCCTCTGAACTTAAAAGTTTTTCTAAAAGACTTGCTCTCGTGGTTGATATTTACAACTAAGGTATCATTCGCACTTATTCCTTTTATATCAACTCTGTAGTTTACAGAAGTATCCTTTCTCGTAGAAGGTCTGATGGTTCTGTTACGTATTATTTCTGGCATAGTCTATTATTTAATATCAATTTTCGCAAGATTCTCCTTTATCCGTTTATTCAATTCACCTTCTTCTGCAATTTGTCTTTCCAGTTCAGCTTTTAATGTTGCAAACCGTTCTGCAAAATTAAAATCATCTTCATCATCGGGTAAGCCAACATATCTGCCGGGAGTTAAAACATAATTTAGTTTGCGCAGTTCTTCGAGAGTGGCACTCTTGCAAAGGCCCTGCACATCTTTATAAGCCCCCTCCCGACCTCCCCCTTCAGGGGAGGGGAGATTTCGCCAGTTGTGATACGTGCTTGCTATTAATGCAATATCATCATTACTTAAATCACGGTTACGCCTGTTTACCAAAAAGCCCAGGTTTCTTGCATCAATAAAAAGAATTTCATTCTTCCTGTCTCTGAAAACACCATTACTTTTATTCCTTGTGATAAACCAAAGGCAAGCAGGTATCTGTGTATTCAAAAATAGTTTTGTAGGCAGGTTAACTATACAATCTACGAGGTCTTTTTCAATCAATGCTTTTCTTATTTGCCCTTCATTATTTGTTTGAGTGGTTAACGAACCTTTGGATAGTACAAAACCTGCTTTACCCACTGGCGCTAAATGATACAGGAAATGCATAATCCATGCATAGTTGGCATTGCCTGCAGGCGGCACTAATTTTTCACCTAATATATTCCATCTGCCATCATCCCGCAATAATTCGCCACTCCAGTCGCTATCATTAAAAGGAGGATTGGCTAAAATGTAATCGGCTTTTAAATCTTTATGCACATCATTTAAAAAACTGCCTTCATTGTTCCACTTTACGTTGGTGCTGTCAATACCCCGAATCGCTAAATTCATTTTAGCCAAACGCCATGTAGTTTGGTTGCTCTCCTGACCGTAAATAGAAATATAATCAGAAGGATTTAATGAAAGTTTTTTGCCATTGTTTTTTTTATAGTGGTCACAGTGCACTTCCACAAACTTTTCACTTTGCACAAACATGCCACCGCTGCCGCAACAGGGGTCAAATACCCTGCCTTCATAGGGTTCAAGCATTTCAACCAATAATCTTACAACACTTGCAGGTGTATAGAATTGTCCGCCTTTTTTTCCTTCTGCCAAAGCAAACTCACCAAGAAAATATTCAAAGACCCTGCCGAGTAAATCTTTGCTCTGTGCTTCCTTTGTTCCAAGTGTTGCTGTACTTACCAAATCTACAAGCCCTCCCAAATTCTGCTTATCTAATTTTTCCTGTGCATACACTTTTGGTAAAACACCACGTAAAGAGGGGTTATCTTTTTCAATAGCATCCATTGCATCATCAATGTCTTTGCCTATGGTGGGTAGTTTTGCCCTGCCCTGCAGCCATTTCCATCTTGCATATTCAGGAACAAAAAATACTTTCTCAGCTATGTATTCATTTTTATCTTCAGGGTCTGCACCTTCATTTTTTTGTGTAACGAGTTTTTCATAGAGTTCTTCAAAAGCATCTGAGATGTACTTGAGAAATATAAGACCTAATACAACATGTTTGTATTCGGCAGCATCCATATTCTTGCGCAGTTTATCAGCAGCTTTCCAAAGTTTCTTTTCAAGAGGCTCTTCCAGTTGTTGCTTAACTTTTTTCACCATGTCTTATAAATAAAGCAATATCGTTAATGAAGTAATAGGAGTTAAATAATTCTGCGGAAAAGTAGTGAATTCAATTGAAAGTAGTTTTACCCCTTTTTAATTTTCATCACAGAGTGTATTTCTATGCCTTTTTACGTTTATGCTATTCCGTCACGAACACCAATTCATTTTATGTTATTGGGTTGTTCTTATAAGTGGGTTTCATTTTTTCTTTTTCTCCCTGCTGCCTCTTTCAAATTTTCAGTACAGGGGATTCTCTTTTAACTCCATATCAGCAGAAAAAAACTTCTTTACTGTAAATAAAACTTTTTCTTTGCGGAAATTTATTACACATGCCTGCGATGTCTGTCCCCGGTGCTTTTATTATTGCAAAATATTTTAAAAGAAATATTACTCTCCTGATTCTCTCCGCAATATTTTCTCTTTTGCAGCTTCGCTCATCGGCACAAATATTAACCTCTACAACCAATACTGCCGGTACACTTAATTCAGTGGCAGCAAACGCTATGGGCACAAACCTGGCAAGAGTAAACGGAGCCACTGCACCATCATCACCGTGCAGCACAGGTTTCTCCAGCACATCATTTACAAGCACTACTACATACGCTGCAACATTAGGAGCTGTTGAAGTTACTGCAACACCCAACACCGGCTATGCTCTTAATGTTACCTCTTTTAGTGCAAGTCTCAGGTGTTCTTCTACAGGTCCTGCGAGTGTGCGCTTTGCTTACAGCGTTAATGGAGGTGCATCGTGGACAGATAATGGTGCAGACCTTTCTAACCCCGGTGTTTCATGTGGCAGCGGTCCTGTAATTACATGGACAACTGCGGTGTATGTTAGTTCGGGCACTCTCAGTTTCAGGATATATGGATATAATGCAACGAGCACAACAGGCACAGAGCAAATTCTCAATCTCACAATCAACGGAACGGTAGATGTGATAAGCATCACCGGATGCGGAGTGCCCGGCCCACTTGCTGCAACTAATATTACAGACACAACCGCCACTCTTAACTGGGGCGCAGTTGCTAATGCTACAAAGTATAGAGTGCAGTATCGCAAAACCGGCACCACCACATGGACAACCAAAAACCCCACTACCAACTCCGTTGCATTAACAGGTCTCACAGCGGCAACTGCTTACCAGTATCGCGTAAAAACTGTTTGCAGTTCCACATCAAGCAGCGCTTATTCTGTCATTGCCACATTTACTACACTTCCCACACCTGTGCCACTGCCAAAGCCTGACCATATAGTGGTTTTGATTTTTGAAAATCACAGTTATAATTCCATCATAGGTTCCACTGCGGCACCACACATTAATGCATTGGCTGCAGATACCAGCTCAGCATTGTTTACTCAATCATTTGCCATTGAGCATCCCAGTCAGCCCAATTATCTTGATTTTTATTCAGGCACAAACCAGGGAGTTACCAATAACTACCTTCCTACAAACATTCCTTTTACCACAGCCAATCTCGGCAGGCAGCTTTTTGACAGCGGATTGAGCTTTACCACTTATTCTGAAGATTTACCCAGTGTGGGATATAACGGAGCAACATCAGGTAAATATGCACGTAAACATAACCCTGCAGCAAACTGGATGGGCACGGGAACAAACCAGATTGCTACCACAACCAACCAGCCGTTTACGGCTTTTCCTGACTCTGCAGATTATTCCTACTTACCAACTGTATGTTATGTGATTCCAAATCTTTATAATGATATGCATGATGGCAGCGACCCTGCACGCATTACAAGAGGCGATAAGTGGATGTATGATAGCTTAAACAGTTATATCAACTGGTCAAAAACACACAACAGTTTATTTATAATGACTTTTGATGAAGATGATAATTCAACCAGCAACCACATAACCACCATATTTACCGGAGCTAATGTGAAAGCAGGACAGTATGCGTATGCCATCAATCATTATAGTATTTTACGCACCATTGAGGAAATGTACAGACTTTCATACGCTGCAAATGCAGCCACAGCAACTACCATAAACTATTGCTGGAAAACCGGCAGTACACCTGTTACAAAAGCGGGTAGTAAAATTACCAATCAACCCATTCGCATGCGCACCGGAAATTTCATTGTGCCCGGAGAAGCCGTTAAATAAATTTTACCGTAAAATGAAAAGATATCGTTCTCTAATGATATTTAAATGGTGTCTGTGGTGTCCGTAAATATGATTAACAAGCAATCTGGTTGACATTGGGATAACCATTTGCTGTTCCTGTTCTGTTTAATGCTTCCTCATCAAGAGTTTCTATAAAAAGAATACTTGACACACGAAATGCTTTTAATTCTTTCATGATATTTTCAACTTGACGATTATTTGCATTCGCATGTAAAGCAAAAAGATTTTCATCAAAACCAGGCATATCGGTTTTGTCAGCTCTGGCTATCCTCGTGGCTCTATATATAAATATCCTTTCGCAGTCTGCAAGGTGAACAAGTATATCTTTAATTGTCCATTTACCTTCACTATAGCGATATAAAAGTTGTTCTTCTAAAAGGTTTGAAACGAGTTTTTCCGTTTCGATAATAATATTCTTTAAGTGTTGCACAAGGCGCCCGTCATTGGGAACATTGTCTAAATAGGGTTGATAAAAAGAAGGGTAATCTTTTGTTGGTTTATAAATTATTTCCATTTATAATTATTTCCTGCGTATCAATATCTTTTTAAAAAATATCACCAGTTGCATTCTTATTATTTCTTCAATCCAATTTCTCTAAGCCTTTCATCTAAATACTCGCCGGCGGTTGCATCAGGATACACTTTGGGATGTTGCACATCAACACAACTCTCTAAACAGGCAAGACTCATATCGCTTCGCGGATGTGTAAAGAAAGGCATGGAAAACCGGCTGGTATGCCACAAATCTCTTGACGGATTTACTACGCGGTGAGTGGTGCTTCGCAATTTGTTATTGGTAAGTCGCTGCAGCATATCGCCAACGTTTACTACAATTTGCTCAGGCAAAGAGGTTACACCAACCCATTCGCCTTGTTTGGTAAGAATTTGTAAACCATCTGCAGAAGCGCCTACGAGTAATGTGATGAGGTTTATATCTTCATGCTGCTCTGCACGAATGGCGCTCTTTGGCTCCTGCGTTATGGGGGGATAATGAATGCTGCGTAAAATGGAGTTGCCATTTTTTATATACGGTTCAAAATAATTTTCATTGAGACCGAGATATAATGCAATCGCCTGTAACAAAGCCGTCGCTGATTTTTCAAAATTTCTGTACGCATCGAAAATGGTTTTATTGAACTGAGGTATTTCTTTCACTGAAACATTATCCGGGTATTCATCTTTAATAGGATCATCGTCTTCTACTGTTTGTCCATATTGAAAAAATTCTTTCAGGTCTGGGGCATCACTGCCCTTTGCATGTTCTCTTCCAAAGCTTGTGTAGCCGCGCTGCCCTGCTAAACCGGGAACTTCGTAGTTCAATTTTTTTTCAAGTGGTAGTGAGAAAAAATTTTGAACATACTCATATAAATAACCAATTAGCTCACCGGGTATGCCGTGATTTTTTACGGCAACAAAGCCAACATCTTCATAAGCTTTGCCAAGTTGCTGCACGAATGCATTTTTTCTTTGGGCGTCGCCGCTTAAGAAGTCGGCAAGATCTACCACAGGTATTGTTGATTCGGCCATATAGCAAGTTTTTTTAGTAATTAAAGCAATATGGCAAAGTACAAAAGATATTGGTTTGAGAGAAGAAGAATTTTTTATTGATGATTTAATGAGTGATGTTTTTAAAACTGCGGAGAAGAAAATGATGCATCTGCAATGAAGAATCTATTTATCATCCCAGACTACCCTTTATTCCGAACTCATAGCAAGATTGTTTTTTAATATTACTGATTTAATTTTTACTTTGGTAGTTTTCCGTCATGCAATATTAATTTATATGAAACGCAGTATTGCCGGAGTTTTGTTTGCGGAAACATTGCGTTTTGAAAATGCAATATGATTAGAATTATACATTCATATAAAATGGGTACGGCTTTGGGGGGGGAAATCTTTTAATACTTCATTTGGGCGAATGCAAAAGTAGCACTGTAAAAATTAATTATAAAGAACTTATTAAAAAAGCTTCTTTCGGGCTTCGCCTTGCTTTATAAAAAAGCAACCTTAAATATCAGGATTATTCCGGGCAAATATTAATTTCCGTATTCGCTCAAAAATTTTATACGCATTATTTTTAGCTGCTCCCAGTTGTAGCTGCCATCGGCAAGCTGCTGCTGTGCAATTTCTAAAGAGGAGTCTTCGCAGTTACGGAAATAATCAATAATTTCTTCCTGCTCTTCTTCATCGAGCATATCATCAATGGCGTAGCTTAAATTAAGCCTGGTGCCGCTTGCTACAATGGTTTCCATTTCCTCGAGCAATCCATCGGTCTTCAAGTCTTTATTGCGGGCAATGGTTTCAAGCGGAATCTTTTTATCTACATTCTGAATAATATAAATTTTATTACTGCTTTTATTGGCAACACTTCGCATTACAAAATCATCGGGCTTTTCAATATCGTTCTCTTCTACATATTCTGCAATTAATTCAATGAATGGTTTGCCATATCGCAACGCTTTGCCTTTGCTTACGCCCTGGCATTTTTCAAGCTCCAGTAATGTAGTAGGATACATAGTGGCCATATCCTGCAGCGATGATTCAAGAAACAAAACAAAGGGCGGCAGTTTTTTCTTTTTACCCTCGTGGTGGCGAAGGTCTTTGAGCATCCCGAATAACTTTTCATCCGCCGCTGCGCCGGCGCCGCCTTCGCCCTCTTCATCATCTGCATTGGCTTCTTCAAAAAGATTATTCAGCACAATTTTGAATGATGAAGGCTTCTTCATAAACTTAGCGCCATTATCTGTTATCTTCAGTAAGCCATACTCTTCAATATCTTTTCTAAGAATATTTTCGAGCAGCATCTGGCGAATAAGACTGTTCCAGAAATGCTCGTCCTTATCTTTTCCAATTCCGAATACATCAAGCGCTTCATGCCGGTACATATTAACTTGCGGGGTATGCTTGCCTATCAAAATATTCACTGCATATTCTGTGGGAAAACGTTCATCCAAAGCTTTCACCACTTTAAGCGCTTTTACTGCTTGCTCCTTTGCCTCGACCTTTTCTTTGGGATGCAGGCAATTATCGCAACTGCCGCAATAATCTTCTTCGCGGTCTTCTCCAAAATAATGCAATAAAATCTTTCGGCGGCAAACAGAGCTTTCAGCAAATGCCACAGTTTCATTAATAAGCTGGGCGCCTATTTCACGTTCGGTAAGCGGCTTATCACGCATCAGATGTTCCAGCTTTGCCACGTCTTTGTGAGAATAATACAAAAGACATTTCCCCTCTAAATCATCTCTGCCCGCACGTCCGGTTTCCTGATAATAGTTTTCAATTGATTTGGGAATATTGAAATGAATTACAAATCGTATATCGGGTTTATCAATCCCCATTCCAAAGGCAATAGTGGCCACAATTACCTGTACATCTTCATTCAAAAACAGATCTTGTCTTTCTGATCTCAGTTTCGCATCGAGACCGGCATGATAGGCAACTGCTTTTATATTATTTGCCACAAGCACTTCTGCAAGCTCTTCGGTTGTTTTTCTGTTGAGTGTATAGATGATGCCGCTTTTGCCTGGCATTTGACTAATGAACCGAACAATGCTTTTTATTGTTTGGTCTTTCTTTATCTTGGGCAATATTTCATAATACAAATTCGGCCTGTTGAATGAGGCGATGTAAACATTGGGGTTTCGTAAGCCAAGATTTTTGATAATATCACTCTGCACTTTTGGTGTAGCCGTGGCGGTAAGCGCCACTACAGGAATTTTTGGATTGATAACATCCATCATCTCACGCAACCTTCTGTATTCCGGCCTAAAATCATGACCCCATTCAGAGATGCAGTGCGCTTCATCAACTGCAAAAAACGAAATATTCAGATCGCTGAAGAATTCAAGATTCTCCTGTTTGGTAAGTGTTTCCGGCGCTACGTAGAGTAGCTTAGTATATCCCTTTAAAAGATCATCTTTAACTTCTTTTATTTGTCCTTTGTTAAGCGAAGAATTGAGAAAGTGCGCTACGTGATCTTTTTCGCTGTAACCTCGTACAAGGTCAACCTGATTTTTCATCAGGGCTATTAATGGGCTTACGATAATAGCGCAGCCGGGTAAAATCATTGCGGGAAGCTGATAACAAAGACTTTTGCCTCCGCCCGTTGGCATAATTACAAAAGTATCATGACCGTTAAGAAGGCTGTCTATCGCCTCTTGCTGGCGACCTTTGAATTGTTCAAATCCAAAATATTGGTGAAGACCATGATGAATTTGATGACCATGATGTGCTTTTCCGTTTCCATTCCCGCTGCCATTCACCAAAACTTTTTTGGAAGTTTTTTTATTCGATGCAGATTTTGTTTCTTTTAAATTTTTTACAGAGGTTTTTTTAGTAGTTGTTGTCATTGTTTACAAATTTCCGTCCCCAAATTTGAAGGGTTAAATAAAATAATCACATAAGGTAGTAATTTTTTTTCGGATTCATATCAACCTTAAAAAATTTTTATCCCCATTCATTCAAATATAAGATAATTCTGAAATTATTCATCATTTCCTTTGTTGCCGGTACATTCTTGTTAAAGTTTACCTTTGCGGCCAATGACTAAAAATTTTCATGAAGCTTCAATTGGAACCATTGTATCAGTAGCTGATTCTATAAAAGACTTAACGCCTTTTATAGATGATGATTTAAAAAAAGCAGTACAGGCAATTCATAAAACATGGCGGCAAAAATGAAAAAATTTGATATTAACCAATTGTTGGTATGCGAGGAAAATAATTTATATCCCGGCATTATTTATTTACATGATTTAATACGGGAAAGAATAATTTGAGTTTAGAAATAACCTTGTTTACATAAAGATAGCTTGCGATGAATGAACATTATTATGTGGCAATTTTAGCCGGCGGTTTAGGAACAAGATTTTGGCCAAAAAGCAGGGCAGCACGCCCTAAGCAATTTCTCGATATCCTTGATACAGGAAAAACCCTTATACAATCTACATTCGATAGATATGCGGCATTTATTCCGTCTGAAAATATTTATGTTCTTACAACGCAGGAATATTTTTCTCTTACAAAAAAACAGCTTCCGGATATTAAAGAAGAAAATATTCTTATAGAGCCAAGCCGAAAAAATACAGCCCCCTGTATAGCTTATATTTCATTCAAGCTTCAGCAAAAAGATGCGGAGGCTTCTCTTATAGTAGCTCCAAGCGACCATCTTATTTCTGATACCAAAACATTTGAGAAGGTTACGCTGCAGGCATTGGATTTTGCTAAGCACATGAAAGCATTCGTTACACTGGGCATTGAGCCTGCTTATCCTAACACAGGCTATGGCTATATTCAATACGAAACCCAACCCGTAGTTAATAATATTTTCAAGGTTAAAACTTTTACTGAAAAACCAGATATAGAGCTTGCAAAAACATTCATTGCAAGCGGAGAATTTTTGTGGAATGCAGGGATTTTTATATGGCAGGTAAAAAATATTATCAAAGCATTTGAAATGTATCAGCCGGAAATGTTTGAACTATTTTCTACCGAGCAGGAAAAATTGAATACTCCTGAAGAAAAAAAAGCACTTGATTTAATTTATGGTTTTTGCACCAATATTTCAATTGATTATGCCATTATGGAGAAGGCTCATAATGTGTATGTAATCCCTTCATCTTTTGGATGGAGCGATCTTGGCACATGGAACAGCGCTTACAACAATCTTAAAAAAGATGTATTTGAAAATGCAGTAGCAGCAGATACTGTAATGATTATTGACTCTGCCCGGTCTATAATCTCTGCTCCGCATGGCAAATTGGTTGTGGTAGAAGGATTAGATGATTTTATTGTTGTTGATACCAAAGATGTGCTGCTGATATGCAAAAAAGATAAAGAGCAAAATATTAAAGAATATCTTGCTGAAGTGAAAAAAAATAAAGGCGAAAAATATTTATAGTGAGAGTATAAAATGGGAATTATAAACCTCACAGGTTTTAAAAAACCTGTGAGGTTTTTTGCTACTTTATCAACCCTGCCCTTTTACTAATATCAAGCATTCGCTGCATAGGCGCCAATGCTTCCAGCCTCAGCTTTTCCTCCATAATAATTTCAGGCAATTCAAACTCCATGCACAGGTATAATTTTTCCAGTGTATTCAATTTCATGTGAGGGCATTCATTGCAGGCGCAATAATTTTCGGGTGGTGCAGGAATCAATGTTTTTTGCGGAGCATCTTTTTGCATTTGATAAAGAATGCCCGGTTCTGTGGCCACAATAAATTCTTTTGCATCATCCGTAATTACATAATTCAATAACTGCGTTGTGCTTCCTATAAAATCTGCCTGTTGCAATACGGGTTCTTCGCATTCAGGATGTGCAATCAGCTTTGCATTAGGATGCCTGGCTTTTAATCTTATTATTTTTTGCAGACTGAAAATTTCATGTACCATACAGGCGCCGTTCCACAAAACCATATCTCTGCCTGTTTTCTTATTAAGATAGGCGCCTAAGTTTTTATCTGGCGCAAAAATGATGGGCTGCTCTTTTGGAATACTTTCAATAATTGCTTCGGCATTGCTGCTGGTGCAGATTAAATAGCTTTCTGCTTTTACATCTGCAGCGCAATTTATATAGCTAACCACAATATGGTTAGGATGCTTTGCTTTAAATTCACGGAACAAATCTATGGGCGTACTGTCTGCAAGAGAGCAACCTGCTTTTAAATCGGGCAATACTACCTTTTTTGTGGGGTTAAGAATTTTGGCGGTCTCAGCCATAAAATGCACACCTGCAAAAACTATCATATCGGCATCTGTTTTTGCAGCTTGCTGTGCCAGGCCAAGACTATCACCAATATAATCTGCCACATCCTGAATATCAGGCTCCTGATAGTAATGCGCAAGCACTACTGCATTTTTTTTCTTTTTAAGCTGTTCAATTTCATGAAACAAATCAAGCGTTGGATCTACCTCTACATCCAGAAATCCTTTTTCAGCAATTTTACCTGCTCCGTACACATTTACTTCTGTCATATTAATATATTATTATTTCTTTTTTTTAAATATCTATTACTATTACAAGGGTGAATAAGAGGATAAGTTTTTTATCCCCGTTGTGCAAAGTTAACTTCCATTTGGTTATGCACTATAATTCACAAAAGAATTCACCGCAATTATATACTCCCAGCATTGTTTTTATGGCGTTGTCCCCACCGGTTAATATTGTAAAGCAGAGATATTAAATAATTCAATTCACGTGATATGCACTGTTAATTAAGCCAACCGAAAATGTTAGCATCTTCTCAAAAATTTCGTTTCCTTAAAAAAACGAGAACTTATTACATAGTTATCCCAAAAATAATTGTAAGAAGATTCGCTTATCAACAATCATAAATGATTATTAACAAGAAATAAAAGTGAAATAGGATGGGATATTTTTAAAAAACCAGCAACCCGAAAAAAACCAGATTTTAAAATAGTAAATTCCGGTATTTTTGCCCTCCTCTAATAAAGAATATATAATAGTATGTCAGTAATTCAACGAATCCGTGATAAAGCAACCTGGATTATTTTCGGCGCCATAGCATTGGCGCTCACTGCTTTTATTCTTCAGGATGCATTCATGCGCAAGGGAAGTTTTTTCACCAATACTACTACAGTGGGAAAAGTGAATGGAACAACGATTGCAAAAACAGATTTTGACCAAAAGGTTGATTTTTATGAACAGGTTAACGGCGGACAAATGCAACGAGAACAATTAATTGGCAGCGTATGGGATCAAATGGTTAATGAAACAATAACCGGACAGGAATATGAAAAACTTGGACTGCAAGTAAATGCAAAAGAATTATCTGATATTCTCTTTGGAAGCAATCCGCCACAATGGATGCAGCAGGCATTTACTGACCCTAAAACAGGTGTGTTTGATGTAAATAAGGCTAAGCAGCAATTCAATGAAATAAAAAAGAAGACCAACGACCCGCAGGTAGCCCAGATGTATGAAGCATATATACAGCCTACTATTGACCAGGCGCTTCGCCAAAAATATCAATCGCTTCTTTCGGGTGCTGTGTATGTGCCCAAGTGGATGGCTGAAAAAATGAATGCAGATGCAAGCTTAATTGCAAAAATATCTTATGTAACTGTTCCATACACAACGATTGCAGACAGCACCCTTAAAGTAACGGACGATGAAATAAATGTGTATGTAAAAAAGCATAGTAAAGAATATGAGCGGGATGATGAGTCAAGAATTTTATCATATATAACATTTGATGCCGCTGCAAATGCCGCAGATACAGAGGTTGTAAGAGCACAACTAAAACAAATGCAACCCGAATTTGAAACTGCACCGGATGTAAAATCTTTTCTTACCTCAAAAGGAAGTGAATTGCCGTACTACGATAGCTACAGAATAAAATCCGAGATTAAAGAACAGGGAACCGATTCCTCAATTTTTACATTATCCCCGGGAACCATATACGGTCCATATATAAATGGGGCTAATATGGTTTTGGCAAAACTGGCGGGCACAATGCAAATGCCCGATTCTGCAAAGGTGCGTCATATATTGGTTGCTACTCATCAGCAAGACCAGCAGGGCGGAAGCTTACAAAGAATAAGAGATGATGATGCAGCAAGAAAAAGGCTCGACAGTGCTATTGCTTTAATAAACAGCGGCGTATCTTTCGATTCTGTTTGTGCTGAATATTCTGATGACCCTGGCAGTAAAGATAAAGGCGGTCTGTACGATTATTTTCCTTCAGGGCAAATGGATGAAGCGTTTAATGACTTTGCTTTCACACATAAAACCGGCGATAAAGATGTAGTAAAAACTGTATACGGATTTCATTATATAGAGGTGCTTGGTCAAAGAGGGTTACACACAGGATACAAAATTGCCTACCTCGCAAAACCCATTGTTGCAAGTCAAGAGACTATCAATAATGCAAATACAGCAGCTACTCAATTTGCGGCTATGAGCCGGAATAAAACTCAGTTCGATTCCAATGCCGCCAAAATAAAAAAGCTGCCACTGACATCACAGGAATTCAAAGAAAATGATTTTACTATACAAGGCATTGGCTCAAGCCGTGAATTAGTAAGATGGGCTTACGACCATAAATCAGGCGAGGTTTCTGAGCCTGTTCAGGTTGATGAAAAATATGTAGTAGCCCTTCTCGCCGGCATTAATAAAAAAGGTTTGCCCGATGCACAGTCTGTGAGAGCAGCAGCAGAGCCGCTGGTAAAAAGTGAAAAGAAGGCAAAGCAAATTATTGCAACAAAAATGAAAGGCAATACGCTCGAAGAAATTGCACGAAATGCCGGCGCCGCAGTGCAAGTTGCAGACAGTGTTTCATTCAGCTCATTTGTAATACCCGCTGTCGGAAATGAGCCATTTATAATTGGGGCATCCTTCAATAAGCAAATCCAAAGCAAACCAAGCGCACCCATTGCCGGTATTACCGGAGTGTTTGTTGTAAAGGGTGAAGGCGTATCTGCATCAGCAAATTTGACAAGCAGCGCTGAAGTGCAAAAATCAAACATTGTCAATATGCTGAAGCAGCAGATAAGCTATCGCTTTATGGACTTTCTTAAAAAAGCCTCTGATGTAAAAGATTACCGCTCTACTTTTTATTAAACCCGGTCTCACCGTTATTCATGTAGTAGCTCTGTTCTTTATTTAATATTCTTAGCATCCTTCTTTTAAAAGTTCTGGGTTAGGAATTTACAGGACTTTATTTTCTTTGTATTTGCATGAACAATATTATCACGCATCATCAATGTCCTGTTTGCTTTAGCAACCAAATACAAAAAGTATTTACTGCCAAGGATTACACGGTAAGTAAACAGGACTTTGAAATATTTCATTGTAATAATTGCTCAGCAAGATTTACTCAAAACGTTCCCGATTTAGAATCAATAAGTAGATACTATCAGTCTGAAAATTATGTTTCACATACCGATGTAAAAAAAGGCATCATTAATAATCTATATCACTTAGTGCGTAAGTACACGTTGCTGCAAAAGAAAAGATTGGTGCAGAGTGTTTCAGGAAAAGATAAAGGCGCACTGCTCGATGTGGGTGCAGGCACCGGTGCATTTGGTGCTGTTATGCATCAGGCAGGCTGGCAGGTTACTGCATTAGAACCAAATGAAACCGCAAGAGAAAATGCTAAATCAAATCAGGGAATTCTCTTACATCACGTGAAAGAAATTTATCAGTTGCCTGCCAGTGCATTTGATGCAATTACACTGTGGCATGTATTGGAGCATGTGCATGAGCTTCATGAATATCTGAATATTTTTTATCAAGCTTTAAAACCCGAGGGCATTTTAATAATAGCTGTTCCCAATTATACCAGCTACGATGCGCAGTATTATAAAAACTCATGGGCTGCTTACGATGTGCCGCGGCATCTCTATCATTTTTCTTTCCAAAGTATGCAGATGCTTTTGCGGCAACATGGATTTTATATAATGAAATACGAGCCACTATGGTTCGATAGTTTTTATGTCAGCATGTTAAGCGAGCAATATCTTACAGGGAAAAATAATTTTATAAGAGCTTGCTGGAATGGATTAGTGTCGAATATAAAAACAATGAAAGATGTGAAAAAATGCAGCTCGGTTATTTATATTATTCGCAAACAAAAATGAAACTGTCACCCCCTATATATCCTGACCATTTTGATAATTTAAGTTTGCCAAACAAGAACGTAATTGTGATTGCTTTCATCCTTTGATATTGAGCAATGAAGAAAAATTTTTAATATTTCGAAAACACAGAATAAACTTCCGCAACTTTCGGGTTTTATGAGGCCATCAACCTCAATACTTTTGCGTTATAAAATTCAACAAAATGAAAGTGCAGGAATATATCAATTACAACCGCATTGCAGAGGCAATAGATTACATCAAACAAAATTTTAAAACGCAGCCTGATTTAGATAATGTTGCAGAGAAGATACATTTAAGTCCGTATCACTTTCAGCGAATGTTTACTGATTGGGCGGGAGTAAGTCCAAAGAAATTTTTGCAATATATAAGCGTTGAGTATGCAAAAAGTATTTTGAAAGACAAACAATCAACACTGTCTGATGCAGCGTTTGAAACAGGGCTTTCAGGCACAAGCCGCTTGCACGATTTGTTTATTAAAATTGAAGGAATGACACCCGGAGAATTTAAAAACGGTGGCGAAAATCTTTTTATCAATTACAGTTATGCTGAAAGTCCGTTTGGTGATATATTGGTTGCTTCAACTCCCAAAGGCATTTGTTATATGGTTTTTGCCAACAGTGAAAAAGAAGCATTAAATGATTTGCAGAATCATTTTCCAAATGCACATTACAAACATATAGTTGACCTGATTCAGCAAAATGCACTTTACATTTTTACACACGACTGGAGCAAGCTCAATCAAATTAAACTGCATTTGAAAGGAACAGATTTTCAATTAAAAGTTTGGGAAACACTTTTGAAAATTCCGATGGGAGAATTATCAACTTACAGAAACGTTGCTGAACATATTCAAACTCGGAAAGCATCAAGGGCAGTAGGTTCTGCAATTGGCGACAACCCTGTTGCATTTCTAATTCCTTGTCATCGGGTAATTCAATCAACAGGAACGTTCGGACAATATCATTGGGGAAGTATCCGCAAAACCGCCATGATTGGTTGGGAAGCTGCTAAAACACAGGTGCAATCATAACTCGCAAAAACCGGATTTTATAAATCATCTCTTTACAACAATTTTGCATCAGCAAAAAAAAATACAAAATGAAAAAAACATTTATTTTAATTCATGGTTCATGGCATAGCTCATGGAACTGGCACAGAGTAATTCCGATTTTAGAAAACCAGGGTCACAAAGCAATAGCAATTGATTTGCCCGGCATGGGACGAGACAAAACGCCAATCAACGAAGTGAAAATAAAAACTACCGTTGAAAAAATTTGCAATTTAATTGATGGTATAGATGGTAAAGTAATTCTTGTGGGACATAGCAAGAATGGAATTATGATTTCGCAAGCTGCTGAATATCGTCCCGATAAAATTGAAAAACTTGTTTATCTCGCTGCCTATTTAATTCCTAATGGCAAAACACAAAAAGAATATTCCGCGCAGGACACAGAGGGTATATTGAAACCTTATGTAACCATGTTCGAAGATCTGAATGCACATACCCTTCAACCTGAAATTTATAAAGAAGGATTGTATGCAGATTGCGACGATTACATAACAGAACTTGCAAAACTTTTATTGAGCCATGAACCTGTTGAATCAGGAATAACGCCGTTGCAACTAACAGAAAAAAATTATGGAAGAGTGCCAAAAGTATATATTGAATGCACAGAAGATAAAGCAGTAACGCCTTTCATTCAGAGAAAGATGTATGCAGAAACACCTTGCGAAAAAGTGTATAGCATCACTGCAAGCCATTCGCCATTTTTCAGCAGACCAAAAGAATTAGTTGATATTTTGTGTGAGATAGCACAAAGCTAATTTAGAAATAAATTTTAGCATTTTGCAAAATGAAAAATATGAAAGAAAAACTTTCTGCTACTGGCAAACAGTAACAGAAGCAATGAATGAAAAAGGATTTGCCGTTGTTCCAAATTTATTATCAAACAAGCAATGCACAGAGCTGATTCAGAATTACGACAACACAAATGCTTATAGAAAAACGGTAGTGATGGAACGCTATCGTTTTGGTTTAGGCGAATACAAATATTTCAATTATCCGTTGCCCGAACTTATTCAAACAATAAGAGAAAATGGATATCCAAAATTGGCACCGATTGCAAACAGTTGGATGAAAGTGTTGAACATTGACAAAATATTTCCTAATACATTTAAGGAGTTGCAGGAACGTTGTCATTCCAACAATCAACTAAAGCCAACTGTATTAATTTTAAAATACGGTAAAGGCGGCACAACACTTTGCATCAGGATTTGTATGGAGATATATTTTTCCCTATTCAAACAGTATTTTTTTTGAATGAACCCGATAAAGATTTTACAGGTGGTGAATTTGTTTTACCCAGCAAACGCCCAGAGCACAATCAAAAGCAATTGTGCTGAAACCAAAGAAAGTCGATATGCTGATGTTCACTACCAACTTCCGACCTATGAAAGGAAGCAAAGGTTATTATCGGGTGAATATGAAACATGGGGTAAGCGAATTGCATAGCGGAGAACGGCACACATTGGGAATAATTTTTCATGATGCATTAAGCTGATAAAATGATTAAGCATATAGACATCTCAACCGAACAATTAAGAAACAAAATCAGGCAGAATGAAATCTGTTACGGTGGAAACAAAAAATTAAAAATTTACGGAACCCTGCAATGCAAATCGGGTAAACGAATGAAAAAAGAGAATCGAGAATTTTTTGTTTCTGAAAAAGAAGCAAGTAAAAACGGTTACCGACCTTGCGGACATTGTATGAAAACAGCATATAAAAAATGGATTTATTCAACACAGAAACAATAACCAATTTATTGCCATGCGATGGAGTTGTAAATTACTACGGAAAAGTTGTGAAGTAAAAGGAAGTCCCAACACTACCTTTTTTTGACCTGACAGGTTGAAATTGCGAAAGAGCAACTGACGCCTGATGTTACCCGACATTATAACCGGGATGATGTTTTTGAATTTAGCTTGAAAAAATAACTATTGCCACAGATTCACAGATTGAAAGAAAGGTTCGTGCTGTTCTCTGCGGGCTGAAATGAAATATAGAAATTCAAGGCATGCTGTTTGCTTTCTTTACCTTCTATATAACTTTTCATAGGTTGGATGAATTACATGTGTTTGAAAATTAACCTTATGACCTTAGTAACCCAATCGTGATTATGTTTTTACCTTATTTCCGGAAGAAGGGAGTAGGTTTTTTTAAATTTATATGTGAAGTGTTACCAAGGTTTATAAGGTTTTTTTATGCGCCATAAATATTTTTAATTTTATTTTTTTTTTTGATTATTATAATCACACATATTATATTTGCACATACAATAAATATTTCAAACCTGTTTGCCGACAAGGCAAGCAATTAAAAAGTAAAAAGTATGTGGACAAAAACGCACTCAATCGTTACTAAAGAAGTAACCAAAGAACAAATGTGGAAACTGTTTGCCGATGTAAACAACTGGCACAAATGGGACACGGGAATTGAATACGCAAAAATGGAAGGCAGGTTTGAAAAGGGAAATCATTTCCAGCTAAAACCCAAGGGCGGACCCAAAGTAAATATTGAACTTGTTGAAACAATTGAAAACAAGAAGTTCGTTGACTTCACAAAATTCCCGTTGGCAAAAATGTATGGTGAACATACTTTTGATGAAACCGCCAGCGGTTTGAAGATTACAACAACAATGAAAGTGAAAGGGCTTTTGAGTTTCCTTTGGATAAAATTGGTTGCACAAGGAATTGTAAATTCGCTGCCTGTTGAAATGGAACAACAAGTAAAATTTGCAAGTAAACTTTAAGGACAAATGAAAAGCAAAGGAAAAATTTTCAGTTTTGAAAAAGCAAATGACAGTCCGGGATTTTTACTTTGGCAGGTAACAAACCTTTGGCAGCGGGAAATAAAAAAAGCGCTGGAAAAATTCGGGCTTACACATTCTCAATTCGTTTTGCTGGCAAGTGTGTATTGGCTTTCACTGCAACCGGAAGATGTAACACAAATCAATCTTTCGGCTCACACTAAAATTGACCCCATGTCAACATCAAAAGTGTTGCGGACTTTGCAGATGAAGGGACTTCTGCAAAGGCAGGAGCATCACACCGACACAAGAGCAAAGACAGTTGCACTAACTGAGAAAGGAAAAAAAGTTACCGGAGAAGCTGTAAAAGTGGTAGAGAAATTTGATGAATTATTTTTTGCATCACTTGGCAACAAGATAAATGACTTTAATAGAAAACTATCTTTGTTGCTGACACAGGAAATTTAAATGGAAACAGAAAATGGTCGATATAGAAACATTCAAACAAATTGCTCTTTCATTTCAGGGAACTGAAGAAAACCCTCATTTTGACAGGAGGGCATTTAAGGTAATTGACCGAAGAATTTTTGCCACACTTCATGAAAAAAGCAAAACCGCTAACATTATATTTTCTAAAACCGACCAAGCTATATATTGTTCGTTTGATGAAAATGCTGTTTATCCTGTTGCTAACAAATGGGGTTTGCAGGGCTGGACAACCTTTGACTTAGAGAAAGCTCCTGTTGAACTTATATCGGATGCTTTACTGACTGCCTACAACGATGTGTTTAAAACAAAGCCAAAAAGGAAACGACCATAATTATTTTTCTTCAAACCTGCCTGCAGCAAGCAGGCAATTAAAAACAAAAAATAAATGACAACAAATAATCCGGCGCCAACAGGGTATAGCACGGTTTGTCCTTATCTTATGGTTGACAGCATTGAAAAACAAATTGAATTTTGCAAAAGGTTTTTAATGCGGTAATTACAGAAAACTTAAAAAATAGCGACGGCATAGTGATGCACGGAGAAGTAAAAATCGGCGACATTCTAATTATGATGGGGCGGGGTAGTGAAAAGTTTTCGACGGCAAAGGGAATGAATTATGTGTATGTAAATAATGCTGACGAAGTTTATAATAAAGCAATAGAACTTGGCGCAATCTCTATTGCTCCTCCTTCAGACAAATTTTACGGGCTTCGCGAAGGGGGATTTAAAGATCCGCACAACAATATTTGGTTTATAGCTCAATTTATAAAAGATGTATCAGCCGAAGACATGGAGAAAGGTTTTGCAGACAAGAAAAGTTAATGCGACATTTTGGAACAGTGCTACTTGAAACATTGTAACTAATATTGACGGGGTAAATGAACAGACAAAGCAGACATACATTTCAATATTACGAGGTATAAATGTAAGCGGACACAAAATGATAAAGATGGATACGTTACAAAAAATTTATGCCGGCCTAAAATTTAAAAACAGTAAGACCTACATTCAAAGCGGCAATGTAGTTTTCCGGGACACGGAAACGGAACACGAAGTTTTAGAAAAAATAATTGCAAAAAAAATACTTTCTCACTTCGGTTTTGAAGTTCCTGTAGTGGTAAAAGAATTAGCCGAACTGACAGAAGTTTTGAAAAACAATCCTTTCGTAAACAAGAGAAACGAAGATGTAAAATCACTCTATGTAACCTTTCTTTCACAAGAACCCGAACAAACAAACATTGACAAAATCAGGGGCGGACAATACGCATCAGACGAATATATTTTAAAGGGCAGCACAGTTTATTTATTTTGCCCCAATGGATATGGCAACACTAAATTGAACAACAATTTCTTCGAGAGTAAATTAAAAGTTACAGCCACAACAAGAAACTGGAAAACAATAAGCGAATTAGTAAACATAGCACAGAAAATATCAAACAATAAAATATAAATTATGACAACAAACATTTCCACAATTTTTATTAAAGATTCAGAACGACTTTACTTATGAATTGTAATAAATATTTCAGAACAAGAAATAAAAAGAGAAAGAGGGTATTTGCAAAGTGGATTTTTTTTTCAATCCTACACAAGAAAATAAAATTATTGCAGCAGATAAATTAATAATCGCCGGCTGAGAAAAAAAGACTACCGCAAGTGAAAAATTAAATTTACAATAAAAATTAGATGACAACTACGGAGCAAGTTATTCAAAAATTTTATACATCTTTTCAAAACAAGGATTACAAAACTATGCAGCAATGCTATGCCGGCAGCGCAATATTCAACGACCCTGTATTTCGTAACCTTAACGCCACACAAGTAAAAGCAATGTGGGAAATGTTTTGTGTAAAAAGCAAAGACCTGAAAATTGAATTCGGCAACATTACAGCCAATGAAACAAATGGGAGTGCTGAATGGACAGCCTCTTATATTTTTTCCCCAACAGGAAAAAAAGTAGTAAATAAAATTACTGCCAACTTTATTTTTGAAAACCAAAAAATTGTAAAGCATACTGACACTTTCAACTTTTATAAATGGGCAAAGCAAGCACTGGGATTATCAGGTGTATTATTAGGCTGGACACCACTTGCAAAAAACAAAGTGCAAAAAATGGGAATGAAAACCCTGAATGATTATATCATTGGAAAATAATCCTCAAATAAGATTGGTAACAAGTAACGACATCATGGATGTATTAGAGATTTATAAACCGTTTGTTACCTCCACTGCAATTACTCTTGAGTATGACGATGCAGGCTTAGAAGATTTTTTAAAAAAGATTGATAACATCACAAGTGAATACCCTTTTTTAGTTTGCGAGGCAGGTAATAAAATTATTGGTTACACTTATGCAAACAAATACAGGTTTCCGAAAGGGCATCAATGGTCAGCCGAAATATCCATATACATTTCTTCCGGTTATCATGGCAAAGGCATTGCTAAGATTTTGTATGAAACATTATTTTCCATTCTTAAGCTTCAAAACTTTATTAATGTCTTTGCCGGAATAGTTTTGCCTAATATTAAAAGTGAAGAGTTCCACAAAAAATTAAACTTTCAGGAAGCAGGTATATTTAAAAACGGTGGTTATAAGCTTGGAAACTGGCATGATGTAAAATGGTTTCAATTAAATCTATCTGAACATACATATAACCCTCCTTTGCCAAAAACGATTCATCAAATAATACATACGCCTGAATTTGAGACTATACTAAAAGAGGCAAATGAATACTTAGTAAGATAATAGGCGCAAGGGACTTCTTTCGAGGAGATCCAATAAGGTATCAATTCTTACTTTATCTTCTGCTCGCAATTAACAAATTCAAATCAGTATATTTTAAATCAAAGCGCTGGCTTATATAAAAATTCGTGAGATATCCTTTGTACAAATACACTCCATTGCGCAAATTAAAATTGTGCCAAACCATTTCCTCAAAACCGCCTTCATCACCCGCATCTAAAAGCAGCGGCATTAATACATTGCTGATTGCATGGCTTGCCGTGCGTGCAAAGCCGCTTGGAATATTGGGAACACAATAATGCGTAACACCATGCTTTACAAAAGTTGGACGCTGATGCGTAGTGATTTCACTTGTTTCAAAGCAGCCGCCGCGGTCAATGCTTACGTCAATGATTACGCTGCCGGGGCGCATGGCCATTACCATTTCTTCTGTAACTACAACAGGGCTGCGACCGTTAACGTTGCTAATAGCACCCACCGCAACTTCGCATGTTTTTAATTGCTTGGCAAGAATGCGTGGCTCAATAACACTCGTCCATACACGAACACCTAAATTATTTTGCAGGCGCTTTAGCCGGTACACATTATTATCAAAAACTTTTACTGATGCACCTAATGCCAGCGCTGTTCTTGTAACAGATTCTCCCACCACTCCTGCCCCAAGAATAATAACTTTCGTTGGCGGAATGCCGCTGATGCCTCCCAGCAAAACACCTCTGCCATTATTAGTGCTGCCGAGATATTGCCCTGCAATTAACATGGCAGCACTGCCGGCAATTTCACTCATGCTGCGCACGATGGGATAAGTGCCGCTGTCATCTTTCAGATTTTCAAAGCCAAGAGCAGTGATTCTTTTCTCCATCATTTTTTCTATCTGTTCCCCTTTTAAAATAGAAAGGTGTATGGGAGAGATAATGGTTTGATTTAACTGCAGAAAAGGCGTGTCTTCTTCAACTATCGGGGCGCTCTTTACAAGAATAGGCGCTTTATATACATCAGCTTTATTGCTTACTATTTTTGCGCCAGCTTCACTAAAATCATGGTCATTATAATTACTTCCTTCGCCGGCCTTGCTTTCTACAACTACTTCATGACCGTTGCTTACAAGAACACCAACGGCATCGGGAATTAGTGCCACACGGTTTTCCTGCAGTGTGGTTTCTTTGGGAATGCCAATTAATAATTTTTCACCCCGGGGGGCAATGTCAAGAGTCTCTTCCCGTTCTTCATACTGTATAGAAGAACTTATTACAGGTTTAGTTTTAGCCATCCGATAAAATTGTGAGATTGTAGTTTTATAAAATTACTTATTTATTTACAACCGGAATTTTATTGTTTGTATATAGCCTTCTCGTACGTGCATTCATCATTTCAATAAAAACATGCAAAGCATCTGCAGGCAATAGCTTTGCTGCATTTTCAGGCCATTCAATAAAGCATATATTGCCTGATGATAAACAATCTTCTATTCCTGCATCAACAGCCTCCCGCTCATTTTTAATGCGATACCAATCCATGTGGTAAATGATTCCGGCAACAGGGCTTTCATACTCATTTATAATTGCAAATGTAGGGCTGGTTACAACATCTTTTACCTGCAATACTTCGCAAAGCGCATGAATGAAAGTTGTTTTACCGCCACCCATAGCAGAATGAAAGGCCCATATTTTATTTTGTTTTGAAGCTTCCCAAAGTTTTTCAGCAGCCTCATGAATCGTATCAAGTTGATATTTGATATTCATTTTGCAAAGCTAAGAGATGAAGAAGTTGAAGAAGTGAAAGGAGTTTTAGAAGTTAAGTTTTATTTTTTGTTTGATACATGCTGCGGCAACCTGCTTTTGGCGCTTTATGTAATGCTTCACCAGAACAATGGTTTCTGGTCTGAATAATAATTTTCTAACTTCTTAACATTTTATTCCACGGTAATTGCAACAGAGTAATAAAGATATTCTGCTGCTAAAAAATATGCTGTTTAATTGCCGGGTAATTTTGTGAAGAAAAAAATTGAGTTTAAATATGGATGATGTGAATTGGAAAGTTGAAGGAATGAGCTGCACCAATTGCGCACTCACGATTCACAAATATCTCGAGGAGCAGGGGCTTGAAGATGTGAAGGTGAATTTTATTGGCGGTAACGTAAGCTTTACTATAAATGGCAATTTCACTCAACAACAAATTGCGAAGGGTATAGAACAATTGGGTTATCACGTTGCAGACAGGCAGGGCGAAAAGCCACACCTTAAAAGTCAAAAATTATTTAAAAATAATCTTCAGCGTTTTTTATTCTGCTTCATATTTACTGCACCAATGCTCGTGAATATGCTGCCGGGTATACACATTCAATGGCTGATGAACCCTTATATACAACTGGCTTTAACTATTCCTGTATACATTGTCGGGATGGGTTTTTTTGGAAGCAGTGCAATGCGCAGTTTGCTGAAAGGTATTCCCAACATGAATGTATTAATTGTCCTCGGTTCATCGGCTGCATTTGTTTATAGCTTGTACGGCACTTTAATTGGGCAAGCTGAGCAATATATGTTTTATGAAACCGCTGCAGCCATTATAACCCTTGTATTTCTGGGTAACTGGCTCGAAGAAAAATCTATTGAAATTACGCAGGCTGCTTTAAAGAAATTAACTCAAGAGCAAAAGATGATGGCTAATATGATTGCTTATGATGATGAACATCATGAACATATTTTCCCTGTTGAGAGCAGGAGCTTAAAAGTTGGTGATTTGATTTTAGTAAAGAGCGGCGAACATGTGCCGGCAGATTGCAAAATTCTTTGGGGCGATGCAAGTGTAAATGAATCTATCATAACCGGGGAGAGTGTGCCAGTAGAAAAGAAGATGAATGATAAATTAATTGGCGCAAGTATTCTTGAAAGCGGAACAGTAAAAGCATACATAACAGCCGTCGGTGGGGATTCTGTGATGGGAAATATTTTGAAAATGGTTACTGATGCACAGGCAGAGAAACCTCCCATACAAGAGCTTGCAGACAAGATAAGCTCTGTGTTTGTTCCGATGGTTGTAAGTATTGCAGCAATTACTTTAATAATTAATTATTTTTTTACAAACATTGGTTTTAGTGAAAGTTTATTGCGCAGCATTGCAGTATTGGTAATTGCCTGCCCTTGTGCCATGGGGCTTGCAACACCCGCTGCTATTGCAGTTGGCTTAGGCCGTGCTGCAAGAAATGGGGTATTGTTTAAGAATGCAAGAAGCCTGGAAGTTTTTAAAAACATTAGGCAGGTTGTTTTTGATAAAACAGGAACACTAACTACAGGAGAATTTTCAATTTTTAATTTTCAATTTTTAATTGATAATACACAATCTGCAGAAGATGAATTTAAGCGCATTGCTTATTCTCTTGAAAAATACTCCAATCATCCCATTGCAAAATGTATTGCACGGGAATGGAAAGTAAAAGATAATATTCGATGGGCATCTGTTGAAGAAATAAAAGGGCTTGGTGTAAAAGCAAAAGATAATGAAGGCAACGTTTATGTTGCAGGCTCTTTTAAAGTTGCTGAAGCAGTTACAAAAGATTTTTCTCACAATATTTATATTATCCGCAACAATGAATTACTTGGATGGATTGATGTTGCCGATGAAATAAGAGCTGAAGCAAAACAAATAATAGCTGCATTGAAGGCGAAAGACATTAAAACGATTTTACTAAGCGGAGATAAAAAAGAAAAATGCGAAAAAGTTGCACAGCAATTAAACATTGATGAGGTAATCGCAGAGCAAACACCGGAACAAAAAGTAGAAAAAATCGCTGCCTTGAGTGCGATTGCACCAACAGCAATGGTTGGCGATGGAATTAATGATGCGCCTGCGCTTGCAAAAGCAACTGTTGGCATTTCATTAAGTGAGGCATCGCATATTGCAATGCAAAGCGCACAAGTAGTGCTGATGAATCATGGATTGAAAAAACTTCCACTCTCATTAGAGTTAGGAAAACAGACATATATCACCATTAAGCAAAATTTATTCTGGGCATTTTTCTATAACCTTATAGCTATTCCTATAGCAGCCGTTGGTTTATTAAGTCCAACCTTTGGCGCATTGGTAATGGGTTTCAGTGATGTGGTGCTTGCAGTGAATTCGGTGAGGCTGAATTGGAAAAAAGCAATTTAATTTTTAATTTTAGAAAAAAAATTTCATGACATCATTTGCTGAACTGGTTAACCAGCTTGATAATCTTTCTAAAGAAGAAGTGGAAGAATTGAAAAGAATTATTGAGATGAAATGGATAGAAATAAGAAGGCAGGAAATTCTTGATGCTGCTGAAGAAGCAAGAAGAGAACGTGCCGAGGGTAATAATAACGCTCTCTTCGCCAGAAGAAATTAAAAATTATTTTATGAAAATAATAAATAATGAGGATTGAATTCAGGTCAATTTTTATAAAAATTAGCTGCCGAAAAGCTCCGGTAGCAGTTATTGCATCAGAAAAAATCTTTTTATTTTCCAAGCAACCCTATTCTTAAACTTCATAAGCTTAAAGGCGAAAAAGAGGAGTTGTTTTCTTTCAGTATTGAATATAATGTAAGAATACTTGTAGATTTAAGTGAACCTAATGTGGCTATGCTTATTGATATTGGCACCCATGATGAAGTATATTAAATCATTTTTTTTCCAATACAATACTTTTGAAATAGACAGCTTGTAATGAATTCGGTGAAGCTGAATTTTAAAAAAGTATCAGATTAAATTTAGTAATTTAGAAAAAATTATTAGTTATGCAGGTGCTTGACGAAATAGTAAATACGGTCAACTCTCTTTCAGATGAAGAATTGAATAGAGTGGAAACTGCAATTAAGAGAGAAAGGACCGAAAGAAAGATAAACGAAATTCTTGAAGCTGCGAAAATGGCACTGCAGGAATCTTTGGAAGGAAAAACTTACATCGCTTCAACACCCGAAGAAATTATTCAATGGTTTAAAGATGTTATGAACGATGAGGATTGAATATTCTGCTTCTTTCAGAAAATCATTCAAAAAAAAAGTTTTTTATTATGGCAACAAAATTCGCTGATTTGGATGAATGATGCTGATAACCTTTCAGAAGAAGAACTCGAAGAAATTAAACAATATGTTGATATGAATCGTACGCAACATAGATTAGATAAAATAGAAAAGGCATTACTTCAAGCGAGAAGAGAAGCTGCCGAAGGAAAGTTGAAATATTATTCTTCAGGTGAAGACTTTGTTTCATCTCTAAACGAAGAATAATGAGTACAACTTATGAATCTGCAATTCAATCTCCCCTTTCTATACTTCAGCGTTACTGGCATCACACATCATTTCGGCCTCAACAGGAAGAGATTATTAATTCTATTCTTGCAGGTAAAGACACTCTTGCATTATTACCTACAGGTGGCGGTAAATCTTTGTGCTTTCAAATTCCTTCCTTGTTACAAGATGGCTTGTGTCTCGTTATCACACCATTGATTGCATTGATGAAGGACCAGGTGGCTAATCTTGCTAAAAAAGAAATTCCTGCACTGGCATTACATAGCGGAATGACATTTTATGAAGTAAAAAAAACATTGAACAATGCAATCCATGGCAAGTTTAAATTTCTCTATTTATCGCCCGAACGATTAGAAACAAATCTTTTTAAAGAGTATTTGTCATCATTAAAAATAAATTTAATTGCTGTTGATGAGGCGCATTGCATTTCGCAGTGGGGCTATGATTTTCGTCCGCCCTATTTGCGAATTGCTCAACTGCGTGAAGAGTTGCCCAATATTCCTGTGCTTGCATTAACTGCTTCTGCAACTGCTTTGGTTCAGCGGGATATTATTGAAAAGCTGCAGTTTAAATCATGCAATATTTTCAGGCAATCATTCGCAAGAGATAACCTGAGTTATAGTGCATTTAAAGTTGAGAGTAAAATAAATAAGCTTGCAGAAATATTGCAGCAGGTGCGAGGCAGCAGTATTGTTTATTGTAAAAGCAGAAGACTGACAAAAGAAGTATCAGAATTGCTGGCAACACAAAATATTCCGGTTGATTTTTATCATGCAGGTTTATCACAGGAAGAAAGAAACAGAAAACAGGAAGCATGGATAAACAATACTGTAAGAGTAATTGTTTGCACGAATGCATTTGGTATGGGAATAGATAAGCCCGATGTGAGAACCGTTGTTCATTATGATGCTCCTGATTGTTTGGAAAATTATTACCAGGAGGCAGGGCGTGCAGGCAGAGACGGTAAAAGAGCTTATGCTGTTTTATTATATAATGAAGAAGATATTTTTACGCTGCAAGCCCTGCCACGCATACGTTTTCCCGTTATATACGATATTCGGAAAGTGTACCAGGCAATATCAGATTATCTGCAAATTCCTGTGGGAATCGGGGAAGGAAATTATTATGATTTTAATTTGAATGAGTTTGTGAAAAATTTTAAGCTCGATGTTCATTTGGTAATGAATGTGCTAAGGGTGCTGGAGCAGGAAGAGCTTGTTGAATTTAATGAAACCATTTTTCTGCCCTCTCATATAAGCTTTACTGCTCCTAAAGAATTGCTGCTTGATTTTGAACAAATTCATCCGCAGCTTGAACCTGTAATGAAATGCTTGCTGAGAACGTATGATGGCATTTACGATGATAGTGTTTCCATTAATGAAAAACAAATTGCCAAGCTTATTGCAGGCACAGTTGAAAGAGTAAAGAACGATTTATTTCAGTTACAGGCTTTGGGTATTATTGAATATTTGCCGCAGAAAGAAACACCTCAAATTCATTTTATAACCAATCGTGCCCCCGCTCAATATCTCCATATCAATCATGAAAATTATCTAAGAAGAAAACAGCAATTTGAACTGCGGGCAGAAGAAATGCTGCGATATATACAACAAAAGAAAAATTGCCGCAGTGTATTTATTTCAAGATATTTTGATGATAATACTGTGAAAGATTGCGGTGTATGCGATAACTGTTTCAGCAGAAACAATAACGCATTATCTGCGGAGGATTTTAAAAAAATAGAACAAAGAATTTTTCGCCATCTTTCAAAAACTGAAATACCGGTAAAAGAATTATTGCATCATTTTAATGGAATAAAAAAAGAGAAGCTATGGAAAGTAATAGAATATTTACAGGGCGAAAGAAAAATTGCAATTGACGAGTTTGGAAATGTAAAGCTTATGAATTAAGCACTCTTTTTCTTTTCTTCTTCTTCAAGAATCTGTTTAATTTTTTCAAGATATATTACATCAACCTGGTCTTTAAGGCGATTAACCGCTTTTTTATTTTCGAGGAGATGATTGATGTGAAGAAAAGGAACGGGTATAGTATAAACGTCTGCCAGCTTAGCTATTTTAAAACAGTCATCAAAACTATAATTTTCCAAGCCCTTCATGGCAACCAATACATCTAATTTTATTCCGTTATTAAGATAAAAATTTGTCCATCCGGGTATAAATTCTATTCGTTCTAACGGCTCTAAATCACCCAGCCCATATTCGTAAAACGCTTTGCGAAGCTTCTTTCTATTTTCTTGTGTATCTTTTATCCATATATCAACGTCTTCCGTAAATCTTTGATAACCGTTAAAATTGGTTGCAATGCCCCCAACCATTATATATGCAACATGATTATTATTCAGATGTTTCCATAGAGAGAGCAATTCTTCATTAAATACATCCATTAATTATCTTATTTGATGTTGACGGGTGTTCGATAAATTTTGGCATTTTTGAGCATGATGCCGGTTTTAATTAGGATCATCATCATTTCGAAACGCTGTGTATAACTGCGCTTCAAAGCAGTGTACAGTAAATCCATTTCTGCCTTTTCATAATCTGCATCGGTAGGCGTATAAGGAGTATATATTTTATCGTTGATTTGTTGAGACATGATTTTATTAAATAACTGCTTTTTTGTTACTATGCAATTTAATACAAAATCTGCTTATTAAGTTTTAAGATTACAAGCATCTCAAAAAAGAGAAGCAATGAAAGGAATAAATGTAAAGCGAAATGATTAAGCATTATTTTTTTGTGCATTCCAAAAATTAAGAAATTCCTCATTGTAAATATCCATTATCCATCAATCTTTTTTTCTGTAATGTTTAAAGGCTGGCGTATAATCTTTGCGTTTTTAATCATTAAGCTCAACTTCATAAGATTGGTCATCATTTCAAAACGTTCTTTATAGCTGCGCTTTAATGCGCGGTAAAGTAAATCCATTTCTGCCTTTTCATAATCTGCATCGGTGGGCGTATAAGGAGTATATATTTTATCATTGATTTGCTGAGACATGATTTATAAAATAACTGTTTTTTCTCTGCATCACTATTTGTTTAATGTATATGGCTTACGGATAATCTTTGCCTTATTAAGTGTTTGCCCTATTTTATATAAGCGTGTAGCCATTAAAAATCGCTCTGTATAGGAACGGTTCAAAGCATCATAAATTAAATCCATTTCTGCCTTTTCATAATCTGCATCAGAGGGTTGGTGAGGAGTGTATATTTTATCGTTAATTTGCTGAGACATGATTTATTAATAACAACTGGTTGCTTAATATAAAATTACTGCATTAGGTTTTAGGGTTTCACTACCACAAACTGCTTTTTTTTCTTCTTCCTCCCAAGCCTAATGCACCCAGTAAGCTTCTTGTAATAACAGAGGCTGCAGTTCGCTCTGCCTGTTTTATTGCCGGACTATCAAAAAAGCCCGGCTCTTTTTTTTCACTTGCCTTTGTTGCCTGTGTCTTTTGCTGTGATTGTTGCTGCGATTTTTCGGCTGCCTCATTCAGCTTTCCATTTAATATTTCATAAGCGCTTTCACTATTAATTTGCCGGTTGTATTTGTTTGCCAGTTTGCTTTTACTTACAACCGCATCAATTTCCATATCAGTTAAAACATCCATGCGGCTGCGCGGTGGTGCAAGCAGGGTATGCACAAGCGGTGTGGGAATTCCTTTTTCATTAAGTAATGTAATGAATGCTTCACCAATACCCATTTGTGTAAGCAGCTCATCGGTTTTATAAAATACTGTTTCAGGAAAATTTTCTGCAGCCTGTTTAATTGTTTTTCTGTCTGCAGCAGTAAAGGCACGCAAGGCGTGTTGTATTTTTAAACCTAACTGACTAAGAACAGACGCAGGAACATCCTGCGGATTTTGTGTGCAGAAGAAAATACCAATTCCTTTTGAGCGTATCAGCTTTATTACGGTTTCAATTTGCTGCAGCAAAGCGCTGGTGGCTTCTTCAAAAAGTAAATGAGCCTCATCAATAAATAATACAAGCTTGGGTTTGTCAATGTCACCCTCCTCAGGGCTGGTTGCGTACAACTCTGCCAGCAATTGAAGCATGAATGTGGAAAAAAGCTTGGGTCTGTTTTGCATATCTGTTACACGTAGTATGCTGATGATGCCTCTGCCATCATCACTGATGCGCATTAAATCATCAATATCAAAGCTTGGCTCTCCAAAAAATATATCAGCGCCCTGTTGCTGCAGCTCTATCACCTTTCTTAAAATAGTTCCGGTTGATGTGGCAGGAATTTTTCCGTATTGTTTTTCTATTTCTGCCTTGCCTTCATTACTTACATACTGCAGTATTTTTATAAAATCTTTCAAATCGAGTAAAGGAAGTTTGTTGTCATCACAATACTTAAACATTAAAGCAAGCAATCCTTCCTGTGTATCATTCAATCCTAAAATTTTGCTCAAAAGAATTGGACCAAATTCGCTTACTGTTGCGCGCAGCCTTGCGCCTTTTTCATTGCTCAGCGTAAGAAGCTCAACGGGAAATGCCGAAGGGGTATAAGTTATATTCAACAGCTTACAACGCTCATTAATTTTATCGTTTGCCGCTCCGGAGGCAGCAATGCCACTAAGGTCACCTTTAATATCAAGCAAAATAACCGGCACGCTTGCATCACTTAAATGTTCGCTTATCATCTGCAATGTTTTGGTTTTGCCTGTGCCCGTAGCGCCTGCAATTAAACCATGCCTGTTCATCGTTTTTAAAGGAAGCAAAACATCAGCACAGGGAATTACTGCTCCATTCAGCATACCGCAGCCAAGCTTTACATTTTCTCCTTTAAAGGCATAGCCTTTTTGCACAGCGGCAAGAAATGTATTTTCAGTTGACATAAAAAATATTTGGTGAAAGTTAAACAATGGCCGGCATAAAAGTATAATTAAAGAGAAGAAGTAATTTTATTACAGCAGAGTATGCTAAAAAAGAGAAGACAATATAAATTTCTAAAAAAGAGATGCAATGCCATGCAAACGCACATTACGGATTTTGTAATGAAGGAAGACTTTGAAGCGCTGCATAAGCTGCGTGTTGAAATAAAAAAGCTGCGGGCCTTTGCAGCCTTTGCGGAAAAATACACCGAAGGAAATTTTTCTAAAACGTTAAAGCCTGTAATTAAAATCTTTAAACATGCAGGACGAATACGAACAACAGAACTGAACCTCCAGATGATAAAGAAGTACAAAATTGGAAATGCTGATTTTATAAATAACGAACAAGCTGTTTGCAAAGAAAATTCAAATAAATTTAAAGACTCACTAAAATTTTATATCAATACAATTCCAAAATCCTTTAGTAAAATTCAAAGTAAGTTTCATGATATACGGAATAAAAGAATTTTTAATTTCTATAAAAAGCAACTTGATTTTTTAAAATATTTTTTCCAGCAAGAACTAGATGAAAAAAAATTACATGAATGCAGAAAAAAAATAAAACTGCTTCTCTACATAGAAAATTTATTGCCGAAGAAGATTAAACAAAAATTGAAGCTGAATAAAACTTATCTCGATAAATTACAGGATGCAATTGGTAAATGGCATGATGCACTGCTCGCGGCAGAGCTTCTAAAAACCCGGAATCTTACTGGCGAAGAAAAATTGAAACAGCTCTTTAATAAAAAAAATAAATTGTTGCAGGCAGTAAAGCTGCTTGCAAAAAATTTTGAAGAGAAGGTAACAATGCTACCGTATCGGTCTGACGGCTTTGAGCCGTCTGACCGTTAACTCACCACTGCCGTGAAAACAGAAAGTATCCCGCAAGGCGGGAAGTGACACAACAGACGATGCAATAGAAAACAAAAGCTCTTCCCAATAAAAAAAAATTTCTCATCAAGGCAAATATTTATCCAGCTTATTTGGCAAGAGATATAAAATGGGTGTTATTACAAAAATTCCAATGCTTACCTGCGGCAGCCAGAAAGAAATTATAATGGCGATGGTGTAAACAACAGGGGAGATTAAAAACAATATTCTCGCTTCTTTACGCACTTCATCTACAAGTTCACGTTCTAATAATGCTTTTCGTTTTATGCCATAGCTCCATTGCGCATACAAAGTAATATTGCATAAACTAAGATTGCATCCATAACAAAGTATGGCATACCATTGCAGTGTATTGGCTGCTAAAAAGCTTGTGCTGAAAGGCACCAGGCACACCATCATATAAAAAAGCACACCGAGGAAAATGAAGTAGCGGTTGGTTTTGCCGATGTACTCAAACATCATTCTGTGACCAAACCACATAATGCCGAGAATTATAAAGCTGATTGCGTAACAGAGAAAATCATGCGAAGCCGTATGCACCGCCTGTGAAAAACTTTGCCATGTGCCGCCTTGTATCGCTGGCATTTTTAATTCAATCACCAGCAGCGTCATGGCAACAGAAAAGATGCCATCGCCGAGGGCTTCGAGCCGCACGGAGCGTAACGGGAGTTTATGTTTTTCTTCTGCCATATTGCACAAGAAAAATAAACAATTATTTTAAAATAGAAAAGTCTGTGAAAGATTCTGTAGATGTTTCTTCTGCCGTTACATTAGTAACCGTTGCATTCGCAGGTCCGCGTTTGCACCATTCAAGAAACTGCTGCAAATTTTTTTCATCCCCCTGCGCCATTATTTCAACTCTGTCATCGGGCAGGTTGCGCACCCAGCCTTTTATATTTAATTCCTTCGCTTTTTGCTTTGTGTATTTGCGAAAAAAAACTCCCTGCACTCGTCCTTTTACAATTATGTGGCGGGCAAGCATTGCGATTGAATATTTTAGATTGAATATTGAATATTTATGAGCCCAACTTTTGTACTATGTTACGATATTTACAATGGCAGGACATTCTGTGTTCCGTCTGCCGATAACAAATGCCGATTGAAAAATTTTTGTTGAAGATAACATTTGCAGCTTAATTATTAATGTCGAGCAACAAACAAAAGTTGAATAAAGATTTGCTGCTGATTGCTCAAATGTCAAGTCCTGCTATTGCAAATACTTTTGTTGGTGGCAGGCTTTGTCGTTCAAGTCGTTTTTGTTTTGTCTGTTTTGTTTCGGTCATACAGAAAAAAAAGTGCTGACGTACTAACTATAAGTCCAATTATAAATTGAAGCATCAAACCGATTTCAACAACGTCTCTTGTTTCAGCGTCTACAAACTTGCCACTTGTGTCCCGCCAATTGATAAAGTCCAGCTGTGATGAAATTAAAAAACAAGCAAAAACTATAATAGCATAAATTTTATTACGTCCCGCAATTTGAAATTCTTATTAATATAGATACAGATTGTCGCCAAATAATAAGGTAATATTAATGCTGTAAATAAAAATTCAAATATGCCTATATGATGCGTGTCAACAGGATTTTCAATTCTAAAATATCTAAAGAGCAATTGAATACAAATCGTCGTCCCAAAAGTCAACAGAAAAATAAGTGTCCAATATTTTAGTTGCTTATTCAATTGCGAAGTGTCTTTTAAGCTTGCCACCAACTATTAAATTTTCGTTCCCTCAAGGCGGGAATCTTCTCCGCAAGGAGTCCTTGTGGACAACGTCAACAATTCTGTTGAGCACGAATTGCCTTTCTATCTAAATCCATCGCCATCCAAAAGATTTCCAAGCCCCCCCAAAATACTTCCTTCTTCTTTACGCTTTACAGTTCCATAAGCGAGCACACGTGCTGCCAAACGGCTTATGGGTAAGGTTTGAATCCAAACTTTTCCTGGCCCGCGAAGTGTTGCAAAAAATAAACCTTCGCCACCGAATATTGTATTTTTAATTCCGCCAACAAATTGAATATCGTAATTAACCGTTGAGGTAAAAGCGACAATGCAACCGGTATCAATTTTTAATATTTGACTGGTGTCTAAATTTTTTTCCAGCACATGACCGCCTGCATGGCAGAAGGCCATGCCATCTCCCTCTAATTTTTCCATTATAAAACCTTCGCCGCCAAACAAGCCTGTACCAAGCTTTTTCTGAAATTCAATTCCTATGCTTACGCCTTTTGCGGCGCAGAGAAAAGCATCTTTCTGGCAAATAACTTTACCGCCTTCCTGCAACAGGTTTATGTCAATAATTTTTCCGGGATAAGGTGCTGCAAAGCTTACGTGCCTTTTGTTTTGAGATGTATTGGTATAAGCAGTCATGAATAAATTTTCACCAACAAGCATTCTCTTACCGGCGCTGAAAAGCTTATTGAGAATGCTGCTCTGCTGCTGGCTTCCGTCGCCAAAAAGAGTTTCCATTGAAATGCCGTCATCCATCATCATGAATGCGCCCGGCTCGGCAACCGCAGTTTCATTAGGGTCAAGCTCTACTTCTACATACTGCATTTCTTCGCCAATAATGCGATAATCTATTTCGTGGTTTTTTATCATAAAAAAATATGGTTATGTAAGTGATTGCAGATGAAAAGTGCTTTACACTAAATTCTTAGCGTTTATATATTTAAAGTCGATTCCCATCGCCATAACTTTATTGAAATCCTTATCATTGTCGGCAATTAAAGTAAATCCATAAACTAATGCACTTGCAGCTATTAATGCGTCTGGCAATTTAATTTTTGTATTTCTTCTTATTTCAATTGTTTTTTCAGCGAGAGTATCATCTATCGGTAAAACAACTGAATTATGAATAAATTTCTGAAGAGTTTGAAGATTATCTGAATTATTGTGATTCCAAACAAGCAATTCAATTTTTGTAATGAAAGAGATATTGCTTTCTTTGTTTAACTTCACGTCTAAAAAATCTATTGCAGATGCAGGTAATGAGTTATTGAGATATTTAACAGCGGCGCTTGTATCAATTAAATATCTCTCTGCCATTCGTTACGCAATTTTTTTGATTGTTTATCTATTTGCTTGTTGGTTAATCCTTTTAGTTTACCTCTTAGTTCGGAGATCTTACCTTTTTTCCGTGTTCCATTTTCTTCATCTACAAATGTAACAATTACGTCGCAAGGCTTTTGCACAGGCGCTTTTTCAAGTAATTGCACTTTCTCTCCATCATATATTCCCTTTACAGCGTACATAAAAAAATAATTTAAGGCAAGTTACAAATATTATCAAATACTAATCTCCTTCATATATTTCGCATCGGCTTCTGCACTTTGCAAGGGAGTGCTGTTATCGTAGCGTTCCTGCTCAACAATAAAATATTTAGTGCCGCATTTTCTTGCTGTATGCAGTATTTCAGGAAAATTTATTTGACCTGTGCCGAGAATACAAGATGCCTCATGGTCTGCAGCGTCCACATTTTTCTTCCTGTCTTTTACATGCACAAGGCGAAAACGGTTTTCATATTTTTTGAAATAATATTCCGGGTCTGCACCGGCAGTTATCACCCAGTAAATATCCATTTCATAATCTACGGTTTCAGGATTGGAATTGTTCATCATTACCTCCTGCGGAATTTGTCCATCTAATGTTTTGAATGAATAATCATGGTTATGATAGGCGAAGCGAATACCATTCTTTCTGCATATTTCTCCTTTTGCATTAAACTCATCAGCGAAGCGTTTGAAATCATCAATTGATTTTTGCGGTCCTTTATAAGGGCATATCAAATACTTCATATCAATAGATGCTGCATCGGCGGCTTTTTTTTCAAAGTCTTTGCTAATATCGCAATGGCTTGAAACAATCTTCATTTCCAAATCATCCATATACTTTTTAAAGTCAGATGCAGCCATGCCCCAAAAAATTCCCTGCTTACCTTCAAAGCTTTCTATCTGCGTGTAACCGAAAGAAGCAACCTGTTTTAAAACTTCTTTTGGGTCTTTGGGCATTTCATCTCTAAGTGTCCAAAGCTGCAGTCCAAAATTTTCTAATTTTTTATTACAAGATGCTTTCAAAGTATTTACACCGGCGAAAGCACCCGCAGCAAACAAGCTGCCTGTTTGTAAAAATTTTCTTCGTGTGTAGCTCATAAAATAAATTTGAAAATGAATTGATTTGTTCCGAAGGGAATCCCTTCGGGAAAAATTTGGAAATGAAAGAGGCACTCAATAAAAGCGCACTCTTAATCTATTCTTGTTAATAATGAATTTTATGGAAGCCAACATCCAACATCCAACAGTTCAACATTCAACATCCAACATCCAACAGTTCAACATTCAACATTCAACATCCAACCTCCAACCTCCAACCTCCAACCTTCAACAGTTCAACTTAGCGCCCATGCTTTATCTCCTTTTTTGTATGGAATGCAACCTTCATATTTTCCCGGCACAGGATCGTAGCGAAGCGCTTTAGTAGCACCGGGCTCACTGGTAAAGAAACCCAGTATAGTTAATTGCTTCATCATCCAGAAATAGTGATGCGGATCATCTTTCTTTCTATTCTTTTGGTATGCGGCGGCTTCTTTATCTATGGGAACAAGCACATCATATTTTTCAGTAGCTGACAGCTTCATGAAATCTTTATTGTGCATTTTATTTGCTGCGTCATTGAGCTTAGTAAAACCATCAGTAAAAATTTTTTGGTCGCTCTCTGTGTAGCAATCTGTTACAAATACTTTCATAAACTCGCCAATCTTAGCTTCTTTGGCGCCGGGAGATTCTGCAGTTGCGGGTAAAATAGTTTCACCTATTTCATCCATCAGGGCAACATCATCTGTTGCAAACACGCCTTCTTTTTTGCCAGTGGTTTTGCAGCCGGTTAAAAATGCTTCTGCACCAATGATAGTTCCACCGAATAAGAGAGCGACTCTTGATAATGCTTCGCGTCTGTTCATAATAACAAAGTTTACCCCAAACCCCTAAAGGGGCTTTATATGGTTATTAATAAAATTATTGGTTACAAAATATGACAGTCGTTTGTTGCGCAAAGTTATAGAGTACAAGAGTGCGACGCAAGGGACGATGCTATAAAATACAAAAGCTGACTTCATAAAAATTTTCTTATTTAGTTGAACTCAAAGATTCATTTTTTTCAATTCATTTACTGCATAATCTGCAGCCCTTGCTGTAAAAGCCATATAAGTAAGCGACGGGTTTTGACATGCGGCTGATACCATAAACGAACCATCTGTTACAAATACATTGGGCGCATCCCAAACCTGGTTCCATTTATTAAGCACAGAAGTTTTGGAGTCCTTACCCATACGTGCACTGCCCATTTCATGTATACCTCTGCCCAGCGTGCCGTCGCCGTCAAATCCCTTTACATTTTTTACGCCGCAGGCTTCCAGCATTTCCACAGCATCGGTCAGCATATCTTTACGCATTCTTTTTTCATTGTCTTTATATTCGATGTCCATGGCGAGCACATTCAATCCCCACTTATCTTTTTTTGTTTTATCGAGACTTATTTTATTTTCATGATACGGCAATGTTTCACCAAAGCCTCCAATAGTCATAGTCCACTGTCCCGGCTCAACCAATGCCTCTTTAAGATTTACACCAATTGAAAGTTCTTCTGCAGAACGGCTCCAGCCATCGCGGCCTGCGCCACCCTGGTAACCAAAGCCACGCAGGTAATCACGCTTATCTTTAAATAAATTCTGATAACGGGGAATATAAATTCCATTTGCTCTGCGACCGAAATAATATTTGTCTTCGTAACCTTCCGCAATTCCGCCAGCACCAACCGCCAAATGGTGGTCCATAATATTATGACCAAGCTCGCCGCTGCTGCTTCCAAGACCATCAGGCCATGTGTCCGTTGCGGAATTCATTAACACCCATGCGCTGTTTAATGTAGATGCGTTTAAGAAAATAATCTTTGCGGTATAAGTATATGTTTGATTGTTTTGCGCATCGAGCACTTCTACACCTGTTGCTCTTTTTTTATCTTTATCATACAAAACTTTTGTTACGATTGACCAGGGGCGCAGAGTGAGATTATTTGTTTTTCTTGCAGCCGGTAATGTGGATGACTGCGTGCTGAAGTAAGCGCCAAACGGGCAACCCAGCCAGCATTTATTTCTAAACTGGCATTGTGTTCTGCCCTCATGCGCAACGGTGATGTTGGCGGTGCGACCAATTATCATTCGCCGCTGACCGTTATAACTTTCTTTCAAACGTGCAGCAACATCTTTTTCAACGCAGGTCATATCCATTGGCGGTAAATACTGGCCGTCTGGCAATTGTGGTATGCCTTCTCTTGAACCGCTGATGCCTGCAAATTTTTCAACATAGTCATACCAGGGAGCAATCTCTTTATAGCGAACAGGCCAATCTACCGCAATGGCTTCTTTGGCATTAACTTCAAAATCAAAATCGCTCCAGCGATAACTTTGCCGCCCCCACATTAATGAACGGCCGCCCACCTGGTAACCTCGAAACCAATCGAAGCGTTTGATTTCTGTGTAAGGGCTTTCACTGTCTTTCGCCCAAAAATCAAGATTGGTTTCATTTAAAGGATAATCTCTTTTTAAAACGGGATAATCGTTAATCATTTGCTGGGTACGGTTACCACGATGCGGAAATTCCCAGGGACCTTTATTTGCATTTACGTAATCTTTAATATGCTCCACATCACGGCCACGTTCAAGCAGAATCACTTTAAGACCTTTCTCGCATAATTCTTTTGCAGCCCAGCCACCGCTAATTCCGGAGCCAACTACAATTGCGTCAAAAACATTTTCAGGCATAGTTCTGATTTTTTATTTTGATTGAAAATATTTTGTTGTTACGGGTGTACATGTTTTGGTTCACAAGTTTTCATTTCAATTTATATTGGTTGATATTATGTAAGGTCTAAATCTAATTTGCTCTCTCTTTCAATAAAATCAATTTGGAAAAAACAGGTTTTGTGCTAACTGAAAACTGAAACTATTTCGGAATAAAAGTACAACAATTACCAAACGGGAAATTGTATTTTTTTCTCACCCCCTGAAATCTTATTAGTATAATTTTCCTGCTTTCTTTAGTAAGCAGAAACTTATATTTGCTGTTATGGCAAAAGCAGTTTCTGATACGCCCCTGATGCAGCAGCATAATGCCATTAAACAAAAATACCCTGATGCCATTTTGCTTTTTCGTGTGGGTGATTTTTATGAAACTTTCGGGCAGGATGCCATTCTCGCTTCGAAGATTTTAGGTATTACATTGACCAAACGAAATAATGGCGCTGCTGCAAGCAGCGACCTGGCGGGTTTTCCGCATCATGCACTCGATACTTATTTGCATAAGCTGGTAAAGGCCGGTTACCGTGTTGCGATTTGTGACCAGTTAGAAGACCCTAAGCAAGCGAAAGGAATTGTAAAACGCGGCGTTACTGAATTGGTAACGCCTGGCATTGCAACAAACGAAAAATTGCTTGAGCACAACAGCAATAATTTTTTAGCTGCCGTTCATTTCAATAATGAAATAACAGGCATTGCACTTCTTGATATTTCTACCGGCGAATTTTTTATGGCTGAAGGAAATACAGAATATATTGATAAGCTGCTGCAAACGCTGAAGCCTGCTGAAGTAATTTTTCAGCGCAGCTTTCAAAAATTTTTTAAAGAAACATTTGGATTAAAGTTTTATACATATACATTAGAAAACTGGATGTTTGATGAAGCCTTCGCTACCGAAAATTTGCTGAAACATTTTCAAACACACTCTTTAAAAGGTTTTGGAATTGAAAATATGCACAGCGGAATAATTGCCGCAGGCGCTGTGATGCATTATCTTAAAGAAACGGAGCATCCAAATCTGCAGCACATAACCTGTATTCAAAGAATTGAAAAGGATGACTATTTATGGATGGACAGGTTTACCATCAGAAATCTTGAATTGATAAGCGGAAACCCCGATGGTAATTATACATTATTACAAGTTCTTGATAATACGGTAAGTCCAATGGGGGCAAGGCTTTTACGACGGTGGCTCTTATTGCCATTGAAAGACATTACCAAAATAAATGAGCGGTTAGATGCTGTTGAATTTCTAATTCTTCAAACCGATTTAAGAAAGCAACTGCATCAGCTTATAAAACAATGCGGCGATGTGGAAAGGCTGGTAAGCAAAATACCGATGAAGAAAATTAATCCGCGTGAGCTGTTGCATCTTGCCAAAGGATTATTCTTCACACAGCAAATAAAAAAGCTATGCAACAATAGCAGCAACGAATATTTAAAACGATTAGCTGATGCACTAAATCCGTGTATTTATATCGCAGAAAAAATAGTAAAGGAGATTGTTGAAAGCCCGCCCATCGCTGCAAATAAAGGAAACACAATAAAACAAGGAGTTGATGCTTCATTAGATGAGCTTAGAAAAATTGCCACAGGCGGAAAAGAATATTTGCTTCACATACAACAAAGCGAGGCAGAGCAAACAGGAATTTCTTCTTTGAAAATTGGATTTAATAATGTGTTTGGATATTATCTTGAAGTTACCAATTTGCACAAAAGCAAAGTGCCTCAAGGCTGGCTGCGTAAGCAGACGCTTACCAATGCAGAGCGATACATTACTCCCGAGCTAAAAGAATATGAAGAAAAAATAACAGGCGCCGAAGAAAAAATTCTTACAATAGAAATGGATCTCTACGATAAGCTCCTGCTCGAGCTGCAGGATTTCATTGCTCTCATACAAGTGAATGGAAACATTCTCGCAACACTCGACTGTCTGCTGTGCTTTGCAAACAATGCGCTGCAGTTTAATTACAAAAAACCTGAATTGCACGCCGGGCTTGAATTACAGCTTACAGAAAGCAGGCATCCTGTAATTGAACGAAATCTTGCAGCAGGCGAACAATACATTGCTAATGATGTTTTCTTAGATGCAGAAACGCAGCAAATCATTATTCTCACCGGTCCTAACATGAGTGGGAAAAGCGCCCTGCTGCGGCAAACAGCGCTCATTACTTTGATGGCTCATGCAGGCAGCTTTGTTCCTGCCGATGCTGCAAAAATTCCGCTCACAGATAAAATTTTTACACGAGTTGGAGCAAGTGATAATCTCAGCGGCGGCGAAAGCACTTTTATGGTTGAGATGAATGAAACGGCGAGCATCATAAACAATGTATCGCTGCGAAGCCTTGTGCTGCTTGATGAAATTGGACGCGGTACCAGCACGTATGATGGTATTTCCATTGCATGGAGCATGGTTGAATTTTTACATAACGATGCAGGCTCTCCCAAAACATTATTCGCTACGCACTACCATGAGCTTAACGAGCTTGAAAAAAAATTACCGCGTGTAAAAAATTATCATATCACCAATAAAGAGGTTGGCAATAAAATAATTTTTTTGCGCAAGCTGGCGCCCGGCGGCAGCAAGCACAGCTTTGGCATTCACGTGGCAAAAATGGCGGGCATGCCGCCAGAGCTTATAGAAAGAGCGAATGATATTTTAAAGCATCTTGAAGAAAAAAATGCAGAAAATAATAGCGCTGCACGAACTAAAAATTTAAAAACTCCTCAATTGCAGCTTTCCATTTTTGATGCACATTCTCAAACCTTCGAACAAATGCGCAGGTTGCTGGAAAGCCTCGACATCAATCGCCTTACGCCTGTTGAAGCTTTGCTGAAATTGAATGAAATAAAAGAGATGGTGAAGTAGCAGTCGGTAGTATGCAGTAGGTAGTAGGCAGTCAGCAGTCGCAGCTTTAGCACTTCGTGACGAATATGAATATGAAACCCCGTGCTAATATTTATTACACAATGCTTCAAAGCAAACACTTTCTATAAAAAAATTATCTTGCACCTTAATAAATATGAACAATCAAACAGACATAAGACTTGCCGTATTGATTGATGCGGACAATATTCCCTACAGTAATGTGAAAGGTATAATGGAAGAGATTGCTAAATATGGTACGCCAACTTTTAAAAGAATTTATGGCGACTGGACAAAGCCTACTGTGAGCGGCTGGAAAAATATTTTGCTGCAAAATGCCATTACACCCATTCAGCAATACAGCTATACCACGGGGAAAAACGCTACCGATTCGGCAATGATAATTGATGCCATGGATATTCTTTACAGCGGCAAGGTAGATGGCTTTTGCATTGTAAGCAGCGACAGTGATTTTACACGTCTTGCCACAAGATTGCGTGAGGCAGGCATGAAAGTTTTTGGCATAGGCGAAAAGAAAACGCCCAATCCTTTTATTGTTGCATGCGACAAATTTATTTATTTAGAAATTCTCTCCAATCCGGATGTGGAAGAAGAAATAACCACGCAACAAAAAATTGTAAAGCAGGTACAGAAAAAATCTATTGACAAATTAAATAAGGAAGACATTCATTTAATTGCCTCTACCATTGCAGATCTTGCCGATGAAAACGGCTGGGCATTTTTGGGTGATGTAGGAAATTTATTGCTGAAGAAGCAGCCCAACTTTGACCCGAGGAATTTTGGTTTTCAAAAATTAACGCCCTTAATAAAATCTCTTCCGCAGTTTGAAATTGACCAAAAAGAAACTGACAAAGCCGGCATTAAGCTGGTGTATATAAGGAATAAGGAGTAGGAACAGATAGAATTTCAACATTGAACAAAAAAAGATTCCATCGCACTTTTGCAAATGGAATCTTTTTACAGTAAAATATTCAACTTTATTTTCTATTTAATATTCATTCTTGTTTCGATTAAAACGATATTTTTTTAAAACATTCATTGTGTTTTTTTTATCCCTACGCATGAAAAAAATCAGCAAAGAAGCGGCTTTTTTAGTCTTTATGCATCTGAAAAATCACATCTGTTTTCTTTTGTTTCTATTCTTAGTTATTTTCAAAATTTATTAATGAGAAAGCATTATATAGTATCTTTAGTAACCCATACCGTAACCTCTAATTTCTTTGTATGAAAATTAATTTTCTTCTCTCGCCTGCAAAATTTATTTTGGTTTTTATACCCTTTTTTGCAAATGCCCAGTCTGCTATTATACCTGATTGGCTTGTAAAACCTAATTCATCTTTAGTAAGCGGTGATGTACGCATAGCCGATATTGCTAAAACAGAAGATAACTCTATATATGCAGTTGGAAGTTTTTCCAAAACTGTTGATTTTGACCCCGGTCCTGATACTTTTAATCTTACTTCAATTCCGGGTACTTCAATATTTGTTGCGAAATATAGCCGTGAGGGTAAATTAGTTTTTGCATTTGCTATACACGGCTCATACAGCGGAGATTACAATACAATGGCAAACTCCGTAGCAACTGATAAACTTGGAAACATTTATATAACAGGGACTTTTAGTGATATTGTTGACTTTGACCCCGGCGCCGGCACCGCCATTTTAACTACTTCTAATTACGGTAATGAAGATGCTTTTTTTGCAAAGTATGATAAAAACGGAAACTTCATTTTTGCAAAACAACTGGGAGGGAACAGTTATCAAATTGCGAATGCTTTAGCGGTTGATAACAATTTTAATATTTATATCACAGGAATTTTCCAGGGCAGAACTTCTGATTTTGACCCCGGACCGGGAACTGCAATTTTACCGTATAATGATGGAGACGATGTATTCTTTGCAAAATATGATATAAACGGAAATTACATTTTTGCAAATGCATTATCAGGCTCTAAAGATGAAAGCGCTTATGGCTTGTGTTTAGACAAGGATAAAAATATTCTCGTAACAGGTTTCTTTAACTCTTCTTCATTTGATGTTGACCCAAGTGCCAATTCTGTTTATCTTTTTACTAATGGATATAGCGATGCATTCTTTTCGAAATATGATTCTTTAGGAAATTATTTAACCGCCGGTGCTCTTGGCGGAAATGGTAGTGATTTTGCTAATGGCATATCAACTGATGAGAATGAAAATATTATTGTAACCGGAATGTTTGGAGGAACTGCTGATTTTGACCCTTTGCCCGGTGCGCAGCACGTTTACTCAAAAACAAGTAACGGCATTCATGATATTTTCGTTGCAAAGTATTCACCAGTCGGCAATTTAATATTTGCAAATGCAATTGGCGGACTTGCAGAAGACATAGGCACAGATGTACAAACTGATGAATTTGGAAATGTATATGTTTCAGGTACTTTCTTCAGTCAGCAGGTTGACTTTGATACAGGGAATGGTATTGATACATTATCTGCATTAGGGGGAAATGATATTTTTTTTACGAAATACAATAGCTCAGGCAAATATATTTACGCCAAACAAATTGGAGGAATTCAAAATGAATCTCCATCTAAAATGGTTGTCATAAGCGGCGAAAAAATTTTAATAGCTGGCACCTTCTCAGGCAGGGTGGATTTTAATCCTGGCAGAAAGACAGAGTATAAAAATTCTCAAACAATAAATTCATTCATTAGTCTTTTTGATAAGCAAGCTCACTTATTAGCTGTATCAGTTTTTGATAATTACAATGACTATAATCTTTACAGCGAAATAAAAAGAATAGCGTATGATAAAAAGGGGAATATTTATGTAGCCGGAATGTTTGAAGGAAAAATTGATTTCGACCCTGGTCCCGGCACATACTATTTAACTTCTCTCTCTGATGCTTTTTCAGAACAAATTTCAAATGCTCACGGAGATATTTATTTTGCAAAATATGATTCCACCGGCAAGCTTCTTTTTGCAAAAAGTATTGGCAGCTATATGGGAGATTATGCAACAGGCATTGCATTAGATGAGGACAACAATATTTATATAACCGGGTATTTTGAAAAGAAATGCTATTTTAATGTTTCACCAGATACAATATTTTTAACCGTAGACAAAGGTAGAGAACATGAACATTTTTTTGCCAAATATGATAAGAATGGAAATTTCGTTTTTGCAAAAGGCATTTCATTAAACACGAATTACAATAATAGTATCTGTGGTATTGCCATTGACAAAAGTAAAAACATATACATTGCAGGAGATTTTCATGAAGGAGATTTTGACCCCGATAGCGGCATTGTTAAAGTAAATGCAATTGGTTGGACTGATATATATTTTGCAAAGTATGACTCTTTGGGAAAATTTATTTATGTAAAAAATATCGGAAAATCAGAACCAGACCCAACTTATGAATTATGTAATGATATTAAAATTTCCCAATCACAAAACTTAATTATTTGCGGCAGTATGCAGGGAACTTATGTTGACTTTGACCCGGGACCAGGAACTTATTATTTGAAGGGGAAAAAAGATATTCCATCAATCCATTATGTAGCAGGATATACACTGAACGGAGATTTTTTATTTGCCACCAATGCTACTATGTATAAAAATTCAAAGTCAGAAGCAAACAGGCTTACAATTGATTCTCACAATAACATTTATATTACAGGAGACTATCGCGGAAAAATTGATTTTGACCCTGGACCCGATTCTTTCATTGTGCAAAAAAACAATTTCGACAATAACTTTTTCTTTGCAAAATATAATGCTGCGGGAAAATTTATTTATGGCAAAACCTTTACACCGGGTAGCAAAAATTATTACGCCGAACTCTATTGTAATGCAATTACAGCAGATAAAAATAATTACCTTTTTATTACAGGCGAACTAAGTGATAAAGCTGATTTTGACTCCGGCGCCGATACTGCTTATTTAGCTGTTCCTGAAGACAATCAATCAAACGCCTTCATTGCAAAATACGACAGCTCCGGGAACTATATTTATGCTTATAACTTACCTGCACAAGATTCAGCTTATCACAGCAGAAGTTGGGGCAACGATATTTTGGTAAATAATAAAGGACAAATAATATTTGCAGGAGCATCAATAGGCAATACAGATTTTGACCCCGGAAATGGCACTCTGTTTTTGAATCCTTCTTATACCGATACTTATTTTTCTTTTCTGGTTAAATACCATCAGTCAAACATCTTTTCAGAACCAGAAAATATTTATGCAAATGTGAATGAGCAAATTTTCATGAATAATGCTAAAAGAAAATAATTGATACTTCGGCTTATAGTTTCTTGTCCGCATGTTGCGGGTTTTTGATTAGGTATGAGACAAATTAAAAAATTGAAAATGAAAAAAACGAAAATCGTGTCCCAGCAAAAAATTTATTTCTTCACATAAATAATCCCACTCTTCATCACCAGCTTTACATTTCGTATGTCGTGAATATTTACAGAAGGGTCTCCCTGCACCGCGAGGATATCTGCATACATGCCCGGCTTAATCCGCCCCACTATTTTATTTATTTTAAATACATCCGCATTTATTGAAGTTGCCGACCGAAGCACGTCAATCGGTTTCATTCCATAGTCAACCATCATTTCCATTTCACGGGCATTATCGCCATGCGTAAAAGCACCCACATCACCGCCCATGCAAATAGTAACACCTGCCTTCAATGCATCGCTGAGACTTTTGCGTTTTGCTTTAATGTTATCCGGCTCTTCCTCTATGCCTTTGCGCCAGCCTTTATATTGGTCTATTGCATCGCCTGCTGCAAGGGTTGGGCACAACGCAATATTTTTTTGCTTCATCATTTCAAAAACTTCGGGAGTGCCATTGTCGCCATGTTCAATGGTAGTAACGCCCGCAAGTATAGCCCGCCGCATACCTTCCGCTGTTGTTGCATGTGCCGCAACAATTCTTCCGCTGCTGTTTGCAACCTCTACGGCTTTCTTTAATTCATCAAGGGTAAAAGTTGGTTCTGCTTCATCATTAATGCCCCAGCGGTAATCGGCATAGAATTTAATAACGTCAGCGCCTTTGCCAATTTGCGTACGCACTTCTTTTATCAGTGCATCTGTTCCGTCTGCTTCAGCAGCACCCTTTGGAGAATCAATATCACCGTTGAATTCTTTGGGACCGTAACTTCCGGTAGCTACAATGGCTCTTGTGGCAACGAGCATACGCGGACCCGGAATAATTCCCTTTTCAATAGCCTGCTTTAAACCCACATCATCATAGCCGGCGCCCTCTGTCCCAAGGTCCCGCACTGTTGTAAAGCCTGCAAACAGAGTATTTTTTGCATGTATAACCGCTCTTGCAACACGCTCTGCCCTTGATTCTTTCAGCACCTGCTCGTTCCAGCTTGTTTCATTGTACGGATGCAGAAATAAATGGCTATGACCTTCAATAAGTCCGGGTAAAACTGTGCATCCTTTTAATTCTATTACCTGTGCATTTTCATTTTGTTTAATTACACCAACAGCTTCTATCTTATTATTTTTTACAAGCACCTGCCAGCCTTCATGCATTTGTTCTCCATCGAAAACACGCTCAGGCTTTAGAACATAGATGGTATCTGCCGGCAGCGGCTGACCAAATAAAATTGCAGACCAGCAGATGAATAAAAAAATGAAAGCGATTTTTATACGAAACATGAAGGCGAATTTAGTTTATCAAACGCAAAGGAAACAAATGGTATAAAGAAATGGTTTTGTGAAAGCACTTCTATCAGAAGATGAGTTGATGGCAAGTGTAATAAACGTTCCCCGCAAACAGACTACTGAATGAAGAAAATTTATACTTTCAGATTACTTGGGGCGGACGAATATTTATTTCCCTACTACGTCTATCCGAAAAACGTTGTGTGCAACGGCCGTATTCAGTGGACTATGAAGTAGTAAACTATTAATATTTATTGTTCGCTGACAATGCGAATAAAAATTGCAGCAGAGAAAGAAAAAATCAAAACTTTATAAGATAAACTGAAAAATATGACTTCTATTTTTAAAAAGGGCAATGTTATTTTGTAACAATTTCAAAGAGCAAACGTCATACGCTGTCAACTTGAAACAAAAAATGAATTCAACCAAAAAGACCGCAAGAATAGCAGGTTTATTATATCTGATTGTCGTATTGACCGGCATTTTTCACCTGATGTATGTTCCCAATAAGCATCAGCAACTGTTAATAATATTATAGCCTCTGAAACACTTTTCCGACTTGATATTTTAGGCGGGTTAATTTGTTATACATTCTTTTTAATATTACCTCTGGTTTTATATAAATTACTGAAACCAGTTAATAAAACCCATGCTTTACTAATGGTAATATTCGCCGTAGTTAGTGTTCCCATATCTTTTATCAATCTGCTTAACAAATTTGCTGTGCTGACACTGGTAAGCAAAGCCGATTACCTCAAAGTATTTGAAGCGGATAAGTTACAAGCCCAAGTGTTATTATATCTTCATTTCTCTAACAATGGAAATCAAATCGCCGGAATATTTTGGGGGCTTTGGTTATTTCCCTTTGGCTATTTAGTTTTCAAATCTGGATTTTTGCCTAAAATTTTAGGTATTCTCCTGATGGCTGGATGCTTTGGTTATCTGATAGATTTTATTGTAGGTTTTCTTTTTTCTAACTACAGTGAAACGGGAATTTCTACCTTTATGACCTTGCCTGGCAGCATTGGTGAAATTGGTATATGCTTATGGCTCCTGATTATAGGAACAAAGGACAGCAGAAAGAATTTTTCCAATTAGAGTTGCAAACTTCAACCTAAAAGTTTCTGGTGGAGGACACTTATAATAATAAACAAAGCAAACGAACTGATAAGACTTTTGAGAAACGAAATGTTGAAAAAATAACACCTGCCGCCAATATGGGTTTTGTGCAAGTGGGGCTAACGGAAGTACAATCACCATTTGATATTTCCGGTACTTCGTAAATACGTTCTACGTAAGTTGCAAGCCTAATGAACTGACCCAGTAACCTAATGGACAAATTTTTGTTGGCTATTTAAAAACTAAAAAGAAGCAAATGAATTCAAACAAGACAAACGCAAATGATTTAGAAGATTTCAAAGTAAATGTGAAGATTAAACTCTCGGCCCTATGGGTAACAGTAATGTTATGTTATATATATGGGGACATTTTTGCATTGTTTGTGCCCGGCCAGATTGAAGGTATGATAAATGGAAATATGGGTATTGGCCCAACCACTCCATTAAAATTGTTTGCTGCTTCAATACTTATGGCTATTCCTGCTATCATGGTTTTCTTGTCCTTAACACTAAAACCAAAAATAAATCGCTGGATGAATATAATCTTTGGGGTAGTCTATACTATTATTATAATACTGACAAACCTCAGTTCTATTGACCTTTGGTGGACTTTTGATATATTTTTAGGAATTGTAGATATTGTAATTACATCAATAATTGTTTTGTATGCATGGAAGTGGCCCAAGCAATAGCGTGAATTCTAATTATATTTTATCGTTCATAAACAACAATCAACTTCGGTACCAGCGTGACGGAACACAGAATCTTCTGCCATCGCACATACCGAACGTTAGCGGCAAGCATATTGCGACCTTTTTAAGCTTTAGAGCCTGCAATATATTGACATTAATTTTTCATTATCTTCATAGAAATATTAGATAAGAATGTTGACACTAAACACCATACTAAAAGAGATAAAGGATGTTCCTGTTAGCCGACTAGAAGAACTTTATCAATTTGTTCATTCGCTGACACCAAAGACAAAGCAAACCGAAACTTTAAGGAAAAAGATTCTTTCCTTTGGAGGTGCTTTTAAAGATATGAGCAACAAGGACTATTCAGACTTTCTTAACCAAACAAAAAAAACCAGGACAAAACTTTTTGACCGCAACATAGACCTATGAAACCATCTATGCTTGACACCGATATTCTTTCAGAATTTTTAAGAGGCAACCCAAAGGTTATAAACAAAGTTGATGAACACTTACAAGAATATGGATTCATAAGTTTAAGCATTATCACTTATTACGAAATTCTCAACGGGCTATTATACAAAGACGCAAGAAAGCAACTAACAAGATTTGAAGAGTTTGTAGAATTAAATAAAGTTATTCCGCTGACCTTACGTATGGCAAAAGCAGCGGCTGTAATTCAAGCTGACCTACGGAAAAAGGGGACAGAAATAGGACACACGGATACTTTGATTGCAGGAATAGCAATTACAAGCGAACTTCAACTGGTGACAAATAATACAGACCACTTCAAGCCTATCAAAGGGTTAGATCTCACAAATTGGACGAAATAAAATAGTACAAACAATAATGCCAGCCGCTAACAATGCATTGCCAAAATTTAGGCTTGACATTGGAGCAATGGGCATTTTGTGCAAGGGCTGGGCTGACGTTTTCTAAATGTCCCACCATCGCCAAACCATAAACTGGAAGCTGCAACTTTCAAAATTTTATCTTTGACCAAAATATTTTGAGCGGGTAAATGTTTCAGCGGTGCATTGAGAGAAAAGTATGAGAACAATTTTTATGTAGCCAGCAAATCTTTGTAGCCCGCCCGAACGACCGCCTGACCATATTCGGGCAGGTACCACATTATTTTTATTTTTTTATACCAGCGTTCCCTGCCCGACTGCGTCATTCAGGCGGGGTACGCCCGCCTTAACGGAATGGGCATCTTTCGTTCACGCCTCGCCTCAGCCGAGACGGCACTCTTATATGCCTTGTTATTTATTCAGCAATATGTTTACTTTTATAAAGTCTTACTCAAATTATAAATTGTATTTATGAAGAAATTATTTTTTGCTGCGATTATTTTAACCCTGTTTTCATGCAATCAAAAAACGAAAACTGATGATAAAAAAGATGTGCTGGCAAAAGCATCAAGAGAAAATAAAAATGGCTGGATATATGTTCATCTTGAAGGCTCGCCTTCTGAGATTGGTTACCAGCATGGTTATTTGTTAGCAAATGATATTGATACTTCCATCCAGGCTGTCTCTTGGTATTTACAACATGATACACATCGTGATTGGCAATTCTATCGCAACTGTGCTAAAAATTTTTTGTGGAATAAATTGGACCGTGAATATAAAGACGAGATTAATGGTATAGTTGCAGGACTTCATGTCCAAAATAAAAACTACGACAGCCTTGATCTTACTGCTTACAATGCTTTGGAAGAACTTGCTTTTTATTATGTGCCGATGCAAGATAATTTAGCGAAACCCGGCAGCGGTGATAACAAAGCTCCCGGCAATTGCAGCGCTTTTATTGCAACAGGAAGTTTTACAAAAGATGGTAAGATTGTAATCGGTCATAATAACTGGACAGAATATATTATCGGTCAGCACTGGAATGTAATTGCGGATATTGTTCCTGCAAATGGTCATCACATAATGATGGATTGTATGCCGGGCTTTATTCACAGCGGCGATGATTTTGTAATTAATGATAACGGCATTCTTATTACAGAAACAACCATCACACAATTCAAAGGATTCGATACAACCGGAATTCCTGAATTTATGCGTGCAAGAAAAGCTGCACAATACAGCAACAGCATTGATGACGTGATAAATATTTTTCTGAAAGGAAACAATGGTGGCTATGCAAACGACTGGCTTATCGGCGACACTAAAACAAACGAAGTGGCAAAATTTGAATTGGGTTTGAAAGATTATCGTGTTTGGCGCAGCAAAGACACAGCAATTATCGGTTCTAATTTTGCCAGCGATCCCAAGCTGATAAAAGAAGAAACTACGTTTAATGTGAATGATAACACAACTTCCCCCAATGCAAGAAAATTAAGAATGGAGCAATTGGTATTGGTTGATATGAAAGGTAAGCTTGATGATGCAACAGGCAAACAAATTGAAGCTGATCATGTGGATGCAACACAAAATAAAAATGCAAATAACCGCTGTGTTATCTGCGGGCATATTGATGAAGATTCCAAAGGCTGTGCAGAATGGGATTGTGCTCCTTACTATCCCATGGGCGCTGTACAAAGTAAAGTGACCACAGCAGAGTTAGCGCAGCACATGCAGTTCTGGGCACACATGGGTCATCCCTGCGGAGAAAATTTTATCGGCGCAACATTTTACAAGCAACATCCTGAGTATGCATGGCAGGCAAAATATTTAAACAATATGCTTGCTTACCCGTGGACGTTGATGCCCCCAACCCATAAAGGGGAGTAACTTATCTTGCATTTTTCTTTCTGAAAAATAAACACATGAAAAAAATAGCGGCTCTTTGCTTATTCATTACTTCAGTTTATGGCTGTAACAAATCTTCTGACCTAAACACAACAAGCGGAAATACAAAAGATGCAAAAAGCGATGTGCTGAAATTTACCCGCGATACAATTTCTCTCTTTAAAAATATTCCGGTGTATGGGATTTACCGTTATCCTGTAGTAGATGACACATTACCGAATGGAATTATTCGATTAAGTAATCCTGCTGTAGCACGACATATAAATATAACCAGTGCCATGCAGAACTATACAAAAGGACTGCAGTTGGTGCTAACGCTCTATGCGCAGGAAGATGATTATGACAGGCTGGGCTATGTGTATTTTTCTGACAAGAAGCCTGTTGCAGATGGTCCCGACCAAAGCATTTTAACCAACAGGGGTTTGGAAGTTATGCGCATCATCACACCATTCTTTCTTAGCACTTCCAACCCCAATAAGCTTACGTATGCATTGGATGTAACAGATATTACCGATATTATTCCATTATTTAAAAAAGATATTTGGGTAGCCGTGCAGATTGATAATAATCCTGAATACCGCATACAGGACAAAGCAGGATTTTTGTTTTCGCTTGACCTTGTTAAAAGCAGCACCACGCCGCTTACTTCATATCTGCAAAATATTTTTAAAACGTCTATGACACAAAAAATATATCAGGATACTTTTATAACAACAAAGAATCTGACTGATGCAGAAATAAATATTTACACTTCGGGGCATGGCTCTGCAAGCGGCGGAGAAGAGTATGCACACAGGGTTCATAACATTTATATTGACGGTGTGCTGAAATATACTTTCAATCCCCAAAAAGACTGCGCCCCATACAGGAAGTACAGCCCAAGAGGAAATCCATTTATTTTTATTGGCAACAACACTTACAACCCGCGCAACTGGTGCCCCGGCGAGGTATTGCCGCACAATTATGTTTATCTCGGCAACCTTGCTGCGGGTAACCATACCATAAGAGTGGAAATACCTGATGCAGATTTTGGCTCACCCGGCGACAACATAATTGTATCGGCTTATTTAACGGGGAATTAGATGGGATAAAAAAATTTATGTACTAAGCTTAATGAATACTATTAAGCTTTTCTTCCCGCTTGCGGCGGGACTTTTATACATTTTGTTCTTTATGCAACAAAGCAATCTTCAGCTTTTATCTGCAACATGCCGCAGAGTTTCAAGCTATGCTATAAACCTTTATTTTGAAAATTCTGCGGGGAATAAAAAGGCACAAGATGCTTAGCGCAAAGGCAAGTCCTCAATCTTGCGCAAGAGGGGGAGAAAGGATTTATATGGTTTAGTCTGGATGAGATGTTAATCAGGCAATGGTTTTACCACGATATTTTTAAAATATACTTTGCTGTTGGGGTCGTGACCCTGTAAGGCAAAGGTGCCGCCCGAAAGCACCCGCCCAGCTTCATCTGCGGGTCGTTGTACATTGTCGGGCTCTGTATAGTCCACCACTGTTTTATCATTTATTTTAATGATCACCCGTTTGCCCTTCACCATAAAATATTCGGTAAACCATTCATTGTCCTTTACAAAAACATCCTTTACATTTTGTATGCCGTAGAGACTGCCTGTTCTGCGCCAGTCTGTATGAGAATTGTTTACCTGCGCCTCATAGCCTTTTTTAGGCCAACCACTCTCCTGGTAATCGGTATGAAAATATATTCCTGAATTGGAGCCGGGCGTGGTCATCACCTGTGCTTTAAATTCAAAGTTTTTAAAATTGTGGTGTTCCACATCGCCTGCATAAAATAAATGTGCAGTAGCACCATGAACAATGATCATCCCGTTGTCAACGGTAAATGTTCCTGAGTTGGTACCCACTTTCCAGTCATTAAGTGACTTGCCGTCGAACAAGGGGATCCATTCATCAAATTTTGTTTGTTTAGAGCCCGCACATGCAACTATACAGAAGCTTATGGCGCAGAGGGGAATCATGTTTTTCATAAAAGGTGTATTGTACTATGAAACTACAGATTTTTTACGGAAAGATTTGAAAAAGAGATTTTATGTACCTAACTGAAGTGCTTCTGTTAAACTTCGTTCAGCCTGCCCCGAATTTATTTCGGGGTCGCACTCGTGCACGTTCAGTCCTTTATTCAGCAAACAATCTTTAACTTTCATCTGTAACATACCGCAGAGTTTCAAGCTCTGCTATAAACCTTTATTTTGAAAACTGCGGCGAAGGGAAAGCCGGTCTACCTGTACAGCCTCTTTCAGGAGTTTTACAATTGCATTTTCGTCAATCTCTTCCGGAGATTGAAATATTTTATAAAATATCTGTTTGTTACTGCCATGCGTAAGATAATTATCAGCATCATTAAGTTTGCTGCCATACCAAAACCCCAATAAAACTCCTTCTTTAATGCCGCCCCGCGGAATTGTGGATGGCCAAATTATACAAATACCTCTTTTGCCATAAAAGAAAGGAACATTATAAGATATTTTTTCTTTACATTCTCCCGGTAAATTTTCAAGTATTATTTGCCTCAATACATCTGTAATTATTTTTTCATTTTCGGGAAGCATTTCAAATAATTCCAGAAGGGATTTTATTTTAACAGAGGGAACTGTTTTCATTTTCAACCACGAGATTTGTTTTGAAGATAAAAATATTTGTTCAATTCCGGTGTGTTGTAATTTTTGAGCTATAAGTTGGATTAATTTGAAAATACAATTGGTATAACAAAACATTACTTGAAGGGAGGTAAACATGTGTGAGCGGATTTATGCTATGAGCAATATGAGCAGCTATGGAGGAGAAAATTCTGTTGTCGAATTTTATAATTCCTGGTTTCACGATGGCTGCGCTTTATGGGACAGGGTGGGCGTTTCCACAGGAATTGGGGGGAAAGCAATGAGCCTGTTGCGTATTTTAGAGCAGCATATTAATAAAGTATTTTTATGCAGGAATATAACAGCTTGTTTTGGTGACTTCCCGTTTGGTATTGTACGGCAGGTAGATTTGACATTAGGTTGGTGTAGCTATAAGGTTTACTATAAAGTAAAGCGGGGTGTTACATGGTGTTGATTGTTTGGTTCTACATTTGTTATTTTAAGAATTGCGAATGGCAAATCTATACATCATACTTCACCCTTTTAATTTATATATTCCTGTTTGTGATAACAGGATGATTATTGATAATATGGATGTTGTGCCTGATGTGGTTGCTTATGGCACAGACACACAGGGAAAAGTGATAATAAGCAACGATATTTGGAAAACCATTTTGCAACAAAGCAAGTTTTATGGTAAATAGAAAAACAGATATGGCTGAACTTTCTGAAAAAGTTTTAACAGGTGTACGCAAAGCTTTACGTAAGCTTGTAGAAACGAGTGCCGCTAACAATGAAAGTCTTGTAATAGGAGATAAAGACGGCAACATTAAAATTGTTCCTGCTAAAGATTTAATTCCGCTGGTTGAAAATAATTAATACAGCTGTTCTTCTTCCTGCACTTGTACTTTCTGTTATTTATGCCGCACGCAATCTTCAGCTTTCAATTGTAACAGGGGCAGAGTTTCAAGCTTAACTACAAATCTTTATTTTGAAAACTCTGCGGAGAAGGAGCGTGGGATATTAAGCAGAATTAAAAATCCGGACGGCCCCTTGGAACTCTCAGAATAGCGGGGTGTGATGACCGAATTATTTTCAAAAGACAGGGAAAATATGCCACGGAGAATGTTTAACCGGCGAAAACTGCAGGAAGATAAAGACCTGTTTAGCAAATTAGTTTGGGAGGTTCTTCCCGGTGAAAAATTCAGTACTAATGTAAGAAAGCAGGGGGGTAAATCCAAATTTTTTTAAAGGGATTATAGAAGAGATGCTTGAATAAATTCTGCACGACGGGAAAGAGAATTTATTTTGAGCAGTAAAATTGCTCTTGAAAACCGGAATGTGTAACAATATAAATCGCATGGTTTAAATTTAATAATCTTACAGGTGTGAAAAAGCTTCTCAATATAAAAAAATATTGATTTTACTGTTATTATTCAATGAAGAAAATCTTTCTGAAATGACTCCTTTAACAACAGTACTCTTTTTTTTTTGACATAGAAAAAATATCCGGGAATTTATCTGAAATATTCTAACTGCAAATACCGGGAGAGCTTTGTAACTTAGTGAGCTTTTCTCCATCTTCAAAACGCCGGTATATGAAAAAAATAATTAAAATATGGTTTGCTGCTTTTTTGCTGTTGGCAGCAATCTCGTGTAAAAAAGAATATACCAACAGTCCTTCTCCTTCAACAAAAAAAACATCTGGTGTTGCTGTAACAAAAACAATAGCACACTACATTGGTGAAAGCTATGGCGGGGGTATTATATTTTTACTTAACAGTGCAGGTCAGCATGGTTTAATTGCTGCGGTACAGGACCAGGATGCTTCTGCATGGTATAATAATGAAATATTAACCATAACAGGAGCAACCGGGGAAAGAATAGGCACAGGGCCGGGCAACACCCGGAAAATTATAACATCGCAGGGAAGACCGGGCAATTATGCGGCACTTAAATGCGCACACTATACTGGTGGTGGTTTTACCGATTGGTTTTTACCCTCGAAAAATGAACTAAATGAACTGAATAAAAAAAGAGATGTTGTTGGCGGTTTTAAGAATAGCGCCTATTGGAGCTCTACTGAGTACAGTCTCACTGAAGCTTGGCACCAGCTTTTCCCCTCCGGTTTTCAGCTTACCGAAAATAAGCTTACCAATTTGCGTGTACGTGCCATCAGAGCTTTTTAAATATGTTCCTGCGCTCTTCGTTCTTTTGTTATAATTGAAATTACTTCATGGTCATCATCCGTTATAAATTTTATATGAAACACATATTTTTTTCACTGGTGATATTGGTCACTACCCAACTTTCATATTCAGTCAATCTACTGCTGAACAAGCCGTGGGGCAAACGCTGGATGGAATTCAGGCGGCTTTTAGAAATAATGATGCCGACGCGGCCTCACGTTTCTTAACCGATGACTACAATCTTGTAGGCGTTGCTGTTATGATGAACAAAGTGCAACGTCTCGTAAGCCTGAGTCGGGACTATTAAAGTATGAATCTTTTAATTATGAAGATGTAAATGTTTACGCTTACGGAAATACAGCTGTGGTAAAGGCGACTGTGAAGAGTAAAGCGAGCGGACAAGATGCTACAACTGGCCCTGTTACTTTTACCTTAGTAAAAAACGGCGAACAGTGGCAAATTGCCGGCGAATGCACATTCGGAGATGGCTGCAACAGATGATATATTAAAACAAATCTGCTATTTCTGAAATCCCGTAAGAGCATACACACTTTAGTTTATAATACCTCTTGCCGGTGACAGCAGCTGCAGGGCGAAACCACAATGTCTTTAGCTATACACAAAGCTTTCGAACAAGACATTGCGGGAAAGAGATTGTTTATTCACACATATGAAACAGTTGTTAGTAACAAGATCAATTATTAGAAAATTGTATATTTTATATTTGCATTTGTCTAAATGTGCACAGCTATTTCATAGATGATTAACTCTAAGAAAAATATAATTAATGATTATGCCGTCGTAGACTTGTTCTGCGGTGCTGGAGGATTAACTCACGGATTTGTAAAGGAAAAATTCAATGTGATTGCAGGAATTGATTTCGATGTTTCTTGTAAATATGCTTATGAAAAAAATAATTCTTCTCTTTTCATCCATTCAGATCTAACGAAATACCCTCCTGAAAAAATCGCAGAGCTGTATCCTAAAGGTTCGATAAAAATACTTACTGGTTGTGCGCCTTGTCAGGCATTTTCTACTTATACGCAAGCTCATAAAAAAAACGACAAATGGAAATTACTTTATTCGTTCGGTGAAATTATTCAAGCAATTCAACCAGCTATAATTTCAATGGAGAATGTGCCGAATTTATTGAGATACGAGAAAGGAAAAGTATTTCACGATTTTTTAAATGTGCTTTCTGCAAATGATTATATTGTTTCCTTCAGTATCATAAATGCGCAAGATTATGGCGTTCCCCAAAGAAGAAATCGGTTAATTCTTTTTGCATCCAAATTCGGCAAAATCAAAATAGTCAGTAAAACACATACTGGAAAAAGAATCAAAACTGTAAAACAAGCTATCGGACATTTACCCAAAATAAAAGCAGGCGAATATTGCAAGAATGACATTTTACACAGAGCCCGAAAATTATCTCCCTTGAATGTAAGAAGGATAAAGGCTACCGCACAAGGAGGAGGCTGGAAACAATGGAATGATAAATTAGTTTTGGATTGTCATAAAAAAGAATCTGGTAAATCTTATGGCAGTGTTTATGGAAGAATGAGTTGGAATAAAGTTTCACCTACTTTGACAACTCAATGCACAGGTTATGGTAATGGAAGATTCGGTCATCCTGTACAGAATCGGGCAATCTCATTGAGGGAAGCAGCAATCTTGCAATCTTTTCCTGATAACTATGATTTTATTGAGCTAAATGATGAATTCAAACCTTCAATAATTGAAAAACATATTGGCAATGCTGTTCCTGTTAGATTAGGAAGAATTATTGCTAAGAGCATTAAAAAGCATCTTGCAAATTATGACTGCTAAAAATAAAGATCAATTTTCATTTGAAATTTCTTTAAGTGTTTTAAATCATTTGGGAAGAAATTTATACAGAAGTTTTGTTACGGTTCTTGGAGAAGCGATTTCTAATTCTTGGGACGCTGATGCTAAAAATGTCTGGCTGTATGTTAGTAAAGAAGAAAATAGTTTTATTATAATGGATGATGGAGAAGGGATGACTGCGGATGATTTTCAAACTAAATTTTTAAAAATTGGATATTCAAAAAGAAAAGAAGGAAAGGCGTCTTCCGAAGAAGGAAGACCTTTCATAGGAAGAAAGGGAATAGGAAAATTAGCTTTGCTATCTTGTGCAGAAAAAATAACTGTCATATCAAAAACAAAAAATACGGAATATGTAGGAGGTGTCATAGATAATTCAGGACTAGATAAAGCAATAAAAAACGACTTAACTCCAGAACAATATCCTTTGGGCGATTGGGAAGAAAAAAAGAAAATATTTACTAAATATATAAAAGGTCATTCGCAAGGCACAATTATTTATTTTGAAAATATAAAAGGGGGGATAAAAAATAGTTTAGGTTTATTGAAAAAAATCATTGCCTTGTATTTTAGATTTTCTCTCTTAGATGAATCATTTAATATTTTTATTGATAAAGAAAAGATTACCCATAAGCATCTCAAAGATCTTGGGGACAAAACAGAATTTTTGTGGAACATCAATAATTTATGCGACCCATATATTGATGAACAACTTAAAAATCTGAAAGAGAAAAAAAATTTAAAAATAAAAGGTAAAATTAAGGGGTTTATTGCCTCTGTAAGTCACTACAGGGACCTCAATATTATGAACCTAGACGAAAGAGTAAGCATTGATCTTTTTGTGAATGGAAGATTACGTGAAAGAGACATTTTAAAGCATATTTCTAAATCTCGATTGGTTGAAAATTATTTGTATGGGCAAATTCACTTTGATGAACTGGATGATAATTCAACAGATAGATTTACTAGCAATAGAGAAGGTGTGGTTGCCGACGATACAAAATATCAAGAGTTCTTGAAGAAATTAAGTGATGAAGTTCTGAAGATTATTATTGATGATTGGGATAAATGGAGAAGGAGACACAGAGAGGATGGTGATTCAGAGAATGAAAGCATAACACCAAAAGAAAGAAAATCTGAAGAGTTATTCAATGTCGTTTCTGGAGAATACTCCCTTCCTAAAGGTTCGGCTAATAAAGAAAAAATTGATGGATGGGTGGATGGATTCGTGGATGATGCAAAATACAATTTTGGTTCTTACGCAGAATGTTTTATTTCTGAAAACCTAATTCGAAAATATATCCAAGAAAAAAAAATTGCATTATCAGATGAAGCAAAAAGAGAAAGAGATAAATGGAAAAAAGTTGAAATTGATAGCAAGAATAAGGGAAATATTAGTATAGATATAAGAAAAACACGTAATGATTTGAGTTATTTAGCTATGAATGACCTCGCATATTTAGTTGATAAAAAAGACCCAACTAAGGAAGCCTGTCTTGCAAGAGACGCAAATGAGTATAAGCCAATAAGAGATGCACTTGCGCATACGGCTCTTTTAACAGAAGTGGCAAAAAGAAAACTTACGACAGTATATGAAAATATTAAAGGAAGAATAAGGACTTTACTATCTACTGGTAAATGATTTGCAAACATCTTGAAATAAGAATCTAATTAAACTATTATAGTTTTTGGATATTGTATCAAAAAAGAAACGCTCCTGGATTATGTCATGTGTTTCTCAGAAGCACACTAAGCCAGAAATAATTGTAAGGAAATTTTTATTCGCAAATAGATTACGGTATCGCATAAACTACAAAAACCTTCCCGGTTCACCAGATATAGTTCTTCCAAAATATAAAACAGCGATTTTTGTTCATGGTTGTTTTTGGCATGGACATTTAAATTGCAGACTTTCGAAACGCCCCACTTCAAATCTCAATTATTGGAACAAAAAATTAGATGAAAATTTAGTAAGAGATAAAAAGAAAATTATTTCGTTGAAAAAGATTGGATGGAATGTTATTGTTCTTTGGCAGTGTCAGCTTAATGATAAAAACTTAAAAAAACTTTTATCAAAAATTAAAGTGTAGTAATGTGAACTGCCAGTACTTCAACTTTATTAATTAAAATATTTCATTGCTTCTTTTCCTATCCATTTACCCATTTGCACAGGTACTGCATTTCCAATCAATTTATAAGAGCTTCTTTTATTTTCAAAGTAAAAGTCATCGGGAAAACCTTGCAGCCTTGCGTATTCCCTAATAGAAAAAGGGCGAACACCATGCTTTGTATTTTTATCTTTTACAAGTCTTGTACTTAAATCTTTTGCATAGTGGGCAACACAAGTAGGAGCAAGTGCAGAAGGTTGTTCGGGGTCAACAATAATTGGCAAGTCTCTATATTTGCCATTAATTCTTTTGATTACATATTCCGGCATTTCTACATTAGGAGACTTTTCAAGTATATCTTTTAATCTTGGTCTATTAGTTATTTGATAAGGAGCAGTAATAAAAAATTGTTTTTTCGTTCCAATGAGTATTAATCTTTTTCTGCGTTGAGGTAACCAGCAAGAGGCATCAACAGGACAGAAAATATTTACATAATAATCGGGTAGCCTAGTCATTGCTTCCATTACTACCTTAAATTTTTTCATGCCGGGAACATTTTCTACAATGTACATTTCCGGTTTTTCGATGGCAATATGACGAAAAAAGTGAAGAAACAAATCATCGCCTGTACGAGTGCCATGTATGTCTGCAATAGCTGAATATTTGGTGCACGGATATGTTCCAATAATTATATCTGTTTTAGGTTGCTCTAATACTGTTTTATCTTTTATATCAACAGTCAAAATAGAATGAGAAAAATAATGACTGTTTATTTTAAGGCAAGCGGTTGCTTCAATGTCAAGGTCAAGAGATTGAATCACATTTACACCAGCTTGCATAATGCCAAGCTCCATACCTCCACATCCTGAAAAATATCCTTTCGCTGTTGGTTTATACATTTTTATCCTCTGAAAATTTTGTCCATGTGATATTGAAGAAAGTCTTTTTTCGGATAGTATTTTTTCGGCATAATAATTTTTGAACCGACTAACGCAGCAAAATATTTTTCGTGATATTGTTCTTTGTGTTTCTTTTTTAATTCCCTTGACAAAAGAATTTCAAACTTTTCATTGATTCCAATATATCCTTTATCATAAGCTCGGTCATATAAAGGTGAAAGGCAAATTCCGTTTTCAGGATTTAATCTTTCTTTTTCATTTTTTGACCAAGGCAAAATATGACTGGCTAATAATAAATCTGGAATATCTATTCCTGAAATAGCACATTTGCCCGAATAGTTTGCAATTACAATTTGTCTAAAAACATTTTGGTTAACTCTTGTTTTTACTTCTCGCAATTTATATTCGCCTTTTAAATGTTCTATTCCTTTCAGAGCATCCGAGAATTTATCTTCTATTCGTATATGTTCTTTTTCAGCTAATATTCTTTCGCTTTCAAAAAGCAGTTCATCTTTGTTATTGATAAACTCATTCCATATAGGTTCTACTTGTCTTCTTCCTCCTGAAAGCCCTGCTATCCCTCTTTGTTGATGATATGGATCAACACTTGCAAAATTGTTTAGCCGCATCGCAACAGAACCAGCAGTTCTTCCAATTAGATTTGCTAAATGAATAATTTCCGGTGTACCTGAATGAAGTTTACCAAATGGTAATTTCAAATACAAATTCAACGCAAGAATTAATTCATCTCTAGTCCAAAGTTTTCTTTCTGCCATTTTACACATTTAAATGCAAAGCTACTTGCAGAAATGTTTTTGTTTGTGTACTTTAAGTCACGTTGAGTAAAATGTGCGAAATGCTTGAGAAGTTATGTTTTGTATTTGGGTAAAACAAGATCGGGTTTGCCGGGCAGGGTTTTATCATGGAGTTTATAACGAAAGCCGTTTGCATGCAAAAACTTTCTTACCAGCATTTCCGGCTTTGTGTTTGTGCTGCGGATGCGGCTCATGTTGTAACTGCGCTGCTCTTTGCTGTGTACATCTGCCATCAGCACAAAAGTAATTGTAGATTTGCTTTACTCATAAGCACACTAAGCTGATATTCATAAAATAATTGCAAACAAATGACAGTGAACGAGGGAGGAACAAACCAATTCAAACGAATTACAATTAAAAGCATGTTACACGAGGTTTGGCATGCTATTACCCATGTAGAAGATGGCCTATCCAGAACTATTGTTTCCCTTGCTGTACGTCCCGGTAAAATGATGCAGGATTATTTGCATGGCAACAGGAAAATTTACCAAAAGCCAGTTCCCTTTTTACTTCTTGCAACTACGCTATATGCGTTAACACTGCATTTTATTCATTATACGCACACAGATAGCCAAACCATGAGCATAAGCTTTCATGAACGGCTTATGAATAATGCACATAACATTGAGCAAACCTATTATTCATGGATTCATCTTGCGCTGATGCCGGTTTACAGCGTCATCGCTTTTTTGCTGTTCAGGAAAGCACGCTATTATTATGCGGAGTGGCTTGTGATATGCTGTTACATTATATCATTTCTTTTATTGGTTTTAATACCTTACGAGGTTACCAACTATTTATTTGATTTCAGCACCACCTGGTATTATGTGCTCCAGCTAATTATAATTGTGCCCTATTCAGTATTTGCCCTCAATGGATTTTTGAAAAGAAAAATAAACCGCATGCGATGGGTAATGGCTATGATATGGGCGGTTTATGCTATGCGGTATTTCATTATAGTGTTCAGGGATTAGGATACCTCGAAACCATTCGTAGCTAATTAACATTAATAATTAATTGTTGCGCAGTAACGTTAGCATTTATGTTATGCATAGGGCTTGTTTAAATACCTTTCTGGGCAAGTTGTTATAACTGCGCTGTTCTTTGGTGTGCACATCTGCCATGTTGCAAAAATATGAGATTGCCACAGCCAACCCTCTGCACATATCAAGCTGTTGGCTTCGCAATGACGAAAGAGCAGCAGGTTTTGTGTTAGTGCTGCGAATGCGGCGCATATTATAACTGCGCTGTTCTTTGGTGTGAACATCTGCCATGCAATAAAATCTTATTTGTCACCAGCACGTGCATTCAAATCTTTTAAGGCAAAAATAATTTCAGCACAAAAAGGATTTTTAATATGCACTAATAACGAATTGAGTATTTCCATATCATCTATCATTGCGATGCCATCTTCTTTTATGATAGAACCATCATTATATTTCCAAAACCAAAAATCGAATTTCCGTTTTCTTGCCAGGTGCCGCTCATCGGCACTGTCACATACATATACTGCTACATTTTCACCCCGCCTGAAAAAAGTTTTGAATACATCAACAATAGTTATTCCTATCTGTTCATCTGCATAAACTTCATCGGCATCACCTTCAAGCACATCAATATTAAAAGAGTAAACATTGGAAGCTATGTGCGGGTAGCTTGCAAACATGTAACTATAGTCAAGGAAATAAATATGGTAAGTAATGCCCTGATTAGTTTTAAATTGATAGGAGAAATTGTCAGCTTCCGTTAGCGGATAAGGGTTTAACAAACTTGTATTTGTTTTTTAAATCAGAAATCTTACCTCCATTCTTCAAATGCTCATGAATAGCTTTTTTATCTTCCAGCATTTTTTTGAAAATAGAAGCACCTTTTGAATTGAGTTTATTTTTTATGGTTTTTGTCTTTTCCATATTCACAAATTTACAAAAATTCATTGATTGATTAAAGTAAAAAACAATTGTATAAAAACTTCCTCACCAGCATTTCAGGTTTTGTGCTTGTGCTGCGTATGCGGCTCATCCCGAAATTATCGGGATAGCTGCGCTGTTCTTTGGTATGCACGACTTGTCCCGCCAACGGCCGGATCTGCCATAGTAATATACAAATATAAATCCGTATGCCCAATCAGGGTAACAGTGAATACGAGGAGTATATAGTAGAAGCATAGTAAGAGTATATCAATTTATGCCGCCTGCAAAAACCTCATTTTGCGAAATCGTTATTATTTATACTCAGCTAATCTTATTTACCCCAATGCCAATTTATTAAGCGTATGTTTGTTGATAATAAAAAAAACATTATGTCATCCACTAAAGCCTACGCAGCCCTCAGCGCCACCACACCGGTGGTACCCTTTACTATTGATAGAAGAGCTCCCAAACCACATGATGTACAGATAGAAATTCTTTACTGCGGCGTGTGCCACAGCGATCTGCACTTTGCCCGTAATGATTGGGGCATGACAGTTTACCCCATCGTTCCCGGTCATGAGATAGTGGGCCGGGTAACAGCAGTAGGAGATCATGTAAAAAAATTCAAAGCAGGCGACATTGCGGGCATAGGCTGCCTGGTCGATAGCTGCCGGGAATGTGATAATTGCGCAGCAGGGCTGGAACAATATTGCGCCGGCGGTGCGGTGTTCAGCTACAATGGTAATGAACGCGATGGCAGCGGCAATACCTATGGCGGCTACAGCAAATCCATACTGGCTCACGAAGATTTTGTGCTGAAGATTTCCGATAAACTTCCCTTAGATGCGGTGGCGCCATTGCTTTGTGCCGGCATTACCACCTACTCTCCGCTGCGCTACTGGAAGGTGGGCAAAGGAACAAGAGTGGGCGTTTTAGGATTGGGTGGTCTTGGCCACATGGCCGTAAAACTGGCTGTGTCCATGGGTGCCGAGGTAACCATGCTCAGTCATACCGCATCCAAAGAAGGCGATGCAAAAAGATTGGGAGCACACAAATTTGTATTGACCACTGATGAAGAACAAATAAATGCAATGACAGGGTATTTTGATTTTATACTGGATACCGTCTCTGCTGAACATGATTATAATTTTTATCTGGGCCTGCTGCGTACCAATGGAACGATGGTATGTGTGGGTGTGCCACCAACCCCGGCACAGATACCTGCCATGAACGTAATCTTTGGACGAAAAAGTTTTGCCGGCTCACTGATTGGCGGCATTCCGGAAACACAGGAAATGCTGGACTATTGTGCAGCACATAATATTGTAAGTGATGTGGAAGTAATTGCCATGAAAAATATTAATGAAGCGTATGAGCGAATGCTGAAAGGAGATGTACGCTACCGTTTTGTGATAGATATGGCAACGCTGTAAAAAAATAAATTCCTTTGTATTAGTATATAAAGAGAAGACAGTTTTCCAGAAAGCAGTCTTCTCTTTTTTTGTTACAACCGATAAGGCTTCGAATCTTTTTACATGAAAAAGTATTCACCCGGTTTCAGCTTACATTCCCGGATGTAATAATTTTCCAGTCCTCTTTTTTTGCCTTTGCTGCTTTGGCATCATTGGGAATATTGACGTTAATTTTATTCAGCTACTATTCGGTTCTGGTTTTATGTATTACAAGATATTTGCAGTTAGTATGTCCATGCCAGAAACATCCGTGAATAAAGATTACGGTTTTGTATTTTGGTAAAACAAGGTCGGGTTTACCAGGCAGGGTTTTATCATGGAGTTTGTAACGAAAGTCATTTGCATGCAAAAACTTACGCACTAACATTTCAGGCTTTGTGTTTGTGCTGCGTATGCGGCTCATCCCGATAGCTATCGGGATAGCTGCGGGTTGCTTTGGAGTGCACGACTTGTCCCGCCAACGGCGGGATCTGCCATAAAGCGCAAAATTATATTGTAGTTTTGCTTTATGGATAACAGGCAAAAAATATTATCAACGCTTCGTAAAGCAAAGCCGGAACTGGAAAAAAAATATTGCGTAAAAACCCTTGCTTTATTCGGCTCTTATAGTCGCAATGAAGCTGTGCCTGAAAGTGACATTGATGTGATGGTAGAGTTTACTAAACCTATCGGTATTCGCTTTATAGACCTTGCAGATGAACTGGAAGAAATCCTTCTCCATAAGGTGGATCTTGTTTCAAGGAAAGCCATTAAGCCAAAATATTTCCTCCATATAGAACCTCAGCTTATTTATGTCTGAAAGAGATATTAAATTATTGCTTGAAGATATAGTTGAGGCAATAAGAAAAATACTTTATTATACTAAGGGAATGACTTTCGATGACTTTATGGATGACAGTAAAACTATTGACGCAGTTGTAAGAAATTTTGGAATAATAGGAGAAGCGGCAAATAAAATATCCAATGATTTTCGCATCGCACATCCTAAAATAGAATGGCACCGGATACGCGGCTTTCGCAACCGCATTGTTCATGAATATTTTGACATAGACTATGAGATGGTTTGGCAGATAAAGGAAGAAAATTTGCGTGAACTTGAAGAAAAAATAAATTTATTGCTTACTGAATTGTAGTTTTTGTGTTTGTGCTGTGTATGCGGCTCATTTGGTAGCTGCGCTGTTTTTTGGTATGGACATCTGCCATAAGTAAAGTTACTATGTTGCAGAGATTGCCACACCCAATAGCAAACACACAAGGCTATGTATCGGGTTCGCAATGACGTGAATGAATTTCAGGCTTTGTGTTTGTGCTGCGTATGCGGCTCATCCCGAAATTATCGGGATAGCTGCGCTGTTCTTTGGTGTGCACGACTTGTCCCGCCAACGGCGGGATCTGCCATAGGATAAAGTTAACAACGATAACTTTGTAATATAGCCCGCGGGAGAAATCAGATGAGAAAGACCTATGCCCTATGATAATCACCTCTCCAGTTTTCAATTGCCTTTTTTATCTCTTCGGCTTTTAATTTTTCATTGGCAGCACGTTGAGCCAGAGGTACAAACTCAGTATCGTTAGCAAACCGCAATGCTATAACCTGGCTCATGGTTAACCGGCTGTCTAATGGCTTGCCCGTGAGCACTAAATGTCTAAGATTTTCTTCGGCACGTATTGCTCTGTCCTGGGCTTTAAGAGCAAATGACCTTGCGAAGAAAGTTAATAATAATAATCCCAGGCTAAGCCCTAATACAACAGATGCATTTATACGCCCACTCTCCATATGTATTGCCTTATATAAATTATAGCATGCAGCAACTAAACAACAAATAACAAGCATGTAAAGTACAAAGTGATACAACGGAATGAACTTTCTGTGGTTCTTATAATTTTGATTTTCCATGATGTAAAAAGTTTTAAGTTACATTTTTTAAGCTGATGTAAGGTATACATTTTTCAAACTCTGCTTTATAGGAAATAATATCCGCATTAAAACAGGAATATCACCTGGAATAATGATAAAGAAAATGCAGAAGCTTATAAATTAACCCTAAACAAAGAAGTGTTTATTAAACTGACGGACTCACACACGTCCACCCACCATCAATAACCAGAGTTTGACCCGTTATATGCCCTGATGCAGGAGATACAAAAAATAATGCTGCATTTACAATGTCTTCCACGTGTGCGGGCTTGCCCATTGGTGTTACTTTGCTCCATGTGTCTTCATAGGTTGAGTCTTCTGTTGTTCGTTCGGTTAATGTAGCACCGGGAGCAATGGCATTGACCGATATTTTATGGGGTGATAAACTTACCACCAAACTTTTCGCAAGCATTTCTATGGCTGCCTTCGTAATTCCATAAGCTTCCAAATCTTTAAAAGCCTGATGACCTGTAACTGATGATGTAAACAAGATGTTTCCACCACTTTGTTGTAGTATCATTTGATTCGCTGCAGCCTGCGCCAAAAAGAAAGTGCCTTTAATATTCAGGTTAAGCACTTTGTTCAACTGCTCTTCTGTGTATGTAAAGAAATCACCGAATATAGTAATGCCTGCATTCGCAATTGCAATGTTGAGCTTGCCAAAATTTTTAACGGCTTCTGCAACCAAACTTTGAACAAATGAAACGTTTGATGCATCGCCGGCAATTGCAATACATTTACCACCTTCATTACTGATTGCCGAAGCAGCTTTTATTGCAAGCTCTTCGTTCATATCATTCAAAATTACACATGCGCCGTGCAACGCCAGGGCTTTTGCAATTCCAAAACCAATGCCTTGTCCGGCACCGGTTACAATAACAACCTGTTGTTTGAATTGGTTTGATAACATTAATGTTAGATTTAAAAATTGAAACCAATATTGCCCTGTCCTTTCGGGCAGGGAAAATCAAATCTTATATTTATTCCCCTTTAGGGGTTAGGGGTTTCTAATGCGAATCCCTCTCTATCTTACTTCCGCTCATTCCTTTCAAAAAATTAAAGTCGGCGCCTAAATGCGCCTGCTCTACATGTTGCTGATACAAATAAACATATCCGCGCTGCGCATAAATGTTTGAGTCATTGAATTTGGATTTACGCTTTTGAATTTCATCATCAGAGATTTCTAATTGTAACAAACGCTTTGGAACATCCAATGTAATTTCATCACCATCCTGAACAATGGCAAGAGTGCCGCCAACTGCCGCTTCAGGAGACACATGCAGCACAACAGTTCCGAAACCGGTTCCGCTCATTCTTCCGTCAGAAATTCGTATCATATCTGTTACTCCTTTTTCAAGCAGCTTCTTCGGCAAATTCATGTTGCCAACTTCGGGCATACCGGGATAACCTTTCGGACCCACATTCTTTAAAACGAGAATACTGTTTGCATCAACATCCAAATCATCGTTATCAAGGCGTTCTTTATAATCTTCTATATTTTCAAACACAACTGCCTTTCCTCTGTGCTGCATCAAACGCAGACTTGCAGCCGATGGTTTTAAAACAGCACCGCCTTCACAAAGATTTCCTTTCAATACAATCACGCCAGACATTGTGTTGAATGGCTTATCAATTGAACCAATCACGTCCCTGTTATAACATTCACTCAATTTGTAATTTTCTGAAATTGTTTTTCCATTTGCAGTAATGCAATCATTATGCAACACATCTTTCAACTCTTTCAGCACTGCACCCAATCCACCTGCATAAAAAAGGTCTTCCATGAAATATGCACCTGATGGTTGCAGGTTTGCAATTAAAGGAACAGATGCAGAATATTTATCAAATTCTTCCAGCTCCAAATCAACCCCAATCCTTTTTGCAATTGCCAATAAATGAATCACAAAATTGGTAGAGCCGCCAATCGCTGCATTGGTGATGATGGCATTTATAAAAGCTTTCTTGATTAAGATATCTGATGGATTTACATCTTCACGAACCATCTCGACAATTCTTCTGCCGCTCATTTGCGCCAACACTTTTCTGCGTGCATCAGCAGCGGGTATCGCTGCATTATCTGGCAATGATAAACCCAAGGCTTCCACCATACATGCCATTGACGATGCCGTACCCATTACAGCGCAGTGTCCGCGGCTTCTGCACATGCTTGCTTCTATAGTGAGTAACTGGTCATCATCAATTTTTTTTAAACGATGCATTTCATTGTAACGCCACACATCGGTTGTACCAATAGCAAGGCCTTGGTGTCTTCCTGTTAACATCGCACCACCAGACACAACAATTGTTGGAATATTCACACTGCATGCACCCATCACCAGCGCAGGTGTTGTTTTATCGCATCCGCAAAGAAGCACCACGCCATCTAAAGGATTTGCCCTGATTGATTCTTCCACGTCCATGCTTACTAAATTTCGATAAAGCATGGCAGTGGGTTTAATCAGTGTTTCACCCAGCGACATCACCGGGAATTCAACAGGAAATCCGCCTGCTTCATAAATGCCATTCTTCACCGATTGCGCCAGCTCCCTGAAATGTGCGTTGCATGGCGTTAGTTCGCTCCATGTGTTGCAAATTCCTATCACGGGTTTGCCGTTGAATTCGTCTGCGGGAATTCCCTGGTTTTTCATCCATGCACGATAGATGAAACCGTCTTTTCCTTTTCTGCCAAACCATTTCTGGCTTCTTAGTTCTTTCGTTTTCATAAATGAAGTTTGGAAATGGTATGTAAGTTATGACAAGAATTTTTTTATGTACATCTAAACCTGTGAGGTCTTCAAGACCTCAGGTTTTGGAATGGTTTCTTAAGTCTCCCTTTAGGGAGATTTAGAGGGTTTCATATTTCCTCTGCACCTGCCCCTCAGTATCCGTTTCTAAAATAAAAACATTTCCTGCCAATGGATATTCTTTTCTTTGCGCCGCATTTAATTCAAGTTGCGATGAAGTTACAAATAACAGATTCATTTTTTCACCGCCAAAACAACAACTCGTTGGGTGAGGAACAGGCAATAAAATTTTATCAATTAATTTTCCCTTTTTATTGAAACGCTTAATTTTTCCTTTGCCCCAAATGGTTATCCAAAAATTTTCTTCTTTATCCATGCACATTCCATCAGGGTATTCACCTTTTTCAAACTGTATAAAATTTCGTTCATTGTGTATTGTTCCATTTTCAACATCATAATCATACAAGTAAATCGTTAGCCTGACTGTATCGGTTAAATAAAAAAGTGAGCCATTCAAACTCCAGTCCATACCATTTGGTATGTACATGCTTTCTTTAAGCACACTCAATTTTTTATTCTTATCAAGCTGATATAATTTTCCAAGAGGCTTATCTCCCTTGAATGTCATGGTGCCTGCAAGAAATCTGCCTGCAGGGTCAATAGCGCCGTCATTAAATCTCAAATCCGAATTTGAAGTATGAAGTTTTAATTCTGGTGGTATAGATAATTGTTGCTTGTCTTCATTCCAAAAACCAATCCCATCACGCAAACCCATGACAAGCTCGTTTGTATTTGTTAGTGCCAAAACACCCAACGGCTGACCAACATTAAATGAGCTTACTTTATCTGTGAGAAAATTATATTTATAATAATCGCCTTTTAATATATCAACGCTGTATAGCGTTTGCGTTTCAGTACACCACACAGGACCTTCGCCGTGCTGGAATTTGAAAGTGGTTATGGGTTCCGGCTTGAGCAATCTTTACAATTTTTCAATTTACATTTATTGTTTCTGCCAACTATCGTAATTATATAATGTGAATCGCTTATCTAAAGTATCTTTTGCTTTTAACTTCACAAACTCTTTCATCACATCATCATAAAAAATCCCGCTTGCTTCCTCATCCCCATAAACCACCAATTGTATATCCTCCCAATTCATAAACGCTGTTGACTGTGCAAGGGCAATGTGAGGAATGATTGAATTATATTTTATCATAATAATGCCAGGAAGCTTACCTGCTTCAATCATCTGCCAATTATTTCCTTGATACACTTGTTTGGTTTGATAGTCTACCCATTTGCCTTCGGGCAAATACACGTTTCTGTTTATTGCATTTTCTTCCATCAATGGCGCAATCAATATATTATTTCCAAACAAGTATTCATCTTCGAGCATCCATGCGTTTGGATCATTTGGATATTCGAGAAGCAATGCTCTTAACAGCGGCAGACCTTGTTGTGTGCACAATGCTGCCTGTGAATAAATATAGGGCATTAAGCGGTATCTCGTTTCTGCAATGAAGCGAAAAGTTTGCAGGAAATCTTCACTGAATTCCCAGGGTTCTCTCGGCGGCAATCCATGAACGCGACTATGTGAAGAAAACATGCCAAAGAAAGCCCAGCGCTTAAATAACTCTTCTTTTGGTGCAGAAAAAAATCCTCCAATATCATGGCTCCAAAATGAAAAACCACTTAATCCTAATGACAATCCTGCACGCAAAGTACCAGTCATTCCAATGTCTGAAACTTCAGGGTCGCCGCTCCAGTGAACAGGATAGCGCTGAGAGCCGGCCCATGCGCTTCTTGCCCAGATGATGTGCTCTGCATTTACATCATAAGTTATATCATGCAATATTTTATTATATCGCAGCGGATATAAATTGTGTTCATAAAATCCGCTTACCGGTGTCTGTACACCCGGAGGATGTCTGCACACCTTTGTTTGCATATCTTCTGCACTCGAATGATACAAACCCTTGTACGGTGCAGCTTCTCCAAAATCTGCCTTGATAGCAGCTATTCCTATTTGCAGTAACGATTTTATTTTTTCTTCGTACCATGCCTGTGTTTCCGGGTTTGAAAAATCAAGCACTGCATCTTCATCGGGAACATTTCCATGTTCATCTTTTACGCAAAGATTTTTTTCAATTACTTCATTGAATAAATCATTGGATGAAGTGATGTAAGGCAATTGCCACAATGAAACTTTAAACCCATTCTCTTTTAAATGCTGTATCATTTTTCCAGGCGATGGAAATGTTTCCTCGTTAAAGCTCCAATCGCAATTAAACCCATCTTTAAACCATCCTGCATCAATATGAATAACATCGCAGGGAATTTTATTTTCTCTTAAACGGTGAGCAACATTTTCTACTTCCTGTTGCGACCTGTAGCTCAGTCTGCTCATCCATAAACCAAACGACCATAAAGGTGGCAACGGACTTCTGCCGGTTAATGCAGTGTATTCATATAAAATTTCTTTCGGTGAGCCGAGAAAAATAAACAAATCGAGTTCATCTTCTCCCACATATATTGTATTACTTCCGCTATGAGTAAAACCAAAATCCAATGTAACGGGAGTTGATGTATGAATGAACATGCCATACCCCTTATTGCTGAAAAAAAATGGAATGGGCTTATACATTTTTTGGGTGGCTGCACTTTGTGTATCCGTTGTATATAAAATTATTTTTTGGCCTGATTTATTTAATTCAGTGAAAGATTCGCCGCATCCGTAAATTTTTTCATTAGGCGATGAGGAAAAAGATGCAGCAATACTTTGGGAATTATCCTCAATTCTTTTTACAAAAGAGAAAGGCATTGACTTGGGATGCTGCACATCTAATAAATCCAATGCTAATGTTTCAGTAAGCAATTTACCATCGGCATTATAAATGCTGAGTTTCCATCTTTCTTTTTGCAGTTTGATGCTTCCATGATTACTTGTATAAGTTACTTCGTTTTCAGTTTTTTTTGTGCCCCATGAATTATCTGCAACAGGCTCATCAACCAACATAAGTGAAGGAGCTTTTTGTGTGAAAATCTTTTTTGTTTTAATTCTCAGACGAATGGTTTTTGAATTAATGAAGTTGATTGAAAAATTAAGGACGGGATGCACTTCATGCTCTTTCCAGAAGATTTCTTTTTGCTCAGTTTTTTTTAAATGTGTACCACCAGTATTGAATGCCCAATCGGTTACCCATTTATGATATTGCCATTGCAGCAAACCTTCGCCGGTTTCAGCATTGAATTGTGTTACAGAGCCGGCAACATATATTTCGTTTTGAAGGTGAGAGAAATCTTTACTTATATCAACGGGTTCGTTTTGCAGCATCAATTTATTTTAATCGGTAATCCCAAACCTCACAGGTTTTTTAAACCTGTGAGGTTTTTGGTTAGGTTTGGTTTTGCTTATTGCGCCTTCCAAATCTGCACTTCATAAGGTTGCAAGCTAAGAGTTGAAAGCGATGATATGGTTTTCTTTCCAATTTCATATATGGACATTATCTGGCTTGCTGTGGAAATTTTTGTTCTTGTGAAATCAAAGGTCATTGGTTGCGCATCTGCCGATAAATTGATTACAACAATCAAAGTTTCATTTTTATCAGAGCGAAGAAAACTAAATACATTATCGTTATTGTTTGCAAACGTTTGATAAGTCCCTGACTGCAATACAGTGTTTTCTTTGCGCAATTTCAAAAGTGTTTTATAAAAATTATACAATGAATTGGGGTCAATTATTTCTTCTTCCAAGGAGATGCGGTCATTTGGTTTCAGGTTTGTACTATCCCACCAGCCGCCTGTATTTTTATACCATATTGCCATTCCTTTTCCGCTATCAGATTTGTACCACTCAAATGCTTCCCGCATGGGAATATCATTGCCATCGGTACTATTGAATTTTCCAAAACCCCCTGAACCAAACATACCCAGCTCCTGACCGTAATAAATTGAAGGAACCTGACCAATGAGAAGATTCAATGCTGCGGCAACTTTTAATTTTCTTTCATCTTTATTTACAGCGGATGCAAATCGCTGCATGTCGTGATTCTCTATAAAAAAAACTTGCTGTTTACCGGAAGGCGTTTGTGAAAAGGTAGAATCAATTACTCTTGCAAGTCTTTGTTTATCGAAAGAGGCAATTGCTTTTTGCAGGTTAAATGCAAACACTCTGTCAACACCGGCATTCAAAAGATAATCACTGCCATAATCACTCCAGTTTGCCTGTTCGGCTACAATCATGAGTTTTGGATTCGCTTGTTTTAATTGAGTGATTAAAGGCTTCCAGAATGTTGCGAATAAATTGGTAAGCTGTGGCTTATTGTCTAAATTATCCATTGCATGGTCCAGGCGAAAACCATCGGCGCCATCATTGAATTTGCCATCGTTATTCGGGTCAGCAAAATGTGTAAAGAGTTTGATATTATAATCAAGCACATTTTTGCTTGTAAGATTTACAGTGGTTATTCTGCCTGAAATATTATCATAACCTGTTAATCCTGTAAGGTTGTAAATGATTGTAGAAGGCTTTGTGTGTGCAGAATCATCATACAAAATATAATCGCTGTATTTACTTTTAAGATTGTTGTATGAATCTTTCCACCAGAGATGGTCTTCTGTAACATACTGTGTTTCCATGTCGAGATAAATTTTCATTCCGTGTTTGTGAATGTCATTCACTAAGTCAAGATAATCCTGCACTGTTCCAAACTCAGCATCAATCTTTTCAAAATCGTCTGAAAAATAGTTGTGATAATAGACAGATGAATTGATTGGTGTAAGTAGAATAGAGGTGATGCCTAAATCCTGCAAATAATCCAGTTTGCTTTGAAGCCCTTTTAGATCGCCATGCCCATCGCCATTGCTATCGTAAAAGCTTCTTAAAAAAATATGATAGATAACTTCGTTTGAAGATGGCAGGGCGAATGTATTTTGCGCACATACTTTTTTAACAGGGAGAAAAAAAATAAAGGCAAGCAACACATACAATTTTTTGAATAGCATTATAGTTCGTTTTGTAATTCAAAATTGGGTTTTTAATAATAAGTGTGCAAGAATAAATCAATGAATTTAATTTAGATTTTTAAAATGAAACTGAATACAGTACATGATGTAAAAAAATACCTCGTTGAAACAGGTATTGCTGATAAGAAAGATGTGCTGAAAGTAAAACCCTTAAGCGGCGGCGTTTCATGCCATGTTTGGAAAATTATATTAAATAATAGCTGCCGGGTAATGAAACAGGCGCTTGAAAAACTTGAAGTGGAAGCCGATTGGTTCTCAGATGTTGAGCGCATACACCGTGAGCATGAAGTAATGGAAGCCCTGAATCCCTTACTTCCCAACGGCTCCGTACCAAAGGTATTGCATGTTGATTATACCAATCATATTTATATAATGACATGTGCAGAAGAAGGAGCGCAAACATGGAAAGAGGTTTTAATGGGCAGGAGTTTTAATGCTTCTCATGCAAAAAATGCAGCATGGCTTTTAAAGCAAATGCATGAGCAAAGCAACAAGATGAATGAGGGAGACAAAAAAAGATTTAGTGACCAAAAATATTTTATTCAGCTGCGGGTGGATGCTTTTCATCGTTACGTGATGCAAAAATATCCTGAGATTTCTTTATCCATTCAAAAATTAATTGATGAAGTAACACTTCAACAAATTTGTTTGGTGCATGGAGACTTCTCTCCAAAAAATATACTTATTGAAAAAGGCAATAACATTGTACTGATAGATTTTGAAGTAGCGCACTGGGGCAATCCGGTTTTTGACGTGGCTTATTGTCTTGGTCATTTAATGCTAAAAGGATGGCATCTAAAAAAAGAAAAAGAAAGTTTGAAATTGATAGAAGTATTTCTTGAAGTATATAACAGACAAATAAATAATCTTATTCCGCATCTTGGGTTAATGTTACTGGCAAGAATTGACGGCAAATCACCGGTTAATTATATTAAAGATGAAAACCTGAAAAATGTTATCAGGAAAGTTGCTATTGATTGGATAAAAAGCCCCCTCCACAGGATGCTGCGCATAAATCCCCCGGTAGGTGATTTGATGCAAACACTTTTAGAAATAAGAAAACGGCTGATTATGTAAAAAATCAGATTTCAGTCTCTCAAAAAATTCATTTACTTATGTCAAAGATTAAAGATGTAATAGCAAGAGAAATTTTTGATTCACGTGGTAACCCTACGGTGGAGGCAGATGTGATTTTGGAATCTGGTGTTTCAGGCAGAATGATGGTGCCTTCCGGCGCCTCTACGGGAAAGTTTGAAGCGCTGGAATTGCGTGACGGAGAAAAAAGATTCAGAGGAAAGGGGGTGATGAAAGCAGTGAATAATGTGAACACCGAAATAAAACAAGTGTTGGTTGGAAAAAATGCTGAAGAGCAGGAATTGTTGGATAAATTAATGATAGAAATAGATGGTACTGCAAACAAATCTCATCTTGGAGCGAATGCAATTCTATGTGCTTCGTTTGCGATTGCGCATGCGGCGGCACTTGAAGCTCATAAACCTTTGTATCAATATTTAGCAGAAAAATATTTACCTGTTTCTGAAAAATTATCTGTGCCTGTGCCCATGGTGAATATTATCAGCGGTGGATTGCATGCAGGTAAAAATATTGACCTGCAGGATTTCTTAATAATTCCAATATCGCCAAACACATATCCTGATGCACTTGAAATGATATCATCGGTTTATTGGAAAACAAAAGAGGTGCTTAATACGAAAGGATATAATGCGATTCTTCTCGCAGATGAAGGTGGCTTTGGTCCGCAGCTTTCATCAAACAAAGAAGCGCTGGAAATTTTATGCGAAGCATTTCATTTGTGCGGATATAAACAGCATGAAGATATTGCCATAGCAATAGATGTTGCTGCTTCACATTTTTATGATGAAAAAAAAAATATTTATCATCTTAATTCAGAAAAAATATTTCTGACTTCTTCGGAAATGATTGATATGCTTGAAAAGTGGACGAACGATTATCCAATAATTTCTATTGAAGATGGATTAGCAGAAGAGGATTGGGAGGGATGGCAACAACTTACCCAAAGACTTGGAAATAAAATACAGCTTATTGGTGATGACCTTTTCACAACGAATCCTGAACGTATTCAAAGAGGCATTGACATGAAGGCAGGCAATGCAGTTTTAATAAAGATGAATCAAATTGGCACATTGACTGAAACCGTACAAGCTGTGAAGATGGCAAAGGGAGCTGGCTTTAAAACAGTAATATCAGCAAGGTCAGGAGAAACAGAAGATGCTACTCTTGCAGATTTAGCGGTTGGTTTGAATGGCGGACAAATTAAAATAGGTTCTCTTGCAAGATCATCAAGGCTTGCTAAATATAATCAACTGCTTAGAATAAATGAACAGGTTGGAGGAAGATATGCAGGTGATTCAGTTTTTAAATTTTAGAAATTTGAAATGAAAATAATCATAACCATCTTCTACTGCATACAACCAACAATATTAAAAAGCCATTATTTTTGCGGTTTAAATTTTTATTAAACAATCTTCAATCTTAAATGGAACTGGCCCCGTAGTTCAATGGATAGAATATCCCGCAGGCAAAGTGGCCCGATAGTTCAATGGATAGAATAAGAGTTTCCTAAACTCCAGATACAAGTTCGATTCTTGTTCGGGCTACTTTGCCGATTGCGGGACTAAACTTTAGATACAGGTTCGATTCCTGTCGGGGCTACCAAAAACTATAATCTTGCAGTTACCTGCTTCAAATTTACTTTTGTAAAAAGCCTGTCATGAAATTTTTCTCTTCAATATTTAGTATTTTATTTTTGACTATTGATTCATCTTCTGCACAATCACCACACTTCAATCACGTAACTATTTATGTTGTTGACCTGAATAAAAGTGCAGATTTTTATGAGCATACAATGCAGCTTGAAAAAATTCCGGAACCTTTTCATGATAATCGTCATCTGTGGTTTAAAATATCGGAACATAGTCAACTGCATGTTGTATCAGGCGCAAAGGAAATCATACCTCATGATATTAATATTCATCTTGCATTCACAATATCTTCTGTAAAAGATTTTGCAAAGCACCTTGATTCCGTGAACATCAAATATGGCAATTGGGCGCAAACCAGCAAAGAGCCGCAGGTGCGCCCTGATGGTATTGCCCAAATTTATTTTCAGGACCCCGATGGTTATTGGATTGAAGTGAATGATGATAAGTATTGATTCAGCTATCAGGTATCAGGTATGAGGTGTCAGGTATCAGGTATCAGGTGTCGGTATCAGGTATCAGGTGTCGGTATCAGGTATGAGGTGTCAGTTATCAGCAATAATCAGTTAAAGCATAGCACTCTGAAAACGCCAAACCAGAAACCAGAAACGAGAAACGAGAAACGGCTTTATCTTTGCGCCCTTAAAAATTGTGTATGAAGTTTTATAGCCTGTTAATAAAATATCGTTTTTGGTTAAGTGTGCTCGCTATTATTATTGCTGTAATATTAAATCTCACGGGCACCGGTTTCTGGCCTGTATTTCCATTATACTTTATTGCAGTGATAGGTTTATTCAGCCATTTCTTTATCGGTCCTCTTCGCTTAATACAGGAGCCAATGGAGCAGGGCAGAGTAGAAGAGGTTGAAAAAATTATGGATAGTATTTGGTTTCCAAATCTTTTATATAAACCTATTCGCTCCACCTATTATACAATCAAAGGCAATCTCGCCATGATGAAGCAGGATTTTGATACCGCAGAAAAACATTTGAAAAAAAGTTCGCAGCTTGGCGCTCCTATGCCCGAGGCAGAAGGCGCAAATAAATTGCAGCTTGGAATGATTGCATTACAAAAAGGCGATTTCAAAAGCGGCGAAAGCTATATGCGGGCAGCCATTCGTGCAGGCATACCCGATAAAGAGAGTGAAGCCATTGCTTTTTTAAGCATGTGCCAGATATTTATGAATAAGCGTGAGTTCAGGGCTGCAAAAGATTTTTTTCGTAAGGCAAAAGCCTGCAAGCCTAAAACAAAACAGGTGCTCGACCAGATTAAAGAAGTTGAAAAATATATTTCAAGGGTTCCCGGATAATAAACTATAATGTCGAACGCAGTGAGACATCTCCTGGATGTAAATTGCCAGACTTTATTTGAATGTTATACAGCCCCAGAGGGACAAAACGTTAGTAGAAAACGATTTCGTGCATAAACGATAGCTCCATAGGAGCGACACATTACATCGTAATTTTGTGTCGCCTCTACGAGGCTCAAAAAAAATTCTACAGTTAATTTTACTAACGTTTCACTTCTACGAAGCTTATGAATTTAAAGCGCTCGGCTTGACGCCTATGCGATAAACATCGGTAGAGAAATCACTTTTGACTCATCTATTTCAAAAATTTTTTTTTAATTGCTTTGAAATTTTTATTTCCATAGCTATTCCCTTCTGCAATTTCAATGAATGTTTTCCACAACTTTTACATTGCATTACCACAGTTCAGTAACCTTATTACCTTTAAACCGTTTTACGATTTATTTAAGATGAATTACGAAATATTGGAAAAATTATTCCGTTCCAACCATTGTATGACTATACAAAGAATTCTGTTATCATCTGTCTTGCTTTTTTTCTTACACACAACACAGGCACAATACACAAAAGCCAACGACGACCCCGATGCAGATTTTAAATTAGCCAAGGAGCTATATCAGCAGGAAAAATTCAGTCTTGCCTATCCTCTTTTTGAATCATTATATGCAGAGAGTAATATACGCAGCAATATTCCTGTTACTGTGCAGTTAGAATCAAAATATTATTCCATTATTTGCGGGCTTGAATTGAAAGACCCAACAGCAGTAACGGCTGCGCAGGAATTTATAGACTTAGAGCATCATGAGCCGCGTATACAAATGATGAGCTATCATCTTGGCGAATATTATTATAAAACACAGGATTTTACCGATGCAATAAAATATTATGAGCAGGCAGGATATGATAATTTAAGCAACAGGGAAATTGCAGATATGAAATTTCATGAAGGGTATGGGTATTTCACAATTCAAAAATTTGCTGATGCGAAACCGTTGTTTGATGCAATAAGACAGATACAAGACAATCCCAATTATTACGATGCAAATTATTATTACGGCTTTATCGCCTTCGCTGAAAAAAAATATGATGCTGCATTGAATTCTTTTAAAACGCTGGAAGGTCAATCTACATATGAAAAAATAATTCCTTATTACATCGCAGAAATATATTACTACAATGGCGAAAAAGATAAGGCGCTGGATTATGGCGAAAAAGCACTGGCAACCGGTAATCAATATTACGACCTTCCATTGCGTGAATTGGTTGGACATATTTATTTTGAAAAAAAGAATTACGACAAAGCGCTCCCTTACCTGGAAAAATATGTAACCAGCACAGAGAAAGTTAGCCGTGAAGATTTATATGAATTAGCTTATTGTTATTATGATGCCGAACAATACCGCAACGCTATAAATGGATTTAAACAACTTGGAGGTAAGCAAGATACACTCGCACAAAACAGCATGTACCTTCTTGCAGATTCATATCTCAAGCTGGGAAATAAAGCAGGAGCCAGAAACGCATTTTTATTTTGCGCTCTCAACAGCAGCAATAAAGAGCAAAAGGAAATTTCAAAATTCCATTATGGAAAACTTTCTTTTGAATTAGGCTATCTCGATGTGGCATCGAATGAACTTTCTGAATACATCAGCATTTATTCTAATTCTCTCTATACCAATGAAGCCAAAGAATTGTTGGTAAATGTTCTTGCCAATACAAATAATTATAAAGAAGCGCTAGAGCTTTTTGGAAGCTTGCCCGCCAAAACTGATATTGTAAAAAGAGCGTATCCAAAAATATTGTATGGGCGTGCTGTTGAATTAATCAATGACCAGCAAATTATTCAGGCCAATGACTTGCTGAACGAAATTTTTCCTGTTGACTACAATGAAGATTTACTTTCTTACGTAAACTTTTGGAAAGGTGAAATTGCTTATCGAAACAATCAATATGATTCGGCGATTTTTTATCTGCTTAATTATATGCGACAGCCTGTGAGCTATGGCGAAGTAAATGCAACAAACGCAAAATATACATTAGGCTATAGCAGTCTGCGGCAAGAAGATTATGACCATGCACTGCAAAATTTTGAAGCAATTGCAACATCCATTACCCCTAACTCTTCACCTGTACAAACAGATGCATACATAAGAGCTGCCGATTGCTATTTTATGCAAAAAAAATTCAGCAAGGCATTGCAGATGTATGAAACGGTAATCAACTATCAATTGCCTGCTGCTGATTATGCGTTGTATCAAAAAGCATTTATTTCGGGAGCCGCTGACCAGTTTGCACAAAAAGTTTCTTTGCTGCAATCTGTTTCGCAGCGTTACCCGTCTTCCTCATTAGTTGCCGATGCAAACATGGAAATTGCAAATACGTATTTGGCTCAGGAAAATTACCAGGCTGCTATCAATCCATTAAATACAATTGTAAAAAATAAAAATGCAGAATCGTACAAGCCGCAGGCATATTTAAAATTAGGCATCAGCTATTTTAATTTGAATGATAACAATAATGCGCTGAATAATTTCAAGCTGTTGATTTCAAATTATCCCAACTCTTCAGAAAGTGATGAGGCGGTTGATTATGTAAGAAATATTTTCATCGAAAATCAGCGCCCTGCAGACTTTGTTTCCTTTATGCAGCAAAACGGAAAAGAAGTAAGCTATTCTGAAGAAGATTCTTTAACCTATATCGTTGCCAATGCAGCATACAATAATCACTCTTATGAAAATGCGCTGCAGGCATTGAAAGATTATCTGAATAAATTTCCTGACGGGCAATATTCGATTGATGCAAACTACCGCCTTGCTGAAATATTCAACAGCAAAAAAGATTTTACAAATGCCCTTACTTACTATACCCATGTGGCACAAAAGGCGCCCAATAAATATGCAGAGGCAAGTGTGCTGCAGGCTGCACGCATCAGCTATTTTGAATTGAAAAACTATCAGCAGGCAGAGCAATATTTCACACAGCTTAAAGACATTGCTACAACTCCTGAAAATAAATTGGAGAACATGCGTGGCCTGTTGCGGTGTCAGTATAAGCTTGCAGAATGGGATGCTGCTTTTGCCAATGCGCAGGATTTGCTGCAGCAAAAAGGAATTGCAACAGACGATAAGATGATTGCCAATATGGCGATTGCAAAAAATGATCAGAACAACAACCAGCTTGGTGAAGCAAGCGATGCGTATAAAACCGTTGTAAGCCTTGGTAAATCTGAATATGCAGCCGAAGCAAGATACCGCATTGCAGAAATTTTATTTCTCCAAAACAAATTTCCCGAAGCAGAGAAGGCAGGCTTTGATGTTATTAACAAAGCAGGCTCTTATGATTACTGGATTACAAAAGCATATATTCTGTTGGGCGATATATATTTTAAACAGCAGGATTATTTTAATGCCGAAGCAACGTTGAAAAGCGTAGTAGAAAATGCGTCTGATGAAACACTAAAACAGGAAGCACAGCAAAAATTAGATGCGGTGATTGCAGAAAAAAATAAGAACAACAAAATTGTGCAACAGTAAATTTTCAATCAGAGATGAAAAAAATCATACTAATAAGTATCACAACATTTTTCAGCGTTTATTCTTTTTCACAAAAAAAAGATACAACACGAACTGTAGTAGTAACATCTGCTTTTAAACCAACCTTAAAGATAACATCCAAAATAAATTTCAGCGCAGCATCACCGCAGCCTGATTCTGTGCGGCCTGTATTACAATATGACGTTCCAGCTCAAAATCTTTCCTTCGTTTATCAATCTCCTGCATTAAAGCCACTGGCGGCAGATATTGATTCTGCTGTTCACTGGAACAACACTAATTTTATTAAAGCAGGTTACGGAAATTATACAACACCTTATTTGCAGGCAGGTGTTTCTTTGGGCGATGGCGTTGTATCTGTTCTCAATATTCATGGCAAATACACTTCTTCACAGGGCTCTTTGTCTTTTCAGGATTTCAGCAAAACAAATATTGAAGCGATAGGAATATTCAGCACCGCAGACAATAAAAATGAATGGAGCAACAAACTTTTCTTTGATAATAACACACAATACGAGTATGGCTTTTTCCCCGATTCATTAAAATTCAGTAAAGACGCTCTGCGACAAGCTTTCACGACCCTTGGTGGTAAGGTTGCTTTCCGTAATAAAATGGAAAATAGTTTTGGTATCAGTTATAACCCTAATGCATCATTGGATATTTTTACTGATAATAAAAACGGGAAAGAAAATAATTTCATTGTCAATGCGCCCTTGTCAAAATCAATCGCAAAAATATTTGCCTTCAATGTCGGCTTAACAGCAGACGTTACCAGTTACAAAACTGATACGGTTCAGGTTGATAATAATTTATACTACTTAACTCCCAACTTAGAATTTAAAACCCCAAACTTCAGGCTGGCTGGGGGTTTCACCCCTTCATGGGATAACAGCACGTTTGCATTGCTTCCAAACTTTACAGCAGAAGCAAAACTGAATGAAGAAAAATTTATTCTGCAGGCAGGATGGATTGGCTATTACAATAAAACAACCTACCAATTTCTTTCTTCAGTTAATCCCTGGCTTCGGCAGCCGGCTTTTTTAATGAATACAAGAATTAAAGAACAATATGCAGGATTCAAAGGCTCCGCAGGCAGCCATTTTACTTATAACGCCAAGCTCTCTTATTTGCTTTTTAATAATCAGCCATTATTTGTAAACGATACAATTACCGGACGCTCATTTGAAGTAGTGAATGAAATGGAAATGAAAGACATTCGCATACACGGTGAAATCGGCTATACACAGCAGGAAAAATTTTCTTTGCTTGGCGGCGCTACATTCAATCAGTATAGCAGCTTACAAAATAATGCAGAAGCGTGGGGTTTGTTGCCGATTGAAATAAATGGTTCTTTACGCTGGACGATTTTAAAAGACCTTTTATTAAAAAGCGATATATATTTTTGGGATGGAGCAAAGTACAGAACTAAATCATTGCAAAGTGAAAGGCTGCCTGCGGCAGTTGATATGAACGCCGGTGTTGAATTTGCCATAAGACCACAGTTAAATCTCTGGCTTCAATTCAATAATATTTTCAATAACCAGTACGAGCGATGGAGCCAGTATCCCGTATTAGGCTTTAATGTATTGGCAGGTGTTGTATATTCGTTTGATAAGATAAACCAGTAGCATGTACAATTTTCTGTATCAATATCTCATCTTTAATAAAAAATTATCTATACCGGGCATCGGAAGCTTTATTGTTGAAAACAAAAATGCAACACTCAACTTTGTAGATAAAATAATATATCCGCCACTTCCTGTTATCAATTATACTGCGGAGAAGTTACCCGCCGATAAAAATTTTTTCACTTCATTGTCTCGCCAATTGAATGTTGACGAAACAAGTGCTGAAAATAAATTCAACGAATTCACTTCATCGTTTACTCATCAAATTTCGCAAAACGGTTCAATAACCCTTCCCGGCATTGGCATTCTTACCAAACAGTTTTATAGCACGTTTACATTTGAGCCACAACAGAACATTCAAACCTTATTTCCTGAAATACATGCAGAACGTGTGGTGCGCAAAAATGCGGAGCATACTGTATTAGTTGGTGAATCAGAAAAAACTTCTGTGCAAATGCAGGAATTTTTGCAGGAAGAAACGCCTGTAAAAAAATGGTGGGTGCCTGCCGCTGTACTTGCTGTTATTGGTGTTGCAGCATTAATACTTTATTATGCTGCACATTAGTACTGAAAATAATAAAGAGGTTGCACTTTGCAGCCTCTTTATATTTCAATTAGAATTGAATGTTCATTTCATCAAATGCCTTCCTCAAAATAGTTCATCACCATCTTCTGATTATTTTTTCAGCAGAAATCCAAAAAGCCCGTCAGTTTCTTCATTAGGACCGGCAGTAAAATAAAGCTGGTTTGAATTAGCACCCGGAATTTCAGCATTAATAGACCATAAGCCCTCAATAGCAACAGGATATCCCCCATTTTTTAATTGACCTTTAAAATTTCCATTTTGATCAAATACGTTGATACGACCATCACCGAAATTTCCGATAAGAATAGGATTTTCTACACCGCAAAAAGTACCGCTAACATCTGCAATACCCCAAGGAGCATTTAAGGTGGCATAAGAAGCAAAACGTTTTACCATTGAGCCATCCGGTTTAAATATATTCACAATGCCAAGACCAGCTCCCGTAGAATCATCTCCATCTGCGTTTTTAAGAGCATACGTTACATACAACATTCCATCCACATTGTAAATGTTGAAAGGAGCGTAACCTGCAGGCAAATTTGGGTCTGTAAAAGGTTTGCCTGTAACATATTTAAATTCCTTGTCGAATACGTCAATCTTAAATTTTGCGAAGTTAGTTGCATAGAGAAAATTTGCACCATAATCTGTTGCCAGGGTAATGCCTTTGTATGATGCACCTTTGCCAGATCTGTCTGCGACTACTTTGGCAGAAGTGCCGGTAGGGTCGTTCCATGCAGAGATAGTTCCATCTTCACTTGCGAAAATAAATTCACTCGGTGTATTAGTTCCGGGAATTATAAAATCGGTTGTTCCGTTGTAGAGATTTCCTGTGGGATTGCCGGGTGTATTCGCATCATGAGAAGGAATGTGTATAGGCGATTTTGTCTGCGCTCCTGTTTTATCATAAACAAAGCTAACACCTCCATCAGCAGCCGAAACCCATATTTCGCCCTCATCACTTGCAGACATACCCCATGCGTTAAGAAGCCTTGGGTTTATATGCAATCCGCCATAAGATGATTTGTTTGAATTAAGAATAACAGTTTTGAATCCATCTAAATGAGAAGTGCTGCTTTCGGTTCTTAGTGCATCGCTGGTTTGTGAATTTGTTGCAACTGCATCACTGCTTTTTTTGCAGCCTGCGTTTACTATCAAAAGAAAAAATAGAATAAGGAAGGAACCTGTTAATCTCAGATTCTCGTGTTTGCTCTTTTTCATAGCGGTAAATTTTTTATTTGATGAATAGTTTTTAATTATACAGTGCCCATATTAGGAACTGATATACACTTTCGGGCAGTGCTGCCTGAAAATTCACTTAATAGAACATAGGTTTTTGAAAAAGGGTTGCTTTTAAAAAATTTTTTTTGGGGAGGACAGGGCGAAATAAAACTGAGCGATGGCATGAAATCTATCAGAAAAAAATTATTTTATTTGGATTAATAAAAAAGTTATTAGCTTTATACAGACTTCTCCCTGAATTCAATACCGAAAATCCATCACTACTTATTAAAATCACCAATAGATAATTTGACAACTTGAATTTCAAAATCGGAAGAAATTCAGGGCAATCCGTAATACATAAAAAATAATAGCATGAGACACTATCTACAATATTTTGAAACTTAAAAAAAAAGGTGAACGCCGAAAAACCTTAAAAGAGTAGGTAATTAATTATTTAAAAAATATTTTTATGAAAACGAAAATTGTACAATTTGGAGTTACGCTCCTCGTGGGAGTGTGCACTCTTGGAGCAAATGCTCAAAACGACTGGCATATTACCGGCAACAGTAACACCGGTCAGTCGAATTTTATTGGAACAACGGTTTTGCAACCGCTGATATTCAAAACCAATAGTAGGGAACGAATGCGCCTTACAAAGTACGGGCAATTAGGTTTTCGCACTATTACACCACAATATACCATAGATGTCAGAAACGACACATTCTACAACGGTATAAATGTTATCAATACTTATCCCAGCTTATCAGATCATGTAGGCGTATATTCTTCTTCTGTAATAGCTGACGGATGGGGCTATGGAATTCAGGCATATGGTGGATTTAATGGAACCCTTTCACAGTGCAATGGAGGAGCCTATACCGGTAGTGGTATTGGGATTTCTGGTGTTTCTTACGGAAGTGCAGGCACCCGGTATGGAGTATATGGCTATGCTTTCGGTGGATCATTCAATGCAGCAGGTTATTTTGCCGGAGATGTTTATGCTGTAAACTACTACTTTTTTGCCGCAGACAGGAAATTTTAAACAAACATAACTCCTCTCTCAAATTCCTTAGAACAATTGATGAAGCTGAAACCAGCTACCTATCAATTTAAGACAACCGATTATCCGAAATGGGGATTATCCAACGGCAAACAAATCGGGTTAATTGCCGATGAAGTAAAACAAGTATTTCCTGAATTAGTAAAAGAGGCCGTACACCCGGCTGAGTATGGAAAAGACAAAACCGAATTGCTGCATGCTGAAGTAAAATATGAAGGAATTAATTACATAGGGCTTATTCCTGTGTTGATTAGTGCTATCCAGGAACAGCAAAAAACAATTACTGATATGAAGGCGGAAAATGAAGAATTGAAATCACGCCTAACTAAAATAGAGCAAAATATAGCAATCAATAGCAATACTAATACTCAGGAAAAAATAGCTTCCACCGCTGTTTCATTAAGTTCAGCAAGTCTCGAACAAAATGTACCAAACCCTTTCAATAGAAACACAGTTATCAACTATTACTTGCCACAACAAGCCGGGAATGCTGTTATTAATATTACCGATATGAATGGCAATGTAATTAAAGTTCTAACTATAACACAACCGGGTAACGGACAGTTAATGTTGGAGGCAGGACAATTATTACCGGGAAGTTATAAATATTCTCTTTTTGTAAACGGAAGATTAATTGGTACGAAGCAAATGATATTGACGAAATAAAAATTAGTAATGAGTATTGACAATCGGGATTTGTAAAAAATGCCAGACGTAGCCCTGGCATTTTTAATATATCTGTTTAATTTCTACATAAAATCTCACTCAACATAAAACGAAAACTGCTCTTTAAATTTTGTAAGCTCATCTTTTAACTCAGACTGTGGTATGGGAATGTATTTCAATAAAGCACTCTGCGGCTGCACCTGCTGCGAGTGACCTGCATAATTCTGATTGATGAAAAATGATTCGAGATTGGGATAGATTTCTTTCAGCGTTTCTACAATGGTGAGAATGCTGAGATTCTTGTCTGTAACATTATAGGTTGCTGCGGGAATTTCGTTGCTGAGCAATTGCGATAAAATATGTGTAACCTTATCAATATGAATAAAGCTGCGATGCTGCATCCCCGTGCCGTTAATGGTGATGCGGCTGGTGAAATGGGCATCGAACATAAAGCGATTGATGACAGCATCAAAGCGCATGCACTTGCTGTAGCCATACACATTGCCAAGCCGCAGAATGAGCGTATTCATTTTGCTGAAAAGCCGCTGTACATGCTGCTCTGCACGAAATTTTGAAATAGCATAAAAACTGTCCGGTTCGGGAATTGTGTCTTCAACTGCAGGCTCTTTGTTGTTTCCATACACTGCCGTGCTGCTTGCATAAATAAAATTTTTTACATCGCTCTCTTCGAGTGCATACACCACCTCAGCAGTGCCCCAGTGATTTACCTGTTCAAAAATATGTCCGTCGAGATTGGCAAATGGAGTGGTAACTTTTGCTGCGAGATGATAAACAACATCTATATTTTTTAATGCCTGGCGTAACCTGCGTGAATCAAGAATTTCACCATGAATGAATTTTATTTTCGGGTCAATTTTTTGAGTGCCGAGAAATAAATTGTAATTACCGCGGCTGAGATTATCGTAAATAGTTATGCTTTCAACTTCGGGCATTGATGCAAGTTTGTACACAAGCTCAGTGCCTATGTAGCCTGCACCGCCGGTGATAAGAATTTGCATGGGGAATTATTTTTGTAAGGATTTACCACATAGGCACATAAAGCACATAGAAGAAAACACATAGAGAAAACCTATGTGCATACCTATGTTTCTATTGATCCTATGTGGTAAAAAAAATTATTTTGTAACAAGTTCAGTGTTTAATCCGCACTCAGTTTTTTTAAGCCCATACCAGCGACCGTCCCGGCTTTCCATTTCTGCATCCCACTTGCGGGTGCATGGCTCGCAGCCAATGCTTAAATAACCTTTTTCCTCCAAAGAATGACGGGGAATATTGTATTCTTTCAGATACTCATAAATCATTTTGCTGTTCCAGTCGAGCATAGGATGCAGGCGCAGCGTACCGAATTTTGCTTTTTCTTCTTCCTTAAAAATTTTTCTTGTTTCACTTTGGTCTGCACGCACACCATTTATCCAAACATCATATTCGGCAAGTACAGTCTCCAAAGGGGCTACTTTATTAAGATAACAACAATAATCGGGGTCGCTGGCGAAGAGTAATTTACCTGTTGCATCACGCTGATTAATTTTTGCAGTTGAAGAAAAAATATTTTTAAGATTGAGACCAAGGATGGCAGTTATTTCATCCCTGTAATTTAATGTTTCAGGAAAATGATAGCCTGTATGCATAAAGTAAACAGGAATGCTCTTATCAATTCTGCTGAGCATATGCAATAACACAATGCTGTGCGTTTGAAACGAAGATGTGGTAAAAAGTTTAAGACCGAGGGCTTTATAATTATTGATTTTATCGGATAGTTGCTCAAAAGTCATGGGAGCAAAGATAAGTTTATCCGCAGGATGCTGCGCAGAGTTTGTAGTTTGTGGTTTATTGTTTGTCGTTATGCGTTAAAAAAGTGATTACAATTAATGAACATTTGTGAGTCGTTGAACAGCCTTCTCTAATGTTTCTTCTTTCTTTGCGAAGCAGAAACGCAACACTTTATTATCATTTTGCTCTTTATAAAAACTGCTCAAAGGAATTGATGTTACGCCATATTCTTTGGTTAATTGTATAGCAAAATCTTTTTCCGGTTCATCATTAATATTTGCATAACTGTAGCATTGAAAATAACTGCCATAAGAGGGGATGGCTTTGAATGGTGTTTGCTGCATCATGCTTTGAAAATAATCTCTCTTTGTTTGCAGAAATTTGCCAAGTGATAAATACGCATCTTCATTTTTTAAAAATTCTGCTAAGGCAAACTGAACAGGACTGTTGCAACTGAAGCAATTGAATTGATGAACCTTTCTAAATTCACTTATTAAGTATGGCGATGAAATGCAGTATCCCAATTTCCAGCCGGTGCAGTGATAGGTTTTGCCAAAGGAGAAACAAACAAAGCTTCTTTCGAGCAAATCAGGGTAGCGTAAAATACTTTGATGCGGAATATCATCAAAAATAATATGCTCATATACTTCATCGCTGATGATAAGAATATTTGTATTTTGAACGATGGCTCTTAATTGCTGAATATCTTCATCTCTTAAAACCATTCCTGTAGGATTATGCGGTGAATTGATAATCATAGCTGTAGTTTTAGAATTGATTTTATTTCTTACTTCTTCCCAGGGCACAGAATAATCAGGATAGTGTAGTGAAATTCGCACCGCCTTAGCACCGTTTATTTCAATGTTGGGAATATAGCTGTCGTAAGCGGGCTCAAAAACAATTACCTCGTCACCGGGTTGCAGTATGGCTGTAAAAGCTGTATAGATTGCGTACGTGCCGCCGGGCGTTACTGTTATTTGTGTATCAGGATTGACGGGTGTGATGTATAGTTTTTCTATTTTTTTTGCAAGCCGTTCCCGAAGCAAAGGCAAGCCGTTCATGTGTACATATTGATTATTTCCTTTTCGCATGGATTGATTTACGAGAGCAATTAATTCTTCACTCATCATAAAATCCGGAAAACCCTGACCAAGATTGATTGCATTGTGCTCAACAGCCAATTGACTCATCACAGTAAAAATAGTTGTATCTGCAGAGGGAAGTTTGGAACGAATCATTGAATACAAGTTATCATTATTTTATTTACTGAGTCTTATATATTGCAGCTTATATTTTTTCCCAATAACAAGCACAGGTAAGCGAAGCAAATGCATGGCCTCGCCAATTGAAAAAATACCCGCTGCAAAGCCAAGACGTGTTGAATTATCCGCATCAAAAAGTTTATTGTTATTACTCAAGGCATTTATCACATTCAGCAGAACATATCCGGCGCTGCCTATTTGAAAAATAGTTCCGTTCTTAATGTATTCAAATGATTTATTTGTTCGGGGAAAAGCATAAATATTAGTCACTGCAATCTTGAAATTGGGTTGCCATATTGTATCGGTGTACATTAACCCCAAAGGATTTCCTCTAACTACCTCGTAGAAAGGTTTCAATAATAAACTATCATTTTTTATTTGTTTTATACAAGCGCTTACACTATTATTTTTATTAATCAAAAAAGAAATATAAGAACCTGTAAAAAATGTTTCGATGGTTTTATTACGCTTCTTTAATACGACAAAATCCTGTTGTGCTTTAGCCGAAATTGAACAAAACACAAGAACAGCAGAGAGAATAAATTTTATCATGCAGTTGATATGTTTAGAGCTAATAAGGCAAAATGTAATTAGCTGTTAAAGCCGTTGCTGATGCAGCTTTATTGAAGAAAAGCATTCCTGTAATTATCGCAAGGCCAAAAACAATTAAGATAATTCCTGAAATGCGATTAATGATGTGAATGTTATGCGGCGTAAGCTTTTCACGAATTTTATTTGCCAGTAATACTTTTGTAATATCGGCTGACAACACAAGCAATAAAGCGGTGGCAAAAACAATGAGCCTGTATTGCTGCGGATGGTCTTGTCCTTTTGAATCTGCAATAATGGTTGCTGAAGCTGCCACCCAAAACAAAAATGCACCGGGGTTTAAAGTATTTATAAAAAATCCCGAAAAGAAAATACCTGCCATATCTCTTTTCCTAAATGTTCTTGCCTGCACCGTGCCATCAGTTACAGTATAAACTTTTCTAAAAAAAATATTGTAGATGCCCATCGCAATCAAAAAACAACTTCCCGTGATGCCGATTATTTTTTCGTGCTCTAAAGCCTTATCGAAAATGCCGGTAAAAATATTGCACATAAGCACAAGTGTAATATCGCTGGCTGAAACACCTGCCACGAAAGAGTATCCGCCAAGGTGGCCATTATTTAAGCTTTGCTTGATGATGGAAAAAATTACAGGCCCAACAGAAATGCTGAGTAAAAGACCGAGGGTAATGCCTTTTATCAGAGGGGCAATCATGTATACGAAAATAATGTATTGGCAGAATACGAAAAAATGGGCAATGGGCAATAGGCAAAGAACATCAAAAACAAAAAAAATCAAAAACTTTAAATTCGAAATCCAAACTACAAACTATGCGCAGCATCCTGCGGATAAACTTATCTCACCAACTCGCCCTTTAAAAACTTATTCCAGTCTTCAAGCATTTTACCTTTTAGTACGCGGGGAAACTTGTGCTGTCCGCCAAACTTATTTATTGTTTTCATGAATTGCATAAACTGTTGTTCAGGTAATACATCCAAAAAAATATTTTTCAAAGCTGCTTTTCTTTCTACAGCATAGTCATCGTTTATTTCTTTTAACTGCTCGTCAATAGATGTTTTTAAGGTTTCGGTATTTACATGGTCGTTACAGGCAACATACCAGTGATGAGCAAAAAAGTTATCACAGGGAATTGCCGACACGGTAAATTCAGGAATAGAAATATTCAATTGCTGGCCTGCAAGCTGTATAGCTTTGTTCATATTCTCAACACTCAGGTGCTCTCCTGCTACATTTAAAAAATGTTTTGTGCGGCCGGTAATTATTATTTCAGCTTTCTCCTTATCGATGAACCTTATTGTATCGCCAATTAAATATCGCCATGCACCGCCGCTGGTGCTAATAAGTAGTGCATACTCTTTCCCTTCTTCTATTTCATGTATCATGAATACCTGCGGGTTGGAAACCATATCGCCATTGACGTCAAAATTTGAACGGTTAAACGGAACGAATTCAAGAAAGATATGTTCATTAGTTACAAGCTTTAATCCACGTGCATTTTGCCTGTCCTGGTAAGCAATAAAACCTTCGCTTGCCAAATAGGTTTCTATGTAAGTAAGCGGTTTGCCAAGCAATTTTTCAAAACGTTTTTTATAAGGTTTTAAACTAACGCCTCCGTGAACGAATAATGTGAGATTGGGCCATATATCGTGAATGGTGTTTAAATTATATCGTTCAATAATCATTTCCAAGCACATTTGTACCCAGGCGGGCACACCTATTATAAAACTAATATCCCATTCAGGGGCCTTGGCAACAATCTCTTCCAATTTTTTATTCCAGTCTTTTTCTTTTCCAATTTTTTTGCCGGGTTTATAAAAAGGCTGAAACCAGAATGGCACGTTTTTCATGGTAATGCCGCTAAGGTCCCCCGCATAATAGCCCACTCCTTTTTGCAGGGCGGTGCTGCCGCCAAGTGTAAGCCAGCCTTTGCTTGCAGCGCTCAAAGGAATATTGTTATAATTTCTTAAAGTAAGCAATTGCTTCATCATCACTACCCTGTTACCTTTGAGTAAATCATTGGTAACGGGAATAAATTTACTTGCCGCTTCGCTAGTTCCACTGCTAAGGGCATAGTATTTTATTTTGCCTGGCCAGCAAACATCGGGCTTGCCTTCAAGTGTTTTATGCCACCATTCTTTATAAAGCGTACTGTAATTATAAATGGGAACAAGCTCCTGGAATTTTTTGCCGGGATGGCGGCTCATCAGAATTTCATCGAAGCGGAACTTTTGTCCAAATTCTGTAAACCGTGATCTGCCCAGCAGTTTTTTCAGCACCCGCAGTTGCTGTCTTCTATTATCCTTTTGCGGCAGGCCAAAGGTTTTGAGGACAGTTTGGGGGAAATTTATATCGAATATCGCCATTAAATAGCAATGAAATTTAAAAGTACAAAACTATGTTGATTACAGCAAACCTAAGATATATTATATAAAGGAATTAACAGGATTGAAATGTGTAAACATCATGATTTTTATTTTTTGAGTCCCTGCCTGCAATGCCCTGCGTACCTATGCCATGCCATTTAAACCCGTATTCATTTTTAAACTGCTGAATATACAGAATGGTTTGTTTATAGCTGAGCTGAGAGATACAAAATATGATTTCATCTGCATCAGGCTTGTCGAAATTTTGTATCTTTTCTTTTTGCTGAATTTGGTAAGAAAGATTGTGTTTATTTAAAATGGCTTCTGCCGTTTGCATATCTTCTGCTGTGCCCGCTAATACAATTTCTAATTTTTTCTTTGCTGTTGTTTTTTGAAAGGCTTTTCTCACTGCCCTTACAGGTGTTGCGATGAGCGGTATAAAATTACTTAACCTGATTGCCGTTTGCAAAAAAATGGTTGTGAGAAATGAATTTTTTTCAGTATAATGCTTACGTACAAAAATGCTCATGGCTTTATAAAAATGACGCACATAAGTAACACTGGTGCTGGGGGTGCTTTTGCCTTTGAAATGAATTACAGCTTCAGTTCCCAGGTAATAATTTTTATATCCGCTTTTTTGAATGCGATAGCTTAAGTCAATATCTTCCCCATACATAAAAAAATCTTCATCAAAACCTTTTAGTGAATCTAAAATTTTTTTGGGAGCCATGATAAAGGCGCCCGCCAATATATCTACTTCATACACTTTGTCTTCATCTAAATATCCTAAGGCATAGCGGTTAAATATTTTTGATTTGGGAAATAATTTTGCCATGCCCCATAGTTTGTACAATGCAGCAAGAGGCGATGGAAAGCTTCTTTTACTTTCAGGAAGAAATCTTCCGGCGCCATCAACAAGCTTTACACCAATTGCTCCGGCTCTATTATTAGCTTTAAAAAAATGAAGGCAGTTAATCAAAACATCTTCGGCCAAAATGGTATCGGGATTTAAGTAAAGAATATACTCCCCTTTTGCAAGCTTTAAAGCCTGGTTGTTTGCTTTAGAAAATCCAAGATTTGTTTTGTTCTCTATAAATGTAACGGTTGGAAATTTATCTTTAAGATAGGCGATGCTGTTATCTTTTGAGTTATTGTCAACCACCAGAATCTCTGCTTCAATATTATTTAGGGCTGATAAAACGGAACGAAGGCACTGCTCTAAAAAATATTTTACATTATAATTTACTACGATTACGGAAAGCTGTGACATGCTCATTTTGAAATCACGAAATAAATAGTTTTTAATAAGCGAATCAAAATACTGGTTGAAATCTTTATTCAAAAGTACAACTACCTACTATCTACGGTAAGGGTATTGCCGAAGGCAGGGTATTCATTGAACGTCCCGCCCGTAACTGTAGCTGATTTATAATTTATAGATGAAGTTAAGTACAAAAGTTCAATAGAATTCCGTCAGTTTGAACAAAAGATGCCAAACGAACTATACCTGATGAAATGCACGTCAGCCCTGCTTTTGGCAATACCAATGTTAGGCGCATACCCTTCTCACTTTGTCTCTTTACGAAGGTCGTTTATCAGTTGGCTGATTGGTCTTACGTAATCTTTTAAGCCAACATGATTTTGTGCATACTTTAATCGTCTGCTGTTGTGCGGTAAATAAAATATGTGCCTGTGTCCGCCAAGTAATGTGAGTTTGTCGTCAGATAAATCTTCATCGTAAGTAACTACGTGAAAAATATGTTTGATTTTGAACTTGCTTAATATTGTTGCTTCTGCTGAACTAACTTGTTTCCAACGTTCCCGAAGTGTCCGTTTGCATGATATTCCAATAAGCCAATTATCTTTTGTTTTTACCCAATTGTCAACTTCAATATCTGCTTGAAAATGCTCAGGTGCTGGTGCTCTTTTGATGTTGTAATAGTCAAGGATAAAATCTGTAACATCCTCTAAACTTCCGCCGGCTCTTTGTTTTCTTTTTTGTCCTGCACGTCTTTCAAACTCTTGTGTAAAACCCGACAGAACAATGTCTTTATCTTCGTCAGTAACAGTTTTGTCTTTGGCTAATAGAACACGAAGCGTTGTAAAAGCTCTTGTAATTTCTGTTCTTTCAGCCGTCAAACAACCCTTAACGCCTAAATCGTCCCACAAATTGATGACTGTTGCCAATCCTTTGTCACCTTGAATGTCAAGGTATGATTTTGAAATGTTTTCGGTAAACTCCTTATCATCACTCGGAATATTTTTAATGGCATCATTTAATGGTATCATAATATTTTCGCAGGTCATAACGAAAACATCCATGTCTTCAACAGATTTTATCATTTCATCAAGTTCTCGCAAAAGCGTTTGAACCCGGTCATTTGTAGAAGTGGTTTTCTTGTAACGCTCTTCAACTAAGTTGCGAAATGTTTGCTTTTGCAATTTAATTGTATCGGGTGAATTTTTATTTGTGGTTGCAATAAGCCTCAAAGAACTTGCAATTGTAGCAAGCAATTTATTTTCTTTTCCTAATGCTACATACTTGTCTTTGTTGATTAACATTCGTGAAAACCAATAAGCGTTATGCCAACGGTTTTCTATTTGTTGTAAAATTTCTGATGGCTGCATTTATTAAACTGTTGCGAATTGAATTCTTTGTTGTTTTTTAAAGTCAGCTATCCTTTGTTCTGCCAACTCACAATATTTTTTTGTTAGCTCAATACCAACATAACTTCTATTATTCATTAATGCAGCAATGGCAGTTGTTCCTGAACCCATAAATGGGTCAAGAATGATTTGAGAATATGTTGATGTAATTATTCTATCAACTAATGCAATTGGGAATGGGGCAGGATGAATATTATTCATTTCCTGAACAAATTCCCAAACATCACCATAAGCATTTGCTTTCGGAACAAGTTTAAAATCAGATTTGGGGATTAAATAAATCACTTCATGTGTAGGTAAAAAATATCCTGAATTAAAATTTATTCCACCTGCACGTTTCCAAATAATAATTTGCCTTACAGGTAAATCTTTTAAAATATCATCACGGTCTTGCAATAAACCGTTTTGAACTCTGCGCTTATGGTTATAAAAAATTGCTCCGTCATTTTTAATAAGACGAAACATTTCTTTTAAGCACTGGTTTTGCCATTTCACATAATCTTCATGCGGCATACAGTCATCATGGTCAGCGTAACCGTTAACCAGTTCTGCGTTTTTCCATTTACCGCCACGTCCGTCTTTCATTCCGTTGCCTGTGGAATTCTTGAGGTTGTAAGGTGGCGAAGTCACCACGAGGTCAACACAATTGTTTGGAAGCAGTTTCATTACTTCTAAACAGTCGCCCTGAATAATTTTATTTAAGTAGTCTGTCAATGTGTTTTGTCTTTAATGCAAATTAACCGAAAAAAGTAAGCTATGTCAAAGGAAGTTTTGAACAGCAGGAAGTGCCCAACAGGGTTGCGCCTAACTCCCTACTTGTAACTATACTCTATTCTCCCAATCATTTCCTTTTGCTTATTAAAAAGAACATCTTCTTTTTTTAATCCCCTGTCATCGTAAACATATTGCCATGTAATATAATTAGACGAGCCTTCAGTAATTTGAGTCATTTCAGTAATCGCCCCGGTTTTATTATAATCAAAAAGAAGATCGGGCAACAGTCTTGCTGCTTTTGAGTTATAGCGCACTATATCGGTTAACAGGTTTGTATTATTATAATAGTAATAGTAGTGTTCAAGAGCAGTTCCTTTTTTTTGCCATCGTTCTTCAGCAATATTGCCCCGCTCGTCTTTGGTGAAGCTAACAAGAACAGTATCGGTTTTATCTTTTATACGCAACATGTACTCCGGGGAATTATCATTATTATAATGCCATTCATGTACCTCTTCTGTATGGTTCTTTATCACAGCATCTTCCGTAGTGGTTGTAATTAAAGAAATTTTGCCGGTATTATCATAGCTGTACACAACTGTTGAGGAAACATTATCGCTGCTGTCAATGCTTTTGGATAACTGGTCATTGTTATAATATGATGCAGTAAAAGATTTGCCTTCGGCTGAATATTGCGTAATCGTTTTTATTACAGATGCATTATTCAAAATCTGGCGGTCAAAAATAAAATCAGGTGTTGGGCTGTTGTCTGCATCAAAGCTTATGGCTGTAACTTGTTTAATATTATTTGCCTTTAAGGAAAGATATATTGTTTTGAATTGCTTCGCTGAAATAATATCGTTATAATAATATTGCGCAATTCCTGTCTGCGAAAGAAGAGCAGCCTGTAATATCAAAGTTAGTAACCGCATGTTTTAATTTTAAGAAAAATTCCTGCATCAAATAAACGAAAAAATCAGACGGAGAATATGTATGAATAGCAAGCACAGCATTTTAACAGAATTATTTTCAGGTGAAGCGAGTTGCGTATTTTTAGTGAAATTTTAAAGGTGTCCCATTTACAAGAGAGAAAAGAAAAAATTTGTCTTAATTGCAATGCCCGCATTTATGGAAGATATTGCCATATTTGCGGGCAGGAAAATATTGAGTCGAGAGAAACTTTTTGGCAGCTTACTACTCATCTTGTTTATGATATTGTTCACTTCGACAGCCGGTTTTTCAATACTGTAAAATATCTTTTATTCAAACCCGGTTATTTAACATCTGAATATTTACGCGGAAGAAGAGCAAGTTACCTGCATCCTATTCCCATGTATGTGTTTACATCAGCCATTTTCTTTGTAATCGTTTTTGCATTTAAAATACATAGCGATGAAATGTTTAAGAATTCGCCTGTTGATAATAGAAATATTATTACACAAGCTGATACCTTAAACCATATTATTAATCAGCTTAAAGATTCAGCCAATAAAACATCAGATGCAAAAACAAAAAGAAAATTGCTTGCAAAAATAGACGCTCTGTATTCTGCAGAAAGCATTACCAAAGGCTCTGTCTCCTTTGAAAAAGATACTGCCCAAAATAGCAGCGATACTGCAAGCTCTCTCGTTTTCGGCAATCTTCCTGCTACAAAAGAAGAATATGATTCTATTCAAAAAAGTCTTCCTGCTGCAAAGCGTGATCGCTGGCTTGCACGGTCAATAAACACCAAACTTATTGAGATTAAATACAAATTTCAATCCGATGAAAAAGCTTTCATAAAAGAGTTCTCTGAAAATTTTCTTCACTCATTGCCCACTATGATGTTTTTCTCACTGCCATTTGCGGCATTTATTTTACAGTTGCTGTATATACGCCGAAAGCAATTTTTATATGTGCAGCATGGTGTATTTGTAATTCATATTTACATAGCAGTATATATAATGATATTGACGCTATGGAGTTTGGAAGCCTTATCTAATTTTTCTAACTGGCGAATTTTTAGCTGGCTTTATAACATAACTATTTTATTAATCTTTTTTTATGGGTATAAAGCCATGCGGAATTTTTATGCTCAGCGCAGGGCGAAAACCGTAATTAAGTTTTTTGTTTTCAATTTTATGAATTTTATCGTGCTCTTTTTTTTACTCTGCGTTTTTGCTTTAACCTCACTTATAAAAATTTAATACATGAATTCTGTTGCAACTGAATTTGAAAGATTGGTATCAATAATGAATGAGCTGCGTGAAAAATGCCCCTGGGATAAAAAGCAAACCATACATACACTGCGCTCCATGACTCTTGAAGAAGCTTATGAATTAGCTGATGCAATAATTGATGAAGACTGGCAGCACATAAAAGAAGAATTGGGCGACCTGCTGCTGCACATTATTTTTTATGCAAAAATTGCTGCAGAGCAGTCGCAGTTCACTTTGCAGCAAACCATTGAATCTATTTGCAATAAGCTTATTGTTCGTCATCCGCATGTTTATAGTGATACAGTTGTGAACGACGAGGAAGATGTAAAACGAAACTGGGAAAAAATTAAAATGCAGGAAGGTAAAAAATCAATTTTGAGCGGAGTGCCTGTTTCATTATCGGCTGTTATAAAAGCTATGCGAATACAGGAAAGAGCAAAGCAGGTGGGCTTTGAATGGGATAAGAGAGAAGACGTGTATAAAAAAATTGAAGAAGAAATGAACGAACTGCAACATGCGATTAAGAATAATGATAAGACACACATAGAAGAAGAGTTAGGTGATGTATTTTTTAGCCTGATTAATTATGCACGTTTTTTGCATGTTGATGCCGAAGCAGCGCTTGAAAAAACAAATAAAAAATTCATTCAGCGCTTTACAAAGATGGAAAACATGGCTGCGCAGAAAGGAAAAAGCCTGATAGAAATGACGCTCCCTGAAATGGATAAATTGTGGGATATTATTAAAAATGAAAAAACTGTTTCTTGATACAGGTAATTAAAAAAGCGGCAACAAAGCATGGCTATCTCTTTATTAGGGCTGCATGGCTGTATACCTTTTCATTTATTTTCACGAATTATTTTTCTAACAGTTCGTCTGCAGACAGAGTTAGCAAATTACTGGAGAAATACATAGCAAATGAGGAGCAGGAATTTAAAAAAATCAGCAACGATTCCTCAACCGTAACCGCCATTATAAAAGAGGGACCTTCTTACGTAAAAAAAAGACTGGTTAGTGATAAGCTTGAAATTTTTGCTTACCAGATTAATGATATAGGTAACCCCGTACAGATTTACTGGAACAGCAATCTGATGAAGATAAGTGAAGAGGATTTAAAGCGCCCAGAAGGAAGCTATGCAGTTACTTATTCTAAAAGCAGTTTTGAATTTTTAAAAAAAACAATTAACCGAAATGGTGTTAAATATTTTATTTGCGCACTTATACCCATTCGCTGGGATTATTTTATACATAATGAATACCTGCAGCCCAATTTTGTTGCGTACCCCGATATCAGTAAAACATACTATATAACTAATAACCCTGATGATACACCCGTAAAAAATTCACAGGGCAATATTCTTTTCAGAATTAGAGAAAAACCCCATATTTCTTCTGACAGACCGGGCGTGTTTTCTATAACTTTTCGTGTTGCAGCTATCATCTTATTAATGATTTTTCTCAACACGATTGCCATTGAAATAGCTGCAGCAAAAGGGTTTCTAAAGGGCTTCCTGTTTCTCACCGTTATACTATTTGTATTAAGATTATTGACTTACTATTTTCCGGTGCCATTTAATTTTAGAAATTTTGAGCTATTCTCTCCCTCCTACTACGCATCGAGCAGCCTGCACCGCTCGTTAGGAGATTTACTTGTTAATTCCATTCTTTTTTACTGGCTTATTATTTTCATAAGGCTTAATTATAAAAGCCTGCAGGATTATGCAATAAAAATTCCTCCTAAAATTGTAAGGATGCTTTCGTTTTTATCGCTTTTTGTTTTTCCTTTCATCACATTGCAGCTTGCCAATATAATTACCAGCCTTGTAACCGATTCCAAGATTAGTCTTGAAGCCACGAACTTCTTTTCACTCAGCCTGTTTACATTTATTATATTTATTATTGCGGCCTTTCTGGTTTTATCTTTCTTTTATTTATCTACTATGCTTGCTGCACTTTCAAGCAAATCCGGGCTGCCTTTATTCTGGAGAATTTTTATGTTGGCCGCCATTTCATTGTTTTGGGCAGTTTCAGGCATTGTTGATTTGCCGCAATATGTATGCTTACTAATTTGTGGCTGGCTTATCGTTTATCTGCTAATAGTTGAATATAAAAAATCGTATTCTTTATTACCTTTTGTAAGCTCGCCTTATTTTATTTTATGGGCTGTGTTTTTAATGGTTTCTGTAACCGCTTTAATCAGCTATGAAAACACTGAGCTTGAAGCAAAAACAAGAGTTCGTATTGCCGAGAAATTAGAATTGCAAACAGACCCCCCAGGAGAAACATGGCTTAATATGGCCATAACGAATTTTACCAGTGAATTTCTTCAAAATAATTTTTACCGTTTTTATAATTATTCTGCAAATAAAAATATAAAGGACAGCCTTATTATACAAAACTTTTCAGGCTATCTTAATAAATATGATACACGCATTTATATTTTTGATAGTGTTAACCGCCCCCTTTTTAATGAAGACCCTGCTCCCTATAATGATATAAAATCAATTATTGAAAATGGTGGAAAGGCAACCGGCATTCCTGATTTATATTATTACGAAAATACTTCAGAGAGGTTTAGTTATTTGTATGAAAAAAAAGTAGTAAGCAGCTACAGTTCTTTTTTAGGCTCTGTAATTATTGTGCTTAACCCAAAGATGTATAAAGATGCTGCCCTTATTCCCGAGCTATTTAAGCAGGTTAGTGATGTGCCCGGCGACATGAACACAAATTATGCTTACGCCATTTACAATAAGCGTCATCTTATAAAAAATTTTAATGACTATAGTTTTTCAGATTATGTTTCTGCCAGGCAGTTACCAAAGTCAACATATAAATTCGTTACCAAAAATGATTACAGCGAATTATGGTATAATGCAGGAAATAATAAAACAATAGTTGTAGCTCATAAAAATAACCGGTTCACTTATTTTATCACTCTGTTTGCGTACTTGTTTTTTATATTTATTTTAACCGCTGCTATTCTGCATTTCGGAAATCTCATTTTCAAAACAGGCTTTAACCGCTCACGCCTAAAACAAATTTTTCATTTCAACATACGCACACAAATACAGGCAACTATTATTACCGTAAGTATTTTTTCATTTTTTGTAATTGGCGTGGCTACTATTTCTTTTTTTTACATGCGGTTCGATAAAAATAATCGCAACAATCTAAATAATACCGCACAGATAGTTGTTAGTGAAATTGAAGAACAGGCAAAAAGCCAGTTGGTTTTTAATAATCAGCGTAATATCGCTGATGTTGGCGTTAACGGAAATATGGAAAGAAAAATTATTGAAATTGCAACCACTCACAATACAGATATAAACCTGTTTTCAAATACCGGAGATCTTCTTGTTTCTTCACAGCCATACATATACAACCAGCAGGTATTGAGTCATAAAATGCATCCAAAAGCATTTTATGCATTAAATTATGACAGAAGCATACAAGAAATTCAGGAGGAGCAAATTGGTAAGTTCAAATACAAAAGCATTTATATGCCCGTAAAAGATGAAAAAAATAATACGATTGCTTATGTCAATATTCCTTATCTCAATTCGCAAAATGAATTAAATCAGGAAATATCAGATTTTCTCGTTACCCTCATTGTTCTCAATGCGCTCATTTTTATTCTGGCAGGCGCTGTTGCCATATTGCTCACCAGCAGAATCACGGAATCATTTGCATTCATTGGTAATAAAATGAAGGACATAAATTTGGGGAAAACAAATCAGCAAATAGAATGGACAAGGAGAGATGAAATTGGCGTACTGGTGAATGAATATAATAAGATGCTGCGAAAGCTGGAGCAGAGCGCACAGGCGCTTGCCCGTCATGAAAGAGAAGAAGCATGGCGAGAAATGGCGCGGCAGGTAGCACATGAAATAAAAAATCCTTTAACGCCAATGAAGCTGAGCATGCAATATCTGCAAAACGCTCTTGATAATAATGCTCCCAATGCAAGGGAACTTTCGCAGCAGGTTTCAAAAACACTGATTGAGCAAATTGACCAGCTCTCAAAAATTGCCGGAGACTTTTCACAGTTCGCTAATATTGAAAATATAAATCCGGAACTTTTCGACCTTACAGAAGTCATAAGCACACTGATAAATTTATATAAAACAGATTCACATATAAACATTCAGTGGCAGCATGAAAGAGGCAGGTTTGAAATTATTTCAGACAAAACACAGATGAATCGTCTCTTTACCAATCTTATAAAAAATGCTATTGAAGCCTCTGCCGCAAAAGAGACCGCCACTATTTTAATAAAGCAATACCGGCAAAATGGAAGTGTAATTATTTCCCTGCACGATGAGGGCATTGGCGTTGATGAATCTCTGCAGTCAAAAATTTTTGAACCCAATTTTACTACCAAAACCTCCGGTACGGGGCTTGGGCTTGCTATATGCAAAGCCATTGTAGAAAAGGCGAATGGTAAAATCTGGTTTGTAACTTCTCCTGGTGAGGGTACTACATTTTATGTTGATTTGCCTCTGGCGAATTAGAAAATTTTCTACTGTTAATTTTTTATTCGATTGAGCAGTTCGATAACGGTCAGAGGGCTCTAAGCCGTCAGATTGATGCTGCAAACTTTCATGTGTTCCGACGGCAATCAACGCCGTATCCCTCTTTCATAACAGGATGTTTGATTTTGCTTAGCAATTTTTTCGACCATAGTATTTTAATAATTATATACAGAATTAAAAAACACAAGCGGTTACAAAAAAAATCATCCCGCCCATCCTTCCCTGTCAAGACTTCTGTATTGTATGGCTTCAGCTAAATATTCGGGTTTAATATCTGCACTGCCTGCAAGGTCTGCAATGGTGCGGCTCACTTTCAAAATTCTGTCGTAAGCCCGTGCACTTAAATTCAATCTTTCCATAGCTCTTTTCAGCAAGCCTTCTCCGGCTGTATTAATCACACATATTTCTCTTAGTTGCTTACTGCTCATTTGCGCATTGGCATACATGCCCGGAATATTTTTATAGCGCTCTGTTTGTATCTCTCTTGCTTTTATCACACGCTCACGAATAGAGGCAGAGTTTTCTCCTTTGCTGTTTGTGTTGCTCAATTCACTAAAGGCAACGGGTGTAACTTCTACATGCAAATCAATTCTGTCGAGCAGGGGTCCGGATATTTTATTCAGATATTTTTGCACAGCTCCCGGCGGGCAGGTACATTCTTTTTCGGGATGATTATAAAATCCGCACGGGCAGGGATTCATAGAAGCGATGAGCATAAAGTTTGCAGGAAAATCAAGTGCCACTTTTGCTCTTGAAATGGTTACTCTTCTCTCTTCCATTGGCTGACGCATCACTTCTAAAACGGTACGCTTGAATTCAGGCAACTCATCCAAAAACAATACACCATTATGTGCCAGAGAAATTTCACCCGGCTGTGGTATACCACCACCACCAACCAATGCAACATCGCTGATGGTATGATGCGGCGAACGAAAAGGTCTTTTAGTTACAAGTGAAGTATTCTCCGGCAGCTTGCCTGCCACGCTGTGAATCTTTGTTGTTTCCAATGCCTCATGCAAGCTTAAAGGAGGCAGTATCGTAGGCAAACGCTTTGCCAGCATGGTTTTGCCAGCTCCCGGCGGGCCAATTAAAATTGCATTGTGACCACCGGCAGCCGCAATCTCTAAAGCACGCTTAATATTTTCCTGCCCTTTCACGTCATTAAAATCAACCTCAAAGGTGTATTGCGAATCGAAGAATTCTTCACGTGCATTTACAATAACAGGCTGCAAAGAATTTTCATCTTTAAAAAATGCAACAACATCATTCAAATGATTTACTCCATACACTTTCAGATTGTTTACCATGCCCGCTTCCCGCTCATTCGCTTTAGGAACAATCAAGCCTTTAAAGCCTTCCCTGCGTGCCTGTATTGCAATAGGCAAAGCGCCCTTAATGGGTTTTACAGTTCCATCCAAACTAAGTTCACCCATCATCACATACTCACTCAGGCGTTCAGGCTCTGCAATTTGCTCCGTAGCGCCAAGAACACCAACAGCAATGGGAAGGTCAAATGCAGAGCCGCTTTTCTTAATATCTGCCGGTGCAAGATTTACAACCAGCTTGGTGCGCGGCATGTAATAATTATTTGTTTTAATAGCGCCCTCAATGCGTTGCAAACTTTCCTTCACGGCAATATCGGGCAGGCCAACAATAAAATATTTTTGACCGGCGCTCACATTCACTTCAATGGTGATGCTGATAGCTTCAACTCCATAAACTGCACTGCCGAAAATTTTTACAAGCATTAGAAATATTTTTTTTCGATACCGGCATTAGAATATATGGCATTCCCGTAGTTACCGGGATTGTGTTACTCCCCGCCGAACGTATCCGTTCGGTACGTGGAGGCACTTTTTATGTTGCGAACAATGAGCAACAATGAAAATACAAATTATTATAGAAGGCTTAAAAGTATAAAGGATTATTTTAAATGATGCTTTACAAAAGTACCAAGGGCTAAAATGGACATGGACTTATTGGAAAATCACGAAGATTTTATCGGTCAGACGGCTCTAAGCCGTCAGACCATTATTGCACTCTCCGTATTCAATGAGTATAATCACAGCTTATTCAGCATGTCAACCACCCCTTCACGCTTTAGTATCAAATACCCTAAGCGGTCGTTACTGATTCCTTCTTTTAAATGAAAGCTGAAGAGCAACTGGTCGTCTTTTACTTTCGTTTCAAAATAATAAAACTGAATGTTTGAATATTGCTTTAGAGCTTCACCAATTTCATATAAATGAGTAGATAATATGAATAAAGCATTGGGCATTTTCAACAACCCTTCAATAACTGTGGTGCTGCATTTCATAGCGTCTTCCACATTTGTGCCCTTGAATAATTCATCAATCAGTATCAGCCATTTTTTGGCATTGCTTATTTTTTCAATTGTTTTTCTTATTCGCTGCACCTCGTTGAAAAAAAAACTTTCGCCCTTTACAATATTATCCACTACCTGTATGTTGCTGTGCAGCCCTTCAAAAAAAGTGAGCGTCATGCTTTGTGCAGGTACACCCATGCCGGTATGTGCAAGATAGGCGGCTACTCCCACAGCCTTAATAAAAGTGCTTTTGCCGGCCATATTAGCTCCGGTAAGAAATAAAAAATTTTTTCCCTGTGTCAACTCTGTATTGTATGAAACCGGTGTGGGCAATAATGGATGATATAATTGCTGTGCAGCAAGCATCGGCTTTTCATCGTCAATAAATTCAGGAAAAATAAAATGATAATTTATGCAGGCAGTCGCCATGCTGTAATAAGCATCAAGCTTACTGTATATTTCAATTAAGTCTTCTGCTTCATTTTTAAAATGACGGCGAATGAAGTAACCAAAGGAGAGCGCTTCAACAAGAAATAAATTTTTATTTTCTTTTTTGTTCAAAACATTTTTTATCTCAGACTTACTTAATAACATGCTTATTCTGTCTGTCATCACCTGCAATATGGAAGGAATATTTTCGTATGCCAAAAGCTGAATAATTTGATGCAGGCCTTTTATGAACGAGATAAAATGAACTTCGGAATATTTAATCAGCGAATAATCCGATGCATTAAAAAAGCGATAAGAAAGAGCTGCAAGTCCATTGGGATACGGTGGAATTTCTGCCAGTTGCGTTTCATAAAATTTTTCAATTACCATAATAGTTCCATTGGTAATTGTTTCGGGCCATTGAGAATGAATATGAATGATGTGCTGAATAGTTTGTTGCGTTTCAATTATTTGCTTCAGATTTTGAAGAGGCTTTTCGAAGAAAAATTTCAGCCACTCTTTTCCACCGACAGTTCTTGTGAAGTTAATGTGATGAAAAACAGACTGCTCTTCATCGTGGTGAAAAATGGAAAGGTCATTTATAGTGGTTATATCTGCCTGCATAATGGTGATTGAAAATTGAATATTGAAAATTGAATATTGAGCTTTCCTATTTGCTATCTTTCAAACCTTAGTCTCATCCCTTTTTTTGATTCATCAAATTTTCCATTTGCATAAACTAAATTACCACTTACAAATGTCTGTGTGATGGTGGCAGGAAAAGTGAAATTTTCCAAAGGACTCCATCCGCATTTATATAAAATATTTTCTCTTGAAACGGTGAATGGTTTATTCATATCAATCAAAACAACATCAGCATAATAACCTTCTCTTATAAATCCTCGCTCTTTTACCTGGAAACACTTTGCAACAGCATGGCTCATTTTTTCTGCAGCTCTTTCAATAGAAATTTTCCCTTCTTTCGCGTAGTGCAACATTAATAACAATGAATGTTGAACCAAAGGCAAGCCAGCGTGTGCTTTTTCATAGGCGGCATTTTTTTCTTCCCATGTATGCGGTGCATGGTCTGTGGCAATTACATCGAGCCGGTCATCAAGCAAAGCGTTCCATAATGCGGCTTTGTTGTTTGAAGATTTTATTGCAGGATTACATTTTATAAGATTGCCCAGCCGTTCATAATCATTGCTTGTAAAATGCAAATGATGCACACAAACTTCAGCGGTAATTCTTTTTTCTTCTAATGGCAGTACGTTGCTAAAAAGCTGCAATTCTTTTTCGGTGCTTATGTGCAAAATATGCAGGCGGCTGCCATATTTTTTTGCATACTGAATTGCTTTCAGTGATGATGCAAAACAGGCTTCTTCATTTCTTATCACCGGATGATCTGCCGGTTCAAGTTCTTTCCTTTTAGATTTTAATTCTTCCAGATTAGTTTTTATTATCTGCTCATCCTCGCAATGCGTGGCAATAAGAAGCTGGCTTTGTTCAAAAACTTTATCAAGCATCAGCGGATTATCAACCAATAAATTTCCGGTGGATGAACCCATAAAAATTTTCACCCCGCATACCTCATTTTTCTTTGCATTCGTTTTTAAAACTTCATCAATGTTATTGTTTGATGTGCCCATGTAAAAAGAATAATTAGCTAAAGAAGCTTTTTCAGCAATACGATATTTTTCTTCTAATAATTCCTGCGTAAACACCGGTGGTATTGTATTGGGCATCTCCATAAAGCTGGTAACACCCCCAGCCACCGCGGCTTTTGATTCTGTGTATATGGTAGCTTTATGCGTTAATCCCGGTTCACGAAAATGCACCTGGTCATCAATAACGCCGGGCAATAAAAATTGATTATGCCCATTAATTTCCGTATGATTGCTTTTCAAATTTATGATGCCGCCAATTTTTTCAATTCGCTCATGCTTTAAAAAAATATCACCTTCAATTATTTTACCTTCGTTTACAATCTTTGTATCTTTTAATAAATAGTCCATTATAAAAAGTTCAGATTGCAAATTATATAATCTGTACTGTGTTTAGGTTTTTTACTTTTGCTTAAATAAATTGTTATGTTGCAACGATCCACTATAAAATTTTTGCAGGGCTTAAAAAAGAATAATAACCGTGAATGGTTTGAAGCAAACCGTAAACAATATGAAGCTGCAAAGAATGCTTTTGCTTCATTTGTACAACTGATTATAGACAGGCATGGAAAAAAAGATGCGGAAATCAATTCATTAAAAGCAAAGGATTGTATTTTTCGTATTAACAGAGATATACGCTTTAGCAAAAACAAGACTCCATACAAATCTAATTTCGGTGCAAGCATTAACCGCGGCGGAAAAAAGAGTTGCTTTGCGGGATATTATTTTCATTGTGAACCCGGCCAAAGCTTTGCTGGTGGTGGTTTATGGATGCCAATGCCGGAAGATTTAAAAAAAGTGAGGCAGGAAATTGATTATGATTTTGATGAATTTAAAAAAATCATTACCAACAAAAAATTTAAAGCTATCTATGGTGATTTATATAAGGGTGATGATGTTAGCCTTAGTCGTCCGCCAAAGGGTTATGATGAAGAAAATTCCGCTATAGAATATTTAAAGCTGAAAAGTCTTATTGCCACACGTGCTGTAACCAACGAAGATTTAACAGGCAAAAACTTAAGTGCAAAAATTTCAGAAGCATTTGAAGCGCTGCAGCCTCTGATAAAATTTATCAATAAAGCCTTAATAAATTAACACCCAAACCTGGAGTTGAAATCAAAAGTAATTGCTGAACAATTATAGATTGATTCCAACTGTCAGATTTAAGTGCTGCTGCTTAAGAAAGTATTTACATTTTTATTATTTTCTGTGAGAGGCGTAAAGGAACATTAACAAAATCAGGTCAGGTCAATGAAATTTAATTTTAATGTTCTTTGAGGGGGAGAATATTGTTTGCGAAATAATAAGATGAGAATAACAATTCAAAATATTTTCGGATAAAAATTTATCCATAAACGGCGCTGTAAAAAAATTACAGATAACTTAACCACTGCCAATTCTTATGCTGATGTTTGAAGTTGCTATACCACCTGCAGAATGGATATAAAAAACTACCACAAGAATCCATATAACGTAAACCCATAAAAGAGAAAGACCATAGATTCCCTTTAGTTGCGGCGCGTTAGTATAAAAATTCAGGTCTTTACCAAATGTTTTCTTTGAATAAAATTTATGCATGAGGGAAATCATCATCAAACTTTTCATTCTTTTTTCAGTTTGATTAATGTTCTATGCCATTGGTTTTTTCTGAATGCATCTATATCAATATCATTTAATTTTTCTTCCATTCTTTTATAGAAAGCCTCTAAAATATCTGCAGGGAGTACCCGGCTATAACCCGCTTGCGAAACTGCCCTGTGAAGATTGGTAACGGCAGCCGGTGTATCTTCTGCTAAATCCTGTTCAAATGCATTGATGACAATGTTTTCTTTCGTGAAACCGGCTTTTAAAAGAGCGTTATAAATATGTTCTACAGAAAGATAATACAATGGAATATTTATTTTGTCCATGTATTCCTTAAAAGGATGTTCATTAAAAACTGAGTAAATAACATCCCAATGTTTTTGAACGCTGCCCTGATGCCCAAACTGAAGCACTGCAATACCACTCTCTTGTAATGATTCAAAAATATTTTTTAGAGCAATTTCAAGATTTTGCAATGCATATAATTCATATTTTTCTTTTTCTGCAATGTCCAAAAATGAATAATACATTTTACTCATCTTATAAGGGGGTTGCCAATGAAGCCCTTCATTTGAAATAATAATGTTTTGCCCTTTTGTTTCTGCGGGGAGATTATAAAAAGAACTTATAATTCCTTTAATTTTTCCTCCGGAATTTTTTATAAGACGTTGCACATTCATCTCACTATAATCCAATCCTGCAAGGTCAATCTTCGCATCATGAAAAGAATTTTCTAATGCGTGTAAAAATTCAATGGTAAGATTGCCGGGACCGCAGGCGATATCAAGTGCCTTGATGCTTTTTGGATTTTCAAATTCAGACTTAGCCATTTCAACTGCAGCTTGAATTACAAGCCTTCCACTTGTTTTTTGTGATGAGGAATTTAATTCATAATTTCCGCTCATGTGAAAGTGTTTATCTTGTTGTATCATTTTAAATTCATTTTAAAAATTATTAAATGATAAAGATTTGTTGCTAATTGCTCATCCGTCGGCCTGCTATTGCAAATATTTTTTGTTTGCGGTAGTTGTATCTTCACTTCCATACAATTCCGTATTTCTCAGCAATAAGTTTAAATTCCTCCTGTGATTTTGTCTTAAAAGGTGTTCCTTTCAATGTACCTATTTGACGGAAGAAATCTTCAAATCCAGCCGGGGTAAAACCGAAAGTAAATATGAGTAATTCCTTTCCTGTATTTTTAAGACCGTGCCAAGTTCCTTTTGGTACAAATGCTGTGCTACCGGTCTTAACTTGAATTTCTTTTTTATCCATAAGAAAAGTACCATTGCCTTTGTGGAAAAAAAACGTTTCATCTTCATTCAAGTGTTTGTGGATTGGTATACCGTTTCCAGGCATTATTTCTTCTGTGCAAATTGAAACTGAATCAATGTTGTCTGTTTTCTTTGAGACTTTGATTGTTATCGGAGTATTTTCTCTAACAAAATAAGTCTCTCCCTCGTCAGCTTGTCTCACAATGCCTTTGTTATTTAAATTATTTGCAAAGGTCAATTTCGGAAATGAGACCATCAGAGGTCCTAAAAATCCATAAACAGTAGCTTGTAAAAATTTCCTTCTATTTTTCATGATTGGTAAAATTTGCATTACTCATTTTTTTTTAGTTTGATTAATGTCCGATGTAATTAAGTTCACAGTCTTCGCTTATGTGAAAGTGCCTGTGTTGTTGTATCATTTTATATTATTTATTTGGACATAATTTTTAATATTCATATTTCATAAAAATCAAGGTCTTTACCAAATGTTTCTTTTGTAAAAAGCGCAAATACACCTGAAATTAAAATTGCAGGAATAACCATCAATGCCACACTGTTTATTAATCCAAAAGAAGGCTTGAGTAGCTGAAAAATAAATGAAAGAGGAATAAATATCGCTCTTATAAAATTGGGAACAGAAGTAGTGGCAGTAGCACGAAGGTCAGTACCAAACTGTTCAGAAACTGTTGTCATTAATATAGGCCAGTAAAAAGAACCTATCATTGTGCATCTTGCATAAAATCCAAGTAAAGTTTGTGGAGGAAAATAAAGAAACCAAACTACTGCGGCAAGCTGAATAACGAGGGCAATGCATATTGTTTTCCTTCTGCTCTTTAACCATTGACATACCAGCGTGATAAAAATCTCGCATGTAGAAACACCAATATAATAAACAGCAAGGGCTGTTGCCGCGTCGGGAATTTCTTTCATCCCGAATTGTTTGCCAAACTCGGGTGCTGCTGAAACCATTACCCCGATTACAAAAGTTACAGGCGCTCCCATCAATATTAATTTCATGTATTTAAAAACTAATTTCTTTTTAGTAATAAGCTTTAAAAAATTTCCGCGTTTGATGTGTGTGTCTTCGAATGATTTTTTAAAAAGCCCACTTTCAGAAACGCTCACTCTTAAAATCAATAAAACAATTCCCATGCAGCTTCCGATTGTATAAGCAGTGCGCCAGTAAAAATGATGCGCAATAAATGAAGCGAACACTATTCCATACAATCCCATGGCAGCTATAAGCATAGTTCCGTAACCTCTTTTTAAAGGCTTCATTAATTCACAAATAAGCGTAACGGCTGCGCCTAATTCTCCTGCCAATCCAAAGCCCGCAATTAATCTTAATAGTTTGTATTGTGTTACGCTTTCTACATAAGCTGTTGCAAAAGTGGCAAGGGAATATATTATGATTGAGCCAAACAAAACTTTTAACCTGCCTTTTTTATCACCGAGAATTCCCCACACAATTCCGCCTATCAGCATTCCTGAAAAAGTCCAATCCATAATGCTGATGCCGGTAGTTAATAAATCTTTTTCAGCCACGCCTAAACTGGTAAGGCTTTGTATGCGCACCACATTAAAGAGATACACATCATACATATCCACGAAATATCCCAGTGCAGAAACTATAATGGCGGTTGTAATAATCCAGTTGTATTTTTTTATGGGTAAGGCAATGTCCATAATTGAATTTTTTGAGTTGTAAACAATATTTTTATTCATGGGGGTTGCATTGAGAAATATGTATGTTAGCGTTGAAAGCTTTTATTTAGAAAATTAAAAACATCTGCTTTCCAGGTTTCAATACTTAAAAAAATCAGGCTATGACCTTCACTTACAGTGTTTCCAAACTTTGGATAGATCTTTAATACATGTGGTTTGTTGAGTTTACTCATCACACTATCAAGCGCATAACCTGGATTTGTGGAGTAATCGTTTTGGGCATGAATAATCATGATGGGAGCAGTTATGTTTTTAACTGCGTTGATTAAATGTGCACGAAGCTGCGGAGAAAGATTCCAGCTATAACCTGCAGGCGAAAAAACAACCACGGCTTTTAAACTTGGATCATGCTCTGCAACCAGCAAGGCAAGTGATCCTCCAAAAGAATGACCTATTATAGCTATTCGATTTATATCAACATCCTTTCGTTTTCGTAAGAATGCAAGCCCCGATATCATATCCTGCAATTGATCTGTTTGCAGATGTTCTAACTGTACTTCGTTGCGTGCCTCTTGTCCTTTTTCTTTAAAGGCTTTATCCATCAGCTCTGTACTGTTCACACCCTGCCCTTTTGAAAGACCAACCCCTCTGCGCAAGAGACCAAGAAAAATGTATCCTTTACCGGCAAACACAGGTCCCAGTAATGCTATATTTTGGTTAGGATCATGTATAGTATCAGAACCTCCATAACTTCCATGACAAAAAATAACAGTTGGAAAAAGACCGCTACCGGCAGGGCGGTACAACAACCCTTTCAACATTAATTTACCAGACTGCACAGACACAGTATCCGGGGGTGCAAAGTTTTGTGCATGCAAACACTCAATTGAAAAACAAGCGACGATAAAAACAATTGCAATAAGCTTTGCAATTAAAAATAAAGACTGAATATTTAATGATGAAAATTTCTTTTTCATTTTAAATGATATTGAAATCGTGTTCTATAAACCTGACAGGTTTTACTTATACGATAACTGTATGAAAATTTATTTTTCATGCTGATAGATATAATTTGAAGATGCTGCCTCAGCCTTTGTTGCCCACACAGCTATTGACGGAGGTAGTAAAACAATAGCGTTTTCATCATGTTCAATTCTCTCCAGTTCTTTTATCCATGCATCGAGCTTTTCCTCATCAAGAAATTTTTTTTGCAAAATGGATTTACTCATTGCTTCTGCAGTCATGCGGTAAAACTTTTTAATCACGCTATTACGATCGGCTAAAATGCTCTGCGTATTATGCTGAATATTTTTTAATTGCAAAGACCTGAAATAATGGATCAGTTTCCTGCCGATTATTGCATCTGCAAAAAGCATATTCACTGCTTCTTTAAATATTGGATAAGCATTGCTTTCGGGATACGATTGATAAGAATTTGAATCAGGCTCCTGTGCAAAAACAATTCCGCCATGCTTGCAAACCCTTTTCATTTCCTTCATAATCGTAAATGCTTCAGGAATATGTTGCAGGCAATATCTTGTAAATACAAAATCAAAACAATTGTCTTCAAAAGGAAGATGCAGTGCATCACTGCAAACAAAATTTAAGTTTGGATAAAGTAATGTTTTTTCTTCTGTTGCCGTTTCAATTAATGCAGCATCGCCATCAAGTCCTGTTATTACTGAACCAGTAAATCTTTCATTTAGCATAAGCGTTGTATCGCCCAACCCGCAGCCAACATCTAATATTTTTGCATGCTTAGGCAATGAAATATTTGATAATGCTTTTAATGAAAGTGGATTCAAAAATTCAGCAAGCAAATGCTGGCGTTCGAGATCTGTTTCTTCAATGGTGTAAGCAGTTTTAATTTCTGTTTGAAATTCCATAATTATATTTTTATAAGTATTTTTAATTTGGATTTATTACAGTGCTACTTAGTAAGTACCATCCGTTTACTGTCAATCTTTTTTCCATCAATCACTAAAGCATAAGCATATTCACCGGATGATAATGTGCCGGCATTAATGGTTACTTCATTTATGCCCTTATTATTAAGCGTATAAGATTTTAATAGTTTGCCATCAACGCTGTAAACCACAAGCTGCGCCTGCCTTACAGAAGAAGACACATAACAACTGATCACTGTATTTTGCGAGAAAGGATTGGGAGTATTTTGTTGCAGGTAAGCACTGCTATTATCAGGTAAAGATGAGTTTAATGATGATTGATTACCTGATAATGTTTGCACCATTTTTTCCAACTCATTAATTTGCTGCTGTTGTTTTTCATTCACCTGTTGCAAATTCTCAATGGTTTGCTGTTGCTCCTGCATCCCTTTTATTATTATTGGAATTAGCTCTGTATAATTCAGCGCTTTGAAATCAATCGTCTCTGAATTTTTTATATCTTCTGCTGTTGTATGAGGCTTTGCATATCGTGTATCAAATTTTGTATCCTTTATTAAATTGGGCAATACTTTTTCTACATCCTGTGCAATCAAACCATAATGCTCACCATTGGGTAAATTCATTAATTTATAACTACCATCATGGCGATATTCATAATGCTTTGGATGCAACTGGTTAATAATTTCCATTGCACTTGAAACATCATTTATGTTTTGCTTAAGCTTTTGATCAGAGCCATAATATGTTCCGTTGGAAAATACATCGCCATTAAAATAGGCTGCGTAATAAAAGCCATTTCCCCATACTCCAATGTAGGTAGCTGCATATCCATAAACACCAATGCCTCCGGCTGAATACGCATATCCATCTACTCCATCGCCGCCTTCTACACCATCATTATTTCCGACAATAGCTGTGCCTCCACTTTTATTAACTGCTTCAATAGTATTAACATAATCCAAATTTGGATCGGTAACCTCTACATGTATTGCTGCACCAGTTGTACCGGATTTCAAACTATATAAACTATATCCATTTACAGGGTCATTTATATAAATGCCATTGCCTGTACCAGCAGGCTCAACAGTTAATGTATAACCTGGTGCAGGGTTATAAGGTCCTATTAGCACTGTTCCATCAGGGTTTGTCAATAATGAAGGATTTTTGGAACCGTTAGGATTTCCTATCCAGGTTTGACCACCGAAATAATTTAAATATAGTGGAGCAGACTGCCCGTTATTGCGAGCTTGAATTTGATGATAATCTAAAGCTATATTGGATGAAGAATTTCCCAACAAAAGATACCCATTATCTGAAAGCGAATTTATTCCCGTGCCTATTATATTTAAGTTAGCCTGTGGATTTGTGGTACCAATACCAATTTTACCACTTGCTGCAATTCGCATACGTTCGAGATTATTGGTTCTAAATACAAGTGTCTTGTTATCTTTTGTACCTACAAAGTTTGTAGTGGGATTTGTGGCGCTGTTGCCGGTTAAAGTCCAGCTCTGTGCTTTAGTGGTAAGCCCTGTTATTAAAAACAAAGCTGAAATGCTTAGTTGCAAAAATTTCTTTTTCATGATAAAAGTTTTAATAGTATTAATGATGATTATTTAGTGAGATATTGTATGTTGTTTTTTCTGAGCCTTAATGCGAATAATAATTTTTCTAATGCTGCTCATAAGTAATGTCTATCTCATTGCCCTGGTTATAAGTATTGAAAGCAGGAGCATCTAATGATAACGAGGGTACAATTTTGGCTACATTTTTATTGCTGTCAAGTGTATAGTTGTTGTAAAAATGTTCAACTGGCATTTTACTACCAGTACTGTACGAATAACTTTCATATATGCCATTAGGTAAACCGCTGCCCAATAAATTCAAATCACCTATAACTGAATACAAAAGAAAATAATAGAGGAATTTTTGTTCGGGTGTCCTGTCTATTTGAAAGGGATTCGGAAGTGCGGGCACCGTTGTGTTTGGGGCAAAACTGGCCCACAAGTCTTGATGCTGATTCCCTTCATCCATAGAAGAGGATTGCAAAGCATTTAAAATATAAGTGTAAAAGATGCTGCCTGATGAAGAAAATTGCGTTTTCGAGATATCTAATTCATCCAGCTCTTTATTGTTGTGAAGATTCCAATCGTAAGTAAAGTTGGGATAATGAGCGGTATCATTATTTTCCGTAAAAGCCGTATGCACAAAGTCTCCCTTGTAGGTAATTATCCAATTGGGCGGTGATGGCAAGCTGCCAAAGAAATAATTAATTTTTAAAATTTTCTCTTGATTATCATAAACCACTTCATAATGAGTGGGAGTGCTGCAATTCGTTATGTCAAGACGAACAATCTGGCTTTTATCATTATAGGTAAAAGTGAAATGCACTATAGAAGAGGGCCCGCCGTAGGCACATCCCCCATGCTGAGCAATGTCTTTTACCAGCCATGTTTTATTACTTCCGTTGAAAGGGACGTTACTATTTTTACCACACCCCGCCAGTAAAAAAATAATAAAAAAAATTGCTGCATAAATAAGATAAGATTTCATAAAAAAATTTTTAAGGGTAAATAAATTAGAATGAGAAATTCAAATTGTATTTAGTTTGATACGAATTGCATTTCCATTTTTTCAAGAGCAAAACTGAGAAAGATTAGATGTATGCACAATCCCCTTTTAGGGGTAACGGGTTTGCAGCAGGTTGCTGAAAAAATTATGAGTTAAATACGCAGAATAAAATATAACTGCTAACAGAAAATTTTGAAAACTAATTAAAGAATTTTTTCCTTTAATACTTTTGCTATAGCTTCCTTGCCACAGTTTACATGAAGCTTTGAATAAATATTTTTAAGATGAGAGCGTACCGTTTCATAAGCAATTTTAAGTTCGTAAGCAATTAATTTAATGCTGTATCCTTCTGTAAGCAAATGCAGAATTTCATTTTCCCTTTTGGATAAATCGTAAGACTGTTGCATATTTTTTTGCTGAAAAGATTGCAACACACGTCTTGCAATTGAGGGCGACATGGGCGCGCCGCCTTCAGTTACTTCTTTAATGGCATCAAAGAGTTTATAGGGAGTTGTAATTTTTAATATGTAGCCATTGGCGCCGGCACATAAACTATCAAATATTTTTTTATCATCTTCAAACATGGTGTACATAATAACCGCTGTATTGGGATTGGTCTCCTTAATAATGCGTGTGCCATCAATACCAGATTTTTCAGGCAGGTCAATGTCCATAATTACTACATCGGGCTTTGAGCGTCTTGCAATATTTGCGGCTTCAAGGCAATTATTATAATCACCAAGCACGATATATTCCGGTGAACTTTTTAAGAGCACTACCAGTGATTGTCTTAACTGTTCGTTGTCTTCAAAAATAATAATGCTGACAGGCATAATAAGCAATAAAGATAGTTAGATAATAACCTGATAAAATCCCCTTTAAGGGTTAGTAGTCGTTTAGGGAAGTGAGATGTTGATAGTAGTTCCATGCCCCTGTGATGAAGTGATATTAAAATCACCTTTCCATTTTTCAATACGGGTACGCATATTTTTTAAACCATTGCGATAGGTAGGCTGAGACACATCGAAACCCTTTCCATTGTCGCTGATGATAAGGCTGATTTGTTTTTTTTCCGTCCCTACATTTATTTGTACTGCAGTTGCCATCGCATGTTTTTGAATATTGGTAATGGCTTCTTTATAAACAAGAAATAAATCACGCCGCTGCTCCATAGTCATGTTTCGGTTATATGGTTTTTTGTCACTGTTGAATTGAAAAGATATAGAAGCGGTTTCAAAAATGTCTGCTGCATATCTGCGCATACGTGCAATGATTTCGGTAATAGAATCATTGTTGCTGTTGATACTCCAAACAATATCATCAAGCGCCTGACCCGATGATTGTATTTCACCGGCAATACGCTTCAGGTAGGTGCCTGTAACTTCCGGCTGCTGCAGGTTTTGCTCACTCAGCATGGTAAGAATATTAATATTAGTAAGCTTTGCTCCTATATCATCATGCAGATCCGATGATATGCTGTTGCGCACTTCCTGCAGTTTTAATAATTGATTAATGCGGTATCGGTACAGACTATAAACTGCTGCAATAAGAATTAGAATGCATAATAAATAGAACCACCATGTTTGATAAAAAGCGGGAGAAATGGTTAGCGTAATACTTGCAGGCTGTGGACTTTCTGCGCCATCTGAAAGAATTGTTTTTACCTGGAATGTATAAAGCCCGGGATTTAGATTTGCGAAATTAATTGTCTTCTGCTCTCCAATATTTATCCACTGTTTAGGATGATTTTCAAACAACCTGTAAGCATAACTATTCAATTCTCCGTTGTCAAAATTAATTCCCGTAAAGCTTATGCTGATAGAATTATTTCGATGAGAAAACTGTAAAGAAGCATTGCCTGCTTTTGAGAGTGTATCACCAATTACATGAATATCCGTGATATAAGTTTTTACAAATAAATTTCTTTTCAAAACATCTTTTGGATAAAACCAGGTAAATGCATTATTAAAACCGGCATACATACGGCCCGAGCCTGAGTCAAAATAAATTCTCCCATCAACCGCATTTTCTTCAGGTAAGCCATCTGCTTTTTTTAATAAAGTAAAATTTTCTGTAATTATATTAAAACATAATAAGCCCACATTTGTGGGCATCCACAAATTATTATTCCACGGACCGTTTACCTGTCGTACGCGTAATGATCCTTCATTGGCAGGCTGACGAAAAATCTTTAATTGATTCGTTTGCAGGTTCCATTTAATTAATACAAAATCTTCGGGGCAAATCCAGAGATTGCCATCTTTATCAGCTGTTGCAGAAATCCATTGTCCTGATATATCATCAGCAATACCGGGTATTTTTGTAATAAGTGTATCAAATATTTTTTTAGATTGATTCCAGCGTGTAATCCCTTCTACTCCTGACATCCAGATGTTGCTCCACTTATCTTCGCTTATGCTCAAAGGATAGCGAAGAGGAAATCCTTTTTTCGCTGGGTCTGGTAAGAAATGCTTCCATTGATGGTTATTCATATTCATCATAAAAATACCCAATCCCCCACCCATGCCCATCCAAAGTTGATGATGGGTGTCTATGAAGCTTGCTGTAATTGGCACACTGTCGAGCCTACCTGGCATTCCCGGTTGCCAAAATGTGCGCAGGTTTTTATTGTTCGCATTTAATAATAAAGCTCCGCTTTGAGTAGAAATTAATAAGCTGTCTTTAGAAAAGGAACTGATATTCCAGGGATGATTTTTCTTTTTAAGTTTTGCCGAAATCATTTGACGTATTAATTGACCATTCTCATCGTATAACAGTACTCCCTGAGAAAAGGCACTTACAAAAAGCCCCTTGCGAAAAGCAGCAAAACCATTCACATAATTATCTATATCCTGAATTTTTCCATTTGCCGGAGTAATTGTATTATGAAAAGCGGTTTTATAAAATGATTGCTTAAATATGCCTTCGTCTGTACTAACCCATAAACGGTTGTCACGATCAGTGAAAACCCTGTTGCATTGTATGCCTGTAAGGCATTTGCCTTCATAAGCTATACCGGGAGCTTGTGCATTGTATTTGAATAAAATGAGTCCATTTTGAAAACTGCTGTTTATACAAATTGTACTATCGTTTATAAATGCAATCCTGCTTTTCCATTGAATTTCTTTTTTTACAACGGATGGGATGGAAAAATTAAAGATTTTTTGTTTTAAAAAATCTATTGCATTTAAATGTGTGCTATCCTTGTAGTCATTATAATTACCAAGCATACACTGTCCATGCGTGTTCAGGTTAAGGATTATATTAGGAAGTTTATTCCGGAGCTTTAAGAACTTCCATTCATCCCCTGTTAAGCGGTCAATGCTTTCCAGTGTCTTTTTCTTTATATCCAATACACAAAGGCTATCTGCCAATGGAACAAAAATTTTTTCATTCTGCAACAGATAAACTGAATAAACAAATGCAATTCTTTTTTTCCCTAAATCAGCCGGAGAATAGGCATCATATCGAAAAATAAGATGCAAAGAAGAATCAAAAACATACAGACCGCTAAGTGTGGATACAATAATATTCCTGTTGCTGTCTACCAATAAATCAAGGATTCTGTTCGTGTACTTTTTTAATTCTTCTGCAGCAGGTATTATGAGTTGCTTAGCAATGCCGGTATGAGTATTAAGTATTGCCAATCCTTTTACAGTGCCTACGAGCATACGGTGGTCGGCATAGTGAACTATCCGATAAATATCATTAGACGGGAAATGGTTGGGAGAACCATCTGCATAATATTTCACAAAGTCTTTTCCATCAAAGCGATTCAAACCCGCTCTCGTTGCAATCCATATAAAACCATCTTCATCCTGTGCAATATCATTTACTTCATTATTGGATAAACCATTGTCTGTATTGTAATGGTCGAATGCGAAGTTTGAAAGCTGGGCTTGTAATTGGAAATAAGAACCAACCAGAATAAATAATATGATTATTTTTTGTTTGAGCACTGGAATTTTTATCTCATTACTTAAAGATAAAACAATAACCCTTCATGCTGAATTATATAATAATTTAATTCATAAGCCTCTTTGATTTTCTTCAAAGCCATTGATTTCATTCTTCATTTTTATCGGACGAACTTCAATTCTGATCCCGCAATTCTGCGGATTATTATATACATTCAGGATTCTTTTTCTTCTTTATCGAGGCGGGTTACAAAATAATTATCTCACACTTATCGTAGAGCTTAGAGGATAACGAAGATTTCTGTACTGCATCATATCAACCTTAATGCTGCCTACTGCTATGGGGCTTTCAATACGCAGCGGTAAATGATTGGCATCATCACTTACCCACACTATCATTTTTTCACCGCCTTCAAATATGGTTCCTTTTACAAGCAGCGGCTTGAATTTTACAGCGTAAAATTTTCCATATCTTGTTTTTACCGTTTCTTTTCCCAGATAGCGTATATAAAGATTATGAATTTCATTATCGAGAAACATGGTGAAAGGAATTTTATCACCAACCCTGTACTTATTAAAATCAATGTTGCGGGCATAATACACCGAGCTTAAAACATCCTGCACACACCTGGGTATTTTAATTGCACCGGAAGCAGAGGTGGCCGTATTGGTTTGCTGGTTAAAAGTGATGTACTCTTTTTTCTTATACCCGCCTTCATCTACATTTCTTATAAACTTATAGGGCAGCAGATGTGCTGTATCAAAATAGCTTTCGTAACGGTCACGAACTTTAAAAATCCAGTCGTAGTGAGAATTGGATTTTCCATCACCCACAACATGATAAACCGTTTTATTATCCAGCTTTTCAAGTGAAGTAGTAAATACAGCCGTGCCTGCATTTACATAAATACCAATCACAGAATAAAAGACATTGAAAGTAATTATTTCACCGGGTTTGAAAGCCCTGTTGTGAATGCCGCAGAAATCATCGTCTGCTGATGAGAGCATCCATAAGATAGAAAATAAAAAAGCAATAAAAATTTTTTTCACGTTTCCTGTTTCTTAAAAATTTTAATTCCCAATATAAACAAACTTCCTGCCACAGAAGGTACAATTAAATTGATAAACCATATACCGGCTGTTGTTGCCAGTATGCCCAAAGAATTTGTTGTCAACAGTCCGAATAGCTGTATTCCTGCCTGACTTCTGATCCCTACATCTGCAAGCGGAATGGTTGGTAAAATTGCTAACACCAGAAATAATACACATGTGGTGCACACTGCATCAGCAAAGCCAATATCTACTTTAAAAAAATGAAGTATAAGAACGTATTGGATTACAAAAACAATAAATCTTAAGCATGACAAAAACAAAATTCTTGTTAATTCCCTCCAGTGAAAAGTTTCAAGATTTTCAATTAAATATTTATACTTATCAACAAAAGGAATTTTTTCAACAATAGAGGTAAGCCATGATAATTTAAAATAAACAAAGAGTAAAAGCAGCGTACCCATGAATATCATAGAGATGATGCCGTTTATCCAGAAAAAAGAGAATCCCTGCAACTGGCCTGTATTGTGCCATGTATGGCTTCTCAGGTATATGAATCCGCCAAGCCCGGCAACTAATGTAATAATCAGTTGGCTCATGCTCCCTGCAATAGTCAATGCTACAGAGCGCAAACGGTTTCCCTGGTCCATATAAACAATTCTTCCGGCATATTCTCCAATGCCATTTGGCAAAAACAAAGACAAAGATAAACCCGATAGCACTGCTTTTGCGGCTATAAAAAAACTCACCTTCTGTACAGGTTTAACAAGCAGTTGCCATTTGCGGGCTTCGATGCTCCAGTTTAGAAACATTAGTAAAAACAATACAACTATATACCATGCATGTTGCTTTGAAAATGATTTGCGTAATAGTTCCAGCTTTTGCGGCAGGTTTGGCTGGTCGTTTACTTTTACATAAATAGCGTAAGATAAAATAATAAATAGCAGAGGCCCTAAAATATAATTGAGCAGAATTTTATAATGCTTTTTTATAAATGTTATTTTTTTGTACCCAACAGTTGAATTACTCTTAGTCTTCCGTTGCCCGTCCGTGTCGACATGGGTGGACGTCGCATGGGATATCCCGTCTTTAGCAGGACTCTTGTACGTTTTATTCATTATTGAGCTTTATTTGAAAAATCACTTTGTAATAATTATTCAGGGGTTGCTCCCATAATGACATCAATGAATTAATAAACTTTCAAACATTCAAAACATTTAAACTAAACTTTAAACTTTAAACTTTGAACTTTTAAACTATCAGGAAGCAAAATAGTATTTTCACGCAACAATGCAGCAGCAGAAACAAATTATTTTAGGAATAGATCCGGGAACAGTTATCATGGGCTTTGCATTAATTGAAGCTACAGGCAATGGCATAAAATTAATTGCTATGGATATTCTTAAGCCTGGAAACAATAAAAACGCTTACGAAAAATTGCAGATGATCCATTCAAAAATTTGCGAGATTATTAACCTGCATCACCCAACAAGCTTCGCAATTGAAGCGCCTTTTTTTGGCAAGAACGTACAAAGCATGCTCAAGCTTGGCAGGGCAGAAGGCGTTGCTATTGCTGCTGCTATGCAATGCAATATTCCGGTAACAGAATATTCTCCAAAGAAAGTAAAGCAATCTATCACAGGTAATGGTAATGCAGGAAAGCAGCAGGTTTTTAAAATGTTGCAGCGTATAGTTTCCATTGAAGAGAAGCCGCAATATTTAGATGCTACCGATGCGTTGGCAGTTGCACTGTGTCATCATTATCACATGAACTCACCTTTAGCTGCCAAAACAAAAGGGTTTAAAAACTGGCAGGAGTACGTTTCGAAAAATTCCGGAAAGATTACAGGTTAGTTGTTTGATGTTTAAAGTTCAAAGTTTAAAGTTCCGTGTTTCCATAAACAGTTTAGCAATTTAGCAATTAACCATTCAACCATTGAACCTTTCAACTATTTTCTGCTGCACTTCTTTCAATTGTTCAGAACTCAGCTTCAACTTGCCTGTTGTAAAATTTAAGTCATCAGCAGAGTTAATAGGAATTAAATGCAGATGTGCATGTGGTACTTCTAATCCAATTACTTCAAGTCCGCAGCGGTTGCAGTGAAAAGCTTTTTCAATAGCATGGGCAATAGGCTTTGCAAACAAAAGCATATCGGCAAGATAATCATCAGGCATATCGAAGAATTTATCCACTTCAATTTTTGGTACTACCAGCACATGTCCTTTTACCAAAGGATAAACATCGAGAAAGGCAAAAAATTTTTCACTTTCTGCAATTTTATAAGATGGTATTTCGCCTTTGATGATTTTTGAAAAGATAGTCATAATTTAATTTTTGGATTTCATATTTAATATTGAATATCGCCAAAGGACTCATTCGAAGAATATTGAAAAATTCATTTCGGATTTCCGATTTCAATCAAATACTTATTTTTTCAATCTTAAATTTAATGAGGCCTGTAGGCGCCTGCACTTCGGCAGTTTCTCCTTTGCGTTTTCCTAATAAGCCTTTACCAATTGGAGAGTTTACCGAAATCTTTCCTGCTTTCAGGTCGGCTTCTTTTTCCCCAACAATCTGGTAGGTAACTGTTTTTTTTGTGGTAAGATTTGTAATGGTTACTTTGGTTAAAATAGAAACTTTACTGGTATCAATATCACTTGCATCTACAATGCGTGCATTCGCTATTTGAGTTTCCAGTAAAGCCATTTTGGCTTCCAGTATTCCCTGTGCTTCTTTGGCAGCATCGTATTCTGCATTTTCTTTTAAATCTCCTTTATCACGTGCTTCTGCAATAGCTCTTGAAGCTGCGCGGCGGTCAACCGTTTTCATTCTCTGCAGCTCAACTCTCATTTTTTCAAAGGCTTCCTTTGACAGATACATTATCTCGTTCATACGCTGTGCTTTTATTCAGATATAAAAAAAATACAACGCCACAAAAACAGATGCAGCGTTGCACTAATACAAATATAGTTTTTTTAATTTTTCAAACAAAAGACTATCAAAAAATCTTCACTCAAAATTTGTTTTTTATTTGCAATAATGAAAATAAAGAGGCGTTTTTACATCAGTCATTATAAAATTTAAAATAAAACCGTATGAAAAAACCAATTTCCGCTGCCCCCGAAAATAGTTTAACTAAGAATGTTTTGGTTATTGGCAACGCAAGAAAAGGTCATCATTACTGGATAGGTTATATGGGTGATGGCATTGACCATTTTGCCGGGCAAACCTTTAAAATTCATCGTCCCGGAATTCTAAAAACGATTAGCATTTTCCCCGAGATGATTGTAGGTGAAACAGATGCTTTGTTAAGCGTTTTTGAATTTAATGAGGCGGGTCATGAATGGAAAGAAAAGAAAACGGAAAAACATTTAATGCTCGATAAGAGTATGCAAAATCAATGGATAAGGTTTGATATAAATGATATGATGCTGGATGATAAAAAACAGTACGCCTTTAAAATAAGCTGCAACCATGGCGGCATGATGGCGATAGCAGAAGGACCGTGGGCAGAAAAAGATCCGTACCCTGATGGAGAAGAATGGATTGGCTCTTCAGCGAATCCGGCAGGAAATTTTCATCGCAATTTCGACCTTGCATTTGCAGCCGAAATTCATCATAGCTAAATATTTAATTTCTCTGCTATTACTTTAGCCATTAAATAAAAGGCTTCATAACTATATCCGGCTATGTGCGGTGTGATTATCACATTTTTAAAAGCACATAGCCGGTTCAATTGTGCCCTTTCCCCATTGGTATAAGTTTCTAACTTTTCATTCTCAAGAACATCTAAGCCTGCGCCTTTTATTTTTTTATTTTCCAGCGCTTTTAATAGGGCTGAAGTATCAGTTACTTTTCCCCTGCACGTGGTTAAGAAATAGGGTTGTTTTTCCAGTGACTGAAAGAAAGTATCATTTGCAAAATGAAAAGTCTCTGTTGTTAAGGGAAGATGCAGACTCACCACATCTGAATATTTTACAAGCTGTTCATGTGATGCTTCGTGAATATAATCTTTTGCAAAATCAAATTTATATTTATCATAAGCAAGCACAGTAACATTAAAAGATGCTAATAATTGTGCAAAGGCTGAGCCGGTGTTTCCAAAGCCAATAATACCAACGGTTTTGCGGGTTAATTCTTCGCCCGTATTTTTTTCACGAAACCAATTTCCCTGTTTCACTTCTTCGTAGCTGCTGCTTATTCTGTTCATTAAATTCAAAAGCATGGCAAGTGCATGTTCTGCTACTGCATTGCGATTTCCTTCAGGGCTGCTTACGCATTGTATGCCCTTTGTTTCTGCATATTCCACATCAATTAATTCCATGCCGCTGCCAAGGCGTGCAATCCATTTTAATCCCGGCGCCTCATCAATAATTGCTTTATCAATTTTTAATCTCGTAGTTACAATGATGCCTTCAGCATCTTTAATCAATTGAAACAACTCTTCATAAGTCATTGCCGGGAGATATAAAACTTGATACCCTTTATTGCTTAGATATTCTGTAAGCCAGTTATGCGCTCTGCTTGTGATTATTATCTTTTTAACGCTGCTTCGTTCAATTTTCATCTTATAACTAATTATCTGTTCATGTAAAAAGTTAAGGCTGCAAAATCTTCAACACTTAATTGCTCTGCCCGCTTATTAAATATATCATTTTTTAAAGTTGCCTCGTCAAATAATGCGCGAACTGCATTGCGCAAAGTTTTTCGTCTTTGATTAAATGCTGTTTTCACAAGTGCAAAAAAAGATTTTTCATTTTTCATTTCATACATTTCATTTTTCTTTTGAAGCTTGATTACGGCGCTCATTACTTTTGGTGGCGGAGTAAAACATTCAGGCTGCACATCAAACAAATATTCAACAGTATAAAAAGCCTGCACCAGCACACTTAAAATGCCATACACTTTTGTACCGGGTTTAGAAGCTATTCGCTTCGCTACTTCTTTTTGAAACATACCGAGCATAACGGGCACATCATTTTTCCATTCTAATATTTTGAAAATAATTTGAGAAGAAATGTTGTAAGGAAAATTACCAATCACAACAAAATCGCCCACTGCAAAAGGCTTTTCCATATCGAGGAAATTTTTATGAATAATTTTTTCTTTAATTGATAAATAATTGTTTTCCAGATAGGTTACTTTCTCAGCATCTAATTCAACTGCTTTGAAATCTATATCATATAATTGCAAAAGATATTTTGTTAAGGCACCTGCCCCGGGACCAATTTCCAATAATTGATGAAACTCATGTTGCGATAATGCAGATATAATTTTGCGGCATACATTTTCATCGTTTAAGAAATGCTGACCGAGGGATTTTTTTAATACAAGTAACATAAAAAATAGGCAATAGTAAATAGGCAATAATAAATGGCAATAGTGAACAGGCAATAATTTAAAGTGGGCTATTCATCATTGCAGACAATAATTTAAATTCTTCTAATAATAAATTTTCAGATCCCTGTACATCGATTGGAGTTAAAAATTGTAACGCTAACGAGACTTCAAGACAATTGTCAACCTCTACTGCGGAACTTCTTGCAATTTCATAAAATCGGTTTCTTTCTATTTGCGATTTTCTTGCGGCGCCTTCAGCAATATTATTACTGATTGATAAAGCAGCCCTTTTAATCTGACCTACAATATTGAATCTTTCTGAATCAGGAAATTTTTGGCAAAGCTTATAAATTTCTTTAAGCAGTAGTATGGATATTTGCCATGCCCCCATTTTCTTATGATTTAATAGTAACATGGTTTTTATCAAATTTATAAACTTCTTATCGCCTTTCTATTATTGCCTATTACTTATTTGTTTATTGCCCATTCCATTATTGCCTATTGCCTAATCATTATTGCCTCATTAACCATTAATTTTACAAATCAAAATATTTTCATGAGCAGCGAACAACAAAAACCAATTATTGGTTTTACCTGTGGCGACCTTAATGGCATTGGCATTGAGCTTATTATTAAAACCCTCAGCGAAAGCCGCATATTGGAGTATTGCGTACCCGTAATTTTCGCAAGCAATAAAAGCATTAACTTTTACCGCAAGTCTTTACCCGATATAAACTTTGCTTACCAGAGCGTAAAAGATTTTTCACGGCTTAATATCAAGCAGGTGAACGTTTTCAATTGCTGGGAAGAGGAAGTTCCTATGAACCCGGGACTATTAAATGAAACGGGTGGAAGGTACGCATTGCTTTCTCTGCAGCAAGCGGTAAAAGCTTTAAAGGAAGGGCAAATAAAAGGATTAGTAACTGCGCCTGTTCACAAAAAAAATATTCAGTCGGCGACGTTTAATTATAGTGGTCATACTCCTTATTTAAAAGCCATGTTTGGTGTTGATGATGTGGCAATGCTTATGGTTGCTGAAAACCTGCGTGTGGCGCTGGTTACAGAACATGTGCCCGTAAAAGAGATAGCTGCAAACATTACCAAAGAAAATATTATAAGCAAGCTGCGAATATGCAACACGAGTCTTCAAAAAGATTTTGGAATTGATAAACCTAAAATTGCTGTGCTCGGTTTAAATCCTCATGCGGGTGATGAAGGATTAATTGGAAATGAAGAAGAAAATATTATTAAACCCGCCATTAAAGAGGCAAAGCAAAACATGCTTGTGTTTGGCCCTTACAGCGCTGATGCATTTTTTGCACGGGGCAGCTATAACGAATTTGATGCAGTGCTTGCTATGTATCATGACCAGGGGCTCATTCCTTTTAAATCACTTTCTATTGGCGCAGGAATAAATTATACCGCCGGGTTGCCTGTTGTGCGCACAAGCCCTGACCATGGTACTGCTTTTGATATTGCAGGGAAAGGCATTGCAGATACATCTTCATTCTTTGCTGCCACTTATGAGTGTATAGATATTATTCGCCGCCGTGCAACTTATGAAATAAATCATAGCAATCCGATTAAGAAAATGAGCACCGTGCTTGTTGCCAATGCACCTGATGAAGCGATAGAGGAAGAAGGATAGTTTGTAGTTTGTAGTTTATCGGTTATCGTTTGTGCCTGCAAACAGATTGATATTTCCTCTTTCAATAAACACAGGCTTTTCTAAATTCAATCCGCAGGCTTTATTAATTGCATCAACTAAATACACGGTTAATTCAGGTGAGAAGGCTTCATCGTGCATGTGCATAAAAAAATAGAGCTCCTGCAAACCCTTATCCAGCCAGTATTTTATGCGGTTTATCCAGTCATCAATTCTTTTATAATCAGTTGGGTGAAGACTGTTGCCAACAAAACGAATAAATGTTTTTGGAACAGTTAAATGCATGTGTGAACAATCTCTTCGTCCGCTTGTGTCAGTAATAACAGCGCCAATGTTCATGTCTTTTAAAGTGTTGAATAATTCTTTTTGTATTTCCTCTTTTGCAAACCAATCTGGGTGGCGTACTTCCATAAAAAATTGCAGGTCTGTGGGCAAGGATTTTAAATACTCAAACAACTCATCTTTTCTTTTCGGGCTGAATGAATCATTAACCTGAATGAAAATTGGGCCTAAATGTTTTTCAAATGCAGCAATGCCCCTAAGAAATTCATTTGTTAGAAAATCTTTTCCTTTCAAGCTTCCAAAATGGGTAATACCCTTGTACATCTTGGGACAAAAAACAAAATCCTTTTCCTGTCCTTCTGACAGGCGGGTGTTGGCCTTTGCCGCCCATTTTGCAATACCTGCTGCACCATACAATTTATAATGTGTGGCATTTAATTCAATGCTGTTGTAATGCTGCACATAGTAATTGAGAAAATCTTTTTCTTTTGTTTTGGGGGGATAAATTTTTCCAACCCATTCAAGTCTTCCCCATTTAGCACAGCCGATATATACTTTTGCATTTTTTACAGGCTTACCCTTTAATACTTGTTTATTGAAAGCTGGTTCAGGCGATAAAGTAAAATCAATATTGTTCAATTCATTTTCAGGAATGCGTCCAAAATCCATAAGAAATATTTTTTATGAAGTTAAGCATTGATGTGAAATCTATCTTTGCCATACTAATGTATGTTTTGCAACCTTTTTGTTGTTTTCGTATTTTTATAAGAAAGCACACTTGAATCTTGAAGAAGAGAGAAAATTAATTGCTGATTTGCGGAGTGATCCTGACACGTTTCAGCATCATATTCGATAACTATTACACGGCAATCTTCAGTTACATATTTCATCGCATTGGCGACTATGATACTGCACGGGACATTGCATCAGAAACATTTTTAAAGGCATTTATCAATATTCGTTCATTCAAATGGAAAAATATTTCTGTTTCATTTTGGATTTACAGAATTGCTACCAATGAAATGAGGCAACATTTTCGCAAAAAAAATTTTTCGCTTGAATCCGCAAATATGCTTATAGACTCAACGGGGTGGGATATTGTTGATCCCAAAACTACAAATGAAGAAAAGACAGCATTGGAAAATGAAGTGCAAAAGCATGCAGATTACATAATGATACAGAAAAAAATTAAGCTGCTTCCCCTCTCACATCAGGAGGTGATTGCCCTACGCTACTTTGAACGAAGGAGTATAAAGGAAATAGCTAAAATTTTAAATAAACGGGAAGGAACGGTGAAGTCTTTACTCTTCCGGGGAATTCAAAAATTGAAAAGGATGCTGTGAGCATTGCAACCAAAATGAAAAAATTTCATTTTTATATTATACAAAAAACTTTGTTTCATGAACACGGATGACCTTGAAAAAAAACTGGAAAATTTAAGCACACCTGAAATGCCACCGATGGCACATCAATGGCAACTGAAATTAGCGATCTTAAATGCAAAGAAATCTGCCCGGGCCGCATTGTGGCTTATGCTGATCCCTGTGATAGTGCTTGGTTCAGGAATGCTTCATTCAGTGTTGAATGCTTCAATACCTCCCTGGTCGTGGATGCAGGAATATTTACCCCAATTACCAGTATGGATACGATTCGGGATTTTCTCAATGATTGTTATCATTATTCCGCTTATAGCTGTGCTCTTAAATCTGCTTTCTATTATTTGGCTGCAATACGATAAAACAAAGCATATACTACATATTTCAATTCGTATGAGACCGGTAAATATCATCATTATCGTAATTGCCGGCTTACTCGCTCTATTATTTATCGGTCACACCATTGCTGACTATCTTGCGGGAACCGGATGATAGCCATTAAATTTAGAAATATTTTATTGGTATCTCTTCATCACTTCGTATAAGACCTTGTATTGAGTTGAATCAAGGCAGCAGGTTGTATCCTGCAGCCAATGCCGTTTAAATGCAACGATAGAAGCCGTGGTATCTTTCATATCATATCCAATAATGCGTAAGGCCTGCAGATGATCAAAGTTTGAAGGCAGCATTATATTCGTTGTATCATTGTACCAATAGCCAAAACCCTTATCTGCCAACAGTTTCCAGGGGAAAAGATAATTAGGGTCAACCTTTCTTCCAGGTGCAACATCGCCATGCCCAACAAAATTTGTTGTGGGAATATTATATGTTTTTTTCAATGCATCCAGCAAACGCAGCAGGCTGTTTATTTGTGCATCAGTAAAAGATTCAAAGCCATTATTATCAAGCTCAATACCAATGCTGCTGCTGTTAATATCTGCATCATTTCCCCATTTGCTCACGCCTGCATGCCATGCACGCAGGTAATCATTCAAAAGATGATGCACGGTTCCATCTTTACAAATCACATAATGGGCACTTACTTGTGATGCCTGTGTTGTAAATGTTTTCAATGTTTGCCCGCAACTGTTTTGCGCAGTATGATGAATAATAACAAAGTTTGGTTTGCGTAAATTGAAATTGGTTGTTCCAATAAAATAGGGAGCATTGTTTCCACTATCAATTAACGGATATTGACTTATTGTTTTTGCATAAGCTTTTGCTTGGTGCTTATACAATTTATTGCTTGTTGCATAAGGATTGTGAGCGCATCCGCATATTACTAAAACAGCTATCAATATTGAAAAAGTGTATTTCATGCTTCACAAATTTAATAGCTTGCAACAGCAATTATATTACTTTAAATTAAACATAGTACAATGTCTTTACAAATAGCCGATGAAATGATAAAAGAAATTGCAGAACAGCTTGATTGCGGAATGAAATGTTTTTATCATATTAAAACAGGAGCGCTTGAAACTTATCCTGATAATTCAAACGAATTTTATGGATCTGATGACAACCCCTTGCAGGATGTTATGGATAAGATTGATGAACATTACAACGAGTATATTCGATTTGAAGGAATGGAAAGTTATGAATCTTTTATACAGATGGAAAATTTTATTAATGAAATAACAGATAAAGAAACTCAGCACAGGTTTGAAGAAATTATTTTGCGCAGAAAACCATTTCAGCAATTTAAAAATCTTCTTCGTGATTATTCTGAATTGCGCACACAATGGTTTGCGTACAAAGAGCAACGATATTGACAGTGTAAAAGAACAATAGAAGCTTGCAATAATAGGTCCAAAGAATGAACGAAATGAATTTCAAAAACTCTGTTGCGGGTATAGATGAAAAACTGTATTTGGAAATATAAAGCCGGGAAAAAGTTTCACCAAACGAAAGACAGAAATTTTGACATGCGAACAAAAAATATTCTCAAACTTCAACCCTTTTACAATCTTTGCTGAATGAAGAAATCATTGTATTTATTTCTTTTGCTTGTTTTACTTACTCAAATTAATTATGCTCAGCCAAAAGATACTGCCTGCCAGGCCCGCATTAGTGTAATTACCTGTGCTCCCGGCGAGGAATTATATGAACTTTTTGGTCACACTGCTTTGCGCATTGTTGATAGCGTTCTCGGTACAGATGTTCTTTACAACTGGGGCACATTTGATTTTGATACTCCCAACTTCTACACAAAGTTTATGCGGGGAAAGTTATTGTATTTTGTATCTACCGATAAGCCTGATGATTTTCTTTACATCTACAATGCAGAAGGAAGAAGCGTTTATGAGCAGGTATTAAATCTGAATTGTAATGAAATAAAACAAATACTGCAAGCCGTTGCATACAATATGCAGGGCGATAACCGCTTTTATAAATACGATTTTTTATTCGATAACTGCACCACACGCATAAGAGATATAGTATTACAATCAAACAAAAATATTTCGGTTACAAAAAACATTGTTCCGCCAGGCACAACCTTTCGTGATATGATACATTATTATCTCGACAGGGGCAGCCAGCCCTGGAGCAAATTAGGGATGGATATTTTACTCGGCCTTAAAACTGATAAGCCTGTTACCAACTCACAGGCAATGTTTCTTCCGGAATATTTTATGAAGGGATTAAACTTAGCAGCAGATAATAAAAAGCCTCTCGTGAAACAAACAATTCCTCTTTTGCTGCCGCTGCCAAAACAAGAATCAACGGGAATATACACACCGCTGATTTTTTTAGGCATTATCTGTGTTGTTATTTTCCTTATTTCTTTATCGCCTGCAAATTGGGCAAAAAAATTCATGGGCCTTGCAGATGCTTTGCTGCTCTATGTTTCAGGGCTTCTTGGCCTATTAATTTTATTTATGTGGTTTGGCACCGACCATATTGCTTGCAGCAATAATTTTAATATCGCATGGGCATTGCCAACAAATTTTATTGCTGCATTCTTCTTGGGAAAAAAACCATTATGGCTAAAAAATTATTTTACAGCCGCAGCTATTATTAATGCCATATTATTGGTTTCATTTTTCTGGCTTCCCCAAAATCTTAATATTGCAGTGGCTCCGGTAATATTGTTAATGCTGAACCGTTATTTGAATTTATCCATGCAAATTAGAATGCGGGGTCAGAAGTTCAAATAGTTTACGGGTTTCAGAAGTTTACGAGTTCTTTATATCAAACAACCTTTGAAACTCGTAAACAAGTAAACTGTAAACAACCTTTGAAACTTGTAAACTTGTAAACATTTAAACTTTTTTTGCGTGCAAAAAACTTTTCAATATAACAACGCAACAGTTGTCTACGCAATATCAGGCAGGGGAACTCCTGTTGTGTTATTACATGGCTTTGGAGAAACAGGAAGCATCTGGAATTTGCAGGTACAGTTTTTAAAAGAGCATTGTATGCTTATTGTTCCTGATTTACCCGGCAGTGGGAAATCAGCTTTCAGCAACGAGGAACGAGAAACCAGAAACGAGAAACGAGATACCCTTGAATACTACGTTGAATCTATTTATGCATTATTAAAACACGAAGGCATTGAAGAGTGCATCATGCTGGGGCATAGTATGGGCGGATATATTACGCTTGCCTTTGCAGAAAAATATCCTAAGATATTAAAGGCATTCGGGCTTATTAATTCCACTGCTTTTGCAGATAGCGATGAAAAAAAATCAATGAGGAAAAAGGGGATTGAAATAATAGAAGAATATGGCGCTTATCACTTTTTAAAAACAACAATCCCCAATCTTTTTGCTGATAAATGTAAAAAAGAATATCCCGAAAAAGTAGAGCAATTGATTGAAGATGCGAAAGCATTTTCCAAAAAAGCCTTACAAGATTATTACAGAGCAATGATGAATCGCCCTGACAGAACTCATACACTTAAAAGCAGCAAACTGCCCGTGTTGTTCGTCTTAGGTACAGAAGATAATGCTGTTGTGTTAAATGACGCTTTGCCGCAGGTGCACCTTCCTGATATTTCGTATATTCACATTCTTGAAAAAGTGGGACATATAAGTATGTGGGAAGATGCAGCAGCTTTAAATAATCACCTGCTTGCATTTATAAATAATGAATCGTTGTAAGTTGAGAATAATGCGAAAGTTTTTTTTAATCATACCAATTTTGTTTTCATTTATTTCTGTTTATGCAAATCATGTTGTTGGAGGAGAAATATTTTATTCCTACATCGGCCCGGGAGGGCAGCCAAATACCAGTAAATACGCTGTTTCTTTACGACTTTTCAGAGATTGTGACCAGCCCTGCGGAGGTACTACAGGAACTGCATGTTTACCACTGTCAGTAACCATCAGCATTTTTGTAAATAATCCGCCTTATGCCCGTGTAAATGATTATCCTGTAAACAGAACAAATTTTCAAACGATTACTCTTACAACTTATCCTCCTTGTATTTCTGCAAAACCTTATGTTTGTTACGAAATAGCTACCTACACTAAAAATATTGATTTAGCAGACAATACGTATGGTTACCGCATTGCGTTTCAAACATGCTGCAGGGCGCCCTCGGCAAATGTGCTCTCCGACGCTCAAACGCTCAGCGGCGTTCCCGGTGCTACTTATGAATGTGTTGTGCCGGGTACAAACCAATTATCAACGGGGCATAATTCAAGTGCGATTTTTAATATAAAAGATACGGCTTTAGTATGCAAGCAAAGCCCCTTTGTTTTGGATTTTAGTGCAACAGATGCTGATGGCGATTCCTTAAGCTATCAATTTCAATCTGCGTACGGAGGAGGAGCATTTACAAGCGCCACTGATCTGCAGGCCGGCTTTCCTCTTTATAAAACCGTAAACTATAATACTGCATTAGGGTATAGCGGCACACAACCCCTTGGCGCCAATGTTACTATTGACCCTGCATCTGGTATTATTAGCGGTAACTCTCCCGACCCTAATCTCTATGTTGTTTGCGTATCCGTTGCTGAATGGCGCAACGGTATAATTATTAGCGTGCACAGGAAAGATTTTATTATGGTAGTTAATGACTGCAGCATTCCCGCGCCCACATTAAAGCCAAGCTATATTACCTGCGATGGTTATAATCTTACATTCAGCAATTCTACCAATTCTTCTTTAATTAAAACTTACTATTGGGATTTTGGCGTAACAAGCCTGGCTGATGATACTTCTAATGTGCCTGTTGCTACTTATACTTATCCTGACAGCGGTACTTATACAGTTACACTGATAGTAAACAGGGGTATGCAATGCACGGATACTGCAACCACCCAGGCCCTGGTTTATCCCGGCTTTATTCCCGATTTTAAATATACCGGCAGTTGTGTAACAAATCCCTATAATTTTTTCGATTTAACCACCTCAAAATATGGTTTTGTAGATTCATGGCATTGGGATTTTGGCGACCTTTCTACACTCGCAGATACTGCTATCATACCAAACACATCCTATTTGTATCCTTCTTCCGGTGCAAGAGATGTATCATTAATTGTAACCAATTCAAAAGGCTGCCTTGATACAGTTATCAAACAAGTAAGTATAGTAGATAATCCTGTTGTAACGCTTCCATTCACTGATACACTTATCTGCAGCATAGACACTCTGCAGCTTCAATCTGCGGCATCAACATCTGCCGCTACTTTTAACTGGCAGCCTGGTTATAATATTATTAATCCCACGTCTGCTACGCCATTGGTTTATCCAAAAGATACAACTACTTACAATGTTACGATTGATGACAGCGGATGCGTTGCCTCTGCATCAGTTACTGTAAATGTTATTGATAAAGTGTTACTCGATATTGGTGCTGATACAACCATCTGCCAAACAGATAGCATTCAGCTTTCACCAAATACAAATGCATTATACTTTACCTGGTCGCCTGCAACCGGTCTTAATAATCCTAAAATAAAAGACCCTGTTGCTGTGCCTCCATCAAACATTACTTATTCACTGCTGGCAAGCGTAGGCAAGTGCATTGCAACAGATGCTGTTAATATTAAAACAGTGCCTTATCCTATTTCATTGGCGGGGCCAGATACTCTTATTTGCTATGGAAAAACAATCATGTTATCTGGCAATATTACCGGCGCATTTTACACTTGGTCTCCGGTTAACAGTCTCCTGAATTCAAATTCATTAACTCCTGTTGCCGGCCCGCAAAGCACTACAGCATACGTATTAAGTGTTACGGATACACTCGGCTGCCCCAAGCCAAAAACAGATACGGTAGTGGTAAATGTGATTTCGCAGGTGCAGGCATTTGCCGGAAACGATACTACCATTGTTGCAACTCAGCCTTTGCAATTAAATGCCAGAGGCGGAGACATTTATTCATGGTCGCCGGCTAGTGGAATGAATAATACAAAGATTTCAAATCCTCTTGTTATACTTGGTGCATCTTACGATTCTGTAACCTATCATCTTAAAGTTGAAACCAAAGAAGGATGTGTAGGGTATGATGATATCACTGTTCGTGTTTTTAAAACCAAGCCCGATATTTTTGTTCCTACAGGTTTTACGCCCAATGGTGATGGATTGAATGATGTGCTGAAACCAACAGCGGTGGGGCTGAAACAATTTTTATATTTCAGGGTTTATAACCGCTGGGGGCAAATGGTGTATAGCACCGGAGAACAAAATAAAGGATGGGATGGAACTTTTGCGGGAATAAAACAAGCTTCAGGTACTTATGTTTTTGTTGCCGAGGGAGTTGATTATTTAGGAAACAGATTGTTGAGAAAAGGAACAGCGGTGTTGATAAGATAAAGAAGGTTTATCGTTTATCGTTTATCGTTTGCTGGTGCTATCTTGATGCTATTTATTATTTTGCTCTAAGCAATTCAACCATTAACCTTCTTATTTTTCAAAAATAATAATATCCTGAAAATAAATTCCCGGTTCTTCTTTCCAATTTCCCGGGTAATAATAAATTCGTTTCAATCCCGATTCCTGTTCTAATATTTCCAGCCCCTTTATATTTATTCCAATTGCATCTTCAGGAGTAGCAGCCCATGCAGGGGTAAAGCAGAAGGTTGAATTATATGCAGGTTTATTAAATATCCAGTTTTGCTGATTAGTGGAATGATATCTGCCCGTAGTGTTCTCTCTTTTTTGTAATGTATTTTGATATACATCATCCAATACAAAAAAAGTTATGATAGCTTTTCCTCCTTTTTTTAAAACCCTCGAAATTTCTTTAAAATAAAAGATGGCATCGTCTTCTTTTAAATGCGTCCAAACAGAAAGAGCAGTTACCAAATCGTAACATTCATCTTCAATAGGCCATTTCTTTTTTTCGGTTGATTGATTAGCCGCATAAGTTGCATTATAAACATCAAAATGAATAAAATTATAAAAGGGTTCTTTATAATGGTTTTTGCAGTAATCAATATCAGATTTCATAACATCAAGCCCTGTATAAATACCATCATGAATAAAGGGTTCGCAGGCAATAGCCAAAAGCCCTGTGCCGCAACCTATATCGAGTATTTTATTTCGCTCTTTCTTTGGAAGATTCTGATAAATGATGGTTTGAAATATTCCAATAACATGCGCCCATTCAGAATAGGAAAGCTTTCCTCCTTTTCTATTAGCGTAGTTCGGGATTTTTTTTATATTCTTTGTTCTTCTTACATGAGAACTGTCAATTTTTCTATAGATACTGTCGAGCGCAGAATAAATTGTATTTGTAAGCTTTGATTTTAAACCCATCAGATTTTTCCTTTATAAATTTCTACCCACACAAACCGTCCGACCAAGTCATTCGGGTGGACACAAACTACAAACGATAAACCCCGCCTTTGTCGGGGCAGGCGAAAAACTATAAACTGTAAACTGCAAACTATTCATATCTCAGCGCTTCAATCGGGTTTAATCTCGATGCTTTAATTGCGGGCCACAGTCCCGCAAGCAAACCTACAACGCTGCAAATAATTATTCCCATCAGCACCCAATCCCAGGGAATAACAAAACCTGCTTTAAGTATGAGAGCAAAAATATTTCCTACCAATACACCGAGAATAATTCCAAACAAAGCACCCATTAAACTAATGATGATTGATTCAAACAAAAACTGCTGACGAATATCTCTCTTTTTTCCGCCAAGCGCTTTGATCAATCCCACTTCACGTGTACGCTCATTTACTGCCACCAGCATAATATTCATAAGCCCGATGGCAGCGCCAATTAAAGTGATTAATCCAATTGCACCGGCTGCTCCCTGAATGCTGCTGAGAAAGCCAATGAATGTTTCTGCCAGCTTATCACTTTTTTCTATACTAAAATTATCTTCTTCTGTGGGATGTTGTTTGCGAATGGCTCTGAATGCACCGGTGGCTTCAGAAATGGCGCCTTCTAAGTGTTGCACATCGCTTGTTGTTACACCAATTACAAATGAGTTTGATGCCTCAGCTGTTCGCCTTACATTATTGTAAGTAGTAAGCACCATATTATCGGCACTCAAAAAAGCGCTGCTTCCTTTGCTCTTAAGCACAGCAATAACACGGTAAGGCATACCGCCTATTCGTATAAATTTATCAATGGCAATAGCAGGGTTTGCTCCAAATAATTTTGATGCAACATCGCTGCCGAGCATACAAACGCTTCTGCCTGTTTGCACATCAATGGTGTTGAAGTTTCTGCCCGCATCAATTGTGAAGCCGTTTACCTGCAGATAATTTTCATCACCGCCTCTTATGCTAACATTGGGATTTGTTTTTTTGTCTTTATAATGCACTTCAACATCGCCGGGACCGCCTAAAGAAAGGCTCACAAGGGCCGGATAAGCAAAAGATGATTTGAATTGCTCCCCTTGTTTTAATTGAATATATTTATCAAGGTTCGATTTCTTCGTCTTCTTTCCCTTCTCAACTTTTTCTGTTTCATTATCGTTGCCAAACCTGAAGCGTTCTTTATAAGAAATAGTAAATCCGTTTGCGCCCATAGTAGAAAAGCTGGCACGTAAGCTTTGGTTCATAGATTGAATAGCAGTGATAATACCAATGAGCGCCATAATACCAAATGCAATGATAGCAACGGTGATACCTGTGCGCAATTTATTGCTGCGCACTGTGCGGAAAGCAAGAGAAAAAGAATCGCGGAGAGTCATCGTTTATCGTTTCCCGTTTTTCGTAAGTTTAAATGTTTACGGGTTTACAAGTTTCAGAAGTGTCATCAAATAAAAGAACTCGTAAACCTTTAAAACTTGTAAACTGCTGAAACTTTTATAAAGATAAAATGAGAATTGATAATGCGGAATGAAAAATGGAGAAAGGTTTATGAGGCTGATAGCCGAATATTAGATGACCTTGTAGGCAGAGGATTATTTGGTTACGGCTTGTATAGTGGTGTTGATGTTCGTGCGACATTATGATTTGAAATTATTCTTCTTCTCCGCCTTTATTCATTTCGGAAAGTAAAGAGTATGCGCCTTCGATTACGATGTTTGCTTTATCACTGATTCCTTCGGATGGTGTAATGGCGGTGTATCCTAAATCATTGCTGCCCACGGCTACGCTGATTTTTCGGAAGATATTTTCGTCTAATGATTTGTTTTTTTCTTCCTGAATAAAAATAAAATGCTCATCGCCTTGTGAAACGATTGCATCATCAGGAACTGATAGTGCTTTGTCATTGTCAATAATAATTCTGGCATCAGCATACATACCCGGAAGCAATGCCCCGTTTTGATTTTGAATTTTTGCATGAACA
>JBBRBB010000005.1:0-167692 GCA_038206235.1 Chitinophagales bacterium
TTTGTTCACTTTTTCACCACTCCTATTTTGTCCCAACACCCTCCCACATTGGTTCTTAAGAGGGTATTGGGACAAAATAGTCGTTCAAGTACTTAATATCCAATTCGTCCCTCAGCGTTGCGTTAGATTATTGAACCGGCGAATTGGTTACAGCCAACGTTAAAGCATTGCCGATGTTGGGAAATTTATTGAACGCTTCGCCCGGAACTAATGCTGCTTAAAAATATAAAGTACAAGATAACGACTAAAAGCTAAATTACTAACGTCGGCTGGAACTGCTGCTGATATTGATTGTAGCTGATTGTTATTCCGTCAGCCAGCCTATTGCCAAACCCCATGTTATCGGATGTGCTGCTGTCACTATGAAGCGGTCAGATTAAATTTCCTTCGTGACTTTTTATGCTGCCAAGCGAGTTAAAGTGAATATAACTATACATATTCCGTAAGTGTTCACTTACTTCGGTCGAGTAGTGGCGGGAACTTCAGGTCGGCTTGAATGTCTCTCAGTAATCAGCCAACCTTTATCTGCCTTCATCCAAATATCCGTGAGCATAAACTGTGCGCTTCTATCCTGTCCACGAACAGTTGCTTTTTGTGAATACATCAATATTGCTACCGCAGTGTTCCCATAGATATTTACTTTAATATCATCAATGGAAAACGATTCTGTCACATAGTCTTTTAACCCCGAAAGCCAACGCTCTCTTGAAACAATTTGAAGAGGCATTCCTTGCACACCGATAGCCAGGAAATATGTGTCGGATAAAAACTTCTTAGTTTGGGCTGTATCCTGACTTTTGATAGCCGAAGCAAATGATTTCTCCAAATCAATAATTTCATCCTGTGGAGTTTTGGAAGATTGTTGAGCCATAGTTATTGTTGCTAATATTGTTGTCGCAAAGAATAATGTAATGAAATGTTTCATATTATTTTGAATTTGTCAAATCTATGATAATTATTGTCAGATTGAAATTTGTACGGTTGTCAAAGCATTTCCGATAACGTTCGGTATTTGCGATGGCAGGGTATTTATTAACGTCCCGCCCGAACCGAAGTTAAATTGAAAAACGAATGTTTAAGAAATAATTCTTTAGCTAAATAGTACCCGTCATGCCCGGTACTGCTGCTGATTAATGATTTGCAGCCGAAGCTAACAACGTCGTGCCCTGCTATTGCAAATACATTTGTTAGTGGCAGGCTTATCGTCTATATGTTTATTCTTTCCAAATTGGGATTTTAATATAACTGTCATTATACCACCTTATTTGAAGGGGATTTTTTGCATCTTCAATGCTTTCGTCACTCACATCTTTTCCTGTGCCGTAGTTGATTTGTTCGTATGGGCTTTTATTGATGTTTAGAAGAATTACGATCCTACTTCCTTTACTTATTTTTCTGCTTGTCATATAGCTATTTGTAAATGAAATGACTTCTAATTTACCAGGAATGAGCAATTTCCTTGAATTAACATTGGCAGCATAACTGGCTCGTCCCATAAAGTATGTCAGATAGAAATATTTTCCATCAGGCATTAATTCAAATACGTTCACACTGTAGTCCATATCCTTGTTGCTGATTGAAAAATGGAGTTTGCCGGAAAAATTACCATTGAATTCAAATGATTCATTAAAAGGCTCACTCATAAACAAAAGCCCATTGCTTAAGTCCCTCGTATCACTAATAATACTGTTCGTATGATCATAATTATTAATCGTTTTTCTATCAGAAAAATCTACTTCCTGTAAAATATATTCAGTTTTATTGGGTTTATGCGTACTCAGAGCATAATGCTCTTTGGTGAATGTTCTGCTCAGGTAAAACTGCAATGTATTATTGCTCATTTTAGACAGTGAGGAGGCATGCTTCCATTTATTCGCGCCCATAACCTCATAGTTGACTTTATCCTGTAGAATAGCCGGTTTCTTGCCATCTTTAAGTATATAATCAAACCATTGAAAGATGATATCATGAATTGAAATATTTGCAACCGGATCAATTTTATAACCCAGTAATACCGAGTCAGGCATTGCTCCTAAAAATCCCTGCGAGCCATAATGACTGTATGGCCCAATCACCATGTAATGATTGGCTTGCTTATTATACTTGTTGTGTTCCCTGAAGTAATACATTCCACCCACCTGTCCTCCGTCATAATAGCCTGTCGTTGATAATATGGGAATAATTATTTTTGAGAACTCTTCTTTATACGGTATCATACTTTGCCAGTATTTATCATAGCCCGGGTGTGCTATCCAGCTTTGGAATATTCTGTTTTTACCACGACCCGTAAGGCTGTCTAATAACTTATAAGGCTTTCCGCTGGCATACCATTTTGTGTACAGTGAGTCCCATTTTCCATTGTCATTATAGTCCGCATAGTCTAAAAACCTGGTGTTGTCTACATAATATGTCCATGGAAATACAAAGCTTTCAAAAACATTATTCATCATCGGTACATCCAGTCCCGGAGCCGCGGAAGCTGAGGGGACGATTGTTTTTAAGGCAGGCGGTAAATGCTTTGTAGCTGCCCATTGGGTAAAGCCATTATAGCTTCCTCCATACATTCCTATCTTCCCGTTACACCATGGCTGGTTAGCGACCCAGTTAATTACATCACGGCAATCTTCGCCATCATGTTCATAAGGAACAATTTCATCAGGGCTGAATCTCTTCCCACGTGTAAACGCGATCATTCCTATGTACCCGTTTGTAACTGCATCTTTTGTTAAGCTCAAAATGGCGCCTGTATAAATAGTGAATTGTAGAACAACTGGCTGGGGTTTATCAATGCCTTTTTTGCGAATTACAATGGCTGAAATGTGAGCTCCGCTTCTGGTCTTTATTAAAATGCTATCCTGTATTATATAGCGTCTGTTATCTTCCTCCACAAGCAATGTTCTGGCAAGAGGTTCAATGTTTTGAAATAATTGAAATACCTGATAACTCCGGCAGAGTCGAATGGCTTCATCAATTGAGAGACTGTCTTTGTTTGCAAAAGCATTTAGTATCCCTTCAAATTGCATTTTTAGATCTTCTATGCCGTTTCGGGAAATAAATGCTGTATAGAGAAAGTTGGCATCTTTGTCGTTGAGCTGTGAATAAAATGCTTTGAATATTTGTCGAAAAGCATCTGAAAAAGCATCATGGGTTATCTGCTGTTGTTGTTTTGTTGTGGCAAATAATTCATGTTGCCTGTAGAATAGGTTCGCATTAAGCTCATTATTTTTTACAGGGATATCCCTGACTGCGTGTATTGTTTTAATGGCGCTATCAAACTTGCCGGCCAGGATCTGAAGCCTGAATAAATTGTTCAGATAACCTTCAGCATTTTCTGCTTTATATTTCTTTATCACATCCCCCGCCAGGCCGGGTATCCATTCCGCCCATTTGGTGCTATCCGCTATAATTTTTTTCGGAAAATAAAATTGCTGTGCTATTAATTGCAGAAAAGTAAACAAAAAGAAAGCTAAAAGGCTTGTTTTATATCTCATGCTAATTTCCATCAACTGAGTTAACAATAGTTATTGCTAATGCGAATGGTATATTTGGAATGTCGCTAAGCTTGCCACTAACTCAAAAATAAACGAAAGTTTTCACCCAAAACAATTTTTTGCTCCTCTTTATTTTCAGTCAGTTATATAAAAAATACGCAGCTATCCACTTACGCTTTCAATTGTTGGCTTATTCTATTCGCAAAAAAACCTGTAAGATTTTCTGCAGACCTTCAGGGTTTTGTGTATTGAGTTGGGGGTTTATTGCGACCCATTTCATTGGAGCGCACCATTACCGTTATGCTTACCCGGTAGCCAACGTACAAAAGCCGGTAACATAATTATCTTTCCCCTAAAAAAAAGTAACAGGTAATATTAAATCCCACCGGTTTGGTTGCAAACCCGCAAGCCTATAATCTACAAGCCTGCTGTATCGTATGCCGAATGTGATAGGCTGCTGGTTCCACCATCTTGTATCAAAATATATTTCCGCACCAAAAGAATTGAATTCATATTTGTTGCCGGTGCGTAAACTTTTTACTATTGTATAATCATAAAAAAGATTAGCACGTATTCGGTTGAAGTATGTAATGTTTGCAAAGCCCCAATCTGGATAGAGTAATGGAAAATGATAGTTTGCTCCAAGCTTAAACATGCGTGGAAAATCAAGCGCCTCATAGCCGCGTGAAATAGGAAAGTTATTGGTGAAAAAATAATTGCCTGCTGTATCTCTGCTTTGATATGCAGTATTAATTACAAGATTATGAGTGTTTGCAAACCCCGGCAAATACATAGTTCTGTTTATAAGAAGCTGATGCGCTTTATTTTTATTTACACTGCCCCGGTATTGCAGCAAAAGCGACACTGCCCAGTGAGGATAAATTTGCTGCAGAGCCTGCTGCATTTGTTCTGTAAAAATTATTCTTGCCTGCAGGTAGCCGAAATTATTATTTCTGAAAAATTGTTTTGCAATGCCGGTAAACTGTATGGCATTGGTATTATATGATGTGGAGAGCAACAGCCTTCTGTATTGTTTTCTCCCGGAAAAATTCAGCGGTAACTGCAAACCTGCCGAGGCATTAAATTCGTTCCAAGTTAAAGCAGTGTCGGTATTAATCGGAATATTTCTATTCCATGTTTCATTAACATCAATAAATGGCTGCACGTACCAGCCGCCATATATCTCGGTTAATCCGGCACGGCTGTATTTTTCATTTGAATTGTATGTATAGTATAATTGACTTTGCAAAGTGTTCAAAACATTCTCACCATAAACAATAACTGAATAATCAGGATATTCAAAGTAAGGGCTCCAGCTATGAAAATTGAATGGATGAGAGAGCTTCGGGTATTTTGCTTCAGCATAATTTTTTGATGGCAATGACGCAAGCAGGTTATTTGCATTTTGATTAAAAGGCTTTGTAACAAACAGATTGATTAAAGTATCTGCAGCTTCATTTACAGATTGCCATTGAGGAGAAGATTTTGCAAGCCTGTAACCTTCTGCTGTAAATGCTGATGCAATAAGGCTTCCATCACTAGTAATAACGCCCTGGTATAATCCCGTTGAATAAGAAGCTAAGCGATACTGTTTGTTCTGTGAATTAATGTAAGCCCAAATTTCGTCTCTGCCATTGTTAGAACAAGTGTATATAAGAGTATCACCCTGCACAACAGGAAAGCCGAGAATGCGGTTTTTGAGAGGAAGAATATTTATCATAGAGCCATCAGCGATATTTCTTTTTTCAATACCCATTTCACCTCCATTATTTCTTATCATCACATATAAAAAATTGTCATCGCCTGAAAATTTTGGGTAAGAATAAATAATGTTGCTGCTGTTGCTCCAGGATTGTTTTACAGAGCCGGTTTCATCAAGCAAAATCAAATTACATTTTTGTTCAGGAGTTATTTCAACGGCAGCAATCATTTTACCATCATGCGAAATATCAGGGGAAAAATATTTTGTATGGGAAGTAATCTTTTTTTCTTTCCCGGTATGTATGTCAAGTATTTTAATCACATTGTAATTCCGGTTGCCCCATCGAATATCAGGCTGATACCCGGCAAATACGATCTTACCATCGTTGTAAGAAAAATAATTATCGTACGCTATATCCCGTACTGCAATCTTCGTTTCAGTTTTATCAGCATTTATTTTATAAAATGCCGGAATGTTTTTGTAAGAATTTTTGAGCACAACTAAAGAACCATCATTCGCCGGATACGCATATTGATAGTTAATAGTATTATTTTTTTCGGCAGGAGTTATCCATTCCGGAGAAGCGCTTTTATCTTCATTCCATTGTTTGTGATAAAATGTAAATGCATCTTTTACAAATTGCTCATAATTTTCGCCTGCATATTTTTTTATGGCTCCCTGCAAAGGATAAAATAAAGGCTTAAAGCTTGCAGCATCATGCGTTACTTTCAGCCAAAAATCATTTCCATATTTTTCTCTTCCGTAAGCAACTAATAAATAGCCAAGCTCATAATGCCCGGGAATATAATTTTTGTAAGAGCCATTGCGCAGTTGCATGTAATTATAATTTTTCCCTTCTTTATACAAGCTGCGGTAGCCATTAAAAAAAGAAGGCAGTCGTCCTCTTCCCTGCCTGCTCAGCATGGTTTCATTATAAACGGCGTCTCCTTCAAAGAACCAGTCGGGAACAGAGGCTGCGTTAGCAAGTGCCTGCCCGTTTTCACCAAATAGCACGCTCATTGCTTTTGATAATCCTATATTGAAATTGCTGTATTGCTGCGCATGCCTGAATTCGTGTATGGCAAGATTATCTGCCCAGCTTTGTGCACCAAGCTCAAGTGCATTTTGAGGAGGCATTAAAAAAAATTCACTTCTGTAAGGTGCTAATGCAACATAGCCATTGGAAATTGTGGCGTCAGGCTGCAGCACGATGTTTATTTTTCTTATTTTATTGCCAATGGTAGTGCTGTAATTTTTTTGTAGTTCATGCACTATAGCAGTAATACGATTTGCTGTTGTGCCTAAAGGTTGTGGAAAAATTATTCTTGCAGTATCAGTATTTATTTGTTTCCAGTTTACAGTCGGCGGAGTGCCCCCAAACTCCTGCGCTGCGCACAAGATAGCAGATAAGCATAAAACAAAAATGAGTGTTAACCGCATATAATATTTTATGAAGATAGCTGTTAATAAAAAACCATCCTGCGGAATAAACAGGATGGCTCTATCCGGGGTTTTTCTAAAAAAATCATTTTTTTGAATGGAAGCAAATGCTGCTTAAACTATTGCTTCCTTTGTTAGATGCACCTTCGTCATTTGCAGATAATGATTTTGCAATTGATGAATATACCGAACATCAGGATGATGCCGCTTATCTTGCCTGTACCACATTTCTGCATTAGAAAAATCATCTACTGTTGGAATAAGAATGCGAAAAGATTCTTTTTTATATTTTATAGTTCCATCATCCATTATTTCTTTTATAAAATTAAACCTCAGCAAATTTTCCTCATTCACGGGAATGGGATAAATATGCTGTGGCTCAAACCAAAATTGCTGCACATCTGTTTCAATACAAACCTGTTTATCCTGTTTGTTTAAACGCGTAACTTCTCCTTCCCACATCTTACCCTCAAACTCTCCCATTACATAATCGCCGGTTTTAATTTCGCTGAATGGTATCATATCAATTTTTTAAACGGGGTCAATTTAGAAAAAAATATCAATTAGCAAAATAAAATAAGAAAAAAGTTATTCACTTAAAAAAACTCCTGATAAAAAAATGTTGCGGTTGTTATTTCAAAAGTGTTGTTGAAATTCCTAATTGAAAACATAGAGCATTTATAATTTCATCCTGCTTATTAGTATCGTTAACTTCTCCATACTTGTATGAAATCCTCTGCTTGTCTATCGTTCTTATCTGATGACACAGCACAATGGATTCATTGGGTAAGCCAAATTTTTTACCTTCTAAGAGAGCTTCATTGGGATAAACCTTTCTGTAAGGCTTGCGTGAGGTAATGGGAAGTACATTAATAATGGTTAATAAATCATTAATGGCGTCTTCGCTAATAATTAATACGGGTCGTGTTTTCCCTTGCTCAGAGCCAATTACAGGATCCAGGCTGGCACGAAAAATAGACCACTTTTTTATAGTCATAAAGATTCGTAGTCAATGTGTTTAAAGTCCTCGGAAATCTCCATGATGTCTTCTAAAAAAAGTGGGTCCTTTGAAGCCTGTTTCAAAAGTTCTAATTTCTCTTTTCCTGAATCTGCATAATATTCATCATCTATGGTAACTAAAACTTTATCCTTCCCCCTGAATTTTTCCGGAAGGTCAATTACCAGTTGATTATCTTTTATATCACAAACTTTTTCAAATTTCATACATTAAAAATAAAAAAATTTAATGATTCTATCAATCATCTACTCCGCCCAGCTCATCACATATCCCGGGTTTTCTATTTCCAAAGCATCAACCGTTAACTGCAGCGGATGAAAAGTATCTACCATCACCGCAAGCTCTTTGGTTTCTTTTGCACCAATGCTTTTCTGTACTGCGCCGGGATGCGGGCCATGCGGAATACCGCCGGGATGCAGCGTTATCATTCCACGCGTAACATTTTTGCGGCTCATAAATTCACCATCAACATAATACAACACTTCATCGCTGTCTATATTGCTGTGATTGTAAGGCGCAGGAATTGAGAGCGGATGATAATCGAATAACCGCGGACAAAATGAGCACACCACAAAATTATTTCCTTCAAACGTAAGATGCACAGGCGGCGGCTGATGCACACGACCTGTGATTGGCTCAAAGTCATGTATGCTGAATGCGAAAGGATAGCAGCAGCCATCCCATCCAATCACATCAAAGGGATGATGCCCGTAATGTATGTGATACATGTGTCCTTTCTTTTTTGTCTTTATTACAAAATCTCCTTTCGCATCAATGGTAACAAGATTTTGCGGTGTACGTATATCTCTTTCACAATACGGCGAATGCTCCAGCAACTGACCATACTTGCTTAAATATTTTTTTGGATAGCGCACAGGACTAAAACTTTCTACGATGAACAAACGGTTATTCGCATCATTGAATTTAATTTGATAAATGGTTCCTCTCGGCAGCACTAAATAATCGCCATACCCAAAAGGCAATTCACCATATTGCGTTGTGATTGTGCCGCTGCCTTCATGCACAAAAATTATTTCATCAGCATCTGCGTTTTTATAAAAATAATTTTCGGTGCCCTGCTGTGGCGCAGCAAGAACAAGATAACAATCGTTATTTACTAAAACAGGTTTGCGGCTTTGCAAAAAATCCGCTTCCGGCTTTAAGTTAAAGCCTTCGAAGCTGCGATGCTTCAGCATTTTTTCTTCTGCTACTTTTGGCATTACATCGTAAGGCGATTCCGTATGTATAATCTCTGTTGGGGGATGGCAATGATACAGCAATGAGGAATCACTGCTAAAACCTTCAGTGCTGAATAATTGTTCTGAATATAATTCACCGTCCGGCTTGCGAAATTGCGTGTGACGCTTGTGGGGGATTTCTCCTAATTTATAATAATGAGGCATAGTTATTTAATATTGAAGATTGTTAATTGAATATTTAATGAAGAGAATTATTATGTAGCCAATCGCATTGCTGCTATAATGCTTTCGTTGTGTCGCTTCGCTAAAAGCCGGATACGGCAATAATGCTGTCGAGCAATTAAACTGAAGACAATTCGAGTGTGGTAAAAAGGAAAACATATTTCCATTTTCTTTTATCAATCCAATAAATAAAGTTGCGGTGAAAAGGCATAACGTTGCAAAATAACATTGCAAATTACGAATTTATGGAAACATCATTGCAGTTACGTTTGCAGCATCAGCCGGCAGCATTACATCAATTGCTTTCAGGTTTAAGCGAAGAACAAATTCGCTTAAAGCCTTTGCCTGATAAATGGAGCATCTTTGAAAACATTGCGCATCTTGGGCGCATACAGGAAATTTATTTAGAGCGAATGCATCTTATTCAATTAGAAAATAATCCCACGCTTAAAAGATATGTGGCAGAAGAAGATGCAGGCTTCCCTGGTTGGTGCAAAAAAAATTATAAACAACTCCTGAATGATTTTGAAACAACCAGACAGCAGTTAATTGATTATTTGTTCTCACTCAATGAAGAACAATTTCAAAGAACTGCAAAGCACAGTTCTTATGGCACAATGAATGTAAGTGGATGGATGGAATTTTTTCTTCTGCATGAAACGCATCATTTCTTTACCATCTTTAAGCTTGCAGCATTGCTGAAAAATAATTAATGAAACGGATTGGCATTATATCAGACACACATGATTATTTTGATGATAAGGTATTTGATTACTTTAAAGACTGTGATGAAATATGGCATGCGGGTGATTTTGGAAGTATGGAAATAGCTAAGAGATTAAAAGAGGGAAAAGAGATAAAAGAAGGTAAATTAAGTTATGGTCAGACCCGGGACGGTCAGACCATGTTGCGGGGCGTATATGGAAACATTGATGGAATAGATATAAGAAATGAATTTCCTAAACAATTAGTTTTTATGTGCGAAGATGTAAAAGTGATGATGCGGCATATTGGTGGTTATCCGCCCAAATACAATAAAGCAGCCAAAGAACAATTGCTTATTCATAAGCCACAATTATTTATTACCGGGCATTCACATATCTTAAAAATTATGTACGATGATGCACTGCAGTGTTTGCACATAAATCCGGGTGCAGCAGGAAAACAAGGCTGGCAAAGGGTAAGAACAATTGTTCGATTTGTGATTGATGGAAAGGAAATAAAGAATTGCGAGGTAATTGAGTTGGGAAAGAAATATTTTTCATAATATTGTTTAAAACCTGTTATGAAAAAGTATTTACTATTACTTATATTTTGTTTTTTATTATTTAACTCTGATGCTCAAATAACTTTGCAAAAAATTTTTGATACCGGAGAGTATGATTATCTCACCACTATTATTCAATTGTCTAGCGGAGATATTGTTTTAGGTGGATTTGGCAGTTCACAAAAGGAGTTTGGAGACGATGGCTTTCTTTCGTTTTTAGATAGCAATGGAAATGAAAAAAGAAATTTACTTCTGCGTACTGATGAACCGAATCTTACAATTCTAATAAATTCAATGATTGAAACAACTGATGATAGCCTTGCTGCAATAGGTTCACGCAATTTTTATAGTGATAGCGGAGATGCAGGCGATATTTACTTTGCCAAATTAGATAAAAATGGAAATTTCGGTTCAGCAAAGTTAATAGGTGGAAAAAGTTTTGAGATTGCTCACTCTATTAAACAAACCCGTGACAGTGGTTATATTTTAGCAGGTGCTTCTTACACCGATTCCCTTTCCATATATCAGCCTTATATATGTAAATTGGGTAAGAATGGAAATTTGTTATGGTCAAAAATTACGGAAACCTCAAATAATACTTACATTCTTTCTATGATAGTGGATAATGAAGAAAATATTGTTGTTGCGGGTTACACCGATTCAATTGCTAACAGAGGTCGGGATGTGTACCTTGCAAAATGGGATAAATACGGAAATCTGCTTTGGGAAAAAGGAATAGGAGGAAATGAAGATGACTATGCTGTGTCTATTTTATTAGATCCTGCAGGTGGGTATACCCTTGCTGGTTCCACCAAATCATTTGGAGCGGGTTTAGATGATGTTTATCTCATTCACACAGATACCAGCGGAAATATTATCTGGTCAAAGACCTTTGGAACTATTGGCATTGAAGCAGCCTCAAATGTGAGCCTTACAAAAGACAATGGTTATATTATTGCAGCAAACACACAAGATTTGCTTTCTGGTATTCAAAATTTTTACGTAATAAAATTAAAGGCGGATGCTTCTCTTGATTGGACAAGCACTTTTGGAGATGGGAATTATGATTTTGCTTCTGTCATAATACAGGCAAATGATAGAAGCTATTATTTTGCAGGCTCTGAAGCACCCAATGGCTACGATCATTATTATATTGCAAGGTTAGATTCAACAGGAAACATCTGCGAAAAGAAAACTACGGAAACAAACATCGGCACAGGAGCTAATTTGGTATCTGTACATTCAAATACCATGAGTTATGGCGCTTTAAGCGATGTTGTGGATTCAGTAGCTATTCCAAATGCACATTTTAATACTCTATGCAGTGAAGTTTTTCCACTTACACTAATATTTTTTTCCGCAAAAAACGATGGTGAGGTAAATAAACTATATTGGACAACAGCAAACGAAGTTAATGTAGACAGGTTTATTGTTGAAAGAAGCGGAGATGCTGTTAACTTCATTTCAATTGGTACTGTAAGTTCTAAAAATAACCCTTATCGAAATGATTACAATTTTACAGATGCCTTTCCTTTAGATGGCATCAATTATTACCATCTTAGAATGGTTGATAAGGATGGGGGATTTTCTTTTAGTGATCTTCAAAGCATATTATTTTCAAAGTCAACTCTATATCAACTATATCCTAATCCTGCAAAAAATGCATTATATCTTAAACCAAAAAACAGTATTAATTCAATTGAGATTCAAATCTTATCATTAGAAGGAAAAATGTTGCTAAATAAAATTTTTGCCACTGTAATAAACTCACCCGTACCAATAGATATAAGTAATCTGAATGCAGGTAATTACTTTTTAAGAATCAAGCAAAATAATACAGTTGCAATCTTGAAGTTTATTAAACAGTGATTTTCTTTTATGTCGTTCGTAATCGAATAAATTAAATCAATACCATCCTCTGCCCGCACCAACTTCTCTAAACGGCCACGGAATAGAAATTAAAATAATCAATAACGCTATAGTATAAAAAGTAACCGTTCTCCTGTGTTTTGCTTTATCAGAAATGGGTCTTCTCGCCTGTGCCTTACCAATATGAATTAAAATAATTGCCAGCAGCATTCCTGCGAAATGTTCTACTACAAAAAAACGTTCAGTTGGATTTTTCATCACATTACTCATACCCCCTGCATTTTCTATTAATTTATAACCATCAGGCCCAAAATACCAAAGAGCAATACCAATGAGTAAGGTGAGGTCTGTGAAGATTATAAGCAATAAGCCTGTTCTGTTATCAGATTTAATAAACGGACGACCTGCTGCTATGGCGCTGTTGAAAATGGCAACGACTAATAAGATTAAAATAAGCCATCGTGTGGCACTATGTACGTGAAGCAGAATGTTGTACAAATCGGGGTTCATAGTTTTATTGTTGTTTTATCAAATCTACAACACTAATGAATGAACATAAAATAAATTTACTCTGCCCAATCTGCATCAAAAAGATTTGTATCTCTGGTTCCCCCATTATTTCTGTTTGATGAGAACATGATTTTTTTCCCGTCGTAGCTAAACATGGGAAATGCATCGAAACCCTTGTCCCTGCTGATTTTTTCAAGCCCGCTGCCATCAAAATTTATGAGATACATATTAAAAGGAAAGCCACGTGCATACTCATGGTTGCTGCAAAATATAATTCTTTTTCCATCGGGTGTAAAATTGGGCGCCCAGTTTGCTTTGCCAAGATGCGTTACCTGCTGCACATTACTGCCATCTGCATTGGCAATAAATACTTCCATTTGTGTTGGGGCCACTAATCCCTGTGATAATAAATATTTATAATCCGCAATGGCAGAATCTCCCTGCGGACGACTTGCACGCCAAACAATTTTTTTACCATCAGGGCTAAACCATGCACCGCCATCATATCCCAATTCATTCGTAATGCGTTTTACCTTTTCTGTTTTCAAATCCATGATGTATAAATCTAAATCTCCATCACGCATAGAAGTAAAGAGCATTTTGCGTCCATCAGGAGAAAGGGTTCCTTCTGCATCATAACCTTTTGTATTGGTAAGTTGTTTTAGAATGTGACCATTTGTATCAGCCAAAAAAATATCGTAGCTGTCATATACAGGCCATATATAGCGGTTATTAAATTTACTGCGGTCTGGCAGCGGGGGACAGCTATCGCCACTCAAATGTGTTGAAGCGTAAATAATATGTTTTCCATCTGGCAAAAAATATCCGCAGGTAGTTCTGCCTTTGCCGCTGCTCACCTGTTTGTAATAAAATGAATCGGTTTTATTAACAGGAAGTGTGCCGGTAAACATTCTATCGCACAAAATATTTTCTTTTGCATTTGTTCGCTGAAAAATTATTCGCTTGCTATCGTAACTCCAATAGGCTTCTGCATTATCGCCGCCAAAAGTTAGTTGCTGAATATTTTTAAAATATTTTTCTTCGGGATAATGTAATGTGTCAGCAGCAACATGTTGCGCATACAACGATTTTGCAGAAAAAATAAAGATTAAAAACCCAATGCCTTTATGAAACCAAAGCCTTTTCATTATGCTGATAATTTTTTTGTAAAAGTATCCGTTTAAGCAATGATGTGCGTGTCAGAAGATTGTAAAAAACAAAAGTGTCTTTATTTTGTGTGATGAAATTTAATAAGATAATCTTCCTTATTTTTTTTATAGTTCTTATTGCCTGCAATTCAAATAACAGCAGCGATACTAATAAAGAAATCAAATCTGCAACAAAGATTTCAGAAAACCCCGCTTTGAAAAATCTTTATCAGAAGGTGCAGCAACATCCTGACAGCACAGGTCTTCGTTTACAACTTGCTTATATGCTTGACAGTTTGAATGAACATAAAAAGGCATTGCAACAACTCGCCACACTTATAGCAAAAGACAGTCTTAACTATGGGTTATGGTTTACAAAAGGTGAAATTGCAGAAAATGGTATGGATACGTTGCTCGCAATGGAATCTTATTCGAAAGCTGCAAAGATTTATGAATCTCCTGATGCATTGCTCGCTTTAGCAAACTTATATGCTGAAAGAAAAAATGGCAGAGCCATAATTTTATGCTCCCGAGTGAAGGCATTAGGTTTAGGCAGAGAATATGATGCGCATAGCGCTTTTATTGTTGGAGTATATTATGCAAGAAAAGGCAACAGAGAAAATGCGATAAAAATGTTTGACGAATGCATTGCCAATAATTACACTTACATGGAAGCATATATTGAAAAGGGATTGGTTTATTTTGATGAGAAAAAATATGATGAGGCTTTACAAGTTTTTGAATTTGCCGCAACCGTAGATAATTTATATGCTGATGCATATTATTACCAGGCACGCTGTTATGAAATGATGAATAAAAAAGACAGTGCTATTGAAAAATTTCAACAATCTTTGAGGCTCGATAATAATTTGATTGAAGCGAAAGAAGGATTGAAAAGACTTGGGGGAATTGGGAATTAGGAATTCAAACCGAAAACTACAAACTACAAACATGCCTATCGTTGCACTGATAATCCCTGGGACTTTGGATTGATGCAACTTGAATGTATGCAGCAAACTGAAAACTGAAAACTGAAAACTGGAAAACATGCCTATCGTTGCGCCTTCACTTCTTGCATCTGATTTTTTGCATTTGGATGAAGCTTGTAAAATGATTAATGAAAGTGAGGCAGACTGGTTTCATCTCGATATAATGGATGGCCGATTTGTTCCCAATTTAAGCTTTGGCTTACCTGTTGTTGAACATATTTGCAAAGTGGCAAAAAAACCTTGCGACGTTCACCTGATGATTGTTGAGCCTGAAAAATTTGCAGAAGCTTTTAAAAAAGCAGGAGCCAATATTTTATCTGTACATATTGAAGCATGCCCAAATTTGCACCGCAATATTCAGCAAATAAAAGAGCTGGGAATGAAAGCAGGCGTGGCAATCAATCCGCACACTCCAATTGAAATGCTGAATGATGTGCTGCATGAAATTGATTTGGTTTGTATAATGAGTGTGAATCCCGGCTTTGGTGGACAAAAGTTTATTACACATACACTTTCAAAAATTCAAAAGCTTAAAACCATCATTCAGCAAAAAGGATTGAAAGTTTTAGTAGAAGTGGATGGCGGAATAACTTTAGAAAATGCTGCTGCGGTTGTATCTGCGGGGGCAGATGTGCTGGTGGCAGGCAGTTCTGTTTTTCATGCAGATCACCCTGTTGCAGCAATAAAATTTCTTAAGAAGTTGTAGGAAGTTTTCATAGAATAATTTAAAGCGTAATACCTTTAACTTGTTTTAATAACCGATGACAGATACACCCAAACATATTAAAGAACTTCAACTTAAAATCTGGCTCTCAAAAATCTCCGGCTGAAAGATTAAAGCAATTTTTAATTGACAATGAGGCGTTGCTTAATTTTTGTGACGATAAAGCAGAATCGTGAAAAGCGTAAGGTGTAGTCGGTTAACGATTCACATGAGTAGGTTCATTTCTTCACAAACAACAGGCTGCAAAACCTCACAGGTCTTTAAGACCTGTGAGGTTTCTAATGGCAAAGTCTCAACTATTAAATTAGAAGTTTGAACTATTGAAACTTTAGTTCGCACCATTTTTTTATCAGTCCTAAGAAAGCACCAAAAAAATTTTTAAGTACACAGGTTAAAAAAGATTTTAAATAAAAAAAAATTTGAGAGGTAATTACGGTATCAGACTGCCATAAAAAAATTGCAGAAAAATGATATGTATAATACAAAAGGCCGTCTCAACTTTTTTTGAGACAGCCTTTTTTCAAAATCTTTTTTTAATTTCTATTCCTTCACAAACTGAATGCTTTGCCTGCTGTTTCCATTTATAAACACAGCAATATAATTTCCTTTCGCAAGCTTTGAAACATCAACACTGCTCTGTACTGCATTGCTTTGTACTTTATACGTTGCAACATTTCTTCCATTCATGGTTACAATCTGGAGCACTCCATCATTGCCTGCAAGCGGATGAGATAGTACAAGATTATTAAATACCGGATTTGTATTGAGCCATAATTTCATCAATGCTTTTTCATCGGCTCTTAAAATTGAACTGTAAAGAAAGCTTCCATCTTTATCGAGCATCTTCAACCTGTAATAAGCTGTGCCTTTCAATGTTTTTGTATCATCAAACAAATATGTATTTTCATTCAAAGTATTTTTTGCTGGAACAGAACCTATCTGTAAGAAACTATGCGCATCAGTACTTCTTTCAATACCATATTCTTTCATGTTCATTTCATTCGCGGTTGTCCATACCAAACTTATATTTCCATTTTGATTTATAAGATTAAATGATTCTAAGGTAACAGGCAAAGTAGCATCAAGCCAATCGGTGGAAACTTTTATTGCATCAATTTCTGCAGTTGGAGAGCTCGTGCTGGCTTGCCTTAGAGCAAACTTCCCAACATCTGCTAATTCAGAACCTGCAGATAAAATTGACGACGCTAATGGTGCAGGCTCTGTTGCAAAAAGTGGTGTATTAATCCAAAGCTTTGCTACATCATTATTTGCGCCTGAAACAAATTCATAAGCAAAAGTTACAAGCGTTGTGGTGCCCGCAGCATAATCAACCGCTACCCACGCTGCAGGTGTGCTCGTTACAGATATTGCTGCAATGCCAAGGTTAAATGTATTGGCTGCAGTGCCTTTGCGTATAAGCACACGGGCGCCATACGATGAAGTTGAAGTGCTTGGCAAAAAAGCTGCGAAATATTCGCCGGTTGAAGAAGTATCACGTGCAAGATTACCCGTAGAATCTACATTTAATAAAAAGCTGCAATAAACTGTGTTTGCATTTTGCAGAGTAAATGCTGTAGAAGCATCTTCTGCACTTGAAGGAGAAGTGATGATATGTAAATGCCTGCTGTCGGCGGCAGGATTGGTTAGGTAATCAGCATAGGTATAATCTGCTTCCGTTACCTCAAGATAATTACCGGTTCCCGAAAAACTTACCCAGTTTCCTCCGCTTACATTGGCGCCTCCATTCGCATCAGTTAACTGTCCTGCAGCATAATTAAAATCTTCGGTTAACAAGCGTTGAGCAGAAAGTGCTGTGCTAAAAAAAACGCTAAGCGTAATGAGTGTGTAAATCTTTTTCATAGATAAATTGTTTACTGCAAAGTAATGATTAATATATATTCCGCGCTTAAACAACAATTAATTTATTAACAACGTTCATTTTCTCTTATCTTCAAACTTATAATTGCTTTTATGTATTTACATTCTTTTCGATACTTTTTATTAATTGTTTGCTGCTGCGGAGCGCTGCAATTATGTGCGCAAAAAAAATATGCCACTCTATCGGGTCATGTTTTAAATGAAAATGATAAACCACTTGCACACACAACGGTACAAATTCTTAACCAAAGCAGCAACACTATTACAAACGATTCAGGATATTTTCAAATCAGGGTTGCGGCTGACCAACCTGTTGCACTCGTTTTCAGTTTTACAGGTTATGCAAATGTTCAAAAGAATTTTTATTTGCATGATGATGAAAAGGAAACGATTACAGTGAAGATGCAACCGGCAGGCAATATTCTTAAAGAAGTAGTTGTGCAGGATGAAAAAGAGCGGCAAGAGGCAGGTCTTATAAATATTGATGCGTCGCAGTCATTATTAAATCCTTCACCTATTGGCGGTATTGAAAGCCTGATAAAAGTTTTTGTGGGAAGTAATAATGAGCTTACTTCTCAATATTCTGTTCGCGGCGGCAGCTACGATGAAAACTTAATTTATGTAAACGATTTTGAAATATATCGCCCCTATCTTGTTCGCAGTGGGCAACAGGAAGGATTGAGCTTTATAAATCCCGAATTAGTTAGTAATGTGAAATTTTATAATGGAGGCTTCCAGGCAAAGTATGGAGATAAGCTAAGTTCAGTGCTTGATGTTGATTACCGCAACCCCGCGCAGTTCGCAGGTTCTGCATATATTGGCTTATTAGAGCAGGGACTGCATTTAGAAGGAACTGCTTATAAAAATAAAGTAACTTATCTTTTTGGGGTTCGCAACCGCAGCAATAAAACTTTATTAAGCAGCCAGAGTACAAAAGGAAATTATATTCCCTCATCAGCAGACCTGCAGGGATTAATTACCTGGCAGGCTTCAGATAAATTACGCTTCGAGGCCTTTACAAATCTTTCTTATACAAAATTTACATTGCTCCCTGAAGAAGCACAGTTAACATCAGCCGTATTCTCCCCGCTTTTTTCTTCAACCATTGGATTGGATATTTTTTTTGACGGACAAGAGAAAGATCGCTACAGCACAAGCTTTATTGGATTAACCGCTATTCATCAGCCCACAAAAAAATTGCAGTTGAAATGGATGCTTAGTTATTATAATGATGAGGAAGAAGAAAACATTGACATAACAGGCGCTTATCTTTTTGGTGAACGGAGTTTTGACAAGAGCAGCTCTGATTATGGATTAATTACAAATCCGCTGGGTGCAGGTATTAATCAAAACTATGCCCGCAATAAATTGAATATAGATGTCTGGAGTGCATCGCATAAAGGAACTTATAATTTGGGAAAAAATTTTTTGCAATGGGGCAATGCGGTTGATGTGCAAAAAATAAACGACCATTTGCATGAATGGGAATACCACGATTCTGCAGGCTATTCGCTTCCCTATAATCCATCGCAACTATCGCTATATTATTACAGTAATGGTGATACCGATATTTCTATTACAAGATTCAGCGGTTATGTGCAGGATAATATTCAATTCAGAGACTCGTCAGATTTTACTTTGCAGGCCGGCATTCGCTATAATTATAATACACTCAATAAAGAATTTTTAGTATCTCCAAGAATTGGTTTTTCATTTAAGCCAAAGAATTGGCAGAAGGATATTATTTTTCGCGGAGCAGCAGGCATTTATAATCAGCCGCCATTTTTCAGAGAAATGCAGCGATATGATGGTTCATTAAACACCAATTTAAAAGCGCAGAAAAGCTGGCAGGTAAGCGCAGGCTTTGATTATAATTTAAAATTGTTTGATAGACCTGCAAGGCTTGCCACGGAAGCCTATTATAAATTCATGACTGACGTAGTGCCTTACGATATTGACAATGTACGCCTGCGCTATTTTGGTGAGAACATAGCTAAAGCTTACGCTGCCGGTTTTGAAACAAGGCTTTTTGGTGAGCTGGTAAAAGATGCCGAAAGCTGGATTAGTCTTGGCATTATGCGCACAAAAGAAAATTTAGATAACGATTATTCTACCAAATATTATAATGCAGCAGGAGAAATAATTACTGCAAAAACGGAAGACCAGATTCCCGCAGACAGCACAAAAACTTCAATTGGATGGTTGCGGAGACCAACCGACAGGCTGATAACATTCGGAATGTTTTTTCAGGATTACTTAAGCACCAATAAAAATTTCAGAGTATATTTTAATATGTTGTATGGCAGCAATCTTCCTTATAATATTCCGGGCAGCATTCAGTACCGCAATGCATTGGAGATTGACCCGTATATACGTGTTGATATTGGTTTTAGCACATTGCTGCTTACCGAACAGTCTGCACGCCGCAACCATTCTCCGTTTCGGGGGTTTGAAAACATCTGGCTAAACCTTGAAATATTTAATGTGATTGACCGGGCAAATACTATCAGCTATCAATTGGTAAAAGATTTTGATAATAATACCTACACTATTCCCAACCGATTAACGCCAAGGCTGGTAAATTTTAAAATCATTGCGAGGTGGTAATTTATAAAATTGATTTTGAAAATTGGTTCACCAAAATAATCAGCCTTTATACTGTTGCTTCTTTTTTCTTTTTGCCGGTTTTAGGAGTAAGCATTAAGAACATTCGCTTTCCTTCCAGCTTTGGCAAGCTTTCCGGCTGACTTACTTCTACCAGGCGTTCAGCGAACTTGAGCAAAACAAGCTCTCCTCTCTCTTTAAACATAATTGCTCTGCCTTTGAATTGTACATAAGCTTTCACTTTATTTCCATCTTGCAAAAATTTTTCTGCATGTTTTGCTTTAAAGTCAAAGTCGTGGTCATCTGTGCCGGGAGTAAAGCGAATTTCTTTTACTTCGCTTTGCTTGGCATTTGCCTTCATTTCTTTTTCTTTACGCTTTTTCTCGTAAAGAAATTTTTTGTAATCAATTATTTTGCAAACCGGTGGGTCAGCATTTGGAGAAATTTCTACTAAATCCAGCTCCTGTTGCTGTGCAATTTTTCTTGCTTCTTCTACGGGATAAACTCCCACGGTAACATTGTCGCCTACTAAGCGAACCTGGGGTACTTTTATTCTTTCATTTATACGATGCTCAGGCTCGGGTTGCCTGTAACGTGGATTGAATCTTCCACCACCTCTGTAAGGTAATGCCATTAAGTGTTTTTTAGTGAATAATTGGTTTTATGTTTTAATTATGATACGAATTTTTTTATATTATCGCCTCTTACGCTTGCCCGCAAGTACTTTATCTTTTGCATTTATGGCAACGATTTATAATTTCAAAAAAGCTAACAACAATCCAACAACCGCTAATCCTGTAGAAACTGTCCAGATAATAATCTTATTAATTTCTGCTCTTATTTCACTTTTACTCTCAGCCATTGCTGCTTTCATTTCCTGCCGCAACAATTCAATCTGATATTTTATTTCCTGAATATCAGAACGAAGAGAAAAATTTTCTTTTTGTTGGTCAAATTTATCCTCTACTATTTTTTCAACTTCTTCAACAAATACTTTTGCCTTAGCATCATCAATATGCATATTCTCTTTGAAAAAATCGAATAATCGTATGTATTGAGTACCCGTCATACCTTAAAAATAATATTATTCTCCTGATTTACGATTTGCAATTTCATCTTTAATCATCTCAATAAATTCTTCCACTCTTTAATGCCCATATCTCTTTGCCTTGTCTTCTTAGTGATATTTTATTTTCATTCATTTCTCTCCCGTTTTTCGCAGCTTGATGTCTCATAAAAATTAAGGTTCTGGGAATTGTCTAAACAGCTAAAATGGGAATACATTTTCGTTTATACAATTCTAATGTGCTTAAATATTCATTAGGTGTCTAGGTGTGAAAGACGAGACGATGGTTCTACTATCAATACCTCTTTTATTTCTTTCATCATTTCTTTACATTCCTGTTCTGTTATTCCTTTCTTCAGACACATCTTCCATAAGAAATTATATATATCCTGATAAATTTCATTCCACATTTGTTCAGTAATAGGTTGCATATTGATTCAATGTCAGTCTTACTTGAGAATTCTTTTGACCTTATTTCAATTGCCTCAGTTACCATATTTTCAATTTCCTGCACATCAGTCTTGGCATCTCCTTTCTTTGAGGTTTCGAGAAAAGATTTCATATAATCGTATTGAATGTGCCACAGTCATACCGTAAAAATAAATATTATTCTGCTGATTTACGATTTGCAATTTCGTCTTTAATCATCGCAATGAATTCTTCTGCATCGTGAGCGCCCATATCTCCTTTGCCTTGTCTTCTTACCGATATTTTATTTTCATTCATTTCTTTTTCTCCTACAACAATCATATAAGGAACTTTGCTCAGTTCTGTATCACGGATTTTCTTTCCAATCTTTTCGTTGCGGTCATCAATCTCAACCCTTACGCCTGCTTTTTTTAATTTGCTTTTAATTTCATTAGTGTAAGATTGAAATTTATCGCTGATGGGTAAAATCTTAACCTGCATAGGTGCTAACCATACGGGGAATTTACCTGCATAATGTTCCAGCAAAAAACCAATAAATCTTTCATGGGTTCCGAGGGGCGCTCTGTGAATAATTAATGGTGTTTCAAAAGTGTTATTTCTATTTGTGTATTGTAAGTTAAAACTACGGCCTTGAGCAAAATCTACCTGGTTTGTTGCGAGAGTAAACTCCCTACCTATAATGCTCCAGATTTGAACATCAATTTTTGGCCCGTAAAAAGAGCCTTCATCAACAACTTCAACAAAAGGAATATTTGCTTCTGTCATTACCTGCCTCACCATTGCTTCTGTTTCTAACCACAGTTCCGGCTCATTAATATATTTTTGCCCAAGCTTTTCGGGTGAGTGAAGCGATAAACGCATTACATATTTATCAATCCCGAATATTTTAAAATATTTCAGGTACATATCATTTACCGCACGAAACTCTTCTGCAAACTGTTCTTTCATGCAATAAATATGTGCATCGTTCATGTGCAGGCAGCGTACTCTCATCAAACCAAATAATTCTCCGCTTTGTTCATAGCGATAGCAAGTTCCATATTCAGCTAAGCGCAACGGTAAATCTTTATAGCTCTTTGGCTCTGCTGCAAATATTTTGTGATGATGCGGACAATTCATCGGCTTGAGATAGTATTTGGTTTCATCCACTATCATGGGAGGAAACATACTCTCTTCATAATAGGGCAAATGTCCGCTCTTTATGTACATGCTTTCTTTAGCAATATGCGGAGTAACTACTCTTTTATACCCTGCAGCTTCTTCTGTTTCTTTTGCCAGCTTTTCCAACTCTTCGATAATGATAGTGCCATTGGGCATCCACAAAGGAAGCCCGGAGCCTACATCATCATCCATAGTAAAAATGCCCAATTCTTTCCCCAATTTGCGATGGTCTCTTTTCTTTGCTTCCTCAAGCATTTGAAGATATTCATCCAATACTTTTTGATTGGGAAAACTAATCCCGTAAATACGGGTAAGCATTTTATTTTTTTCATCGCCCTTCCAATATGCCCCTGCAATATTCGTTAGCTTGATTGCTTTTATAAAACCTGTATTTGGTATATGAGGTCCTCTGCATAAATCAGTAAAATTTCCCTGCGTATAAAAAGTTATTTCACCATCTTTTAACCCCTCTAAAAGATCAAGCTTATATTCATCGCCTTTTTCTGAAAAATATTTTACCGCATCGTCTTTTGATATTTCTTTTCTTATGTATTGATTGCTTTGCTTTGCCAGCTCATTCATTTTTGTTTCCATGTTTCTCAAATCTTCTTCGCTAATCTGGCGGTCACCTAAATCCATATCATAATAAAAACCTTTTTCAATGGGAGGACCAACCCAAAATTTTACACCCGGATACATGTTTTCAACAGCTTCAGCAAGTAAGTGTGCAGAGGAGTGCCAGAAGGTTGACTTTCCTTCAGCATCGTCCCACACATATAATTTTATGGAAGAATCTTTGCAAATAGGGCGAGTGGCATCCCACACTTCGCCATTTATGTTTGCAGCTAAAACTTTTTTTGAAAAACCTTCGCTTATTGATTTTGCTATTTGTAATGCAGTAACCCCGCTTTCATATTCTTTTACGGCGCCATCAGGAAATGTAATGTTTATCATAAGGGAGATTCGTCTATAATTTATTGGCTTGCGAAATTAGCAAATGATTGTGAGAGTTTATTTGGGTTAAAAAGAGATAAAAAAAAAGGCCTTTACATCAGGCCTTTTGAAAAACATACTATGTTTAATTGCTTATGCAATTTAGGAGCATTTATTCTTAGCATTAACTGTAGGCATTCTGCCTCGCATTGTCAGCCCAGTTTTCCATTCCTTCTTTTGCTTTGTCTGCTGCATCTTCAAATTCATCTTGTGCCTTGCCTGCAAAACGACGTACTTTTCGTGTTATTTTACCAGTAGTGTCTGCAATATTTTGGCGGGTTTCTGCTCCTGTAGCGGGTGCCAGTAAAAAGCCAACAACCACACCTGCTGCCAAGCCGGCTAAAGCTCCAATTACAAAGTTTTGTGTACTCATAAATTTTGTGTTTTTAGAATTTTAAGTAATATTTTCTTTAGCCAATAATCTTGCCAAAAATTTTTAATAATAAAAGATTAGAATGCAATTCTTGAAAAGAATTGAACAACAAAATAAAAGCCGTTACAAAAAATAAAAGGGGTTATAAAATGAGTTTATTTTATTTTACTTCTTCGAACTCTGCATCAGTAACTGTTTCGCTGCCACCCTGGTGTTGCTCTGTGTTAGTCTGAGCATTTTCATCTGCATCCCGTTGCTGAGCAGATGATGATTGCTGTGCTTTGTAAATTTCTTCGCTAGCTGCAGTCCATGCCGTATTTATTTCGGCCATTGCAGCATCTATAGCAGCTGTATCCTGCGATTTATGAGCCTCTTTCAATTTATTCAAAGCAGCTTCAAGAGGTGTTTTTTTATCGGCAGGCACTTTATCTCCAAATTCTTTTAATTGCTTTTCTGTTTGAAATATCATGCTGTCTGCGTGGTTAATTTTTTCCACCTTTTCGCGGGCAATTTTATCTGTGGCTTCGTTGGCTTTTGCTTCAGTTTTCATTTTTTCAATTTCTTCCTTGCTTAAACCACTGCCTGCTTCAATGCGGATTTTTTGCTCTTTCCCTGTGCCTTTATCTTTTGCATTCACATGCATAATACCATTGGCATCAATATCAAAAGTTACTTCAATCTGGGGCATACCGCGGGGGGCAGGAGGAATTCCATCAAGATTAAAAATCCCTAAACTTTTATTCTGGCTTGCCATTGGTCTTTCACCCTGCAGCACATGAATTTGCACGCCCGGCTGGTTGTCGCTGGCAGTAGAGTATATTTCTGTTTTCTTTGTAGGAATAGTTGTATTAGCAACTATCATCGTAGTCATTACACCTCCGAGTGTTTCTATACCCAGGCTTAGCGGAGTAACATCCAGCAACAGAACATCTTTTATTTCACCCGTTAATACTGCACCCTGTATAGCTGCGCCTACCGCAACTACTTCATCAGGATTTACTCCTTTACTTGGTTTCTTGCCAAAAAAATTTTCAACTATTTCCTGCACTTTAGGAATACGGGTACTGCCGCCTACTAATATTACTTCATCAATTTGTGAAGTGTTGTAACCGGCATCTTTTAAAGCTGCTTCACAGGGTTTTAAACATCTTGCAAAAAGGCTGTCAGCTAACTGCTCAAACTTTGCACGGGTTAATTTTTTTACCAGGTGCTTTGGCACACCATCAATTGCAGTTATGTAGGGAAGATTGATTTCTGTTTCTGAAGAAGATGATATTTCAATCTTGGCTTTTTCTGCTGCTTCTTTTAACCGCTGCAGAGCCATGGGGTCTTTGCGCAAGTCAACATTTTCATCTTTCTTAAATTCATCTGCAAGCCAGTCCATCACCACTTTATCAAAATCATCACCGCCGAGATGTGTATCGCCATTGGTTGATTTTACTTCAAAAACTCCTTCGCCTAAATCGAGTATAGAAATATCAAATGTACCGCCACCCAAATCAAATACCGCAATCTTCATATCCTTATGCTTCTTATCAAGACCATAAGCTAAAGCCGCAGCGGTAGGTTCGTTTACAATACGCCGGACATTTAAACCCGCAATTTCACCGGCTTCTTTTGTGGCCTGTCTTTGTGCATCGTTGAAATAAGCAGGCACTGTAATAACGGCTTCCTTTATTTCCTGCCCCAGATAATCTTCGGCAGTCTTCTTCATCTTCTGAAGAATCATTGCGGAGATTTCCTGCGGCGTATATAATCGTCCATCTATATCAACACGCACTGTATTATTATCCCCTTTTACTATATTATAGCTCCAGTGACTAATTTCTTCGGTAACCTCATCGTATCTGCGCCCCATAAAACGCTTAATGCTCATAATGGTATGCTTGTGGTTGGTAATAGCCTGGCGTTTCGCGGGGTCGCCAACTTTACGTTCACCATTTTTAAGAAATGCAACCACAGAAGGTGTTGTACGGTGACCTTCATCATTTGCAATTACATTTGGTTCGGCACCCTCCATCACAGCAACACAACTGTTAGTTGTTCCTAAATCAATACCTATAATCTTTGCCATATTATTTTATTAATTTTTTTTAAGTAAATATAATATTACCTGATATTGTCAATCATTATGCCATGAGAAGAAATGTGAAAAAATGGCAGAAAGAAATTGATTTATTATTGCATAAGCCAATAATAAAAATCATCAAATTCATTACGCCAGAATTTTTCATTATGCTGCCCTAAAGGGTTTGCATCCATTAAAGTGGCGCAGCAATTTTTTTTAAGAATTATATCAACCATTTTTTCCATATCAGTTATCATAGTTTCACTCTCTTTGCCTCCGGCATAAAAATAAAAACGGTGTGCTTGATTCCATGTTGCGTTTTGCACACCCTGAAACATTTCGGGTACAATCCAGAATGCGGGTGAAAAAATTCCGGCGACGCCAAATACGTCGGGATATTGAACAATCGCATATAGGGAGATAAGCCCACCCATACTGCTGCCTGCAATAAATGTGTGCGATGCATCTATCAGTGTTCTGTAATTACTGTCAACAAAAGGTTTTAATGTTTCAGCAAGAAAATCAATATACAGTTTTCCTTCCCCTTTGCCAAACCGTTGATTATCGTAAGGATTATATTCAGTCATGCGCTTATCTGTTCCATTGTCAATGCCAACTACAATGCATTCTTTTTGTAATTTATTTTCTAAGGTATCGAGGCATTCATCAATTCCCCATTCGCCAAAACCGGAAGTTTGTTCGTTAAAAAGATTTTGCCCATCATGCATATATAAAACAGGATAATATTTTTTTGATGAATGATAACCGGCGGGGAGATAAATCCAAATTCTTCTATAACGTTTTAATTGAGTTATGTAAAACGCCGTATCAATAATATGCACATTAGCAGAAGCCGTATTTGGTTTTGGCTTAACCGGAAAATTATCTTTCCAACCTGCAACTGTGATGATTAGAGAAGTATCGCTGCTTAATTGTATAAAGTGATTAGTGATATCTTCGCCTTTTGCGGTTGTTTCTACTTTTTCCCAACTGCCACGGGTAAACTTAAACTCATACATGCCTGCATACACATTATTTAATTCGATGTACTTGCTGTTGTTGCCAAAGGATTTTAATTTGTAATTTGAATCACCCGGATTCCAGCCATTAAAATTTCCGGCAAGATATATTTCATCTTTTTGAAGAGATGTATTTGTAACCCCCAACCGCAAAGTATATTGCGCCTGCAGCGCCGAAATGCTGAAGATAAAAAAAAAGAATACAAATACTGATTTCATGTCTGCGAAAATACAATCATCAATTCAAATTTGTGATGGGATTTAATTTGAAAACAACAATGAATTTTCCACTGCAAACCAGTTTATTTGTGCAGGCTCTGTAATACCTGTATGAATTCTTTTTTTATTGCAACTTCATCTGGTGTAAGATTAGCCTGTGGTATGGGATGCTCTTCATTAGAATCTGTTTGTATATTGTAAAATCTTTGATACTTTAAAGTATCATACAACTTATAATTTGAATTATTTACATAACGCTCTCTTGGTACTGAACCGTTATCATGAATATCATTGTCCCAATGACAAAACACCCACTCTCTGTCTATACCCTGACTCTCAATCATGTTATCGTAAAAGCTTGTTCCATCCAAAATGCCATAATTTGTTGGTTTGCTAACGCCGGCAATATCGGCAAATGTTGGCAAAAAGTCTGTATAATCAATTAAGGTGTTATTTATAGCACCGGGCGCTGCCGTGTTTTTCCAATACACAACAAAAGGAGTTAAAGTACCCATAGAAATTGTTTGGGTTTTAGTGCCGGTAATATCCTCTCCTTTGTATAGCGAAGTAATGTTTCTTTGGGTAGCATTATCTGCAATAAACATAAATATTGTATTTTCTTCCAGCCCATCCTGCCGCACTTTATTGATTATTTTTCCTATCATTTTATCGAGGTAAGCTACCTGGCTTGCAAAATATTTTGGGTTATCCCTTGATATTTCATTACTTGGATTCCACGCTGCATAATCGGGGTGATCAGGTGAAGGCACATAGGGAGCGGCAACAAGATTGAACGCATAAATGGCAAAAAATGAACGATTCATATTCCAGTCAATAAACTTACACAGGTAATCAGAAAACATATCTTCAGAATATTTTCCCATGGTAGCACCGCAAGGTAAATAGTCAGCATCTTGATATATCACCGGATTTTTATATCTGCCTTCCCTTTGACTTTCGCTGGAAAAGGGGAGATATACTCTGTAATCTCTAAAACCGGCTGCATGTATTCTTGCGTCCCCGCCACCGCATTGCCATTTGCCCACATAGCAGGTTGCATATCCTGCATCTTTAAGCAAATTGCCAAGGGTTTTTTCTGTGTCAGGCAGTTTGCCCCACACCTGATAATTTCTAAAATTATATTTGCCTGTTAATAAGGCAAGCCTTGAAGGAAAACCATCGGGATGGGAATAAGCCTGGTTAAAATAAATGCCATTTGCCGCCATAAAATTCAGGTTTGGGGTATTGTAGCTCTGCCCGCCTGTAAATTGCGGCACCTCGTATCCTAAATCATCTGCAATAAAAAGAATTATATTAGGCTTTCCTGTAAATCGTATGGAGGAATCATCGCTAAAAGACGGATTATCGTGTGTTATCTTATTGCAATAATCTTTTTTGCAACTGTTCAAAATTAGAATACAGGCTAAGCAATAAGTAAGTAATCTAGTCGGGTATTTATTTGCAGAATTGAAGATTTTGCTCATGAGTTTTGATTAACATTTGGATGCAAATTGGAATTTATGAATTTTTAAAAAGAGAATTACCGATAAGATTGATTAATTGTGCATGCTTTGTAATACCAGAATAAATTGCTGCTTAAGTGTGTATTCCGCAGGCGTAAGCTTATTATCCGGGATAGGGCGTTTTTCCCAAATATCTTTTTGCATATTGTAGAATCGGGAATAATTCAAAGTATCATATAGCTTGTATTTTGAATTATATACAAAACGTTCTCTTGGCACTAAACCTCCATCATTAATATCATTATCCCAATGACAAAAAACCCAATCCCTGTTTGTATCGGAAGAACCAATCATATTATCATAAAAGCTTACTCCGTCTAAAATGCCATAATCAGCAAGTCTGCTAATGCCTGCAATGTCTGCAAGAGTTGGCAAAAAATCTGTGTAGTCTATCAATGTAGAGTCTATTTGACCCGAAGCTATCGTGCCTTTCCAATATACAACAAAAGGGGTTAATGTGCCGGGTTTATTGGTTTGCGTTTTGGTGCCTTTAATATGCTTTCCCTTGTAGATTGAAGTAATTCCTTCCTGTGTGGCATTATCTGCTATAAACATAAAAATTGTATTCGTTTCCAATCCGTCTGCCTGCACTTTATTAATAACCTTCCCAATCATTTTATCCATATAGTTTACCATTCCTGCAAAGTATTTAGTATCTGTATGTAATCTTTCTGAATCAGTGTTCCATACAGGATATGCCGGGTCATCAGGACAGGGAACATAAGGCTGAGCCACCAGGTTGTGTGAATAAACAGCAAAAAAAGGACGGGTAGTATTGCTATCAATAAAGGTGCAGAGATAATCAGAAAGCATGTCTTCAGAATATTTTCCCTGGGTAACGCTATCAGATAAATAATCTCCATTGGCATATAATATAGGATCTTTATATCGTCCCTTTCTTTGACTATCCTTGTAAAAAGGACCATATGCAAGATAGTTCTGGAAACCCGCAGAATGTATTCTTGCATCTCCTCCATCGCATTGCCATTTACCCGCAAAACAAGTAGCATAACCCGCATCTTCAAGCATATTGGCTATAGTCTTTTCTCCCGGGGGAAGTACTCCCCAAATTATGTAATTTCTAAAATTATATTTTCCTGTGTACAAGGCCAGTCTTGAAGGAAAACCGTCAGGATGTGAGAAAGCCTCATTAAAATGAATTCCATTAGCAGCCATAAAATCGAGATTAGGAGTGCTGTATGACTGCCCTCCTGTAAAATGAGGTACTTCATATCCTAAATCATCAGCAACAAAAAGAATTATGTTGGGCTGATTAGTTGTTCTTATATTTTTTTTCGCAGTTCCAGTTACCGCATTTTTCTTTTCATTAAAGTCTTTTTTGCAACCGCTAAAGCTCAATAAAAAAATTAAGCAGGAAATAAAAACTGAGCATAGTAATTTGCTTTTTCTAAAGGTGCTTGTTCTCATTAGTGTTAATTAAAGCGACTAAGATAAAATAAAACAATTTAGAAGTTCAATTTTTGTTTTTAAACTTTAGATTTTGGCCACATTTCATGTCTTTAGTCAAACCAAAAATTATATTTACAAAAAACGGAAATCTTTCTGCTTCACTTCTATTTATACTTTTTTGTACAAATGAATCGGTAACTTTGCATTTGAATAATAAACAGGAAAGTTATGAGTGAAATGCTGGCGACGCTGGAACAAACAGCGCTGAGTGATTACAAATATGGCTTTGTTACCGATATTGAAGCAGATGAGGCGCCGAAAGGATTAAATGAAGATACGATCCGTTTTATTTCAGCCAAAAAAAATGAACCGCAATGGATGCTTCAATGGAGACTGAAGGCCTTTAAGTATTGGAAAAGCATTGAGCATGAAAATCCGCAATGGGCTAATATCCATTATCCAAAAATAGATTATCAGAATATTATTTATTATTCAGCTCCTAAACAAAAAATTAATCTCCAAAGCCTTGACGAAATTGACCCAGAACTCCGCCGCACTTTTGAAAAGCTTGGTATTTCTTTAAACGAACAAAAGCGTTTAAGTGGCGTGGCTGTTGATGCAGTAATTGACAGCGTTTCCATTGCCACAACTTTTAAAGCGCAGCTTTCAGAATTAGGAATTATATTTTGCTCTATGAGTGAAGCTATTCAGGAACATCCTGAACTTATAAAAAAATACATGGGTTCTGTTGTTCCCATAACAGATAATTATTTTGCAGCTCTTAATTCGGCTGTTTTTAGTGATGGCTCTTTCTGTTATATTCCGAAAGGCGTTCGCAGCCCTATGGAGTTATCAACTTATTTTAGAATTAATGCAGAAAATACAGGGCAGTTTGAGCGCACTTTAATTGTTGCTGAAGAGGGAGCTTATGTAAGTTATCTTGAAGGATGCACCGCTCCAATGCGTGACGAAAATCAGTTGCACGCAGCAGTAGTTGAGTTGATTGCTTTGGACAATGCAGAAATAAAATATTCCACTGTGCAAAACTGGTATCCCGGTGATAAACAGGGCGTTGGCGGCATTTATAATTTTGTAACCAAAAGGGGAATTTGCGCCGGAGTAAATTCAAAAATCTCATGGACGCAGGTTGAAACCGGCTCAGCTATCACGTGGAAATATCCAAGCGTAATTTTGAAAGGTGATAATTCATCGGGTGAATTTTATTCTGTTGCGGTAACCAATAATTATCAGCAGGCAGATACCGGCACCAAGATGATGCACATTGGAAAAAACACACGCAGCCGCATAGTATCAAAAGGTATTTCTGCTGGGCACAGCAACAACAGTTATCGCGGCTTAGTGCAGGTTGGAAGGAATGCAAAAAATGCACGCAATTTTTCGCAATGCGATTCACTCTTGCTCGGCGATAAATGCGGCGCACATACCTTTCCATACATCGAAGCAAAGAACAGCACAGCACAGTTGGAGCATGAAGCAACAACTTCAAAGATTGGTGAAGATCAAATCTTTTACTGCAATCAACGCGGACTTGATACGGAGAAAGCCGTAGCTCTTATCATAAATGGATTTGCAAAAGAAGTAATGAACCAATTGCCAATGGAGTTTGCAGTGGAAGCTCAAAAATTATTGGCAATTAGTTTGGAAGGAAGTGTGGGATAGTTATTGAATATTTTAGATTGAATATTTTTTTTATAGCCAAGCTGAAGAACAAATATTAAACTGCCGTTGCGCATGCCTCACCTAAGGCGAGGCGGTGGTCGCATCCCGATGGCTCTCGGGATACATTTGTTCATTACTCAACAACGATAGACCCCGCCTTTGTCGGGGCAGGCGATAAACAAAAAACGATAAACGAAAATGATGTTAAACATTAAAAACTTACACGCATCAGTTGAAGGAAAAGAAATTTTAAATGGTATTAATCTCGAAATAAATGCGGGGGAAGTGCATGCCCTCATGGGTCCTAACGGCTCTGGTAAAAGTACCCTTGCATCTGTGCTCGCAGGCAGGCAGGAATATGAAATAACTGAAGGCAGTGTAGAATTTCTTGGAAAAGATTTGCTGGAGCTTTCTCCCGAAGACAGGGCAAAGGAAGGTTTGTTCATGGCATTTCAATATCCCGTAGAAATTCCCGGCGTAAGCACTACCAATTTTATTAAAACAGCAATCAATGAAATAAGAAAATACCGCGGACAGGAGGCTTTGGATGCAGTTGCTTTTTTAAAGCTGATGAAACAACGAATGGCTTTGGTAAATATAGATCAGAGTTTATTAACCCGCTCCTTAAATGAAGATTTTTCCGGTGGTGAAAAAAAACGTAACGAGATTTTTCAAATGGCAATGCTTGAACCAAAGTTTGCCATATTGGACGAAACAGACAGCGGGCTTGATATAGATGCATTACGTATTGTAGCCAATGGTGTAAACACTCTACGCAGTAAGGACAAAGCAGTTTTAGTAGTAACACATTACCAGCGTCTGCTCGAATATATTGTTCCCGATTATGTGCATGTGTTATACAAGGGACGAATTGTAAAATCAGGCAATAAAGATTTGGCATTGGAGCTTGAAGAAAAAGGATATGAATTTATAAGACAGGAATTAGAAGCTGTGGAAGTTTAAAGTTGAAAGTTGAAGGTTGAAAGTTGAACATTGAGAATTGAGAATTGAACATTGAACATTGAATATAAATAAATGAATTTACTTACATCATTACCAGACCAGTTTAATAATTTACAGTCGCAACAACAAGGCAGCGCATTATACTCCATTCGCCAAAAAGCATTCGATACGTACAACAGGCTGGGCATTCCCACTATGCGTAACGAAGAATGGAAATATACCCGTATCAGCAGTTTGCTGAAGAAGGATTATTCATTCAATATTCACCCTGCAACTCCCTTAATCAATAATGAGGATTTAGATTCAGTGCGGTTGCCCGGTTCTAAAAATGCAAATGAATTGTTTTTTGTGAATGGAGTATTTTATTCATCACTTTCAAAAATAAATAAGGATGAATTGGTAGTAATGTCTCTTGATGAAGCTGCTAATTCTGAATTCAAAGAGATTGTTCAAACACATCTTGGCAGCAGCAGCAAATACATGAAAGATGGTATGCAGGCATTAAATACTGCATTTGCTGCAAACGGATTATTTGTATTGGTTCAAAAAAATAAAACATTAGAACAGCCGGTTTATATCTATCACATTACTGATACAAGAGTTGATAGTCTATTTGTACAGCCAGGCAGCCTGTTTTATCTTGATGAAAATACAACTGTAGAGATAGTTGAAACTTATGCAAACTTTGGAAGCCAGGAAAGTTTCACCAATGAGATTATAGAAATAATACTTCAGAAAGATGCCCGCCTGCAATATTATAAAATTCAGAATGAGGCATCGCATTGCCATCATGTGGGCACAACGCATATACATCATGCAGGTAAATGCTTCTCCAATTCGATAACCATCTCTTTGAACGGAGGAACGATTCGTAATAATTTAAATGTGATTCTTGATGCAGAATATAACGAAGCGCATTTGTATGGTTTATATATTGCGAACGGGCAAACGCATATTGACAATCATACTATCGTTGATAATGTAAAACCCAACTGTTATAGTAACGAGTTTTATAAAGGCATTATGAATGACAAATCAACGGGAGTATTCAATGGAAAAATTTTTGTAAGGAAAGATGCACAAAAAACAAATGCCTATCAAAGCAATAAAAATATTTTACTTAGTGATTTAGCTTCCATAAACACAAAGCCCCAATTAGAGATTTTTGCAGATGATGTAAAATGTTCTCACGGTTGTACAATCGGAAGATTGGATGATGAAGCCATGTTTTATCTGCGCACAAGAGGCATTGATGAAAAGAAAGCACAGGCATTATTACTGCACGCATTTGCAATGGATATTTTGGAACAGGTGAAACCCACAGCATTGCGTGCTTATATCGAAGAGATAATTAATCAACGTTTAGATTTTTCAGAAGAATGATAGAAACGAATGTTCATACTAATGTATTTGATGTTGCCGCTATTCGCAAGCAATTTCCTGTACTTGAAAGAATGGTAAAGGGAAAGAAATTGATTTATCTCGATAATGCCGCAACAGCCCAAAAACCAAAGCCTGTATTGGATGCGCTGATGGAGTACTATCAGAAGTATAATGCAAATATTCACCGTGGCATTCATTCATTGGCAGAAGAAGCAACAGCCGCTTTCGAAGCCACCAGAGATACGGTGAAGGATTTTATCAATGCAAAATATCGTGAAGAAATAATTTTTACAAGAGGAGTAACAGAAGGTATCAATCTTGTTGCAGCAACATGGGGAAGACAAAATGTTAAAGAGGGTGATGAGATAATCATTTCTGCAATGGAGCATCATTCAAACATTGTTCCCTGGCAGATATTATGCATGGAGAAGAAAGCGATTTTAAAAGTAATTCCCATCAACGATAAAGGTGAATTGCTGATGAATGAATTTGAAAAGCTCATCACACCAAAAACAAAATTGGTTTCTATTGTTCATGCTTCTAATTCACTTGGCACAATCAATCCTGTAAAAGAAATTATTGAGATAGCTCATGAGCATGGAATAATTGTTTTGGTTGATGGCGCTCAGTCTACTGTTCATCTCGATATTGATGTGCAGTATATGGATTGCGATTTTTTTGCGCTCAGCAGTCACAAAATATATGGACCAACCGGCGTTGGCGTTTTGTATGGAAAGAGAGAAATTTTAGAAGAGATGCCTCCGTACATGGGTGGTGGTGAAATGATTAAAGATGTTACGTTTGAAAAAACAACTTATAATGATTTGCCCTACAAGTTTGAAGCAGGCACTCCAAACATTGCCGATACCGTTGCGCTGAAAGCAGCAATAGATTTTGTAACCAGTGTTGGGAAGGAAAATATTCATGCTTATGAAGAAGAATTATTGCATTACGCAATGGATAAGCTTTCGCAAATTGAAGGTGTAAGATTAATTGGCACTGCAAAAGAAAAAACAGGAGTTGCATCTTTTATTGTTGAAGGAACGCATCCGCAGGATATTGGAATATTGCTTGATAATTATGGCATCGCTGTTCGCACTGGCAATCACTGCACACAGCCTTTGATGAATCGTTTGGGTCTGCCCGGAACAGTACGAGCATCATTCGCCATGTACAATACAAAAGAAGAAGTTGATCAATTGGTTGAAGGGGTGAGAAAGGCAGTTGAAATGTTGTTGTAATCAGTTGAAAGGTTGATTGGTTGAAAAGTTGATTGGTTGAAAAGTTGATTGGTTGAAAGGTAGCACCGTAGGAGCGACACGTTAGTAGTAGTAGTAGAAACGAAAAATTAAATTCAAAAAAGCTCTGTAGGAGCGACACGTTAATAGTTCAATGTATATTATGCAAGCTGATGTTGTATATACAATAGAAGAAACCGAAAACGAAATCGTAGAAGAATTTTCTTTGTTTGATGGATGGGAAGACAAATACGAATACATCATTGACCTTGGCAAAAAACTACACCCATTAGAAGATGAATATAAAAAAGAAGAGAACAAAGTGAAAGGATGTCAGAGCTCGGTATGGATGGTTGCGAATGAAAAAGATGGAAGAATATTTTTTAAAGCGGAAAGCGATGCAGTGATTGTAAAGGGTTTGGTAAGTATGTTAATTAGAGTTTTAAGCGGACATACACCTGATGAGATCATTAACGCAACACTCGATTTCATTAATAAGATAGGTATGACATCGCACCTTGCACAAACAAGAAGCAACGGGCTTTTCGCTATGGTAAAGCAAATGAAAAATTATGCATTGGCATATAAATTAAGACAACAACAATTTTGAATTATTCCCTCTCCACCGGAGAGGGTTAGGGAGAGGCTTATGAACGAAGAAGAATTAAAACAAAAAGTAATTGAGGCATTGCAAAATATCTATGACCCGGAAATCCCGGTAAGCATCTATGAGCTGGGGCTCATATATCAGATAGATATTTTGCCTATCAACAATGTGCAGATAGTGATGACGCTTACTGCGCCAGGTTGCCCCGCAGCGCAATCATTACCAATAGAAGTTGATGAAAAAGTGAGAGCCATCGAAGCAGTAAATGATGTGCATGTTTCAGTAACATGGGAACCGGCCTGGGATAAGAGCATGATGAGCGAAGCAGCACAATTGGAATTAGGATTTATGTAATATTCAATATTAAATTTTAAATTTTAAATAAATAACATGTCACAAATAAGTATTGATAGTTTGATAGGAAACAGCGGTCCAAGTTATCCTGAACAAATAGCAGCCCCTTACCGTGAAGAGCTTGTACAGGCTGGTTTTCAGCAAATGCTTACACCTGAAGATGTGGAAGCCGCGTTAAACAGAAATGATGATAAAATTATTTTAGTTGTAGTAAATTCTGTGTGCGGCTGTTCTGCAAGAGTAGCAAGACCCGGAACTTTATTATCACTCTTTAATGGCTTGGTGCCCCATGAATTATACACTGTATTTGCAGGTATGGAAAAAGATGCAGCAGCTTCTTTCAGAGAAAATTATTTGCCGGCTTTAACACCATCATCACCAAACATTTGCATTTTCAGAAACGGAAAGCTGCAGCATATTTTGCATCGCTATCAAATTGAAAGAACTGCAGCAGGAAATATTGCAGACGAACTGATAAACGTTTACAATAATTTGTGTGCAAAAGAAAATGATGAGGCGAGAGTAAAAGAATTGCAAACTTTATTTGTTGAAAAATATGGTGTTGATCCGCTGAAACCTGAAGAGTAAAGTTGTTTAAAGTTTGAAGTTTAAAGTTTTTTGTTTCATGTTCGAAATTAAAACTTCAAATTCATATAAATAAAACGTAAAATGGTGTCAGGCACTCTGCGAGTGTGCAGACACCAATTGCCAAAAAAAATTATAAATGAAAATCACTGCACAGGAAGAATATGGTTTGCGAATTCTGCTGCGCGTTGCCAAATGTGCAGATGAAGAAGGTATGAGCATTACTCAGTTAAGTGAGGCCGAAGGGCTAAGTCAGCATTATGTTGCAAAACTTACAAGGTTGTTGCGTTTAGCGGGATTTATTAACAGCACACCGGGTCAAAAGGGAGGCTATGTTCTTGCAAAACCAATGAATGAGATAAATATAAATCATGTATTGAAAACTCTTGGTGGTGCTTTGTTTGATAATGATTTTTGCAATACGCATTTGGGCGCTGTTAACCTCTGCACTAATTCAGTTAATTGTTCTGCACGCTCTCTCTGGAAGATGATTCAATTCACAGTTGATAATTTATTAGACAAAATTACTTTGGCTGATTTAACGGGAAATGAAAACGACTCCGCTGATAAATTAAAAAAAACGCTGCAAACAACATCATCCGAAGTTTAGATCTGCTGCTATTTCATATACTGCATCATTCTTGCGTGTATGCTTTCACTCAATGCCACCAAGGGTAAGCGAAGATAGTTTTCAATAATACCGAGTTCGTAAAGAAATGCTTTTATACCGGCGGGATTATTCTCAACAAACATAAGGTCATAAGCCCTCATTAGTTTATCGTTTATTGCTTTTGCTTTTGCAAACTCTTCCTTCAGACATAATTGCACCATTTGAGAAAATTGCTGAGGAAATGCGTTGGCTGCAACACTTATTATTCCATCCATGCCACAGGCTATTTGGGGCAGCACTAATTGGTCATCCCCGCTAACAATCAAAAAATCTTCAGGCCTGTCGCGTAAAATTTGCATGCATTGATTCATATCGCCGCCGGCTTCTTTTATACCTGCAATATTTTTTACTTCGTTTGCAAGTTTTAATGTTGTATCAGCATCAATGTTTCTGCCGGTTCGGCCTGGTACATTGTATAATATAATTGGCTTGGGCGATGCTTTTGCCAACGCTTTATAGTGCTCAAACAATCCTTTTTGTGATGGCTTATTATAATACGGTGATGCACTTAAAACAGCGGTGGCTTTTTCTAAAGGAAATGTTTCAAGCTCTTTAATTAGCTCTGATGTGTTATTACCACCTATGCCAACAACAACAGGCACACGCTCATTAATTTTATCGAAAGTGAAATTTGCTATTTCAATTTTTTCATCCTTACTCAAAGTGGGTGTTTCGCCGGTAGTGCCAAGCGTTACAACATATTGCACTCCATCTTCAAGTACAAAATTGATAAGCTTTTCCAGGGCATTGAAATCAATTTCGAAATTTGATTTAAAAGGTGTGATGAGCGCAACGCCGGTGCCGCTTAAAGTTTTTCTTAGTATCATTCAAAAAAATTTATATATCCAAATCTCTTAATCTTTTCTTCCACAATTTAGGGTTTCGTTTTTGATGTACTATAGCAGCAACAAGAACACTTTTATCTTCTAATATTTTATAAAAGACCTTGTAAGGAAAAATTGAAAGATTCAATACACGGTAATCTTTATAAACTTTTCTGAAGGCATCAGGATAATCGGAAAGCTTTTGAGCTATAACATCAAAGTCACTTTGAAAGCGAATGCTCATTCCTTTTTGTTTGTTTTCATACCAGTTCGTTATTTCTTCAATATCCTCATAAACCTCAGATAGAAAATTAACCTTATGCATACTTACATACTTATCTATGGCTTAGCTTCTTTTTTATTTGTTCCCATGTTAAGGTTTGATAGTTGCCCCTTTCAATTATTGCATCTCTTTCATCAAGGAATTCAATTTGAGGTTGCGTTAAGATTTCATCTTCAAACTTATCCAGGTTTTCTTTAAGCGCATTGAATATTTGAAGTCGTTCTTCAACCGATAGCTGAAATATAGTATCAAGTATTTCCTTCATAATTTCAAAATTACTAATTTAATATTGTTGCACGCGAACGCTTTTAAAAGATGAAGAGTGTTATCAATATTGAATAGGCAACACCCGCCAGACTGAACGATTGCAAGGGCAAGCAACAAAGAGGATTAAAGCGTTAGCCTGATAATATACAATTAGTTTTCATTCCTATAAGCTATTTCATTCTGTTCGTTTGCATTTTCGTTATCTTTTCCGTTTTCATTTTCTTCAACCTCATTCCAAAAACCCATCTTCCCAAATTTTGCAATTCGTTGTTGAATGCGTTCTTCCGCAGGAATATCTTTCAATTCTTTAATATATTTTAGTATGTACGATTTTAAAATGCACGCCGCTTCATTATAATCCCAGTGTGCGCCGCCAAGTGGTTCCGGAACAATCTCATCTACAAGCCCGAAACTTTTCATATCAGCAGATGTTAATTTAAGCTGCTCGGCTGCCAATTCTTTTTTGTCCCAGCTTCGCCATAAAATGGAGCTGCAATTTTCAGGTGAGATTACTGTGTACCATGTATTCTCCATCATCAACACTACATCGCCAACACCAATGCCCAGTGCGCCTCCGCTTGCTCCTTCTCCAATGATTGAGCAAATTACGGGAACCCGTAAGCGAATCATTTCATAAATATTGCGGGCAATAGCTTCGCCCTGCCCGCGCTCTTCTGCTTCGGCGCCGGGAAAAGCTCCGGGTGTATCAATTAATGTAACGATTGGCTTATTGAATTTTTCTGCAAGCTTCATTAATCGTAAGGCTTTGCGGTAACCTTCGGGATTGGCCATTCCAAAATTTCGCTGCTGGCGCATTTTTGTGTTGATGCCTTTTTGCTGACCGATTATCATAACGGTTTCATCATCTATTTGGGCAAAGCCGCCCACCATTGCTTTATCATCTTTTACATTTCTGTCGCCATGAAGCTCTATAAAATGGGTGGTCATTTTTTCAATGTACTTGAGAGTATAAGGTCTGTCTGGGTGGCGGCTTAATTGTACTTTTTGCCAGGGTGTGAGATTACCGGTTAATTCCCGCCTCTTTTCTAAAACAGATTGTTCTAATTGCTGCAAGGTTCCGGAATAATTTATTTTAGAATTTTTCTCAGCAAGCTTTTTTGTTTGCTCTATTTGCTCATACAAATCCTTGATTGGTTTTTCAAATTCAAGAAATTGCCTGGCTTGATTTTGAGGCATAAGCTGAACTTTTTGTAAAGGGCAAATGTAAAGGTAAAATGATTGGTTTGGAAAATGAGCTAATTCGCTCCGCATTAATCTTGTAATTAATTAAAAAATATACAAAAGTATTTGCACGCTGTAAATCATTTCTTTCCAAATGTCCGCATCATAACAAAACACAAAATATAACCAATACACAAAAACACAAATAGCAAAGGCAATTGTGTGGCTGTGGTGAGATAGCTGTTGGGTGCAATGGTTACGGCTTTTACAAAAGGTTCGGTGCTTATTTCTTTCATATTTATTTCTCCTGATGCTTTTATTAATCCGCAATAACCATTGTTGCTGTTCATGGCAATATCTTTCCGCGTTTCAACGGCTCTTAATCTTGCAGAATAAAAATGAAGGTCAACAAGGTAAGTGTTATTAAACCATCCGTCATTACTTAAGTTTACCAAAAATTCTGCGCCGTTATTCACCATATCTGTTGCCGCAGAAGAAACAGACGATTCATTGCATATCATTACACCTGCCTTGCCATAAGGTGTTGGCAAAGGCTCAGTGCTTTCTCCTCTCTTAACAAAAAATCCCTTGCTCGAAAAAAACGGAATCAGCATTCCAGTAAGAGGCTCTTCAATAAGCGATAATAAAAATCTTTTATCGTACCTGCCGGTAATGCTTTTATCAGGCAATAAACAATACACGGAATTGTACACTTCATTTTCATGATAGTCTGTGTTCATTCCCAGTATATGTGTAATATGAGCAGGAGAAGTGATTTTTAAAATTGTATCAACAAGCGCATCATCGGGGCGATATGTCCAGGGAATTGCACTCTCACTCCATAATGCTATCTCAGGTTTTATTGCTGCTGCTTCCCGGTCAAGGTTCAGCAACTTTTCAACCAGCATATTTCCCGTAGTATCATTCCATCTTATTTCTGGTGGAATATTTTCACCAAGAATGGCAAGCTTAAAGGGTTTACCGGTTTCTATATTTTTCCTGGAATTATTAAGGATAAGAAATCCGCATAGGAGATAAGCAATGATAATTGCTGCGGGCGCCCAAAGGCTGAACCATTTTTTTTGTATGATGAAAAAGGCAATGAGATAATTAATAAAAACAACAATAAATGAAATGCCGTGTATGCCGAAATAGGCTGCGGGCTGAATGGCATACAAATTATTAAGCATGGCTGTGCCTGAGTGAAAGCCAAACCAGGGCATTCCCGTTGCAATGCTTCCCATCAAAAAATTTTCACCAAGCACATACAGGCAACTGATAAGTAATCCATTCAGTACAAATGAAAACCTGCTTTCATTTTTTATTTTTAGAAGTCCAAAACAAAAATTGATGAAGCCGTAATAGAGTGATGCAACAAAAGAACATATAACAAACACAATAATTCCATAAAGCATACTATTGCCTGTGAATCTTTCAGAGCCAGGAACCATCCAGTAATAGGATGGAAATGAAAGAGCAATTCCGAATATAAATCCTGCTTTAAAAGAGTCTTTTGCTGTTAAGGTTTGCAGGGCGATGAATAAGGGAACATAGCAAATAAAACCGGGAAGAAAATTTGTATAAATATCAGCAACAAGCGTTAGCAGTGCCGAAACAATTGCTGCGATTTTGTAATTGAAAGAAAATTGTTTTTGCATTAAACTTAAAATGCTTTTGTTCCTGCCGGTTTAAGTTTTTGAGTAATATCTTTAATCGCTGCTCTTTAAGATACAGGTTTAAGTTATGGTGGTAAACCAGTAACAAGTTAAAATTGATAATACAATGGTTCGTTGAATCTATTGCAAAATCTTGTTGGCAGTTAATGCTTAGTTACAGATTAACTGATAATTTCAAATGCCCGCCAAAACCTTCTCTCACAATACGCATAAGTGTTGAAAGTCTAATGTCGCTTGCATCATTTTCAATTCTTGAAATATAAGTTTTTGTAGTGCCGCACTTTTCAGCAAGCTGCTCTTGTGTCATATTTTTTTGCTTACGCATTTCTTGTAACATAACACCCAACTTAAAAGCTTCATAACCTTCTTCAAATTTTTCTCTGCGTTTTGCTCCGCGGTTTCCATATTTGTTGTCAATAAAATCTTCAAGGTCAACCAATTTCTTTTTTCTTTTCTTCCTGATATTGTTTTTTAATTTTTTTGCTCTTTCAAGTTCTCCACGAGAGGTTTTCTGGGTCTTCTTTTGAAAGCCATTGAATAAATATAAGAAGAAGCTACAATTTTTTTTCAAAACCCAATCTGCAAACCCAGATTCAGCACACGCTGATTAAGATACGCATCACCTGCGCTATTTGAAGAAACTTCAGGGTCTTGCTGGTACAAAGAATAATTTGTCCATGTGATAAGATTATAACCACTAAAATAAAATCTTGCATTATTTATTTTTAATGGAAGCGCTTTGCGTGGTAACTGGTAACCAATTTCAACTGTTTTCAGGCGCACATACATAGCATCGATTAGCCAGAAGCTGGATGGATATGCACTTGGGCTGCTAACACCAGATGAATTAGAAGATAATCTTGGAAACTTTGCATCAGTAGAATTTTGTGGTGTCCATCTTTGCAAGTGCACAGGCTGCATCTGGCCTTCAAAAGGTTGTATGCCAATTCCCGTAATTGAAAAACTATAATTGAAAGCCCCCTGAAAAAGAACGTTCATATCAAATCCTTTATAATGCAATCCAAGAGTTAAGCCCATAGAAGTGGAAGGAAGATTGGGCTTACCAATCGCTCCCTGATCCCTTTCATCAATAATACCATCGCCATTAAGGTCTGCATATTTTAAATCGCCGGGCTTAATAGTTGCAGGGTCAACAAGCGGTTTCGGGCTTTTGTCAATATCTTCCTGGTTTTGATAAAATCCAATCCATGTATAACCAAAAGGTTGCCCAATGGGATGCCCTGTTCTTGCAAGCCATGGATAAGCAGGCGCAGGCTCATCTTCAAACAATATTTTATTTTTTGCATAAGAAAAAACATAAGTAATATCATACTGCACATTCCCGATATGATTTTGAAATTTTACTTGACCATCCCAGCCTGCATTACGCACAATTGCAAGGTTTTCTCTTGCAAAACCAACCCCAAGAATTGCAGGTATCGATCCGGGAAAAAATAATTGGTCGTACCGGTAATCATTAAAATAATCTATGGTTAATGCAATTTTATCTTTCAGCATATTTACATCTAACCCCACATCTTTTTTTCTTGCTTTTTCCCATGTTACATTTGTATTACCCAAGCTGCCTTCAAAAATTCCGGTTACTGTGTTTACCGTTTCTCCAAAATAATATTGATTTCCCCTGTAATAAAATTGCTGATACAAATAACGATTATCGGGAACAGCATCAGAGCCAACCAAACCATAAGAGCCTCTTAGCTTAAAGAGCTGAATAAATGGAAAAGCATCTTTAAAAAAATTTTCTTCAGCCATATTCCATCCAACACCAACAGCGGGAAAAAATCCATAGCGATGACTTGCGGCAAAACGGTCAGAGCCATTATATCCCGCATTGAAATCAACCAAATATTTTTTTTGATATTCATATCCCACTTTAACCGTGAATCCCTGGAATTTTTCAGGAACTCTTTGCAGTGAATCATACGTGCTTTTATTAGCAAGGGCTATAGAATAAAAATGATGATTGCCAAAGGTTCTGTCGTAATTTAAAAATGCCTGAAGGTTTACTCTTTTATCAAACAAGCTGTTGCCTGAACGAAGCTCGAAAGAAGGCAAAGTATAATTACCATGCTTACCGGGCGTGTAGGAGCTGTCAGCAGGATTATAATGATAGGCCGGCGGAAAATCGCTGCGGCTTAAAAGCCTCACAATATCTGATGTGCTTGCATACGCTATGCGGGCTTCAAACGAAAGACCTTTTGTGATGTAATCCATTTTTTCAGTAATGCCGAACAGCACATTATAATCTGTTCTGCTGGTGCGTGAATATCCCATTGTTGCCAGTCTTGCATTAATGGTTGGCTCATTGGAAAGATTAGGACCGAATGCATACGCATAGCTTCCGTTGGGATTTAAAACAGGAGCGGCATAAGGAGTGATGATATGAAAATCGTATATCTCCTGTATGATGCCTGAAACCCCTACCCCGCTTAATGCAGGATAAAATACAGGCTGATTTATTTGACCGAATCTTCCGGTTACATCGAGACGAAATTTTAAAGAGCGGGTTGCCTGTATATCGAGATTGCTTCTGAAATTATAACGATGAAAAAAATATTCGTTGTTTACGCCCTGATTTCGCGGGTCGGAAAAATTATTGAGATTTCCATTTTGTGTGAAGGCTCCTGCTGAAATAAAATATCTCACATTTTCTGTGCCTCCTGATATATCAACATTTGTATTTGCCTGCAGGGAATATGGTTTGAATACTACATTGTACCAGTTCACATCAGGATGGCCGTAAGGGTCGGCATGTGATTGAAACAAATCTAAATCCTGCTGTGCAAATTGTGGCTGCAATCCATCATTAGCAAGAGCTTCATTTACCAGTGTTGCTGTTTGAAAAGAATTAAGAAACTCAGGTTGCTTTGTTGGTGATTGCTTACCCACTTCAACACGCACATTCACTTGCGGCGTACCTGATACGCCTCTGCGTGTTTTTACAATCAGCACTCCATTAGCTCCTTTGATACCATATATCGCTGTGGTGGAAGCATCTTTCAAAATTGAAATGCTCTCTATTTCATTTACATTTATCTGCGATAGCTGTTCATAAGTATATTCAATATCATCCACAATAATTAAGGGTTTATTTCCACCTGCATTCAAAGAGCTTACGCCTCTTATAAAAAAATCAGATGCATCTTTTCCCGGTTGACCACTTCGCTGCACTGAAAAAAATCCGGGTAATTTTCCCTGCAATGTATTTTGCACATTAGCTGTTGGGATGTTACGAATTACACTACCTGATATAGAACTTACCGCACCTGTATTCGTGATGCGTTTTTTTGTTCCGTATCCCACAACAATTACCTGGTCAAGACTTTGGTCATTTGGCTGCAGAATTACCGTTACAGAATTTTCACCCGCATTCAATTTTACTTCCTGCTCTGCATATCCTACTCTTTTTACAATAAGCGTGTGTGAACTTCCCCGAAGCGTAATTGTGAATTCTCCACTTTCATTTGCTGATACGCCGTTGGCAGTTATTCCTTTTTCAACGATTGATGCAGAAGAAAGCGGCCCGTTTACATCTTTTACAATACCTAAAATTTTTTGTGCATGAATTATTGTTGAAACAAGCGCTGCAAATGATATAAGCAATAATATTTTTTTCATAAAGAGTTTGTATAGTTATTCTAATTACACACTCAAAATCCATTTTTACATTTTCTAATTCTCTAAAAATTCAGCGAATTCTTAAAGTCAGGATTTAGGGGGCTTCTCTTTTACCACCCCGGATTTTGCACCATATTTTTATTACTTACTATTTCATTGTAAGGAATAGGATAGAAATACATTCTTGACTCATCGAAAACAGTTGTTAATACTGGCACCACATTAAATGTTAAGTCGCCTGCAGCATTCTTAATAATGCTCATACCATGCAAATCTTTGTTATAAACTTCACCCGCAATTTTCCATCTTCTAATATCCCAATAGCGATGTTCTTCAAATGCAAGTTCTTTACGTCTCTCCTTTCGAATAATTATTCTCATAGAATCTTGTGAAAGCCCGGGAGCTAATAAATAAGGATTTAAGTGTGCCCTGCTGCGAATGGAGTCTATTGCGCCATACACATCAGCATCAGGGCCGGCATATTCATTTTCAGCCTCAGCAAAATTCAACAACACTTCTGTATAGCGAAAGATTATAAAATCACTGTAATGATCTGAATACTGTGTGGCGTTTTCAAAGTTCCCCATAAACTTGCGCAGGTAGTATGAGGTTTGTGTTTGCGTGCTTGTGCCACCGGGTTTTGCAAAGCCACCATCATAAGTTTGAAGCGGTGTGCTTAGCCATTGTGCGCCATTATATAAAATGGTTGCATAAAAACGTGAATCACGATTATTGTACGGACTATCAGGATTGTAATTAGATAAAGGGTCTGTAATGTCTCTGCCATTGCTCATTCCAAAAGCATCAACCAATTCCTGTGTTGGGCTTGTATAACCATTCGCAAAAGCAGAAGCTATATTAGGCGGGCCATTATTGGTTTCAACATAATGATTAGCCATTTTCGTTTTAGCAAAAATGGTTTCAACACTCCTGTCGCTTATAAAAATATTTTTAAAAAGAGTATCTAATTGATACACTCCTAAGTTCATAATCTCTCTTGCCGCATCTGCAGCGAGCTTCCAGCGATTCACATCATAACTTGTATAGCCAGTTAATTCATTGCCGGGGTTTTCTCCATTATGTATTGCACTTGCCGCATATAATAAAACTCTTGCTTTAAGTGCCATTGCTCCGGCTTGTGTCCATCTTCCAATATTAGATTCATCAACAGGGTCGGGGCGTAAACTATCTTTAGCTATGTCGCACTCATTCACAATATATTGTATGCATTCATCAAAAGTGTTACGAGGTATTTCAACATTATCTTCTAATGTTTTTACTGAATCTCCTAACAGAGGCACGCCTCCCCATCGGCGCACTAATTCCCAATAAAACATGGCTCTCATCACACGGGCTTCACCAAACCAATACCGTTTTTCATTCGGATCTTTTAAAGGCACTACGACAAAATTAGTTAAGAAGATAGTGGATTTGCGTATTCCTGCATAATCGTTATTCCATGTATTATCCATGTTTGATTGAAAAAAAATATTAATACCACCAGTGGCCATGCTCATAACATCAGTAGAGAGTCTTGAAGGAATGGCATCATCAGAAGCGGAGCATAAAAAATCACTGCTTAATCTGTTGAAACCCGTTGGCAGTAAGGAATAAATTTGATTAAGATATAATCTTGCATTGGTGCCATTGGAATCAAGAGGGTCCCAAACATATTGTTCTCCTATTTGCTCAACAGGGACATCTTCATAATATTTTTTGCAGGAAGAAATTACCAAGCCTGATATTGCGATCAAAAAAATTATAGAACCATATTTTTTCATAATTCTTATTGTTGAAACCTCACAGGTTTTTTAAACGTTATTATTGAAACCTCACAGGTTTTTAAACTCTTATTATTGAAACCTGTGAGGTTTGGTTAGGTTTATTTAGAACTTTACATTTATTCCAAAATTTATTACTCTTTGAATTGGATAAACCTGTCCTGATACTTCGGGATCAACCCTGTCAAAGTCTGCATGTGTAAACACATTCAACCCATTTATAAAAATTCGCAATGCTGATATTTTAAAACGGCTTGTAAGCTTATAAGGAACAGTATATCCCACATCAACATTTTTTATTCTGAAATAATTTCCTGAATGAACCCAGAAAGTATTTACGCTTCCGCCGCCCAAAACGGGATTGATATCGTTGTTTGGATTATAACCCGGAGTAAGCCGCGGATACGTTGCGGTAGTTGCTGTTTCTGGAGTCCAGCGGCCAATGGTGTATGTGAACGCCTGGTTCTTTCCATTAAAACCAAATGAAGGGTCAGTTAAAATAATACGCCTGTTTTCTACACCCTGAAAAAGTACACTTAAATCGAAACCTTTAAAACTTAAGCCTGCAGTAATTCCATAATAAATAAGCGGCTTTGTGGTGCTTATAGAAGTTTGGTCATAGTTGTTGATGACACCATCACCATTCAGGTCTTTCAATTTTATATCACCGGGCTGTAAGGTGTAGCCTGCAACCGTTGCATTGGTTTCAGCCTCTTGCTGGGTTTGAATAAATCCTTCGGCAATATATCCGAAAGGTGTACCTACTGGCAATCCTGTGCGAACCATCCAGGGATATGGCTCTTCTATTTCATCCATGTAAATAACTTTTGTTTGTTCTACAGAAGCATTTGCAGTGATGAAATAATTTAAATTTTTAAAATTGTTTTGATACGTTAATGTAAACTCGCTTCCCATATAACGATTGATACCAATATTTTCTGAGGGATAAGCAATACCAATGATAGCGCTTTGCTTGCCGCGCTGCTGCAGCAAATCATAATACTTGTTATTATAATATTCTGCGGTGAACTGTAAATGATTTTTCAGAACTGAAATATCAATTCCAAGATTTAGTTTATTTGCTTTTTCCCAGGTAACATTTGGATTTGCAAGCCTGTCCTGCGATAAACCATTTACTCTGGTTCGGTCTGAACCGAACGTGTAAACATCAAAAGTATTATTGCTTAGCTGGAGACTTGAATATGCCGGTCTCCATGTAAAATATCCAACATTATCATTGCCTGTTTTTCCATAGGTAACTCTGAATTTTATTTTATTTATCCATTTCAAACCCATGTTGTTTTTAATAAATTTTTCCTGTGCTGCATCCCATCCTAAACCGGCTGCATAAAAGAAACCAAATTGCTTACCGGGAGGATAACGGTCGCTGCCGCTATAATTAATCGCTGCTTCAGCAAAATATTTATTTGCATAATCATAAGAAGCTGTTGCTGCTATGTTTTGATTTGTTTTTGGCAGGTCGTAATTAAAAATAGACTGATACCGGTCGTAAAATAATTTGGAGCTAAAATTATTTTTTGCAAATTGATGAGCATAACCAAGAGATGTTTGCAGATACCAAAACTGGGCACTGTATGTAAGGAGAAAAGTGTTGCTCTGATCAATACTTGAACCGAAGCGTGAATAGGTAGTATCACCAGTTGGGTCAATTGCAAATTTGAAAGAAGGAACCTGAGAGCTTCTGTTGATAGCATTGGAACCATACACAGACAAATTACTTTGCGCTTTTGCCCACAAGCCTTTTACCCATTTATCTAATTTGTAAGTGAGAATTAAATTCGATACTACATCTTTTGTATAATCCTGTAAATAGCCGGAATTATTTACCATGCCATAAATATTTCTGCTATAAGATTGAGAGCCGCCAAGTGAACCATCAGGATTAAAAACAGGATATGCATTGTTTGGTGTAGTATATAGTGCACCTATAATACCATCTGTGGTGGCGCCAGGCTGATTGCCATCTTGTATTCTTGCAAAAATCTGTAATTGTGTGTTGAAATTTTTTGTAACATTTACATCAATGTTTGTATTTATTGTGTATCGTTGTATTTGAGCATTTGTATTATAGTTGGGATTATTACTTCCGAACAATCCTTCCTGGTCTAAATAGCCAAGCCCTACAGAATAGCGTGCAGCATTTCCACCTCCTGAAACGTTGAGATTTAAACTATTTATTAATGAATGATTTTTTAAAATAGTGTTGAACCAATTTACATCAGGATGACCATAAGGGTCTGAGTGAGTTCTATACGCATTGAAATCTTCAAAATCATAAGCAGGATTATTGTCTTCATTCAATAAAGCTTCATTATAGAGATAGGCATATTGATAAGAAGGAAGCGGGTCTGGCAATCCAAGTGGTGTTTGAATTCCTGTTTGTGCGGTGAATGAAACATGCGGTGTGCCCGGAATCGGTTTTTTTGTTGTTACAAGAATTACGCCCCTTGAACTATTTATTCCAAGTAATATTGTTGAGAGTGCATCTTTTAAAACAGATATTGATTCTATATTTTCGGGGTTAAGTGTATAAATATCTCTTTGCACGCCATCAATAATAGTAACGGGTGCTTGTCCTCTGAGCCTTAAAAATATTTCAGTATTGTCATTCGGTGCAGTGAATCCCGTAGTAGTGGGAAATTCTCCAAAGAATGGGTCAATATAAGTTATCGGTGTAGAATTAGTGCTGGTAAGTCCTCTTGTTTGCTGTGTATATAAACCTGGCAAACGGCCTGCTAATGCATAGGCATAGAGCGGCGCAGGAGTAGTTGTTAACTGATTTGTATAAATGGTGGAGACAGAACCAAGAATTTTATTTGCATCTTTTGTTTCATAGAGAACGCTTATACTATCGGAAGCTTGCAAATAACTTTTTTCAAGCTTTATAATAAGATGCGCATTACTTGTAATCTGCACTTCTTTCACATCGAATTGCGAATGTGAAAAAACAAGCGTTGCACCCTGCGGTATATTTATTTTAAAACTGCCGGTTGTATCTGATATAACTGAGACTGCCGAACCTTTTACTTTTATTTCAACTCCTTGCAATGGATGTCCGTAATCGTCTAATACTATTCCTTTTAAAATCGTTTCCGGAATGTAATTATCAATATACTTTTCTGCATTTATTCTTGTGAAGCAAGATAAAAAGAGTATTAATAATACAATCGTTATTCTCATGAAGTATTTTTTAAAAAAAGCCCCCTAAATCCCCCTTTGGGGGACTTAAGAAACATTAATTGCATTTGAATGTGTATTTAAAAGGCGCATCAGTATTGGCAAATCCAACTTTTATACTTCCTGTTTTATCAGTGAAATAATATTCAATTTTTGTTAGCTCCTGCTCACTTGTTAAGCTATAATATTTTAAAGGCCACATATCAATACGCCATTTTTTTGCATCGTACATAATCATTTTTGATTTATCCTCCTGCGAACAGCTTTGTATTATTTGACCATCGCTTGTGTATGCAGTTGAGCAGAAATAAATTTCATTTTCGTTTTTAAGCTGTGAAGAATCTACATTGCCATCATACTTAAAAGTGAGTATATCATTTTTTGTAGCGTTTGATGGTTCTGCAACGCCTATTTGCGGATTGCAAAAATCCTCTACATCTCCCGTTCCGTTTAATACCTGCATACAATTGCCCCAGGTATTTGCATAATATCCTACAAAAAAATCTGATAAGCCATCTACATCTTCACAAAAAGCATAACCAGGTTTATACAATAAATTATCTGTGCTTGTTTTTACGCTGATAAAAACAGTTCCAAAAGGATTTGTTTGATTGGGAACAAAATAAGCCTGGTCTGTCCAGAACACAACCCACTCCACATCATCAATCAAATTAGGGCCAATACCAAATTTTTGGAGGAAGGCATCTTTCCATGGTAAACCCGTAGTAGGCTCAATATTATCTCCGGGTATTTTGCTCATAGTGCCATTACCTACAGAGCTTACCATATTCATTGTTGTATTATCATCGCCATGCCAGCTTTTAGGCATACATACACCAACAACAAGACGGTCGGTTCTGTCAAAATTTGTGAGTATCCATTCTATGTGCATTTCAAAATGAGCGCTGTCACCGGCATTTACTGTGTCCGGCTGAACAACGCTGTCAATCACAGCAGTGCAGGCAGCAATAATCAGCACAACAGAAATAAAAATGCAAAAAACAATTTGCGCTTTTCTTTTTTTACTGATAATATTTTTGAGTATTTGCTGCTTCATTAATCACTGATTTTTGTGAACGTATATACATAAGTATTTTGCACGCAACCCGGGCTGAAGGTAATTTCAAAATTGCGCTCTCCCTTTTGTACAGGTGTTGTTATGTTGCCTGTTTTTGCAGTGGCGCTGTCTGTTGCAGTAAACGAAAGATGAAAAGGATACAAAGGGTCATCAGCAGACCATTCGCCATTAGTGTTTACAATAAAAGGAATATTGTTATTCTGCAAAGTATATGTGCCATCGGGTTGAAGCGCTAATCTGAAACCTGCCGTATCAACCCATTGCGTAATCTCTGCAGCATTTCTTTCAACCTTTGAAATTCTCCATATACCGCTTAAATCTTTTCTCGGTTCTATTAGGGAATCTTTTTCTGTTTTGCATCCGGTGATGAGCAACATGCCAAGAGAAGAAATAAATACTATAATTTTTTTTAATGACTTCATATAAAATGAATTTTAATAAATCGTTTGTCAGTATCCCGGGTTTTGTAAAAGCTCTGGCGATTTTGCTGTTTCAGATTGCGGGAATGGCCATAAATACATAGAAGAAGGTCTGAAGTTATGCGCTCTTACATCCACAACCTGGTAAACATAATTCCCGGAAATGTCTCTTGTAATTTTCATTCCAGTCATTATTTTATTTTCTGTTTCGTCTGCAATCTTCCAGCGTCTTACATCAAAAAAACGATGTTCCTCAAAAGCAAGCTCTACCTGTCTTTCATGCTGTATTGCTTTTCGCATGTCATCCTGTGATAAGCCTGCAGGCAATTGATATGGAGAAAGTCCTGCTCTCCATCGCACTGAATCAACAGCATCATACACTTCTTTTGAAGGACCTGAAAACTCGTTTAACGCTTCTGCATACATTAATAAAATATCGGCATAGCGAATTAAAGGATAGCACCTGTGTGTAGTAGCAACCCATTCAGGTCTCACTTCGTCTTTACACATTTTATTTACGTAATAACCCGTAGGAGTACCAACCCCGAAGCCATCGCCATTTGGCTCTCCCACATAAATGTAAACAGGTTTTAGCACATCATTGATTTGCCCGTCAGCAATCATTGATTCATTATGTGTAATGGTGTAGTTTAATCTTGGCTCCCGATTAGTATAAGGATTGTTTGGGTCGTAGCCGGAATTAAGGTCAGTAATATCTTTTCCGTTACTCATTTGAAAAGCATCTACTAAATTTTGATAAGGCCAGGAACCCGTGGTGCTGTTGCCTCCTCTTGAAGGTGGTCTCCACAATCCTTCCAAATCATTATAAGTATCGGGTTGCATTCGTTGAAAGATATATTCAATGTTTACTCTTAGATTAAACAAATTATAAAAGCCATAACCGGGACTTGTGGTATTGTCAACATTCAAATGATAGAGTTGCAAATCTATTACTGCTTTTGCTGCATCTGCTGCAAGCTTCCACCGGTTTACATCATAAGAGGGATAACCAGTAAGAGACCTCAATGGTTCTGAGGTTTCAGTTTGTCCGCCATTAAATAAGGGGCTTGCGGCATACACCAATACTTTCACTTTCAAAGCAAGACATGCCCCTTTTGTAATCCTTCCAAAATCAAGACCATTATAACTTGAAGAAACAAGATTGAAAGCAGAATCGCATTGCGATAAAATATAATTTACAGATTCCTCATAAGTATTGCGTGCTGCGTTTATGTTATCATTCACATCATAAACTGAATCGCCAATAATGGGTATGCCGCCATAATGTTTTAGCATGATAGAATAATACCAGGCTCTTAAAAAAATAGCTTCTCCCCTGGTGCGCTGTTTTAAATAATCAGGAAAAGGAATTGTTGTGAGATGTGCAAGAAATTGGTTCACTGCTCTTATTTGCGTGTAGGGTATATTCCATGCATCGGTGCTTATGCTGTAAGCGCCTACAGAACCTGTAGCAAATTGATTATAGGTAGTGATTGAAGTTGATGAAGGCCCTTCTGCCTCATCGCAGCACGCTTCCATGCCTGCCTTTCCGCCAAAACGCCCCGGATAAAAACTAAAATCAATGCTGGTATAAATTTGCGAAAGAAAATCCATAGAAAGGGCGCTATCAGAAAATACGGTTTCTTCATTCAGATTAGTTGTGGAAGTTTGCTCTAAAAAGCCTCCGTATTTTTTGCATGAAATCACAAAAAAAATAATCACACATAAAACTATGCTTACAAAAACGTTTTTCATACTCGAAGCAGTTTTCAATAAATAAATATAGAAACAATTATTTAATTTGATACGGTATGTAAAGAAATTAAATTATGGATTAAATCACTTATTGTCCGACTGAGTTGGGCCAAAGCGCACAGTTATTGTTAATTAGTATTCCGTCAAGCCTGCTCTTGCAAAGCCCTTATTGCACATGGCTTTTCTTAGTCAGCTTAATTGCAAGTGTCTATTTTCTAATGTCACGTTGAAATGAATGTCCGCCTTTAATGCCTTAAACACTTTTAAAATAGTGTCAATTGTCGCACTATTTGCACTGCTTTCAAGTTTTGAAATCTGAGCTTTTTGCACACCCACAAGTTTACCTAATTGTTCCTGTGTCAAATTACGCTCCTGCCTTGCTTTTTTAATCATGTGTCCTAATACGTCCATACGAAGTTCATATTCGTATTGGTCTCTTGCCAGAGTTCCTTTTTTGCCAATATACTTATCCTTCATCTCTTCAAGGGTGTATGTTTTAATTTTTGTCTTTGCCATATAATTATTTTTAAGTGTCAAAATATTTTTTCCTGATATTTTTTGCTCTCTCAATTTCGTTGTCGGGCACTTTATCAACCTTTTTTATAAAACCATGTGTCGCTACAACCAGAGTATTCATGTTGTCAGTCTTATCCCAAAAAGCGAGCAGGCGAATTTTATTGTTGCCGTGTCTGGTCCTCAACTCCCAAATTTCGTCTCGTAGCTTTTTAAATAGTCTGGGGTCGTTGGTTTGCTCTGCAAGGTCAACGTTGTAAAAAATTTTTCTTGCTGCTTTAGTGTCAAGCTTTGCTATAAACTCATTTGCTTCTTCTAAAAAAATCGTCCTGATGTATTTTGTCAAAGGTAAATAAAAGTTTCTAATTATAGAAACCTAAATTCTGTCCGGCTGAATTGACAGAAAGTGTTCAATAAGGTGGCTTGCAGCAACCGGAGTTTACAATATCTGAATAAAAAAAATTTTGGATTTGTTTTTCAAAAAAAAAGAGCGCATTTCAATAATGCACTGTTTCTATTATTTAATTTCCAGGTTTTAAGAAAAACCTTTTAAGCAGAAAACTATTCCTTAATAAATTTCTGCAATAAAGTGGTTTCGCCCATTCTCAATTTCACCACATATATTCCTTTAGGTAAGCTGCTAATATTTAATTGTGTTTTAGTAGCACTTGCAGTATGAGAGCCGGCGTTAAATTCATATACATTTATTCCATTATTATTAAAAATGGAAATAGTAATCTGTGATGATTTTAGAACCTGGTACTGCAGCGATAAAAAATCTTTTGCAGGATTTGGATATACACTTAGTATATTAATTTGTGAAGAGGTGATTGAAGAACTCAAAGGATTTGGAGTGCCCTGGCTCACAGGGAATTTATAGAATCCTACCATACCCTCTCCGCTTGAATTTCGTATGCATGGAGAACCATTTACTGTATGTCCCCGGAATGAGAGTGTTTGAATATTAGGAGAATTTATATCTAAAGTGAGCAAGATGTGTGAGCCGTTTACAGAACCACTTATCACTTTAGCAGATGAGCCATCAACTACAAAATCATTTTCAGTACCGGCCTCCCAAAGATATGTATCATTAAAATTTTTGAAATGAAGAGAAACTTTTTTGGGGCCTGTTTGAACAATCTCACTTACAAATGGCGGTTCTATATTCGGTGAATTTGCTTCTTTATAAACATTTCGCTTTACAAGCGGATTGAGATAATCACCAATCATTTTATATCCGCTATCGTAACCATAATGACACAATTCTGATGCATGTTTCAATCCATTCGTAGCTAAAATTGCGGTTCCTGAAATATCCGCTGATAACTGGCGGTGCGCTTCCTGAATAATATTTACACCTTCTGCATCAGCGCCGCATCCCTGCTTTATTTGTATAATAAAAAGGCTGGAGTACATCGAATAATCCGTTTGCCAGCCACTCTGCAATTGCATAAAAGTTTGCTTGTAACCATCTACAGAATTGCCGGAATATGAATCGGCTTCTCCCTGGTACCAGAAGATTGCCGGAATTTTATCTTTAAAACCTGTTTCTGTTATGCGCTGCAACAGGCGACCATAATTTGTATTGGGATTATTAGGGGTTGCATTGTCACGAAGAAACCAGCTCACTGGTCTTCCGCCATTAGCGCCATTAAAAATGGCATAAGGTATTTGATAGTTGTTTAATAATCTTTTTGCCAGCCTTAATCCCCATTGACCGGCATTGCCATTATCATCCTGCGAAGCATCGCCATCAGCAATATACCATGCCTTGTTACAAGTACCTTCTGTACCCGAACCATACACCCGTATAAAACTATTTTTATTCTGTTGATTTGAAGAACCGCTATACATATCAGCCACAGCATTCGATTGCCCCTGTATAATAAAGGCATCTCCGGCAACAAGGGAGTCAACGGTTTGAATTAATGTTTCTGACAGACCAATAACTCCATAAATTTCCGTTTTGTAATTGGCAAGCTCTGCGGTTATAGAAATAGAAAATGAAAATGGAGCAATATCATTTTGATAGGTGAGAGTGTGATTATAATCTTGCTGAAATATATTATTGCGATATTTCTTTATCCTTATTTTATTATAAGGCGTTCCAATATCGTTTACAGTGCCTGCAATTTCTATCTTTCCTTTGTTTGTAAAAACATTCCTGGGAACAACCTGCTTATTTAATGGCAAAGCAGAAAAGCTAACCTGTGCTGAGCTTTGTAAAAAAAATAAAGCGAACAGAGCAAGGGGAGAAAAAAGTTTCATAGCGTTAATTTTAAGATTAAATTTAGCCTTTTGGCTTGTAACAATTTATAATATCCCTTACCTATATATTTTGTTACCCTGCCGCTAAATTAAATTTTTTTTATTAAAAAACCCTGACTTATTATCGCCAGGGTTCTTTTGTATGGTTAAAATCTGATAAACGGATTTAATTTATTCTACTAAAACATGAATACTTTTTTCAATGCCATTTCCTTTTAACTGCAAAATATACATGCCCGGTGCAGGCTTGTTCTTTAAATTAAGCTTATAAGTATTAATAGTTGAGTTTACGACTATCACCTCTTTATGCACTACACTGCCTTTCATATCGCTGAGCATGGCTGTAATGCTGCCGTTCTTAAAATTATTTAAAGTGAAGCTGATATCGCCTTTTGTGGGGTTTGGAAAAACCTGCACAAATGCTTTTACTACTTGCATTTCAATATTCTTAATTTCTGATTCTTTTGACTTGCCATCAAAATCGTATTGTTTTATGCGGTAGTAATTAATTCCGTTAAGAGGCGAATTATCATACGCTGTATAAGTGTGTGCCAGCGTGGATGTGCCGCTTCCCTTTTGCGTTGCTATTGACTGCCAGTTATCTTTGCCGTTCGCACTTCGCAGAATTTCGAAGTGGTCATTATTAACTTCTGTGGCTGTTGTCCATTGCAATTTTACATGTTGCCCTTCTGATTGAACAGTGAAGCTTTGAAGAGTGATGGGTAATGACTCACCTGTTACTAAAGAGATGGGAGTGTAATTATGATCAACCGAACCTTGACCCACTCGAAAATAGTAAAGGGTACTCGTTTGAACATTCGCTGTTGGTTTTATAACCCACTCAAACTCGGTTTTATGAAAATCATCAAGCACATAAGCAGTGTCATCTTGCGAAGAAACAAGGATGTCGCCGGCTTGAAAGGTATTATTAAAAAAACCGGCAAGCTGTTGTGTAGTAGGTTCTAAATTAGTAACATTTGAACTGCTGCCGGCCAGTGCCCACGCATGTGAGCTACCATCATTTGTAATAGTATCCCAATTTATGTTATCAATTGAATATGCTAAATATACAACATCATTAAAACCCCAGGTGTAACCATCATTGGTGCTATCCCATAACTCAACTCTTAACCTTACATTATCCAGGCTCGTAATAGTAGGGGTAGCAATTTCATCAGCAAGCCATGTGGCGCTTGTTTCTGAACCATCATCTGCACGCCAGCGCCATGAACCCTGATTAAGGTTGGCAAATACGTTGTAGTAAACAATAATTGCAGCGAGTACGAGTAATGCTTTTTTCATAACGTATGTTTTAATAGTGAAGATTGCATCCATTGTTTTATCTGAAATTTATTTTTTATCAGATAACTAATTAGGATGTTTACACTACAATATTACTTAAATATTTAAATCATTTATTTTATTTGGCAGGATTTTTTATTTATTTTTTTTGCTACAAAAACAGGGCCTGCCCACACGTATGGTTATTATCTTCTCATTCTTTTATAAACTTACCTATAAAATTTGTTGATGCTGTTTCTAATTTCAAAACATAAACACCTTTTGCAAGAGCGCTGATATTAATATGTGATTGATTAATTCCTGAAGGATGATTGCTATCATTCAATTGCAATACTTTATTACCTGTAATATCAACCACAGAAATTGATACAACAGATGATTGTGAAAGCTGGTATTGCAGAAATAAATTATCGTGTGCTGGTACGGGATAAATATTCAACTTATAATTATTGCCAGTTGAACCATTCAATTTTAAAGTATTGCTATAAAGCGGTGAGCTTACATGAAATTTATAAAACCCAACCATTCCTTCACCTGAAAGATTTCTTATGCAGGGAGAGCCGCCAACTGTATGGCCATAAAATGAAAGACTGGCAACCTGTAAATTTTTGTTCATGGTAAGCACAATGGTAGAACCATTTACTATACCATTTATTATTTTTGCTGTTGTATTATTTATTACAAAATCATTTTCAGTTCCGGCTTCCCAGAAATAAGCGTCGCTTGTATTCTTAAAATATAAAGTAAGCTTATTGGATGCTGTTTGAATGATTTTTTTCACCTGCGGCGAAGCAACATTGTCTGTATTATCTGCATAATATATATCCCTGTTTACCAGCGGAAAAAGATAATCACCAATTTTCTTATATCCGTTGGAATATCCATAATGACATTGGTCTGAATAATGCTCAAGACCATTGGTAGCAAAAATGGTGGTGTTATTTATTTCCTGCGCCAATTGGCGATGCGCTTCCTGTATAATGGTGGAGGCTTCTGCATCAGAGAAGCAAGATTGCTTTATTTGAATTATATAAAGATGCTGAAACCCCTTATAATCATTTTTCCAATCAGCATATAATTGAAAAAACCTTTTTTTATAAGCACTTACGCTATTGCCAGGATTAGAATCGCTTTCTCCCTGATACCAAAATATGGCCCGAATATTATTTTTAAATCCGCTTTCGGTTACCCGGTCTAATAAATGGGAATAATTATTCGCTACTCCTGTATTGCTTTCTTGAAAGAAGCTAATAGGCTTGCCTCCGCGGGCGCCGTTAAAAATTACAATAGGTATATGTTGTGAATCCAACAATCTTTTTGCCAGTCTTAATCCCCATTGACCGGCATTGCCGTCATTATTACCAGCATCTCCGGCATCTCCATCAGCAATAAACCATTTATGATTATAAGAACTGCCGGCCGAACCCCATACACGAATAAAGCTGTTTTGATTTTCTTTATTTGATGAACCACGAAGTTTTGTAGCTACTGCATTTGATTGTCCTTGTATAATAAAGGCATCTCCGGCTGCAAGTGAATCAACTGTTTTAATTAACTCATTCGATGTTGCTGTTACTCCATAAATTTCCAGCTTATAATTAGCAAGCTCTGCATTCACAGGTATAGTAAAAGAAAAAAGAGCAAACTGGCTATAATAAGTTAAGGTTTGAATATATGTTTGCTGAAATACATTATTCCGAAATTTCATCACTTCGATTTTAGTATAAGGGGAATTGCTCGCATAAACAACTCCGTTTATTTTTATTGTGCCCTTGTTGGTTGAAAGATTGCGTGGAACTATCTGTTTGTTTATAGGTACATCATAAAAGAAAACCTGTGCAGTTGCCTGAATATATATAACTGCAAACAGAAACAGGCATGTAAAATTTTTCATAATAATAATTTATAAAAATTGATAAGATGATGAAGTAAAAGGCAAAAGTAAAAGTAAAAAATGATTGATATTTTTCATTTTTATTTCCCTGTTACAGCGATCAGAGAATTTATAGAATGAAGGTTTACTTTTCAGGTAAGGGATCAGGCGCTGCACGTGCTGATGGGTCATATACAGCTACTGCCACTCTTGAATCTGCGCAGCCATAATATAAAAACCATTTCTTTTTGTAATATACAAGTCCTTCAATAAACACAGTACCCGCTATATACTGTCCGCTTTTTTCAAATGATTCCATAGGGTGCAGGAAGGGAACATCAAGCCTTGCAATTGGTTTTGTGGGGTCATTCTTATCAAACAACACCTGACCTGCACAATAAGTGTTTGCAGTAAATCTTTTATCACGCCGCTCATCTCCTGCATTCTTTCCATTATACAACAACACAATTCCTTTATCTGTCATCACTGCAGGCGGTCCGCATTCGGTAAGGTCGCTGTCGAAATAACCGGTTCTTGTTGTAATGAGTTGTTTCAACTTTCCTTTATCATCAAGCATGGGTTGCCAGTTTATTAAATCCGTTGAGGTAGCTGCGTTCACAAAATGCTCACCCCAATACATCCAGTATTTACCATCAATTTTTGCAATCACCAATTTGTCATTTTCAAGTTTAGTAATGATGGATGCAGATTTGGTTACCATGTCTGCGAATCTTCCATTGTATGCATTCTTAAATGCAGGTCCGTGTTTTGTCCAGTTAATTAAATCCTTTGATGTTGCTGCTGCAAGCCTTGGAACTTTCTTATTCCATTCGGTGTAGAGCATTACATAAATTCCATCTTCGGTCACCGCAACACGCGGGTCTTCACAACCACCCGTCCATTCAAATTCTTTTGCATTATCCTCTGCAGGATATAATACAGGCTCATCGCGGCGATTCATTGTGGTTCCATCTGCAGTCGCTGCATAACCAATTCTTGAAGTTCTCTCTCCTATTCCAACACCTGATTTATCTTCTGCACGATAGAGTACAATAATGGAATCATTCTTTACAACTGCTGCCGGATTGAACGTATCATTTGATTCCCACGCAATCATTTTCTTTTGCATCGGACAATTAAAAGTAGATTCACTTCGTGGTGTAATAATAGGGTTTACTTTAGCACGAACAAAACCACCAAGCGCCCAATCGGGTAAAATATTTTTTTGCTGTGTGGATGAAAAATTATGAGTTGTAAAAGATGATGCGGGTAAACCGGCTTTATTAAATAATACTGCCGCTGCTGTATCGCTCCACGCATAACTAACAGCAACAGGATGTTGTACTTTATCTGATGATACAAGAATATTGCTATTATTTACTACAGCTTCAGCAGATATAAAATTTCCATCTTCTCCGGCAATTTCAAATTCATTATCACTGGTATCATTCAATATTAATCCCCCCTCTGTATTATCAAAAGAAACAATTGCTGTGTTATTAATAAATTGAATCGACTTGAATAATGGACCTGAATACACGATATTCTTTTCGCCATAAGTTTTTGCCAGCGCCCACAAGGCAAGCCTTCTGCCAGCTTCCGGTTTATTGGCAGGATGTATATTTTTTAAATCGCCAATATCAAGTGTAACAGCCATACCTGTATTTGGCATATCAAGTGTTTTGCGTTGTGCATCTCTCAGGGCAGCAGCATCTGTACCGCTTCCCCAATATTTAAAAGGAGCAATTTGCACAAAATAAAATGGAAAATTTCCTTCATGCCATCTGCTGCGCCAGTCATTTATCATAGCAGGAAAAAGTTTTTGATATTGCGCTGCTCTTCCCACATTCGATTCACCCTGGTACCATATTGCACCTCTTATGGCAAAAGGAATTAAAGGCGCAATCATCCCATTGAATAATAGAGAAGGGTTGTTTGCATTGAAAAATGCAGAGGGCTGTTCTTTCACAACATCTATTTTATAGCGCCATTCACCCGATATGCTCAAAGTATCTTTTGCTGTGGCATCAGCGGGATAAATTTTTAGTTGTTTTTTTTCTCCCCATAAGCCGCCATCTCCGCCGGTATCTGTTACACGAATCGCAATCACAGCTTTGCCTGCCTTTACAAGTTCGCCCGGAATATTATAAGAACGGTTTGTTGCCCAGTAGCCATCGCCCTGCATGTTGCCAACTTCTTTGCCGTTGAACCAGGTAATGTCCATGTCATCAATTGGGCCCAGCTCAACTTTTAATTTCTTTCCTGCCCATGCTTCAGGTATGTTTATTTCTTTCCTGAACCATACAATGCCATCCAAATCAGGATAGCCTGCTGCTTCCCATTGGGTGGGCAGCGTCATTGTTTGCCATCCCGCATCATCAAAATTTTCATTCGCATATTCATTGTTGATATTTTTCATCGCTTTATTCCATGCATTCAACTTTCGTTCATCATTTGCCAGCAATTCTTTTACGTGTGGTTTAATGGAATCAAGTTTATTCAGGGCACTATCAAAGTCATTCAAACTTTTTAATGCGCTGTTACTCGTCCACGCTTCTGCCGGTGTGCCGCCCCAGCTTGTGTGAACGAGACCAATAGGTACTTTTAGTTTTTGATACAACTGCTTTCCGAAAAAATAAGCAGTAGCGCTAAAGCCCGCAACCGTTTCAGGAGTGCAGGATGACCATGAGCCTGTGCAATCTTTCTTTGGTGTGAGTGCAATATTTCTTTTCACTGTAAATAATCTTACGTTAGAATGTTGTGCGTTTTTAATTTCCTCTGCTGAATTTAAAATCGGTCCATCCTCCCATCCATGCACAGGCATTTCCATATTAGATTGACCTGAACAAATCCATACTTCACCAATCATCACACCATGCAAAACAATTGTATTCTTTCCCTGTATGGTTACTGTATAAGGACCACCCGCTTTGGGTGTTTTTATTTTAATCATCCATTTGCCATCGCTGTTTGCAGATGTTGAGACCGGCACAGAATTCATCCAGCTTCCCTTCACTGATATTTTTTCACCCCGTGAAGCCCAACCCCAAATTGGGGTGTTTGATCGTTGCTGCAGCACCATGCTGTCTGAAATGATAGAAGGAAGTTTCACTTGTGCGGAAACACAAAAAGAAGTAATGCAGAATAAGAATATAACGATTATGAATTTTGTCATTTGTTTCATATTCTGGTTGATGGTTTTAAATTATTCATTATTCAGATTTTATTTAGTGAGCAAACATCTTTGTCCTGGCTATAACTTCAGTTGCATTATTTTCTTTATTGGTGTTTGTAAATGGAGACAACTCCAAAAGATTCGTCTTTACATAATAAGGTATGTAACTTCCTTTATCTGACAATTGCTGAGGAACATAACCGCCGAACGGATACACAGAATAAGAAAGCGTATAAATTCCGTCTTTGCCAGAGCCTTTATCTATATGACCTTCATAAGCAAGTACACCCTCTTCAACAGGAATATTATAAAGGACTGTTTTATTAATCCATGGCCCCACCGGTGAAGTTGCAAACCATACGGCAATTTCAGAAGATAAATTTGGAACACCTGACATTGCATAATTGTTCGGTTCGAGCTTAACGACTGAAGCACCTTCAACGCCTGCAATTATTCTTTTTGCCTGGATATAATCAGTGCTCCATGAATTGTTGTTAGTATAAAATTCCCATTGAGTGGTTGCTGAACTTAGCGAGCCAACAGGAACCCTTGCTACCTGTGTATAGTTTTCAAAAGTTCCAACCCGCTCACTAATGTAAATGTAATTGTAAGCGCCATCCTGAAAAATGGTGTTGGGTGAATTGGGTCCATGATAAGATGTTTTTACTTGTCCTTCAACTGTTAAGCTTGGCAATGAAAGCGTACCCGCATAAGTATTGTTTTGATAATTTCCGTCGCCAATCTCAATCAGCAATACTTTCAATTTATTGTTCTCCACAACTCCGCCGCTGTTCCAGAATATATTGCCATTGCCCGGACTAAAAAGTGATTGCGGATTTGATTGTGTGCCTTTATATATTGATGTGTAATGGTCATTCACTTCATGCACAATGAGATTGTTTATTATCGGAGCCGAACCTATGATGTTTGAATGTGCATCAGGAAAGCCCATAAATGAATCACTGAAAATCCATGCAACACTGCTGTCTGGAAGCAACACTGAATTATCATTATCGCCCGAAAGCCATCCATACCCTCTTTGATTATATTGCCAGTTATACTGCGTTCTTACATCAACATTTTTATCATTCAGTGCAATAACTTCAACATCATCCAAATAATAAGTTGTATTGCTATTAAATCTAAACTCTAATGAAACAAGACTTGCAGTTACTTTAAAAGCATACTGGTACATTTGCCAGCCTGTTTTTTGAGTGGTATCAAAGCGGTCATAGATTTTAAAGCTACACATATTATCGCCTGCAGTCGTTTTTAAATTTACATTCAGCAGGGCGTTACGCAAATCTGCAATTGCTCAAAAGCGCAAAAGGTAAATACTATTGGGTGCAGGCGTTGCAGTGTGAATCAGCTTTACAGAATTATCATTGCTTTTATTTGTTACTGTTATTTTCAGAGCTTTTTTTCCTGAATGGTGTTCGCTTGTTACAGCAGTAAAGGTGGCAGCGCTTCCACTATCTGTTGCGGTTGTCCAGTTGATAAGATTATTCTCAAAGCTTCCGTTAGAAATATATACAGGCTTTGCAGTAAAAACATTGCCGGTAGTTAATGATGGAGGTGGAGAAGCAGCATCTCCGCTTGCTGCTTTGAAAAAATATTTAGTTAGTGGCTGAATATATTGAGTAGGTTTTATGCACCACTCATATTCCCGGCTTGTATTAGTAACTATGCTGTCATTCGATGCGCTTTGATTGGTTATTACATTGCCCGCAATAAAAGTGTATTGCGTACCAGTAAGCTGGTGAGTAGTTGGTTGATTATTGGTGATAAAATTATTATCCCCTGCAAAAATAAATGCATTCAACGGCGTTTTATCTGAAAGTGAATACCATGGACCGTTAACAGAAGTGGAGTATTGCAAACCGTGGTCAAATGGTTTATCGTTACTCAAAGAATTATATACTTCCATTCGCAATCGAAAAGTATTGTAATCATTAATTGTAATGGGCGAATCCTGCGCAGCTTTCCATGCAGCCGAAGTTTCCGAACCGTCGTTGTTGCGCCAACGCCAATGGCTTTGAGTGAGGTTGGCAAAAGCACCTGAACAAATTGTTGCTAATAAAAGTGAGAGTAAAGTTTTTTTCATGAGAAATAAATGTTATTAGTTTTAATTTCGACCTCACCCCAACCCCTCTCCCCGTCCGTACCGGCACGGGCGGGCAAAGGAGAGGGGCAGGAACCAGAACCGGAACCAGAGCCTTATTACTTAGTTCATTGTTTATTTCTATCAAAATATTTATGCATGAATAACAATTGGTAACTTATTGCATTGCTCCAGTATTCCCACGTGTGCCCGCCGGGGCGGGAAATAAAATCATGAGGAATATTATTATAAAGCAACTTCTCATGCAACGCAATATTTACTTTATAAAAAAAATCATCTGTGCCGCAATCAATGATTAATGCAAGAGAATCGGGAGTTAATAAATGAGTGAGATTGATAACGGTATTTTTATTCCATATATCCGGAAATTGAGCATAGGTTCCTAAATGTTTTGCAATGTCCCAGTCCAATGGAAAGGGACGAATATCAACGCCGCCACTCATGCTGCCTGCTGCACCAAAAACATCCTGGTGCCTGAATGCAAGATATAAAGCCCCATGACCACCCATGCTTAAACCTGTAATGGCTCTGCCTTTGCGGCTGGTAATGGTTTTGTAATGTGTATCAATCCAACTGACAAGTTCTTTTGAAATGTAGGTTTCATACTTCCATGAAGAATCAACAGGGCTATCAAAATACCAGCTTGAAAAATTTCCATCGGGGCACACAATCATCAAATCAAATTCATCTGCATAGCTTGTTATGGAAGCAGCTCTTGAAATCCAGTCTACATAATTGCCGCTGTAGCCATGCAGAAGATATACAACAGGAAAAGAAATTTTGGTTGTATAATCATTTGGTTTTATTACAACTGCTTTTATATTTTTTTTCATGGAAGGGCTGTAGGTAATAGCAGTATCAACTGTGGCTGCATCTGCAAACTGAAAAACAATAAATAGGAGTGTAAAAATTATGAAAAACTTTTTTTTCATTTATTTAATTTTATAAAACGACTTACCTGTTTCCATTCTTCATTGAAGCACCTTTAAGTTTAGCAGCAGCACAATTTAAAATTAATAAATAGTAAGCAGGTAATAATTCTGCCACATGCATTACAGATATTAAAGATGAAGAAATAAAAAAGCCGGTCAAAATATTTTAACCGGCTTACATTTTATAAAATATGCTTATAACTTATTATTGCTGATTCGTTGAGTCCTTCTTTACCTGCTGCTTTTGATTATTCAATGTTTTTTTGTCGTTTATATAATGTTTTTTATCGCTCTTATATTTTTTTTCCATTGCGGCTCTTTCCGCAGGACTCACATTTTTATCTGCAGTGGCTGCATTAAATTTTCTATGTTGCCTTTTAGATGCAGCTAAATCTTTTCTGTATTCTTTTTTATCTGTGTTGTACTTTTTTAAGGCCTTTTTATCTTTTAAATCCTGCGTAGCGGGTAATTCTTTTTTTGCTAAAGCATAATTTTTATTATAATCCTTTGTAGCGTTATTGTAATCACCGTTAAGAGACTTTTTTTCTGCCTGGTTTACTGCCGTTGATTTTTTAACCGAATCTTTTGAGGTTGTTACAAACTCCTTTTTTTGATCTCTTATTGTGTTCGATTTATCTGACTCCTTGCTTATGGTATCAGTTTGAGCGGAAGCGATTGTAAAGCTCATTACTATGGCAAATCCTAAAAGAAAAAATGTCTTTTTCATGTTTTTTTGATTTTGGTTTTTTTGTATTGTGATAAAACTCCGGTAATAGACTTTATTGAAAACAAATAGTTTAAAAGTCTTCAACTCTTTCGTTAAATTCAATAACTATACCAGAGAAAACAAAATTGTTCACAATGTTTTTAAAGTGGCTCGAAGAAGATGTAAACTTTTATTAAGAGAAAATGCGAAGCAAAAAACTGAAACCGTTTTTTATATATTGGCAGGAATGCAGCAGCGATATTTTAATTTTCATTAGCCAGATTATTTCATTTTAAAATACAGAGCCTGTTACTGTATCACCACACTTGCCTTCATAGATGAATGAATGTTGCAATGATAAGGAATTGAATCAGGGCTATTAAAAGTTTTACGGAAAGATGCACCCGGCGCCATGTTTCCGCTATCAAAGCTTCCATCATCTGCCGTAACTGTGTGAGTAGCTGCATCATTATTAGTCCATTTAACTGTAGTGCCAGTAGAAACAGTAAGAGTAGATACTGAAAAAGCAAAATTTTTGATTGAAACCGGAGTGGTATTAGAATAACCATTACTTCCGCCATTATAACTTTTTGAGCATGCAAAAATCATAAGAGCCGCAACAGAAAGTGGTAAGAAGATTGCATTTGAAATTTTTTTTATGGAATGTTTATTTAGAGTAAACATGAATGAGAAATGAGAAGATGCAAACCCTCTGTTAAAACATTTATTTAAGAACCGGTGAGAATTCCTTATTGCAATTTAGCCAGCCATAACGATGCGTTCATAAACAGAGAAGCATGACTGTATAAAGACCAGCTTACATACAAATTATTTCCTGAAGCACCTGTACCATCATCCAGAGGTGAACTATCGGCAACAACAAAAACACGCCCCAAGCCATAGGCAGAAGAAGCGCTCATAATATGTGTAGTGTTTTGTGTGTAACCATTCTGCCATATTAATCCCTGTACCGAAGCATTTGCGGAAGGCTGCGTTGTAATTGTTGCTCCATTATTAAACTCGAGCCGTGTTACACTGCCCTGCGAACCATTGAGAATAGTATTATTGATGCTGTTGGTTAATACATTTGAACTTACTTCTGAAATGTTGGTGAGATCTATACTGAAACCGAAAGGATTGGTTTTAATAGTGTTGTTTGTCATCAGGTCGTTCCAAATATCGGGAGAATCCCATCCATCAAAGTTGCGGTCTGATTGTGTATGGTCTGATACCATAAATAAACCACCGCCACTACTCACGAAATTAAGGATTGCTGTTTTTTCTGAAGAAGTAAAAACAATATTAGGCTCATCAACAACAAACACATCATAGTTTGAAAGGTCTTGTGCATTCGATGTATTACCGTAGGTTATCGCAGTACCCGAAGCCAATGTTTCAATTTCTTCACCAGCTTTTACCAAAGCAATTCCCCAACTTGATAAAGCGCCTGTCCAGTATGTTTCTGAAGTGGAAGAAATAATATTCGATTGTGCAGATGTGGGAAATCGTTGCGGTGTGTTATTGTCTTCATCTATTACCCAATCTGCATTGCCTGCAGTTTCAGCTTTGGTAGCATCGAATAAAAATTTCTTTTGTGCTGTGTAATCGGTTATAGTAAAATCATCAAAATTAATTTTATTACTGCCGCTATCAATTTTTCTGATTTGAAAACGAACGGGCACAGAAACATTCATGATAAAAGTCGCAGTTTGTAGAGTGGTTAAGCTCGTTGTAATAGTTGAGCCTGCCTGTATGTAAGTGGCGCCCTTATTTGTGCTGTACCACAATTGCCATGTTCCGTTTGCATCAGTTCCATACTTTGCATGTTTTACGGTAACTGTGGATGCGCCGCCTGCATGATTAAATTTCATGGTAATTTTTCCGCTCTTGCGTATGCGTGCAGACTGGCTTCCATTTTTTCTGTCAAGAGATGAATTCCCCAATAAAGCATTGTGGAAATCCCACACACCTGTAGATAGCGTAACAGTTCCATTTGCATAAGTTGTCTTAGTGCCTTGTTCAAAATCTTCAGTTGCAACAGCCGCAGTTCTTGCAGTGTTTCTATTTACTTCAATTTTGCTCTGAGTACCAACACTAAGATTTTCTTTTTTGCAGGAAAGAATTATTAACAAACAAAAAGAAACGCAAGCAATTTTTAGCGGATTCATATAGCAAATTTATTCAATCTAAAAACTTAAAAGGTTAAATAATATGTTCCTTTAAAAAATCTTCTTTACTTCTTCCTGAAAAACAACCTCACAGGCACGCCGGTTAAACTGAACTTGTTGCGTAATTTGTTTTCAAGATAATTTTTGTAGGGCTGCTTTATGTCATTGGGGAAGTTGCAGAAGAATGCAAACGAGGGTACGTGTGTGGGGAGTTGGGTTACATATTTCACCTTTACAGAATGCCCCCGCACAACCGGTGCATGGTGCACTTCAATGGCTTTTAGCATTACTTCGTTTAACTGGCTGGTAGGTATTTTACGTTGGCGGTTTGCATACACCTGCAGCGCAGTTTCAATGGTTTTGAAAATTCTTGTTTTGTCTTTTGCAGAGATAAAGAGCACAGGCACATCGGTAAAGGGCGCAATCTTTTCTTTCAACTGCGTTTCATAATCACGGGCTGTGTTGGTTTGCTTTTCAACTAAATCCCACTTGTTTACAAGAAGTACAATGCCCTTTCCTTTGCGTGCAGTAAGTGAGAAAAGACTTACATCCTGCGCAGTGATGCCTTTGGTTGCGTCGAGCATGATGAGACAAACATCGGCTTCGTCCATTGCTTTTATTGCACGAATGATAGAGTAAAATTCAAGGTCATCTTTTTCCTTATTCTTCTTGCGGATGCCGGCGGTATCAATAAGAATAAATTCTTTTTGAAAAAGCTTGTAGTGCGTGTGAATGGTATCACGGGTGGTGCCGGGAATGTCGCTTACAATGGTTCGCTCTTCGCCAATCAATGCATTTAATAAAGATGATTTTCCAACATTGGGCTGACCGATGATGGCAAATTTTGGAAGCTGGTTTTCCTGTTCGGTATCTTCTGATTTTTGTTTTGGTATAAGGGCTGTGATGGCATCGAGCAGTTCGCCGCTTCCACTTCCGCTGATGCTGCTGATAAAAAAAATATTATCTAAACCCAAACTGTAAAATTCCGATGCAAGAATTTGGCGTTCGTTATTATCAACTTTATTTACTGTAAGAAAAACAGGCTTGGTGGTGCGGCGCAGAAGCTCGGTCATGCTTTCATCGAGAGCAGTAATGCCGGTTGTAACATCAGTCATGAAGATAAGCGCATCCGCTTCCTCAATTGCAATCTTTACCTGTTTGCGAATTTCGGTTTCAAAAACATCTGCGGTATCCGGAACAAAACCGCCGGTATCAATTACATTAAAAATTTTGCCATTCCAGTCTGCAATTCCATAGTTGCGGTCTCTTGTTACCCCGCTTGTATCGTCTACAATTGCTTTGCGCTGTTCTAATAAGCGATTGAATAAAGTGCTCTTGCCTGTATTGGGGCGACCAACAATTGCGACTGTAAAACCCATTTATTAAAGTTGAATGCAGCCGAGAAGGCTATCTGTTAAGGTGTTGATAGCTTCTGTTTCACATATACGAAATAATTTTTCACCAATAAACGGAATTTGCCTCAGCGCCAAACAAACTGCGGTTGTGGCTGCAAAGGTTGTGGCCGCATCGGTTACACAATTAATAATACCGGTTATAATTGGAAAATCAAAAGATGGCTTGAATGATTCGCTGTGACTGTTGATTACATTATTCCAGAGTGATGCAGATTGTTCATTAGTGAGATGATATTTCTTTTGGAAACTTTGAATGGAATTCACAAGCACTTCACGATTTGTAAGATAAATATCCTGTTTTATGGGCAATGTGTTCAATATCTTTTGCACTTCTGATTTTGTAAGATATTCTTTATTGGAAGGTGTGGCTGCTCTTGCACTCTCCGTATTTGCAGCTTGCAGCTTATTAAAATCAATTGAACTGATGATGTTGTTTGTTGCGGCTACATAAGATGCGTATTCCGAAGAGTTGTAAAGTGTTTGAGATAAATTCTGATCAGAAGCAGAATTGTTTACAGACTTCATATCGGTTTTGCTGCAACTGTTGAACATTAAAAGTGAAAAGGAAATGAGTAGCGTGAACAGAATCTTTTTCATAAGGCAAGTTTTAATTAATGAATAATTATAATTTTCAAAAAACAAGATACAAATTTTTAACTCAAATTCTAAATTCTCTATTATTACTTACAAATTGTTAGCATTGTAATAATTCAAAAATTCTATTACATCTTTCTCTTTGCGAAGGTCAATTTTATTCTGATTTATCCAGTCATTGGCAGATGAGGAGTTTGGAATATAATGGAGCACAGTTTCTTTATTCAATTTTTTGATTGCCTCTGTTTTTTGATTACTATGAATAAAGTAATTAATCTCAGTAGCAAAATAATATCTTTTTAAAGTTCCAAATAAAGAATCTGCCGATGCCACAGAACGTTTATACAATTTAAGCAACTCGTGTTTTCCCGAATTTAATATTTGCAGATAAGTATCTGATTTTTGCTTTACCTGTAAATCTGGATAATTACCAGTGTATGCAAAAACTGCATCCATTGTGCTGGTGTCATTGTTTTTAAAATATACTATCATCTTTACTAATCCTTTATCCGCCACTTTTTCCTCGCCGTTTTTATTTAAAAAATATACTTCGCCTGTAACGAGATTTAATTTTGATTTACAAAACCATTTTTCTTTAGCGCTATTACCATATAAGCTGGCCAGTTGCCAATCGCTGTTCCAGAAAGCGCTGCCTTTCACTTTATCGTAAGGTATTTCATTTGGCAGAGTGCTTCTGCCATATACTAATACTGGGGGGTTTTTACCCTTCCCTGCAGGATAAGTTTCTATAAACACCTGCGCTGATATGGAAGATGTGAAAGATAAAATTCCGGTACACAGGAATATTTTGCAAAATATTTTAAAAATAGCCGGTTTCATATTTCGAATCTTTGTACAAATTTATTTATTAATATCCATACTCTTTCAACTGCAAATCATTATCTCTCCATTTCGGTTTTACTTTTACAAATAATTCCAGAAAAACTTTGCGCTGCAAAAATTTTTCTATGTCTATTCGTGCTAAGGTGCCAAGCTGTTTTATCATCTTTCCTCGTTCACCAAGTATAATTGCTTTCTGGGTTTCTCGCTGCACAATAATATCTGCCTGAATTTTAGTAAGCATTTCTTTTTCTTTGAATTCATTTATTAATACTGCAGTGTGATAAGGAATTTCTTCTTCGAGCAATTCAAAAATTTTTTCCCGTATTATTTCACTTACAAAAAATTTGGCGGGTAAATCCGTAAGTTCGTCTTCATTGTAAAATGGTTCGCCTTCGGGTAAGAGAGATATAATTTTATTGAGCAGTTCATCAAGAAGCTTCTGTTGCAGTGCAGAAATTTTTACAACGTTCTTTGCGTACGATTTATCAGAAAAAAAATTTTCAGCTTTTGCTAATTTTTCTTTTGATGCTTTATCAATTTTATTCAGCACCAAAATCGCTGGCGCTTTTAATTTTAAGGATTGAAAGATGGCGTCGTTTTCATTAAGGTCATCATTTACATCAACAATAAATAAACCCACATCGGCATCTTCCAAAGCATTTTTTACAGATGCCATCATCCTTACATGCAACTTATATTTTGGTTCTATAATTCCAGGTGTGTCTGAAAAGATGATTTGATATTCTCCGGGTTTTGTAAGAAAGCCTTTTATGCGATGCCTTGTGGTTTGCACTTTAGATGAAACAATTGCAAGCTTCTCATTCAGCAAGGCATTAAGCAATGTACTCTTGCCTGCGTTGGGTTTACCGAATATGTTTACGAAGCCGGATTTCATTTAGTAAGATGACGGATGACAGTTGGCGGATGACAGAGTACTTTCGATGGAACTTATATTTATTCATTAGAATTACTCCATAGAGTTAATCTGTCAATATGCTCAAAATCTTTTCTGTTTAATGAATCTAACATAAGATTATTGGCAACAGCAGTAGCTGCAATAAAAAGGTCTGCTTTATCAATAGACTTTCTTTTTGCCTTTAGCTCTTGCTGAATTAATGCCGCAAGTCGTGCGGCTGAACTGTCAAATGGATAAATAATGAATCGCTGTAACATTTCCTCCCAAAATTGAAGCTGTGCTTCTGGGGCTCCTGTAAAAATTTCAAATTCTGTTATGCTTGCTATGCAGAAATAATTAAAATGGTCAGATAGAAATACAAGTCGTGTTTTAGATTTATCTTTTGTGCGGAAATAATTAATAAGGATAGTAGTATCAACCATAATTATTTTGTCCGCCATTGATTAATGCTTTTGCGTGTTTGTTTAATAGTTTTTAATTGCATACTACTAAAAACAGGTCCATTTAAAAGAAAGGTTTTCAGGTCATTATTGGGTAGAGGATCATTTGGTTCGTTATTTAATGCCTGTTGGAGTTTTTGTTTTTGAATAGGTGTAAGATGATGTACCAATTGCAAAAATTTATTAAAGAGAATATTTATTTCAAATTCCATACATCAAAAATACTAAAGTTTAGGACTCACTTAAGAAAGCGTTTACGGTTTTTTTTCCACCATGATGCGTTTACTTCATCGGCAAGTTTATCAACATCTGCCTGTTTGGCTTTGCTGTTACATGTGGCTTCAAGATACTTCATATAATCGATCAGCCTTTGAAGTCCGAAGCTGTCAATAGAAGAAGACATTGTAATAACAATTTGATTATTATTTTTTTGTTCAATTAACATTATTCAAATGTAATAAAATAGCATCAGGCAGTTATAAATTTTTTTGATATATAGCTGCTGAAATAAAAACATTTTATAAAATTGGCCTGTAAACTGCATCACTGTATCTTTGCGCCTCAAATCGCGAAGTAGAGCAGTGGTAGCTCGTCGGGCTCATAACCCGAAGGTCGGAGGTTCGAATCCCCCCTTCGCAACAAAAAAGACCTCAATTTTCGAGGTCTTTTTTAATTATAATAATCTTATTAGCCAAACTTCTTCTTACCCATTTTTCTTTTTCACAGAAGAAGCGCCGCTCACATTCAGATTTGTAATTACAGCATCCCCTTTATAGCCTACACTGCTTGCTCCGGTTGCTTCTGCTTCCAATTCTTTGCTTACAGTTACGCTAATAGATGATGCGCCGGTTGCATGAACTTTACAATTAGTTGATGAAAGGTCAAAGCCTTTAAAGCTGCTTGCACCTGTAGCTTCAACGCTTAATGAAGTTGTGCTTCCGTCCACATCAGCATCAGATGCGCCTGTTAAATGAAAGTCGAGGCTGCTTCCTTTTATCGGAATTTTTACAGAGCTGGCACCCGTTAAATGTAAATTAATATTGTTGCCATTTAATCCCGCACCTTTTATAGAGCTTGCGCCTGTAACTTCCACTTTCAAATCATTAGCGGTAATGGGGTCAGTTAACTTTACTGACGAAGCGCCTGACACATTCAGCATTTCAATATCAGTTATTGTAATGTATGCCTTCAATTCTTTATTACCCCAACTCCATTTGTTCCAGTTGCCACTCTCCACATATACTTTCAGCATGCCATCCCTTACTTCCGTTTTAATCTTATCATTATATTTTCCATCTTCAGAGCTTACTGCTACCGCCTGCTCTTTTCCCTGGGAAAGGTAAACGGATAAAGCACCGGAAATACTCACTTTATTAAATGAGCTTACTTTGCGCACATCTGCATGTGCATCATAAACCACATTTTGTGCAGCGGCAGATACAATAACAAATGCCGCACAAATGCTGAAAAGTACTTTTTGCATAAATAAAATTTTAATTTTCAGTGAAACGCTGATTGAAAAAAAAAGTTACACGCAATTCAAACTTTCTCCCGTTAATTTTGCATAGTTGAAATAAGCAGCCACAAAATCACCAAGACACGAAATATTAAAACCTTTTGCAGCTTAGTGTCTTTGTGTCTTTGTGGCTGCTTCAACATTCCCGGGGTGCTCTCAATATATCTGAGGGCTGAGAAAATACCCGTAGAACCTGAACAGGGTAATGCCTGCGAAGGGAAGGTGCAAACTCCAACGCCTCTCTCCACAAGCTTTTATTCCTGTTCAAAACTTTAGGCGGTTTCAAGACCGTCAGACCAATAACTACTTTTTATACAAAAAAAAATTTCGAAATGAAAAAGATTTTGATAACAGGAATAACTCTATTCATCATCACATTTGTTCAAGCCCAGGTAACTATTAAAGGAATTGTTACGGATGAAAATCAAAAACCTTTAAACAACGCCACTGTAAAGCTGATTGCAAATAAAAAAGAATCAAATGCACTTTCAACTAACGATGGAAGTTTTGAATTTACAAATGTTGAAACCAATGCAAAGGTTAAGTTGGTTGTTTTATACACAGGCAGAAAAACAAAAGAAGAAAGCTTTATTGCCGATGCAGATAAAACATTTTCTTTCACGCTTGGTGAAAATGAATATTTTTTGGAGCCGCTTGAAGTAAAAGCGATACGTGCTGCGGATAAAGCTCCATTCACCAAAACAAATATTTCAAAACAACAAATTGAAGAAGTGAATTTAGGGCAGGATATTCCCTTCATATTAAATCAAACTCCTTCTGTTACGGTAACTTCTGATGCGGGCAACGGCGTTGGTTATACAGCTATTCGCATACGTGGTACTGATGCTACCCGCATCAACGTTACGCTCAATGGAATTCCTTACAACGATGCAGAGAGCCAGATAACATATTTTGTTGACCTGCCAGATTTTGTTTCATCAGTCAATTCAATACAAGTGCAAAGAGGAGCAGGAACTTCAACAAATGGTGCCGGTGCTTTTGGTGCAACCATCAATCTCAGCACAAATGAATTAAATGAAAAGGCTTATGGCGAAATCAACAACAGTTATGGCAGCTTCAGCACATGGAAGAATACAATTCGTGCTGGCAGTGGATTGCTTAATAATCATTTCACTATTGATGCGAGACTAAGCAGAATAACAAGCGATGGATACATTGACCGGGCATTCAGCAACCTGCAATCATTCTATGCTTCAGGCGCATTCATCAATCAAAAAACTTCTTTGCGGTTAAATATTTTTTCGGGAAAAGAAAAAACCTACCAGGCATGGTATGGCATTACAAAAGATATTCTTGAAACAGACAGAACTTATAATCCTGCAGGAACAGAAAGACCCGGCCAGCCTTACAATAATCAAACAGACAATTACCGGCAAACCCATTACCAGTTATTTTTCAATCAAGCATTAAATAATAATTTGAGTTTAAACATTGCAACCTTCTTAACACGCGGTAAAGGTTATTACGAAGAATACAAAGCATCACAACCTTTTAGTGATTACAGTTTGAATAATGTAATAATTAATAATGATACCATCACTGCAACAGACCTTATCCGTCAATTATGGCTTGATAATTATTTTTACGGGCAAACATTTGCGCTTCAATACAAGCAACCAAAAGATGAAATAACTTTTGGCGGAAGCTGGACGAAATATGATGGCAAACATTTCGGTAAAATTATTTGGGCAAATATTGGCGTGCCGGATGATTATGAATATTATCGTTTCTGTGCAGTGAAAACAGATTTTAATGTTTACGCAAAATGGCTGCGGCAGATAAATGTAAAATGGAATTTATTTGGTGATATTCAATACAGGCATGTGTCGCATGAAATGAATGGCTTTGAAGACAATCCTGCATTATTCATAAAAAGAAATTTTAATTTCATTAACCCCAAAGCAGGCATCAGTTATTCCTATAATGGGTTGTTGGCATTTATTAGCTATGCTCTTGCAAATAAAGAACCAGGACGGGATGATTTCGAAGCAAGCATCATACAACAGCCAACTAATGAAACGCTACATGATTTTGAATTTGGAATTGAAAGAAAACAAACCAAATATAATTGGGCAGCAACGCTGTATTACATGATGTATAGAAATCAATTAGTGTTAACCGGAAAAATAAATGATGTGGGAAGCTATACGCGAATCAATGTTCCTAATAGTTATCGTGCAGGCTTAGAACTACAGGGCGCAGTCGCTTCTGCTAAATGGTTCAGTGCATCAGGCAACATAACTATCAGCACAAATAAAATAAAATCATTCACTGAGTATCTTGATAACTATGATGATGGCTTACAAAAAACTTTTACGCATCGCAACACTGATATTTCTTTTTCGCCTTCGGTAATTGCAAGTGCAGCAATCAATTTGTATCCGATAAAAAATTTTGAAATCAGTTTGCCTGCCAAGTATGTTGGCAAGCAATATTTAGACAATACGCAAAATGAACTGCGCAAGCTTGATGCTTATTATGTTCAGGATGTTCGTGTAAATTATAAGCTGCAAAATATTCTGTCTAATGAAAGCAATATTATACTGCAGATAAATAATATTTTCAACTGCAAATACGAACCGAATGGATATACCTATCCTTATATTTATAACGGAGAGCTTATAAATGAAAATTATTATTACCCAATGGCAGGAATAAATTTTATGATTGGGTTGAATATAAAACTGTAGGAAGAATTTATTGTTTAGAATTTATAAATTCAACCATAAAATATGATTAACGTAGAGGTTTTAAAAAAAGATTTTAACATAAAAAAAAAGGCCTCTTTTTTTAAGCAGCCTCGAAGTTGTTATTTTTCAATTATAAGCTTTATTCGACTGAACTGAGAGTTGTTGCTTAATTCGAGATCATATATTCCTGGCGTTAAATAAGATAAATTTAGCTGATAGATATTGGTTCCTGTTATTGCCTTATCAGCCTTTTTAAATATAATCTTTCCAATTCTGTCATACACCTTTAAATCTATTTTGCCAGCACTGCTGCTGCTGTATGTAACTGTTATAATGCCGTTTGACGGATTGGGGTAGAGTGATAATTTCTCTGATGATGTAATTTCATCACTCAATGCCTCTGCATTGCACGAACTTATTACCGTTGTACTTTCTGATAAACTACTGCAGTTGCTATAAGTAATTTTTACTTTATAGTTACCTGTTATAGTTGCAGTATATGTTCTGCTTGTTGCGTCAGAAATATTATTCCCATTTTTTCTCCATTGATAACTAAAGTCGGGACCTTTTTCAGTTCTCAATACTACAGAATCTGTTTGGCAAATATCGAGGTTTCCAACTGCTGTAATGGTTGGCTGAGGCCTATTTTCATCAATGTTTCCATCGCAATTATTATCAATTCCGTCGCATCTTAATTCTTTTGCTGCAGGATTAATATTTGCATCGTTATCGTTGCAATCTCCTTTTTTATTTGTATAGCCATCTGGTGCAAAATACGCAACTATGCTATCATTCTTTATACCATACCCATCGCCATCATTATCTTTAAAGAAAGCGCTTTGCGTATAAACAGGTGGTAATGCGCCTTGCCATCCATTTGCAAGAAGATTACGCATACGGTTTAATACAGATGCGAATTGAGGTTTATCCACAAGGTTGGTGTATTCATGAGGATCAAATTTTATATTATACAATTCTTCACCCTGGTCTTCCCATGAGTTATAATGATATTGATTTGTTCTCACGGCCCTGCCCATAATGGTATCAAATTTTCTATATACCTGGGAAAAAACTGCTTTCTTCCATACTGCCTCCGGATTTTCTAATAGAGGAACCAGGCTGGAGCCTTCCTGGTCAGGCGGTGCAGGTAAATCGCACAACTCAGCAAGAGTAGGAAACAGATCAACCAACTCTACCGGTGTATTGCAAATACCGGTTTTTTTCCCCGGTGCACAAATTACCAATGGCACACGCAAACTTTCTTCAAACAAAGTTAATTTTAACCACAAGCAAAGATGCTCGCCCATTTGCAGCCCATGATCGCTCCAAAATACAACAACGGTACTATCCCAAAGATTCAGGCTGTCAAGCACATCCAAAACTTCGCCTAAATGCACATCTAATTCTATTATTTCTCCATAGTAACCATGGCGCAAATGCTGTGTTGTATCAGGTGTGTAGAAGTAAAGCTTTTCTTTAAGTGCAACCGGGGGAATATCAGCAGTATCATTTGGAGGAGTATCAGGAAGTATAATGTTACCGGAGCCATTGCCTGTGACATTCGTCAGCGTTCCTGCACTGTCAACAGGCAAAAGTTCATTAACTGAGCTATCACCCGTTTTATTCCAGGAGGCCAAAATAGGTGTAAAAGGATTATGCACGTTAAGGCCCAAACCATAAAAATAGGGAGTGGCAACGGGTTGCTCTATTTTTTTTATTACTGCGGAAGTATTTTTTCCAGAACGGGTTTGACTCTCATTTTTAGCCAGTGTATCAATCCACCATTCCGGAATTTCCTTATCAATATTTACATCAAGAACGTGATTCTGAAAAACATAATCCCAATATAATTCCTCTTCATGTTCACAGGGTCCAACTTTTCCGAATCTTTCTGTACGGTAACCATAAAAATCAAAGTATTCAGGTAAAAATTTATAAGTAGCACCAAGCATGTTTCTAACGCTTACTATATTATCATATACTCCGGTTGAGTCAGGTCTTTTTCCGCTATGCAGGGACGTGCGGCTTGGGCTGCATAAAGGATACTGACAATATACTTGTTTAAACATCATTCCATGCTGCATCAACCGGGCAAAATTAGGCGCAGGTGCATCCGGATTTCCATAAGCATCAAATGCAATGCTCAAATCATCTGCAGAAATAAAAATTACATTATATTTTTTTTGAGCGATGGAATTTAAAGAAATCAACATACAGCAAAGCAACAAAAGAGAGTAAATTTTTTTCATAAATTTTAGGTTAAGGTTCGAATAAACAATATCCGAATCATTCAAGAAAAAAATGTCATTCCGAAAATAGATATAAATTATTTCAAAGACAAATTAATATTTTATACCCTAAAGAAGGCAGGAAACTGATGAGGCAAATAAACCAGAGATATGAAATGCAAGTTTTTAAGTTACTTGTTTATCAAACCAAACCTTAGTTTTATCGTTTGGCGCCGCATTGTAATTAACAGTTAATTCTTCTCCCTTTTTTACAGCCTTTACGGTTTTTATTGTTATAATATTCTTTTTATAATCCATGTCATACTCACAGTTAGAAGCATAATCATGATTGTATAATGACACATATCCCAACGCTACACACGCCAACTTCTTACTTTTCCCCCACTCAAATATATAGCTAAACAATTTGGTTTGCTCTGCTGCTTTTCTTTCTTTCGCGCTTAAAACAATTACGGGTGAAATTTCAATCACCGTTCCCACAGGAATATTTTTTGATGTAAAAATTCCGCGCCCTTTCTTACCCGAAGGCGCCACAATTAAATAAGGCATTATCATAAGGTGAAAGTAATAAAGTTTAATTGTTTACGAGTTTACGAGTTTCAGAAGTTTTGACCATAAAAGAACTTGTAAACATTTGAAACCCGTAAACTTCTGAAACTTTCTTCCTTTACCTTGCAATCATGAACCTTGAACTGGAAACACAAACTCTTCAGGAGCAATTTGAGCAAATAATACTGGCGAACGATAAGCTTGCTATCCGTGATTTTTTAAATAATCAAAACATCAGCGATGTTGCAGAGCTTATTAATAAAAATTCCGATTACGAAGCGCAAATCATTGCAGGTATGGCCATTCACCGTGCTGCCAGTGTTTTTAAAATTCTTGATGTTGCCACACAAAAGCAAATTGTAAAAGAGTTGCCCTCTTTTAAAACAGCGGAGCTGCTAAACGAATTGCCTGCAGATGACCGCACCGATTTTTTAGAAGAGCTTCCCAAAGAAGTAATAAGAGATTTAATAAAGCTGCTCGGGCCGGAGGAAAGAAAAATTACACTCTCACTTCTTGGCTATCCACAGGACAGCGTTGGCAGATTAATGACTCCTGATTATGTGTACGTACATGCACACAACACCGTGAATGATGCGTTTAGCATTATTCGCAAACATGCCGGCAGCAGCGAGACCATTGATGTGATTTATGTAATAAATGAAACGGGTGAATTGGTAGATGACCTGCGCATACGCGACCTTATTCTTGCATCACCCGATAAAAGAATTGATGAATTAATTGATAAGCGTGTAATCGCACTCAATGTAAATGACGACCAGGAACATGCCAGCAATATTTTTAAAATGAATAATCGTGTGGCGCTGCCTGTAACCGATGTCAATAATATTCTGCTCGGCATTGTAACTATTGACGACATGCTTTGGGTTGCCAATGAAGAATTCAGTGAAGACATGCAAAAAATCGGCGGCACTTCTGCGCTCAATGCGCCTTATCTTGATATTCCATTTTTTACCCTGATACAAAAAAGAGTGGGATGGTTAATTATTTTATTCATTGGTGAAATGCTTACTGCAACAGCCATGGCCTTTTTTTCTGATGAAATTGCAAAAGCCGTTGTGCTCTCCATATTTGTGCCGCTTATTGTGAGCAGTGGCGGCAACAGCGGCTCACAGGCATCAACACTTATCATCCAGGCAATGGCAGTGGGTGAAGTATCGCTCAGTGATTGGATGCGTGTAATGCGCCGCGAAATTTTTAGCGGTCTTGTTCTCGGCAGCATACTCGGCATCATTGGTTTTATAAGAATTTTTATCTGGCATCTTCTTATGAGTCATGGAATATTTCAGGATCTCTACGGACCTCAATGGTTTTTAATTGCAGTTACCGTAAGCGTTTCATTAATGGGTGTAGTGCTTTGGGGCACACTCATGGGTTCTATGCTCCCCATCATTTTAAAAAAATTGGGTGCAGACCCGGCAGCATCATCCGCACCATTTGTTGCCACCCTTGTTGATGTTTTTGGAATCGTAATTTATTTCACGTTTGCCTGGATTTTTTTACAGGGAATCTTGCTGTGAGTTTTTCGTTTTTCGATATGGCGCCCCGTTTTGCGAGATTGAAATCTGAGTTTGCGGGGTGAAGATTCAGGTTTATAACAAGGTGAACTGTTTTCAAAATCATCGGAAAAATGGCAGGTTTTTTATGGAAGAACTTCCATAGAATAATCAAAGCTGGAAATTCCCTTATCTTTCTTTGTTTTACTTCGTGTCTTTGCGTCTTTGCGGCTCAAAAACCAAAAACCAGAAACGAGAAACGAGAAACATGCAAACAGATTATCTCATCATCGGTCAGGGCATTTGCGGAACCTTTCTCAGCTACTGTCTTCTAAAAGCCGGGGAAAAAATTCTGGTAATAGATGAATCAAACCCATACTCAGCAAGCAAAGCAGCAAGCGGTTTAATAAATCCTGTTACCGGCAGAAGAGTGGTAACTACATGGCTCATTGATGAATTATTGCCTTATGCATGGAAAGCATATAATGAATTAGAAAAAGAAATTGATGCTGTAATTATCGAAGAAAAAAATATGCTGGTGTTTCCAACAACACCGGAAATGCTGCAGGCCTATCAAAAAAGAATAGATGAAGAAAACAGCTATATACATGAATACAAAAATGAATTGGAAAAATTAAATCAGCATTTCAATTATCCATTTAAAATAATATCCATAGCTCCATGCTATCTTATTAACTTAAATCTGCTGCTTTCAAAATGGAGAGAAAAGCTGAGAGCAAAAAATATTTTACTCGAAGAAAAATTTAATGAAGCAGCATTGCAGGTTTTTGAAAACTCGATTCAGTATAAAAATATATCAGCCAAAAAAATAATTTACTGCAATGGAATTGCTTCATTTGAAAGCAAATACTGGAAAAATCTTCCCTTCGTTGCAAACAAAGGGCAGGTATTGATTACAAATATTCCCGCACTTAATCATGAATATATTTACAAGTTTGCAAGCATTACTTTATCCTCATGGAACAATGAACAGTGGTGGGTTGGCAGCAGCAATGAATTGAATTTTGAAAGCACAGCTCCCACAGATGAATTCAAACAACGAACTTTTTCTTCATTACAATCAATACTAAAAATACCTTTTACAATTGAGGAGCATGCAGCATCCGTGCGTCCGGCAACTATTGAGCGCAGACCCTTTGTTGGTTTGCATCCGCAATGTTCTTCTATCGGAATTTTAAATGGCATGGGTGCTAAGGGTTGCGCATTAGCACCGTGGTTTGCAGAGGAGCTTACACAACATCTTCTGCAAAACAAAATAATTAATAAGGAAGCGGATGTAAAACGATTTTCAAAAGTTTTATCAAAATGAAAAAGTAAAATCGCTGAACCTTTTACCTTATTTTACTTTTTCTGTTTTTGCTTCGTTTCTAAATACTACTACACCATCAAATACATCAATCAAAACGGGTCTGCTTTTATCAATATCTCCGGCAAGAATTTTTTTCGATAATTGATTTACAATTTGCTTTTGAATTAAGCGCTTTAATGGTCTTGCGCCAAACTGAGGGTCGTAGCCCGCTTCAGCGAGATAATCAATGGCATAATCACTAAACTGCAAATCAATGCCGCTTTGTGCAGCCATTTTTCGTAACATGTTTAATTGAATATTTACGATGCCTCTTATTTCATTTTTAAGCAACGGCTGAAACATAATGATTTCATCAACCCTGTTCAAAAATTCTGGTCGAATGGTTTCACGGAGTAAAGTCATCACTTCAACCTTTGTACTTTCGGTAACTTCTTCTTTATTGCTTTCATCCACATTTTCAAAAGTTGCCTGTATAATATGACTTCCTATATTACTTGTCATTATGATGATAGTATTTTTAAAATTCACCACTCGACCTTTATTGTCTGTTAACCGGCCATCATCCAAAACCTGCAGTAATACATTCCATACATCAGGATTTGCCTTTTCAATTTCATCGAGCAACACTACGCTGTATGGCTTGCGGCGCACGGCTTCTGTAAGCTGCCCGCCTTCATCGTACCCCACATAACCGGGAGGTGCACCTACAAGCCGTGATACGGTATGCTTCTCCTGGTATTCGCTCATATCAATTCTTGTCATCATACTTTCATCATCAAACAAATACTCAGCAAGCGCCTTTGCCAATTCTGTTTTACCAACTCCTGTTGTTCCAAGAAATATAAAAGAGCCAATTGGTTTTTTGGGGTCCTGCAACCCGGCACGGCTTCGTCGTATTGCATCTGCAACAGCAGTGATAGCTTCATCCTGACCAACCACTCTCTTATGCAACTCTTCTTCAAGATACAATAATTTTTCTTTTTCGCTTTGCATCATTTTTGCAACAGGAATGCCGGTAGCCTTAGCAACATTCTCTGCAATATCTTCTGCATCTACTTCCTCTTTCATCAATCGGGTATTCTCACTAATGGAATCTAATTCTTCGGTAAGCTGCTGTATTAATTTTTCCTGCTCTTTTATTTTGCCGTAACGTATTTCGGCAACCTTGCCATAATCGCCATTGCGTTCTGCCTGCTCGGCCTGCAACTTTAAATTTTCTATTTCTGCTTTTGTAGTTTGAATTTTTTCAACCAATTCTTTTTCTTCTTTCCATTTTGCTTTTAGTGTATCTCTCTCTACTGAAAAGTTCGCAATCTCTGTATTTAATTCTTTCAGCTTTGCCTCATCATTTTCCCGTTTGATGGCTTCTCTTTCAATTTCAAGCTGGCGAATCTGTCTTTCTAATTTATCAAGCTCTTCGGGCATCGAGTTCATTTCAAGACGAAGCCTGGCTGCGCTTTCATCAATTAAATCAATTGCTTTATCTGGTAAAAATCTGTCGGTGATATAGCGATGCGATAATTCAACTGCTGCAATAATTGCTTCATCTTTTATACGCACATGGTGATATGTTTCGTATCTGTCCTTCAATCCGCGCAAAATAGAAATAGCATCCTCAACGGTTGGCTCATCTATCATTACTTTTTGAAAACGGCGTTCAAGCGCTTTATCTTTTTCAAAGAATTTTTGATATTCGTTTAAGGTTGTTGCACCAATTGCCCTTAGCTCACCACGTGCTAATGCAGGCTTCAGAATATTGGCTGCATCCATTGCACCTTCACCACCGCCTGTGCCCACGAGGGTATGAATTTCATCAATAAATAAAATGATTTCACCATCGCTTGAAGCAACTTCTTTCACAACGCCTTTCAATCTTTCTTCAAATTCGCCTTTATATTTTGCCCCCGCAATCAGTTGACCCATATCGAGTGCATAAATAATTTTTGATTTAAGATTTTCAGGAACATCGCCGTTTACAATTCGCATGGCAAGCCCTTCTGCAATAGCTGTTTTACCCACGCCTGGCTCACCAACTAAAATGGGATTATTTTTGTTGCGGCGTGAAAGGATATGCAGTGTTCTTCTAATTTCTTCATCTCTGCCAATCACTGGGTCCAGTTTTCCCTGCCTGCCCATCCCGTTTAAATTTCTTGCATATTTATTTAGTGCATTGAATTGCATTTCCTGTGTTTGAGATTTTACGGTATCTCCTTTACGCAAATCCTTGATGGCTGTTTTCAATCCCTTTTCAGTAAGCCCTGCATCTTTTAAAAGTTTAGCAGTATTATCGTTTCCCTGAACAATGGCTAATAACAAATGCTCGGGTGTTACAAATTCATCACCAAAACTTTTCAAAACAGAACCGGCACGCAACACAACGTTATTCGCTTCACGGCTTATAGATTGAGCAGCTTCACCGCGCTGCATTTTAGGAAGCTTATTTATCTGTTGGTCTATCTGCACTGCCAACTGCGGAATATTTACTGCATTCTTTTTGAGCAAATATTCTACCGGAGAATCTTCCTGCTGAAGCAGCGCTTTTAAAATATGGTCTGTTTCAATATTTGCATCCTGATTATTAAATGCAAGCTGCTGCGCCTGCTGTACGGCTTCTGCCGCTTTTATAGTGAAGTTTCCAAGATTCATATAAGCCCCTCCGCCCCGCCAACTGACGGGGAACTTTACTTGTTGTAAAAAATATTGTTTTGATAAATAGTAATTTTCTAATCCAGTTATTAACAAATTTAATCTGCAAAAAACACTTTATTATTTTTTTCGTTTATCTGCAAAAAATAATCCATTGAGAATTAAAAGAAATTATGTCAGCAATCTATCATGCGTGCTGCCTCAAATGCAGTGCCGTGTTGCTTTTTCTGCAATTATTACATATAAAAGTTTGGAAGTAATTACTACATTAGCGTAAAAGAAATTGATATGTACGAACATAAAAGAGAGCCGCTTGCTCCCCCGCAGATATTTTATCAGCGTTTAAGGAAGAATTTTTTTTACATGATATTCTTTCTTAGTATTTGTCTTGGCATTGGTATTTTGGGGTATCACTATACAGCTAATATTGCGTGGTTAGATTCCTTTCACAATGCTGCAATGATACTGAGCGGAATGGGACCTGTAGTTGAAATGAAAACGAATGCAGGTAAGTGGTTCTCGGGTTTTTATGCACTCTTTAGCGGAGTAGCTTTTGTTACCAACATAAGCTTGTTGATGGCGCCTGTGGTTCACCGTTTTTTTCATCGGCTGCATTTGGAAGAAAAGTGATTAACCTTCTTTTTTTACAAAGACAATTTTGCTGCGGTCTGCTTTATAGATTGCATCATAAAATTTTACAAGCTTTGCGTAAGTGGATGCAGGATACGAGGAACTATTTCTAACATTAAGCCTTATGGTTTCAACCTGGTTATTGTTTACTTTGAAACTGATGCTGTACTTGCCAAATTGATTATCGAGGGTTACAATTCAATTTTGCTGAAAGATTCGAAATCGAGAAATTGGGGAACCTCCACAGTATACTCGCTCCACAATACAGGATTATTATTTTGAAAAGTCCAGGTGGGTATATATGCCGGGTCAGGCGTGGATTGTTCGTAACTATAATCAATAATAGAGCCTTCTTTTATGTTTGGAAAAGTAAATTTTACTTCATCATAATTTTCTTCTTTATCTCTATAGATTGAACTTTTATCTAATTTGGTTTCTGTTACTTTTCCGTTTTCAAGATTATAAGTAGTGGCTTCCAGCTTATTTAATGTTTCTTCGAGGTTTCCTTGTTTACGCAGATGAATTCTAACGGTTGCAACATCTTTGAAACTTTTTTTATTAAGCAACCGCATTCTTGTGTGATTTTTAAATATTATATCAAATACCTCATAGTGAACAGCACCAATATTAAAAAGACAAACAGCATCAGCAGATGAATCAATATCATAAAACTGCGGTTTAAAATCCTCTGCAGTTACCTCCCGCTGAAATTTGTTTTTATTTCGCTCTTTTTTTTGAGCAGGAATTTTTGTTGTAATAACCAATAAAGCAATCGAAGCCAAAAGACATTGCAAAAAGGAACTCATGTATTTTTGTTTATGTAATTATAAAGCTATCTGTTTTTAGGGGGAACAATCAGAATTGAATTTCAATTTGTAACAATGCAAGCAAGATTATAGAAAAAATTTTAATAGACAATTATTCTATCAACTTTTTTGTTCACGTATTAAATAAAAATGGGGTTTAAAATATTTTGATAGCAACAGAAAAACATACCCGTTTTATAAAAAGCTCTGCCGCTTCATTAGGATTTAATTTTTGCCGTATTGCCAAGGCTGTTGAGCTTACCGAAGATGCCCGGCGGCTCGAAAGCTGGCTGCAGCAAGGCATGCACGGAACTATGCGGTATATGGAAAGATATTTTGATGAGCGTATTAATCCTTCATTGCTTGTACCCGGCGCAAAGTCGGTTATTACTTTATTGCTGAATTATTTTCCTGCAAAACAACAAAATGGAAACACTCCGAAAATTTCAAAATATGCTTATGGCAAAGATTATCATGAAGTGATAAAGGCGAAGTTGAATGAGTTAATTGAGTTGATTAAGTTGAATATTGGCGAAGTGAATGGAAGAGGATTTGTTGATTCTGCTCCCGTACTTGAACGTAGCTGGGCGCAACGAAGCGGCTTAGGGTGGATTGGTAAAAATGGAAATTTAATTACCACACAAAGCGGCTCATTTTTTTTTATTGCTACGCTGATAGTTGATTTAGAATTAAATTATGATGATGCTTTTGCAAAAGATTATTGCGGCAGATGTACAAGATGTATTGACAACTGCCCTACAGAAGCAATCTTACCCAATAAAGTTGTTGACGGAAGCAAATGCATTTCTTATTTTACTATTGAATTAAAAGAAATGCTGATACCGGATGAAATGAAAGGCAAATTTCAAAACTGGATGTTTGGCTGTGATATATGCCAGGATGTTTGCCCGTGGAATCGTTTTTCAAAACCAACAGACGAAATTCAATTTACACCCATACCGGAAATTCTAAATCTTTCCACAGCAGAATGGGAAGCGATGACAGAAGAAAACTTTAGAAAAATATTTAAAGACTCGGCTGTGAAAAGAACCAAGTGGAAAGGGATACAAAGGAATTTGAAGTTTATAAAAACCTAACCGGGTGTGACCGTCCGATGCCCGATCATTTACTTTTATCCATGTATACAACTGTTTACATTTGCTGCATGAATTTATCCGAGCAAGACAGGAAATTTATCTGGCATCCATTTACTCCTCAAAAAAATATGCCCGATGCTATTCCGATTGTAAAGGGGGAAGGCAGCCTATTGATTGATGAAAATGGAAAAACTTATATTGATGCCATTAGCAGTTGGTGGGTTAATCTTCATGGGCATGCACATCCATATATTGCTAAAAAGATTTACCAACAAGCACTGCAGCTTGAACAAGTAATTTTTGCCGGCTTTACACATAAGCCTGCTGTTGAGCTTGCACAAAGATTATTACAAATACTTCCGGGAAATTTTTCTAAAATTTTTTATAGTGATAATGGCTCTACTTCAACGGAAGTTGCAATTAAAATGGCAATTCAATATTGGTGGAACAGGGAACAGTTGACAGTTGACAGTTGGCAGTTGGCAGAAGGAAAAGAACAGTTGGCAGTTGGCAGTTGGCAGTTGACAGAAGGAAAAGAACAGTCGGCAGTTGGCAGTGAGCAGTCAGCAGTAAAAAGAAAAAAAATTCTTGCATTTAATAACGGTTATCATGGCGATACATTCGGGGCAATGAGTGTTAGCGACAGAGGTGTGTTTACACTTGCATTTCATGATTTATTTTTTGAAGTAATTTTTATTGATACGCCATCAAAAGAAAATCTTCAGGAATTAAAATCCATCATTCAGCAACACGCAGAGGAAATTGCGGCTTTTATTTATGAGCCTTTGATACAAGGTGCCGGTGGAATGAAAATGTATGATACTCAGTTGATGAATGAACTTTTAGGAACTATACAACAACATAAAATTATTTGCATAGCAGATGAAGTAATGACTGGCTTTGGCAGAACAGGGAAATTATTTGCAAGTGAATACATGGAACATAAACCGGATATTATTTGCCTGAGCAAAGGCTTAACCGGAGGCACAATGGCATTAGGCGTTACAGCCTGCAATGAAAAAATTTATTCGGTCTTTGTAAGTGATGATAAATTAAAAACCTTTTTTCATGGTCATTCATTTACGGCAAATCCTTTGGCATGTACGGCTGCATTGGCGAGCCTTGATTTGCTTTTGAAAGATGAGTGTATGGAAAAGATTGAAATGATTAGTGCAGAAAATAAAAAATTTGTCCGGCAACTGTCATCTGTCATCTGTCATCTGTCAACTAAAAACATAAGAACGCTGGGAACTATTTTTGCTTTTGAAATTGATGAAGGAAAAGATGAATATCTCAATAACATCAGTTCGTTGGTAACAAGTAAAAGTTTAGATAAAGGTGTTTACTTACGGCCGCTTGGCAATACAGTTTACATTATGCCGCCTTATTGCATTACAAAAGATGAGTTGCAAAAGGTTTATGCAACTATTTTATCTCTGTTAAATGAAACCTGACAGATTTAGAAAACATTGCTGATCGGAAGCTGATGAGAATATTAAAAAATTCCAAAGGCCCGCATGAACGGAACTGGCAGGGATGACATAATTCTATAAAAGCTTCAAGTTTTTGCATAAACCCCGAAGGGGTGATATTAAATTTATGTTATCCCTTTCGGGATTTTGTGTTTACTGCTGTCGTTTTTTCTACAAATAATATCAGCCCTTCGTGCTTGCACTGAACACATTGTAAAATAATAAATGTTCCGAATACCTGTGTTTAGAAAATCTGTGAGGTTATTCATATTCTGCAATTCGTTTAAGGTTTTCGAGGCTTGTTTCCATTTTCGGACCCAAAATTTTTTCGTTCATCATAGATGAAAGTTTTTCCCACGGATACCAATTAATGTTTTCCAAAAAATACCAGTTAAGGGTTGTACCTTTTATTGTATTGTTTTTAAATAATACAAAGTTGCTTTGCTGTTGTTCACCATTTCTGCCAGTCCATACAGTTTTTGTTGTATCTAAAGTTGAAGTAAGAATGGTTATTTCATTTGGATCGGCTCTCGCTTTTATTACTTTTCCACTTTTATCTGAAAATAAAATTTGAAGAGAGTTATTTTTTACACCTTCCATCCATCTACTCCAGTTATTAATATCAGCAATTAATACATACACAGAGTCTGGCGGCGCTTTAATATCAATAGCTCTGGAAACTTTTACTGTTGATGGAAATAAAAGTGTGATACATGTGAGCAGCGAAAACAAAGTGATTACACTTATGAAAGCAAGTTTTAAAAAACGGATTTTATACAGGCGGATAAATTTATAATGGATACAATTAAGAAATTATCATCAAACATAAAACAACAAACGAAAACAGCAAACGCAAAACGAGAAACCCCGCCTTTGTCGGGGCAGGCAAGAAACAAAAAACAAGAAACGAAATCATTATTCCCACTTAAAAACTTTTACAGCAATGGCATATACCACAACCCCCCAAATGGCAAGTACACCAAGGTCTTTCCAGCAACTCCAGATGCTTGCGCCTTCAAAAGAAATATTTCGCATGGCATTATTAAAATGGGTAAGTGGCAATATATTACAGAAATACTGCAGCCACTTTGGAAAAACTGTTATAGGAAAAAAAGTACCGGCCAATAAAAATTGCGGAAGAGTAAAAAGATTTGCAAATGGTGGAATAGTGCTTTCATTTTTTGCAAGCCCGCTTACAATAAAGCCGCAGCCCATAAATACAATCAACGACAAAAAGCTAAGCAACATAATCTCAAGAAAAGTGGTTGCACCTTTTACCAATGTAAAATGAAAAGCCAATGCGCCGATACCAATAATTATAATTGCAGTTATCATTTGAAATATAACTCTGCCAAGCGCCTCGCCCAAAACTATGTATGTTCTTTTTATGGGTGTTGCGAAAAATCTTTTTAAAACCAGTTGCTGCCGCAAATTAAAAAATAAAAAAGCAACCCCAAAAACTCCGGCGCTTAGCAATGAAAAACCTAACTGACCGGGAAGAATAAAATCGATTCGGCGATACACCCGACCCGGAATTTTTTGAATATTATTTGATATGGCTGCAATTGTTGGTGCGTTTGGATAAGCTGCTTTATTTATATTACCAATTACTGCATTTAATATTGACTGAAGTATTTGCAGGTTTTGCGGATTAACAGTCTCAGAGCTTTTTAAATTGATTATGTAATTGAGATTTGATTGTGAATTTTTTTGAATGTTTATGATTGCAGTGAGGTCTCCTCTCTCAAGATCTTCATTTAAAATGCTATCGGGATGTTGAGAAAAATGCAAACCATTTATTTGCCTGATAGATTGATATAAAACATTTGTTGTATCAGAATTTTTGCTGATTGCAACATCTAAAGAAATTCCACCATTCTCACCGATGAAGCCAAACACAAGAATAAATATTAAAGGAAATGCAATACTAAAAATAACTGCGGAAGGGCTGCGAAACGTGGCTTTTAAACTCGCTTTAGTAATGGAAAACATGGCTTTTGCCTGGCTATATTCTTTCATCATAGATTACATCATTAAGGCACAAATTTATTTGAAACAAAATAAAGTAATACAGATGCACTTTACATTGGTAACTGAGCTAAATATAATTTCGAAAAAAATATTTAATTTATTTGGAGATTAAGACAAATGACGTATCTTTGAGTGACAAAAGTCTTATTATGAAAAAGGCGGCAAAAATTAAAAAATATAAAATTCCAGAAGATGAAGTTAGTGAAGTATCGGAACCTGTTATGGAATATCAAACCGTAAAACGATTTTTTGCTCCGGAAGATTTTACGTTCAGGCAATTTGAAAAAATAAGCCGGCGTGTTGCTTTCACACAAAAAGAATGGGCAGATATTCTTCATTTATCAGAAAGAACTTTGCAACGCTATGCAAAAGATAATAAAAGCTTTGAAGGTATTTATGTTGACAGAATTATCCATATAGAAGAGTTGGTTGGCGCGGGGCTTGAAACTTTTATTAATGCAGATGCATTTTATCGCTGGTTAAAAAAAGAAAAGCATGTGCTGGGGCAAACACTGAATTTTCAATCACTTTATACTACAAGAGGAATCCAGGATGTGATTGACCAGCTTGAACGAATTCAATACGGTGTTTATACATGATAGTTTACAGGTTTGCCCATTTTAAATATGCTGATGATATTTCAGGCAGGGGAGCAAAATTAAAAGGCGGTCGCTGGAACCCGCGGGGGATTGCGGTATTATATACCAGTGAAAGTATTTCTCTTGCTTTGCTTGAAGTATTGGTAAATGCTGATACAATTGAAGAATTACAACAGTTGAAACTTTTAGAGATAAATATTTCTCCATCAATTTCGTGGAAAGAAATAAAGACTTCTCAGCTCAAGGAGAAATGGCAATTTGATTTTGAATATACTCAATGGCTGGGAAAAGAAATTCTTACTTCTCCTGAAACTATTATTATTAAATGTCCTTCTGCTGTTATTGAACAGGAATATAATTATCTTATAAATCCAAATCATTCTTCTTTTAAAAAAATTAGTATTAAAACAAAGTCAGATTTTTATTTTGATAAAAGATTGTTTAAGCAGATTCGATAATTATCATTTTATCTCAATCTCAAATGGTAACTTTGTTTGAGGTATTCCAATTAACTCTTGTAATTTTTTTGCCTGCACTAACAGTTTATATTGCTTCTCTCCTACTTCTTTTTTTACTGCTTTTGTTTTTTCTGATGAATTGTATGATTCGCTCATTAATTCTTGCAACAACGTTTTCTTTTCAGGATATTCTTTTGTTCGATAAGAAGATAGTTTAGCCATGCGTGCTGCACAATCAACAGCATTTTGCAATGTTCCTAACTTGTCAACCAATCCAATGTTAATTGCACGTTCACCGGTCCATACGCGACCCTGTGCAATACTATCTATGTAATCAATATTCTTTTTTCTGCCATCAGCAACACGTTTTTTAAATGTATAGTAAATAGAATCTACAGAGGCTTGCAAAAATTTTTTTTCTGTTTCTGTTAATGGTCTTGAAGCGGTAGGCATGTCAGCAAAAGGAGCCGTTTTAACTCCATCAAAGGTTACGCCGAGCTTATCATTAAAAAAGCCCTGCATGTTTGGTATTAAACTAAAAACACCGATAGAGCCGGTAATAGTTCCGGGGTTTGCAAAAACAGAATCAGCAGCGCAGGAAATATAATATCCGCCTGATGCTGCATAATCCCCCATACTCACCACAACAGGTTTTACTTTTCTTGCCAAAAAAACTTCACGCCAAATTGCCTCGCTTGCAAGGGAGCTTCCCCCGGGAGAATTTACGCGAAACACGATTGCCTTTACATCATCATCCAACCTTACTTTCCGAAGAATTTTTACAAAGTTGTCGCTCCCTATTTGGTCTTCTCCTCCTTTACCGCTTACAATATCTCCGGCGGCATAAATTATTGCAATTTTATTATCTCCGCCAACTTTAAAATCAACAGCGGCAGCATATTTACCTGGAGTAATAAAATTAATATCGCCGGATTTTTTTTTGCCAGATAATCTCAGCAGCTCATCCTTCACTCCGTCATCATATCTTAACCCATCAACAAGATGATATTTTAATGCATCATTTGCAGTTTGAATTGCATCTGTATTTGCAAGCTGATGCAATGTTGCGGTATCAACATTTCTTGCTTTAGCAGCCTGCACTAAAAAACCGTTGTATAAATCACCGAGCCATATAGAAGTTTGCAGGCGATTGGGGTCACTCATTTTTGTATATCTGAATGGCTCGGTAGCACTTTTAAATTTTCCGGCATAAAATACCTGCGGCTCAATCTCAAGCTTATCAAGCAATCCTTTTAGAAAAAGAAGATTCACTGAAAAGCCATCCCATTCTACTCCGCCCATCGGGTTGCAATAAATTTTATCTGCAGTATTCGCTACATAATATGCTCGTTGTGAAATGGCTTCACCATAAGCTATCACAAATTTTTTGCTTTGCTTAAAGTTGAGTAATGCATTGCGCAACTCTTCGCTTGCAGCAAATCCATTTGCATTATCGTTTGCCTTTACATAAATTCCTTTTACAGATGCATCATTTTTTGCACAGCGAATCATGCGTACCATATCATAAATGCCGGGTATATCTGCAGAGGGATCTCCAAAAAAAGTATTGACAGTATTTTCTTTTGCCTGCTCATGAAATTCAGTGCTTAAATCAATAACCAAAATTCCATTTTCTCCTATGTCAGGCTTTGATGGTTGTGTAGCGCTGGTGATAAGAGCCAAAATAATTCCACCAGCGACAAGTGCAAAAACAATCAGCGCAAGCAAAGCCGCAAAAAAAGTTTTAAAAAAAGTTCTCATTGCATAATTTATTTAAAAGATGAGAGCAACCATTCGGGTGAGAATTTTATTGATAGGTGTTCTCAATGTCAATATTAAAACCCGGAGACGATTGTTACAAATTTCGTTTGTGCGTTTAAAAATAAAGATATTTGAAGCGAATTAGATTACTCATTTATGAATAATGCTTTTCTGCTTACGGGCGGCAATTTAGGAAACCGCGAATATAATTTGCAAAAGGGTAAAATTTTGATTGAAAAATATGGAGGAAAGATAATGCTGCAATCTTCCGTTTATCAAACGGCGCCATGGGGATATGCTGAGCAGCCCGATTTTTATAACCAGGCTTTGCAATTACAAACTCTTCTTACAGCCGAAATTTTAATGAAAATATTATTGCAGATTGAAGAAAAAATGGGAAGAGAAAGATTGATCAAATTAGGACCACGTATTATTGATATTGATATTCTTTTAATGAATGACGATATTATTAATAGCGCTGTGTTGAAAATTCCGCATCCGCAACTTTCAGAAAGAAGGTTTGCGCTGATGCCGCTTGCAGAAATTGCAGCGGAAAAAATTCATCCTGTACTGAATAAATCAATTTCGCAACTACTTGCTGAATGCACTGATACATTGCCTGTGCATAAAATTTTGAGCACGTAACCTTTTACAAAATTAAATTTGAGGCTATCACCTGAAACATGCAACATCACTTTATCGCAATAGAAGGAAATATTGGAGCAGGAAAAACAACGCTTGCACATTTACTGGCAAAAAAATTAAATGCACGGCTTATACTGGAAGAGTTTGCCGATAATCCCTTTTTGCCAAAGTTTTATGAAAACCCTGCCCAGTATGCCTTTGCGCTTGAACTGTTTTTTATGGCTGAGCGTTTTAAGCAATTAAAAAATATGCTGCAAACAAAAGACATGTTTCACAGTATAACCGTCTCCGATTACATGTTCACCAAATGTTTGCTTTTTGCAAAAGTGAATTTATCCGCAGAAGAATTCCGGCTATTTCAAAAGCTGTTTGAAATTATTAATCAGCAACTGATCTATCCTGATATTCTTATTTATCTCCATTCCTCGGTTCATAAATTACAAGGCAACATAAAAAAAAGAAACCGCAGTTATGAGCAGCGTATTCCGGATAAATATTTGTTCAACTTACAAACCACATATACAAGCTACATAAAGGAACACAACATAAAAACGATTGTAATAGATACAGCTAATGCCGATTTTTTAGGCAATGAAAAACATCTGCAGATAGTGCTTGATGCTTTAGAAGGTGAACTTGATGAGGGACAACATTATTATAGCCTGCCCGGTTAGTTGAAAGTTTGTGGTGCTAAAAATATGAAATAGAATGCCCCGTATCAGCTTATGCAATTCAGCGAATTCATTAAAGAATTGTTGATAACTCCATTTTAACATCAGCAGTTACAAAAGGCGAATCAGAAGCATCAATATGTTTAAAGCCATACTTTTTATATAAAGCAATTGCTGCAGTTAACTGGCTGTTAGAATACAACATTATTTTTTTTGCATTGAATTTTTTCGCTGCTTCCAAACATTTTTCAATGAGCAGCTTACTTATTCCTTTCCCTTGAAATGAAGATGTAACAGCCATCTTAGCTAACTCATACATTCCATCCCCTTCCTTAATTAAAGCTGCAGTGCCTACTATTTCATCACCCGATTTTGCAAGATAAATGCAACCGCCTGTATCAAGAATAGTGCTTTGCGGGTCGTTTATAATTTCAAGGTCATGCAATTCTGTGAGGTCGTATTTCTCAAGCCATTCAAGATTCAATCGCTTAAAATCATTGGCATATTTCTCTTTGTATTCAATAATTTCTATCATTATTTCATTTTCACGAAAATAGGAAGATTTGATGCATTGTAATTTTGAGAGACGATGCCGGACACAAAACCCATTGAAGCAATCTTAATTTTATTGTAGATTTATCTTTTCAAAAAAATTATATCATGCATCCAAAAATAAACTGGGCTGAAGCTATTAAGCCTCTGCTCAAAAAATATAAAGGCAAAAAGCATCCACTGGATTATAAAAATATTTATCAACTGGTAATCATGGTAATCTTATCGGCACAGGATTCTGACCGGCATATTAACCAGCTTTCGCCAAAATTATTTGAAGCCTTTCCTGATATGGAAGCGCTTTCTAAAGCTGCGCCTGATTCATTGTATCCATTTGTTGGTGAAGTAAGGAATTTTGCAAACAAAGCGAAATGGCTTGTTGAGATGGCAAAGAAAATAAAAAAGAATAGCAATATTCCTCTCACACTTGAAGAACTTACTGAGTTGCCTGGCATTGGCAGAAAATCAGCAAATGTAATCAAGCGGGAAGCAGGTGCTCCGGCAGAAGGTGTAATGGTTGATCTGCATGTAGTGCGTGTTGCTCCGAGGCTGGGTATTGCTTCAGGCAGTGACCCAAAGAAAATTGAAAAACAAATTATGGATGTGCTTCCGCAAAAAGAATGGGACGCAGGAATGGCTATGTCATTTCATGGAAGAGAAATTTGCAGACCTCAACCCAAGTGTGAGATATGCATTATGAATGATGTTTGCGCTTATTATAATGGATGGAAATAATGGCAAAATCTTTACGGACATACTTTTGAAAAAGGTTCATTGGTGTGTTCATCTTTTGGTGCATCGTATATTGAGCTAAGAGAGCCACACCACAAATTTTGCCAACTTGCTTTATAATTATACATTGAGGAATGAATATACAGGTCTTTAAAAAACTACTTCAACAGGAACTCATTACTGAAGAGGACTTTTACAACATTCAACAGCAACAGCACCAACCGGTTTCAGTTCACTGGGACCTCCGCACTTTATTGTATTTGGGTATTGTGCTGCTTACAACGGCACTTGGAATATTAGTATATAAGAATATTGATACTATCGGGCACCAGGTGATTATTATTGTAATCGCAGTGATATGTGTTGGATGCTTTGCTTATTGCTTCAGAAAGGCAAAGGGTTATTCCAAAGCAAAAGTTGAATCGCCAAACATTTTGTTTGATTATGTATTTTTGTTAGGATGCTTATTACTATTAACTTTTATTGGGTACATTCAATATGAGTACAATGTATTTGGTAATCGCTGGGGACTTGCTCTTTTTATACCGATGGTGCTTTTGTTTTTTGTCGCTTATTACTTTGACCATTTAGGCGTGCTAAGTATTGCCATCACAAATCTTGCTGCCTGGCTGGGAATAACTGTCACGCCAATACAAATTTTGCAAAATAATGATTTTAACGATGAACAAATTACTTATACGGGATTAGTGCTGGGTGCAGGTCTTATAGCTATATCTTTTCTTACTGCCCGAAGAAATATTAAACCTCATTTTGCATTTACTTATAAAAATTTTGGTGCACATCTTTTATTTATTTCGCTTTTAGCCGCACTCTTTTATTTTGAAAATATTTATTTCGTTTGGTTTTTAATGCTGGCTGCGGTAAGTGTTTTATTTTTTAAACATGCAATAACGGAAAGGTCTTTTTATTTCCTTGTTATAACAGTACTGTACGCTTACATTGGTTTATGCTATGTAGTGGTTGAACTGCTTTCGCTGATGAGTGGTATGGGTCCTGTATATCTCGGCATTATTTATTTCATTGCTTCAGGTATTGGTTTAATAAGGTTACTGATTCATTACAATAAAACTTTTAAGCACGATGCAAGCTTATAATGGCACTGACTTATATAACAAGTATATACGGGAGCAGGCTTCTGAAGCTTTCAATACCGGCTGTATTGGTGAAGAAACGTATAAAAAGATATTACTCGCATACCCCTGTAAATTATATACACCTAATTATTTTATTCGCATTGCGTTGGCTTTGTTAACCATTGTTGCCGTTTTATTTTCTGCGTTATTGCTGGGTTTAATTTTCAATACATCAAGCTCAGTTGAGTTTATTACACTGTTTATTTTTCTTGCCATCCTTTGCTATGCTGCCCTGGAAGTGCTTGTAAAAAGGAAGCAATATTATAATGCAGGAGTAGATAATATATTGATGATTTCAGTAATTACTTTTATTATAAGCGCTTTTGTAGTAAACGACTTTACAAATCAAAGTTTATTCATCAGCGGTGTGTCATTTTTTATTTGCCTGTGGCTATGCATTCGGTTTACTGACGCATTTATGGGAACGCTTGCTTATATTGCTTTATTTGCTTTTATATTCCTGCTATATTCAAAGCTGGGTTACTTTGCAAAAGCATCAGCGCCATTGGTGATGATGAGCGTCTCTGCTCTTATATATGTTGTAATGAAAAAGTTGCTTGCCAAAGAAAGATTAATGGTTTATCAATTTTGTTTTAAAGCAGCGACCCTGCTAACCCTGATTACTTTTTATGTATCGGGTAATTACTTTGCAGTAAAGGAAATCAACAATGAGATGTTTAATTCAGGCATTGCGCTAAATAGTCCTATTCCGTTTGGGTGGTTGTTCTGGATATTAACTCTCGTAATTCCTCCCGCTTATCTTTTCTATGGTGTAAGAAAAAAATATTTTTTATTTATAAGAACAGGATTGGCTTTGATTGCTGCAACCATTTTTACAGTGAGATACTATTATGGTAATTTTCCTGCAGAAACAGATATGCTGATTATAGGGACGATATTGATTACGGTGAGCTATGCATTAATTAAATATCTGCATAGGCCTAAACATGGGTTTACTTTTGCCAAGTCATCGTATCAACACAAAGAAATATTGAATGCCGAAGCCTTAATTATTGCCCAAACATTTGGGAAAAAAATAACCACAGAGAGTAGCGTTCAGTTTGGCGGTGGAACTTCTGGCGGCGGCGGCGCAACAGGCGATTATTAAAATATTACTTTGGTAAATTTTTTTTATGAATTGGCCGCAGGGAAGATTATGAAAATTTACTTTTTTGTTTCTTGATCCATTTCTGTCCGGCGGGGTTCTCACCTAATGGGCTTTGTACTGCGTGGAACCCGGGGCAGTAAAGTAATACTGCGGATGCAAAATACATCTTTAATAAATGTCTGTTCGCTTGCTATAACTGGCTTCGTGTAATTCAGTGTACAATAGTTATTGACTTTATTTACAATTGTCTTCTCAACAATCATTCATGCAGGGATTAATTATTTCAGAATCTTTTTATATATTTTGAATTGGAGCTTTTTGTTTATTTTCGAATTGAAACAGGAAACACTTCAAGCCTGACAGGGTAATTAACCGGTTTCTCCTGTACTCACTAATTTTATCATCTAAAACATAATCCAATGAAAAAAATTTTTCTTCCGCTTATTTTACTGTGTATACATAATGTTCATGCACAGAATTGTTCAAACACATCAGTGGGCTTTCCGCCAATCAACGATTTGGGAAAAGGCTATTGGCGCGGCTTCCAGGGCGGCCTCTATCCAAACGGTTCTAACTCCAGACCTCCGTCTCACGAACAATCAGGGCGCAATATCGCATCGCGTATTATGCCGCTTGATAGTGCGGGTAAGGTGGATAAAGTTCGCGGAAAAATAGTATGGCTTTCTATAGGATTGTCTCATACTACAATGGAATCCCGGGTATTTATTTCCTTTACTGATACTTTTTCCAAAAAAAATCCACAGCTTATTTTAGTGGATGGAGCACAGGGAGGGCAGGATATTAATATTATTGATAACCCGAATGCCGATTACTGGAATGTCGTTAATCAACGTCTTCGTAGTGCAGGCTTAACACCCAAACAGGTTCAGGTTGTTTGGTTTAAAGAAGCAGAAAAAATGCCTACAGATACTGCGTTTGCAACTTATCCCGATGCACTAAAGCTTAAATACAAAACAGCCATTCAAATCTTAAAAAGTAAATTTCCCAACACGAGGCTGTGTTATCTTGCAAGCCGTAGTTATGCAGGCTACGCCACGAGTGACCTTAATCCTGAACCTTATGCCTTTTATTCAGGGTGGAGTGTAAAACGTTTGATAGAAGACCAGATAAAAGGAGATACTTCACTTAGGTTTAACGGTTCAAATCCAAGAGCACCGTGGCTGGCATGGGGGCCTTATCTGTGGGCTGATGGTACAACTCCCCGGTCTGACGGGCTTACATGGAATTGCCCTGTTGATTATCTAAATGATGGAACACATCCTTCTATTATCGGGCGACAAAAAGTAGCAACACTGTTGCTGCAATTTTTTTCAACAGACTCAACTACTGTTCCGTGGTTTATTAAACCATCTAACAATGTTAGCACAACCGCAGCAGGTGTAAAAACACAGGGCATAGCTAATAACACCGTAAGCATAATACCCAATCCATCTAAAGGTGAGTTTAAAATTGATTTAAAAGAAATAAAACCATTGGATATTAACCTGAATATTTATGATGACCAAAAACATCTTCTAATCAGCAAAAAGCTTTCAGATAAGGTTACATCTTTTGGAGAAAATTTAAAGCCCGGAATTTATTTTGCAGAAATAATTAATAATAGCATACTACTTAATCGCATTAAAATTATAAAATCAGAATAGTGCTTGTAAGTCCGCTGTAGTAAAATCAAAGTAACTATTTTTTACGGTGATGATTTTATACGGTTGCAAAGCGATAACCTTTTTTCTTTAGTTCTTCAAATGTTCCGCCATTGCACAAATGATTATGAATTGCTTTTTTATCTTCCAGCATCTTTTTAAAAACAGCTACTCCTTTGGGAATTGTCTTTTTCTTTTTCTTGTTTACTTTTATTTGCACTGTTTCTTATTTGTTGCAAGCGGGGGAAATTATTACAACATGGATAATTGAAAATGGAACAAACTTTCCGCGATTAACCAGTTGTTACGTAAACAAATAAATGTAGAACAACAAAACTATTAAACCTTTAAGATGTTGGCTCTTTAAAGGAGGTATGCTGCTTCACAATGAGCCGGTGCATGTATAAAAAAATTCTTCTGCACTGTAGTTAGTAACACGGCCGTTTGCACCCTTTCGGCTTTTACAAAAAAATAAAAAATTATTTGGTTTGCAGACAGTGCCTTACGCCGGATGGAGGAGGGAAGATGAGAAGGCAGGAAAAACACAATTTTATTCCATGATAAGTATTTATCTCGATACTTCAGTTATTAATTTTCTTTTTGCAGATGACGCACCTGAGAAAAAAGAAATTACTGTGGACTTGTTTGATAATTACATTGCAAAAGATATTTATGATGTTTTTATCTCACAATTTGTTTTTCAGGAAATTGAACAGACAAATGATGAGGCGAAAAAGAAAAAATTATTTTATGTAATTGAAAAATATCCCTTGCAACCATTAATTATTGATGATATTGTAACTGTAGATGCCCTTGCGGATGCATACATAGAACATGGAATTATACCTGCTAAAAAAAGACTTGATGCGCTTCACGTTGCCTGTTCTGTTATATATAGGATTGATTATTTAATAAGCTGGAATTATAAGCATCTTGCAAATGTGAATAAAGAAAAACGGATTATTTCTTTTAATTTTACACAAAACTATATTCATCCATTACGAATTATTACGCCTCTTGAATTATTGGATTATGAAAACAACCGCTAAGATCTCCAAAGCACAAACAGAAGTTTGGGAATGGAAAGAAAAAGCCTCTGAAAGACTCAATAAACTCTCGCATGATGAAAGAATTGCGTACTTAAAAAAATATGAAAAAACTTTTCTTGCTCATGTAAAAAAATTAAATAAACAAAAAGCGGTTTAAATTATTTGGGTTTGAGATAGTAGCTTGCGCAAGACGAGCTAACAGCTTTTGAAAGTTTTAAACTTTCCAAAAGGTAATCAGTAATACAAAATACGCCGGGTTTCCTGCCTTTTGCACAGGGCTTGGGAGGAGAAGCCTTCAGGACGAAAGAAATCCCAAATCAATGAATACCGCAATGTGCCTTCCCCTTCACAATGCTTAACGAAGGACACATTGCGGGGAAGGATGTATGAAAGACGAAACTATTAAACTTTTGGATGTTGTGGCTCTTTTAAAGGAGATACCGGAAAAAAAACTACTTCGAGGTCAAATAGGTACTGTTATTGAATGTTATACTGACAAAGATTTTGAAGTTGAATTTTCAGATAACAATGGCAAAACCATTTCTATGCTCACTTTAACAACAGAAGATATCATGCTGCTTCACAATGAGCTGGTGCATGTATAAAAAAATTCTTCTCCAGTGAAGTTAGTAGCACCGCCGTTTGCACCCTCTCGGCTTTTACAAAAATAGTTGAAAAATTATTTGGTGATACAGACAGTACCTTGCGCCAGAGGGGGGAGTGGAGGGTATGAAATAAACTCCATCTTTTTCAGGTATGGTTCTTCTTACAGGCATTATGTAAATTAAAAGCCTGTTGAATTTAGGAACATTTTATTATATATTCGTCTTTAATAACTTGATGCCGCAGAGTCCTCCGCTCTGCACATGGCTTGGGGAGAGACTCTGCGGAGAAGGAAAGCTTGGATAAGATAATTGAAATACTTGCAGTCGCTTCCTGTTGCATTTTGAATTAATGCATTTTATTCAGGCTTTATCTTTTCTTTTTTCTTAAAATAACCTTTTAATAAAAAGTTGTGCTGAAGCGCTTCAAGATCTTCATCCAATTTCCGGCTGCCTGTTTCGAGATTTTTTAAAGTATTTTTCAGCGATGTGGCTGCGGATGAATCATTCAACAGCACACCCACTGTATTATTGGTTTGATTTAATTTATCACTTACAGTTTTAAGATTAGCTGTAAACTCAGTAACAGAATTAGCTGCATTCTGCAATTGCGATACAGTTGCTTTAATGTTGCTGAATACAATGGTATCAGTTATAAGGTCATTGATTGAATTGCCCGGCTTATTTAGTTTGCCGGAAAAATCTTCGATGTTAGATAATACACTTTTACTGTTTACTGATACTGTTTGAAAATTTGCAATAGTATTTTGCAGGCTGTTTACTGTAGAACGCAATTTATTGGCTATGGTAGGATCGTTTAATAAAGTACCGAGTGTTCCTTTTCCGCTATCTATCTTTTTACTTATACTTTTGAAATCATTTGTTATTTCAAGCAAATTTTTATTATTAGCCTGCAATGTTACCAGCATATCTTCCGTACTCAGGGCTTTTTCCACCTTTAAAAAACCATCTTTTTCAACCTGCGGTGTGGATGCCTCGCCGCCATAAATAATTACAATCTTGTTACCTATTAAACCATCAGAACCAATCTTTGCTTTGGCATCTTTATGTATATGCGATTGTGCATCTTTCTCTATGCTCATAGTAACCAGCACTTCTGAATTTTTATAAAAACTTATTTTTTTTACTGTACCCACTTTTACTCCTGAAAACCAGATGTTTCCGCCATCCAATAAGCCACCTACATCATTAAAAACAGCATTTATAGTAAATGCCTTTTTGAACGTCTTTTTTTGAGAGCCCAACGTGAATACAGTAATTATTAGTATTACTAACCCCAGGAATACGAAAATTCCTACTGCGACCGGGCGATTATTTTTCAATGATTTCATGTGTTATTAATAAAATTGTAATCATAAAAACTTCTTACACTTGCATCCTGCGTATTAAAAACCTCTTCAAAGCTCCCCTTTGTTAAAAACTTACCATTCAGTATTATAGCCACGTTGTCGGCAGTAGTTTTTGCACAGGTTAGGTCATGAGTGATTATTATAGAACTTGTATTGTATTGCTGCTGCACTTCAATAATCAGGTTATTTATTTCAATGCTTGTCATAGGGTCCAGGCCGGCTGTGGGTTCATCATAAAGCATAATTTCGGGTTTCAGAATTAAGGTACGCGCAATGCCAATACGTTTTTTTTGCCCTCCCGAAAGTTCAGATGGCATTTGGTTGATGGTTTGAGATAATCCAACATCATTCAGCACTTCTTCAATGGCATCATTCACCTCTTTATCGCTTAAATTACGCTTGTTTCTCACCAAGGGAAATTTAAGATTTTCCTTTACGCTCATACTATCATACAAAGCGCTGCTCTGGAAAGAAAATCCTATTTTCAACCTCAATTGCTGCAGCTCTGCTTCACTTAGTTTATCCACTTCCTGTCCAAGCACTTTTACCATGCCGCTGTCTGGTTTCAGTAAACCTGAAATAATTTTAATTAAAACAGATTTCCCACTTCCCGAACGCCCAAGCACGGCAATATTTTCACCTTTGCACATGTCAATATCAATTCCATTCAGTACAGTACGATTTCCAAAAGATTTTTTTAAATCTCTTATTGAAATCACTACTTCTTTATTATTGCTATTTGTCTTTTTTCTATCCATTAATATTTATACCATTCAAGCAAATACCCAAATTATAATTCTAACTTTTTATCTTATTGCATTCACAAATTGTACAATCACCATTTCTTCCACAAAAATCATAAACATAGAAAGCACTACTGCTGAGTTTGCTGCCCTGCCAACTCCCTGCGTGCCATTCTGTGCATAATAACCCTGGTAACATCCCGCTACGCCAATGGTAAAGCCATAAACCATAGCCTTAATAACAGAAGAAAATATATCAAGGAAGGATATAGTGTTAAAAGCGCTTTTGAAGAAACCTGTAAAGCTTGTAAGCTCATTATGGTGCACATTAAGGAATGAGCCCATCATTCCAATAAAACCGGTGTATAACACCAACACTGGCAGCATGCAAGTGATGGCAATAATACGCGTTACTACAAGAAACTTAAATGGGTTTGTTGCTGATACTTCCATAGCATCGATCTGTTCAGTTACTTTCATTGAACCTAACTCTGCGCCCATATTAGAACCTACTTTACCGGCCGCTATCAAAGCAGTAACTAATGGGGCTAATGCCCGTATAATAGCTATGGATATAAGTGAAGGTAACCATGAACTGGCTCCGAATGTTGATAAGGAGGGGCGCGACTGCTTTGTAAAAACAATTCCTGTAATAAAGCCTGTTAGGGAAACCAGCGGCAATGATTTGTATCCTACCTGGTAGCATTGATTTATGATTTCCTTAAACTCATACGGTGGCGAAAACGCCTCCTTAAAAAACCGGATAACAAACTGGTAAACATTATACATATCCACGAAAAACTCATCTGCTTTTCTGGAAATAAAAAATTTTTTTTCGGGTAAAACTTCTGCTTTTTCTAAATCGGACTTCATTTATTACCAGTTACTTTTTTAAAAAAATCCTTCATGTTAATAATACTGAATTATACATCTGCCGTGTAAACTTAGTTTTTTTTTTGCAGTTTAATTAAATTCTGCTAAATCACAATAAGAATTGAAACGAGTTGCAGGGACAAGTGGAAATTATTACGGGATTCTTAAGTGAGCACCCTATAGATAATTATTCACGGTGATCTATGGGTATAGGTTTCAATTTATAAATTCCAATTTCATGCTACCTATTTTTCAAAGCCACCACTGGCGCAAGTTTAGTAGAAAAGCTTTTGTGAGCTAGCCATACTTGTGCCTTTGTTCAAAAACTAAGAATTGAGCAATGTAGCTTTAGAAAGAAGGGCATTAACCTTCTGCAACTTTTTCGGGAAAGCAGTTTTGGAAGCGGCTTCTTTTGTTTTGGTAACAACAACTGTATTCGTGGCTTTTACTTTTTTTGAAGCTGTATGTTTTTTTACCAGAGGCATAAATCAAAATTATCATTTTCTTTTCACAAAAAACGCAACATATTTATCATTACTATTTGGCTCAAAAGGAACTTCACTATAATGTTTGTTTCCATCATTCTTCAAAGCTGTTATAATAAAGTTCTTTTTAAAGCCGGAATAATACATTCTCAAAATCCTGTGATATAATTCTGTTCGGCGTGTTGCACTACCTGAAAAGACAATTTTCATATCAGGGTATTCATTGGTAAAATCTTCAATTATCGAAATGATTGTAGCAAGCACTTTACAATATCTCCATTATTTGTATTAGCTGTATCATCAAGGGTTCCATCAGAAAGTAAATCTCCGAAGCCAAGATTAAGAATATTTTTCTCAGAAGTAGGACTAAACTCAACAACCTTTTCAATTGCACCTTTTCTTCCTTTGCTTACAAATGAGTAACGGGTTAAATATTTTCTATCATATAAATAAGGTTGAGTGTGCATAGCTCTTAAGTTTCTCAACTATATAGCTAAAACCTGAAAACAAGTTTGAGTGCGCACCTTGCCGCATAATGAACCGACAGTACACGTGTGCGACGCAACCGCAGCTTAATAGTAGCAAACAGCTTAGTACATAAAAAGAAAAAGCTATTAGCTATCAGCCATTGGCTATTGGCTCTCACTTCACCACCACCCACTTGCCGCTTACACCGCCGCTGATTTCGTGCTGGTACATGGCTTCGCAATAAACACCCGCCCAAATGTATTTGCCGGGATATGCCGCATTTAACTGCACATAATAGGTGAGCGTTTCGCCGGGGAGAATATCAAAATAATAATACACACGGTCGTCGCGAATGTCCATGTACTCTGCGGGTGAAGATTGAAAAGCGCCTTCACTGTTGTACAATCTTGTGTTGAGAATTTCCCAGCCGCCGGGGAAAAGCTCACTCAGCGCCATCTGCTCGTACACGCCGCGCATGCCGGGATTCTTCACCGTAACCTTTGCAACAAAATCGGTTCCCTGCTTTATGCTATCGGGCATAATGGTTTTGCCCGCCGAAGTTGTGAACACTACATTCACCTGCAGCACGTCAGGATAATTTACCGCGGGCATCGGCTGAAAACTCACAGGCTGCCCGCTGTTGAGCACACGCACATACAACACATTGCCGCCCTTATTGGCAAGCTGTATGCTGCCCTTGCCGCTTTGCCACTTCACATTTTGCTGTGCTACCGTGCTTGCAGAATTGATGGTGAGGTTGTCGCCGCTGATTTTTCCGTTCACAACTATCTTGTTGTTGTCTTTATTGCTGCCGCTGAATTTTGCAATGGCGATAAGACAGTATGCAGTTGTTTGCGTGCTGTACCATTGGTCTTGTGAAAGCCTTGCAGCAATGGTGCGCACTAATTGTGCAGCCTGTGCTTTGCGGTTCATGATGGTGAGTGTTTCAAGCACCATTGCCTGGTCTCTTAAGTCGCTGCCATAAGTGAAGCCGGGGTCAGGTCGCTGCGGAAAGCTTGTTGGCAAATTGCTGATGAGTTGTAATGCAACCTGTGATTGTCCTGTTAGTTGATATGCTGCTGCAAGCCGCCACTTTGCTTCGGGTGTCAGGAACTTCCATTCTTTGAGGCGGTTCATTGCGCCCTGCTCGGGTGACTTTGCAAGCGCCAATAAGTAAAGACGGTATGCCTGTTCCAAATCTGTTCCATACCATCCCGCATAATGCGGGACTGAAGTTACGTTCCAGGCACGGGCTTTGCTGCGCTCAAATTGTTTCCACTGCTGCAGCATGGATGATGGCACGTTGTATCCATAGTTGCTTGCTTCGAGCAAAAAATTTCCTGCATAGCTGCTGCCCCATTCATCGCTTTCACTGCCGCCGGGCCAATAACTGAAGCCACCATCGCTCTGCTGAAAGTTTTGCAATTTCTGAATGCCTGCGCGAATGTTATGGTCAATATCTTTTTTTTGCTGTTCACTTAATTCTAATAATTGATTTAATACCAACTGCGAAAATACGGCAGACGTTGTTTGCTCAATGCAGCCATGCGGATAGGTGATGAGATAGTTCAATCTTTTTTCTAAATTGATAGCAGGGATGCTTGATATTTCAAGCACAGCTTTGCTGGTGGCTGCATCACCAATCATTGCCACAGTGCTGCTCCATGATGGATTGGGTTGAAGCGTTGCTTCTGTGATTTGGGTTACAGGCTGATTGGGATTGCGAATGTCAATCTCTGTTTCACTCACAGATTTTTCTCCACCACTTGATGCAGTGATTTTTATGTTGCCGATGCCTGTGTTTGCTTTTACTCTTGCAGTGAAATAAACAAGCTGCTCGCCGGGCTTGGTGAAAGTTACATTTTGTGAACCTGTTGCTTCGATGTAAGGATTGCTTTGCAGAGTAAGCGAAACATTATGAATATTATTTTCTGTTGCAAAAACAGTAACGGGAATTTTTATTTCTTCTGTTGGTGCCAGCACACGTGGTAAGGTTGTGAGAAGCATCAAAGGTTTTTTTACTGTGATACTTTTTTCTGCCATCCCGTAAGCGTTACCACTTGCAGCAATCAACATGGCTTTCACGCTTCCCATGTATGCAGGCAGTGTGAAGTTGTATGTTTTGCTTCCGCCGGTTGAAGTGAATGGTCCCATAAATTGCACGACAGGTTTGAAGCGATTGGCTCTTCTTGTTTTAGATGCAAGCTCGCCTTCAGCATCACCGCCGATAGTGAGAATTCTTTCTATCTGTGCAGCCCACGCACCGATTACATCATCATACAAATCCCAGCTCTTAACGCCAAGCGCTTCACGTGCATAGAATGCATCATGCGGGTTGGGAGTTTTGAATCTTGTTAAATCAAGCAAGCCTTCATCAACAATTGCGATAACATAGCTCATGTTTTTGCCATTTGCTTCTGACACGGTGATGGAAGTATTTGTTTCAGGACGAATAACATCAGCCACTTTAATGACCGGTTTCAGCAGCGTGGTTTTGTCATCAATCATGATGGGAATTACACCATACATTCTGATGGGCAAATCGTTGATGGTTTGTGCATGAGGCTGTATGAGGCTTACATTCACATACACATTCGGCGACATTTCTTTTTCTGCTTTGAAAGAAAATTTTGTTTGAGACTGTTCGGTGTTCACCCAATATGTTTTAATCACTTTACTTCCGCTTTCAATGCTAATGAGAGCACGTCCGCCTTTGCTGCTGGGTATTGTGAGATTCACATCATCACCTACATTATATTTTTCTTTGTCTGATGTAAAGGATAACATCGCTGCTGCGGAAACATCATTGTCCATTCCACCGCGGCTTTGCCAGCTATAATCATCCACATAAAAAGTTGCGCCGGTTGTATGACCACTGCGTTTGTCTTTTATTAAAATCAAATATCTTCCCCAATTGTCTTCATTCATTTTTATGTTGTAATAACCTTTGCCATTAGTTATTGAGACAGTATCTTTTTTTATCAGCTTGTTATATTCATCCTGCGTAAAGTTGGAGAGTGCATCATCGTAACCATTATCCCACCACCAGCGCCACTGAATTTTGTACAATTCAATTTGTGCAGTTGTTGCGCCATTTACAGGAATTCCTTTTGTGTCAACTTCAGCAATGTCGAAGCGATGTGTTTTGCCAGATTGCAGAAAGCCCCAGGTTTTATCACCCTCAGGAACTTTTACACCGATATAAGAAGAATAAGGATTGAAAGGCATGGAGATATTATCAATGCTGAAATTGCCGCCAGGCTCAAACACTTTCACCACAAGGTTTGCAAGCAACTGACCGGGAGCTTCTGCATCAGCTAGTGTGAATGATGGATTGATGGGTGCAGTGCCTTCTGCACTCAATGTTCCGTCGAAAATTGTTTTTGATTGTGTGTTGAAAGATGCAGTGGGATTATCGAAAACATAATCTTCAAATTTTGGAAAAGTTGTTTTCCTTTTATACAACTGCGCATCCACTCTTGCTTTTAAATTTTGCGCAGTTGCACCGAAGAGCCATTTTGCAGAGAGTGTTCCGTTGATGTTGGCGTCTTTGCCGAGTGCAGTTAAGTTGCCAAAGTTCAAATCAATTTTTAAGCGGTTAGGAATTACGGTTTCAATCTTCAAATTCTTTTCAAATACAGCGCCGCCGGCTTTTACACGGCAGAGCCAGTTGCCTGTTGGTGCATCCGCATCGGTTACTGTGCGAAAAACGTTGAAGCCATTTTCACCGTTTGTTTGCACCATGCGTTTGTATAATTGTCCGCGTGGAGAAACTAATTCCATTTCTATTGGATGGTCTGCAGGAAGCTTGTTGTCTTTATCATCAATGATGCAACTCAGGAACAAACTATCACCGGGGCGCCATACGCCGCGTTCGCCAAAGATGAAACCTTTGATGCCGTGCTACACTTCTTCGCCGCTAACATCGAAGCGACTTAACGGAAGACTGCTGCCATCATCTAATTTTAAATAACCGCGTTCGTTTTGTTGTTTGGCAATTAATAAATATGGTTTTTTGTTGGGACTGGTGGGACTTGGGGGACTCGTGGAAGGTGATGATTTGAAGCTCCCTCCGGCTCCCCGTGTGGGAGAGAGAAGGGCAATACCGTCTGCGTCGGTGGTTGCTTTTGAAATGATTTGTAATTGATAATTGAGTACTTCCAACTCAACATTTTTCATTGGCTCTGTTGTGATGATGTTATTCGCTGCGACAAATAAATTTCCGTTGGAAGAACGCTTTGCGGTTAAACCAATATTACTTGCCAAAATATTTCTGCTTGCAAATTTTTCTTTGCTGTAGTAAGAACTGAAGCATGGATTCTCTCTTTGTTGCCAATTGTATCCGTATGGATAGTAACTGTCGTAACGATTCCAAAAGTTTTGGTCATCATCAACTTCATTATTGTTATCGTTGTCGTAATCATAATAATCCTCTTCGTTTTCTTTAGTAATGCTGTCGCAGGTATAGAGAGAATAATCAGGCCTGAAGCCAATAGTAACGCGGTAAATAGCGCCGGGTTCTGTTTTGATAAATTTATCGAGGTCAAGTGAGAAGCGTGTTTTCTTGTGAAGGTTGATGGTTTTGTCATTGTCTAAACGAACAGTGGCTTCTGCAATCGGTTTACCTACACGGCGAAGATTTTCTTCACCATTTAAATTATTTGTTTGAAGAAATTGGGCAATGTTGTTTTCATAAATTTTGATGATGGAGACATCAACGGCTTTTAAATTCGTTGCATCAAAAGGTAATATGAGTTTGCCGCTGCTGTTGGGAAGAATATTTCCACGCCCCTGAATTTTTACTGAGGGAAAACTTGTTTCAAAATAAACATTTGATGTAAATGATTTGTTGAGCTGGGTGTTCCATTGGTTTTCGATTCCTTCATGCACATTGACCGTATAATTGCCATCAAGATTTTCGGTTGTATAAACTTTTACTTCGCTGTTGTTGATTGTGTAGCTAACATTTGTTTCTTCATCTGTGGTGGTAGAAACGCCTTCAATCGTAATTAACCCATCAAGCATTTGACCCACAGCAATCGGCTCGCTGAATTGAACGAGTGCATATTGTTGTTCCCCCTGCATTGCTCTTGTGTTCATCACTTTAAAATCACCAATGGCAGGAACAGGAATTTCTTTTTCTCCTTTTGTATCAGCATTCAATGCATCACCATTCCATTGCAGCGATAATTTTTCTTCTTTGTTGCTTCGCTGAATATTATTAATAGTGAATTGATGTGTTTTATCTGCTTCATTGTGTTGCCAGTGTATTTTTAAATCTGAATTATTGAGTTTTGCTGATAAAAGTTTTTCAACATTCTTAGAATCTTCCACATCTGCGGTTCGTAATTCACCACTAAGATTCATTGTTTGTTTGTTGTTGGTTGTTAAGCCAAATTCCTCCACTTCAAAAGAGGGTTTTAGAACCTGTATGTTGAAACCAAAATCTTTGAATTGCTTTGGAACATCAAGCACTTTATCCAAATTAAAATGTACTTCATACAGCTTGTCGGGCTTTAAATCATTGTCTGGCTTGAATTCTATGGTTCTTGCATCAACCCAATAAGCTTTGCCATTAACCGAAGGTTTGAAATCAAAATATTTCTCTTTGAGTGTTTCATTTAATGTGTGCGTAGTATTTGCATCTTCTGCAAGCTGAATGCGGATGGTATTCTTTTTTGAAACAACGCCTGATGTGTAAGCTTCGATGTATTTGCTAAAAGCGGGGTCAACAGAGAGAAGCTTTTCTTTTTTGTTGCAGGAGAAGAAAATCGTTACAATACAAAGAAGGGCAAGACGGCGCAGAGTTGCCGTTGGATGATAATGAGGTTGCATAAGCACATGGAATGTTTGTGTAAAAAAATGGTGAGCGGAAATTAGAGAATATGTTTGAATGCGAAAAATAATTTGACCTCAGCCCTTTATTCGCATTCACGAATTATTTTTTAAAGTGCCCAGGAATGCTTCGCATTTCCATGAGAAAACACCCTGCTCATGTGTAGTGAAATAGTGCCCGGAACTGGATTCGAACCAGCACATTCTTGCGAACGCTGCGACCTGAACACAGTGCGTCTACCAATTTCGCCATCCGGGCCGGTTAATTAGCTAATTTGCTGATGTGCTAATTTGCTAATTGAAGAGCTGCAAATATATAATTAAACCACCATCAAACTGCATCCCCGAACATCACTGTTATCAAGCCTTCCCCAAACCTCAAAGCTTCCATCTTCATAAACATATCCTGTATCATCAGTTGCAATAAACGAGCAGCTATACACATTTGCAAGGTCAATAATATTCAACGCTCCCCTGCCAACGGTTTTAACCAGCAACGGGTCATCTTCATCCCGTACCAAAACTTTCATCCACGGTGCGCAATAAAATCTTCCATTCCCTTTAGAATAAGCCTGACTTAATAATTCCGTCATTCCGTATTCTGAATGCACTGCATTCAAACCAAATTTTTCGCAAAGCATTTCATGTACTTGCTGTCTTGTAAGCTCTTCACGCCGCCCCTTCATGCCGCCGGTTTCCATTACGGTTGTATATTTTAATTGCACCGGGAATTGTTCTGCAAAATCAAGCAGGGCGAATGTTACACCTATCAGCAATGTTTGTTGTTTTGCATTTTCCAAATTCTTTAAACCATTCCACAGCTTTTCAAAATCATACAAATAAAATCCGCTTTGCAAATGCGCAGATTGCTTAATCAATTCATCAGCCATCATCACCAAAGAAGAATTTTTTCTTTCAAGATACGATGGCAATAAACCAAGAATGCACAAGTTCTTTACATCACCATAAAAATTTTCAAAACATTTTAAAAAACTTTTATTATAAATATTTACATCTTTCACATAATGATGACTGTGCAACTGTTGCGTAGTGCCGGTGCTTTCAAACACGACCTGCGGTTCAAATTCGCCACATTTTATTTCATGCGTTTTGAAAAATGAGATGGGCAGAAATGAAAAATCAGTTAAAGATTCTATGCTATTTTTTTCTGAATTAAAAGCTTCGCACCACTTTTGATAAACTTTATTTGTTTTACGCTGATATTGAAATATAGAGTTGGCTCTTTCAAAAAATGATTCAGCATTTTCAAAAATATTGTTAACAAACTGAGGGCTCACAATTAAACGATGATTTGTTTTGTTTACATTTGAATTGTAATACGCAAAAATGAAAGTAAAATTTTTAATCTCCGCTTGTGTTTTGCTTATTTTATCAGCCTGCACAAAAGACCAGTTTACTACTAAGCCGCAATTGACTTTTAAATCGGTAAGCATAAACGTGTTGCCAATTGACCAATCAATTATTTTTTCCATAGATTATACAGATAAGGAAGGTGATATACAAGACAGTTTAGTTGTGATAAAGAAAACATTCAACTGTATTATGGATTCGTTTACGGTCTTTTATCCCATGCCCACAGACATACCAACACAGAGCAACAGCCAGGGTGAAATACAGGTAAGATATTCGCATGGCATCAATCTTCAATACCCTGACATTGGCGACCCGCAGTGCCCAGATAATGATACCTGTGTTTTCAAGTTCGTTCTTAGCGACAAAGCGGGCAATATTAGTGATACCGCCTATTCTCCCCAAATAGTAATAATTAAACGATAAGTGTCTTTTATAAAAAGGCTTGTTGCATTTATTTTTTACGGCAACTATTTTTATGGCTTATGCACTGTAGCACTTAGTATAGAAGCAAGCTTGCAGCAACAGGTTGCTCTTAATATTGCGCTCTATTATATCTTTCTTTATACTGCCACGATTGTTTATTACACAAAAGCCTATCTCGGCGAAATTAATCCTGCCACTGTAAACAAGCGTTCTCAATGGTATTTAAAAAACAGAAAATTTGTATGGCTAAGTCAATACGTATTTATCTGCATTACGCTGGGCATCGGCATATATTTATTTATCGGGTACATACATAATTTCAAAACGCTTACAATAATTGAATGGGCAGAAATTTTTATCTTTCCCATAATAGCCCTCTCCTATTATGGCATTTCACCAATTAAATCAACGCAAATAAATCTGCGGCAAACCGGCTGGCTAAAACCTTTTTTTATTGGCTTTGTATGGGGAGGCGCAGTAACTATTTATCCATTGCTGTTTTATCAAATACAAACAGGTTTTCATCACAGCATTTCTTTCTATGGCAGCTTTCTTTTTATTAAAAACTGGATGTTCATTACCGTGCTCAGCATTATGTTTGATATTAAAGATTATGCCGCCGACCATAACCGCAGACTCAAAACTTTTGTAGTGCGTATAGGTATTAGAAAAACAATTTTCTTCATCATCATTCCGTTAAGTATTATTGGCTTTATATCATACATCATTTTTGTAGTTGCCATGCATTTTCCCTTAGTGCGCATTCTGTTTAACAGTATTCCTTTCATTCTGTTGCTAATTGTTGCAGGATCATTACAACACCGTAAATCAATTCTCTATTATCTTGCAGTGATTGATGGTCTCATGCTCGTAAAAGCCGCATGTGGCATTTTAGGTGTTTTACTTTCGTAACAGTGAGCAGTAAACAGTGAACGGTGAACAGTGAAAGGTGAACAGTGAGCAGTGAACGGTGAACGGTGAAGAGTAAAGAATGAACATTCAAACATTTAAACAATTAACATACAAAATGGCTACACAAAAAAAATCGAAACAAAAAAAATCTGTCCTTACAGAAAATTCATTACAGTTTTTAAAAAATTATATCAATAATCCATCACCTGTTGGCTTTGAAAGCGGCGGACAAAAATTATGGCTCGATTATATAAAGCCCTTTACCAACACGCACTTTACCGATGCTTACGGCACGGCAGTAGCAGTTATTAATCCTGATGCAAATTTCAAAGTAGTGCTTGAAGCTCATGCCGATGAGATTAGCTGGTTCGTAAATTACATTAACGACCAGGGATTAATTTATTTGAAAAGGAATGGTGGCGTTGACCACCAGGTGGCGCCTGCAAAGCGTGTAATTATTCATGGCAGCAAAGGACCTGTAAAAGCCGTGTTTGGATGGCCTGCGATTCACACAAGATTATCAAACAATGATAACAAAGAGCCTCACCCAAAAGTGGAAAATCTCTTTCTCGACTGCGGTGCACGTAATAAAAAAGAAGTGGAAAACAGTGGCGTGCATATTGGCGCAGTGGTTACTTATGAAGAAGGCTTCGATGAACTCTTGTACAATTATTTAATCGGCAGAGCATTTGATAACCGCATTGGCGGTTTTATGATTGCAGAAGTTGCACGCTTAATTTATGAGAACAAAAAGAAATTACCTTTTGCATTGTACGTGGTGAATGCCGTGCAGGAAGAAATTGGTTTACGCGGCGCAGAAATGATTGCCCGCCGCATAAAACCAAACATTGCTATTATCACCGATGTTACACATGATACGCAAACGCCCATGATAAATAAAGTGATTGAGGGCGATATTGCCTGCGGCAAAGGGCCTTCGCTTGCTTATGGACCTGCGGTGCATAACAAGCTGCTGAAATTTGTGCAAGACATTGCAGCAAAGCAAAAGATAAATATCCAGTTGCGCACGGTAAGTCGCAGCACAGGCACAGATACGGATAGCTTTGCATACTCCAATGATGGCTGCCCCTCAGTGCTCATTTCCATTCCGCTCAGGTACATGCACACAACGGTAGAAATGCTGCACCGCAACGATATTGACGAAACCATTCGACTGATGTATGAGACCGTAATTGCACTTACGCCAAAAACAAATTTGAGCTATATGTAATAAGAAATTTTTTTATGAACCCAACCTGCCTGCCCGACTATTTTAATAATTTTTGGGGGCAGGCAGGTATGCTGCTATAAAGTTGCCTCGCCTTAGGCGAGGCGGTTGTTCGCACTCTTATACTGCCTGCCCCGTCTCAACCGGGTTCATATCATTATTCTGCAAACAATAAATTTCTATTAATTTCTTACTTTGTCCTGTTATATTAAATTGCAAATTGATTACATGAAGGAAGCCCATGCCAGAATAAAAATTAATAAACTGCTTGAAGAAGCTGGCTGGCGTTTCTTTGATAATGAGGAAGGAAAAAGAAACATTATTTTAGAGAATATCGCAAAGCTAACACAGACACAACTTGACGAGTTTGGTGACGACTTTGAAAAAACTTCAACCGGCTTTATTGACTACTTGCTTGTTGACGACAAAGGTTTTCCATTCATAGTTTTAGAAGCCAAGAAAGAAGAAATCAATCCACTTGCTGCTAAAGAACAAGCAAGAAAATATGCAACGGCGCAAAACTGCCGTTTCATTATTCTTTCAAACGGTAACCTGCATTACTTCTGGGATTTGCAAAGAGGAAATCCAAACATGATTTCAAAATTCCCTGCACCTGAAACTGTTATCCGTTACACCGAATTCAAACCAAGTGCGCAAGCATTAATCAACGAAACTGTAAAAGAAGATTACATCGTAACTACTCAAAAGCCCGACTACGACAGAGACCCAAGATGGATTGATAAAGGGCAACGCAAAAATTATTTAGAAGAAAACAAACTTCGTTTGCTGCGTAAATATCAGGTGAGGGCTATTGAAAGAATTCAGGAAGAAACGAAAAACGGTAAAGACCGTTTTCTTTTTGAGATGGCAACAGGCACAGGAAAAACTTTGACCGCAGCAGCAGTAATTAAATTGTTTTTGCGAACAGGAAACGCAAGGCGGATTTTGTTTTTAGTTGACCGTTTGGAATTAGAAGAACAAGCCGACAAAGCTTTTAAAGAATATTTACGCAGCGACTATCAGTGTTGCATTTATAAAGACAACAGAGACGACTGGAGAAAACATGAGATTGTTGTTTCAACAGTTCAATCATTTCTTTTCAAGAACAAATACAAAAGAGTTTTCTCTCCCACAGATTTTGACATGGTAATTTCTGACGAAGCGCACCGCAGCATTGGAGCAGGAAACAGCAGAGCAGTATTTGAATATTTTATTGGTTACAAATTAGGGTTGACTGCAACGCCAAAAGATTATCTCAAAAAGATTGACCCCGAAAAACTTTCAGAGAAAGATCCAAGAGAATTAGAAAGAAGAATGTTGCTTGACACTTACACAACTTTTGGCTGTGAAGACGGTAAGCCAACTTACAGTTACAGTTTGATTGATGGGGTAAAAGACGGTTATTTAGTAAATCCGGTTGTAGCAGATGCAAGAACAGAAATCACTACCCAGCTTTTGACAGAGGAAGGATATACAATTACCGTTTCAGAAAATCAAGATGGTGAAGAAGTTGTTGAATTTGAAAACAGAAAATCTGACAAAGAAGGAAATCAGGTTTTTACCCAGAAAGATTTTGAAAAAAAATTCTTTTCAGAAAACACCAACAAAATTTTTTGCAAAACATTTTTAGAAAATGCACTCCGAGACCCTATAACAGGTGAAATAGGAAAGACAATTATTTTCTGCGTAAAGCAAAATCATGCAACAAAAGTTACCCAGATATTAAATGAGTTTGCTGACATCATGTTTCCAGGGAAATATCAATCGGACTTTGCTTTACAAGTAACATCATGGATTACTGATGCAAAACAATTCACTATCAATTTTGCAAACAACAATTTAAGCGGCACAGGAAATTTCAATCCGCTCTACAAAACAAGCAAGACAAGAGTTTGCGTAACCGTTGGCATGATGACCACAGGTTACGATTGCCCCGACTTGCTGAATGTTTGTTTGATGCGGCCAATCTTTTCACCCACTGACTTCATTCAGATAAAAGGCAGAGGAACCAGAAGGCACAATTTCCTGAAAGAACTTTTGGATAAGCAATCCCTGCACAGCGTGATTACAGAGCCGGATAAAAAGAAATTCAAACTGTTTGACTTCTTTGCTAACTGTGAATTTTTTGAAACTGACTTCAACTATGATGAAGTCTTGAAACTTCCTCCAATAGGTTCAGGCGAAGGAAACGGAGGGAGAAATTATCCCACTGACGATGATTACGAAAGTACAAAGCATGACCCACTAAAGTCAATGAGAGTGCAGGAAGTGGGACCCGAAGGAATGAGAATTGACCGAATGTATTTCGACCGTTTTGAGGACAAGGTGAAAGATGATAAAGAAGTGCAGCAGATGATCGAGGAAAAAAATTTTGATGCGATTGAACAATATATTTTGCAAAACATTTTTGAGAAGCCCGAAGAATATTTCAACCTTACTAAGCTGCGCAGCGCTGCAAAAGTTGACAGGCGTTTAACGCTTCGTGAAATCATTGAAAAGATTTTCGGTTTCATTCCTTACTTCAAGAGCAAAGACGAATTGCTCGAAAATGAGTTTGAAAAATTCGACAGCCGTTATTTACCGGATGAAAAGTATTTTATGTATGCAAAGAATTTTTTCAAAAGTTATATCACCGACAGCGAGTTTCGTGACATCATTGAAAACAAAAAGTATCCGTTGCTTAATACTAATCCTAATGGTGATGTATTCCGTAATCTTCCTCCTGAATTGCGAAAACAAATTCCTGACTACATCAAAGACAACATTTCACTCAATCAATTTATGATTTGAAATATTTTTAACTATGGCGGATTGGCCACAATTAAAGGAGTCGAATTCAACCTCTTTTAAAAACACATGTAAACAATGGCAAAGAATAAAACCATCAATGTAAAAGGAACGGAGATTACTATCATTATTCAAAATGAAGCTGACTATATCAGTTTAACTGATATGACAAATAGCTTCAATGAAGGTAGTGGCTTAATTGGCAAATGGATTACAACCAAAAACACCATAGAGTATCTGGCTATTTGGGAATCTATAAACAATCCAAATTTCAATTACCCCGAATTCGGGGTAATTGAAAAAGAAGCAGGTGTAAACAGATTCATTATGTCGGCAGGGCAATGGATTAGCAGAACAATTGCAACTGGTTTGATTGTTAAGGCAGGCAGATTCGGTGGAACTTATGCTCATAAAGATATTGCGTTTCACTTTGCTATGTGGCTAAGTCCTGAATTTCAGATTTACCTAATCAAAGAACTGCAACGCCTCAAAGAAGATGAAAACGACAGATTAAAATTGGAGTGGAATCTGCAACGCACTTTGGCGAAAGTGAATTACCACATTCACACAGATGCCATCAAAGAAAAATTAATTCCACCAACACTTTCTAAAGACAAAATAAATTTTGTGTATACCGATGAAGCAGACTTATTAAATGTGGCTTTGTTTGGAATAACAGCCAGACAATGGAGAGATGCAAACCCAAAAACGGAAGGCAATATTCGTGATACTGCTACGCTTGAACAATTGGTTGTGCTTTCAAACATGGAAAGCATCAATGCTGTTTTAATTCATCAGGGATTGAAACAGCATTCACGCTTAGAGCAACTGAACAAGGTTGCCATCACACAAATGAAATCGCTTTTAGCACACACCACAATTAAGAAACTGAAATAAAATGCTCGACACCGAAACCAAACGAAGAATAGATACAGCCCGCGACATCTTGGTGGGCAAAGTGCCTGACCCCAAAAGCCAGGTGGAGCAAATTACCATTGCTCTTATTTACAAGTTTATGGACGACATGGATAAAGAAAGCATCGGCTTTGGCGGTGAATCAGTTTTCTTCACGGGTGAATACGAAAAATACAGTTGGACAAAAATTTTTGATACAAAAATTGGCGGACATGAAATGCTGAACCTTTATGGAGAAGCTATTGTAAAGCTGAATCAGAATCCTAACATTCCGCAACTGTTTCGTGACATTTTCAAAAACGCTTACCTTCCTTACCGTGACCCCGAAACGCTGAAATTATTTTTGAAAACAATTAATGAGTTTCAATACGACCACAGCGAAAAGCTCGGTGATGCTTTTGAATATCTGCTTTCGGTTTTAGGTTCACAGGGTGATGCAGGACAATTCAGAACACCAAGACACATTATTGATTTTATGGTAGCCGTTTTGCAGCCAAAGAAAAATGAAACCATACTTGACCCTGCGTGTGGCACAGCAGGTTTTTTAATTTCATCTTACAAATACATTTTGCAAAAAAACTCCAGCAAAGCCAAAGGTGATTTACTGACGCCCGAAGACAAGAAAAAACTGATGCAGAATTTTGTTGGCTATGATATTTCGCCTGACATGGTGCGTTTGAGCTTGGTGAATATGTATCTGCACAATTTCACTGCACCGGGAATTTATGAATATGACACGCTCACAAGCGAAGACCGCTGGAGTGAATACTTTGATATCATCATTGCTAATCCTCCTTTTATGTCACCAACAGGCGGAATAAAACCGCACAAGAAATTTACCATACAGGCAAACCGCAGCGAAGTGTTGTTTGTGGATTACATTGCAGAGCATATACATCCAAGCACAGGCAGGGCGGGCATCATTGTGCCCGAAGGAATTATTTTTCAAAGTGCAGGCGCATATAAGCAATTAAGAAAAATGCTGGTAGATAAAAAATATCTCTATGCCGCAGTGAGCCTCCTGCAGGGATTTTTCAACCTTACAGCGGAGTAAAAACTTCTATTTTGTTCATGGATAAAACGCTTGCAAAAAAAACCGACAACATCCTTTTTGTAAAAATTGATAACGATGGTTTTGATTTAGGCGCACAGCGCAGGGCAATTGATAAAAATGACTTAACGGGCTGCTTAGAACTATTGCAGCAATACAAAGAAGCATTGCAAAATAATGTTGCGTTTGAAAGCGATAATAAAAATGTTTTTTTAGTTGAGAAGAAAAAAATTGCTGCAAAGGATGATTACAATTTATCTATTGACCGATATCGTATAAATGAAAATGTGAAGCAAAGTAAATTTGAAATGGTGAGTGTTGAAGATTTGATTGATGATGTAAAATACTCAACTAAGATTCAGAAGTCAGAATTTTTATCTTCTGGAAAATATCCAATCATTGACCAATCAGAAAAATTTATTGCAGGATATTGGAATAATGAGAATGATGTTTTCAAAATATCAAAACCATTAATTGTTTTCGGAGACCACACAAGAATTTTCAAGTTCGTTGATTTTGATTTTGTTCTTGGTGCTGATGGAGTAAAGCTTCTTCAACCAAAAGAAATAATTGACCCCAAGTTTTTTTATTACTGCTTGAATAATTTGGAAATAATAAATCTTGGTTATAGTAGACATTACAAAGAATTAAAAGAACAACAAATCCCTCTTCCCCCTCTCTCCATCCAACAACAAATAGTTTCCAAAATAGAAAGCTGCCAAGCCATAATCAACGGTGCAAAACAAGTAGTAGAAAATTACAAGCCACAAATTGAAATAAATGCTGACTGGGAAATGGTGGAGTTGGGTGAAGTTTGTGAAGTGAAATCAGGTGGAACTCCGTCAAGAGATAAAGATGAATATTGGAATGGAAATATTCCTTGGATAAAAACAGGACAAATTGATTTCAACAAAATTTATGAAGCGGAAGAATTCATCACAGAAGAGGGCTTGAAAAATTCTTCAACAAAAATGATTTCTAAAGGAACAGTTTTAATGGCAATGTATGGGCAAGGAATTACAAGAGGGAGAGTTGCTGTTTTAGAAATTGATGCTACAATTAATCAAGCATGTGCCGCCATTATTATTAAATCAAAAAAAATCAATAACGAATTTCTTTTTCAAATTTTGATTTCAATGTATGAGCATTTAAGAAACATAAGCGATGCAAGAGGTGGTAATCAAAGTAATCTTAATGCACAAATGATTAAAGAACTTTCTATTCCCCTTCCCACACTTTCAGAACAACAACAAATCGTAAACCGGATAGAACAAGAACAACAATTGGTAAATGCCAATAAAGAATTGATAAAAATCTTTGAGCAAAAAATAAAAGATGAAATAAATAAATTGTGGTCCCGCTGAATAGCGGGAAGCCAAAGCAATATGCCGTGAGGGAAAAAATAATTTCAATTGCAGCAGAGGAGTGATTAAGGACTCTGTCCCAGCGGGCACTGTCAATTAATAGATTTAAGGTTTATTAATCTACAAGCATTTTTTTAATCACATCTTTTACCTGCTGAATTTCCCCAAACTGGCGCAAGATTGAGGCGTGGAAATGTGCGCTGGCATCTTGTGCCGAAACTGTACTGGCTTCATCATTCATTCATTTTTGATAAAGCACTTGATAACTGTTCAAATTCTTCTCCGCTAAAAGAAATCCATTCACCTTTTCCAGCATTAGCATCTGAAATAACTTTTTCAATTCGTGCATTGTTTTCTTCCTGTGTTTCGTGTCGCAAAACTTTTTTACCTGGTATTGAGAAATTAATAACAACTTCTTTTGTTTTCATTGCTTTAAAATATTTTTTAAGCCCCTCAATTAATATAGGGTTTAATTCCTCTGTTTTTAACCGAATAGAATGTTCCATGGTTAAGAAAAATTTTTTTCAAATTTAAAATTATTATATCAAACAAAATATTCTTCCTGCCATAAGGCACTCTTCTCCCCTAAACTGGCGCAAGATTTAGGACATGGGATTGTGCGTTTGCATTTCCCGTTAACGGGACAGGCAGTGCCGAAATTAATGTAACCAAGAATTAAAATAAAATTTTAAAAAATCAAATTACAATGAAAACTTTTTTATTACTAAGCATCCAACTGCATGCATTATACGGCAATGTTTTTTCGCAGCAGTGCCCAAGTTCTGCATTAAAAATTCAAAGCCCTCTTTGTGATACTCCAAGAAACCTGAGAGTAAATGATATTAAATGCGCAACAGTAAAGCTGAGCTGGAAAGGAAACAAAGAGCAAAAGTATATTGTAGAGGCAACAGGTGCAGACAATGCAGCCAATACAATATTTGAGGTAAAGGCAGCAGAGTATTCATGCGATAATGGCAATTGCTTTGCAACTATTTCTGTAAAAGAGGGAGCAAAGCTTAACTGGAATGTGCAGGCTATTTGTAACATTAATGGCGTTACTATTTACAGCCCAAAAGTGGAGGGAAAGGAAACATTTATTCCTTCTTGCCTGCCGTGAAGCAACTGATATTAATAATGAAACAATTCGTGTGTATCCAAACCCAACTACAGGTTACTTAACTGTAGAATATTATAGCAATAACACAGGCGCTTTGCAATTAAATGTCTTTGATATGGCGGGGAAGAAAGCATTTAATCAATCTGGTAATGCTGTAACGGGAAATAACAGCTACAAATTAGACTTACATAGTTTGCTTCCCGGCTCATACATGCTTGAGGTAAATTATAATACTGAAGTAAGCAGGATTAAGTTTGTGCTGGTGAGAAATTAATATCTGAAACAGGCGTTCGCTATATGGGTGTATAACAAGTAATGTGAGTGATGCATCAATTTATTATTTTTCTTTTGCCGGAATATTCAAATGATACCGTGTTGCTTTCAGCTCTCCCGTTCTGTTAAACACACCCTTATCAGCCATATCCTGCAAATCTCTTGTTGCAGTTGCACGTGAGGTACCGGTGATGCGAATATATTTTTCTGCATTCATTCCGAAAGGAAAACTTTCCGGTGCATCCTGAAACATACGGGTTAAAACTTTTTCCTGGCGTGTATTCAGCTTACCTTTTATTTTGTTATAGAGTTTGCCCTTTGCTATGGTATAATTTACCAGGTACTGACTGTATGATTGAGCTTCAAGAATGGTTTTGCCAAAGTAAAGCAGCCACGGAGTAATCTTCATACCCTTATTATTTTTTTCCAGCGCTTCGTAATAAAATTTTCTATGCTTTTGAATCGTATGAGAAAGCGCAAGGAGAACCGGCTGCTTTACATTTTGACACAATGCTTTTACAGCAAGCGCTCTTCCAATACGGCCATTACCATCTTCAAAGGGATGAATAGATTCAAAATATAAATGAGCTATTCCGGCTCGTGTGAGGGCCGGAAGCGGCATTTTGCCATTTGGTGCTGTATCATTAAACCATAGAATAAATTTCTTCATTTCGCCGGGCACGGCCTGTGAAGGAGGGGCTTCAAAATGGATCTTTCGTTTGTAAAGAGCACCCGATACAATTTGCATTGGCTCCTTATGCGTTCTGTAATTGCCTGCCTCGTTTATCTCCTTACTTCCCTGCATCAGCAGGTTGTTCCAATTGAATAATATTTTATGTGTTAAGGGTGCAGCAAAGTTTTTATATAAACCGGTCATCATATCAGCAATGCCCTGCTCTGCGGGCTTTACGTTGCGTTTATCGGCCCGCAAACCAAAGTTTCGGCGTATGGATGATTGCAGGTTGTCCCGGTTCAGATTTTCACCTTCGATTTCTGAAGTCTTCAAAGCCTCCTCACTTAATGTATCTATTGTAAGAAGGGCTTTTTCTTCTTCCGGAATATGCGTAAGAGTACCGCTTAAATGGCCAGTCTCCCTAAGAAATATTGCCTCTAATTCCATAAGAGTGTCTTTCTCAAAATTAAAGTGGGGCCATCCGGGCTTTTGCCAGTTCCAAATCATGAGCTATAAAAAAATTATTTATAACTCAAATTTAGTGGAAAAATGAGTTATAAATCTGTAAACTTCAAATTCAATTTCATGCTCAGTGAGTAATTCAATAAACTTTTTCCTGAATGTTTTGCAGGTATGATGCTCTTTTTATTTTCCCTGCAATCAATCTGTTTCTCCTCTATATTCAACCCTGCTGGTTGATAGGATGAGTTATGTTTTTTCTCCGTACCTCATCCCGCACATGCGGGATTCGTTTTTGATAATTTTAAATGTAACCGCGCAGCATCCATCACAGAACCTTATTTTTTGAGCACTGCATCGGCGAAATCAATGAGCGCAAAAAAAAAGCAGGAAAGTAAAACCCTTCCTGCTCTTGTCTTTATGAGAGTTACCGGTTAATTATTCTTCTTCATCAAAGCTCATGGCTTCACGTGCCGTTGTCAGCAAATCATATTCCTCTTTGCTGCCTACAATCATGTTATCAAATTCACGCAAGCCTGTGCCTGCAGGAATTAAATGACCTGTGATTACATTCTCTTTCAACCCCATCATGTGGTCAGTTTTTCCCTGAATGGCCGCAGAGCTTAATACTTTAGTTGTTTCCTGAAACGATGCGGCAGATATCCAGCTTTGCACACCCAGCGAAGCTTTGGTAATACCAAGCAATACAGGCTTTGCAGTTGCAGATTCAGCATCTCTTACTTCAATGAGTTTTTTATCAGTACGGCGAAGAACGGAATTTTCTTCCCGTAATTCACGCACTGAAATTATTTGACCGGCACGCATCTTTGTACTGTCTCCGGGATTTGTGATTACCTTCTTATCAAAAATTTTGTCATTCTCTTCATTGAATTCAAAGCGGTCTTCCAAATCTTCTTCAAGGAATCTTGTATCACCTGCATCAACTATTTCAACTTTTTTCATCATCTGGCGTACGATTACTTCAATATGCTTATCATTGATTTTTACACCCTGCAAACGATACACTTCCTGAATTTCATTAACCACATATTCCTGAACGGCAAAGGGTCCTTTGATTGAGAGAATATCGGTTGGTGCAGTTTGCCCGTCAGACAAAGCAGTTCCGGCTTTTACAAAATCCCCATCCTGCACTAAAATCTGGCGGGAGAGCGGAACAAGATATTTTTTTATAACGCCATCTCTTGCCTCCACAACTATTTCCCTGTTACCGCGCTTTATATTTCCGAAAGTAACTACGCCATCAATTTCTGAAACCACGGCGGGGTTGCTTGGATTACGGGCTTCAAACAATTCAGTTACACGCGGTAAACCGCCGGTAATATCACCAGACTTGCGCATGGTTCTCGGAATCTTTACAATCACTTGGCCGGCCTTCACTGTTTCACCCTCTTCCATCACAAGGCGGCTGCCTACAGGCAAATTATATGTTTTCGTTTCTTTTCCTTCAACCAAAATGGAAGGAATTTTTGTTTTATCTTTTGTTTCAATTACCACTTTATCACGATGCCCTGTTTGCTCGTCGCTCTCTTCGCGAAAAGTGATACCTTCTATTACATTTTCAAATCCAATGTCTCCGGGTATTTCAGCTATCACTACATTATTAAAAGGGTCCCATGTGCAAATAACATCCCCCTTCTTTACATGCTGTCCATCTTTTACAGCGAGTGAAGCGCCGTAAGGAATATTATTTGTAATAAGTAAACGGTCGTTCTTTACATCCATAATACGCACTTCACCGGTGCGTCCTATTACAATCTGAACTTTTTGCTTTTCGGCGTTTTCAGTGTTTACAGTACGCAAGCCATCAAACTGAATATTACCATCAAACTTTGCAGTTAAAGAAGATTCAACAGATGCAGAACCTGCCACACCACCTACGTGGAAAGTACGAAGTGTAAGCTGTGTTCCCGGCTCGCCAATAGATTGGGCTGCAATAATTCCTACTGCATCGCCTTGCTGAGTAAGATAGCCGGTAGCAAGATTTTTACCATAACACTTTACGCAAACGCCGCGTTTGCTTTCGCAGGTTAATACGGAACGAATTTCAACTACTTCAATACCTGCATCTTCAATTTGCCTTGCAATATCCCATGTTATTTCACTGCCTGCTGCAATTATTAATTCATCACTAAGAGAATCATACACATCGTGCAAGGAAGTACGACCCTGAATTCTATCAGCCAAAGGCTCAATAACATCTTCATTATCTTTTAGGGCAGAGGTTGCAATACCACGCAGTGTACCGCAGTCTTCTTCAGTGATTACAACATCCTGCGCCACGTCAACGAGACGACGGGTAAGATAACCGGCATCTGCAGTTTTCAACGCAGTATCTGCAAGACCTTTACGTGCGCCATGTGTTGAGATAAAATAATCCAATACATTTAATCCGGCTTTGAAGTTTGAAAGAATCGGATTCTCAATAATTTCTGAACCGCTGCTGCCGCTCTTTCTCGGTTTGGCCATTAATCCTCGAATACCTGCCAACTGTTTTACCTGTTGCTTGCTGCCGCGGGCTCCGGAATCGAGCATCATATAAACAGAATTGAAACCCTGCTTATCGGTTGACATTTCACGAATTAATGTTTCTGTAATGCGGGTGTCTACACGGCTCCAGATATCAATCACCTGGTTATAGCGCTCATTATTTGTTATCAAACCCATATTATAATTTTCCCATACTTCCTCTACTTCTACCTTTGCCTGGTCGAGCAAATCATTTCTTATTTCAGGGATAATAAGGTCGTTCACATTAAATGACAACCCACCTTTGAATGCCATGCGAAAACCAAGCTGCTTAATATCATCCAAAAATTTAGCAGTCTTCGGTACTGTAGTTATCTTAACTATATCGCCAATAATTTCACGTAAGCTTTTTTTGGTTAAGAGTGCATTTATAAAACCAACTTCTGCGGGCACATGCTGGTTAAACATTACTCTGCCAACGGTAGTATCAACAATCTTCTTTACCAGTTTTCCGTCTTCAAGCACATTTGCCCTCACTTTTATATTGGCATGAAGGTCTACTATATTTTCATTGTATGCAATCAACACCTCTTCCACACTGTAAAAAGACATTCCTTCGCCTTTTACTTTTTCATGGTCCGTATTTTTCTTTGGTTTTGAAATATAGTAAAGACCAAGAACCATGTCTTGTGATGGCAGTGTTATCGGCGTTCCGTTTTGCGGATTAAGAATATTGTGTGATGAGAGCATCAGTAACTGCGCTTCCAAAATTGCAGGATTGCTCAATGGAACATGCACAGCCATCTGGTCTCCATCAAAGTCTGCGTTGAAAGCTGTGGTTACTAACGGATGCAGTTGAATTGCCTTTCCTTCAACCAATTTCGGCTGAAATGCCTGGATACTTAACCTGTGCAGCGTTGGAGCACGGTTAAGCAAAACGGGATGCCCTTTCAAAATATTTTCAAGAATATCCCAAACAACAGCATCTTTTCTGTCAACCAATTTCTTTGCACTCTTTACTGTTTTTACAATACCTCTTTCAATTAATTTTCTTATAATAAATGGCTTGAATAATTCAGCAGCCATATCTTTTGGCAAACCGCATTCATGCATCTTCAATTCAGGACCAACAACGATTACAGAACGACCGGAATAATCCACACGCTTACCCAACAAATTTTGACGGAATCGTCCTTGTTTTCCTTTCAACACATCGCTTAATGATTTCAGTGCTCTTCCGCCCTCTGCCTTTACAGCATTTGATTTACGTGAATTATCAAACAGGCTGTCAATTGATTCCTGCAGCATTCTCTTTTCATTGCGAAGAATTACTTCAGGAGCTTTAATTTCTAAAAGTCTTTTTAAACGATTATTACGAATAATAACACGGCGGTACAAATCATTCAAATCAGAAGATGCAAAACGTCCTCCATCCAAAGGAACCAATGGTCTCAATTCAGGGGGAATCACGGGAATGTATTGCATCACCATCCATTCAGGACGATTCACAATTCTGCCATTGGCATCTCTGAAAGCCTCTACAACACTTAACCGTTTTAATGCATCAGCTTTACGCTGCTGAGAAGTTTCATTTGCTGCCGCATTGCGAAGCGTGTAGCTGAGATCATCTAATTGTGTTCTTGCTAAAAGGTCGTGTACTGCATCTGCGCCCATTTTCGCAATGAATTTTTGCGGGTCATCATCGGGCAGGTACATGTTATCTTTAGGAAGGTTATCAACTACTTCAAGATACTCTTCTTCGGTAAGCAGGTCGCCTGATTTCAATCCTTTATCTTCACGAATGCCGGGTTGAATTACGGCATATCTTTCATAATATACAATGCTCTCCAATTTCTTAGAGCTCATGCCGAGCAAATAACCAATCTTATTGGGCAGGCTTTTAAAATACCAGATGTGCACCACCGGCACTACTAATTTAATGTGACCCATGCGTTCACGGCGCACCTTTTTTTCGGTTACTTCCACACCGCAGCGGTCGCATACAATTCCTTTGTAGCGAATACGCTTATACTTTCCGCAGGCACATTCATAATCCTTAACGGGTCCGAAAATTCTTTCGCAGAATAAGCCGTCCCGTTCTGGCTTGTAAGTGCGATAGTTGATAGTTTCGGGCTTTAAAACTTCACCAAAGCTGCGCTCCAAAATACTGTCAGGCGATGCAAGCCCAATGGTGATTTGAGAGAAGCTGGCTTTGGGACGATTATCTTTTTTGATTACCATATTATAAATTGCAGGTTTTTAAAATTGTGTTTTTATTTTGGTAGCCGGCTAAACTAATTCTGTTTGGTCCCAATAGCTATCGGGATAAAAAAGTTTTTCTTTCGATTTGTATAGTGTAAACGCTGAAGATTGAAAGGTTGCCCGCTCCAAAAATACATAAGGCGGCAAATGTAAGAATAATAATATAAAAAAATGAGAATATTTTTGAAAATAAAATGACCGGATTTTATCGCTGTCTTTTCTGAATGGGAAGTGTTTATTTTGCGGGATTACAAATCCAAAAACTCGAGGCCGGAATTGCAAATCCCGACCCGCAAAAATTTATTCAATGCCTCATTTATTCTAAAATTAAAACGAATATGAAAGAGCCAATCAATTACCACATAAATCTTGACACCAAATTTCAGCATCTTGAATTAATTGATGTTAATGCTATTGTTGAAGCAACAAAAGAAAAATGGAGTAATCAAACGCTTACAGAAATAAATGAAAGCGTGGTAAGATTGGGCATTGTTGAAGGAGACTTTCACTGGCATAAACATGAGAATGACGATGAGTTTTTCTTTGTGCTGCAGGGGCAATTATTGATTGATTTGGAAGACAGAACAATAGAGCTTAATGCCAACCAGGGCACAACTATTTCAAAAGGAATACTGCACCGCCCACGAGCGCCAATAAAAACGGTAATGCTTATGGTGGAAACGAATGCAATAGTGCCAACGGGAGATTAGCTTTGTATTGATTTAATTCTAAAGACCTAACAGGTTTGTTGCAAGTATTATAGAATTGTTTAAAGTTTAATATTTAAAGTTGCATCAGACTTTCAAACCCCAACCTTTAAACTTTGAACTTTAAAAAGCCCGGATGGCGAAATTGGTAGACGCACTGTGTTCAGGTCGCAGCGTTCGCAAGAATGTGCTGGTTCGAATCCAGTTCCGGGCACTAATTCACTAAAGATGAGCGGAGCTTACAACTTACTATGAGATGAAAATATTTGGTAATTTTGAATAACAATTTTTTAATTATGGAAAAGGAAAAACAAATATTAACCGCAAAAGAAAAACAAGAAAGAATACATAAAATAATTACCGAATGGAAACGGAGAAGAGCCGAAGATGAAAAAGAGACACGTGAAAAATTTAATACTCCTGAATATCAGGAAATATTCAAAAGGTTGACTCAGCGAAATGCAAAAAAAGGAATTATTATCCCAGAATAATGAGCATTACGATTATGCGTTTGCAGGTGGTGAAAACAATCAATTGCTTTGATAAACTAATTGCCTCACAGTCGCTTCTATTTTCTTAGACTTTTATAATAAAAACGATAACAACATTTGCATTTATATCTGCGATTCATCTGACTCGAGGCAGCATGTTCGCAAAAGAAAATTCGACCAATGGTATCATCAGTTTAATAAAGGCGCCTTTATAAAAATTGATGAACTGATAATAGATACTGACGGAACAGAATATCCAGTTTCTATATCATGCGATTAAAAAATCCCTTCAGAGTTCAAATATTTGAAGCGTTTATAAATCTTGTTGAAAGCTATGACAAATAAACTTAGTGTCATCGCCATTTATAAGGGCTGAATCTGATTTATTTATTGTTTTAAATTTGATTATTATGACTGTCTTCAAATCCATATTTCCATACAATCAAACAATCATTGCTGAATATCCATTGATGAATGAAACGACTATCAATAATTGTGTAAGCTCTGCCGATAAAGCATTTCAGCAATGGAGTACGCAAAGCTTTGCACAACGTTCTGATGTCTTAAAAAATGTTGCAATCATTTTGCGCCGTGATAAAGACAAGTACGCTGCACTAATTACAAATGAGATGGGTAAGATAATTAAAGAAGCAAAAGCAGAAACAGAAAAATGTGCATGGGCTTGTGAGTATTATGCAGACCATGCAGAACAATTATTAAAAGATGAAATTGTTGAAGCTGATTTTTATAAAAGCTTTGTTGCGTATGAACCACTTGGTGCAGTGCTTGCAGTGATGCCCTGGAATTTTCCATTTTGGCAGGTATTTCGTTTTGCAGCACCAACGCTAATGGCAGGGAATGTTGCATTGTTGAAACATGCGCCAAATGTTTGTGGTTGTGCAATTGCAATAGAAAAATTATTTCTTGAAGCCGGTGCAGCGCAAGGTGTTTTTCAAACATTAATAATTGATGTGCCGGATTTGCCAAAGATTGTGGAAGCAAATATTGTGCACGCTGTAACGCTTACAGGCAGTGAAAGGGCAGGGAGCTCCTTCGCTTCGCTTGCTGCAAAAAATATAAAAAAATCTGTGCTGGAATTAGGCGGTTCCGATGCATTAATTGTTTTGCCCGATGCTGATATGGAGAAAGCAGCAGCAGTTGCTGTGCAATCAAGAATGCAAAATGCAGGACAGAGTTGTATTGCAGCAAAACGTTTTATTGTAGTGGAAAATGCGATGAATGATTTCTTGAATGAAACGGAGAAACAAATTCGCAAACTTAAACAAGGTAATCCTTTTGAAGAAGGAATAACAACAGGGCCCATGGCAAGATTAGACCTTGCACAAACTTTGCAAAATCAATTGCAACGTTCCGTTGAAAAAGGTGCATCATTGCAGATTGGCGGAAATGTTGATAGATGTAATTTTCAACCTTCATTATTATTGAATGTGCAAAAGGGCATGCCTGCTTTTGATGAAGAAACATTCGGGCCGCTTGCTGCAATCATTACCGTGAAAGATGAAGAAGAAGCTGTGCAATTAGCTAATCAATCAAGATATGGATTGAGCAGCAGCATCTGGACAAAAGATGTTGAAAAAGGAATTGCTCTGGCAAGAAAAATTGCAGCAGGAAGTGTATACATTAATACATTGGTACGCTCAGATCCAAGATTGCCTTTTGGTGGTGTAAAAAAATCCGGCTATGGCAGAGAGCTTGCACAGCAAGGAGTTCATGAATTTGTAAATGTGAAAACAATTGCAGCGGATTTGTAAATTATAGTTCCAGCACTTCCTTCTGTTTAGACCTCACAGGTCTTTAAGACCTGTGAGGTCTTATCTCAAAACCCAGCATTACCTTTTGGCGGTGTAAAAAAATCTGGCTATGGCAGAGAGCTTGCACAGCAGGGAATTCATGAGTTTGTAAATGTGAAAACAATTGCAGCGGATTTGTAGAGAATCATATCTCGAACACTTTTTTTAGTTTAACATGTCCTGCCTTACTTACCGACAATTTCGCAGTGGTGAAATTTTATGCAGTCAATACATCAACATATACAATTCAATTTCTAATTGACGTAAGTTCTTTTTCAAAAGGCGTTTATATAATACATTTATTTGATAAAATAAACGGAACGCAAAGCGCAAAGTTCTTAAAAGAATGAGCTTCACACACTCATATTAAAATCTCTCAGCTCATTATTCAAACTTGTCTTTAAATCTGTACTGGGTTTGCGTTTGCCAATAATGAGGGCACAGCTTACTCCAAACGAACCTGCAGGAAAATCTTTATTATAAGTGCCGGGAATTACTACACTTCGTGATGGCACTCTTCCTTTGTATTCGATTGGCTCTGCCCCGCTAACATCAATAATTTTGGTTGATTGCGTTAGCACAACATTTGCCCCGAGCACTGCCTCCTTTTCAATAATTACACCTTCAACAATTATACAACGACTACCAATAAAACAGCCATCTTCAATAATTACAGGGCTTGCCTGCAAAGGCTCCAGCACGCCGCCAATGCCAACACCGCCGCTGAGATGAACGTTCTTTCCTATTTGTGCGCAACTGCCTACCGTTGCCCATGTATCAACCATTGTGCCTTCATCAACATAAGCGCCGATGTTTGTATAGCTTGGCATCAGCACAACATTTTTTGCAATGTATGCGCCATAGCGGGCAACGGCATGCGGTACTGCACGCACTCCTAATGATTCGTAATCTTTTTTCAATAGCATTTTATCGTAAAACTCAAATGGTGACAAACTCCATGTTTGCATGGGTTGTATGACGAAGTATAAAAGTATGGCTTGCTTTACCCATTCGTTTACAATCCATCCAGCATCAGTTGGGGAGGCGGTTCTTAATCTTCCTTTATCGAGTTCTTCTATAACTGTTCTTACTGCATTCGCGTATTTATCTTCTTTTAATAATTCACGGTTATTCCATGCTTCGGGAATGAGTTGTTGCAATTGCATGAAAGATTTTTTTTGCGAAAATAGCAGAATAATTCTTCGATTTCTTGGTTGTAAATTTGTCCACAGGACTCCTTTGGAGAAAAAAATATTTTATGGGACTAATACATGCAGAAATTGAAATTATAAATGGTGGTGATTTGGAGGTTGCCCGCCCCGGGTTTATGGATAAAGATGAAGTGAAACGTATCTGGGTAACAGTACTCGTAGATACCGGCAGCTATATGCTGGCAATAAATGAGAGCATTCAGGAACAATTGCAATTACCTGTAGTTGAAAAAAGAAAAGCTCATTTGGCAGATGGAAGTATCGTAGAATGCGATGTTGTTGCACCTGTTGAAATACGTTTCAAAAACCGACAAACAACCTGCCGGGCAATGGTGCTTCCCGGTAATTCTGAACCTATATTAGGGTCAATCCCGCTTGAAGATATGGATGTGCTTATACATCCTTTACGACAGGAATTAATCGTAAATCCTGAACATCCTTATTTTGCGCAGATGAGTATGAAGAAAATTATTTAGAATGATAGAGGTCGCACAAATGTTTACATAAAAAGCCTGCAACTCATAGCTGCAGGCTTTTTCAAACGTCTTCTCCTTTTTTATTTTTATCTATTCGGTCTATTTGCTTTCGCATTATTATTTCTCAATCACAAATTTTACCTGGCTTTGTTCGCTGCCGTTGTTTACTTGCAGGTTGTACATACCGTTGATAAGATTAGAGAAATTTATCTGGTAAGTGTTGCTGCCTTTTATTGCACGCTCTGTTTTTGTGAACATGAGCTTGCCTGTTTTATCATACACACGCAGTTGTACATTATCTGCAGTGTTGCTGTTGTATGTTACAGTAACTATTCCCTTGGTTGGATTGGGAAAGAGTGATAAAGTGTTTGCAATTTTACCACATGAATTGATGACTGTTACTTCTTTAGAATACTTACGGCATTCGCCTCCTTCAGCATGAATTTTTACTTTGTAAATACCCGGTTCGGTGGCAGTATAGCTTCTTCTATTTGCACCCGGAATAGCATTACCGTCCTTAATCCATTTATATTTGAAACCATCTACCCAATTGGCTGTTAATACTACTGAATCCGTTTGACAAATATCAAGGTTACCCTGCGGTGTAATCACTGCATCTGGAGGGCAGCCCAATTTTACTATCCAATAATCATAACCTCCGCGGCTGCCTTGTGTTTTATTGCCACCAATACCGGAAGCTGACTCGCCTCCTAAAATATAGCCGCCATCCGTTGTTTGCTGAAGAGAAAGGAGAAAATCATTATAATTTCCTCCAAAGCGTTTATCCCATTGCTTTACGCCATTGGCATCAGTTTTTACTATCCAATAATCATTACCTCCGCGGCTGGCTTGTGTTTTATCACCACCAATACCAGAATATGAAGCGCCTCCTAAAATATAGCCGCCATCAGTTGTTTGCTGAAGAGAATAGAGATTATCTAAATCACTTCCACCAAAGCGTTTATCCCATTGCTTTACGCCATTGGCATCCGTTTTTACTATCCAATAATCATTATATCCGCGGCTGTCTTCTGTTTTATCACTACCAATACCAGAAGATGAAGTGCCTCCTAAAATGTAACCTCCATCCGTTGTTTGCTGAAGAGAAGTGAGATCATCAGGATCACTTCCGCCATACGTTTTATCCCATTGTTTTACGCCGTTGGCATCAGTTTTTACTATCCAATAATCGGTAAATCCGCGGCCAGCTTCTGTTTTATCGCCGCCAATACCACCTCCAGAGACACCTCCTAAAATATACCCCCCATCAGTTGTTTGCTGAAGAGAATAAAGATAATCAGTAGAACTTCCTCCAAAGCGTTTATCCCATTGCTTTACGCCATTGGCATCAGTTTTTACTATCCAATAATCATAACCTCCGCGGCTGTCTTCTGTTTTATCACCACCAATACCAGAATATGTATAGCCTCCTAAAATATAGCCCCCATCCGTTGTTTGCTGAAGAGACCTGAGATAATCACCGTTAGTGTTAGTTCCTCCAAAGCGTTTATCCCATTGCTTTACTCCATTGGCATCAGTTTTACTATCCAATAATCAGAACCTCCGCGGCTGTCTTCTGTTTTATCACCACCAATACCGGAATATGACCAGCCACCTAAAATATAGCCGCCATCAGTTGTTTGCTGAAGAGAATTGAGCTGATCATAATCACTTCCTCCAAAGCGTTTATCCCATTGCTTTACGCCATTGGCATCAGTTTTTACTATCCAATAATCCCAATATCCGCGGCTGTCTTCTGTTTTATCACCACCAATACCGGAAACTGAATAGCCTCCTAAAATATAGCCGCCATCCGTTGTTTGTTGAAGAGAATAGAGTGGATCAACATCGGTTCCTCCAAAGCGTTTATCCCATTGTTTGGGAAGAGGTGATTGTGCAAGCAGTGTTGCACTTAATAAACATGGCAGCAGAAGGAGTGCTGCGTGTTTTAGTAGATTGTTTTTGTTCATAATTTAGATTTTTTAATAGTGAAAAAATTTAAACAACTATTTGCGAAAAAAACTTCATCTCTTTGATAAAAGAGACGAATGCCTAAATGCTATTTAGTATGGCTTTGCTTCGAATGTGGATTTTAAGAAATATATTTCCGGTAATTCAATAGGGTCCTGTCTGTTGTTAAAACACTTGTTTCAGTTGTAGTGTGGAATGAAACAAGATTGAGTGCAACAAGGTAGCGCCTTTAAAGGAATAAGTGTTACATTATTTTATAAATAAGTTCCATGATTCACAGGTTTCATAACGAAGCCTTGCGCAAAGGCAAAGCCACCCGCCCAAAGGCGCAATGGCTTTAATTGTTTAGTTATTTTTCTATGATGAATTTTACCTCGCTTTGCTCACTGCCGTTACTTAGTTGCAGATTGTAAATGCCATTTATAAGATGAGATAGATTTAACTGGTAAGTGTTGCTTCCTTTTCTCCAAAAGTTTTTTTCAATTTGTAGATTTGTCTTTTACAATTAAACATGTACAGCGTAAGGCTGCTTGGTTTAACAACATAAAAAATTTCAATGAATATTCTTGTAAGATTACCAAACTGGTTAGGTGATGTTGTTATGAGCCTTGCTTTCCTTGATAAATTAAAGCAAACTTTTCCTTTGTACAATATTGAAGTAATTATCAAGAAAGGATTAGAGCCGATTATACAAGACCATCCTGTAATAACTCTTATTCATGCGTTTGATAAAAAAGAATTTAAGGGATTAGCCGGTGTAAGACGATTTGGAAAAAAATTATCTTCCTCAAAAAAATATGATTTGTTTTTTTGTTTGCCTGATTCTTTTTCATCAGCAGCAATGGCTTTTGCAACCGGCGCTATGCATAGAATTGGTTACAAAAATGAGTGGCGTTCTCTGTTACTTACGCATAACTATAAAAAGCCCGCCCACCTTCATCGGGTAGAAGAATATTGTGCTTTGATTGATATGTACCTGGGTAAAAGAAACTTAAATCAAAATGTGATTGCTAATAGATTTCCTTCTATTAATACAGGCAGCGAAACCGAAAAATATGTCGTTGCTAATTTTAATTCTGAGGCCATATCACGCCGCATGCCTGTGCAAAAAGCAGCAGATTTGCTTGGGCTGTTACAAGCAAAATATAATTTGCCAATTAAACTTACAGGCGGCGCAAATGATGTTGCGCATGTAAAGAATATATGCAACCAGCTTGTTCGCAAGAACGGTGTTGAAAATATAGCAGGCAAAACTTCTCTTTACGATCTTATGAATACAATGCACAAAGCATGGCTTGTAGTAAGTGTTGATTCAGGCGCTGCACATATTGCTGCAGCCTTACGCACTCCGCTGGTAGTAATCTGCGGTGCAGGAAATGAAGCAAACACAGGACCTTATAAAAATAATACAGCAATTGTTGTGAGGCATGGAATGCTTCCCTGTGAGCCTTGCGTGAAAAACACTTGTAAGCTGGCGCCTTTGCCCGTATGTTTAACAGAACTTGATTTGAATAAAGTAATGGAGGCTGTTGCTCAATTACGATTGCAACGAGATTAAAATGAACATGACAGATTTTATTGCTGATATAGAAAATTGTTTGAAGGTTTTACAAAATGGCGGAATCATTCTGTATCCTACCGATACTATTTGGGGCATTGGTTGCGATGCAACAAATGCAGATGCAGTAAATAAAATCATTCATTTAAAAAAAAGAAACGAATACAAAAGTTTTGTTGTTTTAGTTGCCACCGAAAATGATGTATTGAAACATGTTGCTGCACCAGACCTTACAGTATTCGATTATTTGCAATTCACTAAAAAACCAACAACAGTTATATACGAAAATGCTTTGGGGTTTGCAGATAATATTATTGCATCTGATGGCTCTGTTGCTATCCGTATATGTAAAGATGAATTTTGTAAACATCTTATCAAGCGATTTAAAAAACCATTAGTAAGCACCTCTGCGAATACGAGTAGTGAAACTGCACCAAAAACTTTTCGGGAAATCAACTGGCAAATAAAAAAAGATGTTGATTATACAGTTCATTACAAGCAAGATGATGAAACGCATGGTACGCCATCTTCTATTATTCGCTGGAAAAACGGAGCGCCCATTATAATAAGACCATAATGCCTTGAGTGTAACTTTTATCTTTGCTTCATGGTTATCAATTTTTCAGAAAAAGAATTATTTATTTTAAAAAAAATTTCATCCGCCGCAGAGCAATTGAATATGAAGTGCTATTTGGTGGGCGGCTTAGTAAGAGATAAAATTATTGGCGCACCAAATAAAGACGCCGATATAGTTTGCATTGGCGATAGTATTCTGCTTGCACATAAAGTTGCAGAGAGCTTTATACCAAAGCCACCTGTTTCTTTTTTTAAAAACTTCGGCACTGCACAAATTAAGCTGCAAAGAGTTTTTGCAAAGGATGTTTCCAAAAGCACCTCTCCTTTGGAAAGGGGTTGGGGTGAGGTAGAAATTGAATTTGTTACAGCCCGCAAAGAAAGCTACAATTACAACAGCCGAAAACCAACTGTTGAAACCGGAACTCTTGAAGATGATTTAAATCGCCGCGACTTTACTATTAATACACTTGCAGTAAGTTTAAACAAAAATGATTTTGGTGAACTGATTGATCCCTTTAAAGGAATAAAAGATATTGAACAAAAAATTATTCAAACGCCATTAGAGCCTTCTCAAACTTTCAGCGACGACCCGTTAAGAATGATGCGTGCCATTCGTTTTTCTGCGCAATTGAATTTTGATATTACTAAAAAAACATTTGATGCAATTAAAGAAAATGCAGAGCGCATTAAAATCGTTTCGCAGGAACGGATAACGGATGAGCTGAATAAAATAATGCTCTGTGCAAAGCCATCTGCGGGCTGGGATTTATTAAGCAAAAGCGGCTTGCTGAAAATTATTTTTCCTAAGATGATGGAGCTGCATGGCGCCGAATATATTGATGGCAAAGGGCATAAAGATAATTTTTATCATACACTGCAGGTGCTCGACAACATTAGTGTAAATACAAATGACCTTTGGTTAAGATGGGCTGCACTGCTGCACGATATTGGAAAGCCCGCCACAAAAAGATTTGAAGAAGGACATGGCTTCACTTTTCACGGGCACGAAGTTGTGGGCGCAAAAATGATTCCCGCCATTTTTGCAAAATTAAAATTACCGCTCGATGAAAAAATGAGGTTTGTTCAAAAGCTTGTTGCGCTTCACCTGCGGCCTATCAGTGTTACAAAAGAAAATATTACAGAAAGCGCCATTCGTCGTTTGCTTTTTGAAGCCGGTGAAGATATTGATGCTCTGATGATGTTATGCCACGCCGATATTACCAGTAAGAATAAGCAAAAGGTAAATCGTTACCAGCAAAATTTTGAGCTTGTAAAGCAGCGCATGAAAGAGGTGGAAGAGAAAGATCATTTGCGCAACTGGCAACCACCCATCACCGGTGAAATCATTATGCAAACTTTTAATTTGCTGCCAAGCCGCGAAGTAGGAATTATTAAAGATGCTATACGTGAAGCAATCCTCGATGGCATCATCGAAAATAATTACAATGCAGCTTTTCACTTCATGCTGCAAAAAGCCGGGGAGCTAAACTTGCACCCCATTGAATAAATTGTATTTTCGTTTCGTGTTTATTATGTTGGTGTGCTCTGCAAAATACACAGAAGATGAAGGTTTACGGTCAGACGGCTTGGAGCCGTCAGACCGATAGAGTAAGAGTCACCCCATGACGGGCACAAAAGTATCACAGTAGTAATGGAGACCGGCTCAAAAAAAAATTAAAAACAAATGGCGGTTCTTAAGTTTAGAATTTATTTTGAAGAAGACGAAGCAGTATATCGTGATGTGGTGATTAAACATGCACAAAGCTTCCAGGATTTACATTTCGTTATTTTGAAAGCTTATGATTTTGATAATAAGCATCAGGCTACATTTTATCGCAGCAACGATAACTGGGAGCGGGGCAGAGAAATTTCTTTTACTAAATATGATAAGCTATACAAAGCAGAACCGTTGCTAATGGCTGATACTACTATTGGCAGCGAAATACGCGATACCAATCAGCGATTTGTTTATGTATATGACTTTGTGCGCAACTGGACTTTTTTGGTTGAGCTTATAAACATAAGCAAAGAAGAGAGCAGCAAGATTACTTATCCGGCAGTGAGCCGTGTTGAGGGCATTGGACCGCAACAGTATGGAACAAAAGGATTGCTGGGAAAAAAGTTTGTTGACATTGAAGAAAAATATGATTTGGAAAAACCGAAAGAAGGTTTCGCTGTAGAAGGAACTGCAGACAACAATGAAACAGATGCAGCAGAAGATATATCATCAGAAGAAACATCATCAGAAGAAACTACTGCTGATGAAAATTCTGAAGACGTATAAACCTCACAGGTTTTCATCTTAATTCAATCTTATATCAGCAATAAACCTGTGAGGTTTTAATTTCTTTTTTCAGGATAAACCTCACAGGTTTTCACCTTAATTCAATCTTATATTAGCAATTAAACCTATGAGGTTTTAATAAATTCGGGAGTGTCTAAACCTCACAGGTTTTTTAAACCTGTGAGGTTTCAAATGAGCATTCTTTTCAGTATAAATCGCACAGGTTTTCACCTTAATTCAATCTTATATTAGCAATTAGACCTGTGAGGTTTTAATTTTTTTTATTATGAATATTCTCATAACCGGCGCTAATGGATTTCTGAGCCAACATTTGATTCATTATCTTTTTTCTCACACTTCCCATAAAATTATTGCAACGGGTAAAGGAGAAAATCGAAACACAAAAGTTACTGCATTACATTATTTTCCTGTTGAGCTTACAAACAAAAACGATGTTGAAAAATTAATTTTTGATGTACAGGCTGATACTATCGTGCATGCAGCCGCCATGAGCAAACCTGATGAATGTAATAATAATAGAGAAGCATGCTTATTAAACAATGTGGAGTCCACTAAAAATTTATTGCAGACTTTTAAAAAGTCAAAATCACCCAACCCTTTGTTCATCTATGTTTCCACTGATTTTATATTTGGCGAAAATGGCCCGCACAGTGAAGATGATATTTCTGCTCCGCTTAATTTTTACGGTGAATCCAAGTTAATAGCCGAGCAGCTTGTTATGGAAAGCGGTGTGCGCTATGTGATTATAAGACCCGTATTTATTTATGGCCCTGTTTGGATGGGAATGAGACCAAGCTTTTTGCATTGGATTAAAAATAATCTCGAAGCAAATAAAAATTGTAAAGTTATGAGCGACCAGTTTAGAACGCCAACCTATGTATATGATATTTGCAAAGGCATCGAAACAATTATACAACAAAACAAAGACGGAGCTTATCATCTTGCCGGGAAAGATATTTTAAGTCCACATCAGATGGCGCTTATAACAGCCAGAGTATTAAACTTAAATTCATCATTAATAGAAGCAGTAACTTCAGAAACTTTTCCTGAACCTGTAAGAAGAGCAAAACGTTCAGGCTTAAAAATTGAGAAAGCAATAAGAGAATTAAATTATACTCCCGTGAGTTTTGAACAAGGCGTAAGACTAACGTTTGGAATAAAAGATGATTGAAGAGCTATATCGTTTCTCGTTTCTTGTTTCTTGTTTCTTGTTTCTCGTCTTTTAATTACTGCCTATTGCTTACTGCCTATTGCCTCTTGCTTATTGCCTCTTGCTTATTGCCTATTGCTTATTGCCTATTGCCTATTTCTTATTGCTTATTGCCCATTGCTTATTGCCCATTGCTATTGTCTGCTTCTTACTAATACTCCATCTTCTTCAACGTTGGCGCTTTAAACCAGGTAATGATTACTACCATCAGCGTCATACATCCGCCAAAAATAACAGAAGGAACTACTCCCAGAATTTTTGATGCCACGCCACTTTCAAACTGCCCCAGCTCATTGCTCGAATTAATAAACATAGAATTTACGCTCATAACCCTGCCACGCATTTCATTTGGTGTTTTTAATTGTAAAATAGTGCCGCGTATTACAACGCTTATTCCATCTAGCATACCGCCAAACAATAATGCCAAAAATGAAATGAGGTAAACTTTTGATACTGCAAATACGATAATGCAAATTCCAAAACCGGCTACTGCAAAAAATAATTTTTTTCCCTGTTGCTTTCGCAAAGGGAATAGTGTGAGTAATATCACCATACAAATGGCGCCTAAATCTGTGGCTGCATTTAGCCAGCCAAAGCCCTGCGCACCCACTTTTAAAATGTCTCTTGCAAATACCGGAATCATAGCTACAGCGCCGCCAAATAAAACAGCAAACAAATCGAGAGTTAATGCGCCCAAAACTTCTTTAGTTTTAAACACAAACTGTAATCCTTCTTTTACACTTTCTATTGTTGCCTTTTCGCCGGCCTCATGTAAAGGATGTTTGGGCTTTAAACGAAGCAAAACAAGAAAGGCTGTAAGAATCAGTGATATAATTACAATGAGTGTTCCGGAGTTTCCAATGTAAGCAATCAGTAAACCGCCAATTGCATGACCGGCCACCGAAGCAGTGAGCCATGTTCCCTGGTTCCATGTTGTTGCATTTTGTAATGTTTCTCTTGGTACAATGTATGCAACCAATACACCGAATACAGGGCCGGTAAATGAGCGTATGATTCCTGTACAAAAAATGATAAAATAAATACAGATTGCAATCGAGTGATTACTTAAACGCTGGGATGTAAAAGAGGTGGATAAAAAAAGTAAAATGCAGGCGCAGCAAAAATATAAAACCACACCCCGCAAAATAAGTTTTCGTTTTTCACTTAGGTCTATTACATGACCTGCATATAGGGCAAGGGAAACAGCAGGTATTACTTCTGATAAGCCAATTAATCCTATTGCAAAAGGATCATTCGTAAGATTGTAAATCCACCAGCCCACCAGTGTACCCATCATGCGCAGACCCATAATAAAAACCAAACGACCAAACAATAAATTTCGAAACTCAATAATTTTTACAGAGGCAAATGGGTTATACGATTGAAGTGTTGTATTTGTTTTCATGCTTATGTTCCATCATTAATTAGTCAGCTTAAAAACTTAATTTAGACAAAGTTGGAATCGAACAGGCGGCTCTGCGCTGGAAAGAATCTTTGTTGAATATTATAAAGAAGAACTTACAAAACATGATATATTAATTGATATTTTTTAAAAAAAAGACGAAAACAGAATTACTTGATAAATTAAAATTAAGTTATAAAGTACAACCAAATAAAGCTGATGTGCTTTTAGCAAATACGAAGAATGGGAGATATGAATGTCCTGGCGTTGTACATATAAAAGCAAGTTTCGCAGAACGACGAAGCAATGATCAGGCATTTAGTATGGCACTAATTAAAAAAAAATTCTCCCATCATGACAATAGATTGTAAGGCTGCTCCTTCTAATACCAATTTCATTTTCCAATTAGTCCAAATTATTTTGTATAATGCCGATATAGTTCGGCAGGTATTGCGGGATTTAGTCCAATGCCATTGGAAAAATGCGTAGCTGCCTAAAGAACCAACGTACAAATCCATAAGGTGAGAACATGGCGGCACATAAAAGAATTGCTGCTTATTATTTTTTAATAATGAAAGGGTTCAATTTTTAATGAACAGTAAGGTAGGCGTTTATTCCTAAGTGCCTCAAGGCTATTGAATCAATTTATTTTCTACTGCAAACTTTATCAGCGAAGCCGTATTCTTCATATTCATTTTAGCCAATAGATTTTTACGGTGACTGTCAACGGTAGAAGGGCTGATGAATAACTTTTCTGCAATTTCAGGATTGGTATATCCTTCGGCAATCAAAGACAGTATTTCTTTTTCTCTTCTTGTTATTAGCGGAATCTGCGCCGTTGAAATATCTTTGCGCATGGCTTGTCCCGCTTCAAAGCTCAAGTAGGTTTTACCTTTATTCACTTCACGGATTGCTTCAAGCAATTCTTCTTTATCAGCATTCTTTAATACATAACCACTCGCACCGTTCTCCATCATTTTATTTATATAACTGCCCTGGTTAAAAGTACTCAACCCTAATACTATAATGCCGGGATAATTTTTTTTGATGTTGGCACAAAGCTCAATTCCACTCATATCGGGTAAATTAATATCCATCAATATCACATCAGCCGTATTATTTATAAAAAATCCTAAACAGGATTGTGCAGTCATTGCATATCCGCATAATTCAATTCCCTTTTCATTTGCAAGCAATGAGCGCATACCTTCCTGCACCATTGGATGATCATCAACTATAAAAACACGGATCATAATTTTTTTTTATTTCCCCTTTACGGGGTTACGGGGCATTCAATATTCACAGAAGTTCCTTTAATATTATCAGAATGAAGGTCTAATTTTCCTTTAAGGTAATCTACACGACTGCGAATATTTGCCCAGCCTGCACCTTTATTTTTTTCAAGCTCGCCAACATCAAAACCTTTACCGTTATCTTCTACTGTTATGCTTAACCGGTTTTCTTCGCGAATCAATTGCACCAGCACTTCCGAAGCGTTTGCATGTTTAAAAATATTTGTAAATAATTCCTGTATGATGCGGTAAATTATAATCTCCGCATTGTGTTCAAGTCTTTTTTCCATTCCAAAAAACTGGTATTGTACATGAAGAATATTAGAATTGTTGATGTTATCAAAATAATCTTTCAATGCTTCATCCAATCCGAACTTTACCAACGCTTCGGGCATCATGTTATGTGCAACACGACGAAGTTCTTTGATTGAAGTATCCAGCATATCCAATGACCGTTCAAACACAACAACATTTTCATGATTAATGATAAGATTGCTTTTCATATTCATAAGAGAAAATTTTACACCTGATAACATTCCGCCCAATCCATCGTGCAAATCCTTTGCAAGCCTTGTACGCTCATCTTCCTGACCTTTCAGCATTGAATCAACTGCAACCAATTGTTTATCTTTTTCCAATTCACGAATGCGTTGTTGCTGTAATTCGCCTTGCTGTTTTGCTAATAACTGACGATGACGCAGATTTCTATAAATCAAAAAACTAACAACAATCAAAGCAGCAACAGATGCTATTAAAAAATAATTAAGTGTTGATTTTTGTTGGATGGAAAGCGATTGTATCTGTTTTTCTTTTTCTAATTTCAGAATTTCTTTTTGCTTTTTTTCATTCTGATATTTCGCTTCCATTTCAGCTATATGTTTACTGCCTTCCACAGTAAATAATGAATCGCTTATACCTGAAGCCTTTGAAAGATAATTATAAGCAGTTTTATAATTGCCTTTGCTTTCTTCAATTTCAGACCTGGTTAAATAAATTTCTTTCATATCAGCCCTTGCGCCTACTTCTTTTGCAAGTGTTTCTGCACGTATAATAAACTGCATGGCTTTATCAGGCTGTTTTAAATTATTATATAAAACTGCAAGATGAGTACATGCCGTGCATATATGATATTGGTTTCCCATTTGCTGCGTGTACTTATACGATTCAAGATAATAGTTTAACGATGGCTGATATTTTTTTTGCTCATAATAATAATCACCAAGGTCATTATAAACAGTAGATATTTGTTCAAAATCCTTATTTTTTATTGCAAGCGGCAATGCCTTTTGTAACAATGAATATTGCTTTTGCAAATTGTTTAAATAGCCGTATGTATTGGAAAGATTTATTAATGCATTTACTAAAATATAATGGTCATTATTTTGTTTAGCCAGTTCAACAGCTTTATTGCCATATTCCATTGCCTTATTAAATTCTTTTTGATCATTAAGTAAAGGGCACAGGTTTGAATATACCCATGATAACCTGCTTTTATCAGAAGAATTTTCCAATAATGATGCCGCCTGCAGGTAGTACTGTATGGCGTGCTCCGGATCTTTTTTATGCAGGTAAACGTTTCCGATATTTCCAAGCACACCGGCTATTTTACCTGTATCATTTACTTGTTTGGCTATATGAATTGCTTCGAAAAAAGCGGATAAAGCTTTATCCATATCGTTGGTCTCAATGTATGCAATGCCCACATCAACCGTTGATGATAATATCAGCCGGTTATTTTTTATTTGTTTGCTTAACGCTAAAGCCTGCTGATAATACACTAAACTTTTATCAGGCATTTCTGCTTCAATTGCTTCACCAATATCAAGTATTGTACGCGCTTTAATTGAATCATTGGCTGCATGATTTAATTTATACTGAAGGCTGTCAGGAATTGATTGAGAATAAACAGATTTGCAAACAATGAACAGCATTGTAAGAATGAAAAAAAAATATCGCTTTATACAAATCATAAAATAGCAGATGCAAATAATTTATTGAAGAAAAGTAAAGGTTCACTTTCTTAACAACAAAATCAAGCATTACTCTAAAATTCCCCTTTTCAGGGGATTTTGCTTTTAAAAATTAAAATCCCTGTTTTGGTGGATAGGTAAAGGTTTAACGTCCCTCTACATTTGCCTTCTTTATTCTTAGTGCTTTTACAAAAAATCATAACAGCAGTAAGAGTTACAACAAACAAAACTTTTAATCAAACAAACTTTTACAAACACTTAAAAATGTTATCATGAACACATCTACAAAAATTCTACTGGGTTTATTAATGCCGGTATGTTTTATCTGCAACAGGTTGCAGGCACAAAACACTTTTCCATCCACAGGCGCTGCAGGCGTTGGTACTATTACGCCTGATGCTTCATCTTTACTGGAAATAAAATCAACCACAAAAGGATTGCTTATGCCGCGAATGACACTCGTACAACGCAATGCCATTATTTCTCCTGCTACCGGTTTAATGATTTATCAAACCAACAGCACACCCGGCTTTTATTATTATTCCGGTTCTGCATGGACGGCGGTTAAACCAAAGGCATGGAACCTTACAGGTAACGCGGGCACAGATGCAGCTATAAATTTCATTGGCACAACCGATGCTCAACCCTTAATTTTTAAAGTAAATAATGCTAAAGCTGGCTTACTTGATTATGTTGGTTCAAAAGGGAACAGTTCTTTCGGTTATCAAAGTTTAAATTCTAATACGGGAAATTTCAACAGCGCTTTTGGATATGAATCATTATTTAGCAACACAACCGGAATGTCAAACACAGCAAATGGTACTTCTGCCCTTTATTCCAACATTACAGGAAATTACAATGTTGCAATTGGAGTTTCGGCTCTGCGAAGCAACACAACAGGAACCTATAATTCAGCAAGCGGTGCTTATTCCCTTTATTCAAATACAACTGGAGATTTTAATGTAGCCAATGGCTTTCAAGCTCTTTTTTTAAACACAGCCGGATATGCTAACACCGCTACCGGTTACCTGTCGCTGCAAAATAATACCACAGGATTACTTAACACTGCTTATGGTTCAGAAACACTGCTATCTAACACAACAGGAAACTATAATACCGCAACCGGCTACATGGCACTTTATTCCAATACAACCGGCAATGAGAATACAGCAACAGGCTTATATGCACTTCATTACAATACACAGGGGAGCTATAACACCGCAACCGGCAGGGATGCACTTTTTAATAATACTATAGGAAGTTACAACACAGCAAACGGAAAGGAGGCGCTTTTTAATAATACAAGCGGCGGGAGTAATGTGGCAAATGGCAATAAAGCCCTCTATTCAAATACTACAGGGGGCGCCAATACTGCAACTGGTTATTCAGCGATGTTAGCCAACACTACCGGAAATAACAATACTGCAAATGGTTTTGATGCCCTTGCATATAATACAACCGGAGATGGAAATACAGCATCAGGTTATGCAGCGCTTATAGATAACACAACAGGCGTTGATAATACAACGAATGGTGCATTTTCTTTGTATAATAATACAACAGGAAATTACAATACTGCTAACGGCTATTACTCACTTAATAATAATACAACAGGAGTAAGTAATACGGCGGGCGGAAATCAATCTCTTCGTTATAATACAACTGGAAGTTTAAACACAGCGAACGGCACAAATTCTCTTTTTTCAAATACTACTGGCGTTGGCAATACTGCCAATGGCTCCCAGGCACTCTCCGCAAACACTGAGGGTAATTTTAATACAGCAAATGGGCATTTCGCAGGATATAATGATGTTAGTTACTTTAATACAGAAATTGGAGCTTTTGCGGGATATGGTGTTACCAATGGAGAGGGCAACACCTACGTTGGATATTTTGCCGGTCCTACTGTCGCCGGTTTTACTAATTCAGGGGCTTTCGGTCAGAGTGCCACACCTACTGCATCCAGCCAGATCAGGATAGGTAATTCTTCAGTTACAAGCATTGGGGGCCAGGTTGGCTGGAGCACTTTCAGCGATGGCCGCTTTAAGAAAAATATTAAAGAAAATGTACCCGGGCTTGAATTTATTAAACAATTGCATCCTATTACTTATAATCTCGATATTATAGGATTGAATAAGAAAACCGGAGTTGATAAAAAAATAAGTTTATCGAATGAGAAATCCAGATCTGCAGAGAATGCAGCCATTGCTCAGCAGGAAAAAAATATTTATACCGGTTTTGTAGCACAGGATGTAGAAAAAGCAGCAAAAAAATCAGGTTATGATTTTAGCGGAGTGGATGCACCAAAGAATGATAATGACCTGTATGGTTTGCGCTACGCTGAATTTGTTGTGCCACTAGTAAAGGCAGTGCAGGAATTGGCTTCTCAGAATGATAGTCTTACAAACAGTAATGCAAATCTCAGCTCAACACTAAAAGACGTGATAACTCAGTTATCTGATATTAAAAAGCAAATCGCACAGTTAAATATTGCTCAGCAACAATGTTGTGCTAATTCAAATAATATTAGTGCACAAACAACATCGGATAATCAATTTGCAAAATCTAATTTCTCCGGCGATGCTGCCCGTCTTGAACAAAACATACCAAACCCTTTTTCAGGTAATACAGTTATCCGTTATTATATTCCTTCAAAAACAAACAACGCACAATTAATTATAAGCGATGTAAATGGTCATGTATTAAAAACGATTGTATTAACTACTAAAGGAAATGGGCAAGCAACTATTAATGCAGGCACCCTTTCACAAGGCAATTATTTTTATTCATTAGTAATTGATGGAAAAAAATCAGGCACAAAACAAATGGTTTTGACCAAATGAAAACAAACAATTACAAAACCATTTCGAAAAAAGCTTTTGTGTGAGTGGCTCGGGGTGGAGCGCCTTAAATAATAAAAAGATTAGCGACAACCCGATAGCGTAGCGCTTTCGGGTTGGTAATTACACGATAATATCATTTTATAAATACAACTTAAAATACTTTACAATTAAAAAAAATTCATCATGAAAACATTAATCTTTTGCTTGCTAATGATTATTGCTCCCTGTTTCCTTTTCGCACAGATTGGTATAAAAGCAGGTGCAAATTTCGCCAATGTAACCGGTGCTTCTTCCATTAATAGCAGTCGCCGCAGCGGTTTTTTAGCCGGTATTTTTCTTGCGCCGAAAAGCAAAGGTGTACTTGGGTTTCGTACTGAATTGATCTATTCAAAACAGGGTTATAATTATTCATCAAATACAAATACAGGCAATGTGAATCTCGATTATATTTTGTTGCCACAATTGACCACGATCAGTATAACTAAATATTTTCAATTACAGTTAGGTGCGCAAATGGCTTTTTTAATAAATGCAAAAGCAGACAGCACTAATAGTACAGGCAGCGGTGGCTCAGGCTATGGTGGCTCAGGCAAACTGCTTAGTTATTATAACAAATTTGATTACGGTTTTGCAGGCGGTATTGAAATTCATCCATACAAAGGTTTATTAATTGGTGCCAGGTATAATGTTAGTTTAGGAAACTTGTATAACATGACTGACTCTTCATCCGGCACAAATCCGTCTTTTATACCTAAGATGAATCCAAAAAATAATGTAGTAAATATATTCATCGGCTGGAGGTTGGGAAAATGAATTTAAATTGTACATGGAAAACTATCAGATTGCTATCTCATTTCAACTAATAAAACTACATTACAAAAAATAAATTTTATGTTACACTTATCCGCCTCTATAGAAAACGGAACTCAGGCATCCGCAAAACGTTTAATCACTTTATTCTTGCTACTCAATTTTTTAATAACATCACTCTGCATAAAAGCACAGGATACTTTTCTGGGCTTAACTTCCAATGGTGGACCTGATGGCAGAGGAACTGCTTTCTCAATCAAAAACAATGGAAACAATTTTTCTATAACACACTCCTTTGCAGATTGGGGCAAAAACCCTAACGGCGATTTGATACAAGGTGATGATGGCGACTTTTACGGTATGACCTTTACGGGCGGCACCTATACTTATGGAAGTATCTTTAGCGTAACACCTGCGGGTGTTATTACAATCCTTCATCAATTTAATTCCACTCCGGATGGCGCTAATCCTTACGGAGAATTAACGAAAGGTAACGATGGAAACTTTTATGGCATGACGAGTTCAGGTGGAACAAATGGCGTTGGAACTATATTTAAAATTACTCCGGCAGGTATCTTTACAGTTCTCAAACATCTTACTTCCGCAGACGGCTCAAGTCCGCACGGGCACCTTGTTTTAGGCACTGATGGTAACTTTTATGGTTGTACTTACAGGGGTGGAACTTTTGGATATGGCACCATTTTTAAAATGACTCCGGCGGGGGTTTTAACTGTTTTACGTTCTCTAAATAATGTTCCCGATGGTGGTTATTGTTACGGCAGTCTTGTGCAGGGCACTGATGGTTTTTTGTATGGCATTACTAATCAGGGAGGAGTTGTAAATGGCGGCGGTACCATTTTTAAAATTAATACTACAGGTACTACGTTCACAGTTTTACATAATATGGTTATCAATACAGATGGCGGACAGTCTCAGGGCGATTTAATACAAGCCTCTGATGGAAAATTCTATGGTATGACTAATACCGGCGGTACAAACTTTTCAGGCACTATATTTAAAATTACTTCCACAGGAACTTTTACAGTGCTCAGAAGCTTAGCTGCAGCAGATGGCTCAAGTCCTTATGGAGCTCTGGTTCAGGCAACAGATGGCTTATTGTATGGAATGTGTGCTAATGGCGGCGACCATAGTAATGGCACTACCTTCAAAATATCAACCGCAGGAGCTTTTACCAAATTGTTTTCATTTACTTCTGCTACAGATGGAGGTTATCCTAAGGGCAGTCTTGTACAATCAACTAACGGCAGTCTATACGGTTTAACAAATACCGGGGGAGCCAGTACATTTGGAACAGTTTTTAAAATAACTACAACAGGCGCATTTACATTTTTAAATGGATTTAATGGTGGTGTTGGCGGCAACGCGCCTTTCGAAAGCCTGATGCAATCTGCAGTTGACAATGCTTATTACGGCACAACAAGCGGCGGCGGAATTTTTGGTTATGGCACTGTGTTTAAAATATGCGGAGGCGTAACTACTGTTTTACATTCATTCAGCAATAGCACGGAAGGCGGTACTCCGCAGGGAAGCTTAGTACAAGCAAGTGATAATAACTTTTACGGCATGACGAGCACAGGTGGAACAAGCAGCTACGGCACTATCTTTAAAATAACTCCCGCCGGAGTTTATACCGTATTAAAGCATTTGGCGTATACTGCAGATGGCGGCTATCCTAAGGGCAGTCTTTTGTTAGGCAGTGATGGAATTTTTTATGGTATGACGAGTGTAGGCGGAACAAATGGCAGCGGAACAATTTTTAAAATTACAACTGCCGGAGTGTATACGGTATTAAGACATTTACTATCATCAACAGACGGAGCGAATCCTGAGGGCAATCTTATAGAAGGAACCGCTGGTAATTTTTATGGTATGACATCCTCTAATGGACGCATATTTAAAATAACATCAACAGGCACGTTTACAGTATTACATACTTTAACTGGCTCTGAAGGAAGCGCGCCTTTAGGAAGTTTATTGCTTGCAGCAGATGGAAATTTTTACGGCACAACAAGCGGCGGAGGCACTAATTTTAATGGAACTATTTTCAAAATGACGGGTGCAGGAACATATACCGTTTTAAAGCAATTATTATCAGCAACCACAGGAAGTGCACCAAAAGGAAATTTAATTCAGGGCACTGATGGTAATTTGTATGGCATCACAAGTGCAGGAGGAACTAATAGTGCAGGAACAATTTTTAAAACAAGTACTGGCGGAATATACACGGTATTACGCCATTTGAATTTAATAACGGATGGAGGTAATTCCTTTGGCAGTTTATTAAAAACAGTAAACACTCTGGTAGCGAATCCTCAAAGTGTTACGCTGAAAGAAGATACTACGAAAAAAATTACTTTAACCGGTTCTGGTGGCGCACCGCTTGTGTTCACTGTTTCTACTCCTCCCAAACATGGTACAGTTACAGGTGCAAGTGCTACAAAAACGTATAAGCCAAATAAAAATTATTCAGGCAAAGATTCTTTCTATTTTATAGTCAGTGTAGGATGTTTGTCTTCAGCACCGGCAAAAGTAAATATTACCGTTACTCCGGTTAATGATGCGCCGGTATTGGCGCCTATCGGCAACAAGACAGTGGTAAAAAACACAACGCTTACGTTCACGGCTACAGCTACTGATGTTGATAAAAATGAAACACTTACCTTCTCATTAATCGGCGCACCGGCAGGAGCAAGCATTAATGCTTCAACCGGCGTATTTACATGGACGCCAACAACAGTAGGTAACTACACTTTTAAAGTAAGAGTAACTGACAATGGCACACCTGTATTATATGATGAAGAGCAAATAACAGTTACTGTTACGGCAACATTAGCAATTTCAAAAAATGAAACGATAACAACGAACTCAATAGATGCAACACTTTATCCAAATCCTGTTGTAAACAAATTCATGGTAACATTGAATATGCCTGTTGATAAAGTAAGTGTAACAATAACAGACGTAAAAGGTTTTGTACTTAGTAAATCCAAACCACAATTAAGAGGCAATAACAGTTTTGAAATGGATGTTGCGCAATTAAAGCCCGGAGCCTATTTCCTGCGACTTCAAACAAAGGACTGCGATAAAACTTTCAGGTTTATAAAGCAGTAACATGCATTGATATTAAAACACGATAGATTATACCTGTGAAGTTTCACACCAGCTTCACAGGTTTTTTATTTGTATTAAAATGTTATAATAAATCCGTTATACTTCCCATCTTGCGGAACGTACTGCGGGTGCAAAAAAACATCCAGACTTTGTGAGACAAAAGGGGTGTATATTTACGGGTTGTATGCAATTTTATTATGACAGTTCGTTCAGTAAAATATGGGTTGACAATAACCTTCCTTTTTACTTCATTGCTTGTTGCTTGTGGACAAAAGCCAAGTATCAAACAGGTTGACAGAGCACAATCCAAAGAAAAGAAGTCATTCTCAGTTTGACACCTCAAAAGTTGCAATCATTCCGTTTTGCAAAACTGGAAATTATCCATTTGATAATAATTACAAGCAAGCAATATTGACACGAGCCGACATCAATGAAATTGACAGATTATTAATTAAATGTGTGACAGATTATAATAATTCATTGGAACAAGATTATAAGCAATTCAGTATTGATTTAACAAAGAACGACTACAAAAAACAATTGGTTGCTGTGACAAATAGCAAAGGTGAGAAAGAAGTTTGGGTAAACTGTTTTTGCAGGACTTGGGACACAAGATGGAAAACTGAAATAATGCACGTTGACGATGGAGGAAATTGCTATTTCAATTTTAAAATCAATTTGACAACCAAAAAATATTATGACTTGGGAGTAAATGGCGAGGCGTGACAAAAAACTGCTTGCAACGTTGAAGCATTTGCGATGGCATGGCAATAGTGAACTGTCAGCCGGAACAAATACTTAATTGAAAAACTAAAGTTGAAATTAATAACAAATGCTCAATAGCGTAATGTCTGCCGGAACAAAGGCTGATAAATGATTTGCAGACGAGTGTTTAATGTCCAGCCATGCTATTGCAAATGCAATCTTAGCTGCAGTTTTATTGTCACTTGATTTGAGCTGTTTGTATTTTAAATTCAAGATATAAATGTAAGCTATTGTAAAAATTAAAAAATAATACCTCGTCAAAAGTTGTTTCTTTAAATTGGTATGTCAGCCTTTCAATGATATATTTTGGATCATACAATATTTCAAATGTGTCAGCCCAAATAATTAGTGTTTTTGCTTTACCTCCGTTTTTCTTGTTATAAATATTCAAACACTCATCTTCAATGTCTTTTTTTGTAAAATTTATATTATCAAAATCTAAGTCAATGAAAATATTGTCTCTGCCATAAAAATTTGAATGAAAATCTTTCGGAATACTTTGCAGCGTCAGCAACGGAGTAAAATGCTTAAGTTTTTCGTCACTTACAGCATAATTCACAAGATTATTTGAAGAGCTTAATTCTGCTTGATTGTTATGAATAGCTTTTGCAATCTCCTTAGCTAAAGCATTCTCTAATTTTTGGGTTTTAAAAGATGCACTGTCAATCTTAAGCAGATTAACTGTAATGTTAACTGGAACTGGAACTTTAGTCAAGTCTAGAATTTTAGAAATTAAATTGTCAACTTGTTTCTCTGCTACTTTTCTTCTCTTTAAATATTCTGTAAGTGTAAATCTTGTTATTTGAATTTCTTTGAACTCGTTGTTAAGAATTTTAATGATTGTGTCAGCACCTTTGTCGCTATCATCTTCGCAAACTTCTATACCTACAACTGGAACATTGTTATAAATTAAAATTTGAGCGTATAAAGACGTTACGAAATATTCTTCCGTCTTTTTGTGAGTAAACAATTTTGGAGCTTTGTATGATGGTAAGCCTCAGCTGTATCCAATTTTAAAACTTCCGATTGCTCCTTTATTGTCATTTGAAATAATCATCGGGGTGTTATTGAAAAATTGCAGCTAACAAAAGTACTGCTGCGAGTGGGCTTGACGTTGAAGCAATCGGTTATTTGCAAATCCCAGCCACTGCGTCGATTTGTACATTTAAGATTTACATTTAAAGCTTTCAACCTCGTTATAAAAAACAGAATGTTGTTTTGTAATGATTGTTTTATTTTCACAAACCAAAACAAAAGACATATATGAAATTTCTCTTTGCTGTTATTAGCTCCTCATTATTATTTTTTGCGAATCCCTCTTTCGCTCAAAAAAAGAAGACTGCAGATTCTTTAAAGAATGATAACAAAGACCCAATGCAATCATCCACTTTTGATGGACTTTCTTTCAGAAGCATCGGGCCTGCACTTACTTCCGGCCGTATAGTTGACCTGGCTGTTAATCCTAACAACATATCAGAATATTATGTTGCAGCCGCTTCAGGCGGTGTTTGGAAAACAACAAATGCAGGTATTACATTCACGTCCCTTTTTGATGGTGAGGGTTCCTATTCTATCGGCTGCATTACGCTTGATCCTTCTAATGCAAACGTAGTATGGGTGGGCACGGGTGAAAATAATAACCAACGCTCGGTAGCCTATGGCGATGGTGTGTATAAGAGTGAAGATGCCGGCAAAAGCTGGAAGAATATGGGCTTGAAAAATTCAGAGCACATCGGTAAAATTGTTGTTGACCCTAATAATCCTGATATAGTTTTTGTAGCAGCTTATGGGCCTCTTTGGAATGATGGCGGCGAACGCGGAATATATAAAACTGCTGATGGTGGTAAAATATGGAAACAAGTATTAACCGTGAGTGAGCATACTGGCTTCAATGAAGTTTTCATGGATCCCCGCCACAGCAACATCTTATATGCAGCAGCACATCAGAGGCAGCGAAAAGTATTTACTTACATTGGCGGCGGCCCCGAAAGCGCTCTATACAAAAGCACCGATGGCGGCAATACATGGAATAAGATTATGAAAGGCTTGCCAGCGGATGTTGATCTTGGAAGAATTGGCTTGGCTATAAGCCCCGTAAATCCTGATTACCTCTTTGCTATTGTAGAAGCAACCGGCGATAAGGGTGGCCTCTTTGCATCAACCGACATGGGTGCAAGCTGGGAAAAAAGAAGCAGTTATTCTACTGCAGGGAATTATTACCAGGAAATTTTTTGCGACCCGAAAGACATCAATAAAATTTATTCGATGAATACATTGGCCCAAGTGAGTGTTGATGGCGGTAAAACTTTCAAGAACCTTGGCGAAAAAAGTAAGCATGTAGATAACCATGTTATTTGGATTAATCCAGGCAACACCAAACACATGCTCGTAGGTTGTGATGGCGGATTATATGAAAGCTTTGATGCAGGTGAGAACTGGAATTTCAAAGCCAACATTCCCGTTACACAATTTTATAAAGTATCACTCGATAATAGTTTTCCCTTTTATTACGTGTACGGCGGCACACAGGATAATTTTAGTTTGGGCGGACCATCACGCACCACGAGCGCCAATGGTATTGTAAACAGCGACTGGTTTATTACTAATGGCGGTGATGGATTTGAAAGCCAGGCTGATTATGTTGATTCAAACATTGTGTACGCAGAATCGCAATATGGCGGGCTTGTTCGATATGATAGACGAAGCGGCGAAAAAATTGAGATAAGACCCGTAGAATCTCCCGGTGATGCGCCTTACCGCTGGAATTGGGATGCACCAATTCTCATTTCACGGCATGACCATAAGCGCCTATATTTCGCATCAAACAAAATCTTTAAAACAGAAGACCAGGGAAATACATGGCAGGTAATCAGCCCCGATTTATCACGTGGCATTGACAGAAATAAGCTTACAGTGATGGGCAGAGTGTGGAGTGTGGATGCTGTTGCAAAGAACCAGTCAACCGATGTTTACGGTCAGGTTACTACCATTGCAGAATCTCCCCTTGATGAAAATATTTTGTTTGCAGGCACCGATGATGGATTGATTCACATAACAACCGATGGCGGAAAAAACTGGATTAAGGTGGATAACATTTCCGGCGTTCCAAAGCAAACTTATGTAAACATGATAATTGCATCAGCACACAATAAAAATGTGGCGTATGCAGCATTCAATCATCACCGCTACGGCGACTTCAAACCATATTTATTTAAAACAACAGATGGTGGAAAAACATGGAGCGCCATTCAAAATAATTTGCCCGTAAGAGGAACAATCTACTGCATGGCAGAAGACAATGTAAATGCAAACCTGCTCTTTGCCGGAACTGAATTTGGCGTTTATTTTTCTATTGATGGCGGCATAAAATGGATACAGCTTAAGGGCGGCTTGCCAACAATCGCAATAAGAGATATGGAAATTCAGCGAAGAGATAATGATCTTGTTGTGGCAACTTTTGGAAGAGGTTATTATGTCCTCGATAATTATTCTCCTTTAAGAACCCTCAAAGCAAAAGACCTTGAAAACACTGCATTCATTGCGCCTGTGCGCTCTGCATGGATGTATATTGAATCAATGCCGCTGGGCATTCGCGGCAAAGGTTTTCAGGGCGAAAGTTTTTGGAATGCTCCTAATCCCAAAGTTGGCTCCATGTTTACGTACTATTTAAAAGAAGATTTAAAAACCCTCAAAGAAAAAAGACAGGAAGCAGAAAAAGAAATGATTAATAAAAGTGAAGCGCCATATTATCCGTCTCTCGATTCTTTGCGAAGGGAAGATATTCAGCCTGCACCTTATCTGCTCTTCTCCATTAAAGATGAAGCGGGCAATGTGGTGCGCCGATTAAAAGCTCCTGCAAAAAAAGGAATTAACCGCATAGTGTGGGATTTTCGTACAGATACAAAAGTGCCTGTGAACCTTACCCCTTTCGACGAATCAAATGTATTCGATAATCCGCCCCTTGGCACTCTGGTGCTTCCCGGAAATTACAACGTATCTCTAAGCAAATTTGAGGACAGCGTTTACACACAGTTGACACAACCTGTATCTTTTAAAATAGAAGCATTGAATAGGGCCTCTATGGTTGCAAGCGATAAAAAAGTGCTGAACGATTTTGGCAAAAAGGTAGAAGAGCTGCAGCGTGCTGTCTCCGGTACAGACGCTTATCGAAGTGAGCTGCAAAACAAGCTGCGATACATGAAGGAAGCGGCTTTGCAAACGCCGCGCCTTGACCCCTTAGTGATGAAAGACATGCTTGATTTGGAAAGAAGATTAATTGATGTGGATAAAACATTGAATGGTGATGCCACATTATCAAAGCGTGAATTTGAAGCGCCCACTTCTTTAAACAGTCGTATCGGAAGCATTATGGAAGCATTGATAAGCACAACATCGGGTATTACAACCACTTTCATGAATTCTTATACCGATGCTTCAAAACAATTTGCACTGGTATTTGCAGAAATAAAAAATATAGATGCTGAAGTAAAAAGACTTGAAAATTTATTGGAACAAAACAAAGCACCTTATACACCGGGGCGTTTACCAGATTGGAAACAACAATAGTTTCAGTAGTTAAATGGTTAATTGAAGAAGGCGAGAAGATGAATCAGGCATTTTGCATCAGCACAGAAAGCATAGTCTTTGTCGCAGGTTAGAATTGTTCGTTGTTTGGTCTCTGCAATTTCGATTACAGAACGATCACTTATGCTTAAGTTATCTTTTCCAAACCAATTAACTAAAATTCAGTATTTTTATTTAAAATCTAAGAAATGGAAACGCTGGTAGTTCGATTACATAATGATAAAGCCCGACGGTTGCTGCAGGATCTTGAGGACCTGAAAATACTAACGGTGATTGATGCTCCATATCTTAACAGAAAAAGTTCTGCCTCAAAAATATCTGACCTAAAAAAGAAAATCACCTCACCAATGACTGAAGATGCCATTAATCAGCAAATTGAAAAAATACGCACTGAATGGCAACGCAATATTTAATAGATACCAGTGCTGCAATTAAATATCTAAACCAAACTCTTCCTGCAAATGGTGTTGCTTTTATTGATGCATTTATAAATACAGATTGCACTATTTCTTTTATTTCTGAAATTGAATTGCAGGTATGGAATCCTTCTAATCCTGCGGATATTGTTATTTACGAGCACTTCGTTCTGCAATCCAATATCATTGGAATTAGCCCTGAAATTATCTTAGCAACAATTGCAATAAGGAAAAATTACAAACTCAAAATAGCTGATGCAATAATTGCCGCTACTGCATTAGTATTTGATCTCACTCTTGTAGCAGATAATGACAATGATTTCACCAGAGTTCCTTTATTAAAGTATATGAATCCTAAAAAAATTTGAACAAATCTTCCCATGCAATACCAAGAATTCCGCCAGGCAGGTCACTACCTCATTGATTACATTGCCGATTACCTGCAACATGCAAACGAGAAGCCTTTGTTCACTGATGTTGAGCCATCTTTCTTAAACGATTTATTCAATGAAGAAATTCCGAATCATCCACAATCGCTTGAGACAATTCAAAAAATAATAGAAGAAAAATTAATTCCTTATTGTACAGATGTAAATCATCCGGGCTATATGGGTCTCATCACGCCTTCGCCCAATCCCGCCGGAATATTAGGCGACCTGCTTGCTGCTGCATTGAATCAAAATCTTGGCGCTTATACAATTGGGCCTTCTGCCACTGCAATGGAACTGCGTGTTATTCGTTGGCTCAACGACCTCATCGGTTATGATGAAAAAGCCGGTGGCAATCTTACCAGTGGCGGTATGATGGCGAATTTCATCGGATTAAAATTAGCAAGAGATTTCACTACCGCCGATGTTGCGCAGCATGAAGGCTTGCAGGGCAAATGGGCAGTGTATGTATCAGAAGAAAGGCATGTGTCTATTGATAAATCTGTTGATGCTATCGGGCTTGGACGCAACAATCTCCGCACATTACCCACCGATGAAAATTATCAATTACAAATTGATGCTTTGGAAGAAGCGTTGCAAAAAGATAAAGCTGAAGGCATAAAAGCTTTGTGCATTATTGGTCTTGCAGGCACTACAAACCTTGGTGCCGTTGACGACCTTGAAGCATTGCACCGTATTGCCGTTCGTGAAAAATGTTGGTATCATATAGATGCGGCTTATGGTGGCGGCATGTTACTGTCAGAACAAAATAAAAATCTATTGAAGGGATTGCACCTCGCAGATTCCGTTACCATTGACCCGCACAAATGGTTTTATGCTCCACTGGATTGCGGCGCAATATTGGTGAAGGAGCATGAACGCTTAAGAAAATCATTTGGTATTCAGCATGCTTATCTTACGGAACAAGGTGAAAATAAAAATCAGCGCTATCAATTTTATGTAAACGGCTTTGAACAATCAAAACGTTTTCGCAGCCTTAAAGTGTGGATGAGCTTTCAGCATTATGGAAAAGACCAAATTGCGCAATGGGTTGAAAATAATATTGCACAGGCAAAGCATCTGCACCAGCTTGCACAAAGCAGCACAGAATTTGAAAGCGCCACCGAGCCAAAGATGTCTGCCAGTTGCATTCGCTATAAGAATGATACACTCAGCGATGAAACGCTTACACAACTGCATATTGCCGTGGCTGCCCGCATTGAAAAGGAAGGGCAGTTCTGGTTTGCCACCACCATGCTCAAAGGCAAAACGTGGTTTCGCATCAACCCTGTAAATATGCACACCACCATTCAAACTATGGATGCGCTGTTTTATGCGCTGCAGCAATATTGCAGAGAAGAAGCGGAGAAGATGTTGGTAAACTCGTCACCCTGAATTTATTTCAGGGTCTTATTAAAACCTGAGCAGTAGAAAAGATGCTGAAATAAAAAATTCAGCATAACGGAACCTGCATTAACCCTGCAAATATGCACACCATAATTGAGCCTACGATTCCCTGTTCAATAGTCTGCTCCGCTATTCAGAGAAGGTTCTGTTCTTTATGCAACTATTATTACCTTCATCAAACATCCTTTATGGTATGCAGGCAAGAGTAACACCACTCGGCGATAATGCCATTACAATCATCTTCGGAAATAACATTAATGAGAATATCAATCAACAGGTTTTTTCATTGTTCTATCATTTACAAAAACAAAATATTTATGGCGTAAACGATATTATTCCTGCTTATGCCTCACTCACTGTGGTTTATGATATTTTGAAAATAAGGGAAGTGAGTAAAGCTTCTGCATATAGCTACATGCATGATATAATCGAGCAAGCATTACAAGAGACAAACACAGAACATCAATCGCCGGGCAGAAAAATTCATGTTCCTGTTTGCTACAATGTTTCTCTTGGCACTGATCTTATAAATATGTCTGAACAAAAACAAATAGGTATTGAGGAGATTATACAATTACATGCAAATACAATTTATCGTGTGTATATGCTCGGCTTTCTTCCGGGCTTTGCATACATGGGTAAAGTGCATGATAAAATTGCTACACCAAGGAAAACTGTACCCAATAAAAATGTTTTAGCAGCAAGTGTTGGTATTGCAGATTCACAAACAGGAATATATCCGGTGAATTCACCCGGCGGATGGAATATCATCGGCGCAACACCTTTGCAGTTGTTCAATGCAAATAGTGAACAGCCTTGTTTATTTCAACCGGGTGATGAAGTAAAATTTGAACCAATAAGCATAGAGCAATTTCATGAGTTGAAACATCAGCAATGAGTGTGGTAATTATTAAACAAGGTTTGCTTGATACGATACAGGATGCAGGGCGCTTCGGCTTTCAGCATCTTGGTATCAACACAAGTGGTTCAATGGACCTAATTGCAGCAAGCATTGCAAATATGTTAGCCGCTAATAAAAGAGATGCACCCGTAATTGAACTTCACTTTCCTGCTTCTTCTTTCCTGTTTCAGCAAGATTGTTTGATAGCACTAAGCGGCGCAGACTTTAATCCTGTAATTAACGATGAACCAATATCAATGAATACTCCTGTAATGATTTCAAAAGAGGCTGTTTTAAAATTCATTCAGTTGAGTAAAGGCAGCCGGTGTTATTTTGCTATACACGGAGAATGGGAAATTGATTTATGGCTGAATAGCTACAGCACTAATTTAAAGGCTTCGGCAGGCGGCTACACAGGAAGAGCTTTGAAAAAAAATGATGTTATCGATGTAAAAAAATCAAAGATCAAAATACTCACAGAGTCCTTCGGACCAAATTTAAAATCAAACGTAATCCTTGCATTACCAATTAAAGCAGATATATCAAACTTGTATGCTGAAACAAATATTATACGCTGCACAACCGGCAATGAATATGATTGGTTAAGTAACGACGAAAAAAATAAGTTTCAATCATCTTTATTTCAAATATCACTGCAAAGTGATCGCATGGGCTACAGGCTGCAGGGAGAAGCTTTGGAAGGAAGGAAAGACCAACAGCTTTTGTCTTCAGCAGTAACAAGGGGAACAATACAACTTCTTCCTTCGGGACAATTAATAATTTTAATGGCTGATCATCAAACAACAGGCGGCTATCCAAAGATTGCGCATGTTATAAGTTCAGATTTTCCTAAGCTTGCTCAAATGCAGCCAAATGAAAATGTACAGTTTACATTAATAACTCATGCGCAGGCAGAAGAAGCTTTCATTCAGCAGCAGGAATATTTGCAGCAGCTTGAAGATTCGATTAAATTACAGTCAAAGCAATTCTTCAGCGAATGACTTCAATTGATCTTAACTGCGATATGGGCGAAGGAATGAGTAATGATGCTGCATTAATGCCTTATATCAGCTCGGCAAATATTGCATGTGGTTATCATGCCGGTGATGAAAATATCATGCAACAAACTGTAGCGCTTGCCTTAAAACATAATGTTGCTATCGGCGCTCACCCCGGTTTTGCAGATAAAAAAAATTTTGGCCGTAAAGAATTACTTCTGCCCGGTGAACAATATTATGAACTCATAATAGAACAGCTCAACATACTGAAAAAAATAACTGTTTCGTTTGATGCAATCATTCATCACATAAAACCACATGGCGCACTTTATAACATGGCTGCAAGAGATAAAGCCATTGCTGCAACGATTGCAAAAGCAGTAAAAGATTTTGATAAAAATTTAATTGTATATGGTTTAAGCGGAAGTAATTTGATAACCGAAGCGCAGGCATTGCAGCTAAAAACGGCAAGTGAAGTTTTCGCAGACAGAACTTACAGGGATGATGGAAGCTTAACTTCAAGATCGCAACCTAATGCTTTGATTGAAGATGAAAACGTTTCATTGAAACAAGTATTGCAAATGATACAACAGCAAACAGTAACTTCAATAAATAATATTACAGTTCCGATTTCTGCTGAAACTATTTGCATTCACGGAGATGGAAAACATGCTGTTGCATTTGCGAGGCGCATTCATCAAACCTTAAAGCAAAACAACATTGCAATTAAGCCGATCTAAAAACTCTCCGCCAACTGGCGCAGTTGGGGGCAAGAGCGCTATTATTGGCGCTGCTTTTTTAATGGCTACTTCAGCTATTGGTCCGGGCTTTCTTACGCAGACTACTCTTTTCACACAGCAGCTTGGCGCCAGCTTTGGCTTTGTAATTCTTATCAATATCCTGTTAGACATTGGCGCACAACTAAACATCTGGCGGGTATTAACTATTAGTGAATTAAGAGCACAGGATCTTGCCAATAAACTTCTACCCGGTCTTGGTTATTTTCTTGCTGCACTTATTGTACTTGGCGGAGTTGCATTCAACATTGGGAACATTGCCGGCTGTGGCTTGGGCATAAATGTTCTTACAAATCTTGATACTGCTTATGGTGCCGTTATCAGTTGCATAATTGCTCTCTGCATTTTCTGGATGAAAGAAGCCGGTCCGGTGTTAGATTTATTTACAAAACTCCTTGGAGCATTAATGATATTGCTAACATTGTATATCGCCATCAGTTCACATCCACCTATGGGCGAAGCACTCGAAAGAACTTTTTTTCCCGAAACAGTTGATGCTTCAACCATCATCACATTAGTAGGCGGAACTGTGGGAGGTTATATTTCATTTGCCGGCGCTCACCGCTTACTCGATGCCGGGATAAAAGGTCAACAAAATTTGCCGCAGGTGAACCGGAGTGCAATAAGCGGTATTATTATTACCGGCACTATGCGAAGCATTTTATTCTTTGCTGCATTAGGTGTTGTGGCTGCAGGTTTCGTATTGGACAAAAACAATCCGCCGGCTTCTGTTTTTAAATTTGCAGCAGGCAATATTGGCTATCGTTTTTTTGGAGTAGTTATGTGGAGTGCGGCAATTACATCTGTTGTGGGCGCTGCATATACATCCGTATCATTTGTACGCACATTCCATCCGTGGCTTGATAAGCACTATCGTTTTCTTATCAGCTTTCTTATCATTTTTTCTACAGCAGTTTTTGCAGTAATAGGCAAACCTGTTGAAGTATTGGTAATGGCAGGTGCACTTAACGGATTCATTCTTCCTGTTGCTCTTGCTCTTATTCTTATAGCTTCCACGAAACAAAAGTTAATGAGAAATTACAGGCATCCTGTATGGATGCAGATTGCCGGCTGGGTAGTAGTATGTATTATGAGCTGGCTGTGTTTTGTATCGGTAAAAGATTGGCTGATGAATTAAAGATGTAATTTGTTATTGAGGCGGGAAAGTTTTTTCAGGTATTAACCAAGGAAAGAATTTTTATTCGCAGTATCTCACGGAGTCTGTGACCTGTGGATACACTAAGCTGAAGTGCATGTGGCATCGTCTGTTGTGCCCGCTCCGCCAAAGGCGGCGGTCACTCGCATTAAAACCTTCAATAAATGCTTTATCAAATTTTTTAAAAAGCAACTCTTTCTTTAAAAAACCTGTTTCAATTATAGAAATCGAAATTCTATCATCTTAAATTTTTTAAGTTATGCTGTCAGTGAAAAAAGCCGCCCTCCCGTTGTTTGCAATTATATTTTTTATAAATAATATTTCTGCGCAATGGCAACAAACTTCAGGACCAAAAGGAATAGAGGTTAATGTAATTTACAGAGCAGGAACTTCTCTTTATGCGGGAACGCAAAATAAAGGCGTATATAAATCAACAGATAATGGTGTTACGTGGTCTTCATCAAGCAGGGGAATTGAGAACACAACCATTAACGATATTATTTATTCAGGCGGCAATTTATTAGCCGCTGTAGAAAGCTCCTGCCATGGATTAATCAATGTGTTTAAATCTGCTGATAACGGAATCAGTTGGGTTCCCACTTCAGGTCTTGCAAACAAAATAGCAACTTCCTTTGCAATAAAAGATACTTTTATTTATGCAGGAGTAACCCTTGCGCAAAGCGGCGTTTATCGTTCAGGCGATAATGGGAACACATGGAAAGCAGTTCCTTCACCTATAGAGGACGGTGACAAAATTTTTGTAAGTAAAGATGCAATCATTGTATCAGAATTTAATTTTATCTGGCGTTCAATAAATGATGGAGCAACCTGGCAGCTTACAGAACAATTTGCTTTTAGCGGCATTGCTTCATTTGCCGGAACAGATACAACTGTTTTCGCTGCATCGTATTCCGGTATTTACACTTCCATAAATAATGGAAAAAACTGGAAGTACAGTAACTTTCCCGGTGGTGCGTACTCTCTTTCTTCAGACACCATCAACAACATCATTTTTTTAGGTTCTAATAGTAAAGTTTTTAAATCAACAAATGAAGGAGGCAACTGGATTGATGTAAGTCATAATTTGGGTTATGGCGCTGTTACAGCTTTATTATACGATGGCATCAATTTATATGCAGCTACACCTTACGACACCTCAGGTATTTATGCAAGCAGAAATAAAGGGCAGAACTGGTTTCCTGCGGCCATCGGTTTACCATCCGCATCAACGGTTCGCAGCATGATAACATTAGGTAATTATGTTTTTGCAGGCATGCAAAGCGATGGAGTTTACCGCACAAAAAATAATGGCAACGCATGGAATAAAGTAGCATTGAATAATGATACTTTATCCCATCAATTGGTTCTGTCATTTTGCACAAAAGATGGAATGCTTTTCGCCGGAACCGATGATGGTCTTTATCGGTCATTAGATAGCGGCATTACATTCACCAAAAAAGTAAATGGCTTCCCAACCGGGGGACTCATTTTCATTCCTTCACTCACCGTTAGCGGAAGCAATATTGTTGCAGCGGCAAGTATTGTTTATACACGTTCCAGGATTGATGCAATATTTTATTCTTCTGATAATGGAGAAAACTGGATTAGAAGTTATTTTCCTGCGGCTTCTGTTAGCATTTCATCCGTCGCATCAGATGGAAGTAATATAGTATATGCTGCCTCTTACGGGCAAAGTTTTTCTACCACAGGTTTATATAAATCGTATGATGCAGGTGTAAACTTTGTTTCAAAAACTTTTTCCATCAATGCAGATATTGACATTCTTGCTGTGCAGGGCAGGCATGTGCTTGCGGGAAATTTATTCTCAGCCTTCTTTTCACCGGATGCAGGAGAAATTTGGCTTTCAAGCAGTCCGCCGGGCGGTGGTATATTCACATACACTATAAAAAATGATATTGTTTTTGCAGGAAACCAGGAAGGTATGTTCTATTCAAAAAACTTTGGCGCCACCTGGAACGATTTAAACCAGGGTTTACCTAACTGTCCAACGGTAGATTTCGAAGCATCCTGCGCTAATAATAAATATTTATTTGGCGGCGCTTATTTAGATGCTGCATGGAGATTACCGAAACCATCGAACAATACAACGCCGGATATTATTGCTGATGAAAATAAATTGAATTCTTCCCCGCTTTCTTCGCTTGCACAAAATTATCCAAACCCATTTGCAGCTGCTACGCAAATTGATTATACAATTTCAAAACCCGGTATGGTAAGTTTAAGAGTGTATGATAAATATGGAAGCACGATTGCAACCTTAGTGAACGAACTAAAGCAGAGCGGCAATTACAGTATAAGCTTCAATGCTTCGAAATATAATCTGCCCGCAGGAATTTATTATTATGAATTGAAAGCCGGTAACAATGTTGAATCAAAGAAGATGGTTTTGATAAAATAGCGCATGTACCCTATACAATAGTTTCCTGATGAAACAGATGGTTAATTAAAAAGCCTCATCATTATGGTGGGGCTTTTCTGCGTGCCTTGACAATTTGAAACAATCTTAGAAACTGTTTAAAAATAGGATTTTGCATTACCAGTAGGCAAAAAACCGGATAAATTTTGAATAATTAACATAGGTGGAAAAAAAGGCTATTGCTTAAAAGTTGAAAAATTGTACTAATTGTGAATAACAACAAAC
>JBBRBB010000006.1:0-166974 GCA_038206235.1 Chitinophagales bacterium
CTAAAGAGTTTGAAAAAGGTTGAGGACTCACTGCGGAACAGCATGTTTCTTGTGAACTGCTTAATGTCTCCACTTCTCTCAACCTTTTGCTTTGTAATCTTGTGAATTAATAATTGTAAAAGTAAAAAATCGAACATACGAATGTCTCCTTTTGTTAAATGCGTTTCAAGAGAAGCTGCTGAAGGCAATAAATTCCTTCTTCTGCCAACCCTTCCAAATGAAACTCTAATGCTTCTTTTATATTTTGAAGGGTTTCATCAAGAGTGTTTCCTGTACTTATACACCCGGGAACATCTGGCAGGTAAGCCGAATAATTATTTTCAGCTTGTTCCAGTATTGCAATAAATCTTCTCATGATTTAAAATTAATTATTTTTCGTACCTTTTGCCATCCAAATTTTTTCTGCAATGAAAACATTATCCATTCTTTCAATTGCAGCATTCATCAGTGTTGCATTCATACGGTTTAATACTTCTCCCAAAAACATTTCATTAGATGACTACAAAAAAAATGCAGATGCATATAAGCTTGTAAATGCATTCTTGTGTGCACCTAATCTTGCCTTAATTGATTTTGATGACAGCGCCAATGTTATTTCCTTACTCTGGGGATGGGGCAATTACCGTATGCCTGTTACTGAAACTAATGACAGCGCAAGAATTTATTTTGAGCAGGGCATCAACATGTATTATGGCTTTCATATAATAGAAGCGGTTGCCTCTTTCGACAAGGCTGTAAAGTTTGATGAGAACTTTGCGATGGGTTATTGGGGTAAAGCTTTGGCTTATGGACCTAATATAAACGACCTTGGATATGCAGCCTCACCCGATGCACTTGTTGCCATGCACAAAGCAAAAGAGTTATGCAATAAATGCACGCCTGTTGAAAAGGCATTAATAGAAGCGATGCAGGTTAGATATTCTGAAGACACGACTCAAACAAGAGAATATCTAAACCAGCTCTATGCAGATGAGATGAAAAAAGTACATACAGATTTTCCGCAAAGCGCCGATGCTGCTGCTTTATATGCCGATGCTTTAATGGTGCAGCATCCCTGGGATTTGTACGACAGATTCTATAAACCCAAACCATGGACTCCTGAAATCGTAAGCATATTAGAGCAATTAATAAAACAATTTCCTGATAATCCAGGCGCAAGTCATTATTATATTCATGCCATTGAAGGTTCTGAACATCCTGAAAAAGGAATTGCTGTTGCAAACCGTTTGGGCAGCATGATGCCCGGTCTTGCGCATCTTGTGCACATGCCATCACACATATACATTCGCTCCGGTTATTATAAGCAGGGCGTTGATGTAAATGAAAGCGCAGTGAAAGATTATTATAGTTATTTATCACAATATCCAACCGTAGTAAATAATTCTTTTCTATATATTATGCATAACCTGCATATGCAAGCCACCTGTGCTAATATGGATTGCCGCTATGCGGATGCAATGAAAATTTCAAACGATTGCAGAAACAGTATTGACAGTAATATGCTTGATGCGGGTGGATTTTTTGGCGTGTACGGGCAGTATATGTACATGACACCCTATTTCACACAAATACGTTTTGGAAAATGGGATGATATACTAAAGGTTTTTCCAATTCCAGATTCCCGTGTTTATGCAAATATTATATGGCATTATGGAAGAGGATTGGCTTTTGCACGCAAGCACGATTTTGAGGGAGCCAATATTGAATTGAAAAAATTGCAGGATAGTATGACAAGTGAACAGTTGCAGGAAAGCCCGCCTGCATTTAACCCCGGTATTTCGGGCGTTCGTGTAGCCGAAAAAATTCTGCAGGGTGTTATTGCAGAAGAAAAAAATCAGCTTACACTCTCTGTGCAATTGCTGAAAGAAGCGGTTAATAATGAAGATGGTATGTTATACGGTGAGCCAAGAGACTGGCCGCATCCTGCACGGGAATATTTGGGGAGAGTATTGCTTAAGGCAGAGCAATATGCAGAAGCCGAAAAGGTGTACAGGGAAGACCTAAGAATAAATCCGAATAATGCATGGTCATTAACCGGTTTGACTGATGCGCTTACGCATGAAGGAAAAAAGAAAGAAGCGATGGAAGCGCAGCAGCAAGCAACAAAAGCGCTGGAAAGAAGCGATGTGCAAATTGTAAGCTCGGTGTTTTAGGATTTTATTTTTGATACCGCTTTAGTCTTTATTTCTTAATTAATCGCTGCCTTTTTTTCTGTTTAATCATTTCAACAGTTTCTTTGGTATAAGACAGAATGAATTTCAAATGTTCTTCCTTTGGCAGGTCTTTTATTTCCTGGCATGCTTTCTCTTTCCATTCCACACTTCTAACTGCGCTTTAGAAATCTTAGTTTTCATAATCAATGATGCAGCTATCTTATTTTTAGTTTAGCAGGATTTTGAGAAGTATTCCAAAAAACCAATAATGGTAGACGACGCTGCCATGTACCCATCAAAAAACATTATAGAAAATGCAGTGAATTCTAAAGATCATACAACTTTAGTAGCAGCAGTTAAGGCAGCGGGGCTGCTGGAAACCTTGGAAGGCGATGGCCCTTTTACCGTTTTCGCTCCAACACATGAAGCCTTTAATAAACTTCCGAAAGGCACCGTAGAAACATTATTAAAACCGGAAAACAAAGAAATGCTTACTTCTGTTTTAACCTATCATGTTGTTGCAGGAAAAATAGATAGTAAAACATTGATAGACTGGATTAAGAAAAATAACGGCACATATACAGCGACAACAGTGCAGGGCGATGAGCTTACATTTACAATGAGTGGTAATAAATAATATTATGCTTACAGATGCAAAAGGCAATATGGCTAAAATAACAGTTAAAGATGTATAATCAGAAAAATGGAGTGATACATGTAATTGATACAGTGCTGATGCCAAAAAGCTGATTCATTTGAGTTTTAAAGATAAGCAGGGGCTGCTTTTAGTAGCCCCTTTTCTTTTAGTTTTGCAAAAAAAGTGAAGCCTAAGGCAATCTCCTTTATTCCCGCATTTATTTGGTTTCTTATTACTACCATACTTCTTGTGATTCCCGGCTCCGATTTACCAAAAGACGCTTTTTTGGAAGCCATCTATTTTGATAAATGGGTGCATATAGGACTATTTGGAACATTAGTTTTCCTTATGTGTCTTCCATTGGTTAAAAGAAATAATCCTTTAAAAGCATTTTTGGTTATTACCTTTTCTGGAATTGCTTACGGTATTTTTATGGAATTTGTTCAGAAATTTTGGACCACCGACCGTGCCTTTGATATTACCGATATGCTGGCAGATGCTGTTGGATGTTTCTTAGCCTGGATATTTATAAAGAGATTGTATACACTAAAGAAAAAGCCCCTGTAGAAACAGGGGCCGCAACCAAAACTAACTGCTTATGAGAAAAATCGACTACTTTTTATCTAAAATTTAGCAAACACAGTGCCAAAAATTTCTTTTTAAATAAAAAAATCAATAATTTTTAAACGATGAACTTTGTTTGTATAAAACACAAAACGGTTTAAAATTTAAAGGGGAAATTTTAAGTTCATTTTTCAATTCTTTGCCTTTCAAAGACTCGCTATAAAATTTTGTTTTTATTTTTTTTTGCGAGCGTTCTCATAAGTGCCGGTAATAAAATGAGATTGGTAAGTGTTCCCGTAACTAATGTTAAGGATGTGAGCCAGCCTAATGCTTTTGTGCCTCCAAAATTGCTAAAGCAAAAAATAACAAAGCCTGCTATTAATACTAATGAAGTATACAAAATGCTGATGCCCGTGTGGCGAATGGTTTGCTTTAAAGTTTCATCTGCGTTATAATTATTGTTTGCAAACTCCTGCCGGTAATTTATCAGGAAACGAATGGTTACATCTATCACTATGCCCAGCGCTACACTGAAAATTAATACAGTAGAGGGTTTCAGCGCAATGCCCGCCCAGCCCATAACACCTGCAGTAATTATAAGCGGTATGGTATTGGGTATAAGCGAGCATAATAAAATTTTCACAGAACGAAAAAGATATAACATGCATAATGCAATTAAGATAAAGGCCCAGAAAATACTTTGCTTTAATCCATTAATGATGTAAGTAATTCCTTCCAGAAAGGTAATGCTGCTTCCGGTATAAGAAACTTTGTAAGAGGTATCAAAAACAGAAGATGCAAAGGAATCAATATGGTGCAGCAGTACGGGAAGTTTGACGCTTCCTATGTCTTTCATATTTACGCTGATTCTTGCAACTTGCTTATTGCTGTCAATAAAACTATTGAGCATTTTATTCAATGCGTTTTTACTGCTGTCTTTTTTATTCGTGATTAAATATTTACGCATAAGCGGAAAATCAAATTCTGAGGGCACTGCATAATCTACACTGTCACCTTCATAGTATGCCTGTTTAGCGAATTTTAATCCATCCACAAATGATAATGGCTTTGCAGCTTCCGGTTGTGCAGCAATGTATTGAGAAAATATATCAATGTTATTAATGGCATCTGTATTACGTGTTAAACCATTTTTCTTTTTTGTGTCAACGGTTATTTCAAGCGGCATAATACCATTGAAGTTTTTTTCAAACCACTTAAGGTCAGTATATATTTTGTCGTTCTTTGGCAAGTCATCCACAATAAATCCTTCGCTCTTTAGTTTTAAAATACCTGCCGCTGAAATAATAATAGCAATTAAAGTAATGGCATATATCCATATACTTTTATTGAAAGCCCAGTATTCAATTTTACCTAAAATGTTTTTTAAAAATGCAGTATCAAGATATTTCATTTGTGTTTTTGTTGGCGGGGGCAGATAGCTTAAGACGGAAGGAATAAAAATTACCGAGATAATAAAAAGCAACATGATATTAATGCCGGAAACTATTCCAAATTCTTTAAGCAATGCGCTTTGCGTTAACGCAAACACAGCAAACCCAATAGCGGCAGCGATATTGCAAAAGAGTGTTACAATGCTCATGCGACTAATCATAGTTATAAGGGCTGTATGTTTATCGCCTGTGTCTTTATAACCCGTATGATATTTATTGAGAAAATAAATGCAATTCGGTACACCGATTACTACAATAAGCGGTGGTATTAATGCTGTAAGCAAGGTGATTTTATAACCTAATAACACTATAGTTGCAAGACTGAAAATAACGCCCATGCCTACTACTAATAAACTCATAATAGTTGCATACCATGAGCGAAAAAAAAGCAGGAGTGTAAGGGCAGATAAAATGAAAGAACCGGTAAGAAACCAATTCATCTCCTTTGCAATACGATTGGCAACGGAGGTTCGAATAAAAGGTAATCCACTTATATAAACCTGCAAACCTGTTTGTTGTTTAAAATCATCAATCTGTTGGATTATATTTTTTATCAATCTTGTTCTTCCCTTGCTGTTAATAGTGTCTTTGTTTAATCGGGCAGCTATAAGATATGCGTGTGCATTTAAATTATATAACCTACCTGCATAAAAAGGAAGATTTTCAAAAGCATGTCTGTCGCTATCAAGCAGCACTTGTGAATTATAGGGAAGATGGAAAATTTTTTGCGATTGCAGCTTTTCAGCAGAATCGTTTCGAACAAGTTCAGATGCTTCAGGAATGCTTAAAACATCTTCAACGCCTGCAATTCTTTTTATATTTTTTTCTAAGGTTGATGATGCATTGAAAATGGCAGGGGTATAAAATTTTGTGGCTGTAATACCGATGACAACTGTATTTGCATCATCTCCGAATTTTTTTTTGAACGAAAGATATTCTTTGTATTTACTGTTTTGCTCAGGAATTGCTTTTGAAAAATCGTAGCTTAACTCAACCTTTGAAGCGAAGAAGCTCATAACTGCAGTTAATGAGAGCAGCGCAATAAGTAAGAATAAACGATATTTCAGAATAAATTGAGCCAGGCTGTTCCACATGTGCAAGGCGGTTAGAATGCTTTATAAAAATATGTAAGGTAGTTAAAAGTATATAAGCTGGCTTTGAAAAAGATAATAGAGCAAGTATACACTCGGGTAATTTGAGAAGTCTTGGAGTAAACAATTACGAAGCTTCCCCTTGCTGAATAGAATTGTTGCAGTATCATAGTCCGCCAAACGGCAGGAAGAGTGGCTATGGAGTAGCCCTATAGTTCGTTACAAAAAAATCATTCTTTAAATATCACTGTACCGTTGCCCGAAAGGCACCATTTGTAATAACTACGGTATTGCCCGCAGAATCTTTTGTTTTTCCTGAAAATGTTGCTGCAACCTCTTTTGTTATATCGTTATAACTTGTAATAACAATATCAATGGCATCGGGCAGGGTAGATGCATCTGCGTTATAAATTATATCTCCGAAAATAGTTGAGAAAAGAAAACTATTATCAACGCCGGTTGTATATGTGCCTGGAGTTATTGCAGTAGTTGGGAAAGTTACACGCATGAAAATTATACTATCTGTGCCCGATTGTACATTACCGGTTAGAGAAAGTTCGTTTGAAACAGACGTATCGAAGATTGCAGATGTTACAGGCCCGCTATAAGTGGCAGAATCATCCCTGAATTGCCATGTATTTAATGCAATTCCGGTAGTATCAGTACCGCCTAAACCGGTGCCGGTACTGTCTTGCACATTTACAGTAAAAGTACAGGAGCTGGTATCAAAAACTACAGTAAAATCAGTTGGTATAGGTAAAATGGGTGTGCCTATTGGTCTAAGTATAACTATATTAATACCTGTAGAAGAAAAAAATCCTGAGGAGGAAAATAAAAAACCATTCTGCTGGTCTGTTGTAATAGTGTAAGTGCCTGCAGTAGTAACATTCACTTGTATTTGTACGTAAGCTGTGTCACTGCCCGGAGTAATTCCGTTATAGAATGTACCTATTACCGTATCAGGAAGACAAATACCAAAAGAATCTCTCAAACTGCCGGTAGCCAGAAATGTAGAATCATTTTCAACACTCAATTCTTTTTGACAGGCAGGAAAAACAAAAAATGAAATGAGAAATGCTATAGGGATAACGGGCAATAATTTTTTCATCTGAAATTTTTTTCTGCAATTAAAAATATTATTTCTATAACGATTAGGCCATGAAAAAAATTGTCTTGCAAAAATGGATTTTGATTTTTGCAAATCATCAAAGTTTATTAGATAATTTAACCTCTGAGCTATCGTTTATTTTTATACTTGGCTATTACTAATATCCCCTACCATTTTTTCAGGTACAACCCATTCATCAAATTGTTCGGGAGTTACGTAACCCAACTTAACAGCCATTTCCTTTAAAGAAGTTCCTTCCTTGTGGGCTTTCTGTGCAATCTCAGCGGCTTTATAATAACCGATTCTTGTGTTTAATGCAGTTACCAGCATCAGGCTGTTTTCAACATGTTTTTTTATATTGGCTTCGATAGGCTCAATGCCCATTGCGCATTTATCGTTGAATGAAACACAGCCTTCACCAATTAATCTTGCAGAGTGCAGAAAATTATATATCATCACAGGCTTAAATACATTCAGTTCAAAATGACCTGTTGCCCCGCCAATATTTATTGCTACATCATTACCAAGAACCTGTGCAGCAATCATAGTTAATGCTTCGCATTGTGTAGGATTAACTTTTCCTGGCATAATAGAAGAGCCAGGCTCATTATCAGGAATAGAAATTTCTCCAATGCCACTGCGTGGGCCACTTGCCAATAATCTTATATCATTCGCAATCTTCATTAAACTCACTGCGGCTGTTTTCAAAGCGCCATGCGATTCTACAATAGCATCATGTGCGGCAAGAGCTTCAAATTTATTTTCAGCAGTAACAAAAGGTAAACCTGTCAACTCAGCAATTTTTTTGGCCACCGATTCAGCGTAACCTTCTGGTGCGTGAATGCCTGTGCCTACTGCCGTTGCGCCTAAAGCCAGTTCACTTAAATGCGGTAATGAGTTTTTAATTGCTTTCAGTGCATGATTTAACTGTGATGTGTATCCGCTGAATTCCTGGCCCAGTGTAAGAGGAGTTGCATCCATGCAATGCGTACGGCCAATTTTTACAATGTGCATGAATGCCTTGCTTTTTTCTGAGAGAGTATTACGCAGTTTTTCTATCCCCGGGATTGTCTTTCCAACAAGCATTTTGTAAGCTGCAATATGCATGGCGGTAGGGAAGGTGTCATTGGATGATTGTGATTTATTTACATCATCATTTGGATGAAGGAATTTTTCTTTATCAGTTAAGGCGCCGCCTTTAAGTACATGAGCCCGATAAGCAATTACTTCGTTGACATTCATATTACTTTGCGTTCCGCTGCCGGTTTGCCAAACAACAAGAGGAAACTGATCATCTAACTTTCCTTCCAGAATTTCATCACAGACCTGCGCAATAGCATCTCTTTTCTCGTTTGCTAAAACTCCAAATTCATTATTCGTTAATGCAGCAGCCTTTTTTAAATAGGCAAATGCCTGAATAACAGGTTTGGGCATTTTATTTATGTCCTGCGCTATTTTAAAGTTCTCAATACTGCGTTGGGTTTGTGCGCCCCAATATACATTGGAAGGAACTTTTACTTCGCCCATTGTATCTTTTTCTATACGATAATCCATAATAAAGTTTTTGGTTTGTGGTTTGCAGTTGTTTTTGACAAAGGTAACGTGGAGATTAATAATGATAATTATGTGTGAGGATTTTGTGATTGTCAACTGCCAACTGCCCGCTATTTACTGCTTATGATAAAGCACCTGGCAATTTTCGCAGTAAAAAGTTCTTCGATGTGTTTTACCACAATATTTTTTGATGATTAATATATTGCAGCTTACACATATTTTTTTTGTATGTGCCAGCCAATGCTTTCGTAATACAAATTCTTTTTTCCATTTTAAAAAATCTAAGCTGTATTTACGTGCCTCATCAATTAGTTCCCTTAACTTGCGTGAAGGAAGTTTGCCCAACAAACTTTCGGGATGCGTCTTAATTCTATATAACACTTCGTTTTTTATAATGTTGCCAACACCGGAAAATATTTGCTGGTCAAGTAAAGCATCACATACTAATGTTTCAGGCTTTGCTTTTAATTTTTTTCTTGCTGCAGTAGCATTCCAGCTATCATTCAATACATCCGCACTCCAGTCGTACACATCATTCAGGTCTTCATCAATCATCTTCACAGAACATGCATAGAAATACAGGCTTCCATTTTTAAATTTCAAACACAGACGAGGATTTGCTTTGGTTTGTTCATTAATACTATATGAGCCGAATAACATAAAATGAATACGAACATTAATCTTTGGGGTACAGATTAAAAAATGCTTGCCCCAACTTTTAAAATCTGTAATTGTTTGATTTGAAAGCAGGTACTTATCTGTTTTTGTGTTGCCGCTAACTTCTAAAATTTTTTCCCCCTTAAAAGGCTCTGCTTGTTCCTTTACTATAAGTATTGAAGGTCCTTCCGGCATATATTTTTTATTGCTTTATTTTGCAAAAGATGCGCCATATAAATTATTATTAATTATTTACGGCATCAAAAAATAAATTCAGTTTGAAGCCCCCAAATGCCATAAACCGGATAAAAAAAATTTTAGATAGTAAATTAATCCCAGCCTCTTAAATTATATTATCTTCACAGTTCAGACTTATTCCAGGAATAAGTTTTATGCGGCATTATTAAAAAGAAAAAAGATAATTTGCCAAACCAAATTCTTTCACGCTTAAATCTGTATATATGAATTACGATTATCCTCAAACTGATTTATCCAGAGGCGTGTTAAGCGGGTTGTTTGCTGGCATTGCAGGCACCATAGCCAACATTATATTTGTGGCTGTTTATAGAAACATAACGGAGTTTTACGAATTTAATGGTGTAGATATAACAGTTATTGCTTTTGGCTCTATCCTTTTATCAATTTCCTGCGGCATTTTGTTTTATTTTCTTGTGCATTCTCTTAAAAGCGGAATCACGTTTTACCGTATCGTTGTTTTTATTGTAACTACACTTATTGTTTATTTCGGCATCACCTTAAGGCGCTCAATCATAGGAGATGTGCCGAATGAATTCAGGGTTTTAGTTATAGGAACACAAGTGATAATTGGTGCATTTGCGGCATTCCTTATCCCATATCTTTTTAATCATGATAAGTTGATTAGCTAAAGAATAGTTTTATGATTCTGCACATCTGCGCCTTAAATCTCATACACATTTTTTTGCTAAATTGTTGGTAAATGAGCCTTTGCTTAAGTTTTGATATCGTTTCATAAAAAACTACGACAGATAAAAATTTTGTAGTAATTTTCCCACTCGTCATTTCACTTTAACTCCCTTCGAAACAGTTTGGTATTGCATCGCCATATTCCCTTTTTAAAAGCTGTGATAATACACAGTTTAACTGCGTTTGGCGGGCCTCAGGGTCATTTCGGTCAAATGATAAAAAATTTTGCATTGCGGAGGCATGATGTTACAGAACAGGAATTACTTGAATACAATGCTTTTTGCCAAATGCTGCCGGGAGCTTCTTCTACGCAAACATTAACCTTGATAGGTTATAAGAGAGGGGGCATTTCACTTGCAATAATTACTTTGCTTTTATGGATATTTCCTGCATGTTTTTTAATGGGAGCTTTTTCATTTCTGTTGCAATACATCAGCAACAGAGAGAGTTTAATTGGGTTGTTCAAATTTATACAGCCTATGTCGGTAGGCTTTATAGCTTTTTCAGCTTACCGCATGAGCAAATTTTCTATAAAAAATACCATTACTCTTATTATTATGTTGTTTGCTGCAATTCTTACATATATTTTGTTTAAAACAGCTTGGGTATTTCCGGGAATCATTATCGCCGGCGGTATAGCAACTAACTTCAGCAGTAAGCGTATTCCTCAAAAAGATTTGCCAAGTAAGAAAATAAAATGGGCTAATATTCTTATTTTTTTTGCCATATTTACTATTACAGGTTATCTAAGTGAAACAGCAAGAAAACAAGAATGGAAAGAAAGGGCACCCTTTAATTTGTTTGAAAATTGCTATCGCTTCGGAAGCCTTGTTTTTGGCGGCGGAGATGTATTGCTGCCAATGATGTATCAGCAATATGTAGTGCGGCCAACTACCGAAAGAACCAAAGAAAAAAACCCCGATGTGCTGGAAATATCTCAAAATGATTTTTTAACCGGTTCCGGAATAGTAAGAGCTATACCGGGGCCAGTTTTTTCTATAGGTTCTTTTGTTGGTGGAATAAGCTTTAGCACCAAAGATCCTAGTATGCAATTGCTGGGCTGTGTTATTGGTTCAATCGCTATTTTTCTTCCTAGTTTGTTATTAGTACTTTTTTTCTTTCCTGTATGGCACAATTTAAAAAAGTATGCCGTTATTTATCGTTCACTTGAAGGAATTAATGCTGCTGTTGTTGGTATTATGGTGGGTTCAACCGTATTTTTAATGAAAGATCTTTATCTCGATATTTCTGTAGGCGATGTATTACCTTTTGTAAATTTAAGCGTAATAGTGGGTACTTTTTTAATTCTTACTTTTACTAAAATACGTCCCCCATTCATTGCAATCGGGTGCCTATTGTTAGGATTGATTTTTTAAGAAATTTCTAAGTTTTATTAGTTAATGATTCTTATAATATCCGCCACGTTCTATTTCTTCCCGAACTTCATCTGGCAAAAGATAGCGGGTACTTTTTCCTTCTCGAATTGATTTTCGTATGAAAGTTGAAGAAATATCGAGTATGGGTGCCTCATGTAAATAAATTACCAGGGTTGGATTTTTAATATCAAATTCTTGTCGTTTATAAACGATAATTTTATAATTTTTTAAAAGAGTCTGATAATTCTTCCATTGAGATATGTTTTTAAAACTGTCCGAACCCAAAATAACATGAAATTGGTGATTAGAATATTTCTCTGCGAAGTAGTTTAATGTATCAATTGTATAAGAAGGTCGTGGCAATTTGAATTCGATATCACTTACCTTTAACCGTAGATTATCTTTTATTGCGAGCTGGACCAAATGTAAACGTTGATATTCATTTAATAAAGAGGCGGGTGTCTTGAGAGGATTTTGAGGTGATACTACAAACCAAATTTGCGTTAGATCTGTATTATTCAGAACATGTTCAGCAATAATCAGGTGCCCTATATGAATTGGGTTGAAAGAACCAAAATACAACCCTGTTTTAGTTAAGTTATTCTTAATCAATTAGTTAATTAAAATAATTCTTCTAGAAAAATATTTTTAGCCTCATCTAAACGCAAGCTAAGATTATAACCCGCCACATATACAGAAATTGGATCTCCTAATGGAGCAATTTTATCGACTCTTATTATCTCACCCGGTATACAACCCATTTCCATTAATTTAATAGAATGTTCTTCTTTCTCAAATGCCCTTATAATTGCCCGTTTTCCGATTCGCAATTCTGACAATCTTTTCATGTGTATATATTTAAAGAGTTCAAATCATTATTCAATTTTTTTAAATTAACGGGTTAAGAGCGTAAATTTTCATGTTCGTACTTCCGCTATTTTTTTTGGTTCTATGATGCTTTGTGGGTAAAGGTAAGTATGAATTATTTTTGCGGGATGAATAGTGTTGAGATATTTCAGTTAGCTCTAAATCTGCAAGAGCTTTGGTATATAAAAGAGATAAGCTTCAAAAGTCTGAACAATCAAGAAGATGGTCAGTTAGATAGTTAATATTGACTTTCGGCAAGGAGCAAAATTTTAGATGAGCACGGTAAGCTGTGCGGTGTTTACGATATCGAATAACGCAGTGGGCAGCATCTTAATTTTTTTGAGCATAATTGCTACCTGTATAGCCGTGTGCCGCGGATAAATCAATCAGACGGAAACTGTAAAAACAATAATGGTTCCGTTAAGAAAATCTTACAGCAAAGAAGCAGTATGAATTAGATTATATGTTAATGGCTTTCCCGCGACAGCGAGAAAGGGTATCGCCTAAAAGAACTGTTTGGCATATTTGGGATCTGGATAATATGGAGACGCTCTATCCTTTTTGACCTGTTGGTGCGATATGGTCACGGATACAGAGATACAACCTTTTTAAACAATTTGCGAAAACTATTAAAACACATTGGACAGGAATCATTAATTATATCAAAGCCAAAATCAATACGGTGCTATGGAAGATCAATAATAAAATACAATTAGCTAAAAGAAGAGCCAGGCTATAGAAATAAAGAAAATTTATAAACATGATTTACTTCATTGCGGGTAAACTCAATTTAAACATACTATCGTCATAGAACCTAAAATTTGCACGAAAGTCCTGCACACCCATACGGTTTGATGTAGATAGTGTCCTAATCATATTAAAACATATTCCTAACATAACGATGAGAGTATAGTAGAGCATGGTTTGGAAACATCTACTACCAATATTTAGTAGAGAGAATAGTATGCCTGCGGAAGCTTTTTAAGGCATCAGAGTTGCTGCACTTTCGCCATCGCATCGGCGAACAAGGAAATTGAATTGATTTTATTAAGATGCAGCCAACTGTTTTGTGCCGTATCATACACACCCACCGAACAGATTAGCTTGCTCATCTAAAAATTTGCTCATTGCCGAAAGTCAATATTAAATATCTAAACTGCCTCTTCTTGGTTCAGACTTTTGAAGCATAATCTCTTTTAAAATATTCAAAACTATTCATTCCGCAGACATAATCCTTACTTACCTTTACGCACCCAAAGCCTCATAGAACCGTTTTGTTGTTACGAAAAGCCAAGCTTCAAAGTAAATGACCAAGGTTTTTTTTCATTATCGTGATACGCAAATTTCTTTTAAGAAAAAAGAAATAAAAAAACTTATCGCATATTTATTTCAAGAGGAGAAAGTCAATTTAAATCGTGTAGATTATATTTTCTGCAAAGATGATTTTTTAGTGAAAATCAATAAAGAATTTCTGCACCATAATATTTTAACCGATATTATAACTTTTAATTTTTCCAAGAAAGATCTATTTATAGTAGGTGAAATATATATAAGTACTGATAGAGTTAAAGAAAATGCCAGTAAATACAAAGTATCAATAAATGATGAGTTTTTAAGAGTGGTTATACATGGTGCACTTCATCTTTGTGGTTTTAATGATAAAACAAAGGTCGATAAGAACTCAATGACAAGAAAGGAGAATATATACCTTTCACGGATATCTTCTGATTAATGTTTCACGTGAAACCTCTCCTCTTTAATGTGATTTAGTACCGACAATGCCTTAAAAATTAACCTTATCTTTTTATGATGTTTGTGTGGGGTAAAGAGAAGTCGGGATTCGGGATGAATAGGATTGAGTCATTGAATTAACTCTAAACTTCCAAGAGCCGTGGTATAAAAGAGATTAAGTTTCAAAATCCAAACAACGAGAAGAAGTCAGTTTAGATATTTATTTTGATTTTCTACAGGGAGCAAAATTTCAGAGGAGATAGGCAAACTATGGTGTGTATGATACCAACAACGCAGTAAAAAATAATCCCTACTTATCTAACCCAAAAAATAAGATGCCGCCGCGGGGTGAACAGTAACGAATATATCAAGACTGCACAAATGTATCCATTTTATTATTTGAACAAACCTTTGTCGATTACAATTACAAGTCATTTACAACACATCATTAGGAGACTTTAGCATGCAAATACCTTTAATGCTTTAGCTCAAATATTCCAAAGTCACGAAGGGCAATAAGGCCAAAGGATTAAATCTGGTTTGAAGTAAAAGGAAGTATTCCATGCAAATACTCAAATCATATTATCGTTGCAGTGATACATGCTGATAGAGCAGATCAACGGTAACTGGCAGATGCAAATGTTTGTGGCATACAGTTGAAGCATGGAGAGCAGATAAAAGATAAAGACATAGTGGTTCGCCGGCGCGCATATCTTGGTGAGGGGATCTGAATATGGAGAGTTGTGTGCCGCACTGGAAGCTGTATATGAGAGCATACTATTCTAAGTTCAATTATTGATACTATCATTAAATCAAGACAAAATATTTTGAACGCATTATTTCTTTTGCTAATTTGAGGTACTAAAGTTAAAATACTTTTTAGAAAAATTTTATATATGTTTTCAAAATATGATGTGATTGTTACAGGTGCAGGCCATGCTGGAAGCGAAGCGGCGGCGGCGGCAGCCAATTTGGGCAGCAGCGTTTTATTAATTACCATGAATCTGCAAACTATTGCTCAGATGAGTTGTAATCCTGCAATGGGTGGAATAGCTAAGGGGCAGATTGTTAGAGAAATTGACGCATTAGGCGGTTATAGTGGAATCGTAACTGATAAAAGCACTCTGCAATTTAGAATGTTGAACAAAAGCAAAGGACCTGCTATGTGGAGCCCCCGGGCTCAATGTGATCGTATGTTGTTTGCCGCTACCTGGAGACAAATTCTTGAAAATATTCCGAAAGTGGATTTTTACCAAGACACTGTAAAATCACTTCTTATTAAAAATAATAGAGTTTATGGTGTTATTACTGCGTTGGGGCATCAAATAATAGCAAAATCTGTAATAATGACGAGTGGAACTTTTTTGAATGGCATAATTCATATTGGAGAAAACAAATTTGGCGGAGGAAGGGTAGGAGAAAAAGCTGCCACAGGTATTACTGAGCAATTGATGATCCTTGGCTTTGAAAGTAGAAGGCTTAAAACAGGAACGCCTCCCCGAATTGACGGAAGAAGTCTTGATTATTCTAAAATGGAAGAACAAAAAGGGGATAATGATATACCCGGCTTTTCCTTTTTAAATATACCACGTATTTCTGCCTCCCAACAAAAAAGCTGTTTTATTACTTATACAACAAAAGAAGTTCACGAAATATTAAAAACCGGGTTTGACAGAAGCCCCATGTTTACTGGAAGGATTGAAGGTGTTGGGCCAAGATATTGCCCCAGTATCGAAGATAAAATTAACCGGTTTGCAGAAAGAGATCGTCACCAATTATTTGTTGAGCCTGAAGGACTTAATACAATAGAAATATACTTAAATGGATTTTCAACTTCGTTGCCCGAAGAAATACAGTATAAAGCTTTAAAAAAAATTCCTGGTTTTGAAAACGCAAAAATGTTCAGACCGGGTTACGCAATAGAATATGATTATTTTCCGCCCACCCAATTAAAACATTCTTTAGAAACTAAATTAATCGAAAGCTTATTTTTTGCAGGTCAGATTAATGGTACCACAGGCTATGAAGAGGCTGCATGCCAGGGAATAGTAGCTGGCATAAATGCGCATATTAAAATAATTGATAATCAACCATTTATTCTAAAGAGAAGTGAAGCTTATATTGGAGTTTTAATCGATGATCTTGTAAACAAGGGCACCGACGAACCCTATAGAATGTTTACAAGCAGAGCCGAATACAGAACTCTTTTACGTCAAGACAATGCAGACCTGCGTCTAACAAAAATGAGTTATAATATAGGGTTAGCCTCGAAGGGAAGGATGGAAAGTGTAACTAAAAAGGTGGAAAAACTAAAACAAATTAAACAATTTATATATAACAATTATATGGAGCCGAGTGAAATTAATGAGGTTTTAAAAGACTTCAATTGTTCACCTATAAAGGAAAAGCAGAAAATTTCGAAGCTTCTTCTCAGACCAGATTTAAATATTTTTTCATTAGCTAATGCTAAACCAAGTTTTCAAAAAGCGGTGAGGCATTATAATAAAGAAGATTTACAACAAGCCGAAATAGAAGTAAAGTATGAACATTATATTGAAAAAGAGCAGGAGATCGTTGAAAAAATGAATACGCTAGAAAACTTACTAATCTCAGAAGATTTTGATTATGATAAAGTTGCAGCATTAAGCCAGGAAGCTCTCCAAAAATTTAAAAAAATTAATCCGCGTACATTAGGGCAAGCCTCCCGCATCTCAGGCGTAAATCCAAGCGATATTCAAATTTTAATGGTCTATATGGGACGATAGTCCGCAATATTTATTTTCTGCTTATGTTTGTTTGCTTTCATTATTAAAAGGAGTGAGACACATAATTTTTACTGTTACAAATGAGCTTGCTTACGACCAGCGTATGCAACGCATTTGTACCTCTTTATCTGCCCAACAATTTAGGGTAACTCTAATAGGGAGAGCTTTAAAGAATTCACCTGCTCTTTTAACTGAAAATTTTAAACAAAAAAGGGTTTATTGTATTTTTAATAAAGGTTTTTTCTTTTACGGTGAATATAATTTTCGATTATTTTTTTGGTTACTTTTTAAAAAAGCTGATATTTTTTGTGCCATTGATTTAGATACTATACTTCCAGTTTACTTAGCCTCTGCTATCAAAAGAAAAAAAAGAGTTTATGATGCGCATGAATTATTCACAGAACAAAAGGAAATTTTAACACGTTCGCTGATTCATAAAATATGGCTTCTTATTGAAAAATTTGCAGTTCCTAAGTTTAAAGATGGCTACACTGTAAGTCATTTTATAGCAAATGAACTAAAAAGAAGATACAAGGTGAATTATGAAGTGATAAGAAATCTTCCACACTATTATTCATTCTCGGCTTCTGCTCCTGAAGAAAGGATGGATAAATTTCTCATCTACCAGGGTGCTGTAAATGAAGGAAGGTCTTTCGAAACACTTATACCAGCAATGCAAAATGTAAATTCAAAACTCAGGATTTATGGTAGTGGCAATTTTATTGAGCAGACGAAAAATTTAATTATTGCAAATAATGTACAGAATAAGGTAGAACTTATGGGATATGTTTTACCTGAAAAATTGAAAGAGATTACAACAGACTCTTATATAGGTCTAATGCTCTTTGAAAAAACCGGACTTAATCAGTATTACTCATTAAGCAACCGTTTCTTCGATTATATTATGGCAGCAATTCCACAGCTATGCGTTAATTATCCTGAATATAAAACCGTGAATGATAAATTCAATATTGCATATATGATTGAGGACACTAATGCAGAAACAATAACTCAGGCATTAAATAAATTATTAAACAATGCAAAATTGTATCAACAGTTGCATCAAAATTGTCTTAAAGCACGAGAAGAATTAAATTGGGAAAAAGAACAAAATAAATTGATCAAGTTTTATGAGGAAATAGCCACTTCAATCATCCATTATAGAGTAATAAAAATCAGGAAGAAAAATTTTAAATAAAATTACAAGCAATCATTTCTAATTAAAAGGGATTGGAAAAAAATCTTCATATAATATGTCTCGATATTCCATTTCCTGTTGATCATGGCGGCTTATACGATTTATTTTACAAATTGCCATCGCTTCAGGCAAGCGGTGTAAAAATTTTGATGCACTGTTTTTATCGCAACAAAAAACCACAGCCTGAATTAAATAAATATTGTGAACAGGTATTTTATTACAATCGAATTACAGGAGCAAAAGGCCTTTCTCCAAAAATACCTTATATAGTTGCTAGCAGAAAAAATGAAATTTTATTAAACAGATTATTGCAAGATGATTATCCAATTTTAATGGAAGGAATTCATTGCACTTACCCCGCACTGGATGATAGGTTTAATTTGCGACAAAAATTCGTACGACTGCATAATGTTGAACACTTATATTATGAAAGTTTATCTGCCTGTTCAAAAAATTTTTTTAAAAAAATATACTACCGCAATGAAAGTAAGCTATTAGCCAGATATGAAAGCCAGCTCGTAAAAAAGGTTACATCTTTTTGGGCCGTGGCTAATAATGATGCAGAATATTATAGAAAAAAATTTCTTTGTGAAAATATTCATTTGCTTCCTTTGTTTTGGCCGCAATGTGAAGTTGAAAGTAAAGAAGGAATAGGAACTTATTGTCTTTATCATGGAAATTTAAGTGTTGATGAAAATGAATTTGCTGCAGGATGGTTGATAAAAAATATTTTTAGCGAATTTGAAATTCCATTTATTATTGCGGGGAAAAATCCGTCTAAAAAATTAATTCAACGGGGAAAAAAATATGCCCATGTTTCTGTAATTGAAAATCCATCAGAAAAGGAAATGAGTGATATAATTAAAAAAGCGCAATTGCATATTTTGCCATCTTATAATAATACTGGCATTAAACTTAAGTTATTAAATGCATTGTATAATGGAAGGCATTGCATTACAAATTCAGCCACTGCAGATGGCACAGGGTTGCAAGAGCTTTGTCATATTACTACTACCAAACAGGATATGAAAGAAAAAATAAAATTATTATTTAGCGAGCCTTTTACCATTTCTGAAATTGATAAAAGAAAGAAAGTCCTTACTGCTCTTTTTAATAATAAACATAACACAACCAAAATGATTCAATGGATTTGGGGTGAATAATTGGGTGAAGCTTTTATAATAAATGCAATTAATAAATATTTTAAACCTCACTTTCTGGAAGTACCAAAACTGAATACTGCAAACTTTCTTAAACTTCTGCAGCCGCACTGTCAAAGACTTTACCACCTTCGGTTTTCAGCATCCTTGATGGATAACGGCTTATCACAATAAAATCATGTGTTGCCATTAAAACGGCCGTGCCATAATCTTTGCTTATTTGAAAGAGAAGCTGCATTATTTCTTCGCTGGTTTCAGGGTCAAGATTACCGGTAGGCTCATCTGCAAGAATTAGTTTGGGCGAGTTTAATAATGCCCTTGCAATATCTACACGTTGCTGTTCTCCCCCGCTCAATTCAAAAGGCATTTTAAAGCCTTTGCTTTTAAGACCAACTTTATCCAGCACATCAGAGATTTTCTCCTTTATCAATTTTTCATCTTTCCATCCCGTGGCCTGCAAAACAAACCGAAGGTTTTCATTTACAGTTCGGTCTGTTAGCAATTGAAAGTCCTGAAATACTACACCAAGGTTTCTGCGCAAAAACGGAACTTTCTTCCAGTTCATTTCTTTTATATTATATCCCGCAACAAATGCATCTCCTTCTTTAAGTGGCAGCTCACCATAAAGTGTTTTTAAAAGGCTGCTTTTTCCTGTGCCTGTTTTACCCACCAGGTAAACAAATTCACCGCGACTTACTGCGAAATTTACATTACTTAAAATAAGAGTTTTTCCCTGATAAACATTGGCATTTTGCACCCTTACAACAGATTCCACCATAATTAATTTCTTTTTAAAAAATGTCGAAGATATTAGAATTTACAAGCTCGCTTTGTTATAAGTTTTGTATATAATAATTCATAGTAATATTCTTGTCCCTGCGGAACTAAAATGTGATCCATTTATTATTTACAAACAATTTTAATTCTTTCTTTTTATTCTCTTCAACCCTACCCACAATTTTTGCTTCAATATTAAATTGTTTTGCAGCATCAATCATTTTTTGCGCTGAGTTTTCATCTGTAAAAATTTCAAGGCGATGCCCCATGTTAAATACCTGATACATTTCTTTGTCATTAGCTCCGGTGCCTTGCTGTATCAATTTAAAAATTAGCGGCGGCTCAAATAAATCATCTTTAATTATTGTAAATGATTCCGGTAAATACTTCATACACTTGGTTTGCCCGCCGCCACTGCAATGTACTGCTCCATGTATCTTCTCAAAATATTCTTGAAGCAATACTTTCATAAGTGGTGCATAAGTTCGGGTGGGAGAAAGAAGTAGTTTGCCAATTTCAGTTTTCAGTTTATCGTTTGCAGTTTGCACTTCAATCTCATCGGTTATTTTATACTTTCCTATATATACCACTTCATCGCTTAATACAGGCTCATACGTTTCAGGATATTTTTCTGCATAATATTTATTCAGCACATCATGCCTTGCACTTGTTAAGCCATTGCTGCCAATGCCGCTGTTGTATTCATCCTCATAAGTTGATTGCCCATGACTTGCAAATGCCACTATCACATTCCCTGCCTTAATTTTTTCATTTGTGATGATTTTATCTTTAGGCCATCGGGCCATCATAGTTCCATTCACAGCAATCGTTCTTACAATATCACCCACATCTGCAGTTTCGCCACCCATATAATGAATATTTATATCAAATTTTTTTAGCTCATCAAAAAATTCCTGTGTGCCATTGATTATTTGTTCAATCACATCGCCGGAAATAACAGATTTATTTCTGTCAATTGTTGAGGAGAATAAAAAATTATCATAAATACCGGTGCATAACATATCATCTAAGTTCATTACTATCGCATCCTGTGCAATACCTTTCCAAACATTCATGTCGCCGGTTTCTTTCCAGTATAAATAAGCCAAAATGCTTTTTGTTCCGGCTCCGTCGGCATGCATAATATTCACCCATTCATCATTGCCGCTAATAAAATCAGGAAAGACTTTACAAAAAGAATTTTCGAATAAACCCTTATTTAAATTTTTTATAGCAGCGTGCACATCTTCTTTTTGTGCACTTACTCCGCGTTGTGTATAAAGAGACATGTAAAATAAAGGTTTGAAAATATGCAAATGTACAAGTGAACTTTCTTAATGACTAAAGACTTTCCCCGCTTAATGACTATATCTTAGTTTTGCTGCACTTTATGAAAATTCACAGGAACATTAATGAGTTGCCTCCTTTTAAAAATGCAGCAGTAACTATTGGCACTTTTGATGGGGTGCATTTGGGACACCAGGAAATTATATCGCAATTAAAAAAAGAAGCCGAAAAAATAAATGGAGAAACTGTTATCATAACTTTTCATCCCCATCCAAGAAAAATTATTACTCCGCAAAAAATAATTTTTGTTCTTAACAGTTTGCAGGAAAAAATTACGCTGCTTGATGCAAGAGGTATTCATCATTTGGTAATCGTACATTTTGATGAAGCATTTTCAAATCAATCGCCTGAAATTTATATCAAAAATTTTTTGTTCTCTAAGTTTCATCCGCATACAGTAATCATTGGATATGATCATCGTTTCGGAAAAAACCGGCAGGGAGATTATCATCTGCTTGAAAGCTACGCTGCTGAATTAGGCTTTATAATAAAGGAAATCCCTGAACAGGTAATAAATAAAATAATAATCAGTTCAACGAAAATAAGAGAAGCATTACTTAGCGGAGGAATTGCTGTTGCAAATAAATATTTAGGGTATGATTATTTTTTTGAAGGAAAAGTTATTCATGGTGATAAATTAGGCAGAACACTTGGCTACCCCACTGCCAATATTCTTGTACAGGATGAAGAAAAATTAATACCTGCAAATGGAGTTTATGCAGTGGAGGCTGAATTTCTTACTAAGCAATACACTATAAGGAATGAAACTCAGAACGAGAAACGAGAAACGAGAAACGAGAAACCTTTACTATCCAACATCCAACTACATAAAGGCATGATGAATATTGGGATTCGGCCAACCATCGGTGGAACAAAACGAATGATAGAAGTGAATATTTTTAATTTTGATAAAGATATTTACGGGCAAACAATGCGGGTATATGTAAAGCATTATCTGCGTCCCGAAATAAAGTTTGATGGCCTCGAAGCATTAGCTAAACAAATAGCAAGAGATAAAATAGAAGCGGAAAAAATTTTGCAGGATTAACAATTAAACCATTTGACCATTAAACTATTTTGATCATCTCTCAAAGATTTATGATTTTTATCGCCATCTCTTTCATAAGCTCTGCATCTGCTGTTCCGGTATCATTTACTCCTACACTCTTCAAGTTATAATGATGCAGCAACAGCAATATCTTTTCTATTTCTGCAAAGCCATAAATTTTATAAGTAAGCAACGCTTGCCTGGCTGCAAAAAAATTTCTGTAAAATAATTCAGACACTGCCTTCTCGCTTTTATCGGGCATATCAAAAATGGAATACACTTTACTGAAATAATTATACAGCGTTGGCAATACAAATTGAATAGGCGCCGCTTTAGGATTAGCCTGGAAATATTGTATAATGCGAATTGCTTTCGGTAAATCTTTTTTTGCCAGCGCATCCTGCAGTTCGAAAACATTATACTCCTTGCTGATACCTACAAAATTTTCAATATCATTTTCAGTTATGTTTTTTCTTTCTTTAAGATTCAATGACAATTTCACAATTTCATTCTCTATTCTCGAAAGATCATTCCCAATATGCTCAACCAACAACCTAAGCGCCATTTCATTAATAGTGAACCCTAGTGAATTAATCATCTCCATCACCCATTCATTCAATTTCCACTCTTTAATTTTTTCGCTATTGAAGTATTCATATTTCTGCTTTATAGTTTTAGCCAGCTTACTTCTTCCATCTATTTTTTTATCTTTATAGCCAACCACAAAAACCGTAGATGCAAGCGGTTTTTCAATATAGCTTTCCAGCTTTTCTATATCTTTCAAATGTTGCGCTTCTTTCAGCAATACAACTTGGTTTTCACTAAACATAGGGTATCGCATACAAGCATTTACAACACTTGCCCACTCTGCATCCCGCCCATAAAAAATGGTAAGATTAAAACCGGCTTCGCTTTCGGTAAGAATATTATTTTCTGCATAATGAATCACCTTATCAATAAAATAAGGCTCTTCACCTTCTAACCAATAAACAGGCTTAAAGTTTTTCTTTTTCCAATCGCCAATAATTTTTTCAGCAGACATCAGGCAAATATAAGTTGACGGTTGACAGTTGATGGATGACAGAAAAAATTCTTCTAAAATTTTGCAAGAATTGTGCTTACAAACAGTTTTACAAAAAGCGTCTATATTATCATTACATTTTCTTCTTTCACCAATGGCAAATTATTAAACCGTAAAATGATATTTCCCACTACCACAACATCACGCTGGCAATACTCAACAATACGCTGCAAATTTTTTTCTTCATAATATACTTGCCTCACCCTGCTGCCATCCATGTCTGTTTTTGAAGTGGGCACTTGTAAAACATGGGCAAGCAGGTTTAAAGAAATATAATTTTTATAATCGCCGAATTTCCATAATTGCAAAGTATCAATCATGCGAACTTCCCACGGCTTTGCGCCATGCAGATAGAGATAATGCGGCAGCGAAATATTATTTATGAGCGCACGCCTGCAGATGTAGGGAATATCAAACTCTTTTATATTATGCCCTGCAAACTGAAAGTTTTTGTTGTGGTGATATACCTTGCCTGTGATTTGAAGAAACATTTCTAAAACAGCCTTTTCATCATCACCGAAAATGCTTTTTATCTTCAGGCATCGTTCCCTGTTTTTGTTTTCAAAAAAATAGCCGGTAGATATGCAAATGATTTTTCCAAACTCGGCAAGTATGCCCGCTTTATTCCAATAGCTCTCTTCATGCGAAATATTTTCTGGCATGGTTTTGGAAATTTTCTCAATCCAGAGAGTTTTCCATTCATCAGGTAAGTTTGAAAAGTTTTCACAGCAAGGCACAGTTTCAATATCAAGCAAAAACAAATCAAATAAAGAGATACTGTTATTCAAAATAAATTTTTAAAAAGTATTCATTAATTTAAATTAAATAAGTATGAGTTACTCAAATAATCCTTCTGCAGTAAACCAGCCCGCACCCGGAGAACCGAGAGATAATCGTAAGCTTATTTATGGTCTTCTTGCCGCCGCTCTTCTTGGAACCTGGGGTTATATAATTTATGATAAGAGTAAAACTAAGGAATCAATGGGTCAGTTGCAAACACAATATACTACGGTTGATTCTACCCGTAACGTGGTACAGCAGGAATATAATGAAGCATTGGCAAGAATGGATTCTTTAACGGGCTCAAATACACAACTTCAGGGAGCCTTGGCAGAAAAGAAAACGGATATTGATAAGCTTAAAGCTGATATTAAAAGCGAACTGGGTAAAAAGAATGCAGACCTTTCTAAGGCACGCTCTATGATAGCTCAATTGAATGGAAAGATAAATGATTTGCTTACGCAGGTTGAAGAGTTAAAAGCCGAAAATCAGCAACTTACTGCAACCAATGTACAGGTAACTTCTGAAAGAGATACGCTATCTTCTCAAAAGAAAATGGTTGAAGAAAATCTTGCTTCTACGCAGGCAGAAAAAGCGCATGTAGAAGATGTGGGTTCTACACTTCATGCCTCTAACATTAATATCTCTTCAATTGATTTAAAAAATAGCGGTAAAGAAAAATCTACAAGCACTGCTAAGAAAGTAGATGTATTTAGAATTTCTTTTATCATTGATGAAAATCGTATTGCACCAAGCGGAAGCAAAGAATTATATGTTGTTGTATCTGCGCCTGATGGCAAGCCCATAACAATTCCGGCAAATGGAAGCGGCACTTTTGTAACCCGTGATGAAGGAGAAAAGGTTTTTACTAATAAGGTTGATGTTAATTACGAGCAGGGCAAGCGCACCCCTGTAAGCTTCGACTGGAAGCCTGAAGGAGGCAAATATCAAACAGGCGATTATAAAATTGAAATTTATCAGAACGGTTTTAAGATTGGTGAAGGTACAAAGGCATTAAAGAAGGGCGGCTTATTCAGTTAATATTCCTATCTATATATATCACTTCCTATTATCTCCAAAAAATCCCGCAAACTGAGTGGCGGGATTTTTTATTTTTATGCATCGGGCAAACATTTTCTATTTTAGAGTATGATACAACCCTGGCTTAATGGCAAAAGCTTTCTTTTTGTAATTGCAGCTTGCATTGTTACAGGAACCATTTTCTATTCCCAATATCTTGCAAAAAAAATTGCACTCGATGAAAAGAAAAAAGTTGAATTATGGGTAGAGGCGCAAAAGACTATTATAAATACAAATGACCAAACAAGCTTTAATCTTGCTGCAAAAATTTCTTCTGAAAATAAAGACATACCCATTATAGAAACAAATGAGCAAGACAGCATCACCAGCAATTATCTTAACCTTGATACTAATAAAATAAAATCAAATCCTTCTTATCTGCAAAGCAAGCTTGCTGAATTTAAAAACCAACATAAGCCCATTATTCTTGTTCTTAGCGAAACACCATATCAGTTTAACAAATATTATTATGGCAATAGCGTGCTGCAACAAGAAGTTCTTTATTATCCTATTGTGCAATTAATTATTGCAGGGCTATTTCTTATTGTAATTATCAGTGCGCAGCGTACAGCGTATATAAGCACACAAAATCAATTATGGGCAGGCATGGCAAAAGAAACTGCACATCAGTTAGGAACGCCTGTTTCAAGCTTAAAAGGTTGGATAGAGGTATTGAAAGAAATAAAAGGCACGGAAAAAATCAGTAACGAAATAGATAGAGACATTGTAAGGCTTGAATTAATAACAGACAGGTTTGGAAAGATTGGAAGCCGCCCTCAATTAGAAGAAACAAACCTGGTGGAACAGGTAAAGAACATGGTTGATTATATGAAGAAAAGAGCCGGCGGAAAAGTTGAATTTACAATTACACGTGATGATAATGAAAACAATATTTCGGCGATGATTTCTCCGCCTTTATTTGATTGGGTTATTGAAAACTTAATAAAAAATTCACTTGATGCGATGGAAGGCAATGGCCGAATTACCATTTATATACACGATACAACAACAAAGGTGATGATTGATATTACAGACACAGGAAAAGGAATTTCAAAACCCAATAAAAAAAAAGTTTTTAATCCCGGATTTACCACAAAAAAAAGAGGATGGGGTTTGGGCTTAACGTTGAGCAAAAGAATTATAGAGCAATACCACAAAGGCATTTTATCTGTACAAGCAAGCGAGCCGGGTAAGAGAACAACATTTAGAATTGAATTGAATAAAGGATGAGGCAGGTTGAAAAGTTAATTGAGTTGATAGGTTGATTAGTTCAAAAAATCTATGAGAGATTTTGCCCTTCAACTTTTCAACCCTTCAACTATTCCACCATTCAACTATTTTTGCACTACTGCGGAGGTGGCGAAACTGGTAGACGCACTACTTTGAGGTGGTAGCGCCCGAAAGGGTGTGGGAGTTCGAATCTCCTCTTCCGCACTAAAACCTTCTCTTGAATGGTCAAGACCCGGGACGGTCAGACCAGGTTTGAGAAGGTTTTTATTTTCTAATACATCACTTTACTTTGTAAAAATTATTTCTATGCCCGGTTTCATTACATGCCCCAAATGCAATCACGAGTTTCAGCCTACCGATGCTTTTAGAGAAGAAGTGCAGCGTGAGCTAAACAACAAAGCAAAAGAATGGCAAACAAAAAAGGAAGAAGAGTTCAGGCAAAAAGAAACTGCATTGCAGCAGCAGTTGCAGGCAAAGGATGCTGAGGTTGATAAAAGATTGAATGAAGAAAAACAAAAGCTGCAAACTGAATTGCAGCAATCAATTCGAAAATCTATAAGTTCCGATTATGAAAATCAACTTAAAATATTACAACAAGCCGATGCGGATAAAGAAGAAAAATTAAAGGAAGCCCGTCGCAAAGAGTTTGAATTTTTGCAAAAAGAAAAACAGTTACTCGATAAAGAAGCCGAACTGCAATTACAATTGCAACGGCAGTTACTCGCAGAACGAAATAAGATGAAAGAACAGTTGCAAAAAGAAGAACAGGAAAAAATGAATTTGAAAGAGCAGGAATACCATTTTCGTATGCGTGAAATGGAAAAGCAAATAGAAGACCAGAAAAAGCTGGTTGATGAAATGAAGCGCAAAGCAGAACAGGGCAGCATGCAACTGCAGGGTGAAGCGCAGGAATTACTCCTCGAAAATATTCTTCACAACACATTTCCATTCGATAAAATTGTTCCCATTGGTAAAGGAGTTCGTGGTGCAGACTGCATTCAAATTATATGCAATCCATTCGGTAATGAATGCGGTAAAATAATTTATGAAAGCAAGCGAACGAATACTTTCTCTGTTGATTGGATTGATAAATTAAAACACGATATGCGCAGCACCGGCGCTGACATTGCAGTAATTGTTACACAAACATTACCCAAAGACATGCAGCGCTTTGGTGAAAAAGATGGGGCATATATCTGCACATTTACAGAAGTAAGAAGCCTCGCCACAGTGTTACGCACCAGCATATTAAAAGTTTTTGCATTAACCAAAAGCCAGGACAATAAAGGCGACAAAATGCACATGCTTTATGATTATCTTACCGGCAACGAATTCAGTGAGCAATGGAAAGCAATCCGCGAAGGCTTTCTAAGTATGAAGCTCAGCATACAGAAAGAACGTGATTCTATGGAGAGATTATGGAAGGCAAGAGAAAAACAATTAGAGAAAGTATTATTGAATGCTGCGCACATACGTGGTTCTGTAGAAGGTATTGCAGGCTCTGATGCTGTAAATCTCCACTTGCTGGAAGATAAAGATGAAGAATTGTTTGAATAATATCCTATGCCTGATACTACTAACATTACTTCACCGCAGGATCTTCAGCGAATATTAGATTCTCTTCCCCCTGATATACGGCCTGAAGTTGAAAAAATCCTGCATCAAACAACACAACAACATAATTTTTTCCAGGATAATTTTACTTCAATCATCTTTTTTTTAGCCCTCGCTCTTTACACCTTTGTATCAGTAAGAAGAGGGGTCAAACAAAAAGATGCAGATGTTACAAGAGCCGATAATCCGATTGAGTCTGCTTCCAATCGTCTTATGTTTTATGGCAGTAAGCTTAAGCTTACCGATGAAGAAATTAATAATATTCTTTCAAAATATCATTCTTACTTTTCCAACCTGCAGCCAACCCTTCAAATTAAATTCACTGAGCGCTTAAAACAATTCATACACCGCAAGATTTTTATTGTTTGTGATAAAGAGCAATGTAATGAAATGGCTGTGCTCATATCTGCCGCAGCCATACAAATAACTTTTGGGTTAGATAATTTTTTGCTCCCTTGGTTTGAAATTATTCAAGTTCACGCTGAAGGATATGTTACTCATAACTGTCCTAATCCACTTGCAGGTCATGTTCAAGGGAATATCATCACTGTTGCATGGAATAGTTTCATAAAAGGATATGCCAACCAGTCCGACGGCGATAATGTAGGCATACACGAAATGGCTCATGCGTTGTTTTACCAAGAAATAATTGTTGATGTCAACAAAGAAAAAGATTTTAAAGAGTATTATGATAAAGTGATGGAAGAGAGCAAAAAGATTTACTCACTTCGCGAAACTCAACGGGAATTATATAACGAGTATGCATTCATAAATCTCCAGGAGTTTTGGGCAGAAAGTCTCGAAATATTTTTTGAAGAACCCGAAAGCATGCAGGCTGCTTACTATGATTTATTTGTAAGATTGAAACAATTGCTGTTGCAAGACCCCATAAATAAATCAAATCCTCTTTTAATAAATTAATTTTAACCGATGTAATTTCCTTTGCATGTTCACCACCGCTCCTCACGATATAGAACACATTCAGCCCACACGCAAGAAGCCAATCTTTCCCGTGAACGATGCCTTGCGCAGCTATCTCACAAAATCTTCAAGAGAAGTAAAGCTGCCGGCAACTTACAATGATTTAATGCGCTTTACTTATGCCGTTCCTCTAAAAAACAAAACAGGCAAAGACACGCAATGGGAAACCGTTACCTACGACATGCGTGAATGGGACCACCTGCGTGAAAGCCTCGTAAAAATGTATGCCATCCTAAAAACCGAAGGCGACCTTAGCTTCATTGACCACCTCGATGTTGCACGCATAGATTTCTGCAGCTTCGGAAACAGTCAGCCCTTTCGCATACGCATTGTAAATAAATTCAACGATAATTACGACCACTATTATATAAAGCCCGCTGACGCAAGCCGCGTATATGGTTTAGAGCTTGAACATTTATTATCACCAAACCGCATTACATTTTTCACGCACTTCAATACATTAATTGAAGAACACATTCCCGGAATTCCCGGCGATGACTTCATCACAAATCATTTGCATAAGCCAGACACCAATGTAATTCGCCTCTCCAAAGAATTTGTAAAGTTTAATGAGCGCTGTTTTGTTCGTTTGCTTGGCGACATGCGCAGCTACAATTTCATAGTAAGCATCACGCCTGATATTGAAGACTTCCAGTACCGCATACGTGCCATAGATTTTGACCAGCAGAGCTACGAGGGGAGAAAAAATTTGTATCTGCCGCAGTTTTTCAAAGAGAACAAAGTGTATGTAGAAATGGTGCTCAACAATCTCGACAAAGAGAGCATTGCACAATACCAGGCAGAAGAGCGCACCATGATGGCAGTGCGCATGGTAAGCAGCCGCTACCGCATAAAAGAGCTGCTCGACATTATGTATTACGACGAAATCTCAAAGCCCGAAAAAATCACGCAATTAAAGCAGGAGCTTGCCGCACACTTCACGCAGCCGCTCTTTTTGCGATGCCGCAACATGGGGCAAATCATCAAGGCGCAGTTAAAGCAAACGCTGCACAAGAGCCTCTCCATGATACACAAAACACCGGGCATGTTTGAAGATTAGCCGTTTCTCGTTTGGCGTTTCTTGTTTCTCGTTTTCTTCCCTGATACCTGACTGCTGATACCTGATAGCTTTTTTATGTACCCAACTGCATTGCTGCTATGATGCTGTCGTTGCGTCGCACTCTTATAAGTTCTGTTCAATACTGAAAATATTAGAAGTCTTAAAGAAATTTCTTAATTGATTTGTGGATATGTCATTCTTTGAATTTGTTTGTAAACTACTGCCCGTCCATGCTGGGCTGTTCTTAATAATATTAAGAGCATGTTCATCTAACTCGGGGTAATCAATGGCATCAACCATCATACGCATTGCACTGGAACGGTTTTGCCTGTCAACAGGAAATTCACAGCTGTGTTCAAGCCTATGTGTAAAACCTTTTAACTTTGTTGTAAAAATATTCTCTTTACTTTTATACACACAATCTAATAATCACACAATTTATTTTATGGGAATTTTTGAAAAATTTTTGGGTGGCGGAAAACAAAACCCGGGCGTTCGCGGAAAGTTCAGGGAGATATATGAACTGGCGAAGCCAAGCCTTAATTTAAGCGCAGAGCAGCAGCAAAAAATTGAAGAAATATTTAGAGAGTTTCAGGGAGAGCGAAAGCAAATTAAAACAAAGACGGGGGCAAATCAGCACGAAGAAATGAAAGAAGCAAGGCTAGATGCAAAGGAAAAAGTGCTTGCTGTATTAACTCCTGAGCAACAACAAATATTTCATGCAAATATTGATAAATGGCGCAGCGAGTTGAAATAAACCTCTGCAACGAACCTCACAGGTTTTAAAACCTGTGAGGTTTGTTCGGAGTTAATCTTCTCTCATTTTTTTATACGCATTTATCAATCCGTTTGTTGAGGAATCATGAGAAGTGATAACATTATTATTCTCAAGCTCTGCTAAAATTTTATTGGCTAATTGTTTTCCCAATTCCACACCCCACTGGTCAAAGCTGAAAATGTTCCAGATAACACCCTGTACAAAAATCTTATGCTCATACAATGCAATCAGGCTACCCAGCGTTTGCGGCGTACTTTCTTTTATTAAAAAAGAGTTTGTTGGCCTGTTGCCTTTAAACACTTTAAATGACAGCAGCTTTTTAATTTCCTCTTCTGATTTATTTGAGTTGCTCAGTTCGGCTCTCACTTCCTGTTCATCTTTTCCTTTCATCAATGCTTCTGTTTGTGCAAAAAAATTGCTCAGCAATTTTGCATGATGATCTCCAATTGGATTATGACTGATGGCGGGTGCAATAAAATCGCAGGGAATTAAAACCGTTCCCTGGTGAATGAGCTGATAAAATGCATGTTGCCCATTTGTTCCCGGCTCTCCCCAAATTACAGGGCCTGTAGCATACTTTACTTCGCTTCCGGTGCGGTCAACATTTTTGCCATTGCTCTCCATATTGCCTTGTTGAAAATAGGCAGCAAAGCGATGCATGTATTGGTCGTAAGGGAGAATGGCTTCTGTTTGTGCTTTAAAAAAATTTGTGTACCACAAACCAATCAAAGCCATTAATACAGGAATATTTTTATTGAATGATGTGTTCTTAAAATGCACATCGGTTTCGTAAGCGCCTTTGAGCAGCAGCTCAAAATTTTCATATCCAATAGTGAGTGCAATGGATAAACCGATAGCGCTCCACAGAGAATATCTTCCGCCAACCCAATCCCAGAATTCAAACATATTGGCTGCATCAATTCCAAACTTGGTTACCGCTTTTTCGTTGGTGCTTAGTGCAACAAAATGTTTGGCAATTTGTTTTTCATCTTTGGCAATTTGTAAAAACCAATCACGTGCTGTATGCGCATTGGTCATGGTTTCCTGCGTGGTAAATGTTTTTGATGCGATGAAAAAAAGTGTTTCTTCGGCATTTATTTTTTTTAAAGTTTCGGCAATGTGCGTTCCGTCAACATTGCTTACAAAATAAGCCTGAATATTTTCTTTCCAGTATGGCTTTAATGCTTCTGTAACCATAACAGGTCCGAGATCGCTTCCGCCGATACCAATGTTTACTATGTAACGAATATTTTTTCCGGTATAACCTTTCCATTCGCCATCGTGTACTTTCGCACAAAAATCTTTTATTTGCTTTTGTACACGATGCACATCTGACATTACATCTTTGTCATCACTATAAACCGGTGCGCCGTTAAAGTTTCGCAAAGCAATGTGCAATACAGAGCGGTCTTCTGTTTCATTAATTTTTTCTCCGCTAAACATGGCTTCAATGGCATTGTTCAATTTGCACTCTTCAGCTAATTGCAGTAAAAGCTGGAATGTTTTTGCGGTGATGATGTTTTTGGAGTAATCAAAAAGGATATCACCAAGCTGCAAAGAAAATTTGTTGAATCGCTCTGAATCATTTTCAAAAAGCGTTTTTATATGAACTCTCTGCATTTCTTCTTCATAATGCTTTTTGAGCAAGAGCCATGCTCGGGTTGTTGTGGGATTTATTTTGGGGAACATAAAAAAATTTTTAATTCAATAAGAAATCAAAAATCAAAATAAGCTTTTAGAATTTCTTTCAGTTCTTTGTTAGTCAAATTTTCTTTTTCTGATTTGTCGTAAATATTTATAAGATAAACAACACTATCTGCAAAAATTAAATGTGTAATAATTCTTTTACCACCACTCTTTCCTTTTGATTTGGAAGCAATAACAATGCGTATTTTATAACAATCACTGCCTATAGCAGTTCCTTGTTTGAGGCTTGACTTTAAAGAAACAATGAGCTGTAGCAACTCTTTTTTAAGTGAAGGATATTTTTTGATGAGGCGTTTAGCCTGCCGCTCAAATATGTCAAGGGTTTTTACGTTAAAGGTCATTCAAAAAGTCTTCAGCGTTACGTACTTTCTTTTTCCCGGCTTTAATAAGCTTCAGTTCTTCGGCAGCCTCTTTTAACTCATTTATTAAAAGAGCTTTTTCAGATGTAATGCATTTAGCTTTTACAAATGGGAAATTTTTCAAAACTTCCATAAAGAAGGAGGCCTTACTGTCTTTTATATCTAATAATACTTTCATAATAAAATTAAATAAAATGATGCGCAGAAATTACAGCAAAATTATTCAAAAGCCTTGTAGGGATGCGATTTATTTTGGGGAGCATTTATTTATGATTGAGTTATTTCTTCAATTTCTTCAGAAGTCATTGTCTCAAGATATAAATCAATAGCTTCTTTTATATTTTCTTTTGCTTCCTCAAAATTATCTCCCTGACTCTGGCAGCCCGGCAATTCGGGACAATAAACATAATATCCATGTTCATCTCTGCTGAATAATACATTAACTCTATAAGACATACATATTTTTTACAAATAAAATTACAAATCTTCAATCATTTGTAAAGTTCGCTGCACCATTTCATTTGTTATATCAAGATGCAAAACCATTCTTACTTGTGTTGAAGAAATAGCGAATACCAAAATATCTTTCCTTTTTAATTCTTCTGCAAATGATTTCGGAGTATATTTTCCGCTCACCTCAAATATGATGATGTTCGTTTCACTAGGTAATATCTCTCCAACAAAATCTTTTTGTTCCAAAGCTTTTGCAATCAATGCTGCATGATAATGGTCTTCTGCTATCCTGTCAATATTATTTTCTAATGCATAAATTCCTGCTGCCGCTAAAATTCCCGCTTGCCTCATTCCACCTCCAAAAACTTTTCTTATTCTTCTTGCTTTAGCTATAAATTCTTTTTTCCCAAGCAATACACTTCCCACAGGAGCACCTAATCCTTTACTTAAACAAATTGAAATGCTGTGAAACAGATTTCCGTAAGTGGAAGGATTTTCTTTTTTAGCAACTAATGCATTAAATAATCTTGCTCCATCAAGATGAAATGATAAATCAGATTGTTCACAAACTTGCTTTATTGCAATAATTTCAGCAAGGTCATAACAAGCACCACCCCCGCGGTTTGCTGTATTTTCAAGGCTTACTAATCTTGAGTAAGCTTTATGTGCATCATTTCGGTTGTTGATAGATTCCTTCACTTGCTCCGCTGTAATTCTTCCTCTGTCTCCATTAATCAATTTTACAGAGCAACCGGAATTAAATGCAATACCTCCGCCTTCATATTGATAAATATGAGAAAGCTTATCGCAGATAATTTCATCGCCGGGTTGAGTGTGACATTTAATAGCAATTTGATTTGTCATAGTACCACTGGGGCAAAAGAGAGCGGCTTCCATTTCAAATATAGATGCCACCATAGTTTCCAGCTTATTTATGGTAGGATCTTCGCCAAAAACATCATCACCCAGTTCAGCCTGCATCATTGTCTGCAACATTCCTGATGAAGGGCGGGTAATAGTATCACTTCTGTAATCAATCATGCAAACGAAGATAAACTTTGAAAATACTGTGTGAAGTAAGTTTTATGGAATATTCAAACAAATGCAATCATAGATGTATTAATAGGGCATTAAATTGTGCTCATAATGGAAAAGAGAGTCATAACAATTTTGAATTTATATTTCAAAATGCAGGAAGTTAGTTAAAAGCTTGTAACTTTGCAGGCTATTTTCTATTATTCGTACAAGAATTTAACGGCATTGTTGCAACAGTTTACCAACTCCCAATGTCTTTTAATCGTTTAGTAACAAAGTAATATATAACTATGAGGCAGCTTAAAATTGCCACACAGATCACCAACAGAGATTCGCAGGCGGTAGAAAAATATCTGCAGGAAATTTCTAAAATTTCCATGATAACTCCCGAAGAGGAAACCACACTTGCCCAGCGAATCAAGATGGGAGATCAGAGAGCTTTAGACAAATTGGTGCAGGCCAACTTACGTTTCGTGGTATCTGTAGCTAAGCAGTACCAGCACCAGGGCCTTTCACTTAGCGATCTCATCAACGAGGGAAATCTCGGCCTGATAAAGGCGGCACAACGCTTTGATGAAACAAAGGGTTTTAAATTTATTTCGTATGCTGTATGGTGGATTCGCCAGTCCATTTTACAGGCATTGGCAGAGCAGGGACGATTGGTACGTCTGCCGCAAAACAAAATCGGCACCTACAACAAAGCCAACAAGGCTTACATGGCTTTTGAACAGGAACATGAAAGAGAACCTTCAACAGAAGAACTTGCAGACATTCTGGAAATGAGTGAAACAGAAATCAACAACATTTTCCAGAGCAATACACGCCACACTTCCCTGGATGCACCTGTACATGAAGCTGAAGATGTTGCAATGGGTGACTTATTAGAAGGGAATGATGATACCGATGATGGTGTAATGAAAGATTCACTGCGTGAAGAAATTCGCCGTGTGCTGAAATCGCTAAGTCCGCGTGAAGCAGAAATTGTAAATGCATATTTCGGACTTGAGGGTGAAAATGGTGTTACCATTGAACAAATAGGAATGAAGTATGACCTTACAAAAGAACGCATACGCCAGATAAAAGAAAGAGCTATTAAGCGTTTGCAGAAAGCTCGGTACAGCAATGCTTTAAAAGCATATTTGGGATAAAAAATTTGTTCTTTAATGTAATAGCCTCCTGCATAATAATACAGGAGGCTATTTATCTATGATGTTCCTTTAATTTCAGCACTCAGAAATTTAGTTTTTCACAGAACAATTATTTCATTACCTGCAATTCAATATGTGATGGATATTTAACAGACCTGAAGATAGTTTGTTTAGCTGTTTGAAAATCGGTTTCTTTAGCTTCAAAAATATTGGGAACATATTTTTGCGGATTGCGGTCAATTAGAGGAAACCAGGTACTTTGCACCTGCACCATAATTTTATGTCCCTGTTTAAACACATGATTCAAAGTATGCAGGTCAATGGTATATTCTTGCACCATACCCGGTGTTATTGCTTCGGGCTTTTCGAAACTTTTTCTAAATCTTCCGCGAAATACATCATTAGCAACCATAAATTGGTAACCTGCCATTGCGGGTTCTTTAGGGTATTGTTCAGGATAAACATCAATCAATTTTACTATCCAGTCTGCATCACTGCCTGTGGTGGCTGCAAATAGTTTTGCAAAAATGTTTCCTGTAACAGTTACATCTTCCTTTAAGGTTTCTGTTTCCCAACTCAAAACATCGGTCCTGTTATGTACAAAGCGCTGGTCTTCGGTTAACCAGGTGTACCATCTTGAGCCTGGCCCGTAAGTTTCTTCTACAGGGCGGTTGCGGTAAGGAACAGGGTGTGCGGGGTTAGAAATATAACTATCAGAATTTGTTTTTTCGCCGGGGATTGATTTATCAAAAGATAATTTCCCGTTCTCATGAAAATATAAGTTCATAATAACAGCGTCTTTAGGCGGCCAGCTATCATACGTTTTCCATGTATTGGAACCGGTTTGAAAAGTTATGGCTTCTGCAAAATTACCTTCTCCCTTTCCTTTTAAATAATATGCAAACCAGCGGGCCTGTATGTCTTTTCTAAAAGTGATTCCCGTAGAAGAATCAAAACTTATTCTGCCCAACTTATTGCCGGGACCGCCTGCCCACCCGCCATGATTCCAGGGGCCCGCCACCAAAAAATTTTTATGCCCTTCATCTTTCTTTTCCCAGGTTTCATAAGCTTTTACAGCCCCGTAAAAATCTTCCTGATCCCACCAGCCAGCCACATTCATTATATAAATTTTCGGCGTATCGAGCCTGAAGGCAAGCGCCTGTTTTTGCCAGAACTCATCGTAGTTGGGATGCTGCACAAAATCGTTCCAGCTTGGCAGCTTATTAAAGAAGTATTTTTTATTTACGTTTGATAAGGGTCCCAGTTTCAGATACCATTCATACGTATCATATTTATCAAACGGGAACAGCGTATCAGTTTTAGAAGCTTCTTCCATAAAAGCATACTCAAATGCATAACTAAGACGGAATGCTCCGTTATGATGAAAATCATCGCCCAAAAACATATCTGCCGGGGTAGCTTGCTGCGATACTGCTTTTAATGCAGGATGCGGTTCTATGGCGCCCATTACGGTTGTCCATCCATCATAAGAAATGCCATACATACCCGCCTTGCCGTTATTATTAGAAACGTTTTTCAGCAGCCATTCAAATGTGTCGTATGTATCTGTGCTCTCATCAATAGCCTTTGCATCTTTTTTATTACGGGTAAACCGCTGCATTTCAAATTTCCCTTCGGAAAGATAGCGACCTCTGATATCCTGATATACAAAGATGTAAGCTTCATCTGCCATGTCTTTTACATAACTATTTTTTTCTGGACTTGGATAGTCGTTTACTCCATAAGGGGTTCGCTCTAATAAAAAGGGCAACGGCTCCGATTGATCTTTTGGCGTGAAAATGACTGTATGCAAATGAATACCATCACGCATAAGAATCATTACTTCCATACGGTTATATTCATCCTCAATATTAATTTGTGAGATTGAAGTCTGCAGGATGAACAAGCCTGTAACAATAAATGCAGCCTGCAATAAATGTGATTTCATAAAAGTGATTATGGGAGTGATAAAAAATTCGATTACAAAATACTACTAAGTTAAATGAAGGTTAGGATATTCTATGGGCTCACCTTCTGTTTCTGTAAGTTTTTTAAAAACTTCATAAATTTTATCTCTTATTTTTTCGCCGGATTTATTTTCAATCGTTCTGCCATCAATTTCAATTACGGGAGTCAGTTCTCCCATGGTTCCCGTTGTGAAAACTTCATCGGCATTATAAAATTCAGCAATGGAAATATTTTTTAGCGCAACCGGAATTTTTAGTTGTTGTGCTAATTGAATAACAAGAGAACGTGTAATACCCGGCAAACATGCATCTGCATTGGGAGTTAGCAACATTCCTTTCTTCACCATAAAAATATTGCAGGCATTTGTTTCTGCAACGAAGCCTAAATTATCAAGCATAAGAGCATCATCTGCGCCACAATTATTCGCTTCTATTTTTGCAAGAATATTATTGAGCAAATTATTGTGATGAATTTTTGAATCGAGGTGCATAGGCGAATTGCGCCTGATAGATGATGTAATCAATTTTATACCTGTTGTATTATTATAAACAGGCGGCTTAAATTCTGGGAGCACAATCAAACAACTTCCTTTTTGATTTAATCGCGGATCCATGCCCGAAGTTATTTTTTCTCCTCTTGTTAGCGTAAGTCTTATATGAACATCGGTAAACATTTCATTTGCTTTTAGTGTTTGCCTAATGGCATCTTTTATATATTCTCTTGAGGGAATATCAGCAAACATTAGTGTTTTCGCGGATGCCTGCAGGCGTTCAATATGTTCATTAAAGCAAAATATTTTTCCATTGTAAACTCTCAATCCTTCCCAAACAGCATCGCCACCCTGCACGGAACTATCGAATACAGAAACTTTTGCTTCATTGCGGGAATACAATTTTTCACCAACAAAAATTTGTATGTTCTTATTTTTAGGATTGAATTGCTGTTGCATGGGTTATGCTTTTATAGAATAAGGAAATAATTTATCGTAATACATTTTACTTTCTTCATATAGGGATTCAAGATATTTGGGTAAGGCCCTTTCACTTGTTTTCTGTTTTTCAAAGCCGGTAGATTGATGCACGTTTGCATACCAATATTTTGCCCACACGCCATCCTCCTGTTTTGGGCCTGTATTCCAATGCAGCATTGAGTTATAAAAAGGAATTTGTATAGAAGAACATAAATCAGTTAGCACTTTTTCAGGATTCTGTAATAATTCACCGGCATCTAAAACTACCGGCTTATGATTGTTTTTTTTCAAATAAGAAAAGAGTTGCCATTGCTTTGCAATTCCAATATCTGTCATCGTTACATCTGCTCTTACCTGTGCATAAGAGCTGATTATTTGTTTTGGATTTCGAATAAAAATAATGTTATCAACTTTTAATAAAAAATCTTCCCTCACCCCTGCCCCCTCTCCATCCCGATTTGTATCGGGGGAGAGGGGGGCTACAAGATGATGAGCCATTTGTTTGAAAAATGCAATCGGTTTTTCATACTCTTTCAAAATAATTTCTCTTACTACTTTTTCTCCATCGTTTTGCTGTGAAGCCAAAACTTCTTCCCGGCCCGGGTGATTGCTGCCTGTTACTTTTAAATAATGAGCATAGAGCGGTTCATCAAACACAATGGTATCAGGTCTTTGTGCAAACGAATACATAAACGCTGTAGAAATATTTCGCGGACTGCTCCAGAGGCAAATCTTTTTAGTGAACATAGGCAAATGTAGTTGAGAGTTGAGAGTTATGAATTATAACACTACAAGTGATTCCTCTGATTTGCCATTGAAGAAACATTTGGAGTCGGTTTAATTTCTCTGAATATAAAATGCAGGTAGAAGGCATAAAAAAAGTTACCATTTTTTTTGTGATAACTTTCCGTGATCCCGCTGGGACTCGAACCCAGGGCCCCAACATTAAAAGTGTTGTGCTCTACCAGCTGAGCTACGAGATCATAATTTATTTTCCTTCTCATTCAGGGAGCGCAAAAATAAACGAATTAGTACAGGCTCCAAATTTAAAAAAATTATTTTCATCTTCGGTTTTTAATAAAGATAATCACGAGTATGAAGTAATTAAATTTGCATGCAAAGAAAATCTATGTCTTATTTTAAAGATAAGGTGGTGGTTGTTACCGGCGGTTCAGATGGCATCGGCAAAGCCCTTGTAGAAGATTTAATGAAAAGCGGCGCCAAGGTTGCCACTTGTGGCCGCAATCACGACAAACTATATCATCTTTTAACCCAATATCCCGGCAAGCCGTTCATTGCGTATGCGGCTGATGTAAGCAAGGAATCAGAATGCAAAAGCTTTATAGAAAAAACGGTGAACACTTTTGGCAATATTGATATTCTTATAAATAATGCCGGCATTTCTATGCGGGCATTGTTTAGTGAAACTACTCTTGAAACGCTTCGTCGTGTTATGGATATAAATTTCTGGGGCGCTGTATATTGCACATGGCATGCACTGCCGCATATTGTAAAGAAAAAGGGTACAATTGCAGGCATCTCTTCTGTTGCAGGGTACAGAGGTTTGCCGGGAAGAAGCGGCTATTCAGCATCAAAATTTGCATTGAATGGATGGCTCGAAGCTTTACGTACAGAACTTCTTGAAAGCGGTGTAAATGTTATGTGGGTAAGTCCGGGATTTACTGCATCTAATATTCGTAATACCGCATTAGATAAAGAGGCTAAACCTCACGGCGAAACACCGATGGATGAAACCAAAATGATGACGAGTGAAGAATGCGCTAAACATATTCTTAATGCCATTGAAAAAAGAAAACGGAGTCTTGTGCTTACACCGCAAGGAAAAGAAACTGTTTTTATGAATCACTTTTTCCCGGCCATGGCAGATAGGTTAGTGAGAAAATTTTTTTTCAAAGATGATAAACTGATTAAGTAACTACGCACCTTGCATCTGTTTCATGCCTATTGTAACGCTTTCCACCGATATTGGTCAAACAGATTTTATAGTTGGCGCTATAAAGGGTCAGTTATTACAGGCTGTGCCCGCAGTAAGCATAGTTGATATTTCACATTGTTTATCATCTCAAAATTATCTGCAGGCAGCTTATATCTGCAGCAATGCGTTTAAGCATTTTCCGAAAGAAACATTTCATATTGTAATTGTGAATTTGTTTGATGATATGCCGCATCATTTACTCATCACACAATATAATGAACAGTTTATCGCATGTCCTGATAATGGAATTCTTACTATGATAACAGGAAGCAAGCCCGATGATATTATTGCAATTGATATTGAGCACAAAGAATATTTAGGGGTACTGCATTGCACACAGTCTATTGTAAATGCTTTTTATCAATTAGTAAACGGAAAATCTTTTGATAAGCTTGGAAGAAAGATTACTGCTATTGAAGAAAAATACCCGATGCGCTCAACTGCAGGTGCAGACTGGATTGACAGCCAGATAATCTTTATTGATAATTTCGAGAATGTAGTGGTTAATCTTACTTATGATGAATTTGAAGAGCACAGGAAAGGCAGAAACTTTAAAATTATTTTTACCCGTGATGAAGATATCACCATATTCAGTAAAAATTATGCGTCGGTTGGGCGCGGAGAAGTTTTAGCGTGGTTCAATTCTGCCAATTATCTGGAAATTGCAGTGAACCAGGGAAATCTTGCAGGGCTGTTTGGATTAACGGGTTTTTCTGAAAACCAGCATACAGCTTTGCAACAGAGGCTCATGTTTCAAACAAGGGTGAGAATAATTTTTGAAAATCTTTAAATGTTATTGGCATTACCGGTGAAACCGTTATCTGAATATCATTAGGCATTTATAGTTTCAGTAAAAGAATTCCTCCTCAAAATTATTAATGCCTTCCTGCCCTATATATTTTCTCAATTATCTCTACTGTTTTCATTGATTCATACGCATTCGTTTCAGCATCTTCCTCATTCAATAAAATTTTTATTACATGCTCATACACTTTATCATGATTGCTCATAGAGCCAATGTATGTTCCATAATTATTGGCGCTATTTACTGCAGGTAAATTTTTCAACTCATAATTTTCAATGCACTGGTATTCCAGCTTATTCAAATATTCACCACCAATTTTTGCTGTTCCTTTTTCACCGAAAATAGTTATTGAGCCTTCCATATTTTTTTTATAGCTGTTTACGGTAAAATGAATTGTTCCCAGCACGCCGCTTTCAAATTGCAAAGCAACAACTCCGGTATCTTCAAATTCAATACTATTTTTATGGGCAAAGTTTTCAGTTAAAGCATATACTTGTTTTACATCGCCAACAATCCAGTATAGCAGGTCAATGAAATGACTGAATTGTGTAAACAGAGTTCCGCCATCAAATTGCAGTGTTCCCTTCCAGTCACTTTCATAATAATGTTTATCCCTGTTCCAAAAACAATTTAACTGCACACTAAATATTTTTCCAAGCAAACCTTTGTCAATCGCTTCTTTCACAGCAACCACAGGAGAATTATAGCGGTTCTGTTTTACTATGAAAAGTTTTTTATTATTCTTTTCCGCAGCCAGCATCATAGCTTTGCAATCAGTGCTGCTTATTGCCATAGGCTTTTCGCACAGTACATGAATCCCTGCATTTAATACATCAATTGTTTGGGCTGCATGCCAACCATTCGGTGTACAAATAGAAATAATATCTACCTCTTTTTCTGCATGCAATAATTCATCAAATGAATTATAAAAATTACATTGAAATTTATCACCCAGTTGTTCTGCTCTCACAGGCACAATATCACAAACCGCTTTAAGAGTTGCCATGCTGTTTATCAGCTCTGCATGGCGCTCTGCAATTCTTCCGCAACCGACAATAGCAAAACTAAGTTCACTTTTACTCATGGAAAATGTTTAAAAAAGCAAATTAAAGGAAACTAAAACGGTTTTTGAAAAAGAATAAATTGGGCTAATATTTTTCACTGATTTTGCATTGATTGCTTTGCACGTTATTTTTGCAGGCTTAAAAACGGGGAACTAGCTCAGCCGGCTAGAGCGTTTGCATGGCATGCAAGAGGTCAGGGGTTCGACTCCCCTGTTCTCCACTTTCAAAAAAAGTCATCCATCAAAATAAAAAGGATGACTTTCTTTTTAAATTTTAAAACCCTGCCATTATTGCCAAATGTTTGGCATTGGCAGATAATTTGAAACTTGTAAAACGTTACAATATGAATATGCAAGAGAAAGAAATATTGCAAAATACTGAAGAAGATACTGCAGAAACACAAGATTTTGGAATTAATGCTGACGAAAATGCAGCAGGCACTACTCATTTGAATAATCCCTTTGGCGAAGACACTGAAGTGGAAAACATGAGAGCAGAGCTTGAAGAGCAAAAAGAAAAATACTTGCGTCTGTTTGCTGAATATGATAATTTTCGACGCCGCACAGCCCGTGAAAAAATAGAGTTTATGCAAACAGCCGGTAAAGAAGTAATTATTTCGTTACTCGATGTTTTAGATGATTGCGACAGAGCCGAAAAGCAAATGCAAAGTTCGGATGATATAGAAGAAATTAAGAAAGGCGTGCAGTTAGTATTTAATAAGTTTCGAACTGCGTTGCAATCAAAAGGATTAAAACCAATGGAAAGCATCAATGCATCTTTTGATGTAGAAAAGCATGAAGCTATTACCGAAATACCTGCAGCATCAAAGGAACAAAAAGGAAAAGTAGTTGATGAAGTACAAAAGGGTTATTATCTTAACGGTAAAATAATAAGGTTTGCTAAAGTGATAGTAGGAAAATAGTTAACAACTAAATTAGTCATAAAATAAAACTACATGGATTAAGTTCATGGTTTCAGAAATGACAAAAAGAGATTATTACGAAATACTTGGAGTTTCAAAAACTTCATCTGGCGATGAGATAAAAAAATCTTATCGAAAGGTGGCTATGCAATATCATCCTGACCGTAATGCCGGAGATAAGCAGGCTGAAGAAAAATTTAAAGAAGCTGCGGAAGCTTATGATGTTTTAAGCGATGCAGACAAGCGTTCAAAATATGATCGTTTTGGTCATTCGGCTTTTGGTCCCGGCAGTGGTGGTGGTTTCAGTGGCGGAATGAATATGGATGATATCTTTACCCATTTTGGAGATGTTTTCAACGATGATATTTTTGGAAGTTTTTTTGGAGGAGGTTCGCGCAGAGGCGGAGGAGGCAGAGTGCAAAGAGGAATTCGCGGCAGCAATTTACGGGTAAAGCTAAAGCTCAATTACGAAGAGATGAGCAAGGGCGCTACCCGCAACATAAAGATTAAAAAATATATAGTTTGCAATACCTGTAATGCAAGCGGAGCTAAAGATAACGGCAGTGTGCAAACCTGCAAAACGTGTAATGGCAGCGGTCAGGTAAGAAAAGTTACCAATACTTTTCTGGGTCAAATGCAAACGGTAACTACCTGTCCTGAATGTAATGGACAGGGCACCACGATTACTTCAAAATGTAACAACTGCAGGGGGGAGGGAAGGGTGTATGGTGAAGAAACCATATCAGTTAATATTCCTGCCGGTGTACAGGAGGGCATGCAATTAAGCTTAAATGCCAAAGGCAATGCAGGCGAACGCGGAGGAATGGCCGGAGACCTGATTATTCTTATTGAAGAAGAGCAGCATAAAGAATTGCAACGGGAAGGATTAAATGTTGCTTATGAATTGTACCTCTCTATTCCCGATGCGGTTTTTGGTACACAGGCAGAAGTTCCCACCATTGATGGCAGAGCAAAAATTAAAATCCCGCCCGGAACACAAAGCGGTAAAATATTCCGCTTAAAAGGAAAAGGCTTTCCTGAAGTAAATGGTTACGGCAAGGGCGACCAGTTAATTCATGTAAATGTATGGACGCCGCAACATGTAACACATGAAGAAAAAGAAATGCTGGAACGTTTAAGTAAAAGTCCCAACTTTAACCCACAACCTTCAAAATCAGAAAAAAGTTTTTTTGAAAAAATGAAAGAGGCGTTTACTTAATGCAATTCTTCGCTCCTGTAAATAATAATTTTTTTTGTACTTAGCTACTTAGCTAAAGAATACTCTTAGGCTTCCGTTGTGTTTGCACTGCTGACGGCGGTGGTTACTCACTTATACATTCAGAACACTTTCACCAATTTAAATTCTTTAAAATTTTCTCTATTTGATTCCTTATTTTTGCCGTCCTTTAATTTTTTCGGTGAGGTGGGTGAGTGGCTCAAACCAGTAGTTTGCTAAACTGCCGTACGGGTTAAACTGTACCGAGGGTTCGAATCCCTCCCTCACCGCATTATCCGGTCAGAAATTTTTAAAGAGAACGGATAATTTTTAAATTCGGGAAGTAGCGCAGTCCGGTAGCGTACCTGGTTTGGGACCAGGTGGTCGCAGGTTCGAATCCTGTCTTCCCGACAAGCTCTGAATTTTTCTCCGGGCTTTTTTGCTTTTTGAAAAAATTTCCTGAGTAGTCTTGAGATATTTTTCGTCATTTTGACGATAGCAGAAATCCAATAAATATCAAGCAGGCTTAATGTGAGGAGATTTATCATTATAATGACATCCTTAATGATTGTGCCTTTGATTGTTTGTTTTGTTTGCTCATAACTTTACGTTTTATTTTAAAAAAAGGCTAACTCTCATGCCTGAAGAAAAATAGAAAAAGCTTATAAACAGGGTTAAATGCTTAAACAATATGCGCCACTAATATATTTTTCAAAGAAGTTTTAAACTCGAAACGGACTCTTTTGAGGTACAAATTAAAAGACAGATTGTGTAGTTAGCCTGCTTAATTTTATGTGCAAGCTACCAAATGTCATCACTATATTTTGCCTGCCAACAGATGGGAAACTCGAATGACGGAGAACAATAGCGATAAGAAAATAATTTTTTTATTTTGCATGTATTTTTTACTCAGGGAAAACAAACAGAACGGAATCACTCTTTACCATCGAAGAAAAATAGCCAATGGCTTTACTTCCAAATTGACCGCCTTGTATAAACACAGGTTCTACAAACGGATTGAATTCTGCAAGCTTCTGCCTGTCCAGCTCATCAAAAAAATTGTATGCATTTTTATCAATCGTTTGTATATAAATTATTCCTGCTACACCCGCTGAATGAGTATAAGCAGGTTCTATTACAATCTTAATTTCTTTTCCTTGCTGCCCCTCATCATTATAAACCGAGCGCCCCGGCTCATCAATAAGCACACTGTCTTTTCCTATGCAACTGGCTACAATTTTTGGACCGGCAAATTCATCAGCGGAATCAATGTATCTTTTCATTTCAAAGCGATAATAATTTGTTTCGCCGGGAATGTCTTTAAAATAAACAATCACGCCTTCATGCCCGCCATACAAATCACTAAATTCATAAGTGTAGCCTGTACTGTCAATAACCGTTTTTGTTTCATTGGTTGTGCATGAAGCGGTATATACATCTGCGCCACTCAAAATATTTAGCGTATAAGTAATATTAGGCTGAATGGGAATGTTGCCTTTATAATAATATTTGTATTGGCAATAAACAGGGTCGAACACACTGTCTAATTTCAAGCTGTCTGTGCCTGCACTGCTCTCTATTTTTATTTGAGCATTGCGAATAACGAGGTCTGAAAAATTCAATGCGGCATCAAAATAGGGAACGGTTCTGCTGAAATAAACAACCGGAACAGAATCGGGCTGCAGCATACTTTGAATACTTACTTTCGGAGTATATGGCGGAGCATTCACGCTAATGTTTTTTTCGCAGGAATAAAGAATGATGACGATGATAAATGATGTGATGATGTTTTTTTTCATAATGCTATTTGTTGATTATTGATACAACCGTTGAAGAGTGCGACGCAACGATGCTAAATTGAAATACTATTGCCTGGCTCATAATTATTTTAAAATTTAAAATTTAAAATTGAAACTAATGCTTGGTATAATAGGAAGCAGTGAAATCTGTTTTGCTACAGGCTGCTTTGTATAAGGGTCAACATTGAGATAAACAAAAAACGGATTAAGGCGACTGTACACATTATAGATTCCAAATACCCATTCCCGTTCATATTTCTTGCCAAATATTTTGGTCATCTTTTTGTTTGAAAAGCTTACATCTAAACGATTATATGCTCTTAGCCTTGCGTTATTGCGGCTGGTGAAATCATAATAAACACCATCATACAAGGAACCATTTTCCGGTACACTAATGCGTCCGGCAGGTAATGTAAAAGGTTTGCCGGTATAAAAAACAAAATCAGCAGAGAGTGTCCAGTGCTTACTTAAATCATAAGTACCCACTAATGAAAAATTATGACGCCTGTCAAACGAAGAAGGAAACTCGTTTCCATAGTTTAATTCTGCAAATTGCTGCGTGGTTTTTGACCACGTATAGCTCATCCAGCCCGTGAGCTTACCAAAATTCTTTTTAATAAATAATTCCACTCCATAAGATTTTCCTTTTCCAAAAGCGAGCACACTATCCAGATTCGTATTCAACAATATTTGCGTGCCCTCTTTAAACAGCACCTGATTATCCATCGTTTTATAATAAGCCTCTATGCTTGCTTCTATATTATTATCATTAAAATTTTTAAATAAGCCCAGTGCATATTGCGTACTGTTTTGTGGTTTTATTGTCGCACTGCTGCTTAACCAAATATCTGCCGGTAACGATGCAGTGCTGTTTGGTATTAAATGCACAAACTGGTTCATTACAGTAAATGATGCTTTTACAGAAGTAGTAGGATTGATAGAAAATTTCGCGGTGATACGCGGCTCAACAAACGAATACGTTTTGCCTGATGCAACAAAGAGAGGAACACGTATTCCATAATTCACACTTATCATTTTTGAGGCATCAAACTCATCCCCCAAATAAAAAGCAAGCTCATTGGAATAGCGTTTATCAATACTGTCTTTATTTATACCCAGCCCGCTTCCCTGTGAAGCTACCTTTGCTGAAACAGCCGCCGGATATAGGGTGTGATAGATATAAGAAAATCCTGTTTTAATTATGTGCTGTGTATTAGGAGTGAAGGTAAAATCTGTTTTTGCTGTAATATCTTTTATGCCGGTGTAAAGTAAATTTTCATAACTATTCTGCGTAGTTCCCAGCCCCAAATGATAATCGTTATAGATTACAGATGTATTGGAAAAAACCTTGCTGCCAAATAAATGATTCCAGCGCAGAGTGGCTGTACCGTTTCCAAAATCAGTATTGTAATTTAAACTGTTTGCTCCAATATAATCTGCATTATCGTTGCCCTTGAAAGCGCTGAAAAATAAACGGTCCTTCTCACCCAATTCAAAATTCATCTTTGCATTCAGGTCATAAAATTTATATGAAGTAGTTTTAGAAGTAAATGGTTTTATTATCAAATTAATATGGCTCTGCCGTGCAGAAATTATAAAGGATGATTTGTTTTTTTGAATAGGTCCCTGAAATGTGAGATTATTTGAAAGCAAACCAATACCTCCTTCTGTTTCGTATCGCGATTTATTTCCTTCCTTCATAGTAATATCTAAAATAGAACTAAGCCTTCCGCCAAATTCAGGGGGGAAACCGCCTTTAATTAATTGCACATGATTAATAGAATTAATATTGAATGTGCTGAACAATCCAAACAAGTGATTGGGATTATACACGGTTGCTTCATCTAACTGCACAAGGTTTTGATCCAGGTTTCCACCGCGTACATAAAAACCTGTGGTGCCTTCGTTTCCGCCCTGTACACCAGGAAGTAATTGAATAATTTTCAAAACATCTCTTTCGCCAACGAGCACAGGTAAATTTTTTATAGAAGTGAGAGGCACATTAATCACTCCCATTTGCGGCTTCTCGACATTAAGGTTATTCTTTCCCGTGGTAACAACGACTTCATTCAAATTGACTGTGGCGGATTCAAGCAAAATATCTGTGTGCAGGTTTTCTTTTGCTGTAATTTTTTTTGCCTGAATAGTATAGCCGGTATAAGAGATGATTAATTCTATTGTGTCTGCAACGGGAATAGTTAAGGAAAAAAAGCCATACTGGTTAGCAGTTGTGCCCAATTTGGAATTCGTATTAATTACAGATGCGCCAATCAATGCTTCTTTGGAGGCAGCATCTTTTACATAACCACTGATAGTTATTTTTTGAGCAGATATGGAACTCGCATATATCAATAAAATTATCATCAGGAATACAGGTAAGAAAAATTTCATTTTTGATATGGTTTTATTAATTCTTTTCAATTTCATTTCAACAAAGCAGAAATTTCTTTATTAATAAAAATTTACCCTGCCTTGTATATGTTTTTTGCGGGATGGCTGCACTATTAATTCAGATAATTTTGCTGATAAAATTCCAAACCCTGCACCTGCAATTACATCGCTTGCCCAATGGCGATTATTTAAAACTCTTAAAATACCCACAGCGCTTGCACTGCCGTAAGCTGCCACATAAAGCCAGAGTTTATTTCTTCCGAATTCATCACATAAAAGTGTAGCGCCTGAAAATGCCTGTGCTGTATGCCCTGAGGGAAAAGCATTGTATACAGTAGTATTCGGTTTTGGTACTTTGCTTAAATGTTTTATTTGCGGCACTGCAAGGCTTATGATAATCTCATTCACAATAATTTTTTTTGTATAGGGCCAAAAGCGATGTTCAGGATTATCTATCATCATAGCATAACCGGCAGCAACAGGAGCAAACTGCAGGTAATCATCTATTGTAGTATGAAAATTTTTGAAATGCTCATCTCTGTTCTCTTTTATTTCTATATCAGATATAAGAACATCTTCTGTATTTACAATAACGCCATAACTGAAAACAGCAGCCGGAGTAATAAAAGATTTCAGCGATATGCGTTTTTCCGGCAACGCCTGCAGTTTACGTAAAGAAGTATCGTGTAGCAGTGAGTATTGAGCTTTTACATATTGTGTATTGATATTTACAATACACAATATTGCCAATACAAAATTTTTCGATGTAATTTTCATAAAGTTATATTTAGAAAAAATATTTGAATAGTCATTGTCTTCTGTGCTATCGCTTACTTCTCTTCTTTTAAAAAATTTTGCTGCATATCAAAACAATAAATCTTTTCTTTTTACTTCCCCGTACATTTATCGCAATAAGACTTTCAATCATTATTGCTTTTTTTATTAATTTCCTTTCAATGTTCAATATTGAGACACGCTTATCTTTCAAGATGCTTATTTTATTTAAAAGGTTGGTTAGAATAATTGTAATAATTTCATTTATGATAATCTATTTGAAATCTTTGTGAGATTGTATTATACATTTTAAACTGAATGATTATGAAAAATTTATTTTTTGCAATTTTCTTGCGACACAACTTCAGCGCACTAAAGAAAAGTATTCAGAGAACATTTCTATTTCTTTTGGCTGCTATTTTTTTTACTGATTGTGTAAATGCACAATCATCCGGCTATCACATTACCCAAACCTTTCATATCAAAAGCACAGGCTGGTGGGATTATATAGCGGTGCATGAAAACAGCCTCTATGTATCTCATGGAACACAGGTAAATATTCTTGACAAAAATACCGGGGACTCTTTGGGTGTAATATCCAATACCACCGGCGTACATGGCATCGCTTTCGTATCTTCTTTAAAAAAAGGATATACAAGCAACGGAAAATTGAATACAGTAACTGTGTTTGATGTAAAAACAAATAAAGTGCTTCGTCAAATACAAACCGGTGAAAACCCGGATGCAATTTTTTATGATGATTACTCAAATAAAATAATTACCTGCAATGGCAAAAGCAAAAGCCTTTCAATCATTGACCCTTCAAAAGATGAAGTAGTCGGCACTATTCCATTAAGCGGTAAGCCTGAAGCGGCAGTAAGCGATGGAGCAGGAAAGATTTTTGTAAATAATGAAGACAAAAGTGAAATAGCTGTGGTTGATATAAATAATTACAAAGTGATTGTCAATTGGTCTATTGCACCGGGAAAAGCTCCCGCAGGATTATCTATTGACAGAAAAACAAAACGGTTATTTTCCGGTTGCGACAACCGGTTATTAATCGTGGTTGATGCAACTAATGGAAACATCGTAGATAAAATAACCATTGGTGATGGTTGCGATGGTACGGCATTTGACCCGCAGCTTAATTATGTATTTGCATCGAATGGTGAAGGAACATTAACCGTAATTAAAGAAGAAGCAGAAAATAAATTTAAAGTGCTGGAAAATGTGCAAACCAAAAAAGGCGCAAGAACGTTGGCTGTAGATTTAGAAACACATATTGTGTATTTACCGACCGCAGATTTTGGAACCGCCTCGGGGAATGAAAGACCTCCTATAGTACAAGGCAGTTTCCAGGTATTGGTTTTAAAAAGTAAGTTATAGATTTATGTTTTGAAAAATAATTAACGAAGTGAACAATGAAATGTTGAGGCGGCACAAAATTAAATTTGATCAGAAACAAAAACTCATAACAAAAAATAAAAGAATGTATGATTAACCTGTTTCATACAGTTAGCAAACATTGCAGTGAAATAACTACCAAAACTTACAGCACATCGTTTTGTTCAGCCATAAAATTGTTGCATAAAGATTTACGCCCGCATATACACAACATATATGGCTTTGTGCGGCTGGCAGATGAGATTGTTGATACGTTTCATGATTTCGATAAATCAACTTTACTGCAGGAATTTAAAGAAGAAACTTTCAAGGCAATTGCAAGAAGGATTAGTCTTAATCCTATATTGAACAGCTTTCAATCAACTGTAAATAAATATGAAATTGATGAAGAATTAATACACGCATTCTTTGTTAGCATGCAATCTGACCTAGAAAAAAAATCATACGATGAAGCTGCCTATAAAAAATATATTTATGGCAGTTCCGAGACGGTAGGATTAATGTGTTTATCTGTTTTTTGCGAAGGCGATAATAAGAAGTATAAAGAATTAGGGCCTTATGCAACGAGCCTGGGCGCTGCTTTTCAAAAAGTAAATTTCTTAAGAGATATACAGGCAGATTATAATCAATTAAACAGAATTTATTTTCCTCAGTCCGATGTTACCAAATTTACTATCTCACACAAAAAAGCAATTGAAGAAGACATTCAAAAAGATTTTGACAATGCTTATCAGGGTATAATGCAATTACCTGCCAAAGCAAAGTTCGGGGTGTATGTTGCTTATAAATATTACTTATCGCTCTTTAATAAGATAAAAAAAATGCCACTAAAATATGTTCTCGAAACACGTGTTCGCATTGCAGATTACAGTAAGTTTTTTATTGTTGCAAATGCAGGCGTAAAAATGCAAATGAATATTTTATAAGATTATTATCACATGGTCTGACTTTCTACAGATAAAATCAATTCAACTTTAAAATGACTGAAATTTTTAAACCGAAAAAAAGCAGGAGTATCTTTTCCGGGTGAACCTTTTATTCTGCCCATAGAAGAAGCACTTAATAAACAATGCAAAAAAATTTGTACGGAAATAAAACCAGCTTATTAATTATGCACAACCAGTTTTTCTCTATACACCGAAGTTGCAGTTCTTATCTCCACAAAATAAATTCCATCAGCTAAGGTATTAGTAGCAATGCTGATTGGATTGGTTGATGTATTACCCAAACTCTTCATCAATCGGCCGCTAACATCATAAATATTAATGAGCTTAATTGCTTCGGCGCCCTGTGCAATATTTACCAAGCCTGTTGCAGGATTGGGATATAATATCGGCGCTTTGGAATTGGTAACTCTTACAAAAGCAGGTACAGAGTAAGTAATTTTTCCGTCAGCATCAGTAATGCGCAAACGGTAATAATTAAATCCCTGTAAAGGCGACTTATCTTCATACATATAATTTTGAGTAAAGCGACCATTGTTTACTGCAGGCACAGTATCTATATCACTAAAGGTTTTGTTATCAGCACTTCTCTCTACTATAAAATCACGAATGTTTGTCTCGAGTGTGGTTACCCATTTCAGTTCTACTATTTGGTCTAATGTAAGGTTTGCAGTGAAGTTCATTAACTGCAACTGCAATTCGCCGGAAAGAAAATAATTATCAATTGCAGCAGTGGATAGAACAGCGTTATTATGACTTGTAATGGCAAGACCGGCATACACGGGAATACCATTTCCAAAACCCGCATCAACGGCGTCACCCAACTGTGTCCATGCAATGCTATCAGAAGAAATAAACGCCGTATAAACAGAACCATTTTTTACAAGCCTGAGCCAATAAGGAGCCTGAATTCCAGCACCGGTATTTATGTTGTTGCTGTAATCATCCGTTACTAAACGGTTTTGAAATGCAGCGCCATTACCACTTGTTAATGCAATAAATACATTGCGTGAGCCGGGAGTTAAGCTTTCACGAAACATGATGCCGCATTTATTCCATTCATTGGTTGCATCCTGCGTTAATACTCTTGCAGTAATTATACCATCACCAACAAGGGTTTTATAGGCAAAGCGAAATGCATCCTGCGTATCCCATATATCATTGCCGGAACCACTTAATGTAAAGATTCCATTTTCAAAACAGGCAGAACCCGCAATGCCAATATCACCTATATCCTGTGTTGTCCATCTTGTTGGTAACGGGCTGCAGTTAGTATTACAGGAGAGCGTGGAAAAAGAAGATGATTGCGAATAATTGCTTGAGTCATTTCCACTGCATATACCCTCTACACGAAACAAATAATCTGTGCCGCAGGCAAGACCATTAAGTATAATAAAATTTGTATCAGAAACAGTTGTAGCCCAGTTACCTGCCGATACTGTTTTATATTGTATTACAAAACCGGATGCTCCATTGCTGCTCCAGTGAAGTGTAGCAGAGCCTTCATAAATATTCGTTACACTAAGATCAGAAGGTGCGGCACAACTGTAAACACTTTCTTTCCCATATGCTTCAAACTCCCACAATGAATATCCATAGCTTGTGCCGCGTTGTATTCCGTACATGCGAATGTATCTGCCACAGCCCTTTACAGACAAATAATTTTCAGCAGAAGTATTTCCTGTAACAGATAATATGTTTGTCCATGTACTTGTATCTTCTGATACCTGGATCTTAAAATCTTTTCCAAAAGCAGCTTCCCATTTTAAAACAACTTTGCAGAGATCGTAACGTTTTCCTAAATCAACATAAATATATTGCGGGTCGCTGAATTCGCTGCTCCAACGCGTATTCGGATTACTATCAATTGCATTGCCTGCCTTGTATGCGACACCTTCGGAAGAAGATGCCCCAGCAGTTTTATTGAGTGCAATATTGTTTGAATTGCATGAATCGGCTGCATTGCCCGTTAATCCATATACAACTAATTGATTGGAAAAAGTTGCGAGATAAACTTTCCCATTTGCAATAGTTGAGCAAACAAACTTTGCATAATTCCCCGGTTCATCGGTTGAGTATTGAGATGAGTTCCATAATTCTTTTGTTACATCATTCGCATCAAAGGCTCTTAAAATACCGGGACGAACTGATAGGTTGGCATCGCCGTTAGCAGCATAGCTTGCCCACAATATTGCAGTGGAATCAACTGAGCTGTTTGATGATATTGCAAGCAAAGCACCATTACCCCCTTGAGGTCCCTGCGTTCCGCTGCTGATTGTATTTGCGAGATCAAACATCCCTGCACTTCTGTTATAGAGAAGGGCTTTCAGCAGAGAATTTTCGCTCCATGTATACACAAACTCTTTTTGCTCTCCTTTATAATATCCCAATGACGAATGCAGATGCGCATTAATGCCAAGATCAATAGTTTGAATAACATTGTTTGTATTGGCATCGTAGCCACCCATTGTATCGCGGTTTAATAAATAGAGATGGCCATCTTTGCAGCCGGTGATGGCACGATTAGTTTCAGGAATAAGCATAATTTCTGTTACTCCAAAGTCAAGGTCTGCAACTTCCAGCTCATTGATATTTTTTGGAGTGAAGAAACTGCTAACTGTAAATCCGGAACCTGAAGGTTGAAGTTTTAATGCACTTTCACTGCGATTAGTAACATCAGAAGCATTACCATTATTTCCTACAGAGCCGTTGCCTACAGCTACATAAATATTTCCAAACTCATCAGCAGCAGGTGCAGCGCCGCTCATCCAAATACCTCCATTGTAACCTTCGGGAGTAGAATTATAAACTCTTGTTTGCCGCAAAGTGGTCTTATCATACCCTAATATCCAGCCATGATAAGGACCCCAATCACAGTGAGAAGCATAAGTTATATACACGTTATTATTCAATAGCAAAAGTCCACAACGCTGATTTTGTTTTTGTGAATCAAAATTTATAATTCCACCCTGGCTTCCATCTCCATTGCCTGCAACCTGTGCAGTTATTAATTTAGGGCTATTGTTTTTTTCGGTGCCATTTGTAATATCAATGGCGTGCAGATATTGCTGAAAGATTGTACCGGCAGATACATCAACACTTCTTGCAACTATATATAATGTATTTGTTATTGAATCAATAACAGGAGCGCCTGCAATGCCCATATTACCGGAGAAATCGTTGTAAAATCCGCCGCAGGCATAGGTCATATCCGTATTCTTAACTGCTCTTGAACCATTGGGTGTAAGGCTTACCTGCCAAAATGGTGTTGTAACGTTTGCAGAGTCTGCATCAAAAGCATAGAGTGTATTATTGACTGTTGCAACAAACACAATATTTTTGATTCCTTTACCGGGAATGTTTACGTTAAGCATCACCAATGGCTGCGCATAAATTTGATCATCAACTGAGCGGGTAAAAATTTTTCCAAAAGAACCGGGCTTTACATTTTTTATATTGAGAATAGTTTCGGAGCTATACCATCCGGTTCTGTTGAGATTATTGTGCTGCGTTAAAACACTGGTTTGCGAAAAAGCAATTTGCAAAGAGCAGGCAAATATTATCGGCAATGCGAATTTAATTCGGTATAAGCATTGGAGCATATTAGATTTTGAGAAGTAAATGCAGCAAATAAATTTTATACTGGTGCAAGTTAATTTTTTTTGATTTATAGTGATACGATTACAGCTTTCGTAAATAAAATTAATATTGTGTTTGCTGCTTCGGTATAAGCAGAAAAAAATCGTTGAGAATTTAGAACAGATTTTTTTGCATAACCACAGATTATGCCAATCATCACTTCAAAAAAAATATCTGCTGATTTTATTGTCATTTTCAAAAACATGCTATCTTACTATTTCAATTTTCATTTCTTCATTAATAACTCTTTCAAATATGAGCCAGCATAATAATTCCAGCCGCAGAAAATTTATTAAGAATGCCGCACTAACAGCTGCAGGTTTTTATATTATTCCACGTCATGTTTTAGGACGAGGTTATACAGCGCCGAGTGATAAGCTAAACATGGCAGGCATCGGTTGCGGCGGCAAGGCTGAAGTAAATCTTCCTTATGCATATAACAAAGGCAGTGATAATATTGTTGCGCTTTGCGACGTGGACGACCGTATGGCTGTAACCGCAAGAAAAATGTGGCCAAATGCGCCTTACTACAGGGACTTTCGTGAAATGCTCGATAAGGAAGCAAAAAATATTGATGCAATCATTGTTACTACGCCAGACCATACACATACTGCGGCAGCGCTTGCCGGTATGCAATTGGGCAAGCATGTGTATTGCGAAAAACCATTAACGCATACTATTTATGAAGCACGCATGTTAACGCAGTCTGCAAAAAAATATAAAGTGGTTACACAAATGGGCAACCAGGGAAGCAGCGGCAACGATACACGTTTGGTTGAAACCTGGATACAGGCTGGCGTAATAGGTGATGTGCATACCGTGCATGTGTGGACCAATCGTCCCGTGTGGCCGCAAGGGATACCTACGCCAAGCGGTGCGTATGAAATTCCAAAGGAGCTTGACTGGAAACTTTGGTTAGGGCCTGCACCTTATCGTGATTATAATCCCGCATATTTACCTGCTATCTGGAGAGGATGGGTTGATTTTGGAACAGGCTCACTCGGCGATATGGGTTGTCATTTTATAGATGTTCCTTACAGGGCTTTGAAATTAGGTTATCCAATATCAGTTGAAACAAGTGTGGGAGAAGTTTGGTCAGGATTTTTTAAGGAAGAAATATATACGGATAGCTATCCGCCGTCAGCAAAAACGCATATTCATTTTCCGGCACGCGGAGATATGCCGCCTGTTGAAATGGTGTGGTATGATGGCGGTATAAAACCACGCAGACCCGATGAATTGTTGCCTGATGAAGAGATGGGAGTAGTAGATGGAGGCATCATCTTCGAAGGAACAAAAGGCAAGCTGATGGCTGGTTTATGGGGGCGAAATCCTACTCTGTTACCTACAAAAAAAATGATGGAAACGAATTTACCTGCATCTAAATTTCCTTTTGTAGAAGGCGCCGCCGAAGGTCACCAGCAGCAATGGGTAAAGGCATGCAAGAAAGGCCATGGCACATATACAAGCTCATCTTTTGATATGGCAGGGCCATTAACTGAAACTGTATTGATGGGTAATCTTGCTGTGCGCAGCTATAATTACAGTGAAAAAAATTCAAAGGGTGATGCTGTATATCCGGGACGGAAAAAATTATTATGGGATGGTGAGAATATGAAAGTAACCAATTTTGAACCGGCAAATCAGTTTGTAAAACCGGAATATAAAAATGGATGGAAACTGGAGTTGTAGAATTAAAAGAGCAACTTGGTCTGACTTCCGCCTTGCGGAACAGGCTGTCCCGGGTCTGACCATACCCTCATTTTTTTTGATTAAATTACAATTGGGTGAGAGCAAAAAATTATTTCTTTAATTTCTTTACGCCTTCAAAAGATAACTGCGCAAATTCTTTCCATTTGCTTTTATGCTTATAGGGAATTTGCACCCATTCCTTCATAGGTCTGCCTTCCATTGGTTCAAAGAGTTGAGAGCCATCAAGATTTTTTGTTTTAGATAAATTATCGCTTTGAAGTTTTACCACTATAGTATCTTTCCAAAACATAGCAGCTGCTTTTCCATTGGGAGCTTTGATGCATAAAGCGCCAAACATTTTTCCTTCTTTTGCATCAGGAATTTCTGTAGCTATTTGATGAAATAGTTCTTCGGCTCTGGTCATGAGAAAATAATTATTGTACAGATAAATAATTTCTATATTAAAGTTTACTCAATGCCGTTTGAAATACTGCACTTCACGTTCATGCTTTTTCGCGGCTTCTAAAGAATCAAATGTTCCAAGATTTTTTCTCTTATTTGTTTTCAGATTTCTTTCTTGAGCAAAGCCTGTACTGGCCTGATTTTAGTTTGATAGATAAAAACACGTGCAATGATGCGTGTCCCTGTATAAAACGCGGAAAATATATTTATCAGAGCGTTCTCTTTACTTCTTCTTCTTCAAAGGCCTCCACAATGTCGCCCACTTTTATATCGTTATAATTTTTTATAGTTAAGCCGCATTCCATACCGGCAGATACTTCTTTTACATCATCCTTATAGCGCTTTAATGAGGCAAGCTCTGTATGGGCGCCTTCGCCTTTAGGATATTCTACTATACCATCGCGTATTACCCTTATTTTATGATGGCGGTTTATTTTTCCATCGAGCACATAACAGCCGGCAACCGTTGCCTTATCGAAACGGTACACTTCACGCACTTCCACATTGGCTACAATTTTTTCTTCTATCTTAGGTTCCAGCAATCCTTCCATGGCGCTCTTTATTTCTTCAATTGCATTATATATAATTGAATAGAGCTTTATTTCTACGCCTTCATTTTCTGCAAGCCTGTTTGCCTGTGCAGAAGGGCGCACATTAAAGCCAACAATAATCGCATCTGATGCGGTGGCAAGCAGCACATCACTTTCAGAGATTTGCCCCACGGCTTTGTGCACCACGCTTACCACAATTTCCGGGGTAGAAAGCTTTTGCAGAGAATCGCTAAGCGCTTCTACGGAGCCATCCACATCACCTTTTAAAATAAGCTTCAGTTCTTTGAAATTACCCAATGCAAGGCGGCGGCCAATTTCATCAAGAGTAATATGTTTTCTTGCCCTGAGACCCTGCTCACGCAATATCTGGGCACGTTTTGTAGCAACTTCTTTTGCTTCGGACTCATCTTCATGCACCCTGAATTTTTCACCTGGCTGCGGAGCGCCGTTTAATCCCAGTATTTGTACGGGAGTTGCAGGGGCAGCTTCATTTGAACGCTGATTACGCTCATTAAACATAGCCTTTATTCTTCCATAATGCTGACCAGATACCAACAGGTCTCCCTGTTTTAATGTTCCATTCTGTACCAGCACGGTTGCTACATATCCGCGACCTTTATCGAGCAAGGCTTCAATAATAGTTCCTGATGCTTCTTTATTTGGATTGGCTTTTAAATCGAGAAGGTCTGCTTCGAGTAAAATTTTCTCAAGCAATAAATCAATATTCAAACCTTGTTTGGCAGATATTTCCTGGCTCTGATATTTACCACCCCATGATTCCACGAGCAGATTCATCTGCGAGAGCTGCTCGTAAATTTTTTCAGGATTCGAACCATCCTTATCAATTTTATTTATAGCAAATATCATGGGCACGCCTGCTGCCTGTGCATGGCTGATGGCTTCTTTTGTTTGAGGCATTACGGCATCATCAGCCGCAATCACAATTACAGCAATATCAGTAACCTTTGCGCCGCGGGCACGCATGGCAGTAAACGCTTCGTGACCGGGTGTATCTAAAAATGTGATATTACGATTCTTGGGTAATGCTACTTCATAGGCGCCGATGTGCTGCGTAATTCCACCGGCTTCGCCTGCAACTACATTGGCGCTTCGTATATAATCGAGCAAAGAAGTTTTACCATGGTCCACATGCCCCATGATGGTAACAATAGGTGCACGGCTTTTCAGGTTTGCTGCATCGTCTGTTTCGTCATCTTCCATTTCATCTTCCACATCTTCTACGCCTATAAATTCAACTTCAAAACCAAATTCACCGGCCACAAGCTCTATCACTTCTGCATCTAAGCGCTGGTTAATTGAAACCATTATTCCCAGGCTCATACACTTGCCTATTACCTCGGCAAAACTAACATCTATAAGATTTGCCAGTTCACTAACCGTTACAAATTCTGTTACCTGCAGTTTGTTATCTTCTGCTACACCGGTAGCCTCTGCTGCACCATGCCGTTTTTCGCGGCGGTATTTTGCCTTCAGGCTTTTACCTCTGCCACTTGCGCCGGCCAGCTTAGCCTGGGTTTCTCTTATTTTTTCCTGTATTTCTTTTTGGTCTATTTCTTTTTCGGCAGCAACGGGTCTGCGGTCTCCGCCGCGAGCTGGAGCTCTGCTTGTACCGCGCCTGTCTCCTGGTCTTTGGTCAGGGCGCTGAAAGCGGCTGGGAGCGCCGCTTCTTGCTGCAGGCTGTGATTGGGTTTGCGGTCTTCCGTCGCGGTTAAAGCCCCCATCATGTCTTGCGCCCGTTCTTTGAAAAGTTTCACTTCCTTTTTTATCTACAGGTATGCGTTTGCGTTTGCGTTTTTCATCACGCCCCGTAGTTTTGGGGCGGGTATCATTATGAACAGGTAAATCAATTTTGCCAAGTATTTTAAGACCTTCAATTTTTTCAGCTTTAATATTCTCGATTACGGGCGGCTGCTTTTCTTGGGGCTCTTCTTGTGGCGGCATTTGCTCAATAACAGGCTCAATTGTTTGTTCTGCTTTTTTCTTTATTGATTTTTTTTCTTTATCCGTTTTTTCAGAAATATCTTTAGCCCCGGCAGTATCTTCTTTTTCTTTCTTCTTGCTTGCTGATTTTTTAGGTCGTGTTGAAGAGTCAATAAAATTAAGATCAATTTTATCAATGATTACAGGCTGCTCAATTTGGGGCGCTTCAATTTTTGTAAGTTCAGATTCAGGAGGCTCCGTTTCTATTTTGACTAATTTTTCTTCAATTATTTCATCAGGCTGCTTTACAGTTTCGTGTGGCTTTAATTTGCTTTCCGGCGGTGGTACCACTTCTGTTGCCAGAGCTTTTGTACCGTCTCTTTCTTTTTTAAAGCTTATCTCTTCTTCATCTTTTTTCTTTCTTTCATTGACGGTACTCTTAGGAATTTCAATAAGGTCGGCTTTGTTTTTTGCTACTTTATCACTTTGAAATTCCTGCTGCAAAGCTTTATACATTTCTTCAGTGAGCTTTGCAGTAGGCTTAAGTTCATCGCGGTCAAATCCTTTACCGAGAAGGAAATCAATAAGGGTATCCTGACCAATATTGAACTCCTTTGCTGCGGCCAATAATCTTGGTAATTTAATTTCAGCCATTTTAATTTCAGGCATTAATACTTTTTATTTTGTATGCAGAAAATATTTTCTGCAAACTTTTTAAGCCTTGCGGCAATTTTTAGGAAAGAAGGTTGAGTAAAAAAAGTAAAGTGTTTTATGCTTTATTCTTTTTCAAATTCTTCGGTTAGAATTTTTCTAACGTCTTCGATTGTCTGTTTTTCTAAATCGGTTCTGCGCTCCAGCTCTTCGGCAGAAAGATCAAGCACGCTGCGGGCTGTATCGCAGCCTACGCGTTTTAATTCGTCAATAATCCATACCTCTATTTCATCTGAAAATTCATCAAGGTCTATATCAAACTCTTCTGCTTCTCCCTCTGTATCACGGAAAACATCAATATCATATCCTGTAAGCTCGCAGGCTAATTTTATATTTACCCCGCGTCTGCCAATAGCCAGGGATACCTGGTCTGCTTTAAGATATACTTCTGCATGGTTTTTTTCATTATCAATATTCATATAGCTTATGCGTGCGGGTGTTAATGAGCGCTGAATAAGAAGCTGTATATTATTTGTCCAGTTTATTACATCAATATTTTCATTTTTCAGTTCTCTTACAATTCCATGAATGCGGCTGCCTTTCATGCCTACGCATGCGCCTACGGGGTCAATTCTATCGTCAAAGCTTTCTACGGCTACCTTAGCTCTTTCTCCCGGCTCACGAACAATTTTTTTTATGCTGATTAATCCATCGAAAATTTCGGGCACTTCAATTTCTAATAATTTGGCAAGAAAATTTTGATTGGTTCTGCTTAAAATAATTATGGGTGAATTATTTTTCATGTCCACCTTTTTTATAACCGCCCGAACATTTTCACCTTTCTTAAAATAATCCTGGGGAATTTGTTCGCTTTTAGGAAGAATTAATTCATTGCTTTCTTCATCCATCAGCAATACTTCTTTTTTCCACACCTGGTACACTTCCGCTGTAATGATATCGCCAACCCTGTCGCCATATTTTTTTACCAATACATTTTTCTTCAGGTCGCTAATACGGCTTGCAAGGGTTTGCTTGGCTGCTAATATTGCACGGCGGCCAAAATCGAGAATATCTACTTCTTCATATAACTCTTCGCCCACCTCGAAATCGGGTTCAATTTTTACAGCATCCCTGTATTCTATTTCGGCGAGGGGATCCTGCACTTCACCATCTTTTACAATCATTCTGCGCCGTATAATTTCAAGGTCGCCTTTTTCAGCGTTTACAATCACATCAAAATTTTCATCGCTGGTGTATTTTTTGCGAAGAAGTGTTTTGAAAACATCTTCTACTACTTTCATCATTGTAGGCCGGTCAATGTTTTCGGCTTCTTTAAAATCCTGAAATGCTTCAATAAGATTGATACTTGCCATAATTATCAAGTTGAAACTTTAATAGCTGTGAGCTTAAAATTTAATTTGTGCTGTTGTTGTTTTAATATTAGTAAATGGTATTACCACTTGCTGTGTACTTGTGTTTTTTCCTTTTCCGGTTGTTTGTTCCAGTATTATATCTTCTTCTGCAACCTCTATCAGTTTACCTTCTTTAGTTGTGCCATCAGTAAAATTAATTTCTACAAATCTTCCCCTGTTTTTTACATACTGCCTGTGCATCTTTAAAGGCTCACTGATACCCGGTGAAGAAACTTCAAGTGAAAAATTTTCACCCTCAAAGGTTCCGTTCTCTTCTATTAATTTATAAAGCTGGCGATTGAATTTAGCGCATTGCTCTATTGATATGCCATCATCTCCGTCTATAAACACCTTAATATTATTGGTGGGTTTTACTGTAACATTCACCCGGAAAAAAGCCGGGTAATTATCAAGCATATCATCAACCAAATATTCAATATGCATCTTTTTATATTCTGTTGCCATACTCGTAAAAAAAGAGGAAGGGAACGGCAGTCGTTCCCTTCTTTTAATCATTGTTCCGGTGCGAAGGTAATATTTTGAATATATAACTTCCAAATTTCTGCTGTTTACCATTTGTAAATTTATTATGAACTGATAATTTAAAACCAATATACCTTTGCATCATGATTGAATATATTTGGATTCTGCTAATTCTGTATTTATTTTATAAGTTGATATTCGATTTTATTCTGCCCATCTCTAAAGCCACTTCGCAGGTAAAAACTAAAATAAAAGAAATGCAGAAAGATCAAATGAATACCTCTCAAAAACAAAATGCTTCATCATCATTTAAGTCGAATGGAAAAATGACCAAAGAGGAAGATTATATTGATTTTGAAGAGATAAAATGATTGTTGGAAGTTGGAAGTTGGAAGTTCGATGTTGGAGGTTAAATATTCACATCACATAATTTAAGAGGCGGAAAAAGATGAATTGTTTGCAGCCCTGCTTTTTGAGCGCCTTCTATGTTTTTAAGTGTATCATCTATCAATAGTGTTTCTTTCCCGCTCAAATTTTCTTTTTCAAGAACTGTAAGATATGCTTCTCTATGCGGCTTTCTTAGTCCCAGTTCATGCGAGTAATACGCTTTTCTAAACAAGCTGTTGAAATTATTTTTTCCCGTTTGCTGAAAGTACATTTTCATGACCGCATCATAATGTATTTGATTTGTGTTTGAGAATAAGTACAGATTATACTGTGTTCTATTTTTTTCAATCCATTGCAGTCTTTCTTCTGAAAATTGCAGAAGCAACGAATTCCAGGCATGCTTAATTTGCTCATCTGTGATTGCAGGAGATGTGGCCCTGCGAAAAAGTTCATAAAATTCCGGTGGTGTTATTTTTCCTGTTTCGAGCAATTCAAATAAGGGTGATGAATGGGATTGACTAAATAAATTGTGAAATTCTTTTACGCCAAGCTCTGCAAACGCTTTCTCTGCCTTATTAAAATCTATATCTAAAATCACTCCTCCAAAATCGAGTATGATGTTTTTAATTGGATGCATGAGGCAAATGTAGAAAGAAGATGTTTTCTAAATCTTTCTTCAAAATATTTTATAACGCTAATCTAAGTGTTGGCGGCAAGTGTAAAAGACGCTACCATAGGACAGAAACTAAAAAACAAAAATTAGGTTTCCCGACTGACCGAATACTCATCCATAAAAACAGCCAGTTATAGATTATGCATTAATATGATACTATATCTGGTAATAAAATTGAACAATTAAATGGAGAAATCGGGTTGACATCAAAAGCTACAAGTTTTCTATAATATCTCTGTAGCCCCTGCCAATGGGAATAGATACTCCATTAACCTCAACCATTTCGGCTGTGTAGGATTCAATCTTGCTTAGTGAAATTATATAAGACCGGTGAATCCGTTTGAAGAGATTTGCAGGTAAAAGATCTTCAATTTCATGCGTACTCATTTTTGAAATGTATTCTTTTTTTGTGGTAACGATCTTAATGTATTCCCGCTGACTTTCTATATAAAGGATCTCTGAGAATAAAATTTTTACCCTCTTTCTTTCCGCATTCAGAAATAAATAATCTTTTATCTCCCCGCTTTCATTTGGTTCCTGTTTTTCGCTTTGTGCTGTCTTTACCTTCGTTACAGCTATTAAAAAACGTTCAAATTCAAATGGCTTAAGCAAGTAATCTGTTACGTTTAAATTAAAACCCTCTACGGCGTATTGATGATAAGCAGTTGTAATAATTACTGCAGGCGGATGTGTAAGCGTTTTTAAAAAAGCCATGCCTTTTAATTTAGGCAGGTGAATATCTAAAAAAATAAGGTCGGTATTATTATGCCGCAACCAGTCAGTTGCAAGAATAGCATCTTTAAATGTTTCCTGCAATTCCAGGAACGGCGCCTGCAAAATATAATCAGATAAAACTTTTACCGCCAATGGCTCATCTTCTATAATAATACATTTGATTTTAGACATGGCTTGCAAGATTAATTTTTAAAGCAGCAGTAAATTTAGATTCGGCTTGTTGAACAGAAAGATCGTAATCTGTATAGAGTAATTCCAGTTGGCGTCTTAAATTAGAAAGACCGATATTTTCTTTCACACTCTCAGAAAATTGTTCACTGGAATTTTTTACAACAAACATTAACTGACGATTTTTTATTGAAAGATGAATATCAACAAATGGTTGATCTCTTGTTTCAGATACGCCATGTTTAAAAGCATTTTCAACTAATGGGATCAGTAACAATGGCGGTATGGCTTGTTTCATATCTTCAATATCATAATTAAAATTGACACGTAAAGAATCATCATAACGTAATTTTTCAAGGGCAATATAGTCACTGATAATTTTCAATTCCTGTTCTATGGCTATATACTCACCACCGGTTTCGTACAGCATAAAACGCAACATTTTGGATAAGCGTAAAATAGATTCCGGAGCCAGGTCGCTCTTATCTCTTGCCAATGAATAAATATTGTTTAAAGTATTGAATAAAAAATGCGGGTTTGTTTGAGACTTAAGATAGTTCAATTCTGCTGCTTGTTTTTCAATGCGCAGTTGCTGCGTTGCCTCTTTTAGTTTTAAATAGTTATAAATATGTCTTATAATTCCAAAAAAGAAAACTGATCCGGTACTGTATGCCATTTGATTTTCAAGCAAATCGCCTAATGAGGAGAATACTTTTAATGCTGTATAAATATGCAACTGTATTCCAAGTAACCTCCAGACATACGAGCCGTAAGAATATAATATTATGTGAATCCATAAGAGAAGAATTCCAAGAAGAATATTGTAAATGATTGCTTTTCTTTTCTTCAGTACAAAAGGAATGGTATATTCAAAAAATATAAAATTGAGGGCAATAACATAAACAACTCCCCAAACATTATTGAACACAACAGAAAAAAATCTGCCGGGATAGCTTCCCAAAGTATCAAACAGAGCGAAGAAAAAATAACCAAGCCCAACCCACAAATAAAATTTAACCAGCTTTATATTGATTACTTTTTTCATTTTTTTTACGTGATAAATGTCGGTAAATCTTTTCCTTTAAATGCCGCAGTCTATATAATTGACTTTGCGGTAAACCAATAACCTGTAAAAGTCAATCAAATAAATTTTAAATTATATCCTTCAACATAAATGCAGCCTGTTTATTTATTTATTTCATTTCTGTCATTTTCATAATTACGTTGTTTGTTTACCATAACCTGCTGTTTATTGACATCTGCTTTCAGTGCTTTCTTTATTTAGATATTCTTGTGTTAGAAACTCATACTAAAATAAAAATTACAATTATGAAACACTTTATTCTTTCGTTTATGATCACCCTTGCTGCAATAGTTGCAACGGCTCAAACTGCTGTATTAGATAAGTCAGCCAATTATGAAGCAGCCACCTGGAATACATGGTTATTAGATAATCCGCAGCAAATAACGATTGCTGCTGCTCCTGATGCTGTTCAATCACAAGCTGAATTGAAATCTATTAAACAGCAAATGAGAAAGCTTGATGAAAAAAAATTAGGAGATATAAAATATTGGGATGCAGGAGCACCCGCCTACCGGTGGAACCAGATTATTCTTCAGTTAATCTCCCAGAAGCAAGATGTACAACTTCGTATGCCGGCATCGTGGATGAACATTGCAATTTATGATGCAACCATTTTAGCATGGCAGGAAAAGTTGAAATACAAAAGAGAGCGCCCAAATGTTTTAGACCCTTCGCTAAAAACTGCAATCAATGCGCCCCAGACTTACTCCTATCCATGCGAACATTCTGTAACTGCAGCGGCGGCGGCATATATGCTCGCCTATTTTTTTCCTGCGAAGGCCGATTCAATTTTGCAAATGGCACATGCTGCTTCACAATCAAGAGTTGATGCCGGCGTACAATTTCCAAGTGATGTTGAAGCAGGATGGGAATTAGGTAAGCAAGTTGCTAAACAGATCATTGAAAAAGCAAAGAACGATGGGTCAGCTAAAGTTTGGGATGGTTCAATGAATAAGGATTCAAAAAAATGGACAGGTAAGTACCCGATGGGAATCACGCTCTCTTCATTTACACCAATCGTTATACACTCCGCTGATCAATTCAGGCTACCACCTCCGCCGGATTTTGAAAATGATATGAAGGAATTGAAGAACTTCAAACAAACTTTCAAATCTGCGTCCATAGCATATTACTGGGCAACTACGGGTCCTGAATTATGGAATGATCTCGTTAGTAAGAAAATGTTTGAATACCGCATGAGCGATGATGCACCGGCAGTTGCCTGTATATACACGATATTAAATGTTGCTTATCATGATGCGGTAATCGCCATCTTTGATTCGAAATATACTTATTGGGGAATCAGACCAGATCAGTACGACACTACTTTTAAGCCGTTGATAGAAACCCCGCCTTTCCCCGGATATCCATCCGGTCATGCAGCAGGTGCAGCAACTTCAAGCGCTGTACTGGGCTATTTTTTCCCTGAAGATGCTAAACAGTTTCAAAAGCTTGCACAGGAATGTGCAGATTCACGGTTTTATGCAGGTATTCATTTTCGCACAGATAATGAAACTGCACTGCAGATGGGAGCAGCCCTTGGAAAATATGTTGTTGAAACCTGGATGAAGAAATAAACTTTTAACCAATCTCAGAATGCAGACATTATATTATCAAATAAAAAAACACACATTATGAAACAGATCATTCTTTCAATTACAATTGCTCTGACCCTGCTTCTTTTTTGCGGTTGTTGAAACCTTCTTAGTTGATAAAAGCTAACACAACTGAGAGCAATAGCTCTCATGAGCAAACGAGGGATGTTCCTACATCCCTTTTATAAAAAAACAAAATGAAAACGATAAGATTTGGAGAAGACGTTGAGGGCTATACTATTCCTGTTTTAAATGAACGTGAAATCAGAGCTTCGGCAGGAATCCTGTTTGTATTTATGTTCATCTCTTTAATGCTGATCGTGTTTAAAGAGAATTTCTTAATGATCAAGTATGTTATTATCATTTTTCTTACCGATCTATTAATTCGTGTCTTTATTAACCCAAAGTTTTCACCTGCATTAATAATTGGTCGCTTGATCGTCAGCAGGCAGGTTCCCGAATATGTTGGTGCGCCGCAAAAAAAATTTGCATGGAAAATAGGTATTGTTTTGGCGAGCCTGATGTTTATTCTTTTAGTAGTAGTAAATTCATATAGCATTATAACAGGTGTTACCTGCCTGGTTTGCCTGGTCTTTTTATTTTTTGAATCAGCGTTTGGTATTTGTTTGGGATGTTTGGTGCATGGTTTATTTTATAAAAAGAAAGCTCAATATTGTGCAGGTGAAATTTGTGATGCAACAAAAAAACAGGATATTCAGAAAACATCATGGGTACAAATTCTTATCCTTCTGGGTTTAATTCTGTTTGTTATTTTGATAATAGTTGTTTTTAATGATCAATTCAGTACAAACCCAAAGAACTTGTGGACAATTATAAATTCGGGATTCTCTAAATAAAATCGCAGGAAAGGAGCACTAGCCTGCCGTCAATCAGATAAATAAAACGAAACCAACTATATGGAAGAAAATATCTCATCGCTTAAAAAAAGAGAAGATCTCATTTCATCAAAACAGAAGGCAGCAAAACTTGCAGGAGCTACCTACCTACTTACGACGGCGATCTTAGTCGTTGCAAATTTTACCATCATCCAACGCCTGAATGTTGAGAAAAATGCTGTTGAAACCGCAAAGAATATTTTGGCGCACGAATCACTATTTCGCCTCAGTATTGTTGCAATCTGGTTTATTGTGCCGGCATTGTAGTACTGCTCTCAGCCCTTTATGTAATTCTTAAACCTGTGAATCGGACTGTTGCATTGATTGCAGCATTCTGGAGACTGCTATATGCTTTGGCGTGGGTGTTTATAGCCATCAATTCTTTTATCGCTCTGCACCTTTTGGGTGGCGCTGATTATCTGCATGTTTTTGAAACGGAAAAATTGCAGGCATTGGCGAAAATATTTCTTTCAGGTATGGATACATATTACGTGGGCTTACTATTTTGGTCATTGGCTTCAACGGCTACTGCCTGGTTGTGGTTAAAGTCAAATTATATACCGAAGGCATTGGCTGCCTTTGATATCATCTCTTCAGCATGGTGCGTAATGTGTACGATTGCTTTCATCATTTTTCCGGACTTCGCCAACATGGTTAACCTCTGGTGGTTCGATTCTGGTATGGTTATTTTTGAAATTGTATTAAGTTTTTGGCTTCTGTTTAAAGGTTTAAAAAGTAAAATAGCAGTTAGTGAAGTTTAAAGGATTCAACACGTCAGCAATCATTATGTTTGTGGTAAGATTCATAAGGCAGTACTAATCTTTTAATACATTGAATCACCCATTGCTTAATTTAAATTCACTCATCAAGAAAGAAGCCGATGAGATTTTATTTGAAAAAGGTCTATTCAAACTTTTAAGTTCTTTTGGTACACCTCATATTCACGGAAGTTATGCACTTAATCTGATGACCTGGAGAGATCTGGACATTTATCTTCAGGCAGATGAAATTTCAGAAACGGATTTTTTTGTACTTGGCAGCAAAATTTGCAGCGTTTTCGCACCGGTAAAAATGCATTTTCGTAATGAATTAATTGCGAGAACAAACGGTCTTCCCTTTGGGCTCTACTGGGGCATTTATTTAGGAAATGAGAGATCAGGTGCGTGGAAGATTGATATTTGGACAGTTAATGCTTCGGAATGCAAAAGGTGTAATGATTATTGCGTAGGCATCAAAAAAAAACTTACTCCTGAGAGTATTTTACGAATATTAGACATCAAATCGCAGTGCTGGAAAGACCCTGAATATAGGCGCTCTTACAATAGTATGGATATATATGATGCAGTACTCGAAAAGGGTGTTGAAGACATAGAAGGGTTCAAATCTTACCTGAAAATTAAAGTTGCAAAATGAAAGCCGCATTTCGTTCAAAATATGGTTCATCAAAAGTTATAAGAATAAAGGAAATTGAAATACCAACTCCCGGGGAAGATGAAGTTTTAATAAGAGTACATGCCACCACAGTAAACAGAAGCGATTGTCATATACTTACAGGTAAGCCACTTCTCATGCGACTTTTCACGGGACTATTCAAACCAAAATTATCAATTACAGGAACAGACTTTGCCGGGCAAGTTGAAGCAGTCGGTTCTGCTGTACTATCCTTTAAAGCAGGCGATAAGATCATGGGCTTCGGAGGCGGTGTGGGTTGCGGATCTCATGCACAATATTTTATATTACCGGAAACGAAAGCAAAAAAAGTAATGATCTTAATGCCTGCAAACATAACTTACGACGAAGCAGCAGCTTGTCTGGAAGGAACATTTTATGCAGCTGCACAATTCAACTCATTAAAACCAAAAACCGTACAAAAAGCATTGGTGTATGGAGCAACGGGAGCAATAGGTTCAGCTTATGTACAGTTTTTAAAATACTGCGGAGTGTATGTTACTGCGGTATGCCGCGGTGAACACAGGGAATTGGTCAGGTCATTGGGTGCTGATAAAGTAATTGATTACACAAAGGATGATTTTACAAAAGATAGTGAGCGATATGATTTTGTTTTTGATGCAGTGGGCAAAAGCAGTTTTATGAAATGTAAAAGGCTGCTAAAGAAGAATGGCATTTATACTTCATCCGGCGGAGTTGAGAATTTGTTGCTCATATTCATCACTCCATTATTTGGTGGCAAAAAAGTTGTGTTTAAGCCTCCTAAGAGCATTACAGCAGGGCTCAATTTTATTAAAGATCTAATTGAGAAAGGGAATTTCAAACCAGTAATAGACAGAAAGTATCCCATTGATAAAATTGCTGAAGCATTTACATACGTGGCAACAGGTCAAAAAATAGGTAATGTTATCATTACAATGGAGTCGTAAGCCATTTTGCAGACAATATTATTACTGAGAGATATTGAAAGGCATTGATGGCCTTTTGTGGTAAAATTGGGCTGACGGAATTCTAATTCCCAACCATCGCAAAGCCGCAAAACGAAGCAAGTTAAAAATAAGAAGCTGTAACGAGAAACGAGAAATGCTTAGTCCGTTTTATAGTGCAATCTTAGATAGTAAGTTAGAAATTAGAAGCTCCAAGGATAAATGATAAATGATAAACGATAAACGCTTAAGCTGTATTAGTTCTGAATTTTGGATTGCGGCTAAATAGTAACTCTGTAATAAATATAAGCAACAGGCTTATTGCTGTGGTAGCTGCCACCTTCTCTATAAAGAATAAAAAATCACCAAACTGCAGCCACTCAATAAGCACCAGCAACGCATGATGCATAAAAGTGAGCACCAGCATATACACACTGTAAGGAGCGGGCCCCATGCTTCTTATGGAAGGCTCCACATAGCTGAATTCATTTGTTTCCTGCGGGAGTAAAATGGCCAGCAAAAAAGGTCGCAAATAACCAATGAGCAAACAGGGTGCTGCATGCAATCCGGGTGTGCCGCTGAAATAATCCATCGTTAAACCGAAAAGAAAAGATATAATCATTAATCCGCCGCGGGGAAGCTTATAGGGCAGCCACAATATAAAAAGAAAGTAGAGATAAGGTTTTGCAAACTGGTGCAGTGAGGGAATTTTATCAAGCACATAAGCCTGCAACAGTATAAATAATATAAATCGAATAATATTTTTCAACAGTGTGCTCATTGATTTTTTGGCGTTTGAGCTTCTAATTGTTTTTGTTCATTCAACATCATATTCTGTACTAAATACGCAAATTGCAGACTATAAAAATTGGTTGCTGTTTTTATTTGCAATGTATAAAAATTACTGGCAGACTCAGAGGAAATTCCGGCAATAGTGCCTATCATCATACCCGCGGGAAAGTTGCCCGATAAATTACTGGTGAGCACGGTATCTCCTTTTCTTACCTGCACACTTTTGGGAATTCCATGCAGCGTTACATATTGGGGATTAGCTCCATCCCAATCTAACAGTCCAGTATAAAAACCTTTTTTAAGCATAGCGCTTACTTTGCTGTAGTGATTGAGCAAGCTCATAACGCGGCAATAATTATCGCTTACCAGTATTACTTTGCCAACTATACCATCAGGGCCAATTACTCCCATATCTTTCACTGCACCTTGTTTGCTGCCGCGGTATAGTGTGATGTAATTATTTTCATCATTCACTGAGTTGTTCACAACTTTTGCCGGTAGAAATATGAATTTACGGGTATGCCCCAGCGTATCTTTCAATACAGAATCAATTTTTATAAGGGTTGATGTATCGGCGCTTTCAAAATTTTCTTTTGAGGCACTATATAACCTGGCATTTTCTTCTGCCAACTGTTCATTGGTTTGCTTCAGACGAAAATAATATTCAACCGTGTTGTATTGTTTATCAACCCAGCCTGTTATTTCATTTGCCGTATTTGCAAATACCGCTTCGTATGTTTTATTATATTTGATGAGAATAGCGAAAGAACAGCCTAACAAAATAATGAAAAGAAAAAAGTTGAAGAAGTGTTTTATGAAGAGAAAAATGTTACGCATGAAGTTTCAAGATTCAAGAAACAAGAAACAAGATATTGTGCTTAAACTTGTATTCTTGTACCTTATGCCCTTGTTAGCTCATTATTTCATTATAAACGGATAGCGCTGATAATTCTTTAATGCCTGCCCTGTGCCTCGCACCACACTTTTCAATGGGTCATCTGCAACATGAACTGGTAATTTTATTTTTTGACTTAAGCGTTTATCAAGCCCGCGCAATAAAGCTCCGCCGCCGGTAAGGTAAATTCCTCTGCGGTAAATATCTGCAGCAAGCTCAGGCGGTGTTGTTTCCAGTGCTTTTAATACAGCTTCTTCAATTTTAAAAATAGATTTATCCAGCGCCTCTGCCACTTCCTGGTAAGTTACCATTACCTGCTTGGGAATGCCTGTTACCAAATCTCGGCCATTAACCGCAATTTCATCGGGCGGGTTTTCCAAATCTTTCATAGCAGCACCTACCTGTATTTTAATTTGCTCTGAAGTTCTTTCACCAATCAATAAACTATGATAACGGCGAAGCGCCTCCATAATATCCATGGTAAATTCATCACCTGCAATGCGTATGCTCTGGTCGCATACAATGCCTGCCAATGCAATAACAGTAATGCCCGTAGTGCCGCCGCCAATATCAATTATCATATTTCCCACAGGCTCTTCCACATCAATACCAATACCTAAAGCTGCTGCCATTGGCTCATGGAGAAGATAAACCTCTTTTGCGCCTGCCTGCTCTGCACTGTCGCGAACAGCCCGCTTTTCCACTTCTGTAATGCTTGAAGGAATGCATATCATCATTCTCCAGCTTGGCGGAAATAATGGTTTTTTGGGATGAATCATTTTAATCATTTCCCGTATCATTAATTCCGCTGCATTAAAATCTGCTATCACTCCATCTTTTAGGGGGCGTACGGTGCGTATGCTTTCATGAGTTTTCTCATGCATCATCAGTGCCCGCTTACCTACGGCAAGCACTTCTTTCGGATTGTTTCTGTTGAGGGCTATAATGGATGGCTCATCTACAACTATTGCATCGTTATGAATAATAAGTGTGTTGGCTGTTCCCAGATCTATCGCTATTTCCTGTGTAAAAAAATTAAAAAGTCCCATGTATGTATAGAAATTCTAAAACGTTATTGAATGGCGCAAAGTTGTGCGAAATAATCTGAATTAACAAAGCTGAAATATTGTATTTGCATATCATTGAAGATATTCACAACCCTGTAAAGTTTGTGCATAATTTTTGAACAGTAAACCTGAACAATAAACCTCACAGGCCTTTAAGACCGGTGAGGTTTTATTCAAACTCATACCCTATATCTTTTCTGTAATACATTCCATCAAAATAAATTTGCTGCAAAACAGATTTAGATTTATCCACAGCATCCTTAATACTTTCGCCATAAGATGTCACAGCAAACACTCGTCCTCCATTAGTTACAATTGAACCATCATCGTTCATTTTAGTTCCTGCATGAAAAATGATTGTATCGCCGCTAATTGTCAAATTGTTTAATTGTTTTATTGCTATATTTTTTTTGTAATCTCCGGGATAGCCGCCGCTTACAGCAACAACTGTGGCGCAGGCTCTTTCATCAAATTCTATTTCAATATTTTTCAACTCGTCATTATAGAGACTAAGAAATAATTCAATCAAATCATTTTTTAAGCGAGGCATCACAACTTCTGTTTCAGGGTCGCCCATGCGGCAGTTGTATTCTATAAGGTATGGTTCCCCGCCTTCACTTATCAATCCAAAAAAAATAAAGCCTTTGTATTCTATATTTTCCTGCTGCAATCCTTTTATTGTTGGCTTAATAATTTTTTCTTCAGCCTTCTTCATAAAAATTTCATCTGCAAAAGGTACAGGGCTTACACAGCCCATGCCGCCTGTGTTTGCGCCGGTATCGCCCTCGCCGATTCTCTTATAATCTTTTGCATGACCAATTATCTTGTAATCCTTTCCGTCAGTTAATACAAACACACTTACTTCAATGCCATTCAGAAATTGTTCTACTACAACTTTGCGTGATGCTTCTCCAAATTGTTTTTGAATAATCATCTCTTCAAACACTTTCAATGCTTCTTCTTTAGTATTGCAAATTATAACGCCTTTGCCTGCGGCAAGTCCGTCGGCTTTCAGAACTATTGGAAGTGAATGCTGAGCGATATATTTTTTTCCTGTTTCAAAATTATTTGCATCAAATTCATCATACACGGCAGTTGGAATATTATGACGCTGCATAAATTTTTTTGCAAAAGCTTTGCTGCCCTCGAGCTGAGCACCGAGAGCAGAAGGACTAATACAGAACCATGATTTATTGGATTGAAAGGATTGTGAGGACATATAATCATAAATGCCTTTCACCAAAGGTTCTTCGGGACCCACTACAATCATTTCGATATTATTTTCTACTGAAAATTTTTTAATGACATCAAAATCATTCACACTGATATTTACATTTATTCCACACAGGGCTGTACCTGCATTACCGGGAGCAATAAATAGCTGAGAACAGTGTTTGCTTTGAATAATTTTCCATGCGAGTGCATGTTCTCTTCCACCAGAACCGAGAAGAAGAATATTCATGTAGTAACAAGGTTTTAAAGCTGCGAAAGTAAAAAGTATTCAGGGCTTTTAAATAATTTCAAATTTGTTTATAAAAAATTCTGCTTATTTTCAGTTATTCAAACTATGGTCTTTAAATACTCTAACGAAAATCAAACTGTATGAAGGAAGCACCAATTGCTGAGGCAAAACATCCGCGTGGATTGTATGTATTGTTCTTTACAGAAATGTGGGAACGCTTTGGTTATTATTTAATGATAGGTATTTTACTGCTTTATCTTACAGATACAACCGGGCATGGTGGCTTTGGTATGGATAATACCAGCGGAGTAGATATTGTAGGAACTTATGTGGCACTCGTTTACTTAACCCCTTTTATCGGCGGGCTTATTGCCGACAGGTATTTAGGATATGTGAAATCCATTTTTCTTGGAGGTTCATTAATGGCACTTGGATATTTTCTTTTATCCATTCCCGGCAACAGCACTTTATTGTATGTATCACTTGCATGCGTGATTGTTGGCAATGGTTTTTTCAAACCAAACATCAGCACCTTATTAGGAAATATTTACAATAAAGAAGATCTGAGGCCAAAGAAGGATGTGGCTTACAATATTTTTTACATGGGCATTAATATAGGTGCGTTTGTTTGCAATTTTGTTGCAGCCTATTTGCGTATTAATTATACATGGGGTTATGCATTTGCGGCAGCAGGTGTGGGCATGGTTTTGGGATTGATATGGTTTGCCACCGGAATAAAACATATAAAACATGCTGATGTTATAAAGCCTGTACAGAAAGAAGATATGCCAATCGGCAAAATCTTTCTCTATGTTTTTGTTCCTGCAATTATTGCCGGCGCCATTGGCTGGTTTATTCCGGGTAACCTGATTGGTTCCGATTCAAATGACGCATTTATTTTCGCATGTGTGCCCATTATTATTTTTTATTTCGGCATCTGGTACCGTGCAAAGGGATTTGATAAAAAAAGAGTGAGCACTTTATTAATTCTGTTTGGCGTAGCTATTATTTTCTGGAATATTTATAATCAAAACTCAACCGCCTTAACTATATGGGCGCAAACGTATACAGACAGGGAAGCGCCTGCAGCAGTAGAGCCTGTATTAAAACCTTTTGGGTTCTTAAACACTATCAATACAAAACCACAGGAAGTTGCGGTGATTGATAAACAGTTTAAGGCACAAACAGGAGCAGACGGGAAGGTAGTAACACAACAGGGCACAGACCCTTATTTGCAAAACTTAGCGAAGGAAAAATGGCCGGCAGAGGGGCAGGATCTTAAATTGATATCAACCGAAATTTATCAATCTATAAACCCATTCTGGATAATTGTGCTTACGCCGGTAGCAGTCGGTTTTTTCGGTTGGCTGAAAGCGAGACGTAAAGAGCTTTCAACGCCCAGTAAGTTTGCATGGGGAACCATCATTGCGGGATTGTCTTCCGTGGTAATGGTGGCGGCATGTTTATCAACAAACATTTATCTGGATAAAGTTTCAAGTGGCTGGATATTTACAAGTTATGGAGTATTTACCATCAGTGAATTATTTGTAAGTCCTGTGGGTTTATCACTTGTTTCAAAAGTTGCCCCGAGAAGATTAACTGCATTGATGATGGGCGGTTGGTTTATTACTACTTCACTTGGTGCAAAAATTTCAGGCATACTTGCAGGTTTCTGGGATCAGTTTGATAATAAGGCAGTATTCTTTGCCATCAGCGCCATTGCTGCTATTGTTGCGGGTGTGCTGTTATTTCCATTAGCTAAAAAATTAAATAAAGTGGTAGTTGCAGCTGCGGAAATGGATGTTTGATTTTTAAAAGAGGTGTTGTTTTCTGCACCACTTTTTATTACAGAAAGATTTGGATAAATTTGTCCGAAGGACTCCTTTAGAGAAAAAAATATTTTATGAGTGAAAATGAATTGCTGGAAAAAATAAAACAGTTGCCACGAGATTATCAGCAAGAGGTAAAAGATTTTATTGATTATATGTTGGAAAGGAAGCTTGGAATGCCGGTAGAAAAAAAATCGTTCATGAATCTTTGGAGCATTCAAAGGGAAAATAAAAATGCTGGAAGGATTTGACGACCCGATTGAAATCATTTAAAAATTATAATTTATGGAAGATTTAGAATTAATTGAAAAAATAAAAAACCTGCCTCCGGACTATCAGCAGCCGGTAAATAATTTTATTGATTTCATTCTTGAAAAGAAGATAAATATTTTGCCTCCTGAACGAAGGTATCGTGAGTCAGGACAACTGAAAGGTAAAGTTTGGATGAGTCCTGATTTTGATGCACCACTGGAAGATTTTAAAGATTATATGTAATGGCAAATTATTTGCTTGATACGCATACAGCCATTTGGTTCTTTGAAGAAAACCCGGGATTAAGTGGTTTTGTAAATGAGGCAATCAGGCATTATCAAAATGACATTTATCTTAATTTTGCATCTCTTTGGGAGATTGCTATTAAAATAAATATTCGAAAACTCAAGCTTGATGTAACCTTAGAAGAATTTACTCTTTTCTGTTTTGATAATTACATTCAAATACTTCCTGTACAACTAAGATATCTCAACACATATATTGAGCTTCCACTCTTTCATAGAGATCCTTTTGACCGTTTAATTATTGCAAATGCAATTGCAGATAAAATGAAAATATTCACGAAAGACCCTCAAATACGGCAATACCAAGTTCAAACCATTTGGTAACAATAAAACCATCTAACATGCAGGAAAAAAAATCTTTCCAGCCCTTTGTTGCACCGGAAACAAACATGAAAGAATTTACTGTGAAAGCGGTTGTTATGGGTTGCATCATGGGTTGTTTGTTTGGTGCTGCCAATGTATATCTTGCTTTAAGAGCGGGGCTTACAGTAAGCGCCTCTATACCCATTGCAGTAATCGCTATTACAATCGGCAGAAAATTATTACGCACAACTATTCTTGAAAATAATATAATTCAAACAACAGGTTCTGCAAGTGAAAGTATTGCTTCTGGTGTTGCATTTACATTGCCGGGATTTTTATTTCTTTCCATGGTAAACGGGCAAAGTGTTGGCGCAGATTTTTTTAATTATATCACCATTTTAATTCTTGCAATTTTTGGCGGTTTGCTTGGAACATTAATGATGATTCCTCTGCGCCGTTCATTGATAGTAAAAGAACATGGCGTATTGCCTTATCCTGAAGGAACTGCCTGCGCTTCTGTTTTAAAGGCAGGTGAAAAGGGCGGCGATATTGCACGCACTGCTTTCATAGGTGTTGGCGTAGCAATGCTCTATGCTTTTTTTCAACGAATTCTTCATGTAATTGCAGAAGTGCCCGAGTACACTACAAAGCTTACGAATAAATATTTTCCCGCCGCAAAAATCAGCGGGGAAATTACACCGGAGTATTTAGGTGTTGGATATATTATAGGTCCGCGTATTTCAGGAGCATTGGTTGCAGGCGGCGTATTAAGCTGGCTTGTTTTTAATCCGCTGCTTGCCACATTAATTCATGATCAAACATTGATTGCATCACAGCTTGTGAAGCTTGGTTATTTAAAAGATATAAATACAGCAGGAGGGCCGGGTTCATGGAATCCTTCAACACATCTGTTTTCTGATACAGCTTCTGCTATTTACCGTGCATACATAAGGCAGGTTGGTGCAGGTGCAGTAGCAGCAGGAGGTTTTATTACATTGATGAAAACGATACCAACCATTATTTCATCATTCAAAGAAAGCATTGGTTCAATAAAAGACAGAAGCGGCAGCGATTCAAAGTTGCGTACGGACAGAGACCTTAGCTTGAAAGTAGTTTTATTCGGGAGCTTAGCTTTGATATTGCTCATGGCTTTTATACCGATGATACCCGGCGATTCAATCGGCAGTAAATTATTATTGGGTGTGCTGGTTGTAATCTTCGGTGCATTCTTCGTTACAGTCTCTTCCCGCATCGTGGGCATCATTGGTTCAAGTAATAATCCTATCAGCGGAATGACGATTGCAACTGTTATGAGCACATGCCTTGTTTTTATTGGTATTGGATGGAGTGGTAAAACCTATGAGCCGATGGTGCTCGTGGTAGGCGGAATGATATGTATTGCTGCAGCGAATGCAGGCGCTACTTCACAGGATTTAAAAACGGGATACATCGTTGGGTCCACTCCGCGGAGCCAGCAAATCGCATTATTTATCGGAGCTATTGTTTCTTCTCTAATAATAGGATTAACCATAAAAATTTTGGATAAGCCAACTGCTGATATGGTGCAGCAGGGATTTACACATGCTATCGGAACAGATAAATTTCCTGCCCCCCAGGCAACGCTAATGGCAACATTGATAAAAGGAATTTTATCATTCAATCTCGACTGGCAATTTGTTTTTGTTGGTGTTGCTCTTGCAGTGGTGATGGAATTATGCGGCGTAAATTCTTTGAGCTTTGCAGTTGGGGCATACTTGCCATTAAGCACTACGCTCCCAATTTTTTGCGGCGGTGCTGTACGTGGTTTGGTTGACTGGCGAAAAAAGCGCAAAGGAGAAATAATTGCGGAAGATGATTTGGGCAAAGGAAATTTATTTGCAACGGGATTAGTTGCAGGCGGCGCTTTGGCAGGTGTTATAGTTGCCTTGTTAATTGCGGGAAGCGATACTATAGCAAAAAAATTGGAAACGATAAATCTTGAATCTAAAATTGAAAATGCAATTGGGATTAATCTTTATCAACTGCTGGGTGTAGCAGGTTTTCTTGTTCTCGTTATATTACTCTACCGAACAGCGATGAAGAAAGAAAAAATTATTATTGAAGAAGCTACCTGATGTTTAAGCCGGCGGTATAGATATTTATACAGGTTTCATAATACTTTTCAGCTGAAAAAATTTTATTAAAAACAGTTTGCATTTTAGATGTAAGATGAAGTAAATCTTTGGTCAAAAGAGATTCAATTTTATTTATCCATTCATTAATATTGAAAGATTCAGCAATTAATTCAGGGAAATCATTTTTTATTTGCTGAACAACTTCACCTGTATTGCTTGCTACAAAAGGTAATCCCTGTGCAAGATACTCAAGCAATACGAGAGGACCGGATTCTGATATGGCTGTATGCAGTGCAAAATGAAACTGAGATAATAAAGGCTGAACATCGTTGCAATCTGTTATTATATCAATGCTGCTCTGCAAATTTTTCTTTTGAATGAGTTGTTGTATTGACTGAAAATAATTTTTGTCAGAAGGCTTGCCAATGATTGTTAATTGAAATTTCCTTTCATCGGGCATTGATAGTTTTTCTAAAATCTCAATCGCAAATTCAATATTCTTATTTGGAAGAAAATTTGAAACAAGTACAATTTTTATCACATCATTTTTCTTTATTATCGGTTTTCCTGCATCTTCTCTTATTACGATATTGGGCAGTACAAAAACATTCTTTGCTGACAAATGCAATTTCTTTATCGCCCATTCTTTCATCACATTAGACACAGCAATAAAAACCACTTTCTTATAGAGCATCTGCTGATGCCATTTAATATTTTCATTCACCACATTGCCATAATGCCCATGATAGAAAACAATTTTGTTGAAAAAAAATAATTTTGAAGCCAGCAAATAATAACGAAGGTTAAAAGATGAATGCACATGAATTATATCAAAACCTTTTACTTGTTGTATTAAATGATACATAGTAAAAGGATTCCATTTCCATTTTCTGTTTAAACAAAAAAATTCAATCTCTTTATTAAGCTGAGCAGCAAGCGGGCCGGGCTTTACAGTAGTAATTACTTTTACTTTATGACCATTTCTGTTGAGCAAGTTTGAAAGTGTTGCCAGCATTTTTTCAGCGCCGCCAACATTGAGCTGGTCAATAATTTGTACTATGCTGATTTTTTTATCAATCATTTTAAACCTCGTTAACTAAGTCAGTTATTTGCAATAGTTCCCCTTATCAAAAGCAGAAAACTTAAAAGATATTAGTAATAAATATCTTTGTAAGATAGATTTATTAATTTGAGTGAAATTACAAGTATGCTTACAAAAAAACAGGTTTTATCTGTGGTTAAAGAAATGCCAGACACATTTGATACTACTTATCTTTTCGATAAAATTTTATTATTAAAAAAGATAGAACAAGGCAGGCGTGAACTACGTGAAGAGCAAGCGCTGAATACTGAGCAAGCGAGAAAAAAATTAAAGAAATGGCTGAAATAATCTGGTCGCCACAGGCATTAAAAGACATTCATGAATTGCTGATTATATTTCGCAAAATTCTATTTAACACGCACAGATACAATCAGAACGTTTCTTTGAAAAAGCTAATATCCTTAAAAAATATCCTCACTTTGGCAGACCTGTTCCTGAATTAAAGCTTGACTCCATAAGACAAATTCCCTGCGGGCATTATCGTATTATTTATGAAGTTGTCAGTGAATATTGTTGAAATTATTACTATTCATCATCAATCAAGATTGCTTAAAAATAATCCTGCACTAAAACAAAAATTCAAAAGGAAAAATTAGGAAAGAAAAAATAACGGACTATATTATTGTATTCTTGCCGCCGCTGCTTCATCCACAAACCAATGCAACTCCTCATTCGCAGGTTTTATAATTTGAGAAGGATATAAATCGGAATTATAATTTCCTTTCACCACTTCATGTAAAGTCTTTGCTTTGCTGCTTCCTGAAACAAGAAATACAATACAGGCTGATTGATTTACAACAGGCGCCGTTAATGTAATGCGATACATGCTTTGCTCCTGAAGCCATAAGGATACACACCATCTTTCGGCTTCAAGAATTACTTCTTTGTTTCCGGGAAAAAGAGAAAGTGTATGACCATCATCGCCCATGCCGAGAAGAACGAGGTCGAAAACCGTTTCTCGTTTCTCGTTTCTTGTTTCTCGTTTCTCGTTGTTGCGAACTTGCGATTGATTTCGGATTTCGCCTGCCCGAATGACTCGTTCAGGCGGGGATTTCGCCTGCCCGATTGATCCGTTCAGGCGGGGATTTATTTTGAAATATTCTTTTAATAGTGATTCGTAAGCTTTTGCTGAATTTTCCGGCGTAATATTTTCTGTTTGCATTGTATAAATATTTTCTGCAGGAATATTTACATGATTCAGCAACGTATCAAAAGCCATCTTTGCATTATTGCGTTCATCTGTAAAAGGAACAAAACGCTCATCACCAAAGAACACATCTATTTTACTCCAGTCAATTTTGTTTTTGTAATTATCAGAAGCTAATAACTCATATAATTTTTGGGGTGTGTTGCCGCCGGATAAAACAAGTGAGAAGTTATCTTGTTCTTGCAGCGTTTTATAAATGTATTGAACCAGAAAGTCTGCAACTAAAGCAGCTAATTCATCCGCATTTTTAGAAATATGAAGTTTCATGTGAATAAAAAGTTGTCTCAAAAGTAGGGCAACTCTTTTTTCCAGAAAGTTTTTATGATTTAGCGTGATAAAAAAATAATGCGACATATAAAAAAGCTTAATGGCTCACCTTGCAGCCAACGCCGGTACAACACCTCACTTCATAATTCTTTTCTAACTTAGCAAGTATGGAACCGCAGCGGTACATAGCACATCTTGACCTTGATTCTTTTTTTGTAAGCGTTGAAATACTGAACAATCCTTCATTAAAAGACAAAGCTGTAATTGTGGGAGGCACAAGAGAAAGAGGCATTGTTACAACCTGCAGCTACGAAGCCAGAAAATTTGGCGTGCATAGTGCAATGCCTATGAAGAAAGCCATGCAGCTATGTCCTCATGCAATATTGCTGCAGGGAACGCATGGGCAATACAGCCGTTATTCAAAATGGGTTACAGATATTATTGCAGCAAAAGCTCCCTTGTTTGAAAAGGCAAGCATTGATGAATTTTATATTGACCTTACGGGTATGGATAAATTTTTTAATCCCTTTCAATGGACGATTGACCTGCGCAATGAAATAATTGATAAAACACAATTGCCGATTTCTTTCGGGCTTGCCAGTAATAAATTCGTTGCCAAAATTGCCACCGATGAAGCCAAGCCTAACGGATATTTATTTGTGCAACCCGGAAAAGAAAAAGATTTTCTTGCGCCTCTGCCTGTAAATAAAATTCCCGGTGTAGGTAAGCATAGCTTTATTGTTCTGAAAGAAATGGGCATTAAATTTATTGGTGATATTGCGCTAAGAACTGCTGACGAAATGGAAATGCATTTGGGTCAATGGGGCATTGATTTATGGAAAAAATCGCAGGGACTGCATTTTAGCGAAGTAAAGGCGTGGCATGATGCAAAGTCAATCTCTACTGAAAATACTTTTCATGAAAACATAAGCAATATAGATTTATTATTGAGTGAACTGGTGAGAATGACCGAAAAGATTGCTTATGAATTAAGACAGGATGAAAAGCTTGCGGCATGTATCGCCGTGAAAATTCGCTACTCCGATTTTGAAACTACAAGCCGCCAAACTGCGATTGATGCTACGTTCAAAGATGATGAGCTGATACCCGCAGCTATAAAGCTGTTTCATAAATTGTATCATAAGGGAAACCCTGTTCGTCTGTTAGGCGTTCGTTTGAGTGCGCTTACATCACATGCCATTCAGGCAAGCTTATTTGATGACCAAACAAAAAGCACTAACCTGTATAAAGCAATTGACGGTGTAAAAAATAAATATGGAAGAAATTCTCTGCAAAAAGCGAGGGTTATTAAAAAATAAATTAGCGGATTTTCAATAAAGATTTTTCTTATTTCACCAAAAAAATAAAAATTGTATAATTACTTTACTTAGATTTGTGAATTCAAAATCCTGCTTTAATTTTTTGAAAAGGTTAATCTGGTATATTCATGGTGCAAGCACAAGCCTCATTGTAAAATGGGGCTTTGTGTATTTTAGGAACTACTGTTTTTTCAATTTTCTCAGTTGCTGTAACAGCGCATTCAAATCTTTTGGCAAATCTGCTTTTAAATAATATTCCTTTCCGTTCGAACTAAATTTAAGACTATGCGCATGTAAGGCAAGCCGGGAGAGAATGGGCTTTTCTGCTTCTTCTTTTTTCGACAGCTTGTAATTATGTTTTAATGAAGAGAGAAACAGAGATGTTTCATGGCCATATAATTCATCGCATACAATGCTGTGCCCAATGTGCTGTATATGTATGCGGATTTGATGTGTGCGCCCTGTATACATGCGCAGCTTAAGCCATGAGAACAAATGAAAATCTTCTAATACTTCATAATGGGTTACAGATGGTTTCCCTTTTTTGCTAACAATCATTTTCCCTTTATGAATAGGATGCTCCATAATAGGCGCATCAATACTTCCATCGGAATTTTCCATGCTTCCATGAACTAAAGCGAAATAATATTTTTCAGTCTCTCTTGCTTCGAATAGTTGAGAAAGTTGCTTATGTGTTGCTTCATCTTTTGCAAAAATAATTATGCCGCTGGTGTCTTTGTCTAATCTGTGTACTGTATAAATATTGTGGTATTGCTGTTGCAGTAAATCTTTGATAGAAATTTCTTTTCCCTGACGGTCTGGTATACTTAATAATCCCGAAGGCTTATTAACAGCAATAAAGAAATCGTTTTCAAATATTACTTCCGGTAATTTCATGATAAAAAAAGCGAAGATGAAATATTATTTCTCTCCATTCAATAAATCATTTAGGTTGGGCTGATGATTTTCTTATAAATGACTGGTTCATGTATTTAAGCAGTCTTATTTCTCTTTCATTTAGGAAACGCCACTTACCTCTCTCAACATTTTTTTTTGTGAGGTTAGCAAACATTACACGGTCAAGGGTTTTTATTTGGTAGCCAAGGTGCTCGAACATTCGGCGTACTATTCGGTTTCTTCCGCTGTGGACTTCAATGCCGATCAGGCTTTTATCTTTTATATCAATATACGCTATTGCATCTGCAGCAATAAAACCATCTTCGAGATGAATGCCATTGAGTATTGCTTCAAAATCTTTTTTGGTTAAAGGCTTATCAAGAGATACCTCGTAAATTTTTTTTACTTCGTAAGAAGGATGGGTAAGCTTTTGTGCAAGCTCGCCATCATTGGTAAGCAGCAGAACGCCGGTGGTGTTTCTATCAAGCCTGCCCACAGAAAATACTCTTTCATTTGTAGCATGTTTAATAATATCAAATACAGTTTTTCTACCATGCGGGTCATTGGCAGTAGTTAGATAATCTTTTGGTTTGTTAAGCAGGATATGCACAAGATTTTTTTGCTGGAAAACCTGTTTGCCTTTTACAAGCACTTTGGCACCTGGCGAAACTTTGTAACCAGGTTCGAGTATTTTATTATCATTTACAACTACTAATCCCTGCTTTACTAACTCTGCTGCCTCTCTTCTTGCACACACGCCTGCATGAGCGATGAATTTGTTTAAGGGCATGGGGAAGTTGGATGTTGGATGTTCGATGTTGGATGTTAAGGGTTTCTCGTTTCTCGTTTCTCGTTTGGTGTTTGGTGTTTGGCGTTTCCCGTTTGTCCCGACAAAGGGGGGATTTTCTTTTTCTTGTTTATTTAAAATTGGATTTTTTTGATTTCGAACTTGCAGTTTTTGATTTCGGGTTTCTAATTTCGTAGTTCTAATTTCATATTTTTTTCTCCTTCGCTCTTCTCCCGTAACTCTTGCTTCAGCTTTTGATTTTCTTTTTTGTTGCTTGATTAATTCTTTTTTCTTAGCACCCTTCGCCACTTTGTTTATAAATTTTTCAAACGCATGCTTTGCCATACTACTGATTGATTATTGTTTGATTGATTATTCTGAAAGCTGACTCCTGACCCCAGATGGCTGATAGCTGACTGCTGATAGCTGATACTAATTTTTATTCGCCAATTGTCCGCAAGCCGCATCAATATCTTTACCACGGCTTTTTCTTAAACGAACATTTATTTTATTGGCGTCAAGATAGCGAATGAAATTTTGTATTTTATCTTCTGATGGCTTCTTGAATTTTGCAAATTCAACAGGATTGTACTCAATCACATTAATTAAATCTGCGGGAACCTGCCGATAAATTTTTATCAGTTCATCTGCATCTTTTTGCGAATCATTAAAATTTTCAAAGAGAATATATTCAAAAGTGATTTCATTTTTTGTTTGCTTGTAAAAATAATTTAGTGCATCAATCAAAGCCCTTATATTATTTGTTTCGTTAACAGGCATTATTTCATTGCGCTTTTTATCGTTGGCGGCATGAAGTGATAAGGCCAGTTTGAAACGCACTTTATCATCACCCAATTTTTTTATCATCTTAGAAATTCCTGCTGTTGAAACTGTGATTCTTCTCTGGCTCATGGCCATTCCATCTTCGGCAGAAATTTTTTCTATAGCTCTCAAAACATTATTATAATTAAGCAATGGCTCGCCCATTCCCATAAATACAATGTTACTCAGCCGCTGATTATATTTTTCTTCGCTTTGCTTATTTATTATCGCAACCTGATCAAAAATTTCATCGAAGTGCAGGTTGCGTTTGCGTTCAAGGAAACCTGTGGCGCAAAACCTGCAGCTAAGGCTGCAGCCAATTTGAGAAGAAACACAGGCTGTTTTTCTTTCTTCTGTTGGTATTAATACGCCTTCGAGATAATGGCCTTCATAAGTTTTAAAGCGTGTTTTAATTGTGCCGTCAGAGCTGTGTTGTATGGTATCTGTTATTAAAGCCGGAAGTAAAAATTCATCAGCAATCTTTGTTCTTAATTCTTTGCTGAGGTTGCTCATATCATCAAAGTTTGCAGCATGTTTTTGCCACAGCCATTCATATACTTGCTTAGCACGGAATTTTTTTTCACCGATTGAAAGAAAATAATCTTCAAGTTCAGAAAGATTTAATTGCCTGATATTTTTTTGCTGAACAGAAGTCATGCGGCAAAGATAAGTTGCTTATGTGCGATAAGAATATTGAATTGTTTTAAACGATTTAACTTGCGGAGTTTTAAAAGAGATTAAATTAGCCACGAAGACACAAAGACTCTAAGCTGCTGCATTAAACCCCATAAATTTTTGTGTCTTAGTGGCTCAAAAAAATACAAATGGAAACCTGTTATATAATTGATGCAGTAAGAACACCGATTGGAAGATATGGCGGAAAGCTTAGCACTATAAGACCTGATGATTTGCTGGCGCATGTAATAAAAGCATTGATGCAGCGTAATTCTTCCATTGATGTGAATTTGATTGAAGATGTGATTGCAGGTGATGCAAACCAAGCGGGTGAAGATAATCGCAACGTGGCTCGTATGGCTGCGCTGCTTGCGGGGTTGCCGGTAAGTGTAGCGGGTAATACGGTGAATCGTTTATGCGCAAGCGGCCTGCAGGCAATAATGGATGCATCCCGTGCAATTATGTGTGGTGAAGGCATGCTCTATATTGCCGGCGGAGTGGAAAGTATGACGAGGGCGCCATTCGTTATGGGGAAAAGTGATTGTGCCTGGAATCGCAAAGCAGAAGTGTATGATACTACGATTGGCTGGAGGTTTACGAATAAAAATTTAGCCGAAATGTATTATCCTTTCAGCATGGGAGAAACGGCGGAGAATGTGGCAAATCAATGGAAGATAAGCAGGGAACAACAAGATTTATTTGCATGTAAATCTCAGAAAAAATATTTCAATGCATTAGCAGAAAATAAATGGGCTGATGAAATTATCCCTGTTGAAATAACCGAAAACAAAGAGGCAACTATTTTTTCTTTTGATGAACACCCGAGAGAAACATCATTAGAAAAGTTAGCCGCATTAAAACCTGCATTTGCAAAAGATGGAACCGTTACTGCAGGCAATAGCAGCGGCATTAATGATGGAGCAGCAGCATTGTTATTAGCAAGTGAAGAAGCAGTAAAACAATTTAACCTGCAGCCGCTTGCAAGAGTTGTAAGCATGGCCGTGGCCGGTGTTGACCCTTCTGTTATGGGCATGGGTCCTGTGCCTGCATCACGCAAAGCCTTGCAGCGTGCAGGTTTGAAAGTAGGTGATTTGGATTTGATTGAGTTGAATGAAGCGTTTGCATCGCAAAGTATTGCCTGTATAAATGAATTTAAATTGGATGAATTGAAAGTGAATGTGAATGGCGGCGCAATTGCATTAGGTCATCCACTAGGATGCAGCGGTGCAAGAATATCCACTACCCTATTGCATGAGATGAAAAGAAGAAATGCAAAATATGGATTGGCAACCATGTGCGTGGGAGTTGGGCAGGGAGCGGCGGTAATTTTTGAAGCTGTATAAATATTATAATCTGACTGCAATTATTTAACTTAGTTCTATGATTAGCGAGAACAAGAAAAAAGTAGATACCTACTTAGATAAAATTTCAGATGATTATCTTAACGAGGTTCTGAATTTTTTGAAGTTTCTTGAATTAAAGCAAACCCAATCTATTCAAGATAAGACATCCATGCTGCTTTCAGAAGATTCTCTCGCAAAGGAATGGCTTACACCCGAAGAGGAGGAAGCATGGAAGGATCTTTGAAAGGCTTAGTTGTTGTTATTAATTTCCCTTTTTCAAATCTTTCAGATTTCAAAAGAAGACCTTCCTTGGTAATAGCAGATTGGGCCGGTGCAGATATTTTATTAAGCCAGGTTACAAGTATTGCTAATAAGGATGAATTTGCAGTTGAGCTTTATGATAACGATTTTAATTCCGGTTCTTTATTCAAACAAAGTTTTATAAGACCCAATAAATTGTTCAGTGCTGATAAGAATATCATCCTTTCCCGTATAGGATATATTAAAGCAGAAAAAAAAAGAAGTATATGATAAAATTTATGAACTGCTAAATTTATAAACTTTTTGTCTTCAATTATAATATTGCTCATCCAAATAAAACAGCCCATCTTCTTTTTTCCAATACCAGAATTTTGTTTTGTAGATGTAATAAACTCCTTTTAAAGATTTCAATTGTGATTTTGTGGCAATATATAATACACGCGGCAGAACCGTATTATATCTTGCTTTCAAATTAGCCTGTTGCTGTGGCGTAAATCCTTTGGATAATTGTAAATAATCAGGCTTAAGATTTTCCTCTTTCGGCAGTTTACTTGCAGGTGTATATATTTTGCCAGAGCCGTCACTTACAATCATCATTGTGGGAGCAGCAATAACAGGTTTTGATGCAACCGTTTTTTCGGACACGGTTTTTTTACTGCATGAAGTAATAGCAGCAAAAAAAATTATCAATAAAAGTGTGCTTCTCATGTTATAGATAAACCGAATATTGTGCCGAAAAACTATCTGACACATTCTTATTAAAATGCGCTTAGATTTAATGAAGAATTATTTTCTTATACAATAAAACTAAATAAAATTTAAAAATGAATTACCAGGTTAAGGCAATTATTTTTAATATGGATGGAGTGGTTATAGATTCCACTAAAGAAATAGAAATTTTCTGGGAGGGCTGGGCGAAAAAAGAAAATGTAACACTGAATAAAGACATCATAGCAAAATGTATTCATGGCAGAACAGCTAATGAAACTATTGAAGAATTGTTTTATAATTCTTCTCCGGAAGTAAAAGAACAGATAGCAATATCAAGCGGAGAATTTGATAAAAGTGTGCGCCCTGAATTAATTGACGGTGTATTTGATTTTTTATTGAAGCTTTCAACGGCAAAAATTTTTGTTGGGCTTGTTACGAGTTCACCAAAAGAAAGAGTAAAACCTTTATTGGATCACAGGAATATTTATAATTATTTTAGCGAAATTATTACCGGGGATGATATAGCGCATGGCAAGCCTGATCCTGAACCTTATATTAAAATGGCTGACAAGTTAAAAGTTGACTGTGATAAATGCCTTGTATTTCAAGATGCTGATAGTGGCGGCCAGTCTGCCTTAGCGGCTGATATGAAAGTAATTGCCGTAAATAATAATCATACAAATCACATCAATATTATTGCCAGTATAAAAAACTTTACTGTAATAGAATTTTCCAATAAGCAAATAATTTGTAATGTAGAACCTTATCCAAAAATAAATCTTGGCTGAATTTTAAAATTATTAGTTTGGTATAATAATCTGCAAAAAGGAAACTTCTTAATTATTAATATTCACAAATAATATTTAACCATGAAATATAAAATGATTTTTTGCTTTATCTTTTTAGGTGCAAACAGCTATAGCCAATTCACTGATAAAATGGAAAGCACATTACAGGTTGTTGATATTTATTCCAAAAAAATAACCATCATTTATAAATCATCACAACATATTGAAGCCCCTAACTGGTCAAAAGACGGTAATTATTTTATAGCAAACAGTAACGGGAAATTATATAAAATTGCTCTGGATGGAAGTACTATGAAAGTTATTAATACGGATTTTGCCGACTCATGCAATAACGATCATGGAATATCGCCTGATGGTAAGCAATTGGTGATTAGCCACAACAGAAATGTTGAAGGTGGCAAAACAAGCTCTGCTATTTATACACTTGCTGCAACGGGTGGTAAACCAATGCTGATAACTGAACTTTCTCCTTCCTATTGGCATGGCTGGTCTCCTGATGGAACAACGCTTGCATACTGTGCAGAAAGAAATGGAAACTATGATGTTTACACTATTCCGGTAAATGGCGGCAAAGAAACACGGCTTACTGCTGAAGAAGGTTTGGATGACGGGCCTGATTATTCACCGGATGGAAAATATATTTATTTCAATGCATTTCGTAACGGCAGCATGCAGATATGGCGAATGAAAAACGATGGCAGCAATCAGGAACAATTAACTAATGATTCTTATTCAAATTGGTTTGCTCATCCTTCGCGTGACAGCAAATGGATTGTATTTATTTCGTACATAGAAGACCAAGGACAAACGCATCCTTTTGGCAAAAAGGTAAAGCTGCGTTTAATGTCGTTAGAAGACAACACGATTCATGATATTACTGAGGTTTTTTTGGGGGGACAAGGAACAATGAATGTTCCTTCTTGGGCGCCGGATAGTAAACGGCTTGCGTTTATAAGTTACAATGTGAGAAAATAGTATATACTCTGAGATTTATAATACCCAATTAAGCGATGGCCAATCTTGTAAATTCGGCGCCATTAAACATTCGGCACAAATTCATGTCCTTCGATTTATTCCAGTTTTCGATATTAGCTTCTGTAACCACACGCCAGAAATTTTTTGATTTCAGGTCATCGAAATCCGGGGTATGAATAAAAATACCCTGAATGGCATTGCGTGTTTTAAAACTAATTTTAATTACGGTTTTAGTCTTTGCTTCGGAAGAAAGAAATTTCTCAATTTGTTCGTTTGTCATTATTCGATTTTTCTGAAAGGTAATTCTTTTACTGTTACCATGTTCATAATAAATTAGCATGGGGTGAAGCATGAATATAATAGGCATTTGTTATATGCAGTTTTGTGAGGTACAGTATAAGTTTGAGTAAGCTGAAGGGTGAAATATATTTCGCATCAGGTTTCTCTTTGTGTGCGGCGAAAGTTTTCATTAATAACGGGCTTACTATATACCTGAGTGCTCTTTATTAATGCCAGTTCTGCCTCGCCAGAAAAGCCACTAATAAAAATAATCCAAACAAAAATGACGGTATTGCAAGAAGAGATAAAAGTACGTGCGCTGACGTTAACCGGTTAGAAGATTTCAAAAATAAACTTGCCATAAGTATGGCAATAAGAACAAGTAATAATAATAACCAAAGTGCAATGTTTGACGAGGAAACACCGCCATCTCCCAATCCTATCAGAAAAAAACATATTGCAATAAATGCAACCAGTAAATCTATTAGCCACAGAATCCAGAATAAAATCATTTATTAATATTAAGCATTCAAATATAAGAGATGTTTTTATTTAAAATAAAACCGACCATTTTTTTTGGCGTGGCGCAATGAATTGAGAAAATGTTGGTTTAATTGCAGAAGGAATAAAGAAAAAAACAACCGAAGTGATTTTCTGTTTCTATAATAACTTTATGGTCTCTGATTTTGTGATAGCTGTATCTGTTGATGCCAAAGAAGTTCATTAGCAGCAGTGCCTGCCTGACCGAGATGTTTCTCTGTTTAACCGCTTAACCTCCCAATGCCATGGCTGTCTATGTCTCGCAAATCCGCCGCGAGTAAGGCTTTGGTTGCTGTCTCTGCATCTTTATGAGAACAGCCGATACGGAGGAAGATGCTGCAGGCAAATTGATATAAAGTATTGTAAGGAAAGATTTGTTCCATGATGTGTGCAAGATAAGAAGGCAAATGAATAACAGTTGTATGTAGATAAGTGAAACACTTATGAATAGGAGTTGACTGCGGGACACCGTCAACATAGGAACGGACAGCGTCTTCACTGTCCGCCGAAAATTTTACAGCGTTTCGCTGGCAAGAGGCTGCACAATTTATTTCATTAAATAGGAGAAACTTGTATAGGTGAATTGGGCTTTGCGCTGCTCAATAACCAATGCTCCGGCTTTTCTACAAATCCCGCTCTCACCGGATTTTCATGCATCCATTTTAATTTCTCCAGCGCAGATTCTCTTGAGTGCAAACAAACCGAATTATTATCACCATCCCACAAGTGGTATTCATCAAAGCCGGCTTTATACTTTGCATGATAGCGAAACATATATAAAAGCCACTCCTGCCGTTTTTCATTTACATCTTCTTCAATAACTTTTAATATTTCTTTCGATGAAAAGCTTTTAAAATGACCTAATATTTTATTCAATTGATTTTGTTGCTGCAAAGCAATAAGATGAAAAGGATTTGTCATTATAACATATCCATAAATATTCAATCCTTTATTTTTTTGACAAAACTGTAAGTCTCTCATTACAATATCTATGTACTCTTTTCTGCTGAAAATATCAATCCTCACCACTACAGAGACAGTAACATAAAATAAAGTGTTGAAATTTGTTTGCATTAATTCGTTCACTTTGTAAAATTAATTTTTTTCTGTCAGCGTTAATTTTATTGTATGAAGTCTGCAGTGATTATTTGCTTAAGTTTTTTTTGTGCTTCACAATCATTTGCACAACTCTCAAGGGAAAATATTTATACTGATTTTGTTTTGTATCAGCGGCGGGTAAAGTTTGATAAGTATATGCGTGAGAAAACCATCAATGAAGCTTTTACACTTCCGCTTGATAGCAATACAGAATACAGGTATGAATCTGCCTGTTGGGCTATTTCGCAATTCATGTTGCAGTCACCGGAAATAAAAAATGGGATTGAGAGGATGCTGTTACACTTTGATTCATTGCAATATTCTACGAAGCGTGCTTTGCTTGAAGTATTGTATGGCGTATATCCTGAGACACATACTGCAACAATGAAAAGATTGTTGGCTAAAGAAACGGAGCCTAAGCTCTTTGCTATGGAAGTGCTTTATCTGTTTGCAGCAAATACTTCAAAAAACAATCTTCAGTTTCTTCAAAAGCAAACGGATAAACAGTTTCCGATAAATGATACATTGGATATTTTACGGGAGTTGAAAAAATATTTATCTTATCATAATAAATTAATACAACAACAAACACCGCCTCTGAACGAGTTGTTTGCTAATCAAAAATTATTAAGACAAAAAATTATTTATTCTTTTCAAAGATGGAACAGAGATTATCCCGGACTTGCAATCATTCAAAATGCTAATGGAAGTTTTGCAAGAGATAGCTTGGGAAAGTTATTGATGTTTGGAGAGCTTACAAGAGCCGCTTCCAATCTTCCCTATTTCATCACCAATGGAAATACGCCGGAGGGAATTTTCAGCATACAGGGAATTGATATTTCTCACAATAACTTTCTCGGACCAACTCCAAATATACAATTGGTAATGTCTTTTGAAGCAGATAGTGTTTATTGGCATAATGGTTATGATTCAACGAAAGATGCATTGAGTAATTATTTGAATTTATTACCCTTTTCATGGCGTTCGTATCAGCCAATGACAGAAGCATTTTATGCAGGCAAGATTGGGCGCACCGAAATTATTGCGCATGGCACTACTCTCGATCCTGAATATTTTAAAGGCAAACCTTTTTATCCTTTTACCCCAACTCTTGGATGCTTATGTGCCAAAGAGATTTGGAATATTACCACAGGAAAATTTTTACAAAGCGAACAGTTTAATTTGGTGAATGCATTTTTATCAACACCCGGAGATACCGGTTATTTATTTGTAATCAATCTTGATAATAAGCAAAAATCTGTAAGCCAGAGAGAGATTGAAGAATGGGTAAATGCTTTTGAAAAGAACACGGAATAAAATAAACGTTTGCTATGTTTTCCGGAGATTAATATTTATATAGAAAATGTAAATCGCCGAAAGTGTATGTAAATTTTATTAAACACATATAATAGGTATCCTTCTTCTCAGGATTACCTCTCCGGTCTGTGATGCTGATAGTAGAACCGGGAATTTCATCTGCCCGAAACGATAATTCGGCCGCCAAAGCTCCCCTGGAATTATAAAGCAAATTCGTATCAGCGTAATTACGACTGCTTACATCATCAAGATAATCTGTGAATATTTTTCTGAAACCAATTTCTGCTCCAACTGAAACATTTGCCGAAACAGAATATTTTATTCCTGCACCAAAAGGTATTGCAAAACTCCAATGGCTATAGAGCTTGGTGCCCGGGTATTCCGGTAGACCCTCACCTTCGGTGCCCAGAGGTTGCAGAAATACTTTTTTACCATCCACAGTGAGCGTATAAGGATTAAAATGATAAAGAGCCACTCCTGCAAAACCATAGGGTGTAAAGCGGGCTTCAGTTATAATATTTTTGAAATCTGCTTCAAGCGTTAAAGCTGTTTCAAAAATATTGCTTTTAAAATTCAGGTTTCTTCTCACTTGGCCACTTTTTGCATCACTTGCACCTATTCTGCCTTCGGTTAACGAAAGATTTACGAAAAAATGATTTGCAAAATTGTATGATGCCCCCGCCGTAAATGCTGCTCCGGCCTGCTGAAATGCAAAATTTTTTTTCTGCAAATCACCGCCATAATTAATAATGCCCGCCGCGGCATGTAAAGAGAAATGTTGAGCCTGTGCATAAGCAAATGCAAGAAAAGTAAAGAACATACAAACGAGCTGTTTCATAAGGTTTAATTGGCACGATGGATTAAAATCTGCAAATAAAAATAATACAAAAAATAGTTGCAGCAATAAGAATTGATTATTTGTTTATAATAGCCCTTCCATTACAAAAACTAACAGGGCAAAAAAGAATACCTATCAGTTTAAAAGAATGATCCATTCTTTTTAGTAAATAGCAAATTTACTTTATGCTTAAACAATACAAAGTGTGCTGCATCCATAAACAAAAGGTATACTTCACCACTCTGAGCCGCTTTGATAACGGGTTTCAGCGTTTCTTCCACCCGGCTTTTCTGTTCTGTGTTATTTACTTTTGCGGGTATATGACCTGTTTTCAAAAACCCGAATTTATGGCGTTTCATAAATTCCCGCAGACGGGTATGGCTTCGCTCAATACCTGTTAGTTCTTTTATTTTCAGACCTGCTTCTGCTATACTTCGGGGTGGCTGTCTCATAAATAATTCTTTGATACTGGCAGCCTCGTTTTCCAATAAACTTGTATTGGTGCCGTAGCCCACTTGAAGTAATGCCTCAAAGCCATTTTGCTCATTCATAATTTAGCTTATTCAGTTCTTCGGAACTGAGGTCGGGTTTTGTAAGCCTGCCCCTGCCCGTTCCGTTCAGGCGGGCGTTGCGTTCAGGCGGGCATCTTTTGAAGTGGTTTTCCAAAGGTGCTTACTTTTTTAATAAATGTTCATTGCATATTTTTATAAGACGACAAGTATAGCAGGAAAGAAATTGAAAGAAATGGTGAATGGGCTTGAGAAGGAAGTACATCATTAACAATTCTATTTTGACTTTTTTAATATTTATATAATTTGAAAGGCGCACTCTCCCCAATCATATAGGTAAATTTTATTAAACAGGCATAATACACATCTTTTTTTTTAGGATTACCTCGCTGTTTTTTTATGGTATAATTAGAACCCAAAATCTCATCACCTCTGTAAGATAATTCTGTTGCTATAGCTCCTCTTGTGTTTTTCAATAAAGTAGTATCAGCATATTTTAAGCTGCTAACATCATCAAGGTAATCAGTAAATAGATACCTTAATGAAATTTCTGCACCTATAGCAATATTATTTGATAAGGCATATTTTGCACCCAAACCAAAAGGTATAGCAAAATTCCAAGGAGAATAGAGCTTAGTGCCGGGATATTCAGGCAAGCCCTGACCCTCGGTGCCCAAGGGTTGCAGAAAAACTTTTTCTCCTGCTGTAGTATATGTATAAGGATTAAAATGAAATAAGGCAATGCCTGAAAACACATAAGGTGTAAAGGAAGCTTCAGTCCAGATATTTTTGTAATCTGCTTCAACAGTTAAAGCTGTTTCAAAAATATTGCTTTTAAAATTTAGGTTTCTTTTAGGAAAACCATTTTTAGCATCATCAGCTTGTACTTTTCCCTCACTCAACGACAGATTTACTGAGAAATTATTGGCAAAATTGTATGATGCTCCTGCTGTAAATGCCGCACCGGCCTGCTGAAATGTAAAATTTTTTTTCTGCAAATCACCGCCATAATTTATAATGCCCCCCCCGGCATGTACAGAGAATTTTTGAGCCTGTGCACAAACAAATGCAAAAAAAATAAAATAGATACAAGTGAGATGTTTCATAAGGTTCAATTGGTACGATGGTTTAAAACCTGAAACTAAGAATAATACAAAAAATAGTTGCAGCAATAAGAATCAAATATTTGTTATAATAGTCTTCCATTAAAGAGAAAAAAGAATACCGTCAATTTAAAAAAAGTAATCAATTCTTTTTTTAAAATAATAAATTTACTTTACAGGTAAACAGGTTTGATGAAACTTCAACTATGCCTCAGCAGAATAATATAATACAATTCATTACTAATTCTTCTGCACCTGAAATACTACAGCAGGCGGATGTGCTGAAACAATTAAACGAATACATAAACTATCTCATCAATCACGATTTTCCTGCATTGGTTCAATTATTATACCGGATTGATATTTCAGAAAAAAAGATAAAAGGAGCTTTGCAATTGCAAGATGCAGAGGATGCAGGTGCTCTTATTGCAAAGATGATTATTGAAAGGCAATTGCAAAAAATAAAATCAAAATCAAAACAATCTTTTTCTAAAGCAGATGAAAATATTATTTCTGAAGATGAGTGGTAAAAAATTCTATCTTTTTATATTTTCATGAATTTATTCTTTTTTTCCCGCCTCAATTAATTCCCGCACCTTTTGCATTTTGGCATCAATCCCCTGCCTTATTGCATTTGAAGAAGGACCCACAAAAACATCAGGCAAAATGCCCCTGCCATTTTTTATTCTTGTGCTGTCTGTTACAATTCTGTAAACCGGTAATGTTATCCGCAGTTTAGTGGTAGGCAACTTAATAACCGGCAGATGCACAGCCGAGTTACCATAATATCCGCCACCTGTTTCTTCGCCAACAACCGTAACATTTGGCTGCCCTTTAAGATGCGAAACAAAAGCAGTGGCAGCAGAGAAAGTAAAACCTCCCTGTACAATGTAAATGTTTCCTGAATAATGAAAGTTTTTCTTTAACCGGTAAACGTGGTGTTCTAAAAAATTAAAATGAAAACGTTCGTCATTTTTTTTTCTTGCAGTAAAAGTCATGATTATGGAATACAGCCATGCAGGATGTATATAGCGGCTGCAATAGAAATTTTTTCTTACAGCAGCTACTGTATCAGCAAAATGAAATGGTTTTGCCGATACATATTTTGTTAGTGTTGTGCTTAACCCAATATTGCCACCGCCATTTTCACGTACATCAATCACGAGATTATTAATATGCAATTCTTTTATTGCTTTAAAGCTGTTTCTATAGAATTGCCGTATGCTGCCCTGTGAAAAACCGGCCAGCTTAATGTATGCGGTTTGGGCTGTGGAATCAACCGTGATATTGCGGAGAGAAAGTAATTGCTGTTTCCTTACTTCATGGTTTGGAAAAAGAGCCTTTAAGGCCTTTGTTTTTTTTGTTGAATCGGGAATATAATTATTTATAGATGCGATTTTATTTTTCCTGCTGCTATCTAAATAGCCAATTGAATACTCTTTACTTAATCCGAAAACATTTTTATATGCAAGAGGAAATCCAAAGCTTATCAACTGGTCTTTAAAATTATCTGAATAGCCATCTGTGCTTATGAACTGCCGCATAGAATCGAGCAGCAATGCGGGATTCATATTATTTATAGAGGTAATAATAGTGCCTCGTTTAAAAATGCTGTCCTGTCTTCTTGGGCTGCCTAAAACCACAAGACTATCTCTCCATGCTTTGATAAATAAAGGGAAAAAAGGCTCTTTGCTTTTCTCCGCATATTTGCTGTATTGCTTTGAATACCTTACCGCAGTGTGCCCGCAGCGAATCTTGCTTATAAACCATGCAACTTTATTTCTGAATTGCGCTTCAGTAAGAGAATCTGTTATGCTATTATAAATTGAATAAAAATAGAAATCAATACTGTCTTTAGCTGTGTACCAATATAAGCTGGGATGATTCGCTTCAAGAATTTTTTTAAGAAGCAGAAAGTCGCTTTGTAATTTATCCGGCGGAAATTTTCTTGTGGCTGCAGATTGAATTTTTTTTGATGCAGTACAGGAAATAAAAATAGTAATAGTGATTGCAAGCAACAACACAACCTGTAATAGCTTCATGGAGTGTATAGATTAGCGCTGAAAGGCGTTCCAGCCCTGGGCTGTTATATCGAACGTGTTACCACCTTTGGTTAAAAATTTTTTTCCGGCATCTGCATCAGTCATGTGTCCTATAATGTTTATATTCTCATTCAATATTATTTTAGAATAATCATCTTGCTTAATTGTAAAAAGCAATTCATAATCTTCGCCGCCGTTTAATGCACAAACCGTAGGGTCTAATCCGAATTTGAATGCCGCCTGGCGTGTGTCTTCTTCAATCGGTAATTTTTCTTCATACAACAAACAACCGAGATTGCTTTGCGAGCAGATGTGCAGCACATCGCTGCTAAGCCCATCACTAACATCTATCATTGCCGTTGGAATTATTTTATTTTGTTCAAAAAATTCAATTACATCTTTTCTTGCTTCGGGCTTTAATAACCGGCCTACAATGTAATCTTCTCCTTCAAGGTCTGGCTGCACCTGCGGATTTTCAAGATATATTTTCTTTTCTCTTTCAAGCAGGGTTAATCCTAAAAAAGCGGCGCCCAAATCTCCGCTCACACAAATAAGATCGCCATTATTAGCTGAGCTTCGTTTTACAAATTTATCCGTGGCAGCTTCGCCCAGTGCAGTAACAGAAATAATAAATCCTTTTTGGGATGATGAGGTATCGCCGCCGGCCAAATCAACTCCATATTTTTCACAGGCGGCATAAATGCCTTCATAAAATTCATCCAAAGCTTCAAGGCTAAAACGATTGCTAATGCCGATGCTCACGGTAATTTGTGTGGGAGTAGCGTTCATGGCATATACATCGCTGAGATTTACTATCACGCTTTTATATCCCAAATGTTTTAGCGGTGTGTACATTAAATCGAAATGAACACCTTCAATTAAAAGGTCAGTGGTTACAACCGTTTGTTTACCGAAATGGTCTATCACTGCTGCATCGTCGCCAACACCCATAATGGTAGAAGCATTTTGTATCTCGAAATTTTTGGTAAGATGCTCTATCAAACCAAATTCTCCGAGTGTTGATATTTCTGTACGATTCATTTAGATACACGATTTACGATTTACAGTTTACAGTTCACAGTTCACGATGTAGGGATACGAACGTAAGATGTTCAATATTAAATTGTGCGAAGATCATTTTTCATTTCACATTGCCGATGCTGGCGGAATTCCTGCCCGTCCGGTCAGGCTGGCATTGAACGTCTTTTAGCTTTGTCCAATTTGTGCTACAGTTTGTTTATATCGTCAATAGAGAATCCTGTTGTCTTACTTATAATGTCAATTGAAACACCTGCCTCCTTTAAAGACCTTGCAACCTCTATTTTGCCTTCTATTTTGCCTTCTATTATACCTTCTATTTTACCTTCGTCAAAAGCAGTATCAATGTACCCTTTTATGTCTCGATACTCCTTCAGAGAGCTTTCATAACTTTCCCATTGAGCTGTGTCCAACTTTGCCAATTCAGCCTTCTCAAATGCCTTTTCAAAAATGGCTTCGTCCTTAAAAATGGTTGGCATGGTTTGAAAATCTTCCAAATGTTTTATGAAATACAACCATTTGTCCAGCCTTGTTTTTAAATCAGCTTCTTCTTTCTTAAAATTTGGCATTTCAAGGTAAATGTATGTCAGCTTTTCGTAAAAGGTTTTGCCGTTCTGGTTTTTGAGTTTTATGTTATGGACCACCTTACTTTTTTCAGGTTCATTTTCATAATCGTCAAATGTAAAGTCCAAAATGCCAATGCAAAAAACAGCGTTGAGATTGTAGTTCCACTCACCCTTTTCGGCTTGCTCCCTGATTGGGAAAGTGGAATAATAAACTGCCCTTTCTTTAAAAAAGTTCTGTTTTGCTTTTTGAAGTTCTACAATAAATTTTTCACCGTTTTCGGCTTCGCAATAAATGTCGAACAGCGATTTTCTGTCGGCTTCTGTTTGTCCTAAATGTTCAGTATTTTTAAATGAAAGGTTTTTGATTTGTGAATTTTCAGGCAAAAGTGTGTTAAGGAAGTCAAGCAAAAGAGGTTTGCTTGCTTCCTCGCCAAATATTTTTTTGAATCCAAAGTCTGTAAATGGGTTTACATATTTTGCCTTCATAAACGCTTTATTCTTTTGTAACTGCGTCAAATTTACGGATTATTTTGGCGGTCTTTGGCGAAGTCGAAGTTTGGCGGTGACGCTGGTGCGTTTCTGTCAACGTTGAAGCATTTGCGATGGCATGGCAATAGCGAACTGTCAGCCGGGAACCAAAACTCATAAAGTTAACAACTAAAAGCTAAATTAATACCACTTAGCCGGAACTATTGCTGATATTGGTTTGCAGCTGATTGTTTTTCCGTCAGCCAGCCTATTGCCAAACCTGTTGTTGGTGGCTGTTTTTCTTTGTCCCCCAATAAAGATTTATGTCAATGCAGCAAATCCAAATTAGAAAAGTTGCAAAACTAATTTTCTGTATTACTGGTAAATAAATAATAAGTCCTTTAGTGAAATAAACATAATTGTTAAGTCCAACAAGCAAGATGTTTAAAAGTCCAAAGGCAAAAAGTCCAAACCCTTTTGTTTTATAAAGTCCAATAAAAGTTCCAATTGTTGCAATAAGTCCAAACATAGATGCAATATCTGTAATTAAGTCGTGGTTGATGTCAGTAAACAAAAAAAGTGCAACTACCATTGCAAGTGTCCCTGAAAATTGAATTATAATTTTAGCAGATTTTCCAGTTTTTATGTGTCTTGGGAAAAGAAACCAAAAAAATGAAAGTGTCAAACAAAGTATAAACAGTCTTGTCATAGCAACAGGCTTTGCAGAATTGTGTTGTCCATTCATTGCGTTTTCGTTTAGCAAGTTGCACCAATAATTATTTACCCAACTAAAGCCAACAGAATTTTTGTCAACCTGTGAACCACCTGAATATAAAAGTGTCGCAATAAAATAAAGGACAACGAAGAGTAGAGTTCCAAAAATTGGTATTAGCACCAAAATACTTTTTGTTTTGTCTGCTTGTTGTGTCAAATTATTGTTCTTGATTGTCTATGAAGTTTGTGTCCAACAAAATAGCCACCAACTCGAGCATTTGTGTTACATGTACAGCATTAATTGCAAAATTACTTTGTTCTTTTTTTCGTTTCTTCTGCGTTCATAATTAAAAATTGTTCTAACATTAAATTATCTCTCCTCCATTTACCACTCTTACAAGTTCATCATGAATTTTTCCATTTGTTGCAACAATACCGGGCTGATAATGATTATATGAATTCCCTTTCAAATCACTAATCTTGCCTCCTGCTTCTTTTACAATAACAACTCCTGCTGCACTATCCCACGCATTCAGCTTATGTTCATAAAAACCGTCGAACCTGCCGCATGCAACCCAGCATAAATCAATAGCCGCACTGCCGAATCTTCTTACAGGTATTCCTTTTCGTATAAATTTTTCAAATACCTGCAAAGGTCCGTTTGGTGTATCGAGATAAGTGTAGGGAAACCCTGTTACCAAACAACTCTTTATAAGCAATTGCTCTTTACTTACAGATATTGATATATCATTCAAAGTGGCGCCGCATCCGCTTTCGGCAAAAAAAAATTCATTCATAAAAGGATTGCATACAGCGCCCATTTTTAATTCGCCATCTATTTCAATTCCTATGCTTACACAGCAAATGGGTATGCCATGTGCGTAATTAATGGTGCCATCTATGGGGTCAATAATCCATTTATAAACCGAGTCTTGTTTTAATTCTCCAATCTCTTCGCTTAGTATTTGATGGCCGGGAAAATTTTCCTTTATAATGCTAATGATTGCATCCTCGCTTTTATGGTCAATCTCTGTAACAAGATTATTTATTCCTTCTTTATTACTAATAGAAAATGTTTTGCCTGCATATTCTTTTAAAATTTTAGCAGCCTCTTCTGTAGCTTTAAGCAATGTTTGTTTTAGCATGTTGCCAAAGATAGGATATTGGGTAATGGGTAATGGTAATGGGTAATGGGTAATGGGTAATGGGTAATGGGTAATGGGTAATTGGTATTGGGTATTGGGTTGTGTCTGTTTTATTGCTTCATGCGTATAATGCCGTAAGCGATTGTGCAAATAAGCAGAATAATAATAACCGCAATTATTACCCATTGCAGATCTTTTATTTTTCTTTTTTCTTTTTGATTTTTTTTCTTTGTAAGATGCCGGTGCAACTTCTTATTAATCTGTTGAACATAATCATCAAGATTTTTTTCTTTAAGCGATTGCAGCCCTTCTACAGCGTCATTTACAAAACCGGAATCTGCCATTTGCTTTTCAACCAAATGAGATTCATCAACAGAGGCATTTCCCTTGATGTAATTCAGCAGTTGCTGTTCGTTCAATTCATCATCAGTGTTCCATATATTGGTAAGCTCTTCCATTGTTAATGCATTTTCTTTTCAATCAATAATTTAAGATTGCGCTTGCCGTTTTGTATGTAGCTTTTTACTTGCATAAGTGTGTAGCCTGTTTGCTTACATATTTCATAATAGCTTTTCTTCTGCAGATAAAATAAAGTTACGCAAGTTTTTTGCTCCTCACTTAGTTCAGGAAGCGAGGCTTCAATAAGTGTGAGCAGCATATCTTTTTCAATTTTATTTTCTATATAAGATCCTTCATCGTGAAGCTGCATTGATTCATTAAGCTGCGCTGCATTTTTAATTGTACCGCTTCTTAATTTCATAAGGCAATGATTGCGGGCAACCATGTAAAGCCAGCTCTTAAAATAATCTACCTTATAACGTTGTAATTCACTTATTACTTTCAAAAAAATTTGTTGCACCGCATCTTTGGCTTCTTCTTCATCCTTAAGATACTTCATGCAAACACCTAACAGTAATAAAGTATAGCGCTGCAGCAATACACCGAGCCATTCATTATTCCGGCTTTCATAAAAACCTGCAAGCAACTCGCTATCATTTTTATTTTTAAAATCAGTGTCTTTCACACTTGTAAAATAATTATTCTTTTGTAGATGCTTTAATATAAAAATTCCATAAGAGTGATTACTTAGTCAAGTGCAGAATTACCAGGAAAATTCTGAGAATATCCAACATCCATTTTAAGCAAGGCCGGCAGACTATTTAAATTGTCGAAAAATTGTGGTCAGACCCGGGACAGCCTGTTCCGCAAGGCGGAAGTCAGACCATGCCGCACGCTTACCTGTACAACAGTTCATAATACTCATGCGCCATGCGGTTGCTGTCGAATTGAAACCGAACATCACGCATACCGTTCTTTACAATTTGCTTCCATGTATCGTAGTTATCGTAATACAATGGCACTATTTGCTCTTCAAGTATTTCGTAAATTTTAGCGAGGTCATATTTATCCTGTTCGTGCACAGTCATATTTGCATAGTCTGCCATCGGCACTACAAAGCCATTATTTCCATTGTTGATGAATTCAGGAATCCATCCATCATTGGTTGAAAAATTTACAGCGCCGTTCATTGCTGCCGTCATACCACTTGTGCCGGAGGCTTCACGCGGCACACGCGGATTATTGAGCCATACATCTGCAGATTGTTTTAGCCGCTTGCTTAAGTGAAGTTCATAGCCGCGAAGCACGGCTACATTTTTATAATTTTTACTAAAGTGCACCAGGTAATTGAATTGAGATATGGCCGGGTAATCGAGCGGGTAAGGCTTACCTGCCCATATTATTTGCACGGGATATTTTGTATTATTAATAAGCGCTTCAAAACGTTCCATATCCTGCGTTAAAAGGTCTGCACGTTTATATCCGGCAAAGCGCCGTGCCCAAACGATTGTGAGAACTTCGGGGTCGAATAATTTTCCTACCTGGTCTGCAACAATTTCAAAGGTTCTTTTTTTCAGGAATTTTTTTCGGTCATCAAACAACCCGTCGTTTTGCTCATCCATTGTTTTATAGAGTTGCTTATCTGCCCAATATTTCCAGTTTTGCGCATTGGTGATGGATATAATGGGGCATGTGCCTGTGTGTTTATTCCACATCTCTCTCGATACACGTCCATGCAATTCTGATACTCCGTTGGCAAGCTTCGCAAAACGCAATGCAACCAGTGAGTGATTAAATTGGTCATCATCAATGCCGGTAAGCTTTCTTACTTCATCCAAGCTTAAGCCATAGAAATAGCTCATTTTTTCGCAGAGGTAAATATCATGCTTTTCATTGCCCGCTTCTTCGGGGGTATGTGTAGTAAATACTAAATGCTGACGCAGCTTTTCAACGCTTTTAAATTTATCGAGCAAATAAAATGCAGATGAAATGCCATGCGCTTCATTCAAATGATAAAGGTCTGGCTCAAAGCTGAGCTCATCAATAAGCTTTGCGCCACCGATACCCAATAAAATAAATTGTGCAACTTTTGTGGAAACATTTGCATCGTACAAACGATGCGAAATTGTTTGAGACACATAATCATTCTCAGGTAAATCTGTAGAGAGCAAAAAAAGCGGAGCGGTATTAAATGTTTGCGGATTTAAGTAAAAGGCTTTTACCCAAACCGGGTGGTCATGAATGGGTATTTGAAATTTTATTCCTGTATCTTCAAGAAAGCTGTAATTTTTTTCTTTCCATGTTACATGAAGTGTTTGATCCTGGTTGCGTGCCTGGTCGTAATAACCATACTTCCATAAAATGCCAATACCTATAAGGTTTTGATGTAATTCGTAAGCACTACGTAAATGTGAGCCGGAAAGAAAGCCAAGACCGCCACTGTAAATTTTTAAGGGTTGATGAATTGCAAACTCCATGGAAAAATAAGCCACTTTTTTTGAATAACGCTCGTCTGCTGAATAGGGAATCCGGAAATTTTTAAAATCCATAAGTGTTTTTTTGGTAAATCAAATGCGCCGCAATTTAGGTGTTTATTTGAAAATGTATTTTTTACACAGTAAAATAAAACGTGTTTAATGCCGATAAGGTTTACTAAGAAATTTCAGAGATAAAAATCAGGAGAATTTTTTTGAAATCTATTTTGGTTGTTTAATATCGAATTCATTTTCATTGAACGTCCAGCCCGATACAAATGCCGATTCGAAAAATTTTGTTGTGCCAAAGGCATCCCTTTGGGAAAGATAACATTTGTTGCTGAACAATATTTCAGCTATAGTAATAAGCATGCCGCAGAGACCCCTCTGCACAAAGCTCTGCTATGAAGAATCTGCGGAGACGAAAAAACTTTATCTGCAACTAATATTATTTTCCTAAGCGCTTGTATTCCTGTACATCTTTTGTTCCATCTGAATTATTTATTGTTTGCTTAAACCAGTCGGCGCCTTTCAACACAATATCAATATTGAATGTTTGTCCTTCTATTTGTGAAAAGGTAGAGTTATCTATCGTTTCTTTTAGTTTATTATTACCATTCATTTCAAAATCACCAAACCCGATACCCGTATGCTTTTTTGAAGCCGAATCCGTGTAGGTGCTACCCCAAATAAAATGACCTGCGTAATAAGTTTTAAACTGCATCACTTCATATTTAGTAGTATCATTTCCATTTATTCCGTAAGATTTTACCAGTTTCCATGCTCCATCTAAGGGCGATTTTACCTTTGTGCCTACCGATTCATATTCTTCTATGAGCTTATACTTATTATCGGGCCCCATATTGGCGATTACCTGCTTATATCCTTTAGATGTTTTTTCAATGTCAAGATTGAAAGACCGTAATGTATCATCGCTTGAGTTTCCGGAAGCAGAATATATTACTTGTTCCGTTACTTTACCTGTACTCTCCGTGTAGGAGCCAACACCAAATGAAGAAACAGAATCCGCGGGGTTTACATTGCCATACATCATATAATGGTCTGTGTAAATCTTCAACTGCTTTGCGGAGGAAGTTTGGGTCTGATTGCCATCAGTTGCTGACTGCGAGAGCATTCTGTATGCACCCGGCATAGTTGTCATGTGTTGTACTGATGTATTGCTGAAGCTGCAAAGAGCCAGCACAAAATAAGAGGGATAAAATTTTTTCATGATTGATAATTTTATGCAAGCTAAAGTAAATTTTGGGGGTAGATAATTTTTGTTGATAAACAGTGAATGCCGCTCCACAAACAAAAGTTGATAAATGATTTGTCCAAAGGTCGCAGGCTCTGTGAGATGCTGTGCGTTGCTGATTCATTGCAAATACTTTTTGCCGTTATTTAACCCAACACTTCCTGCAACACATTTAGACTGCGCATTTCTCCAAAATCTGAAATGTGTAAAGCGAGAAATGTTTGCAAAGCATACAGCAACTGCCTTCTTTTTTCGTGGGTCAGCTTTATATGTTCAAGGTCTCTATAAAAATTTATATTGATGATATGCGAAATCAGTTGCGCCGGCTCACCTTGTATATAATGAGGATGCACCGGCTTCTCTTTTGTAAATCTTCCTTCCTGTAAATCTAAGAAGCATGATTCATTTGAATAATCACCCTGAATTTTAAAGCCAAGCTCTGCGGCAAAATGCAAAAGAAAGAATAGAGGAAGATTACTCACTATCGCATTATTTGCTGTATCCAATTCTTGTAAGGTGTTTTCAATCAGGTAAAATAACTTCGCATTGGCTTCAGGTTGTTTTATTCCATGCTGCAACAGTTCAATAATATATATGGCTGCTGCATTTCGCACCACATCAAAAAAAATTCTTTCGTATAAATAGCTCCATTGATACTCTTTAATGAACTGCAGATTTTTTAGTTCATTGTGATACACTTCCATCTGCAGTATTGCGGCAGGCTGAAAAAAATTTTCTTTGCCTTGGGATCGCTTTGAAATTTGGCGAACGCCTTTTACAATATAACTCTGCACACCAAACAATTCAGTGTAAACATTAGTAATAATGCTGGTTTCGCCATATTTAACCGTTCGCAGAATAATGCCTTTTGTTTTGTGTATCATACCCCTAAATCCCCTAAAGGGGACTTATGCAAGCTACATGCTAAACGCTAAAGATGTAAAAAGGAAGATTACGTTATTAAGATGTTTTTTAAAGTCTCCCTTTAGGGGGATTTAGAGGGTTCGGATTCGCAATCTTTTACGCAGCGAAAGCCTACATGGCAAAGAGATGTTTCGGGAGTGGAGTGTGAAGTATTACCAATTTTATATCCGTGACAAACTTTGTAATCGCAGAGAAAGGACCCGCTCATTTGCAGCTTTTCACTTGTGTTGCTTGCAGTGTCATTAGGGTTTTGCCAGTCCTGTATCCATTCCCAAACATTTCCGCCAATATCAGTTAAGCCTAAAGGAGTTTTACCAAAAGCGCCTACAGGTGATGTATAGGCAAAACCATCTGCAACGGTATTAAACTTGGGGAAATCTCCCTGCCAAACATTAGCCATATATTTTCCGTTTTGCACAAGTGAATCGCCCCATGGATATTTTTTATTGTAATGGCCATCAGCATTCATGGCCACATATTCCCATTCAGGGCCTGTGGGCAATCTCTTATGCGCCCAGCTACAATACGCCTCTGCATCGTGCCATGAAACTTGTGTTACGGGATAATTAGGAAGAGCCTTTGATTTATCAGGTCCGAAAGGATATAAATAATTTGCTCCATCTATTAAATTCCATGAATGAGTAAGAGTATCAAACACCCCGGCATTGCCAAGCTTTTGCGCTTCTGTTTTGTAGCCGGCAGCTTTTACAAATTCATCAAACTGCCCAACAGTAACAGGAGTAGCGTCCATAAAAAATGGCTTTATATGTCCCCCATTTTTATTTGTTCCTTCAGGTATTAAAACCATTCCTTGGGGTGCAATACAATTTGAAACATTGTTATTGCAAGCTATCAGTGTAAGGAAAGAAGCAGTAATAAAAACTATATTGATAAATTTTATTACTGAATTAAACATATTGTGTTGTGAAAGATAATTTTTAAAAAGATAAGGTTATCCTGTGATAAAGGACAACCTTACATTAAAAGTTTTTTTGCTTATTATTGATATGAATCAATAACGGACTGTAACCGGTCTCTTGCTGCATTATCCTGGGGAGTAGCGCCATCATGCCTTATCCTGCTGTTTTCAAACGGGTCTAAAATGTAGTTATAAAATCCTCTTTTATGATCGTATAATTTATACATGGTATCTAATGACCATATTGTTGGAATTTTACCATCATCTCCTTTACGGTTTACATCGTAATAGCAATAGCTCCATTGTCTTGGTGTAGATATTTCACCAAAAACCTGCGGAGAAAAATTTACCCCATCTATAATGCCATAAGATGCAGGCACTTTTACATTGCATAAGCCTGCAATACTGGGTAAGAAGTCAGTAAAATCAACGATGTTTCTGTCAATGCGGCCAGGTGCAACAGTTCCGCGCCAATAAACTATGAAGGGAACGTGAATTCCGTTTTCTATTGCTTTACCTTTTCCACCGGGTATTATCTGGCCCTTATATAAAGAATTAATATCAGATTCTGTTCCGTTATCACCAAGTACAAAAAGTATGATAGTTTTTTCACCAATGCCCAGGCTGTCAATTTTATGAAAAAGCAAACCCATTTCCTTGTCAAAATATTTTACCATGGAAGGATAATAGATAGTATCGCCTAATTCCCGTGGCTTGGTGGGGTCAAACGTTGCAAACTCAGGGTCATCAGGTGTTGGTTGAAATGGAGCATGACAAAGATTAGTAGCCCAATAAGCAAAGAAAGGTTTGTCTTTATTATTATCTATGAATTGAAAAATAGAATCTCTGAAAATGTCTTCTCCATACTTTCCTTTTGTTAGGGCATCAGCCAAATAATCACCATGTGTATATATCAATGGGTCTTTATACAAGCTTATTCCGCCTTCACTTCCTGATTCATTTGTTGATAATTTGTAAGGATTGCTGATGCAATAGTTATCAAAACCAAAATCATGGAGCGAGGTATCGCCTCCATTCAGTTGCCATTTACCAGAGGCATAAGTTGCATAACCTTCGTCCTTGAGCATATTGGCAATGGTTCTTTGCGACCGGTCTAAATCTCCCCATGAGTTGGTATAATAATTACGCTGATTATATTTGCCTGTAAGCATTTCAAACCGGGAAGGCGAGCACAATGGAGTAGAATGGCAGCGTGTAAACTGCATGCCCTCCTGCGCTATATTATCAATGTTGGGTGTAACATAAGATTCACCTCCTGTGTAATTCGGTATTTCATATCCCACATCATCGCCTAAAACCAAAATAATATTTGGTTTGTCTATGGGGTGTATTGGAGTTTGCGCGGGGTCCGGAGCATGCTCACCAATTTTGCTGCAACCGGCGGTAAGAAAAATTAAAATGATTGCTGCATAACCGGTAAATTGTTTTAAATACACAGGCAGCGGGGGAAAGTTTACAGCGTGTTTTCTTTCAAAGATTTTCATAAAGAAATTAAATTTTTTTATTGATTTTAGTAACAAATATACAGGGCTAATTGCAAAACACATCTTAAATATGTAACAGTTAAACCTTGGGGAACTAATAAAGCGAATTGGGAGTTTGCGGCCCAAAGATAATAGATAAAATCAAATTTTTATTCAAATGTGCTGTAGAAGTATGGCGTTTTAGCTTCAAATTCAGCACTGCATGTATCTACCATTTTATAAACACGGGTAATACCTAATTCTTTTCTGTTTTGATATACATCTTCTTCTGTACAGTTTCCTATAATTCTGGCTATCTGCTCATCACCAAATCCATTTTTCTTCGCTTCTCTAAAAAGCTCGGCAGGCATGGTTGCCAAATTATATTTTTTTAATTCTTTTTCAATATTGCAAAGCTCTGATATTTGGTATATAAACCATCGGTCAATACCTGTTGCCTGCACAATTGTTTTTACGGTAACGCCCTGCATTAAAGCATCTTTGATTCTAAAAATTCTATCCCACCGGGGAGTTTTTATATATTCAATCAACTCGTCACTCTTCATTAAACTCTTGCCATAATATCCTAAACCCACTGCTTCATTCTCCAGGCTTTGACAAGCTTTTTGAATGGCTTCTGTAAAGCTTCTTCCAATAGCCATCACCTCGCCTACGCTTTTCATTTGCAGGCCTAAGATATCATTAGCGCCTTTGAACTTATCAAAATTCCAGCGCGGAATTTTTACTATTACATAATCGAGTGCAGGTTCAAAAAAAGCGGAAGTAGTTTTTGTGATTTGATTTTTTAATTCATCGAGTGTATAGCCAATCGCAAGCTTTGCAGCAATTTTGGCAATGGGATAACCTGTTGCTTTTGATGCAAGCGCCGAAGAACGGCTTACCCTTGGATTTATTTCAACCGCAAAAATTTCTTCTGTTTCGGGATGCAATGCAAATTGCACATTGCAACCGCCGGCAAAATTTCCCAGGCTGCGCATCATTAAGATGGCCTTGTTGCGCATACCCTGATAAGCAGTATCGCTAAGCGTCATTGCGGGAGCAACCGTAATGGAATCGCCGGTATGAATGCCCATGGGGTCAACATTTTCAACGGTGCAAATGATGACTACGTTATCATTTTTATCTCGCAGTAATTCGAGTTCAAATTCTTTCCATCCTGATAATGCTTTTTCTACAAGCACTTCATGAATGGGAGAAGCCTGTAAGCCGCGTTGTAAAGCCTCATCTAATTCTTCTTTGGTATGAACAAAACTGCCGCCTGTACCACCTAATGTAAATGATGGGCGAATAACTAAAGGATAGCCTATTTCCTGCGCAAATTCTTTTCCTTCAAGAAAGCTGTTAGCGGCTTTGCTTGTTGCTACATCAATACCAATGTTGAGCATCAACTGTCTGAATTTTTCCCGGTCTTCTGCTGCATCAATGGCCTCTATATCAACCCCAATTAATCTCACATTATATTTTTCCCAGAGACCCAGTTCTTCTGCTTCTTTGCAAAGATTCAGAGCAGTTTGACCGCCCATAGTTGGCAGCACTGCATCAATTTTATCCGCAGGATGCTGCGCATTTTCCTGCAAAATTTGTTCAATGCTTTCTACGGTTAAAGGCAAAAGATAAACACGGTCTGCCATCATGGGGTCCGTCATAATGGTAGCAGGATTGCTGTTGATGAGAATAACTTTTATTCCCTCTTCGCGTATGCTGCGTGCAGCCTGCGAGCCGGAGTAATCGAATTCACATGCCTGACCAATGATGATAGGACCAGAGCCGATGATAAGAACAGAATGTATGGATATATCTAATGGCATTGCAGAAAAACAAAATTCTGCAAATGTAAGTAAATGCAAACCTGAAAAAGGCCATAACCGCTTTATAAATTTACGACCCTTTAATATTGAGAATCATATCTACAGGATGAAAGTTTCAGTAAACTTCACTTATTCCAGTTACGTATAAGTACGCATTTTTAAAATTGCGTAGAAATACGCTTGTTTTACCCCCCGCACTCTATCTTTGATTTATTCTTTTCCGGAACTCATGATGGTAAAATGTTTGGACAGAAATTAATTGTTAGATAAAACAACTATTTAATGATAGTTTATTCTTGTTATGTTAATCAAAAAAAATTTTAAATCAAAAAAAAATTTATGAAAAAAGTAATTATTGTCTGCGTTATTTTTCTGCAGACTTTCCATGCAAATTTGCATGCACAAACATTTCAGAACATTCTTGGCACTTCAGAAAGTTTTGAAAGTGGCTTATGCGCTACAACAAATGCAGATGGGAATTTAATAGTTCGGGTGTTTCATCTGAACCACTAAAGGGTTCGTTCCCTTTCGTTGTTAAATTTAATCCTGATGGGTCTGTTCATTCGAAATTAAAAATTACAGGATTTCCTTATTCACCTACACCTGTGGCCTTAGAGCCGATTCATGACTCAGTAGGAAATGCAAAGGGCTACATAATAGCTCTTAGTTATATACAACAAACTATTATTGCCAGATTCAATAACTATGGTAAGGTTATATGGTCCAAGGTAATACATATCTTTCCGCATTTAGGTGGAAAATTTTTGCAGCCTGCATACAATCCTATTACCAACAAGCTAAATGGATTTTATTTGCTGATAGATGCTGGCGACCGCAAAAGATTATTTAAGTTATCAATTGATGGCAACATTTTGTGGGAAAAGCGGCTGCAATATGTTGGGGATGATGCTGATAACTTCAGCCGTGGATATTACTGCTGATAAGGATGGCGGATGCATTGTTGCGGGCAACTTAATGCTTGTAAACACTATGCCTGTTCTATTAAAATTTTCACCTTCAGGCAAGTTAATATGGGGGAAAAGGTTTGACTTCTATCCTAATCCTGGCTATATCTATTCGATTGATACCACAAACGGAGGATATATTGCTTCAGGATTGCAAAATAATAGTTTAGTTTTCAAAATAAATAATGAGGGAGATATTCTATGGGCAAATAGCTATAATATTCCATATAATGACAATCATCATTATCGTCACTTGCTAACCGATAAAAATGGTAATATTGTATTTGCAGGGCCTGAATATTATGACGATGCAGATTCAGTGCATAATGGTTACATAGTAAAGTTAGACAGCACAGGCAATCTTCTTTTTTTTAAACGTTGTGAGGACAGCGTTACTTTAAAAGATGTGGCATTATCTTCTAATGGATATTATGCAGTTGGTTTTACAAACACAGATGGGTTTCCGAGTGATTTGTATGTAATAAAAACCAATACTGCAGGAAATATTACCGGAAATTGTACTCCCACTACAACTTATAATATTATCAAAACAATCGCACAAGATTCTGTAGCATCAAATCAGCCTTTAAAGATATTTGATGATACACTAACCGCTACTAACATTACACTAAATGTTGTACATTATGATACCTTGCCACAAAATTTGTGCGGAATAACACAAGGCTTGGTAAATGAAACAGAAGATCAGGCTGCTTTAGCTAAGCTTTCAGTTTCACCAAACCCAACACACGGTGTTTTTACCGTTACCTATAACAGCAATAACGCAGGCAAGGTGCAGTTGAACGTGTATGATAAAACAGGTAAGCTTATGTTTACCAAGACAGAGCAGGCAGTAAAAGGCAACAACAGCTACCAGCTTAATGTATCTAATCTTATAAATGGTGTGTACAACTTGCAATTGATTAATGGCAGTGAGCAACAGCAAGTGAAGATTGTGGTGGAGAAATAAAAACTCTAAAAATCAAAAGGCAAAATTCAAAAGCCGGCATAGTAAAATGTGTTGGCTTTTTTCTTAATCTAATGAACAACTATTATTGAAATGATATAAATGATGCCTCATCTTTGAACATTTACCCCAACCCTGTAAAAGATGCGCTGCATGTAGGGGGTTAAATGTAGCAGGCAATGCAACTCTGTCAATACTTAATTTGCAGGGAAACGTATTAAGAACCATGAATGTAAGTGCTGTTAGTTATGATTTAAATGTTAGTCAATTAAAACAGGGGACCTATTATTTACGAGTTGAAAAAGGTGCGAATGTGAGCAACTATAAGTTTATGAAAGAATAGCTTTGTCGCAGAAGCACTAAGAGATAGAAGGTCTTTATAGTAAAACCATTCTCAAAACCTGTTCAATGCTTTCTGTAGTTAAAGGCAAAAGATAAACACGGTCTGCAATCATGGGGGGTCAGTCATTATAGTGCAGGATTGCTGTTGATGAGAATAACTTTTATTTCCTCTCGTTTTTTTGCCATGAAAAACTAAAGCCGGTAACAAAAAATATGATTCCAACTATTTAATCCCGCATCCTATCGCTTTTGTTTCTGCGGGGTTTGGTTTTTCTCCTTTCATCAATGCACTGGTTGCATTTTCAACATATTTATTTTTAACTGCTGAGGAATTCTGCGAATTATCGTCAATAGCGCCGATATACATTACCTCCAAATCATTGCTCAGCAGAAATACATGGGGTGTGCGTGTTGCGCCAAATTTGGGATACACCTGTTGCCCTTCATCAAAAAGATAAACGAATGGATAATTCTTTTGCTCTGCTCTTGCCTGCATATTTTCATAACTGTCTTCAGGATTTATAGCAGGATTGTTGGGATTAATGGCAATAACCGGATAACCAAGCGGCGCATACTTTTTATGCAGGTCTATAATCCTTTGCTCATAAGCTTTTGCGAAAGGACAATGATTACAGGTAAAAATTACGATGTATCCCTTTACATTTTTATAATCTTTCAGCGAAACCATTTTACTATCAACATTTTTAAGCCGGAAGTCTTCTGCCTTATCACCAATTTTATAACCGCTGAGAGATGTTGTATAAAAATTGGTGAACAGCGTAATGGCTGCAACGGAAAGCAGCAACATAAAAATTTTCGTTCTCATAAATTTTTTTTTAGAATGAACATTACATATTTGTTAATCAAGATTCGAATGAATCCAGTTTTCTAACTCCGCTTCTGATGTAAATTCTTCATTGTGAAAAAATTTGTTTCCTGTTGGAGTAATTAATAGGGTTACAGGAATTGCTCCATCCCAGTCTTTATCTATTTTAGGTATCCATGAATTTGTATTTGCATCAGCAAGCAATACTACTTCAGGTTTAATATTTTTTTCTTTTATAAAAGGGATTACCTGTTCAGTAAGCTGGTTCTTAAAATTCAGGCTTACCAATAAAATTTTAATTTTTTTATCTGCAGCATACTTCTCGTTAAATGCAAGAATATAAGGAAGTTCTTCTACACAGGGCTTACACCAGGTAGCCCAAAAATTAATCAGCAACGTTGTATCGCCGGTGGTTTTTAAACGTGATTCTAATTGAGAAAATTTATTATATACTGAAACCGTTTGTGATTGGGCAGTAAAACAGCTTAACAACAAAATGAGCAGGGTTAATTTGATGTTCAAACGGAATGTGGAAAAAAATGTTCTGCTCATTTAAAATATTTTAGCTGTTTCCAATTCAAATGTTAGAAAATTACTTTGGCAACATTGAACTTTCATCCTTGTTTTACAAAAGATTAACGGAGGGCAATCTATGCTTTTAAAAAATTCAGGGGCAAATATTACTCTTCATTCTACTTCCCGTTCACCTTTACGTTATCCTGGCGGCAAAACAAGAGGCGTAGAATTTATTTTCAATTTTTTCCCCCAAAATCCTAACAAATTATTGTCTCCTTTTTTTGGCGGAGGCTCGATTGAACTTTTTGCTGCATCAAAAAATATAAAAGTTTTTGGCTATGATATTTTTTCTCCGCTTGTTGAATTCTGGCAATGCTTAATAACTGTTCCCAACAAACTTGCAGATGAGGTTGAAAAATTTTTCCCGTTGTCAAAAAATAAGTTTTACGAACTGCAGCAAACTCAAACTCATTTCAAAAGCAAATTGCAAAGGGCGGCTGTTTATTATGTTTTAAACCGATCTTCTTTTTCAGGCGCAACACTTTCGGGCGGCATGTCTCCGCAACATCCAAGATTTACAAAAACATCTATTGAACGATTAAGAAAATTTTATAATCCGAATATTTCAGTTGAAAAAGAAGATTTCAAAGCCTCATTAAAAAAACATCCTGATATGTTTGCCTATCTCGATCCGCCATACCTTATTAAAAGTTCACTGTATGGCAAAAAAGGGGATGCACATAAAGACTTTGACTATGAAGCCTTATCAGAAATTTTGAAAAAAAGAGAACACTGGATTTTATCTTATAATGACTGTGATGAAATAAGAAAATTATATGCAGGTTTTTGCATGCTAACTCCCAACTGGAAATATGGAATGAGCAACAATAAAAATTCAAAAGAGGTTTTGGTGTTTAGTAAAGATTTGAAAATAAAAAGAGATGCGGGTTACTGATTACATTTATACCATTAACCCGCATAAAATGATTTTAATAAAATATGAATCTGCATTCCTACTACATGGCGCCCAATTGCTTCAAAAATTTTTCCGAATTTGCTCTCACATTTGCAGGCGGATTCATGCTCAGCGATTTCTTGAAATTAATGATTGCATTTTTCTTATCGCCTTTTGTGGCATAAGCTTCTCCAAGACTGTCCCAAACATTCGGGCTGTTAGGATTGCGCTTAGTATTCAATATAAAAATTTCTATGGCTTTATCTGTTTGCCCCTGACCAAGCAATTGATATCCATAAGTATTTAGCTCAGTTTCTGTGGCGCTTGTAAGAGCATCATTCATCATCTTATCACCTTCAGCAGTTTTACCCGTTGCCGTAAGAAGACCCGATTTAATACTGAGTGTAGTGAAGTTGCTGTTTTGCGCAATCGCCTGGTCAATCCAGCTAAGTGCCTGCTCATAGTTCACTTTATTTTGAAGTGCATAATTCGCGGCGCTTGAATAACCCTGCCAGCTAAATCCTACCGTATTTTTCAATTCTTCTGCGGCATTTGCCATCACAATATTATCAACATCGAATTCTATTTTCACAGGAAACTGTTTCTTTTCCCAGTTTAGGACTAGCTCTGAAGAATTTTTTGTGTTATTGATAAAATCATAAGTAAGCATTTCTGTTTCGGGTATGATCCGTGTTTGTATGGGTGCTCTCACAAAATCCTGTTTCGAATCGTACCAAAAGCTTCCCCACGATTTATAATCTTTTGACAGTATTATTTCGCCTGAATTATCTTTATTAATCACAAAGAATAATCCATAAGTTCCTGCAGGAACTGGTTTACCTTCTACTTTGGCATCATGTGAAAATTGAATGGTTGTATTTTCATTTGCACCTGCACGCCACGGCGCTGAATTGCCTGCGCCGAATGTTTGCACGTTCCATCCATAAGGCACAAGTGCACCCCATATTTCACGCCCTTTTACTGAAGGTCTCGAATAACTTACTGTTACATTGGAAATGCCTATTGTTTGCGAAACCATAGCAGCGGGGCTTGGCGTTCGCGGTGTAGTAATAACTCCCTGTGTGCGTGCAGCTGAGGAGAACAATGCGATGAATAATACGGCTGATAATCGTATTGAGGATAATTGTAGCATATATATTTTTTTTGAGGTGAGAAAAATGTGTTACAAGTTACACATTACAATACATGAATTAAATTTTATTTGCAAACGGTTATAGTAAATGCTGAAAGGTGTTTGAATAAAAATAATAAGGATTATACAGCCCGCTGTGCGGTTGATATGATTTATACATCTTCATCTATCCGCTCAATAAATGAAACCCGCCATTCACTCATTGAAATTGGTAAAACCTTTTTGCATTTTATACTTTTATCCCGCAATAAAATATTAACCAGGAAAATTGTACTTTTATATCGCCCCCTGGTTATTATATTTTCAAATAAATTTTTTAATAAAAAAACCACTGTTATGAAAACAAAAATTTACGCTCTCATTCTAATTTTCCTTGCACTATCAGCAGGAAAATCTTTTGTGTACGCTGCACCTAATGTAAAGCTTACAAGTACAGCCGTTGCTGCATCGAATGTTAACCAGGGTACGATAAATGTTTTGGTATATACCGTTAAGATGAAAGTGACATCTGCTGCAGTAACTGTGAATAATATACAATTCACACTGAGCGGCACTTTCGATAACAACGATTTGGTGTATGCCCGTGTGTATTATAATACCGTGCCTACGATAGGCGGTGCATCACAGCTTACTTATGCACTTGCAAACTTTGCTGCACCCCATACATTTTCACTCGGTCTTTCCAAAGCTATGAATGCAGGAGATAGTGGTTATTTTATGATTGCTGTTGATATGAAATCGGATGCAACAGATGGGCATACGGTTACCTTAAACGGTGCAACAAACCCAATAGTGTTTAGCTATTCTATTGCGGTAAATCTTACAAACTCTCAAACAAATGCAGCCGGGGCTCAAACCATAAAAGCTGCAACTGTAAAGCTCTCAACGAATGCAGTGCCTGCCTCCACAGATAATCAGGGCACAATAAATGTTTTGGTATATACTGTAAAAATGAAAGTGAGTGTGGAGCCTGTTACTGTAAACAATATTCAGTTTACTCTTAGCGGTACAAATGATGCAAATGATCTTGTGTATGCGAGGGTTTACTTCAATACCTCTCCGGTTTTAAGCGGTGCATCACAGCTCACGTATTCTTTGGCAAATTATGCAGGGCCGCATTTATATTCCTTAGGACTTTATAAACCAATGAATAAAGGAGACAGCGGATATTTTATGATTGCCGTTGACTGGACAACCACTGCAACGAATGGAAAATATGTGAAAGTTACAGGTGCTACAACACCTGTTTCATTTGGGTTCACCACTGCACCGAATGTTACCGGCACTCAAACAAATGGCAACAATCATACCGTGCAGGCTGCAAATGTGAAGCTCTCAACCATTGCAGTACCCGCATCAACAGATAACCAGGGAACAATTAATGTATTGGTATATACTGTGAAGATGAAAGTAACCACACAACCCGTAACAGTAAACAACATTCAGTTTACTCTAAGCGGAACAAATGGAGCAAGCGACCTGGTGTATGCAAGAGTTTACTTTAATACTACGCCCTATTTAAGCGGAGCATCACAACTTACTTATTCTCTGGCAAACTATGCAGCGCCGCATTTATATTCATTAGGACTTTATAAACCGATGAATAAGGGAGACAGTGGATATTTTATGATTGCTATTGATTGGGCAACCACTGCAACGAATGGAAAATATGTGAAAGTTACCGGTGCTACAACTCCAGTTACATTTGGGTTCACCACTGCTCCGACTGTTACCGGCACGAAAACAAATGGCAACAATCATACTGTTCAGGCAGCTAATGTAAAACTCTCTACTACTGCTGTACCTGCATCAACAGACAACCAGGGAACAATCAATGTATTGGTATATACTGTGAAAATGAAAGTAACTCTTCAACCCATTACAGTAAACAATATTCAATTCACATTAAGCGGAAATAATGATGCCAATGACCTTGTGTATGCAAGAGTTTACTTTAATACTACGCCCACTTTAAGCGGAGCATCACAACTTACTTATTCCTTGGCAAACTATGCAGCGCCGCATTTATATTCATTAGGACTTTATAAACCGATGAATAAGGGAGACAGCGGATATTTTATGATTGCTATTGATTGGGCAACTACTGCAACAGATGGAAAAAATGTGAAGGTAACGGGCTCCACTACACCTGTTGCATTTGGGTTCACCACCGCTCCTACTGTTACCGGCACGCAAACAAATGGAAATACTCACACCGTGCAGGCTGCCGATGTAACACTGAGCAGCAATTCTGTTGCGGCAGGAAATATTGCAAGAAGTTCAATGAACAATGTTGTTTACATTACCAAAGCAGTTATAGCAACTGAACCAATTACCATAAACAATGTTCAGTTTACTCTTACCGGCACACATGATAATGATGATTTGGTGTATGCCCGTGTATATTTCAATACAGCACCTAATTTAAGCGGTGCATCGCAACTTACGTATGCCTTAGCAAACAATGCAGCGCCTCACACATATAGCGTGGGGGCATATAAACCAATGGCTATTGGCGATGTTGGATATTTCCTGATTGCTGTGGATGTAGCTTCTGCTGCAACGGTAGGGCATACGGTTACAATTAATGGAAATACAAACCCTGTGGTGTTTGGGTATACTACTGTACCAAATATTACCAATAATCAAACCAATGCTGCAGGTGTAAAAACAATTTCTGCTTCTGCACCCAATTCTTTCAGCTACAATGAAAACAGCAAGGCTGATGTTAGAAATGAAATAGTTTCAGCTAACGTTTATCCAAACCCGGCAACCGATGCAGTGAATATAAAATTATCATTTGAAGCAAAACAACAGGTAACTCTGCAGCTTACAACTGAAAGTGGCAACGTGTTAACCAGTAAAACCTTTATGGTTGAAAAGGGCAATAACAAATTGAGCATGGATACACATGCACTATTCAATGGGGTGTATTATGTAACATTGCAATCAGCGGGTAAAACTTTTCATCTAAACAAAAAAGTTTTGGTAAGGCATTGATGCAAATAATGAAATTGATTTAACAATAAAAAAAGAGTTGGTAAATTCTTCTGTAATGCAAGACAGGCCTGGTTTTTAAAAAGCAAATTGAAAAAATTTTCGATTTGCTTTTTTGCTTTTTAAAATTTATTAAATCATGTTGCAGATGCGGCAGTGATCAAGTTCGCACTTCTATCTGAGAACAAGCAATTCAAATAAGGGCTACCTTCCTGCTCGATTTTATCTTGTAAAACAATTTGCGGTATTATTGATTTTGTTGCTGCTTCTTATTTCATAGCATTTTACTCAAAATAAAATTTTATCTTCTCATTACCCCTATTGCAAGTAGTACCCAGCCTGCAATAAAACATAATCCTCCAACAGGAGTAACAGCGCCAAGCCAGTTCATCTGTTCATTACCGGCTGCTGTCGAAAAAGTAAGTGCATATAAAGAACCGGAAAATAAAATAATACCTGCAATAAAAAATCTTCCGCTCCACAGTATAAAATTATTTGTGTACGATTGATAGATGATACCTGTAATCAGCAAAGCAAACGCATGATAAAACTGATAGCGCACTGCTGTTTCAAATACCTGCAAACTGTCAGCATTCAGTTTTGATTTTAAAGCATGTGCCCCAAAAGCACCTAATGCCACAGATAATGCTGCAAGCAACCCAGCAGTAACTATTAAAATGGGTTTATACATATTTTGCAAAAATAGTTTCAAAATCCTGCAAAGAAATTTTTTCTCCGCTTACATGATGTTGCGCTTTTGAATAATACAATTTACGTTCTTCCATTTTATCAGAAAGAAAAATGGTAAGCTCATCATCAGAAAGGTTTTGGATGAGAGGACGGTTTTGTTTTTCAGGCAGTAATCGTTTTAGTAAAACATGCAAAGGCTCATCTATCCAGATAGTAATTCCATTCTCATTCATCCATTCCATATTATTATGAAAGCAAGGTGTGCCGCCACCTGTGGCAATTACAATATTTTTAATCGCTGATAATGTATGCAGCACATCTCTTTCCTTCTGCCTGAAAAATTCTTCTCCATTTGTTTCAAAGATTTCTTTAATGGTCATGGATGTTTCCTTTTCGATCATTTGGTCCAGGTCAATCCAATCACTTTGTAATTTATCTGCAATGCGCTGCGCCCAGTAGGTTTTACCGGCGCCCATCATACCGATAAGGAAAATATTCATTTAATTCCTTCTATTGAATTTGGATAAACAAGCGCAAGTTTATAATTATGGTTAAAGAAAACAATTCTCTCCCATTGTTTATTCATGAGTTTCCGAAATTTTGGGTGTCTCATATTACCTAAACGAAAATGAATAACTTTTGGAGGGGGATTGGTGTGCAATATTCTATCCGGCAAAATCTTTATCACGCGATAAAATAGTTAGATTTATTTTCTTTTGCATAATCCCATATTAAATTGTCATCGCCATCAATTTTTACAGAAACAGCATATATAAAATCGGTGCTTTGCCAAAGATTATAAGTTTGAGGTAAGTTAGAATCAACGATGAACTTTGGCACTACTTAGCATTTTTGAACTCAACGATTGAATATTCGAGACTTGACATTTTAAGAGCAAATTCTTTACAGACGTTTATATCTTTAACAGAAATAAAGGGAAAGGCTTCAAGAATATCACTTTCTGTATCGCCTGCAAGTAAATGACTCACTACTGTTTCCACATCGAGGCGTGTGCCTTTAATGATTGGTTTTCCTCCTTGCACACCTGAACGAACTTCCAATCTTTCATTTATTTCATAATCCATAATTTTTTTTCTTAAAGGTAAGAATAAAAAGAATTCTGAGTTACTCATCTGCACATCATTCAAACGCATTAATCCCTGTAACATCCATACCGGTAATGAGTAAATGAATATCATGAGTGCCTTCATACGTAAGCACACTCTCTATATTCATTATATGACGCATCACACTGTATTCACCTGTAATGCCCATACCGCCAAGCATCTGGCGTGCCTCACGGGCAATGTTTGCAGCAATTTCGCAACTGTTACGCTTTGCCATACTCACCTGTTGAGGCGTTGCCCTGCCTTCATTCATCAATGTTCCAATGCGCCATGCCATTAGCTGTGCCTTGGTTATTTCCGTAATCATTTCTGCAAGTTTTTTTTGCTGCAACTGAAATGCGCCGATAGGTTTGCCGAACTGAATTCTTTCTTTGCTGTATCGTAAGGCAGTATCGTAACAATCCATGGCTGCACCTAATGCACCCCAGGCAATTCCATAGCGGGCTTTGGTTAAACAACCTAATGGTCCCTTCAAACCCTTTACCCTTGGAAATATATTTTCTTTCGGAACTTTTACATCATGAAATACAAGCTCACCTGTTGCGCTTGCACGTAAACTCCATTTGCCATGTGTTGTTGGTGTTGAAAAACCTTCCATTCCGCGTTCAACTATTAAACCTTTTATTTCTCCGCTTTCATCCTTTGCCCATACAACTGCAACCTGTGCAAAAGGGGCATTGCTAATCCACATTTTTGTTCCGTTCAATATCACGTGGTCACCTGCGTCTTTGAAGTTACTCAACATGCCTGCAGGGTTGCTTCCAAAATCCGGCTCTGTTAATCCAAAGCAACCAAGCCATTCTCCGCTTGCAAGCTTCGGCAAATATTTTTTTCGTTGCTCCTCGCTGCCATACTCATAAATGGGAAACATTACCAAGCTTCCCTGCACGCTTGCAGTGGAGCGCACACCGCTATCGCCGCGTTCAAGCTCCTGCATCATCAAACCATAACTAATATAATCCAATCCGCCGCCGCCATATTCATGCGGAATCGTTGGACCGAAACAACCCAACTCACCTAATTGCTTTACTATGTGCTCAGGAAATTCTGCACGCTGAGCATAGTCTTCAATGATGGGTGAAATTTCTTTCTTTACATAATTACGAACACTTTCACGAACCAGCTTTTGCTCTTCGGTGAGCAACTCATCAACTAAAAAATAATCGGGGGATTGAAACAAATCAGTTTTTACAGCCATATTTTCAGTTTGTTGTTTGTAGTTTTCAGTTTGTCCGCAGGATGCTGCGCATAGTTTGTAGTTCGTAGTTTGTAGTTTGAGGAATCAGCTCAAAACAAATAACTGATTAACGAAATAATATTTAATGAGCCGCAAAATTAACAGCCGTTAGTTATTTGCCAATCATTTATTGTATTTTTATTTGTGCTGCAAAGAGATGTTCCTGCAGCGAATTGTTTTGGATAGATTCCGCTTGCAAAAAACAATGTAACTTTAGAAAAATTGCACAATGTCAAACTTGAATAAAGAAGAACTATTAAGCAGAATAACAGTTGATGCAAACTTAATGGTTGGTAAGCCTGTTATTCACGGAATGAGAATTACTGTGGAACAGATAATGGATGCATTGGCAGGAAGATTATCAGATAAAGAGATCATAGAAGATTACACGGAATTAGAAGTTAATGACATAAAGGCTGTGTTGTTATATGCAAATGAATTGGTGAAAGAGGAGAGGGTATACCTAATTAATCATTAATTAGTATGAAATTTCTTACAGATGTTGGTGTCGGTAAGAAAGTGCAAAGCTTCCTTAAGCAGGAACATCAGGATGTTAAATGCATTAGGGATATTAATCCTTCTATGGATGATTATGATATTCTGGAGATAGCAGTAAAAGAAAGAAGGATTGTAATTACAGACTTTTTTTCTGCATCATTTAATTGCATCAAATATTTATTCATTTGCTGCTCTATAGCTTTTGCTGACATAATATTTTTTTTAGAAATTTAATTTTTAATGGGAAGATAAAAGTTGAAACTTCTGCAAAATTAATTTTTCAATTTCCTCGCTTTCCCACCTTACTTCAATATCTGGTATCTTCATTACTTGCTGCATTATCGCTTCCTGCTGCTGCCCTTTTTGCAAGGCTTCGCTGTAACGAATATGCGGACTGAAAGTAACCTGTGAATAAGCAGGTATCCATTTGTCAGGATATTTTTGATTAAGCCTTGCCTCTATTTTCTTTTGTAACAAAAATTTTGCATCGGCAGTTTTTTCACGCATTTCTATAAAGTTACCAACGGCCAAATCTGCAATTGCATCTGCATCCGGTTTTCGAAATGTTTGATATTCATTCAAAATTGTTTCCCAGTCATCATCATTGTTTTCAATTAACTCATCAAGTATTCTGCAATCTTCAAAACCACAATTCATTCCCTGACCAAAGAACGGAACAATGGCGTGGGCTGCATCTCCAATTAAAGCAAACTTATCTTCTCTAATCCATGGGAAACATTTCACTGTTACCAATGAGGCGATTGGATTGTGAAAAAAATCTTCAGCCAAAGTTGGCATCAGCGGCACTGCATCAGCAAAGGTTTCATCAAAAAAAGCAAGCAACTTTTCTTTTGTGTTTAGTGTTGAAAAAGATACTCTTCCCTCAGACGGGAAAAACAATGTGCAGGTGAAAGTTTTATCCAAATTTGGTAATGCGATCAGCATAAATTCTTTTCGTGGCCAAATGTGCAGTGCATTAACATACATTGCAAAATCGCCCTTTCCGGTTGCAGGTATAGTTAATTCTTTATAGCTGCAGTTAATGTAAAATTGATTGTAATCAAATTTATCGTGATGCAGCATGTGCTGCAGGCGGGCAGCGGAGAAGGCGCCATCAGCGCCGAAGATAAGCTGACAGTTGACGGTTGACGGTTGATTGTTTTTTGTATTTTCAAAAGTAATTTCATTTGTATTCCAGTGTATGTTAGCGCATTTTTGATTGAAGAAAATTTCAACACCATTTGCTTGTGCCAAATCCATCAGCTTTATATTTAAAGTGGCTCTTGAAACAGAGTTGATGTATTGCCCTTCCTTACCGTAGGGCTGAAACGCTGTTGTGCTATCTATGTTATGAATGTAACGGCCATACATAGGAATGGCAATCTTTTTTATTTCGTCTGCAAGTCCAACTTTTTCTAATGCGAGCAAACCCCGGTCACTTAATGCAAGATTGATTGAGCGACCGGCTTCATTTTTTTCTTTACGCATATCCAGTCTGCGCTCATAGAGTTTTACTACGTGGCCACGCTTTGCTAGGTAAATGGATAAGAGACTTCCTACAAGACCTGCGCCGATTATGGTTACTTCCTTTTTCAATCAATCAAAGATTTGAAAGTGAACCTAAAAGACGAAAGTGTAATTGCGTTTAACTTTCCTATCGCTGTGATTATTTTTTCCGATTTTAAAGTAAATATTCTATCCACTTTAATAACCGATGAAACTCTTAAACCATTAATATTATCCGGGTTAATAATGATTTCATTTGGTGATAGAACCTGAGGTATTTGAGAAGAAATTGCAGCAAGAATAATGTCTTTGAATTTATCTTTTGTTTCTGCAATAACAACTGCCGGTCTAACCTTAATATTAGTTAATTCAGAAAAGGGAAAGGGTATTAAAATTATATCTCCGGTTTGCATTATTTTTTCCTCAGATAATCCTGATAAATGTCTTCTTCTTCTGCCTTCCAAAACCGAAAAGATTCTTCATCTAAAGCATAACTGCGCAAGCTTTCGGTTTCTAAATCATCCTCTATAAAAGTTATTATTACTGAGCATTCTTTTTGAACCGGAGGTTTCTCAAGAAGTTTAATTTTTTCTCCGTCAAATATTCCTTTGATTGCATGCATATAAAAATAAGCAAGTTATAAAAACAAAGCCAAACTGCAAATCCAAAATCCTAAACAATTAACACAATAATTTTTCAATAATATTCCCAAACCTCCACAGATCCTCAAACGTATTGTACAATGGCACAGGCGCAATGCGAATAACATTCGGTTCACGCCAATCAGTAATTACTCCTCGTTTTGTAAGTTCATTAAATATTTCCCTTCCCCGTTCTAACATTAACATAGAAACCTGGCAACCTCTTTCATTTTCGTTTTGCGGAGTAATTACTTCAATAATTTTTTGGTGCTCCCGCTTATTTAAATCATCAATAATAAAAAATAAATAATCATTCAGCATTTTTCTTTTTGCATGTATTTTATCCATACCTGCTTCTTCAAAAATATCAAGAGAAGCTTTGTGTGCAGCCATACTTAACACCGGTGCATTGCTCAGTTGCCAGCCCTCTGCAGTTGGTATTGCGTGAAAACCTTTTTCCATTTGAAAGCGTGTTTCTTTTGTATAACCCCACCAACCCGCAAAACGGGGAAGTGTTGTATCTCTTGCATGCTTTTCATGTATGTAAACACCTGCCACACCGCCAGGGCCTGAATTGAGATATTTATAAGAACACCAGCACGCAAAATCAACATTCCAGTCATGCAATTTTAATTCAACGTTGCCTGCGGCATGAGCCAGGTCGAAGCCTGCATAAGCACCAATTTTGTGCGCTGTGTCCCTAATTGTTTTTATATCAAAATATTGCCCTGTGTAATAATTTACGGCGCCAAATAAAACAAGTGCTGTCGAATTTCTGAATTGCTGAATGGTTGAAATAATGTCGTCAGTTCGTATAGCATATTCACCATCTCTCGGTTTTACTTCTACAATCGCATCATTTGGCTGATACCCGTGAAAACGAACCTGTGATTCCATTGCATATTGGTCAGATGGAAATGCTTTTGCTTCACAGATAATTTTATACCGCTCTTTTGTTGGGCAATAAAAAGTTACCATCAGCAAATGCAGATTCACGGTAAGCTGGTTCATCACCACAACTTCATGCGGCAGGCTTCCAACTATTTTTGAAAGTTGCTGTGGAAAAATTTCATGATACGGAAACCAGGGATTCTTTGCATGAAAATGACCTTCTACGCCAAGCTTTGCCCAATCATCCAATTCCTGTTGTATATAATCTTTTACTGATTTTGGTTGCAGCCCCAGGGAATTACCTGTGAGATAAATACAATCTTTTCCGTTGTGCTGCGGAATGAAAAACTTTTCACGAAAATTCTTTAGCTCGTCCTTTGCGTCAAGTTGTTTGGCAAATGCAATCGTATTTTCAAATGTCATTCAACAAACTTACATCTTTATAAAAGTTTGCCTGAATTTCTCACCGGTCTTTTCATTAATAAATAAAAGCGTATAAGTTCCGCTTGCCAGCTTAGAAATATCTTGTTGAATTACTGTGTTTCCTTTTTGCACCTCGATTGTTTTTTGCAATAAGAGTTTTCCTGAAAAATTGTACATCATCATTTTAAGCGAAGTATTTTCCTCTGCATTTATAGAATACCACAGATTATCTTTTGCAGGATTTGGATATATCATGATAGAAAAACCGCTTGCGCTTAATAGAACTCTGGCTATGCCGCTGTAGTAAAATTTATTGTCTTTATCAACTTCCTGGAGGCGATAAAATAGCTGAGCACTTTGTGTTTGCAAAGCAGCATCATCACTGAATTGATAATTCAATATGGAGTTGCTGAACCCTGCTGCCTGCACAGCGCCAATGTTTTTGAAATGCACACCATCTGTACTGCGCTGTATATTAAAATACCCTGTGTTAGATTCCTCAGCGGTTTGCCAGTGAAGTGTTACAGATGTGTTATTCAATGAAGCATTGAATTGAAGAAAGCGAAGCCCCTGTACGCCGGCGGGTGCTAATTGCCAAAGGTCATTTAATACACCTGTAACTGTTGAACTAAAATATATCGCCGTGCCGTTTCCTCCAAACAACCATAAGTTTCCATCTTTATCTATCCAGCCAGTAGCGCTTGTTCGTGCGCCCGGTTTATTGGTTATGCTCTGCACACCTTTAGTTCCATGATTAGGCGCTTTTGCAATCACGCTATCGCCTTTAACCCATTCCCACGTTTGCGCAGCAATATCATATTTCCACAGGTCATTAAGATAGTTCGCAAATCCTGAATTGCTTGCAGCGTACCCTAATCCTCCAAATAATAATAGTTTTCCATCTGTATCAACCCACGCTGTAGAACTTGTTCTTGAACCCGGAACATTATTTACATCGGCTACACCTATATTTCCATAAATTGAAGCCTTGTAAACAGAATCACTCCCGCTAATCCACGTCCATGTATTTGCAGCAATATTATATCTCCACAAATCATTCATTATGCCGTATCCCGCCTGCTGAGTTGCATAGCCAATACCACCAAAAAGCCAGAGGTCGCCGGCATCATCTGTCCACGTAGATGCTTCCATTCTTGGGCCCGGAACATTAGTAGTATCAGGAACGCCCTTTGTGCCATATTCGCCTTCAAATGAGGAGGTATTGCTGCCCTTTATCCATGTCCATTCATTTGTTGAAATATCGTATTTCCATAAATCATTTAATGACGAAGACGAAGTATTACTTGGTCTGCCTCCAAAAAGCCACAAATTTCCTGAAGCATCAGTCCAGCTTACACAACTTTTTCTTGCACGTGGATTATTTGTGGGAGCAGAAACCCCCCTTGTTCCATATACTCCGGGGCTATTGAATGTTGTATCGCCTTTCATCCATGTCCACTGGTTTGTAGAGGGAGTATATTTCCATAAGTCATTTAACGTACCTACTTGCGTCGTTAAAGAATCAATAGCTACGCCGCCAAAGAGCCAAAAGTTACCATCCGCATCTTTCCAATAAGCGCAGTTTGACCTTGCTCCAGGAGAGTTTCCATTATCAGCAACACTACTGTCTCCATAAACAGGTTCTTCCCCTCCCATACTTCCACCCTTCATCCATGTCCATTCTTTTGTTACAATATCGTATTTCCACAAATCACTTAATATAGTAATACTAAATGAGATTCCGTAGCCATCGCCTCCAAAAAGCCAAAGATTTCCATCAATGTCTGTCCAGGATGCATTATGCCATCTGGCGCCGGGCTTATTGGTGGGTGATGAATTACCCTGAGTTCCATAGACTCCAGAATTGGCAGTTGATGTATCACCGCCAACCCATATCCATTGCCAGGATGTATTTACTTGTGCATACAATTGAGTAAACAGAAAAGAGAATGAAAGTAAAAATATCTTTTTCATAACGTGGGTTTTAATTTTTTTGACGAATGCATTTTACAGCCGGATACAGAGGTAATAAAGTGCGGTTAAATTTTAAAAAATAATGAGTGAATGGCAGGTTTTATTTAGCAAGCGGTTTGGAGGTTGGAGGTTGGATGCTCAATCTGAAAGTTAATCTATTGTTGCGATTACTTTTAATTCTATTGCGATAGAAGTTGGTAAACTCTTTACTTCAACAGTTGTGCGGCAAGCCTGCACATCTTTGAAATATTCACCGTAAATTTTATTGTAGGTCTCGAAATCATTTTTCATGTTGGTGAGAAATACAGTTACATCAATGATTTTTTCCCAACTGCTGCCACTTGCTTCGAGCACGGCCTTAACATTGTCGAAACAAGAATGGCATTCAGCTTCAATATCATATTTAATGATGTTTCCTTGTGCGTTTAGCTCCAAGCCGGGAATAGAATTGTTTTTCGCATCTCGTGAACCAATGCCGGATAAGAATAATAAATTTCCCGCCCTTCTTGCATGTGGATATGCACCTAAAGGTTTGGCTGCGTTATTTGTATTTATAATTTTTTTATTCATACAACTACAAAAAAAGAACGCAGATTTTTATGATGATTATGATTAATTATAATTTTATCTGCGCTCATTATCACAATCATAACTATCAGCGTTCATTTTAAAATTGAATACAAACATTTTTCGCCTCCGTAAAAAACCGCAAAGCCTCCCAACCTCCTTCCCTTCCCACACCACTGTTTTTCATTCCACCAAAGGGTGTTCGCAAGTCTCTTGTAAGCCAACAATTAACCCAAATAATTCCGCTTTCAACTTTTGCTGCAACGCGGTTTGCTCTTGAAATATCCTGCGTCCAGATTGTTGCTGATAAGCCATAACCTGTTGTATTTGCAAGCTGTAAAGCTTCTTCTTCCGTTTCAAAAGCTTGCAGCGTAACAACAGGACCAAAAATTTCTTCTGTGTTTGTTTTGCATGCACAACTTAAACCTTCTACCACAGTCGGCTCAACAAAATATCCATTCGCACAACGCCCATTTAATTTTACCTGGTTGCCTCCGCATAAAATTTTTCCACCTTCCTGTTTTGCAATATCAATGCTGTTCATCACTTTATCAAAATGTATTTTACTTGTAAGAGCACCTTGCTTTGTGTTTTCATCAAGCGGGTCTCCGACTAGTAATTGTTTTGTTCTTTCAATAAATTCTGTTTTTAATTTTTTATAGATGCTTTTTTCAACTAATATTCTGCTGCCGCACAAACAAATTTGTCCCTGGTTACTGAATGATGAGCGCATGGTTTCTTTCATCATTCTTTCCCAATTACAATCCGCAAAAATGATGTTTGGATTTTTACCACCCAACTCTAATGATAATTTTTTAAACATGGGCGCTGCAACTGATGCAATTCTTTCGCCTGCTCTTGTACTTCCTGTAAAAGAGATTGCTTTGATATCCGGGTGTTTAATAATTGCTTCGCCTGTTGTATTACCAGTGCCGTGTACAATATTTAAAGCACCATCGGGCAATCCGGCCTTTTTACAAATTTTACTTAACAGGAAAGCAGTTACAGGTGTTACTTCTGAAGGTTTTGCAATTACACAATTGCCTGCAGCCAACGCAGGTGCAATCTTCCATGTAAATAAATATAAAGGTAAATTCCATGGAGAAATACAAGCTACAATTCCAAGAGGTTGTCGTAATGTGTAGTTGATTGCTTTGTCTTCCATTTGATGGCTCTCACTTGCAAAGTGCATAATGCCAGTTGCAAAAAAACGAAAGTTCGAAGATGCTCTTGGAATATCAATTGATTTACTTAACCACAATGGTTTTCCGGTATCATTTGTTTCTGCTAAAGCAAGCTCATCTAAATTTTCATCAATCAATTCTGCTATGCGATTTAGAATTTGAAATCTTTTTTCTACTGGTGTAACACTCCATTCAGGAAATATTTCTTTGGCAGATTTTACAGCAAGCTCTATATCTTTTTCATCACTGTCGGGAATTTGTGCATACACTTCTCCTGTAGCAGGATTGATGCAGTTAATAAATTTTCCGCTTAGTGGGCCCAGAAGATAGCCGCCGATGTAGTTTTCTAAATAATATGGAATTTTAAAGTTCATTTGTTGGTTTCTGGTTTCTGGTTTCTGGTACGTTTCTCGTTTTGTTGAACGAGAAACGAGAAACCAGAAACGTTCTTTATATACTCCCTGTTCTCCCTCCATCTACAGGAATGCTTGCGCCGTTTACATACGATGCCGCAGGTGATGCAAGAAAAGCAACTGCAGCAGCTATTTCAGATGCATCTGCAAACCGTTTCATAGGAATTTCCTGCTGCATGGTAAATTCTACTTCTTCAATGTCTGCTTTGTTTTTAGCAGCAATATTTTGTATCAAACTTTCGAGGCGTTGTGTTTTTGTAGAGCCTGGCAACACATTGTTTACGGTAATATTAAATTGGCCCAATTCATTCGCCATAGTTTTTGACCATGATGCAACAGATCCGCGAATAGTATTTGAAACGCCTAAATTCTTTAAAGGAATTTTTACTGAGGTTGAAATGATATTGATGATTCGTCCATAACCTTCCTTTTTCATGGAAGGAATTACAGCCTTTGCTAAAATATGATTGCAGATAAGATGCTGATTGAATGCACTGATGAATGCTTCTTCCGCCGCTTCTGTAATGGGACCGGCTGAAGGACCGCCGGAATTGTTTATAAGAATATGAACCGGATGTTGCGAAACAAAATCATTAATAATTTTTTTCACTTCATCCGGTTTGCTGAAGTCTGCTACAAGATATTGATGATATTGTTGTTCCGAAATATCGAGATGCTCAATTGCTTCTTTTAATGCAGCTTCATTTCGTGCTATGAGTACACAATTAGCACCAAGCTGTGCAAGTTCTATGGCACAGGCGAGCCCTATTCCCTGCGTGCTGCCGCAAACCACTGCCGTTTTATTTTGTAAAGAGAGATTCATATTACAAAGCTGCATTATAGACTTCAAACCTAAATAAAATTGTTGTTATTTTGATATTTGCCACGAAGACACAAAGACACAAATAAGATAGGAAGATTTACAGAACTTTGTGTCTTTGTGGCTCAACTATAAGTTGGTACAAAAAAATATTTTCAAACTTAAAACGATTGTGCTATGGCTGTACTTTCTCCTTTCAATCTTAAAAAATGGATTGATGAAAACCGGGATTTATTGAAGCCTCCTGTGGGGAATCAATGCATTTATAAAAACGCTGAAAATTTTATTGTAATGGTCGTAGGCGGGCCAAATGCACGCAAAGATTATCACTACAACGAAGGCGAAGAATTGTATTACCAGGTTGAGGGAAATATTGTTTTAAAAATTATTGATGATGGCAAGCCGAAAAATATTCCTATTAATGAGGGCGATATGTTTTTGCTGCCGCCGCAAACGCCGCATTCGCCGCAAAGACCTGCAAATACAGTGGGTTTGGTAATTGAGAAAGTGCGTGAAGAAGCAGAAGATGAGAAAGATGCTTTTATATGGTTTTGCGAAAACTGCGGAAATAAATTGTATGAAGAGTTTGTATTTGTAAAAGACATTGTGAAACAGTTGCCGCCAATAATGGAAAGATTTTATTCGAATGAGGAATTAAGAACCTGCAAGAAATGCGGAACGGTGATGCAGCCGCCAGGAAAGAAGTAGTTTGTTGTTTATCGTTATGGCAACAGTACAAAAATTTGAAGAACTTGAGATTTGGCAGCTTGCAAGAGAACTTGCTTTAAAGATTTTTAAACTTACACAAAAAGAAAAGCTTTCAAAAGATTATAAATTAAAGGATCAGATGAATGCATCTGCAGGTGCAATTATGGATAATATTGCAGAAGGTTTTGGAAGAGGAAGCAGATTAGAGTTTGTACAATTTCTTAGCATTGAAACTGGCTCAGCAGAGGAATTAAAATCCCAGCTTTACAGTTCGATGAATTATATGAATCTACGGACAAAGTATTCAGAAAGAGTCAGGCGATGATTAACTACCTTAATCAATCGAATGTAAAAGGGTTAAAATTTAAGAACAGATCTGCACCTACAAACGATAAACGATAAACCAAAAACGATAAACGTTTGAAGATTGACATTCACACGCACATCATGCCAGAGTTTATGCCCAACTGGGTGCAGAAGTTTGGGTATGGTGAATTCATTCATCTTGAACACCGCAACTGCAAAGCGTGTATGATGAAGGGCGACAAGATTTTTCGTGAGGTTGATGAAAATTGTTTTACACCGGAAGTGCGTTTACAAGAAATGGATGAGCATGATGTTATAGTTCAGGTGCTTTCTACCATTCCTGTTCTTTTCAATTATTGGGCAAAGCCAAAAGACGGATTAGAAACTTCAAAATTCTTTAATGACCATATTGCAGAAACAGTTGCAAAAAATCCTAAACGTTTTATTGGAACCGGCACTGTGCCTTTACAAGATGTTGATTTAGCAATACAGGAAATGGAACGTTGCGTGAAGGAATTAAAAATGCCCGCTCTTGAAATTGGAACTAATGTGAACGGAGAAAATCTTAGCGAAAAAAAATTCTTTCCGTTTTATGAAGCTGCTGAAAAATTAAACTGCGCTTTGTTTGTGCATCCCTGGGAGATGATGGGCGAAGCGCAATTGCAAAAGTATTGGCTGCCGTGGCTTGTAGGTATGCCCGCAGAAACATCAAGAGCAATTTGTTCAATGCTCTTTGGCGGTGTGCTTGAAAAATTTCCAAAGCTGCGTGTGGCCTTTGCACATGGTGGCGGTTCTTTTCCTTTTACTATTGGAAGAATAGAACATGGCTTCAATGTGCGTCCTGATTTAACTGCTGTTGATAATAATATTAATCCGCGAAATTATCTTGGAAAATTTTGGTTAGACAGTTTGGTGCACGATGCAGATGCGTTACACTATTTAATAAAATTGATAAGCGATGAAAAAATTTGTTTGGGAACTGATTATCCTTTTCCGCTTGGTGAATCACAACCCGGAAAGTTGATTGAGAAAATGAATTTTGAAAAAGAGGTGAAAGAAAAATTGCTCTATAAAAATGCATTGCAGTGGCTTGGCATGAATGAGTTTGTTAACTAATGGCTTAATACCTTCTGCTGAAATAAATATTTTTCCATTTCACTTTTATATTGAGTTGAAATTTCCCGTGCTTCTTCTGCAAATCTTTCATCATCGGCGGCATAAATAATCGCTCTGCTTGCATTCACCAGCAAACCGCAATCTTTATTCATTCCGTACTTCGATACTTCTTCTAAACTTCCACCCTGAAAACCTACACCAGGAATCAATAAAAAATTATCAGGAATTATTTTTCTTATGCTTTGTAATTGATTTGCCTGTGTAGCACCTATAACAAACATCAAATTCTCAGGCGTTCCCCACTTAGAAGCTGTTCGCAAAACTTTTTCATATAAAAAATCATCTCCCGTTTTTTGCATTTCAAAATCCTTTGCTCCTTTGTTTGATGTTAATGCCAGCACAATGGTAAACTTATCTTCATATTCCAGGAAGGGGAGTACACTATCTTCTCCCATATAAGGGGAAACGGTTACTGCATCAAATGGAAAAGTTTCGAAAAATGTTTTTGCATATTGATGCGATGTGTTGCCAATATCACCACGCTTTGCATCAGCAATTTTAAAATGTGTGGCGGGAATATAATTCAGTGTTTGCTCCAATGCCTGCCAGCCTTGTATTCCCTTCGCTTCATAAAAAGCTGTGTTTATTTTGTAGGCAACGCAATACTCTTTTGTGGCATCAATAATTGCTTTATTAAATTCAAACACAGCATTAGGGTGTGATCGAAGATGCTTTGGAATTTTGGAAATATCTGTATCAAGCCCTGCACATAAATAAGTTTTTTTCTCTTTGATTTGTTTGATGAGCTGAAGACGGTTCATTTTGGAAAAATTTTATGTTTTCTTTTTTCCATTTCACCTGCAACTAATTTTGCATCTTCATCCTGCTGATTCAAATGCGCAATAATATTTTCAAAACTTTTCTCATCCCTGTTCTGGCTTAGTTTGAATACATGCTCAACGGAAGTTACTTCAATCTCTAGGGCAACTATTGCTTTCATAAGATTGCGCACATAATGTTCATCCATTTTTTGCACAAGAGAAGGTGAACCGGGATTGTTCTCAAATTTTTCTGTAAGACGTATTAAAAATTTATGCAGCGCCTCATCATCCAAAAAATTTAAAATTCCTTTCGCATGCACGGCCTGATAATTCCATGTGCTGGCTTCATTTTTTTTTGCGTACCAGCTTGCGCTTACATAAGTATGTGCTCCATAAAAAATTGCAAGCACATTTTTATTCATGTGAAACGTTTTTGTATGTTGCTGTTTACGCATTACATGACCCAGCAGGAACAATTTATCATCTCTTAAGTCTGTAAGCACGGGAATATGTGTTGCCGCAGGTTTGCCATCTTTATCGCATCCGCAAAGAGTAATGAATGGATGCTCTTTCATAAAGTGAATTACCTCTCCCTGTTCTGAAGCTTTGAAATAAGGAATATCGTACATGAAACAAAAATAATAAGAAACGAGAAACGGTTGAATGGTTAAATTGTTTACGACAGAATTAAAATTAGTCACGCTATTGCAGCAACGAACAAGAAACCCCGCATTTGTCGGGGCAGGCAAGAAACGAGAAACAATAAACCGATATTTGTTTTTAAAATGAATCTTTATGGAATACCGCAGAATGGGCAATACAGGTTTGCAACTCAGCGTGCTAAGCTTTGGAAGCTGGGTAAGTTTTCACAAGCAAATTGATGATAGCATTGCCGGCAAACTAATGGGCATTGCTTATGACAACGGCATCAACTTTTTTGATAATGCGGAAGTGTATGCACTTGGCAAAAGGAAGAAATGATGGGGCGTGTATTGAAACAAAAAAATTGGGACAGAACATCGTACGTTGTTTCATCAAAAGTTTTTTTTGGATGGCGGGGGAAGAACAATAAACCTAATCAGCACGGCTTGAGCCGCAAGCATATTATGGAAGCATGCAATGAAGCATTGGGGCGCTTGCAGGTTGATTATCTTGATTTATATTTCTGTCACCGCCCTGATAAAAATACACCCATAGAAGAAGTTGTATGGAGCATGAACATCTTACTGCAGCAGGGAAAAATTTTATACTGGGGCACCAGTGAATGGAGTGGTGTTGAAATTATGGAAGCACATCGTGTGGCTGCGAATTACCGGCTTATTGCTCCTGCTGCAGAGCAGCCGCAATCCAATTTATTTGAACGCACTAAAATGGAAAAAGAATATCTTGAAATATTTAAAAATGTTGGACTTGGCACAACCATCTGGAGCCCGCTTGCTGCAGGTTTGCTCACAGGAAAATATAATGATGGCATACCCGAAGATTCCCGGTTTGCGATTGATGGTTTTGACTGGCTCAGGAACCGTTAGATGGCAAATGAAAAATTGCAGCGCGTAAAAAAAATCGGTGAGCTTGCAAATGAGCTTGGTGTATCGCAGGCCGCGCTATGTATTGCATGGTGCATTAAAAACCCTAATGTAACCACTGCCATACTCGGCGTAACAAAAGAATCTCAGTTAAACGATAATCTGAAAGCGCTGGATGTGTTGCCATTGCTCACTGATGAGGTAATGCAGCACATTGATGAAATTATGCAAACAAAACCGGTGCAGCCGGAATATTGAAAACTGAGCAGCAAATCATTTATCATTTATTTTTTTCTGCATTATCAAATCGGAAGAGTTCATATTATTTTTTGATGAAGTTTATCTCGGTTAATATAAATAGCAGAATTTTATGCGAATAATTAAAATACTATTATGAAATTTCTATGAGCATAAAAAGCACACCAACCGAGAATGATTAAATTTTGGACATTCATTTTCAATAAATTATAAAATTTAAACACATGAAATTTATACTTGTTATTTTAAACGGAATACGCCTTCATTATCATGTAATAGATTATGCCATACAATGGGCTAAAAATAATTCAGGCAGCGTACATGCACTTTTTTTGAAAAGCTCGAAAGAAACTTCTCCCGGATATGCGTTTCCCAGTGATTTATCACTTTCTGAAACTGTAACTGATAAAGAAGAGGCCAAAGAAGATGATGAAACAATGATATCAACAAACATGCAGCTTGTAAAGGAGATGGTGCAGATGAAAGATATTCCTTACAAATCAGAATTAAAAATTGATGCACGCCTGAACGATGTGCTGGCTGTAAGCGAAAATGCAAGCATTATTATTGTGGCTGAAGATTTTGATGATGAATCGGCACCGCTTACTAAAGACAGGGTTTCATTAAAAAGATTGCGGAATAAAGCCCGCTGCCCGGTGGAAGTGGTATCTCCTTCAAAAACCTCCTGAAATTTTTCGCAGGATTATTTCATTGCCTGCGCCAGCTTCATTGTATACGCGACAATATCAGCAGCAGAATGGGTTATTTTAAGTTGCCTTGGTTTTGGTTGCTGCAGCCAGTTGTTTACAATAAAAGGGAAATCATCTGTAAGGGAAGATATTATTGGCACATCAAAGTGTTTTAAAGCTGCGGCATTGCACCCTTGTTCGTACTGATTTTTTACCGGCAGGCACATCAGTTTTTTACCAAGATACAACACTTCGGCAGGCGTTTCAAAACCGGCGCCCGTTATCATACCATTACAATGAATCAAACTTTCATTAAAGGCTGCATTGTCAACAGGTACAACTGTAATATTACCATTCATATTTTTTACTGGTGCGGTTTTAGAAAAAAGATGAAAGGATCGGTGTGTAATTTTTTTGAGATAAGAAATAACAAACGCATCAGTATAATGCGGAAGATAAACAGTAATGTGTCCCGCATCTTTTGGCTCACTTTTTAAAATAGCATCTTTAATTACGGGATTAAAAATGAAGGCATCGTACTGTTCAAAATGCAACCCAACATAAGCGGTTGCTTTAGCATAATTATTCAAAATCCATTCACCGCGAATGCTTTTATGTTTTGGTCTTGGCACAGCGCTGCTTTGGAAGCTTGCCTGGTGCCCAAAGCCAATGCAGGGAATATTTTTAAGCTTGCACGACAAGGAACTGATGCTTTCAAAATCTATCAGCACAGCATCATAATTTTCTACCGGCAATGCTTTAGCTTCCCGCAAAATGCGGTTTGCACTGAATTGCTGCAGTGTTTTTGTATAATGCAAACCTCCTTTGCTTGTATAAAAAAGACTAATGCCTTTGCTTCTGTATTTAACGGGTAAGTTAACGGCAAGGCTGCTATTGCTGCCGCTTAAAAAAATATCAATTGTTCCATATTGCTGCAGATATGGAATCAGCTCAATAGCACGTGAAATATGTCCATTTCCTGTAGCCTGCACTGCATATAAAATTTTCATTCAGTATCAGTAAGTTTTTCTTTTGTTATTTCTGATGCCATGAGAGAATCAATGAACATATTTATTTCATCTGCTAGTACACTTGGGGTAATAGAGACGTGATGCTGTTGTGTTTGCAAGGTACTTGAAAATTCCTGCGGGTTGTAATGATATACTGACCATGAATTGTTTTTCAGTTCTAATGAAGTGAGATTCTCAACCCAATCGCCGCTGTTGAGGTAAGTAACTTTGCCATTTTTATTTTCAATAACGCGGTGCTGTGGCTTGTGAATATGCCCGCATATTACATAATCATACTTTTTTTCAATAGCCAGTTCAGCGGCAAGATGTTCAAAATTATTTATCCACGCTACTGCTTGTTTTACACCGTTTTTTATTCGTTTGCTGAAACTCATTTTTTCATAGCCGGTTACATTAAGTATCCAGTTTACGAACCGGTTAAGAAGAATCAGCAGATCGTATCCTTTGCCGCCTAATTTGGCAAGCATCTTAGCACTTCCTTTTGTGCTCGCATCAAAAACATCACCATGAAAAATCCAGGTCATTTTACCATTAATCTCTATGACCATTTTATTCGTAAGAGAAAAATTTCCGATATTTAAATCGCTGTAGCGTCTTAATACTTCGTCATGATTTCCTGTAATGTATATAACACGTGTGCCTTTGGTAAGAAGCGATAAAATTTCTTTTATAACTTCCATGTGCGCTGGCGGGAAATAATGTTTTGAAAATTGCCAGCAATCAATTATGTCGCCGTTTAGAATAAGAACATTCGGAGAAATACTCTGGAGATAATTTACAATTTTAGTGGCGTGGCAGCCATAAGTTCCCAAATGCATATCGCTCATTACCACCACCTCTACATCCCTTCTTTGCATAGAACAGGTTTTGAAGGTTTCTTTTACATATTACCGCGATGTTATGGATTCATAAATAAAATGTAAACAATAATAGCTGTACTAAATTGTTTGAACTTGTTTTCATCTAAAATAAAAACAGGTAAAAAAATAAAGCCCCCGTAAAAACGAGGGCTACCCCAAAGTCTGTACTTTAAACCTATTAAATTAAAACACAAATGTATTTTTAGCACGTGTATTTAATGTAAAGAGAATAATAAGAAAAAGTTATTAAAGACTAGCCAATGATTTAAAACTAAACTCAGGATTTACTTTATCCTTTCTTATAAAAAAAATTTTGCCGGGAGGATAAGTGCGTAAAAACAAAACCTATGAAAGTAATTAAGCTATGCTTTGCTTTACATTCTTTTTCTTTTTTGTGGAGGGGGCAGGTAACTCCAGTCCATCACTTAATATTTTACCGGCTTTCTTTATGTGCTTTTTAAATTTTTTATCGCTTAAATCTTTGGGAAGGTCAGATAATGCTTTTTTAACGCGATTCTCAATTAATTTCCTGATTTTCTTTGCCATAATTTTAATTTTTATAAATAATAATATAAAGATAATATAAGAAGCAAAATTTCAATATTAAGTTTTTTGAGAGTTGCGGAAACAACCCAAAGTTGAAGGCACGATTTATTCATTACCGTATAGCATAAAAAAAGCGGGCTCGCATGTTGCCCGCTTCGCTTTTGAGTTGGAATATAATATTAATTGTTATTGCTTTAGCACTTTATAAACCTGCAGATCACTGCCTGCATTTATTCTCAAAATGTAACTTCCAGGTTTTAATCCCGCTGTACCGTTTAAATGAATAGTGCTATTCGTTGCGCTATATAATACAGGTTGTTGCGCAGCCACTAATTTTCCCTGTATATCGTACAGCTCTGCTGATACCATTTGGGGTGCGGTTAAATTCAGTTGCAATTGTAATGTGCCGGTAAAAGGATTTTCAAACACTATTTTGCCGTTTTCATATTTCACCGAAACAATTTCTGAATACTTACTGCTGCCATCAGCATTTATTTGCTTAAGGCGATATTGAACAATCGCTGAAGTGCTAAAAGGGTTTTTATCTGTTGTTGCATAGCTATGAAGATTTGAATTATTGCTTGCGGGCACAAAAGTCACACTCCTGAAGATGTTATTATTATCTGCTCTTTCCACTTCATACCCTTTCATATTTATTTCATTAGCTACCTGCCATTTTAATATTACATCTTTACCTGTGCGCTCTGCGTTGAACGAAATAAGCTGTACTGGCAATGGCTCACACCCGCTTGCGGCATTACTTACATAAGGAAATATCCATAAAGTAACATCTAATGGATTGGATTGATTTTGAGGATTTGACCATTCATCTGGATAAGCAATCCAAACACTGTCATTATTAAATTCCCAGGCGCTGTTGGCGGTTTCATCATCTGCTGTGCCGGCAATCCATAATGTATCCCTTAAACTGCCGCCTAAAGTCCAGGTAAAGTTTGAAACATCTACTGACACGTAGAATTTTTTAGAAGCTGGAAGGGCAATGGCTGAAGCAAAATTTATATTTGTATTCAAACCTGCGCTTATATCATTTTTAATTTCGCCAAGTGTAGTTTGAGCGGTGGTTAACAGGTTGCCGGGCATGCCTCCGTTATCATCATACACTTTAAAAAAAACAAGCTTTGATAAATTACCGCTGCTGGTTGAATTGGCTTTACCAAATTTTATTATCGCTCCCAAAATATAGTTATTCGAAGTGGATGATAGATCAAAATAGTTTGCCTTTTGGTAATTACCTGTCCAGTTTACTCCGTTTATGTATCCGCCTGAAAAACCGAAAAAGGGTGAAGGGGCTTCATACGTTGTATCAGACCAGTTATTGGGTACGGGCATGTTAATGGTATCGCAGGTGGTTTGAGCAAGTAATTTAAAACTTGCAAAAGATAAAATTGTAAGTAAATAAATGTTTCGCATGTTATTAGATTTTATACGTTTTCAAATTTAAACAGGCTTGAAATAATTTATATTATGAAACAACTTAGAATCTATACCCTAATGCAAGTGACATGGTATAACCGAATTTCCTGTCAATTACTTTTCTGTCGGTTTCATCACCATCCCATTTTTTATTTCCGTTTAAATCATTAAAGAATAAGCCGCTTTTATGAAGTATATCTCCCCATGAAAATTCTACAATCCCTTTGTTTTTCAAAAACGGTTTACTCACCTTAAAATCGAGAATAGGTCTTGGTTTTTCCCAGATAATATCATCGTAATAACCGCCTGTAAGAAATAATCTGGTCCCTGCCTGGTTATATAAAACAGATGCACTTAAATTTGATTTAGGCTCCGTGTATTGCAACGATGTATTTATAATATAAGGAGATTGACCAAACAAAGGTCTGCTGCCGGTTTTAGCGTTATTGATATTTTCAGTGCTCACCTCAGATTTTATGAAAGCCACATTCACATACATTATCAAACTTTCGAGTTGCCGGCTTATAAAGCTGAAGTCTTTTCTTGCTTCTAATTCTATACCCTGGGTTTTTCCATCGGGTGTGTTTACAAAATTCACGAATAAAGATTCCGCAGAAGGGTTTACAACATTTTGTTCAATAGGGTTTTTGAATTTTTTATAAAAACCGCTTATTGAATAATACTGGGAATTGTTGAAGAAATGTTCCCAGCGAATTTCATAATTATCAATATAAGAAGGAACAAGTGAAGGATTTCCGGAGTAAGTTATATTGTACAAAAAGTCATAAAATATTTGCGGTGCAAGTTCTCTGAACAATGGTCTCGCTACAGTGCGACCGTAACTTGCACGAAAGTTTGCTTTTGAGAAAACAGAATAAATGAAGTTGGCAGATGGCAGCCAATCTTCTTTTTTAATATCTACCTTAACCGGCAGACTGCTTGCGTCAAATATATTAAGAACATTGCGGTAGTCTTCTAATCTGATTCCCCAAACCAGGCGAAGCTTTTTTGCAAATTTATTATCAAGCATAAGAAAAGCTGTATTATTTCTTACGTAACCATTATAATTGTTACTTGCAAGTTCAGGCTCATAATAAAACAAACCTTGTGCAGCATCGAAGTTTGAAGGTTGGAATATTTCACCCGGTGGCTCGTAAAGAGATGCAAAGCTTAATTCAGTTGGGTTCGCTACAGTATTAAAATATCTTATTGTTCTTCTTCTGTCGTCATAATAATATCCGGCGCCGGCTTTTACAATTTGGTTATTGCCAAGTAATTTAAAGGGAAGATTAAAATCTATGTTTACGCCTTTGCTGTAATCTTTTACAGAACCAAAATAGCGCAGCCCGGATTCCGTGCTTGATATTGGCCCAAAAGCTATTACTGCGTTGTAGCGGTCTTCTTGCGATTGCTTTTGATATACCAGGAACCTGTAGTCTGGCTCTTCTCTTTTAAGATCTGTATAGTAGCCCACCCATCTTATTTTCAATTTAATTTTTGGAAAAAAATGGTCACCACCTACCTGTGAATTCCAGATTCGATTACTTACAAAAAAATAGGAGTAGGCATGAATAAATGGCCGGCTAACTGCTTCGCTTGAACCTCCGCGAATGATGGTTTGGTCGCTGGAATTAACCGATACAATATTGCTGAAATAAATCTTATGATTTGCATTAATACGAAACGATAGGTTACCTAAAGCGCTCTCGAGAATACTTTGATTATAAATTGAATCGAGGTAATGATATTGTACTGCATTGGCATCGCCATACGATGATAATTCCTGCTGGTTATACAAAAAATTAGAATTGTAAGTAACGCCGAAAATACCCCCAAACTTTGGGTAGGTATTCTTACTTAAATTAGCATTAAAACCTCCCGTTAATTGCACACCGGTGTTTAAAGGAGTACCACTTCTTACAAAGCTTTCCCATGTATTTTTAAAAGACTTGTCTAATGATGTTTTGGTATCAGGATTATCATACACTAAAGCATTAAATTTTTGGGGCGTGTAGTTTGTAACACCTTCAGGAAGTACTCTAACTTTGTTATCGAATCCAAGCCAGTCTGTTTTACTTCCGGAATATGTATAAAAATCATTCTTAACTGTTATGGAATTAAATCCGCCTGTGAGCTTTAGAGCGAAAAATTTCCTGTCTGGTACATCTTTCGTATTTATTTGCACAAGCCCGCCTGCAAAGCTGCCGGGTAAATCAGGTGAGGCGCTTTTATAAATAGTGATATTATCAACAACTTCAGAAGGAAAAATATCAAATGCAAATGTTTTGCGGTCCGGTTCGGAGCTGGGCAGTAAAATTCCATTAAGCATCGCTTCATTATACCTGTCATTCATTCCTCTTACCACCACAAACTTATTTTCCTGAACGGTAGTGCCGCTTATGCGCTTCAATACATCGCTTGTATTTTTGTCGGGAGATTTACGAATAAGGTCTGCACTTATACCGTCTGATACTACCGCTGCATTTTTACGGGTTACAAGTAAAGAATTTAGACTTTCTTTTTTTGCGCTGGTTGTTGTTACTACCACATCAGAGAGGTTATTTTTTTGCTGGGCTAATGCAACATTTAATGTGGTTACTTCTCCTTTATTAATTACTGCGTCAACAATTTTTTTTGTTTCATATCCCACGTAGCTTATCTGTAGTGTGTATTTACCCGCCTCGACATTATTAAAATTATAAGAACCATCTGCTTCAGTAATTTTCCTCGCTGAAATATTTTGTATAATAATAACTGCACCGGCAAGGGGTTGATTGCTGCTCTCATCAATTATTTTACCCGCAATGTTTCCCGTTTGAGCTAATGAAGAGAAGAAACAAAGTGAACATAAAACTGCAAAAAGATAGTAGAGCTTATGCATACTTTTTTAAAGGCAAAAATAGAGTTGGAAAAGCGCAGCAATGTTTCCAAATTATTACCAAATTGTTATTAAACACCCTCTTGCACATGTTGTTCACAAACATTTCAACAATCTCATCCCGTTAATAATTTAGTAAACATTTGGTAACCTAAAGTTTCCCTTATCGCAACATTTGCCCTATACTTTTACAAAAATTTATTTTATGAAACGACATTACCCACAAACAAAAAAGATAGTGCTTAGCCTGCTGGCTGCTTTCACTATCGGAGCAACATTTGCTCAGTCAAAGCCGGTAAAAATTATTCAGAATGCTGACACACTCATTAAAGCAAACCAAACCTGGGATGCAGACACTATTTACTTTTTGAGAGGAAAAGTGTATGTAACCAATAGTGCAGAATTAACTATTCAGCCGGGAACGGTAATTTCAGGTGACACAATTTCTAAGGGAGCCCTGCTTATTACAAAAGGCTCTAAAATTCATGCGCTTGGCACACCCTCATGCCCTATTGTATTTACTTCTTCAAAATCACCCGGCAGAAGAAACCGCGGCGACTGGGGAGGTTTGATTTTATTGGGCAAAGCTTCTGTGAATACACCAACAGGAGTGGCTAATATTGAAGGCTTGCCTCCTTCAACACTTACTGAATATGGCGGCGGCGCAAATCCTGATGATAATGATAATTCAGGAGAATTAAATTTTGTACGCGTTGAATTCGCAGGTGTTGCACTTTCTCCGAACAATGAAATTAATGGACTCACTTTCGGCGGTGTAGGCAGGGGAACACTCGTAGATTATGTGCAGGTAAGCTACTCAAATGATGATTCTTATGAGTGGTTTGGCGGCACCGTAAATTGTAAACATTTAATTGCTTTCCGGGGCATTGATGATGATTTTGACACCGATAATGGTTATAGCGGTAAGTTACAGTTCGGCATTGGTGTTCGTGACCCATTGATTGCCGATATCTCAGGATCTAAAGCTTTTGAATCTGATAACGATGCGAGTGGCTCTACAAATCTTCCGCAAACAAAGGCAACTTTTTGCAATTTTTCTTGCGTGGCAGGCTCAGATTCTGCGACCAATCCAAATTTTAGAGATGGTGTACATATTCGCAGAAACAGCCACATGAATTTGTATAATTCCATTGTAATGGGCTTTCCTGATGGAATCAATATTGATGGCACAGCAGCACAAAACAATGTACTTGCAGATACAATGCTCGAGCATAATATTGTAGCCGTTACTTATGCACCCAAGTATGTTGTTACTACTTCGCCATCAGCAAATTCTCTTGTTATAGATCTTTTGCAAAATCATGCTGACAACCGTTTTTATCCCGGCAATACCCAGGTTAAATTAAGAAATCCATATTTTTTAAACAAACCTGATATGCGTCCTCTTACAGGATCACCTGCCTTAAACAGTGCCGACTTTAATGAAACTGCATTGAATGATCCTTTTTTTCAGCAAGTATCGTATGTTGGTGCAATGGGTAAATTAATTACAGACAACTGGGCACAAATTTGGGTAAACTTTAAACCTACAAGCACTAATTACGCATTAGTAGATTCTTCGTGCGCTACATCTGCTGCATTCACTGCTGCAACAAAGGAAAATATAACTACAGAAAAGAAGGAAATAAAAATCTATCCCAATCCTTCTACCGGCACATTTACAATCAGCACGAAAGAATTTTCAAAATCTAATGTTACTGTAAAAATCTCTGACCTTAATACAGGAAGAATTGTTTACAATAACCTCACAAAAAATAATGGTGTTATTACTTTGAATTTAAATATTCCTGCGGGTTTATACTTAGTTGAATTAAACGATGGTTTCACTGCAGCAACTCAAAAAATGAATATTATAAAATAAGAATTTGTATTTGTTAAATTTCAACCGGGGTGCATTTCTATGCGCCCCTTTTGTTTTTAAAAAACTTAATATGCCATGAAGATGCAGTAAGAAAAAATTATGCGGAAAATATTTTTACAAACTTGCGATTAAAACAAGAAAGAAAATTTGTGATGCTCATCAACCTTGTTCTGCTGCAGAATTTTTATTCACCAGATAAACTCCCGCAAGTATAATTCCCAAACATCCAAACTGTAAAGGAGTTATTATTTCGCCAAAAATAAATCCCCATACAATTGCAATAAACGGTATTCCATAAGTAACCAGCGAGGCAAAAATGGCTCCGGCTTTTTTTACCAGTATATAAAACAGCACAAAGGCAATTGCCGTTCCAAACACTCCAAGTATTACAGATGCTGATGTTGATTTAATACTACCGGCTTCAGAAAAATCTATACTAAAATATCCGTTTAAAATAAGCAGGATGATGCATGGAATAATTAAAAGCGAAAACGCAACCGATGCAATGTTCAATGAGCCAATTTCGTGTAAATACCTGCTTACCATATTCACATTTATTCCATAAAAAATAGTGGCTATTAAAACCAATCCAGAATACGAAACATCTGTTAAGCTTATCGCCTTGTTTGCTGCAAAAGGCAATAAGAGCAAACCAATAAAACCAATAATAACCCCTGCAATTTTTTGCTTTGTTATTTTCAAATTAAAAAAAGATACTCCTATGATAATTGCAAACACAGGAGTTAGTGCATTAAGGATGGCTGCCAATGCACTGTCAATTTTTGTTTCAGCAACGCAATATAAGAATGCAGGAAAAAAACTTCCAAGCAAACCTGACATTACTACAAATGGCATTTTTTTCTTTGGTATTTGCTTCCATGCGTTCCATGCAAAAGGTATCAAAACAAGCCCTGCACTTAATATGCGCAAAGATGCCACCTGATAGGGGCTTAGCTTTTCCATTCCTATTTTCATCAATATAAAAGAACTGCCCCAAATAATTGAAAGAATAATAAATAATATCCAGCAGATAAGTTTGTTGCTCAAGTTTGTAAAAAGTTTGTGCAAATGTCGGAAATTAGCGGTTTCAGTTTACAATCATCAGTCGGCAGTCGGCAGTTAATCACTAAAAAATATGCGCAGCATCCTGCGGACAAACCACAAACTACAAACCACAAACTAAATATATGTCATCAATCCAGCTTCAATCAATCAGCACAAGAGCACCAAAGAAATTTGATAAAGAAGAAACAAAAAATAAAACAGCAGAAATTCTTAATCAACTTTGTGGGCTGCAAAATCTTTTATACGCTGAATCAAAACATTCAATACTCATCGTTGTACAAGGAATGGATGCCAGCGGAAAAGATGGCGTAATACGAAAAGTGTTCAGCACAGTTAATCCGCAGGGCGTAATGGTACAATCTTTTAAAGCGCCAACTGCAGAAGAATTAGCACATGATTTTTTATGGCGCATTCATCTGCATGCTCCTGCAAAAGGGATGATGCAAATCTTTAACCGCTCTCATTACGAAGATGTTTTAATAACCCGTGTGCATAAAATGATTGATGATAAAACAGCTTTTGAACGTATGAAAGCAATCAACCAATTTGAGCAACTGCTGGTAACACATAATAATACACACATACTAAAATTTTATTTGCATGTTTCTAAAGAAGAGCAGCATGAGCGCCTGCAGGAAAGAATTCACGACAAAACAAAACAATGGAAATACAACGAACAGGATTTTGCCGAAGAAAAACTTTGGAATGATTACATGCAGGCCTATGAAGATTGCCTTAATCAATGCAACAAACCAGCGTGGATTATTGTTCCCGCAGATCAAAACTGGTATAAAGAATATATTGTGGCCTCAGCTTTATTAAACACCCTGAAATCTTTAGATATGCAGTTTCCGGGTATAAAAAAATAAATAATTTCTTTCAGCAGTTCGTATGTTTACGCTTATTATTTCACCGCTCTAAAATTAATTTTATGGGCTTCGTTAAAGAATTTAAAGAGTTTGCCTTAAAAGGAAATGTAATGGATTTGGCTGTGGGTGTAATTATTGGCGCAGCCTTTGGAAAAATTGTTGATTCTGTTGTAAATGATTTAATAATGCCAATCGTAGGCATTGGCTTTAATGCAGATTTCAGCAATTTATACATTCCCTTATCGCATGATGTACCGCCACATCTCCCGCTGGCAGATGCAAAAAAATTAGGGCCTGTTTTTGCATGGGGAAATTTTATTACCGTTGCACTTAACTTCATCATTTTAGCATTTATTGTTTTTTTATTGGTAAAAGCTATAAATTCTCTTAGAAGAAAGGATGAGCATGTTCCGCCTGGTGCAGAGCCATCTTCAACTGATAAACTTCTGATTGAAATAAGAGACTCTTTAAAAAAGTAGTTGTTCAACGAGAAACCAGAAACGAGAAACAAGAAATGCATACAGAAACTTATCAAATAAAGCTTCCGCAATTTGAAGGCCCATTCGACCTGCTCTTGTTTTTTATTGAACGGGATGAAGTAGATATTTATAATATTCACATCACCAAAATAATACAAGACTTTTTAAGCTTCATACATCAGCAGGAAAAATTCAGCGTTGAGCTTGGAAGTGAATTCATTTTATTTACATCAACCCTTATGCGCATTAAAGCGAAAATGCTGTTGCCGCGAAAAGAGGTAGATGCACAGGGTAATGAAATTGACCCACGGCAAGAGCTGGTTGAAAAATTACTCGAGTACAAAAGGTATAAAGAAGCTTCTATAAAAATGGCAGAAATGGAAGCTGAAAGAATGCTTTCTGCAAAACGGGGCAATCTGCAAAAAGAATTATTACAAATTGGTGAAGAATCTGCTGAAGGAACGGAAATACAAAACATAACGCTTTTCAAATTAATGAAGGCTTTTGAAAAGGTGATAAAGCGTTTGCACGAAAAGCAGAACAGGGCGGTGCATACAGTGATTCAGTACAATTACACTATGGAGGGCAGCCGTGAATTTATGCTTACTATATTGCAGCAGCAAAAAACAGTATCGTTTGAAAAAATATTTGATGTTTGCGAAAACAGGGTTCATGCAATCTTCCTGTTTCTTTCACTGCTTGAATTAATTCAGCAGAAATATATGACAATAATAACAGGCGAAGGAAGAAATAATTTTATTCTGCAGTGGAATGAAGAAAGAGAAGAAGAGCCGGTTGCGTTAGCGGTGAGCAGTAAACAGTAAGCAGTAATAGTTCATAGTGTCAACTGCCAACATTCTTATTCAACTCCTCCCAATACTCCGCCGCTCTTCTTGTATGCGGAATTACAATTGTGCCACCTACAATATTAGCAACGGCAAATATCTCATACATCTGTTCTGTTGTTACATTTAATTCATAGCATTTGCCAAGATGATATTTAATGCAATCATCACAGCGTAATACCATGCTGGCAACAAGCCCAAGCATTTCTTTTGTTTTTTTATCAACCGCTCCGTCTTCATACGTATTGGTATCAAGATTCCATAATCTTTTCATCACTAAATTGTTTTTACTAAGAATAACTTCATTCATTCTTGTGCGGTAGTCATTAAATTCATTTATTAAATCACTCATAAAAAAATTTTTGCAAAGGTATCTTTTAGTAATGTTTTTATCTGCATGAATTCAACCTTTCAACCTTTCAACCGTTCAACCTTACAACTTTTCAACTTTTCAGCCCTTTCTATAACTTGCAACTAAATAAAACCTTACATGGAAAATGAATTATACGATTTTGGTATGATTGGTCTCGGTGTTATGGGCAGCAATCTTCTGCAAAACATGGCTGCTCATAGTTTCAGAGTAACAGGGTATGATAAAGACCAGCAAAAAGTTTCTTTGCTTCAATCTCTTTCAACAGAAAACGTTGTAATAAAAGGAGCGGCAAGTAGTGAAATTTTTGTGCAGCAGTTAAAGTCACCGCGAAAAATGATGATGCTTGTTCCTGCAGGCAAACCTGTTGATGCAGTTATTGAAAATTTATTGCCGCTGTTATCGAAAGGAGATATTTTAATTGATGGCGGCAACTCACATTATACCGATACTTTGCGCAGAGTAATTTATTTGCAGCAGCACGGAATTCATTTTATGGGCATGGGCATTTCAGGCGGCGAACAGGGCGCCAGAACAGGCCCCAGCATTATGCCCGGCGGTGATGAGGAAGCATGGCACACGGTAAAACCTCTTCTTGAAGCAATAGCTGCAAAAGCAAATGGCGAGCCATGTGTAGCCTATATGGGAAAAGATGCTGCAGGGCATTATGTAAAGATGGTGCACAATGGAATTGAATATGCCATTATGCAATTGCTCAGTGAGGTGTATGATATTTTGAAACGGGGTTTGAATTTAACAAATGATGAATTGCATCAAGTTTTTAAACAATGGAATCAAGGTGAGCTTGAATCATTTCTTATTGCAATTACAAGAGATATTTTTTTGCAGGTTGATGATGTTACCGGCAATCGCTTGCTCGATATGATTTTTGATGCAGCAGGTTCCAAAGGCACCGGCAAATGGACTTCGCAGGATGCCATGGATTTACCGGTATCCATCCCAACCATTGATATGGCAGTTTCTATGCGTGATTTATCCGTTTATAAAGAAGAGAGAAAGCAAGCAGCAACTTTGCACAAGCCTGTTGTAAAAAATATTGCTGATGATAAAAATGATTTCATTCAAAAAGCAGGTGAAGCATTATACGCAGGAATGCTCATTTGTTATACACAGGGCTTAGCCATGTTGCATAAAGCATCTTCACAATTACAAATGAATATTCCTCTGCACGATGTTGTAAAAGTTTGGAGAGCAGGTTGCATCATCCGTTCTGCAATGCTTGAAAAATTTTATAAAGCATATACTGATGAGCCGCAATTACCAAACCTGTTGCTGAATAAAAATATTGCTGAAACATTTCAATCAACAGAGCAAAGTTTGCGTTATATAATTATACAGGCAATTCAATCAGGAATTTCTGTCGCCGGCTTATCGAGCGCCCTTGCCTATTATGATGCATACACAAATGAACACATGCCTGTAAATTTAATACAGGCGCAACGAGATTATTTTGGTGCACATACATACCAGCGAATTGATAAGCCGGGCACGTTTCATACGGAATGGAAAACAGAGCAGTGAAATAAAATCAGAAATCAAGAAAATATTTTTATTAACTTTAAAAAAAATGAAGATGGAAAAAATTGTTCCCCTGCATATAGAGAAATTACCTGAAGGCTTTTATCTCGCTACTTCAGAAAATATTCAAGGCTTGGTTGCGCAAGGTCGTACTATTACAGAAACTATTGAAATAGCCCGCGACGTTGCGAAGAAGTTAATTGAAGCACAAGAAGATGAAGCACAAAATGAACTTGAATCATTGACAGATAGTTTTGATTATCCATTAGTAATCGGACTCTGAGATGGGTAAATTATCAGGATTTCGCTATAGAGAGATAATAAAAATTTTAAAAAAGTTTGGATTCAATTTTTATGGACAGGCTGCTGGCAGCCATGAGATTTGATACAATAGCAACACAAAAAAATTTACCACTATTCCAAATCATAGCGGAGATATGCCGGAAGGAACTCTTCGAAATATTTTAAAGCAAGCCGATGTTAGTGTGGAAGAATTTTTAAAAATGAAATGAATCGGCTGCTTCATGCTATCAATCATACTTAATAACAGTGAGCTTAAACCTTCAGGTTCTTGGATCTGACAGGTGATATAACAAGCAACTTAACGAGAAACCCCGCCTTTATTGGGGCAGGCAAGGAACGAAAAACAAGAAACAAGAAACGAGAAACGAATTATATGAACAACAAAAAAAAACGTCCTCCCCCATCACTGATTTTTATTTTCGGCGGCAGCGGTGATTTGAATCACAGAAAGCTCACTCCGGCCTTATATAATTTATTTATTGATGAATGGATGCCCGAACAATTTGCAATCATCGGTATCGGCAGAACAGAATACCCGAACGAAAATTTTGTGCAACACTTATTTGAAGGCATCCAGGAATTCAGCCGCAGAAAGGGTGAGCAGGATGGACGCTGGCAAAAATTTATACAACACATTTCATACCTGCAAATGGATGCAGAAGATGAAGGCGCATACACCAAAATAGCTGACGCTGTAAAAAATTACAAGCAGCAATGGAACACGCATCCCAACATCATTTTTTATCTCGCTGTTGCTCCGCAATTGGTGCCGGGCATAAGCAGTAAACTTGGCAAGCTTGAATTTTGCAGTGATAAAAAATGCACACGCATTGTAATTGAAAAACCATTTGGGCATGATTTGCAAAGTGCACAGGAATTAAATAATTTACTATCTCAAATGTTTGCAGAAGACCAGATTTATCGCATTGACCATTACCTGGGAAAAGAAGCTGTGCAAAATATTCTCGCTTTGCGTTTTGCCAATGCATTATTTGAGCCACTCTGGAATCGCAATTATATTAACCATGTACAAATCACCGTTGCTGAAACCGTTGGTGTAGAAGGGCGCGGCGGTTATTACGAACAATCAGGCGCATTGCGTGATATGGTGCAAAATCATATTCTGCAATTGCTATGCATGATAGGTATGGAGCCGCCGGTAAGCTTTGAAGCCAATGAAATTCGCAGTAAAAAAGTAGATGTATTAAATGCAATAAGAAAAATTAAACGCGAAGAGGTTTATGCATACTCAGTGCGGGGACAATATTCTGAGGGATGGATGAAAGGTGAAAAGGTAAAAGCCTATCGCCGGGAAGAAAAGGTTGACCCCGATTCAACGGTTGAAACATTTGCTGCGGTAAAATTTTATATTGATAACTGGCGCTGGCAGGATGTTCCATTTTACATACGCACCGGAAAATATTTGCACCAGCAAACTTCTATAATTACGGTGCAATTTATACAGGCGCCGCACTATGCTTTTCCGCCCGAAGCTGCTGAAACATGGAGACCCAACCGCCTAACCGTAAGCATTCAGCCTGAGATGGATATTCGCTTACGATTCCAGGCAAAGCGCCCCGGGCAAAGCATGACGCTGCGACCTGTTGATATGATTTTTAATTACAACGATAGTTCCGGCGACCATGAACCCGAAGCGTATGAAACTTTATTACTCGATGTAATGGAAGGCATCACTACGCAGTTTATGCGTGCAGACCAGGTTGAAGCGGCATGGAAAGTGGTGATGCCGATTATTGAAGCATGGGAGGCAAGACCGCCTCTTGATTTTCCCAATTATGCTCCCGATAGCTGGGGACCCGAAGATGCGGAAGCATTGATTGCAAGAGAAGAGCATAACTGGATAACGTTGCCGCATAAAGAAGGTTGATGGTTGGTGATTGATAGTTTTTATTCGCAGAATGCTGTGCATGATACCAGCTTGGGTTTTTCTCCTAAGGAGTCCTGTGGACATGGCATCTTCGTTGCGCCTGCCCCGCCAAAGGCGGTGGTCGCAATCACTTTAAATTTCTGTCCATTATTGAGCTGCGGTTTCAGTTTTTTGTTTGCATTATTATTGGTAAAGAAATAAGTGCAAAAAGTTATGGCGCACCCGCTTATACGCCTGTCCGGCTGCGCAGCAATGCGGGATTCGGTTCTTTATCAGCAAAGCAACGTTAGGTTTTATCAGTCCATAGCACAATATTTATTATTTTTGATACTTCATTATACCGCATGTATGTTAACAGAATATGTTTCTGCAGCTATGCGCAAAGCGCATTATGAATTACTGCCTGATGATAAACTCTATTATGGTGAAATCCCCGGATTTCAGGGCATTTATGCCACAGCAGACACATTGGAAGATTGTCGCGAAGAGTTGCAGCAAGTGTTGGAAGATTGGCTTCTCTTAAGTATTTATAAAAATTTACCGATTCCGGTGATAAATAATATTTCGCTTGAAATAAAACACGTGGCCTGATGCCACAACTGCGGCCAATTAAAAGAAACGATTTAATAAATTATCTCAGGCAATTGGGATTTAGTGGTCCTTATGCCGGTGGTAAACATCAATTTATGATAAGAGACAAGCTGCGTCTTACATTGCCTAATCCTCATCAAAGCGATATTGGCATTAATCTTTTAAATAAGATTTTAAAACAAGCTGGAATTTTAAAGGAAGACTGGGAAAAGCTTTGAATGTTTTTATTTCCGGAACTTTTAATTCAAAAACCCCTTCCTATTTTTTGCATTTCTAATCTTTACTTTGCAGCCTCTTTAAAATTAATTTTCATAAATGGCTGCAACTATTCAAAAAAAAGCTCAACATATTTTTGCTTTCATACGCAAAGCGCTGGCAGGCGAAGAGCAGGATTTTACCACCGGCAGTATTCGCAGGGCAGTAATCCTGCTTGCTATTCCCATGATTCTTGAAATGATGATGGAGAGTGTGTTTGCAGTGGTTGATATTTTTTTTGTGGGCAGATTGGGAAACGAAGCCGTTGCTACTGTTGGGCTTACAGAATCTGTAATAACGATTGTTTATTCCATTGCCATTGGCTTAAGCATGGCAGCTACTGCTATCGTGGCAAGAAGAGTGGGTGAAAAAAATTATGAAGCCGCTTCACGCTCAGGAATGCAGGCGATTGTTTTATCGTTATTCATCACTGCATTAGTAAGCATCTGCGGATTCTTTTTTGCAGGTAACATTTTGCAATTAATGGGCGCACAGCAGAGCATTGTTATACAGGGTGCCATTTATACACGCATCATTTTTGGCGGAAGTATTGCAATCATGCTGCTGTTTCTTATCAACGGAATTTTTCGCGGTGCAGGTAATGCAGCATTGGCAATGCAAAGCTTATGGATTGCCAATATCTGCAACATCATTCTTTGTCCAATGCTCATTAATGGCTGGGGACCTTTTCCTGTATTAGGATTAAAAGGCGCAGCTATTGCTACAACAACGGGCAGAAGCATTGGCGTGCTGTATCAACTGTACAAACTGTTTAATGATAAAAGTATCCTGCGTGTAAAGCTCTCTTACTTTATTCCCGACTGGGAATTAATAAAATCCATTTTCAGCATTGCATGGACGGGCACTATACAATTCATTATTGCCTCTGCAAGCTGGATATTCTTAGCAAGAATAATGGCAGAGTTTCATGCAAATGCTTTGGCAGGCTACCAGGTTGCTATACGAATTATTGTTTTTTTTATTTTACCTGCATGGGGATTGAGCAATGCTGCAGCAACTTTGGTGGGTCAAAACCTGGGAGCAAAACAACCCTTGCGTGCTGAGCAAAGTGTATGGAAAGTGGCGAAATACAATACCATTTTTATGGTGCTGGTTTCTGTGTTCCTTTTTTTCTTTTCAAAGCCGCTTGTAGAATTTATGAATAAGGATGTTGAAGCAAGACATTATGCCGAGCAGGCTTTAAAAATCATCAGCCTGGGTTATGTGTTTTATGGTGTAGGCATGGTAATGATGAATGCATTCAACGGAGCAGGTGATACCAAAACGCCTACACTTATTAACCTGATTGGTTTTTGGGCATTTCAAATTCCATTTGCTTTTTTGATGGCGCTTCACTTGAACTATGGGCCATTCGGGGTTTTCATTGCCATAGTGATTGCTGAGGCTTTGATTTCTGCTGCGGGTGTAATCATTTTCAGAAGAGGTAAGTGGAAGAGTGTAGCTGTGTAAACTTAATTACCGTATTTATAATATTATAGGCCTTAAACCGATACTTCTGTTTTTGCGATTCTTTTCATTCTGTAATTCGCATAGAAATTTTCGCTGAGTAAATTTTCAATTTAATAAACAACGCCTGCTGTTTCATTCCATAAGTTTAAAAACATTATCAATAAATTTGCCTGCATTTTTTTTACATCATTCACCATCAAATTTTTCAGCAAATAAAAATGAATCCATCACTGCCACAGGGAACAAGAGATTTTAATGCAGAAACTGTTCAAAAACGAAATTACATTTTCAATACTATTCGTAACGTGTTTGAGCTATACGGTTTTCAGCCGTTGGAAACTCCGGCAATGGAAAACCTTGAAACATTGACGGGGAAATATGGTGAAGAAGGAGATAAGCTCATTTTTAAAATTTTGAATAATGGCTTAGATAATCCTGCGAAACATGAGCAATCAAAACAAGAGTTTGAAAAAATACTGGAAGGGAAAAATACAAAAGCGATAACGGAAAGAGCTTTACGTTACGATCTCACCATTCCCTTTGCAAGGTATGTGGCAATGAATTATGGTCAGCTTACGTTTCCTTTTAAACGTTATCAAATACAGCCTGTGTGGCGTGCAGACCGTCCTCAGCGCGGACGTTACAGAGAGTTTTATCAATGCGATGCAGACATTGCAGGCAGTTATTCTTTGTGGAACGAAGTTGAGCTGGCAAACCTGTATGCAGAAGTTTTTAAAAGATTACATATTGATGTTGAACTAAAAATTAATAATCGCAAAATATTAACTGCACTTGCAGAGGTTTGTGGTGGTGCCGGTAGAATGATGGATATAGCAATCGCCATTGATAAGCTTGATAAAATTGGAATAGATGGTGTGAAAAAAGAATTAATGCAAAGAGATTTGAATGAAACACAGATAAACACCATTGAAAAATATTTGAATATTAAAGGAACGAATGAAGAGAAGCTGAATGAGTTGAATAAGCTGATTGGTAACATAGAAACTGGTAAAATGGGAATAGAAGAATTAAAATTTGTTTTAAACAACTCCCAACTCCCAACTCCCTACTTCCAGCTTGACCTTACTCTTGCCCGCGGTCTTAATTATTATACCGGAATTATCTTCGAAGTAAAAGCAAAGAACATTCAAATGGGCAGCATTGGCGGAGGCGGAAGATATGATGACCTTACCGGCTTATTCGGTGTTCCCAATTTACCAGGCGCAGGGATAAGCTTTGGTGTAGACAGAATTTATGATGTGATGGAAGAATTAAAACTTTTTTCTGGTACAGTGCAAAAAGGTACGCAGGTTTTGTTTTTCAATTTAGGTGAAAAAGAAAGTAAAGCTGCTTATGAATTAATGCAACAGCTTAGAGAAAAGAATATCAGATGCGAAATCTATCATGAGCAGGCAAAGTTTGATAAGCAATTCAAATACGCTGAAAGAAAAAATATTCTCTATGCAGTTATTATAGGAAGCAAAGAAATAGCTGAAAATATCTGCACGATAAAAAATCTAAAAACAGGTGAACAAAAAAGTTTGCCACTGTCTCAATTTTTAGAAGATGCTTTAAGTAATGTAATTAATCCGTGATATTGAAGAATGCTGTTAGCATGATTTTATTAATGGCAGTTTAACTCTAAAGAAATTGTTTGCATGTATCAATTAGTGCAGAGCCTTTATAATACCAATGCAATCTTGTTGAAGAATAGAATGATTCAGAGAGATATTTTATTAAAACAGCCGGTGAGAATATCCGGCTGTTAATCAAATCAGGTAAGAATTTTTTCTTCTGTCATTTCAGGCAACATGGCGGCATCTTCTCTCCACCCGTCATGCCTTATCTGCAATTCAAATTTTCCGGAAAATGAAAATGTATAATCACTTTTCAGCATTTGCTGCTTAATCATTTCATCTTCCAGTATGGCAGTGATGAATGATTGTATCATTTCATTTGCCGCTAATATAATATCTGGTTTGGCTTTGATGAAACTTATTGTGAATTTATAACCGGCCTTTCGGGTGCCCCCGGCTTTTTCAAAATCAATACGATTCATTATAAGGGTTTGTTCAGCTACTGCTGCTCTCTTCATCAGAATGCGTATAATGGGAAGGTATTTGCTCCAAACAGAGGCGTAGAAATAACGTTTATTATTATTCATTACTTTAAAACTAAATGGGAGTTATTAAACTACCAGCGCTTATTACCCGAATGTGAAAAAGAATTGCGACCCCCGCGTTCTTCTCTTTCTTTTGCTACAGAAACAGAAAGAAGGCGTCCCTCAATTTCTTTATTGTTGAGCCCTTGTAAAGCCTCATTTCCTTCTGCCTCAGATGGCATTTCAACAAAGCCAAAGCCACGTGAGCGGTTGGTTTCCCTGTCCATAATAATTTTTACAGAGCTTACGCTGCCGTATTTTGAAAACAAATTTTTTAAGTCGTCTTCATTTGTGTGAAAACTGATGTTCGAAACGTAAATGTTCATAAAACAAAAATTAAAATTTTGAAATAAATTAGATACCTGAGTTGAGCAGGTAGAAAGCAAAAATTATAGAGGCTTAAAAATTTACCCTGGAGAAGTAAAAAATTTGAACATTTCTAAACGTATGCTTATACGCTCAATTCATTTGCAAAGATAGTTGAATATTTTGTAATGGCCGTTAATTATATTTTATCGTTTCTAAGCCATGGGTTTAAAAAATTCATCTTTCAACTTTTTTAAACTCATACTTTCCCTTTATATGCAGATTAAAATAAATGCCTTTTGAATCAGATGTTTTCATCGCCTGATATATTTTATGCGGCACATTTTTATAATCGTAAATCATTCCTGTTACAAAAATTATTCTTAATGTTGTTGTTTTTGAATTATAGCGCAATGTTGAAATAACAGATGATGGCATAGCAATTATTTTATGGTATGCATTTGTTTACACCAATGCTGTTTCATTTTTATCTCTAAAACAGGAGTAACATCTTAATAAAATAAAAAACGCCCGCGCAATCCATCACCTTACCACAACTATTTTTACCATATTTTCATTACCCGCTTTTACAAAATAATTTCCTGTATGTATTGTATTTGGCAAGCTTATCTGTTGCACACTATTACTTTCTTCAAGCATTTTGTTTAATACAATTCTTCCTGCTGCATCTGTAATTATTAGCTGCTGTTTATAACTGCCCTGCGGCAACTGTATATACAAAACATCTTTTACAGGGTTGGGGTATACAAACAATTGTGCCCTTTGTATAAACATATTTTTATTAACGGCTGTTGCCGCAATGGAGGCGCTTGCTGCAACTGTAAGATTCGCATTATTGATGTCGTAAAAGATATTTCCCCGCCCTGTGATTTTTATTCGCACACCGCTCAAGTTTGCATTTGGCACGGTATAAATGTATGAGCCTGTATTAGGCGTATTCGCAGCAATTGTGTAAGGAAAAGTATTTCCTCCATCGGTTGATGCAGTAATATCCACAGCGGTGCAGTTTATAGGAGCTGCATCAGTAGAAGCTACATTCCATGTAATGGTTTGCACAGAACCACCTGGTATAGCTACTGCTGTATTTCCTGTTGTAATTTCAAAAGGAAAAGTAGTGTTTACAACAGTAAGTGCAACTAAGTTATCATTGTTTGCCACACCGCCCTTGTTGTCTCTTACCGTAAGCCTGAAATCCAGTGTGCGTGCATACGAAGGCTTTAAATCTCCTTTGCTGTTTGTGTTATTTAAAACATTGGTAAGTGAAGGATATAATCTTGTACCCGAAGTTGAAGGCTCATTACTCATAAAAATAGGAGCGTCGCCGGAAGGCATATTCCAGTCGCCGGCAGGTCCGTTATCAAATTCTTCCCAGCTATATGTAACAGAGTCGGCATCGGGGTCGCTTGCAAAGCCGGTTACCGTAAAAGGCGTGTTTACAGGAATATTATAATTAGCACTTATTGAATTTATAACAGGTGCATTGTTTGTGTTTGTTGAAACCACAGCACAGTTGCCGCCAAAACCGGTAGTGGTGTAATTTGTTATTTGTGTAAAGCTGCGGTTATGAAAATAAGCAATGCTGTGCGGTGCAAGATTATTAATGCCGCAAACGCCTGCATAAGCCATAACAGTAATGCCGCTGCCGGGTTCATAAGCGCTGGAAGGAGTGCGGTTTCCGCTGCCACAACTTCCCGTCGTTGCGTTGAAGGTATGCTCTGCATTAAACTGGTGTCCCATTTCATGCGCTGCATAATCTATATCAAAGCCATCACCTTCAGGATTACTTTTTCCTGATGTGCCTTTTGCTTTACTGGCGCTGCGGCATACACAACCCAGGCTGGCCACACCGCCATTGCCCGTGGTAAACACATGTCCAATATCGTAATTACTATTCCCTATTACTGCATCTAAATTCGTTTGGTTTTGGCCAAGCAGTGTGCTGCCGCCGTTGTTGCTGTATGGGTCTGTATTCGCATCGGTATATACAATTAAATCATTGTTTGGTATCAACTGCAGGCGCACATCAACCTCCGTTTCATATACGCCGGTAATGCGGTTTACTGATGTGGTGATGCCTGCCATGCCATCTGCAACAGTGCCGCCAAAATGCCTGGTATATTCTCCGGTAGCAGCCACTGCTAAGCGATAAGTGCTTAAAGATCCTGCAATGGTTTTATTGACAGATGATTGTTTTTTCATGCGCTCTTCTTTGCTCCATTCATCAATCACAGTGCATGAAAAATCTTCTCTGCCATGAAGATTATCTTTCCGGTAATAACTAATGTAATACTGTGTAGTATGTAAGCTGAAAGGTTCAATGAACACATCCCCATGCGGCGAAAGTATCATTCCATGAAAACCTTTTTGTGTAATGTCCATGCGCAGTGTGGCATATTTATCTTCAATGCCAAGCCCTGCATACGTTTTTATCTGCGGAAATTTTGCAGCCAGTTGCGTGCTCATCACTTCTGTTTCAACAATGCTGAAATGCTGCAGACTGCCATCGGGCATGGGTATCTCTGCAATTATGCCTTTCTTGTCTGCATCAAAATAAGAATCTTTAAAAGCAGTTGCCACAGCAGCTTTTATGAATGGCACATCCAGACTAAATACACTGTATTTATTGGGAATGATTATTCTCTCTGCTTGCAGGCGTGCATCTGAAGGCTCAGAAATTCTTTTCCAATAAGAAATTTTTTGAGCAGATAAAAAATTGCAAACTATCTGCAGCATTAAAACGGAAAGTAAAATTTTCTTTTTCATGGTATGATATTTTTGTTTTGTATGATGATGATGATGGGTATGCAGGCATTATTTTCAGTTGTATAATTTTTTAGGATGGGTCAATTTCATAAGGTAAGTTTTATAAGATGGTTAAATACTAACTATGCAAGTTAAGAAATTGATTAAGGCGGTGAAAAGAAAAGTAAATTTGCAGAAAATAAAAGCTATAGCAGCCACATCAGGAATAGATAAACAAATTAATAATTATTTGCCGCAGTTAACAGATAGACAAAAGTTAGCGGCAATGTTTTCCGAGACTCCAACAACCTTAAATTCAAAGCAGTTACCCAGCAGACACCCTGACCACAGCGGCTTGCAAAAGAGCTGCAGGCCCCGACACTTACCCAACGCAATCTGCCGCACATTTGCAAGCCGCCCTACTCACCAGTATTACTGGGCTGGACATTCAAACTTCAACAATAAATATTAATGTAACATCTTATAATGCAAGCCAGTCTCTCTGTAAGCACATGGGCTTTTATATCGAAATGAAGATTAATTTTAAATCTATTTGACAATAAAAGATTATGTAACTCAATTGCAAGGTGAGTTTCATCACATTTTTCAACTCGTTAGTCACATTTATCTAAAAGTGTTTTTATGATGTTTTAATCTTGTTTTAAATTATGAATGATGAAAGTAAGATGGAGAGAACATGAAATGATATTTGTTACAATTTTATTTGTAGCACAAATTATCATGTCATTATTGAAAATGTATAACCATCCTATTGAACAATTAGAAATTGATTTTGCTGCACGGTTTAAAGAAAATGGCATTTCATTTATTTATTGGAGAAATGTTTTGCTTCCGCAGATAGGTTCAATGTTGATAATGTACATCGGTTACTTATTAATCAATCTGATTATTCTGCCATTACTTAAAAAAATCTCATTTGAGGATTTTGAAAAACTACTATCATTAAAAACGGTTAAAGCAATTGCAGCAATTGCAATAGTTAGCTATCTTTTGGCACTCGGAATTAATGCCATTTCTTATTATGCAAGGCCGCATTTATTTAATTATAGTGGATATCAATTTTTATCATTTTGCGGTTATAATGATAAACCTCTTAACAATCTATTTTTCGGGTTTGATAGAGCTTTGGGTATAGTAATTTTATTTACTGCATTTGCAGGTTTACGGGAATTACTTATTTGGTTTATTGAAAAGCCTGATGCCAAAAGAGAGTACAGGACATTAATTGCTAACAACACAACACCTTTAATTTTTATTTATTTCTTAATCCTTGTTCTACTCAACCCAATTCATGAGGATTTCAAAATATATTTTGCTTACGTTACTCCAGTATTTCTTTTATACATTTATTTGACTTTCTGGCTCTTCCCCTTAAAAGGTGATAACTCTTTTAATCAACGCCCTGTTTTACTTCGTCTGCTATTAGCAACTTTTATCGGAACGCTACCATTTATTTTTACACTTTGGGATAATAGTAATTCATTTCAATTTTTAATTTATTGGGCATTTCTACTGTTCATTATTACACCCCTTAGCTGGTTACTTTATCAGCAAAGAAAAGATAAAATTATACAACTTAGGGGCATGGAAACTGCACTGGCAAAATCAAATGCCGACTTGCAATTCTTACGTTCTCAAATTAACCCACACTTTTTGTTCAATGCCCTTAATACCTTATATGGAACTGCTTTAAAGGAAAACGCTGAACACACAGCAGAAGGAATACAAAAGTTAGGAGACATGATGCGGTTTATGCTGCATGAAAATAATCTGGACTTCATTCCAATGAATAAGGAAATTGAATATCTTAAAAACTATATCGCTTTGCAAAAACTTCGTACGCAATCATCACCTGGTATTGACATAGAGGATAATATTGATGAAGCAAAATGCAACCGTACAATCGCCCCCATGCTTTTAATACCTTTTGTAGAAAATGCTTTTAAACATGGCATCAGTCTAAAAGAAAAATCATGGATTAATATTAAACTTGAGTGTGCTGAAACGCTTATCAGTTTTGAAGTTAGGAACAGCATACATGTCCGTCTTGATGGTGATACAGAAAAAGATAAATCAGGTATTGGGTTAAAAAATGTAGCGGAGCGTTTAAAACTTTTATATGCCAATAAACATGAATTGAATGTGAGTGAAAATAAAAACGAATTTATAGTGAAGCTGAGTGTAAAATAAAACAGCAATAAATAGTAAGCGATGTTAAAAGCAATAGTAATAGATGATGAACCCATGTCCCTTGAAGTTATTAAAAGCTTAACAGAAAAGGTAACTTTTGTTGAGTTAGCAGCATATTTCACCAATTCTTTTGAAGCTATGGGTTTTCTTCAAACAAATAAAATTGACTTAATCTTTTTAGATATAAAAATGCCTGACATCTCTGGAATAGATTTTTTAAAATCCATACACAATCCACCAATGGTGATATTTACCACAGCTTATAGTCAACATGCTGTAGAGAGCTTTGAACTGGATGCAATTGATTATTTATTAAAGCCATTTTCATTAACCCGATTTTTAAAAGCGTGTAACAAAGCTTATGAGCAATATGAGCTTAGGAAAAATAAAAATGATTCTTCTTCTGGTCGCTCATCTGTTTTTATTAAAAGTGGATATGAACAAATACGGGTTGAACTGGATGATATTTTATATGCAGAAAGTAGTGGTAATTACGTACAGTTTGTATTAGAGAATAAAAAAATTACATCCCGTCTTACTATGAGCGAAACAGAAGCTCTATTACCAGAATCGGGATTTATCAGGGTTCACCGTTCCTATATTGTGGCTAAGAAACACATACAAAAAATGGACAGAAAAAGTATTTGGGTACAACAAACAGAACTTCCCATTGGAGCAGCATATCTTTTAGAAATTGAAAAAATAATTAAATAAAAAATTAGCAATGAAAAAGACAGTATTGTTATTGTTAACCTTTGGGTTGACACAGGCCTTGTTTTGCCAAAAAACTACTCAGCAAAAGTTAGATGAGTTAATGAATGCCTATTCCAAAATCAATAAATTCAATGGTTCAGTATTGGTTTCCCAAAAGGGTAAAATACTACTTGAAAAAGGCTACGGTGTTAAGAATTTTAAGGCGAAAACAATGAATGATATGAATAGTATATTCCAAATCTATTCTGTTACAAAAACATTTACTTCAACTGTTATTTTAAAATTAGTTGAACAGGACAAGCTGTCTTTATCTGATAAGCTATCTAAATTTTACCCAGGATTTCCGAAAGGTGATAGTATTACTATTGAAAATCTGCTTACACACACATCCGGCATTTATGATTACAGCCGTGGCAATAACATGCCCGACGAAACCGAAAGTTCATTTATAAAATTCCTGGAAACAAAATCGTTGGACTTTTCGCCTGGCACAAGCTGGAGTTACAGTAATTCCGGTTATTGGTTACTTGGGTTTATCATTAAAAAAGTAACTAGCATGGCTTATGAAGAAGCTGTAGGGAAATATATATTTAAACCATTACAAATGACTCACAGTGGTTTTGCTTTTAAGATTTTTTCAAGTAAATACAAAACAACAGGATATGAGATATTTTCAGATGAAATAAAAAAGGAGGCAATTGTTTATGACCCACCCGGGCCATTTGCGGCAGGGGCCATTTATTCAACAGTTGGAGATTTATACAAATACCACATAGGGCTTGAGCAGTATAAACTCTTAAAAAAAGAAACATTGAATAAAGCGTATATCCCTTATAAAAATAATTATGGCTACGGCTGGATGATTAACGCTTATGATGGAAAAACGATTGTCTCACATAGTGGTGGCGCTGCCGGCTACAGGAGCAATTTTATAAGGATTCCGGAAGATAATGTTTGTATCGTATTACTGGATAATACCGAAAATGCGAATGTGGAAATTATAACAAAAAAAATAGTTGATATTCTATACGGCAAACCTTATAAAATTCCATTTGAAATCAAGGTTGATAGGCAGGTTTTGGAAAAGTTTGCAGGTTCATATTCAGTTAGCCCGGCTTTTACTATGTATATAACTATTGATAACGGCAAACTTGCGGCACAGGCATCAGGGCAACAAAAAACAATCCTGTTAGCCGAAAAGGAGAATTATTTTTTTGCTGAAGAAGCTAATGGTTTTGTAGAGTTTTCTAAAGATGACACTGGGGCTTATAATGAACTAATTATTCATCAAGCTGGGCAGAACGTTAAAGCCAAAAGATTTCATCCAGTATGGGGATTGTTAGGTAGTGCCACACCGGGGGGTTGGGACGGGGCTGATGACATAAAATTTACTGAGGACACAACTAAACGAGGGCTATGGGTTTTAAATAATATAAAATTAAATGCAGGGGAAATAAAATTCCGGTTTAATAATGACTGGAATATTAATTATGGAGATAACAATAGCGATAATTTATTAGACATGTATGGTGATAATATTAAAGTGCAAACTGGTACTTATGATATAATACTTGACTTTACGGATGAAGTGAAACCAAAATATATTATTATCAAAAAGCTTTAAGTTTAAAAATTACAGTATTGCAGCAGTCATTAAAATTACTGACATATCATAAATTTAGCTGCGACAATTGCAAGCACATTGGCAGGGCACACAAACCTTAGCCACAAGCCAACCTGCCAATGAGCTTGCAAGCCCAACGCTACCCCAGCTTGCCAAACATTATTGAACGGAAGCAATGTAATATGGGCAGACTTTCCCTGAGACATAACATAACACATGCCGCTAACAGTGCATTGGCAAAAGCAGGGCATGACTTTGTAATCTTCAACAGTAGCAATAATAGCATCATTTGTTCGGGCTGAACAAACATCGGTGAACATTTTATCTTATCTTGTACATCAGCAACATAGCAGCAGCGGTTCCGGGCAGACGTTTTTCAAATTCCCTGCCTTCGCCAATGCCGTACCGAAAGCAGTATTAACAGTAGTTAAAACTTTTGCTGAAGAGCAGGATGAGACTAATCAATACAGCGAAGAGTTCAAAAAGGAATTAGACAGTCGATATGAAGAGTATATCAATGGGGGTAAACTGATAAGTGAAGAAGAAGCAAACAAGAGGATTAAAAAAATCATCAAACCGAACTCTATCATTGCAGCCCTTAAGGAACACGAATCTATAAAAACCTCAATCGTAAAAAAATAAAAATAAAGTCATAGCACAATATTTATACTGAATTTATACTGAAAGTGCGTCAGCATAATATTGTGGAATTAAATTTTGAATTGCCTCTCGGTACATTAAAAATTTACCATGCACTTATTATTGCGTCTTCTAACGATTTTTTGCTAAAAAAATAATTCACTCTCTCTTGGAAAGGGTGCATCCCAAATTGTCGTTTTCTAAAATGGTTTAAATTTGGGAAACCAACATTTACTGTCATGACTAAAGAAGAATATCTTGCCTTAGCATCTGAGAAGTATGATGAGTTGCAAGCCCTCAACAAAATTGATCCCGAAACTTCGGGATG